>NZ_LSAZ01000010.1 GCF_001584325.1 Bacillus nakamurai
GAAGGATTTGCTGCGCCAAAAAGGGGTTTCCGTTATAGAATACAAAGCCGACTACAGCCAGGCGGTTAAAGAGGGACGCCGGCAGGCGGAGCAAGATCCTTATTGTTATTTTATTGACGATGAACATTCGCGGGATCTGTTATTAGGCTATGCGGCAGCGGCTGGCGCTGATGAGCCGCTTTTTGTCTATCTGCCGTGCGGTGTCGGCGGCGGGCCGGGAGGAGTTGCGCTCGCTTTAAAACTTATCTATGGAGAGAATGTCCATATCTTTTTCGGTGAGCCGACACATTCCCCGTGTATGCTTTTAGGTTTATTTTCGGGTTTGCATGACGGCATCAGCGTGCAGGATATCGGCCTCGACAATCAAACGGCTGCCGACGGGCTGGCGGTGGGAAGGCCGTCCGGGTTGGCAGGCCCCCTCATGGAGCCTCTGCTCAGCGGCTGTTATACCGCGGATGACAGCACGCTTTTTTCGCTTCTTTATAAGCTAAGAGCATCCGAACATAAGAGTCTGGAGCCTTCAGCGCTTGCCGGGATGGCCGGGCCTGTCAAGTTATATCAAACGAAAGCCGGAAAACGCTATATGAAAGAGCACGGACTGAATATGAAAAATGCCGTTCATCTTGTCTGGAGCACGGGCGGGAGCATGGTTCCGTCTGAAGAAATGGAAGAGTACAGCCGTATCGGCTTCTCATTTGCAAAAAAAATGGGCAGACAGTGAGGCGGATTTCCGTTACAATCTTTGTAAGCGTTTGTTTTAAACCGGAAGCTATACAGAGAGATTGGTGTGAATTGTGAAAAGTAAAGAATTAAACTTACATACATTGTACACGCAGCACAGCCGCGAGTCGTGGTCGGGATTCGGCGGCCACCTCTCGATTGCTGTCTCAGAGGCTGAGGCCAAGGCCGTAGAGGGGTTGAATGACTTCTTATCGGTGGAGGAGGTGGAAACGATTTATATTCCGCTTGTGCGCCTGCTTCATCTTCATGTGACATCTGCCGCCAGACGGAACAAGCATGTAAACGTATTTTTGAAGCATCCGCACTCAGCGAAAATACCATTTATCATCGGGATTGCCGGCAGTGTTGCCGTCGGCAAAAGCACGACGGCGAGAATTTTGCAAAAGCTGCTTTCCCGTTTGCCGGATAGGCCGAAGGTGAGCCTTGTGACAACCGATGGTTTTTTGTATCCGACAGCCGAATTAAAAAAGAAAAACCTCCTGTCCAGAAAAGGTTTCCCTGAGAGTTATGACGTAAAGGCGCTGCTTGAATTTCTGAATGATATAAAGTCAGGAAAAGAGAGAGTGGAGGCTCCGGTATATTCCCACCTCACCTACGACAGGGAAGAGGGCGCTGTCGAGGTTGTGGAAGGAGCGGACATCGTCATAATAGAAGGAATCAATGTTCTCCAGTCGCCGACGTTAAAAGATGACAGGGAAGATCCCCGCATCTTTGTATCCGATTTCTTTGATTTTTCGATTTATGTGGATGCGGAAGAAAGCCGTATTTTTACGTGGTATTTACAGCGTTTCCGCCTTCTGAGGGAAACCGCTTTTCAGGATCCTGCTTCTTATTTTCATAAATTTAAGGACTTGTCTGACGCGGAAGCGGATGCGATGGCCGCTTCCATTTGGGAGAGCGTCAATCGCCCTAATCTGTATGAAAATATTCTGCCGACAAAATTCAGATCGGATCTGATTTTGCGAAAAGGGGACGGCCATAAGGTGGAAGAGGTGTTGGTAAGAAGAGTCTGATTTGAAGAGGGAGCGGGTGCTGCGGTGCATCATATTGAATTGTATGTATCTGACCTGAAGGCTTCCGCGCAGTTTTGGGAGTGGTTTTTAGGTGAGCTTGGTTATACGGAATTTCAAAAGTGGGACTCCGGCATCAGCTGGAAAAAGGATGGAATTTATATAGTGCTTGTACAGACAGAAGAGCGGTTTTTAAAGCCGGAGTACCACAGATGCCGGGTCGGGCTGAACCATCTGGCCTTTCATGCTGTATCAAGAGGGCAAGTGGATGAGATGACGGAAAAGCTGCTTGCCAGAGGCTGCCGTGTGCTTTACAGAGACCTTCATCCGTATGCTGGCGGAAGCACGCATTACGCCGTATACACAGAGGACCCGGATCGGATAAAGGTCGAATTGGCTGCTCCGGCTTCTGACCTATAACTTTTCGTTTTTTTCCTTGCGGAGCGCATCAAGCTTCTTTTCGATTCTGTCTAATTGCACGCTGCGCTTCTTCAAACTTCTGAATACATAGATAACGGCAAAAAAGAAAATGGCGGCAATGAGAAACGAAAGCATTTGAAAGATTACATCACCAATATTCATCATCTCACCTCGTTTTTGCGGCGGACTTTTAAGAGCCCGCCTTTTTTTACAGCGTTTTTTCCATTTCCGGCGTGCTGTGAGCCGCTGTCCTCACTTGCCGGTAAGCATATGCTGAAAGCGGCATGCCGAGAAGCGTCATTCCCGCAAGAACGGAAAAAATCAGGGACGGACGATTTGGGCCGAATAAATCAATGCAAACCTCCTCCGGCCCACGGCCCGATTACGCTGCCAAGCTGCGAAAATCCCATCGCTCCGAAATACGTTCCTTTCATTCCCGGTTTGGCGCTCGAACAAAGCTTTGCAAAGCCCGTTTAAAGCATTCATCACAATGAAATCAAATGTGGGAGGCGAGCGCAAAACCGGCGAATACAAATGTCAGCCGAAGATGATCCGATAATAATGGTCCAGCTGGTGGGGTGAATCTCTCTCCATTTTTTCATCTGTTTCTCTCCTGTATGTCCTCTTCCTTTATCATACAAGAAAAAATTTCCTCTTCCAATCATAAAAAAAGAATCAAGAACTGCTTCACAGAGCTACCCGCGTTTTTTTCTGAGAATGAACAGCTTTTGCAGATGACTGACAATGACCTTTGCCACTGCATATCCCGGTATCGCAAGCAGCATCCCGATAATGCCTGCAAACTTCCCGGCTGCAAGCAGAAGAAAAATAATGGTCAGCGGATGAATCGCCAGTTTCCGGCCCATGATTTGCGGGGAGATCAGCTGGCTTTCAAGCTGCTGGACGATGACAACGACGACAATGACAAGCACCGCTTCCGCCGGTGAATCAAACAGGCCTACAATCACACCCGGAAACGTGCCGATCCAAGGTCCGATAAACGGGATCAGATTTGTTACCATAGCGAACGCGCCCTGAATGAGCGGATAATCCAGACCGATAATGAAATAACCGATCGTTACGAGAACGCCGACGCAAAAGCTGACGATCAGCTGTCCTTGTATGTATGAGCTGAGAGCTTCATCCATATCTTGAAGGATTTTCTTTCCTTCTTTTTGGTGTTTTTCCGGAAGAAGACGCAATATGCGCTGCGGCGCTTTATTCCCTTCTTTTAACATGTAATACAGGGCGAACGGGATAATGACTATGGTGATGGCTGCATTGGCAGCCGTCTCGGCCAGGCCGCCGAGAGAAGCAACGATCGAGTCTGAGTAATCTGCCGCTTTATCCGCCATCTGCTGAAAGGAATCCTGCTTTTGGAGCCGGGAAAATCATTTATTGTCCTGAAGCTGTCCGATCCAGTTTTTAGCCTGTGCGGTCAGCTCCGGAAAATGATCTATAAAGTTTGTAAACTGTTTTAGGACGGCAGGACCTGCCGTAAAGAGGAGGAGGGCAAAAAGTCCGCCCGCACCCGCATAAATCGCTAAAACAGCGATACCTTTCGGCAGCTTTGCTTTCGTATGAAGCAGCCGGACGAGCGGACGGCATAAATAGTAAAGAACGCCGGATAACACAATGGGCGGAAACAAGGTTTTAAGAGTAATGACAATAGGCTGAAACAAAAAGTCTATTAATGTTCCGAGATAAATAATAAGAAATAACAAAAGAACGGCATAACCGATTTTGAAATAGGGCCCGACAGTATTCTTTCACCACCCAATCTCAAAGGTTTTACCCTCGAACGATTCCCTTATTGCCCGGCGCATAAACGTCCGCCGTCAGGAAAACTGCCCTTGATTGGTAACATAATCATAAATAATATCCTCCACATGGGCATGGAGATCCTCATCGGGCTCTTCGTTTCTTCTCTCTTCCAAGGCCTTTTTTAAGCTTTGCTTTTCATACGGGCTCAGCGGGTCTGTCGCCACATTCCGCCCATACTGGCGGAGAGCCTGTCCCAGCATCTTTTCTATAAATTGATCCATCATTTACTCTCCTATTCTTAGGATTCGCCTTTATTCTACTAGATATGATGCCATTCTCACACCCTTGTATCATATTTTCTGTCAGGCCAATGCGGATTTCAGTTTATTCTAATTCGACTGAAATAATACGGTGAAAAGGTAAAGTTAACGCATCTTCATCATTGATGATTTTTAAGCGCTTTTCATGGTGCATCACTTGTTTTATCCACCCCCAAAACCGGAGCGGGCCTTGGGCTGAGGCATAGGTGACCGTAATGGCCCTATCCTCTTCAATCGACTTTGCGATTATGCCATTCATGTCGTTCATTTGATCCTCGCTCAGCTCCGGAAGCTGGAATTCCCGTTCTTTTCGTTTTTTGGCAAGCAGCTGTTCTCTATGCTCGGGAAGCATCATTCGGCTTGATTCCCACATGACATTATACCCGGGCGTTAATTTATTCGGATTCATGTATACCACCTCGATTATTTGTAATGCCCGCCGATTTTTTCAGCCCGGTGATGAGCCTGGCCGGCTTCGGTAAGAGAAGCGGCGTGAAGCAGGGCCGCGGGGCCGTATCGTTCGTGAATATCATCGAATACTTTGCCGAGGCTGATTTTCTTCTCCTGGGCATCAAAAAGGCTCAGCTGAAAATAATGGCAGGGCTCAAGCTGGGAGAGGGCGACTCCGGCGCTTCGGACCGGCTCGCCGTTCCAATGCTCGCGAAAAAGCTTGACCGCCTCTTTAAAAATATCCATTCCGAAATTTGTTGGAGAAGCGAGTTTTCTTTGTCTGTGAAACCCTGTGGGAAAATCAAAATCAGCGCCTCTGATGCTTACGGAAACCGTATGGCCGATATATTGTTTAAAGCGGGCGCGGCGGGCCACTTCTTCGCTTAACTCAAGTAAAATGACTTTAATATCCTCAAAGCTGCAGTAGTCCCTCGGGAGGGTCATGTTATGGCCGACTGCTTTTTGCTGATTGTGCGTGCTGACGGTGACCGGAGAGGGATCAATGCCGTGCGCTGTACGCTGAAGCAGTTCGCCGTTAATTCCCCAGCGCTTTTTCAGCAGTTCGGGAGGGTGCTCGGCAAGACCGCCAATCGTGCTGATGCCCATCCGTCTTAAATTGTGTTCCATCCGTTTTCCGACGCCGAATAATTTTCCGACCGGCAGAGGCCACAGATCCTGCTGGATGTTTGACATATCCAATCTGTGAATGCCTGACGCATTTTTTTTGGCAAAATGATCGCAAGCCATTTTCGCGAGCACCTTATTCGGCCCGATGCCGACGCGGGCATAAATGCCAAATTCATTCATAATCGCCGTTTGAATGCTTTTGGCGATGGTAAAAGGATCGCCGAACAGCCTCATGCTTCCGGTCACATCGAGAAACTGCTCATCAATGGAGTAGGGTTCAACCAGATCTGTATACCGCTCAAGCAGCTCGGTAATCATGACGGACACGTCAATATACCGCTGCATCCGCGGGCGGACAATGACGGCATCCGGACATTTGGTTTGCGCTTCCCACAGCCGTTCAGCGTTTTTTACGCCGAATTGTTTGGCAAGGGGGCAAGCGGCAAGCACGACGCCGCTGCGCCTTTCTGGATCTCCTGAGACAATCACGGGCCGCCTTTTGAGATGAGGGGCCTCCGCTTTTTCAACAGATGCGTAAAATGATTCCATATCAACAAGAAGAATCTCAGTCATAAAAAAACCACCCTCGGGAACATTTGTTCTGTTTTTCATTGTACCCGAAGTCTGACGGTGTTTATACTGGTAAATAGTTCTTCGGATGGGATCAAAGAAAAGGAGCTGTAAACAGCTGTTACTTCAATGTTTGTCTTTTTTCTTTCTTTCTCAGGACGTTCTGTCGGACTGCTTCTTCCTGAAAAGAAATCATTTACAATTACAAACAACCCACATATAATTTTTTTATATTCCAATAAGAAGAGCTGACATTCATTTTGCCGGGCGAAAAGGAGAGTCAATTGACAATGGACATTCGAACAATCACGTCTGAAGACTATGAAATGGTTACGTCTGTTTTGAATGAATGGTGGGGCGGCAGACAGATGAAAGAAAAGCTGCCGCGTTTGTTTTTTGAACATTTTCAGGACACCAGCTTTATTACATATGAGCAGGAGGGAATGACCGGTTTTTTAATCGGGTTTCAGTCACAATCAGACCCTGAGACGGCCTACATTCATTTCTCCGGTGTGCACCCTGATTTCAGAAAAATGCAAATTGGAAAACAGCTGTACGAGCGATTTATTGAAACAGTTAAAAAAAGGGGCTGCACAAAAGTCAATTGCGTCACGGCGCCTGTCAATAAAGTATCAATTGCTTATCACACAAAATTAGGATTCGAGGTTGAAAAAGGCACCAAAACTGTAAACGGAATCCCCGTTTTTGCGAATTACGACGGGCCGGGCCAAGACCGGGTTCTGTTTGTAAAGCACATTTAGAGAGGAGGGGGAATATAGTTTTTTAGCCTATACGCCGGAGCAGCCTTATTATACGGTCATTTTAGAGCGGATGATGAGGCTGGCAAGCGGCCGGCCGGGTTTTTTAGGCGCAGAAAGCGTCCGGGAGGAAAACGGGTGCGGCATCACCGTTTCCTGCTGGGACAGCATGGATGCGATTAAGCGGCGGAAAGACCATACTGACCATCAAGCGGCGAAACAAAAAGGGAGAAGTGCCCATATGCCGTCCGCATTACAAAAGCGGAGTCACAGCGGGTTTTCGCCAAAAGGAGCAAAGGATTGATTGCATTTTTACCGCATACACAAGAACAGACGGCGCGGGAAATTGCGGCGGTTCAGCGCTGCTCATATCAAAAAGAAGCCGAGCTGATCGGATTTTTCGGCATTCCTGCCCTGCATGAGACAGAAATCGATGTGAAACGATCACAGGAAACGTTTGCCGGCTTTAGAGAAAAGGAAAAGCTCCTCGGCGTCATTTCGTATGAAAAAAAGGGGCATCAACTTGTCATATGCCGGCTGACGGTGCATCCGTCCGGCTTTCGAAAAGGAATAGGGAAGGCGCTTGTTCAATTTGTGATAGACATGAATGAAGACGCTGAAACAATAGGAGTGACAACAGCCAAAGACAATATCCCGGCAGTCTCTCTCTATTTAAAGGCCGGGTTCACAGAAGCAAAACAGATCGAGGCGGCAGAAGGACTGACACTCTCGGTTTTTCAGCTCTGCCCGAAAAGAAAAGCGGAAGTCATTCCGTATCAGCCTGAATGGAAAGCGATGTTTAACAAAGAAAAAGCGAATCTGATCCTGATTTTCGGCTCAGCCCTCCAATCTGTCAGCCACATCGGCAGCACCTCCATCCCGAATATGGCCGCAAAGCCTGTCATTGATATATTAGCAGAGGTCCATGACATCCATGCCGCTGACCGCTGCCGGCCGCAGATGCAAGCGCTCGGCTATGAAGCAAAAGAGGAAAACGGGATCAAGGGCCGGCGTTTTTTTCGAAAAGGCGGCAATCAGCGCACGCACCATGTTCACATATATGAATCCGGGCATCCGGACATCAAGCGGCATCTGCTGTTCAGGGATTATCTCACCGCCTGCCCCGAGCAAGCGGCTCAATACATAAAGCTGAAACGGCAGCTCGCTGATACGCACCCGGACGATATCTCAAAGTATATCGAAGGGAAAAATGACTGGATCAAGGCTGCCGAACAAAGGGCGAAGCGCTGGGAAGCAGACGGCTGCGAATGAGGCAGAAACGATGCATACGGCCGTGCGGTATGCTACAATGGCGAAAATGAAAAGAACGGGGGATCACCTTATGCAAATACATGTGACCGATGCGGCCAAAGAAACGCTTCACCTGGCGATGGACGCCAACCCGGGAAAAAAAGCTCAGCTCCGTTTCGACGCTGAAGGCTGCGGCTGCGCCGTAAGCGGCGTGCCGACGATCTGGCTGGCGGAAGAATTAACGGGAGAATGTGAACGCATTGAAACAAACGGGCTCCCGCTTTATATCCAAACCTCACAAAAAGTGTTTTTTGACGAGCAAATGACAATCGATTACAATGAAAAGGCAAAAACGCTGGCCTTAAAAAGCCCGGCGCAGATGCTGAGCCCGAGAATGAGTATATTAGTAAAGCAGGGAGAAAGCGAAAGTGGATCAAAAGCTGAAAGCCATTAAACAAACAGCACAGCATAAAACGTGGGTATCCTTCCTGAATAAAAATCACCCGTACAGCTTGCTGCACTGGTCTATCGGAGGCGCCGAAGCCGTTCAGAAGGATGTTTGGCTGCTTCAGGATGAGATGACATTTGAAGCGCAGGAGTTTACGACAATAGATCTTGCCATTGACTGGATCGGGGAGCATATGGACGGAATTACCGACGTTTTATGACGGGAAGCGAAAGAACAAAATCGTTCTTTCGCTTTTTTACGTTGGCGCTATCGTTTCTAAAAATGTTTGAACGGCGTTGCGGTAGCTCTCCGGATTTTTCGTATATGACATGGCATGGCCGCCTGATTCTGCAAGATACAGCATCTTCGGCCCGCGTTTTCTGCGGTACAGTAATTCTGAAGAAGCGGGAGGGATATAATCATCTTCCTTGCTGTGAATAAACAACACAGGCTGTTTGATGCGGCTGATGACGGATAAAGGTGATACATCCCGGATGCGGTACCCTTCCCTTATCCGCAAAAAGACATCAGCCAAAGGTAAAATAGGCCATGCGGGCAGCCGAAACTCCCGCTTCAGCCTGTAGGCGAGCTGCCCCCGAAAGCTCGCAAAGGGACAATCGGCAATATAAAAATCGGCGCAGTCATTGTCCTGACAGTCTCCCGCATATAACAGAGCCGTTACGGCCCCCATCGATTCGCCATGGATGCCGATCAGCCCGCCGGCTCCGGTTTTTTTGCGCACCCAGTTCATCGCTTCCTGCAAGTCATCCTTTTCAAAATATCCGTAACTCGTCGTTTTGCCGCCGCTTTTTCCGTGTCTGCGGTGGTCATACATCAGCACATTCCAGCCCAAATCTAAAAACAAATGCATGTATTTCAGTGAATTGAACACATTTACCGTGACGCCGTGGCAGATGATGATGGTATTTGCCGTATCATAAGGCGCGATATAATAGCCTTTTATGTCATACCCGAGGCGGGACGGGATGACAGCTTCTTCTTTTTCCATCGTGTGAAAGGATTCAAATATGTCGTGCCCGTCTGCGATTTCCTTCTTCATAATCTCTTCATCGGTTTTTTTCTTAATAAACATGATCACATTCGTCAACCCAATCCCGGCCGCCAAAATAACGGCGCAAACCGAACCGAACACCGCCAGCCATTTTTTCACGAAGCATTCTCCTTTCTGAATATCCCTTAAGTATGACAAAAGTTTAAAAAATCCTTTATATAAGTATTGCTGCTGACGCAGCGTCATGCCGTATCATTAACATATAACAAATATGGGAGTGAAAAGATGGAGGAAAAAATATACACAGTAGGGGAGTTTGCAAGGCTGACAGGAGTGACAGAACGCACTTTACGATATTATGACCAAGAAAACCTTTTAAAACCCGCAGAGTATGAAGACAACGGCCGCCGTCTTTATTCACACGGCGCATTGTTTGAACTAAATAAGATATTGGCGTTAAAGTTTATCGGCTGTTCTTTGGCAGAAATAAAGAAATGCATACAATCACCGGCACAGCAAGTAATAGACACATTGATAAAGCATAAACAACAGCTTATGAACAAAAGAAGACATATAGATAAAGCAATTGATACCATCAGCCGAGCCGAAGCAATGATCCGGAATAAAAGTCAAGCTGACAGCGATCATGTGCTGTCACTTTTATGGCACTATCAGCATGAGGAAGAAGGGGTGCAATGGTTTACCGAACATTTTTCAAATGAATCGCTTGATAAGATGCTGATGAGTCATCATTCTAGAAAAGAGCAGAGAGAGGCGGAGCAAAAGATCAGTAGACATGAGCCGTCTGTATAAACAAAACAAAACTGCGGATGATCCTGAAGTGCAGCGTATTGCAGCACAATTTGTAAAGCTTGCGATTATTCTGTCTCCGGAATCTGCTGACTTGGAGAAATATGCTTCATTGGAAAAACCGTCATACTTTTCAGGAGGATTTCCGGAAGGGTTTGAAGAGTTTATCATTGAGGCATCAGTACATCTTGCCGAACAAGAGGAAAGATAGTTGTCGGTCTCCGGCACTCCGTGATACACTTGCTTCACAATCATCCAAATACGGGGGCGTAATGATGAAGAAGCAGCAGCCATCCAAGGAAAAACACAGCCTGAAAGACGACCTGCAAGCGGACCTGAAGGACAAGCTTTTGCAAATGAAAAGTGAGCTGAAGGAAGAAGACGAGAAAAAACAAGCGCAAAAAAAGGCGGAACAGATCAGAAAACGAAAAGAAATCGAAAAGAATAAAAGCTTTGAAGAGCTGCTGAATGAAAGCAGTCTTGATTGGCACAAATACAAATAACCAGCATCTGAAAAAGATGCTGGTTATTTTGTTTAAGAGCGATGGGCTTCGTATACGTCCCGTTTTGTATGAAATTGCAGTGCTTTTATTTCTTGTCCGCTTAAACGGCGGGCCTTGGCCGCCAAGCAGTTCTCTTTGAGCTGTTCCTGCGAGCTCGCTCCCGTAATGACAGAGGCGACGGCCGGCTGTGAAAGCAGGTATTGAAGAGACAGCTCCGTCATGCTGAGATCCGGGGCAACACCGGAAATGGCTCTTTTGGTGTCTGCCAATTCTTCAAAAGAATACGTTAAATAACCGTGCTGTTTCACGCGGCCGCCTGCCTGATCCAGCGGTTTTTCCGTCAGCAGCCCTTTTGCGACCGGGCCCCTTGCGACTGCGCTGATTCCGTGCTCTTCCAAAAGAGGCAGCCATTCCTCAGGGCGCCGGTCCAGAAGGCTGAATTGCATCATAACACTTATGATATTAGATTTTTTTACATATTCTTTGATGACATTCGGACGGATGGAGGAAATGCCGTAGTACCGGATCACTCCTTCTTGTTTTAAGTCCTCAAACGCTTCGATCGTTTCCTCAATGTTATCTTCCATCGTGCCGCCGTGCAGCTGATAAAGGTCGATATAATCCGTTTTCAGCCGGGCAAGGCTGTTTTTGACCGCTTCTTTTATGTATGCTTTTGAAGCGTCCCAATACCAGCCGTCCTTTTCATTATTCCAGCGGTTTCCGGCTTTAGTGGCTAAAATGATATCGTGCCGCCGGTTTTGAATGGCTTCCCCGACAATTTCCTCATTCCGGCCGAAATCATAAAGGTCGGCGGTGTCTAAATAATTGATGCCGAGTTCAATCGCTTCATCCAAAATGGACAGCGCTTTGTTTTTGTCTGTACCGAGTGACATGCAGCCGAGCCCGATTTCGCTTATTTCTAAATCAGAACGTCCTAACGTGCGTTTTCTCATGGTTTCGCTCCTTTTTCTGGTCTTTTATTGACCGTAATATAAAGGTGCGAAGTTTTCAACTGTTAAGGCCTGGCGATCCAATCTCCGACATAACGGAATGTGCGCCCGTACTCTTTCAGCTTAGCCCGTACTTCCCAAGCCTTTCCGACCAAAACGATGCTCTTTTCCATCCGGTACACCTTCAAGCGAAAAGCACCTCCCTATTATGCATGTATGATAAAATGTATGAGGCATAATAGAGAGACAGAACGGGAGATGAAATGATGAAACATTTAGAAGAAAAAACACTTTCTAAAAAGCAGCTTTATAATGGGAAAGTAATAGATCTTTACTTGGAGGATGTAGAACTTCCGAACGGAAAAACAAGCAAACGGGAAATCGTCAAGCACCCTGGGGCAGTTGCAGTGCTCGCGTTGACGGAAGAGGGGAAAATGATTTTGGTCAGCCAGTTCAGAAAGCCGCTGGAGCGGACAATTGTTGAGATTCCGGCCGGTAAGCTCGAAAAGGGTGAAGAGCCTGAGCATACGGCATTAAGAGAGCTTGAGGAAGAGACGGGGTATACGGCGGAAACCTTGACGAAAATCACCGCTTTTTATACATCGCCCGGGTTTGCGGACGAAATCGTGCATCTTTTCCTTGCAGAAGGGCTTTCTCCGCTTGAAGAAAAACGGGAGCTTGATGAAGACGAATTTGTCGAAGTGATGCTGGTCACGCTTGAAGAGGCGCTGGAGCTGGTGGAATCCCGCCAAGTGTACGATGCAAAAACAGCATATGCGATTCAGTATCTTCAGCTGAAGGAAGCACTGAAGGAAAAATGATGAAAACCGTTTATGCGGATCTGCACATTCATATCGGCCGCACCTATACGGGGAGGCCGGTTAAGATCACCGGAGCCAAAACGCTGACCTTGGACCGAATATTAGCCGAAGCAAGCGAGGGGAAAGGAATTGGGCTGCTAGGCATTATTGACTGTCATTCTCCGGAAGTCATTCAGGAGATTGAACACGGAATTGACTCAGGGAAATACCGCGAGCTGAAAGAGGGAGGCATCCGTTACCGGAATACAACCCTTCTGTTAGGTAGTGAACTGGAGATATATGATCAATCCTGCCGCGGGCCGATTCACGTTCTGGTGTTTATGCCGGCTCTTGCGGAGATGAAGGAATTTTCCGCCTGGCTGGCTGAGCGGCTCAAAAACATCCATCTCAGCTCACAGCGCATTTATGAAACCGGTTTGAATCTGCAAAAGAAAACGAAGGAGTTGGGCGGGCTGTTTATCCCCGCCCATATTTTCACGCCGCACAAAAGCCTGTACGGAAAAGGCGTTACCTCTTCCTTGGCCGAAGTATTCGATCCCTCGCTCATAGATGGGGTTGAGCTCGGCTTAAGCTGTGACACGGACATGGCCTCCCGGTTATCGGAGCTTGACCGATATACATTTTTAACAAATTCTGATGCGCATTCCTTAGGGAAAATCGGCAGAGAATATAATCAATTGCTTCTTCAGGAAGCGAATTTTTCGGAATTTTTGCTGGCGTTAAAAGGGAAAGACGGCAGAAAGGTCGCCGCAAATTACGGGCTGAATCCGAAGCTCGGGAAGTATTACCGGACGGTTTGCGATACATGCGGAAGCCCGCTTGAAAAAGGGGATGGAGTCTGTGCGGAGTGCGGCGGCAAAACATTTACAAAGGGTGTCAGTGAGCGGCTGGAAGAACTCAGCGATCAAAAAAAAAGCCGCGCTGCGCGGCCTCCGTATATCTATCAAATCCCGCTGCAATTCATTCCCGGCGTCGGGCCGAAAACATTAGAAAAGCTGAGAAAGGCCTTCGGAACGGAGATGGCTATTTTGCATCAGGCGGAAGAAGAGGACTTGGCGCGCGTGGTGCCGCCTAAACTGGCGGCCGTCATCCATAAAGCGCGCACAGGACAGATCGGGCTTGAGGCCGGAGGCGGAGGAACGTACGGACGGCTCAAGCCTTAAAGAAACGGCGTTTATCCGAGCTCCTCTTGAATCTTCTTTTTCGTTCGGATAAACGCAATCAATTGAATGATCTCATCCTGAGTCAGCGGCTGTCCGTCAACAGTCAGCGTGCCTGATCCTTCGGCAGCTTCTGTTAATTCAATGGCCTGCGCAAATGGCTTTGCTTTTTTTTCAGCGCGGCCGAGTAAATCGTCGCATGTAGTATCAAACAGATCGGCAAGCGTACCCAGCGCCTCAAAAGACGGACGCCGGTAGCCCGACTCATATCCGGCGTACGTGCTTTTGGCGATGCCAAGCCGGTCAGCTGTATACTGCAGCGACCAATTTTTCTTTTTTCTCAGTTCAGTTAAACGATCTAAATTCATATTCAAAACCGCTCCTTTTCACTTGAGCAAATTATATCATATCGATATGTAAAAGTGTACGCGAATTGAATAATAATAGCTTGATTAATTTCATTTGTCTGTCTATAATTTGATTAAAAGTATGCGAAAAGCGAATGCTTAATACATCTTGAGAAATGATGAAGAGGTGCAGGGTATGAAAAAATTATTGCTGTTAACAACCGGAGGAACAATCGCCTCAGTCGAAGGAGAAAACGGGCTTGCACCCGGGGTAAAAGCAGATGAATTGTTAACTTACGTATCAAAACTTGATAACGATTACACGATGGAAACCCATTCGTTAATGAACATCGACAGCACAAATATGCAGCCTGAGTATTGGGCCGATATAGCTGAAGCTGTAAAAGAAAAATATGATGCTTATGACGGATTTGTCATTACGCACGGCACTGACACGATGGCTTACACATCAGCGGCATTATCTTATATGCTCCAGCATGCTGATAAGCCGATTGTCATTACAGGTTCGCAAATTCCGATTACATTTCAAAAAACCGACGCCAAAAAAAATATCACGGATGCGATCCGCTTCGCATGTGAAGGAGTGGGCGGCGTATACGTCGTATTTGACGGCAGAGTCATTCAAGGCACCCGCGCCATTAAACTGAGAACAAAAAGCTATGATGCATTCGAGAGCATTAACTATCCGTATATCGCGTTTATCACAGAAGACGGAATTGAATACAATAAACATGTGCATGCACCGGAAAACGATTCATTTACTGTGAATACATCACTATGCACGGACGTATGCCTCCTCAAACTTCATCCGGGACTCAAACCGGAAATGCTTGATGCGTTAAAGGGCATGTACAAAGGAATCGTAATTGAAAGCTACGGAAGCGGCGGCGTGCCGTTTGAAGGCAGGGACATCCTCGCCAAGGTCAATGAAATGATTGAAAGCGGCATTGTCGTCGTCATTACGACACAATGCTTGGAAGAGGGAGAGGACATGAGCGTGTATGAAGTCGGCCGCAGAGTCAACCAAGATCTCATTATCCGCTCCAGAAACATGAACACAGAAGCCATTGTCCCGAAATTAATGTGGGCGCTCGGCCAGTCACACAGTTTGGCTGAAGTCAAAAACATTATGGAAACACCGATCGCAGACGACGTTGTACTGTAAAACAATGACTATCAACAAAGAGAAAGTAGGGTTTTAACATGTCAAACGGGCAAAAAGAATATCGTCAGGAAAAGGATTTTCTTGGAGAAAAACAAATCGAAGCTGATGTGTATTACGGAATTCAAACGCTGCGGGCGAAAGAAAACTTTCCGATTACCGGCTACCGCATCCATGAAGAAATGATCAATGCGCTCGCGATCGTCAAAAAAGCGGCGGCGCTTGCCAATATGGACGTCAAACGGCTGTATGAAGGAATCGGGAATGCGATCGTTCAGGCAGCTGATGAAATATTGGAAGGAAAATGGCATGACCAATTCATCGTCGATCCGATCCAAGGCGGAGCCGGAACGTCCATGAACATGAATGCCAATGAAGTCATCGGCAACAGGGCGCTTGAGATCATGGGGCATCAAAAAGGCGAATACATTCACCTCAGCCCGAATACTCACGTCAATATGTCTCAATCGACAAATGATGTGTTCCCGACAGCCATTCATATTTCTACTTTGAAACTTCTTGATAAGCTGCTTGACACGATGGAGCACATGCTGAGCGTATTCAGAGAAAAAGCGAAACAATTTGATTCCGTCATAAAAATGGGACGCACTCATCTTCAGGATGCTGTTCCGATTCGTCTCGGACAGGAATTTGAAGCATACAGCCGCGTGCTCGAACGCGATATCAAACGGATAAAACAGTCCCGCCAGCATCTGTATGAAGTAAATATGGGAGCGACTGCAGTGGGAACAGGGCTTAACGCTGATCCGCGCTACATAGAACAAGTCGTTAAGCATCTGGCTGAAATCAGCGGACTCCCGCTCGTCGGCGCTGACCATTTGGTGGATGCCACGCAAAACACCGATGCGTATACAGAAGTATCAGCGGCATTGAAGGTATGTATGATGAACATGTCTAAAATCGCCAACGATCTGCGCTTAATGGCATCAGGCCCGCGCGCGGGACTTGCGGAAATTTCACTGCCGGCGCGCCAGCCTGGTTCATCCATTATGCCGGGGAAAGTCAACCCGGTTATGGCGGAGCTGATTAACCAAATCGCCTTCCAAGTCATCGGGAATGACAATACGATCTGCCTCGCTTCAGAAGCGGGCCAGCTTGAATTGAACGTAATGGAGCCGGTGCTTGTGTTTAATCTGCTTCAATCGATCAGCATTATGAATAACGGCTTCCGTTCGTTTACGGATCATTGTTTGGCGGGCATAGAAGCTAACGAAAAACGCCTTCAGCAATATGTAGAAAAGAGCGTCGGCGTTATTACGGCAGTCAATCCGCACCTTGGCTATGAGGCAGCTGCGCGAATTGCCCGCGAAGCCATCATGACAGGTCAATCTGTGCGGGATCTCTGCCTTCAAAATGATGTGCTGACAGAAGAAGAATTGGATATTATTTTAAATCCGTTTGAAATGACAAAACCGGGAATTGCAGGAAAAGAACTATTAGAAAAATAAATTTTTAAGCAATATTGCCGCCTGTTCACCGTTTTTTGGTGAATAGGCGGTTGCCATACAAAGGGATGAGGAAGTATAGTATTATTTGTTATATTATTTGATGAAAGCGTTTTAGCTTTTTTCTTCTAGGGGGATTTCTTTTGAAAGAGGTTAGATTGCCAAATTTATTCGAAATTTTTATTGTTTTGGGAAGTTTTTTGGCGCTTGTCATGTCGTTTACGGTTTTTCTGGACTTGCCGATTCAGCTTGCTCTTTTTATTTCTTGGTTTATTGCCATGATTCTTGGAGCCAGACTCGGACATTCGTATAAAGACTTACAAACCGCGATTATAAACGGAATATCGAACGGGTTGGAAGCTGTGTTAATTCTTGTTTCGGTTGGCGCCCTTATCGGAACATGGATAGCCGGCGGGGTTGTGCCGACTTTAATTTACTACGGGCTCGAATTTATTCATCCTAATATCTTTCTTCTTGCGACCTTAATCATTTGTTCAATTATGTCTGTGGCGACAGGGACATCTTGGGGGACTGTAGGAACAGCGGGTATTGCGATGATTGCCATTGGCGAAGGGCTGGGGATACCGCTTCCGATTGTAGCCGGTGCCGTTTTGTCAGGCGCTTACTTCGGGGACAAGCTGTCTCCTTTGTCCGACAGCACAGTGCTTGCATCATCTCTTTCAAAGGTTGATGTGCTCGATCACGTGCGGGCGATGCTGTTTTTGTCCATACCTGCGTATATCATTACAGCCATCCTTTTTACGGTGACTGGTTTTATATATGGCGGAAAACATATTGACCTTGAAAAAGTAGATTTCTTAAAGTCTTCTTTGCAGCAGACCTTTGATATTCATATTTGGATGCTCATTCCTGCTATTGTTGTCATCGTGCTTTTGGCACTAAAAAAACCATCCATGCCAGTCATTGTCATCGGAGCTTTGCTTGGAGCGATCTGGGCTGTTGTATTCCAGGGGATGAACATACCTGATGCGCTCGGAACCGCTTATAACGGATTTTCTATTAAGACAGATGTCGAATTTCTCAATGGCCTTTTGAACCGCGGAGGAATTACAGGTATGCTCGGTTCTCTCGTCGTTATCATATTCGGCCTCGGTTTTGGCGGCTTGCTGGAGAAAATGGGCGTGCTGCAAGTGATTGTTTCAAAGTTTGAAAAGAAGCTCACGACACCAGGGAAAATAACGCTATCAACGCTGATTGTAGCCTTTTTAGCCAATATTTTCGGCTGTGCGATGTACGTTTCATTGATTTTAACGCCGAAAATTATGGAAAACAGTTATGATAAACTGAATCTTGACAGAAGGATTTTATCCCGCAACGCAGAGGTGGGCGGCACGCTGACCGCAGGGATGGTGCCTTGGTCTGATAACGGTATCTATATGGCCGGCATTCTCGGAGTGTCCACGTTTTCTTATCTGCCGTTCATGTGGCTCAGTTTTGTCTCTATAGGACTTGCTTTATTGTACGGCTACACAGGGAAGTTCATTTGGTACACGAAAGAGAAATCCTTGCAATCTCAAAAACTGGGTTAGGAGGTTCATTTTAATGATTACAAAGCATATGATTCGGACATTAATGATTGAAACGCCGACTATCCCCGGAAATCTGGGGAAAGTGGCTACCGCCATCGGCTTAATGGGAGGAGACATCGGGGAAGTTGAAACCGTTAAGGTCGGGCCGAACTACACGATGCGGAACATGACCGTTCAAGTCGAAAATGAAGAGCAGCTTCAAGAGGTCATTCAGGCCATCGAGGCCCTCGGTGAAGGCATCCGGCTTCATACGGTATCAGATGAGGTGCTCTCAGCCCATGAAGGCGGCAAAATTCAGATGAAAAGCAAAATGCCGATCCGGACATTGGCGGAGCTGGGCCGTGTGTATACCCCGGGTGTTGCCGATGTTTGCAGGCTGATTGAAAACGAGCCGGAAAAAGCGTCCATTTATACGACAATCAGCAATTCTGTCGCCATAGTGACCGACGGAACGGCGATTCTTGGCCTCGGCAATATCGGCTCTGTCGCGGGAATGCCCGTTATGGAAGGGAAAGCCGCTCTTTTTGATCAGCTTGCCGGCATCAGCGGAATTCCGATTTTGCTCGATACCTCCGACCCGGAAGAAATCATTCGCACAGTGAAACATATTTCTCCGGGCTTCAGCGGAATTTTGCTTGAAGATATCGGCTCGCCGCATTGCTTTGACATAGAGGACCGCCTGAAAGAGGATTTAAATATACCTGTCATGCATGATGATCAGCACGGCACGGCGGTTGTCACCCTTGCTGCAGCGATTTCGGCTTGTAAAAGCGCCGGCCTTGATTTAAAAGAAGCGAAGGTCGGACAAATCGGGCTTGGCGCGGCAGGAGTAGCGATTTGCCGCATGTTTATGGCATACGGAGTCAAAGCCGTTTGCGGAACGGACAAGTCAGAAGAAGCAATGGACCGCCTCGCTCAATACGGCGGCCAGCCGCTTGAAAGCATCAAGGAGTTAATGGACACATGCGACATTGTTATCAGCACGACCGGAGTTCCCGGTCTGATTAAAAAAGAGTATGTCAAACAGGGCCAGGTCATTTTGGCATTGTCTAATCCGAAACCGGAAATTGAACCGGAGGAGGCATTAGAAGCGGGTGCTGCCTATGCGGCAGACGGCCGTTCAGTCAATAATGTCCTCGGTTTCCCCGGCATTTTCCGAGGCGCGCTGAACGCCAAAAGCAAGGTGATTGATCATGAGATGCTCGTTGCGGCCGCAGAAGCCATTGCTTCTTGTACAAAGCACGGGGATCTCGTGCCGCAGCCGCTTGATCCGAAAGTGCATCAAGCCGTTGCAGCCGCCGTTGAACGTACGGCAAGAGGCAAGTAAATATTGCTTACAGCACCGGATTCTCTTCCGGTGCTGTTTTTTTACAGTGAATAAGAGCGGAATTCTTTGGCAAGCTAATAGGAAGCAAAAGTCGGAATAAAGAGGTGTCAATATGGATTATTTTCCGCTGATCCATACAAATATTTGGGATGCGGTCATCGGTGTGCCGGTCGTCTTATGCGTGACGCAGCTTATTAAGGTGTTCTGCCGGGTTCCGAGTCCATACGTCCCTGTCATTGCCCTTGCGGCCGGTAACATTGTTTCGATCGTTTTCGGCCATCATGAGCACGTGTATGCGGGGATTTTTATGGGGTTTTTTTACGGATATGCCGCGATGGGAAGCTTTTCGTCGACGAAAACTTCTCTTCGCGCTTACCGGACGAAACATGAACCGTATTCATAAACATGCCGGCTGAAATCTGCTATCATAAAGACAAAGGTAAAAGGAGTGATTGGCAGATGGCAAAAAGCAAAGCAAGAAAAAAACGCGCGCATCTCGCAAGAAACGGAGTGCGTGACGTGTCATTATCACGGGGAGCGCAGCCGTCCTTCAGCACGCATGAACGGATGACCAAAAGCAAAAAGGACCGTCTTCAAAATATCAAGCATAAAAAGAGGAATCCTTATGATCACTATAGTGATGGCAGGGATTCTTTTTTTGTGCCGCAATCTTGCAGCTTTCTATGATTTCTCTGTCATGTTTTCTCTTTTCTTTCATACAATCTACTAAATTAAGTCAATAGAGTATGCGGGAGGAAACGGTATGCGAAAACAATCGTACAAAGAAATGTTTTTTCGCCATGTAAAGGATCATCTGTCTCTTTATATATTTGTCTTTGTCTTGTTTTTAATGGGAGTCATCTTCGGGGCTATCATTGTCAACAGCATGACAATTACGCAAAAAGAAGATTTATATTACTATTTAAGCAAGTTTTTCGGGCAGCTGTCTGATGGGAAGCATGCCGGCGCTTCAGAGATGTTTTGGCAAGCCGTCTTTCATGATGTAAAATACTTGGGGCTGATGTGGATTTTGGGTATATCCGTCATCGGATTGCCGGTTATTTTTATCATGGTCTTTCTAAAGGGGATTGTTGTCGGATTTACGGTCGGTTTTTTAGTGAATCAAATGGGGATGAACGGCTTTTTCCTGTCATTCATTTCGGTGCTGCCGCAAAATATCGTGCTGATTCCCGCGTATCTCATTATGGGGACATGCTCAATCGCTTTTTCGCTGAAACTGATCAGGCAGCTGTTTGTGAAGCGGAGCCTTCATGATGCGCCGATTCAATGGTTTGGACGCTACGCCCTTGTACTTGTGCTCATTTTGCTTTTGTCACTCCTATCCTCATTTTTAGAAGCGTATGTGTCTCCGCTCTTTATGGAGAAGCTGTCATCGCGAATTTTTTAGAATAATTATTAAAAAATAATATTTTTATTTATCAGTTTATAATAATTATAGTTGGAACTCTGCGCGTATTTTGTTATAATGGGTCATGGAATGCGGCGTAGGAGGGAAAGACATGGAAAACCGTATTGATCGAATTAAAAAGCAGCTGCACTCATCAAGCTACAAGCTTACGCCTCAGCGTGAAGCGACAGTAAGGGTGCTGCTTGAAAACGAAGAAGACCATTTAAGCGCAGAAGATGTATACCTCCTCGTAAAAGAGAAATCTCCTGAAATTGGTCTCGCTACTGTATACCGTACATTAGAATTATTAACAGAATTAAAAGTCGTTGATAAAATTAACTTCGGGGACGGCGTATCCCGCTATGACCTTCGCAAAGAAGGCGCGGCCCACTTTCACCATCACTTGGTGTGCATGGAGTGCGGAGCCGTCGATGAAATTGAAGAAGATCTGCTTGAAGACGTTGAAGAAGTCATTGAACGTGGTTGGAAATTTAAAATTAAAGATCATAGATTGACTTTTCACGGCATCTGCCATCGCTGTCACGGAAAAGAAACAGAATAAAAGCCTTTGAACCTTTTCTATTCGGAAAGGGTTTTTTGCTGTTTTTATGTATAAAAGCCTTTGAAATTGGCATAAGGTGTACTAACAGTTGCCAAAGAAAGGGTCGATCGGGACATGGGCAGATTCATGAAAACAGCCGTAGATACCATCAAAGTGTTTATTCTGTTCACAGGTTTTACCGCGCTGTTCTATTATGCTATGATATGGGTGAATTCAGAGTATGAAAACTATCATCGGTACGATAAGCCGGAAGGCTCCGCCGTCAAAGTAGCCGGAATGGAAAATGAGGAGAAGGACGGCTGGTTCGGCCGATTGATCTTTTTTTACCAAAACGGGGAGTAGATCGAGAGTGAAGGATCAAATTAAGGATTTCATCCATTATGTGAGGGTTGAAAGAGGGCTGTCCCAAAATACGATGATGTCCTATGAGCGTGATCTGAAAAGTTATTCTCTCTTCTTAACAGAAACCCTTCAGATCGCATCATGGAATGATGTGACCCGACTTCATATTATTCAATATTTAAAGCATATAAAGGACTCCGGGAAATCCGGGAAGACATCCGCCAGACATTTGGCGTCGATCCGTTCGTTTCATCAATTTATGCTGAGGGAAAAAGTCACTGATAAAGACCCTTCCGTACATATTGAAACACAAAAAACAGAGCGGACGCTCCCGAAAGTGCTGGCGCTGAACGAAGTAGAACTGCTATTGGACACGCCTAAGCTTGACAGCCCATTCGGCCTCAGGGACAAAGCAATGCTTGAACTGCTGTATGCCACAGGCATCAGGGTCAGTGAAATGATTGAGCTGAAATTGTCCGATGTCCATTTGTCAATGGGATTTGTCCGCTGCTTCGGGAAAGGCCGGAAAGAGCGGATCGTGCCGATCGGTGAAGCCGCAGCCCACGCGATAGAAGAATACGTCGGGAAAGCCAGGGGGAAACTATTAAAGAAAAACGTGACCGAAGCGCTTTTTTTAAACCATCACGGCAGGCAGATCAGCCGTCAGGGCTTTTGGAAAAACTTAAAAAAAATAGCGCTTGAAGCGGGAATCAGAAAAGAGCTGACACCGCACACGCTCCGGCACTCTTTTGCCACGCATCTGCTTGAAAACGGAGCTGATTTGCGGGCGGTGCAGGAGATGCTGGGACATGCCGATATTTCCACGACGCAAATTTATACACATGTGACAAAAACAAGGCTGAAGGACGTGTATAAGCAATATCATCCGCGCGCCTAGCGGCCTCTGCCGCAGGGGCTGCGGTTTTTTTCTGTGCCCGGAGCGGAATATAGCGAAGGTTCTTATTATTTGAATTTGCATTGTCAACGGGAATGTAAACGGTTTATACTTGAGTTGTCTGACCTCTGTAAGATACAATGAACAGATGGAAGAAAAGGAGGCTTTTATGATGTCTGATTACAAATATAAACGCGTATTTTTAATCGTCATGGATTCTGTCGGAATCGGTGAAGCGCCGGATGCCGCTGATTTTAATGATAAAGGCGCAAATACGCTCGGGCACATTGCCGAACAGATGAACGGCTTACATATGCCGAATATGGCGCAGCTCGGTCTCGGGCTGATCGGAGACATCCGCGGTGTCGAAAAAACCGAACATCCCCTTGCTTATTACGGAAAAATGCAGGAGGCGTCTAACGGGAAGGATACGATGACGGGTCATTGGGAAATCATGGGTCTGTATATCGAAAAACCGTTCAAAGTGTTCCCGGAAGGATTTCCTGATGAACTTTTGCAAGAGCTTGAAAAACGTTCAGGGCGGAAAATCATCGGAAATAAACCGGCTTCAGGTACGGCGATCTTAGATGAGCTCGGCAAAGAACATATGGAAACAGGAGCGCTGATTGTTTATACATCGGCAGATTCCGTTTTGCAAATTGCCGCCCATGAGGATGTCGTTCCGCTTGAAGAGCTGTACAAAATCTGTGAGACGGCCAGAGAGCTGACTCTTGATCCGAAGTACATGGTCGGCCGGATCATCGCGCGCCCGTTCGTCGGAGAACCCGGCAGCTTTAAACGGACGCCGAACCGCCATGACTATGCCCTTAAGCCATTTGGCCGTACGGTGATGAATGAGCTGAAGGACAGCGGGTTGGACGTGATTTCTATCGGGAAAATTTCTGACATTTATGATGGGGAAGGCATAACGTCTTCACGCAGAACGGTTTCTAATATGGACGGCGTGGACAAAGTGATTGAAACGCTCGATGAAGATTTTACGGGCATCAGCTTTGCCAACCTCGTCGATTTTGACGCGCTGTACGGACATCGCCGTGACCCTCTCGGCTACGGAAAAGCGCTTGAAGAATTTGACGCAAGGCTTCCGGAAGTATTTGAAAAAATGAGGGAAGACGATTGCCTCATTATTACGGCTGACCACGGTAATGATCCGATCCATCACGGCACGGATCACACGAGGGAATTTGTGCCGCTTCTTGTGTACAGCAAAAAGCATAAACACGCTGAACACTTGCCGCTTGCGGATACATTTGCCGATATCGGCGCGACCATAGCGGATAATTTCAAAACTGAAAAACCGAAATACGGAAAAAGCTTTTTATCACGATTACAGTAGGGGGACTTTTTTTGAAACAAAAAATTGAACGGGCCGCTGCATTTATTAAAGAAAACTTGAAAGAAACGCCTAAAGTCGGTTTGATTTTAGGCTCAGGGCTCGGGGTGCTGGCCGATGAAATTGAGGGAGCTGTCAAGCTTACATATGAAAATATCCCTGATTTTCCGGTCTCAACCGTAGAAGGCCATGCGGGCCAGCTTGTGCTGGGAACGCTTGAGGGTGTGCAAGTCATTGCGATGCAGGGCCGCTTTCATTACTATGAAGGCTATTCAATGGACCAGGTGACGTTTCCCGTCCGTGTCATGAAGGCGCTTGGCGTCGAATCACTTATCGTGACGAACGCAGCCGGCGGCATTAACACAGAGTTTCGCGCCGGCGATCTGATGATTATCACGGATCATATCAACTTTATGGGCACGAATCCGTTAATCGGACCGAACGAAGCCGATTTCGGAGCAAGATTCCCTGACATGTCAGAAGCCTATGACAAACAGCTGTCAAGCTTAGCTGAAAAAACAGCAAATGAGCTTAACATTCCTGTTCAAAAAGGCGTGTATACGGCCGTTACGGGGCCTTCCTACGAAACGCCTGCCGAGGTGCGCTTTTTAAGAACAATGGGCTCTGATGCTGTCGGAATGTCGACTGTTCCGGAAGTCATCGTCGCAAACCACGCCGGTATGCGTGTCCTCGGTATTTCCTGCATTTCCAATGCGGCTGCCGGTATTCTTGACCAGCCGTTATCTCATGATGAGGTAATGGAAATGACGGAAAAAGTAAAAGGCGGCTTTTTGAAGCTTGTAAAAGCTGTTGTCGCCCGTTCTCAATCATAACAAAATAACAAGACAGCTGTTTCTTAAGAAGCAGCTGTTTTTTTATGCCTTCTAAACGAAACATTTTCCATATAAGGCGTATAAAACCACCCGGCTTGGAAAAAATAAAAAGGATTATGAAATGGAGGGCTTTGGAGATGAAACGTCTTATATCCACTTTGTTGATTGGTATTCTAATAAGTGCATCAGCACCGTCCGCATTTGCAAAGCAGGACGGAAAACATACATCGGAGCTTGCTCACGAAGCCAAGAGCGCCGTGCTGATTGAGCGTGATACGGGAAAAATTCTTTACAATAAGAACAGCCGTGAGCGGCTGGCGCCCGCAAGCATGACAAAAATCATGACCATGCTTTTAATCATGGAAGCACTGGACAAAGGAAAAATTAAAATGAGCGATAAAGTCAGAGCGAGCGAACACGCCGCATCGATGGGCGGATCGCAGATTTTTCTGGAGCCGGGCGAAGAAATGACCGTCAAAGAAATGCTGAAGGGTATTGCCATTGCTTCCGGGAATGATGCATCTGTCGCTATGGCTGAGTTCATTGCAGGTTCTGAAGAGGATTTTGTCAGCCAGATGAACAAAAAAGCAAAAGAACTGGGATTGAAAAATACATCCTTCAAAAACCCGACCGGATTGCCGGAAAAAGGCCATTACAGCTCTGCCTATGATATGGCCAAAATGGCGAAGGAATTATTAAAGTATGATAAAATCACCCAATTTACGGGAACATATGAAGATTATTTGAGAGAAGATACAGATAAAAAGTTTTGGCTTGTCAATACAAACCGGCTGATCAAATTTTATCCGGGAGTAGACGGTGTGAAAACAGGCTATACAGGTGAAGCGAAATATTGTTTAACAGCTACCGCCAAAAAAGGCAATATGCGTGTCATCGCGGTTGTTTTCGGGGCGAGCACACCGAAGGAGAGAAATGCTCAAGTTACCAAAATGCTTGATTATGCATTCAGCCAGTTCAAAACACACCCTCTGTATAAACGAAATCAAACCGTCGGGGCGGTTAAAGTAAAAAAAGGGAAGCGGAAACTGATCAAGCTGACCACTTCAGAGCCGATCTCCCTGCTTGCCAAAAAGGGCGAGAACATGGAAAAGATAAAAAAAGAAGTAAAGATTAAGGGCAATATTACGGCTCCGATTAAAAAAGGAGACGTGCTGGGCAGCCTCGTTCTGAAAAAGGACGGTGAAGTGCTCGTTGAAAGTCCTGTAACCGCAAAAGACGACATGGAAAAAGCAGGTTATCTCACTTTCCTTAAGCGGACAATGGGAGATTGGACAAAATTTAAATAATCGTGCCGAACGGACACTAGTTTTGTCATAGTGAAGGAATTGCTCCCCGTAAAATCGAAACACTCATTATCCGATCATATCAAGGAGGAATGAGCATGAGCCTTGGAATTGACTTTCATGTCAAAGAAACCGTGCTTTGTATTCGATTATCAGGTGAACTTGACCACCATACGGCAGAATCCTTAAAACAAAAGGTTGCTGAATCGCTGGAGAGAGACGGCATCCGCCACATTGTGCTGAACCTTGAGGACCTTTCCTTTATGGACAGCTCCGGCCTCGGTGTTATTTTAGGACGGTATAAACAAATTAAGCAGCTCGGCGGAGAGATGGTTGTGTGCGCGATTTCGCCTGCGGTGAGACGTCTGTTTGACATGTCGGGCCTGTTTAAAATTATCAGGTTTGAACAATCTGAACAAAAAGCGCTTTTAACTTTGGGGGTGGCATCATGAAAAACGAGATGCATCTTGAATTTTCCGCCCTCAGCCAAAACGAATCGTTCGCCCGTGTAACGGTGGCTTCTTTTATCGCGCAGCTTGACCCGACGATGGACGAGCTGACGGAAATCAAAACGGTCGTATCAGAAGCAGTAACCAACGCGATCATCCACGGATATGAAGAAAACTGCGACGGTAAGGTGTACATTTCTGTCACGCTTGAGGATCATGTCGTGTATCTGACCATTCGTGACGAAGGGCTAGGCATCGCAGACCTTGAGGAAGCACGCCAGCCTTTGTTTACGACAAAACCCGAGCTGGAGCGCTCCGGAATGGGCTTTACCATTATGGAGAATTTCATGGACGATGTCACGATTGATTCCTCGCCGGAGATGGGGACGACGATACGCTTAACAAAGCACCTATCAAAAAGCAAAGCGCTTTGTAATTAAGGAGATTTGTTATGGATGTGGAGGTTAAGAAAAACAGTAAAAACGCGCAGCTGAAGGACCATGAAGTCAAAGAATTAATCAAAAAGAGCCAAGAGGGCGACCAGCAGGCAAGAGACCTCCTCATAGAAAAAAACATGCGTCTTGTTTGGTCTGTCGTGCAAAGGTTCTTAAACAGGGGCTATGAGCCGGACGATCTCTTTCAGATCGGCTGTATCGGATTGTTAAAATCCGTTGATAAATTCGATTTGTCCTACGATGTCCGTTTTTCAACTTATGCCGTGCCGATGATTATCGGAGAAATCCAGCGCTTTATCCGTGATGACGGAACCGTCAAAGTATCAAGGTCGTTAAAAGAGCTTGGCAATAAAATCCGCCGGGCCAAAGATGAACTGTCTAAGACATACGGAAGAGTGCCGACCGTCCAGGAAATTGCGGAGCATTTAGAAATTGAAGCAGAGGATGTCGTGCTCGCGCAGGAAGCGGTGCGGGCGCCTTCATCCATTCATGAGACGGTATACGAAAACGACGGCGACCCGATTACCCTGCTTGATCAAATCGCAGACCACTCGGAAGAGAAGTGGTTTGACAAAATCGCATTAAAAGAAGCCATCGCAGATTTAGAAGAACGGGAAAAACTCATTGTCTATCTCAGGTATTATAAAGACCAGACACAATCGGAAGTGGCTGAGCGTCTAGGGATTTCCCAAGTGCAGGTATCAAGGCTTGAGAAAAAAATACTGAAGCAGATAAAAATGCAAATGGATCATACGGAAAGCTAGCCTTTTAGGGGCCGGCTTTTTTATTTGTGTTTACGATGGTAATTTATGGTCTTTTGCCGCTGATGAATGAGAACAAAAGTGAACCACATACTACATATATAACCACCCGAAAGATGGTGATGCAAGATGGAAAGACGAATATTTATCAGGCTTCGCCACCGTGTGAAGGCACACCCCGGAGACATCATAACAGTCGGCGATGCCGCGCAGATTGCCGGACAGCACAAGCTGAAGAAAAAACTATCAGCCCTGCCGCTGTATCAGGTGACAAAAAAAGATAAAAATATCGTCGTTCTGGATATCATAAAAGTGCTGAAGGCCATTCATGCGGCTTTTCCATCCCTCGATGTACAGACTGTCGGCGGCGCTGAAACGATAGTGGAAATTCATTATCAAAAGAAACATTTGTCAGCCGTTTTGTTTGTCATTGTTTGGCTGCTTCTTTTTGTCGGATCATGCCTCGCCATTATGAATTTTCACGAAGATGTCAGCATGAGAGAGGTTCATATCGCCTTATATGAAATCATAACAGGGGAACGGAATGAGTATCCTTATCTGCTCCAAATTCCGTACAGCATCGGTCTCGGCCTTGGGATGATCGTCTTTTTTAACCACATTTTCAGAAAGCGCCTGAATGAAGAGCCAAGCCCGCTTGAAGTCGAGATGTTTAACTATCAGCTTGATCTCGATCATTATGTCGCGATGCACGAGAATCAAGAAACAACGAAAGATCTGCATGATCGTTAGCATTCTTTTCGTTATGTTTGTCGGGCTTGGCGGGGGATTAACCGTGGGGGCGGGTTTTGTGGCTTTTCTGACCGTTATGGGAATCATGCCCCGTCTGATGCAGCTGACAAAAACAATGCGGTTTATACAGGCCTATGAAGCAGCCGTTATCGCAGGGGCGGTGTTCGGCGGCTGGGAAACATTAAATATGAATCATTTTTTTTTATCTGAATGGCTTGCCGTTCCGATCGGGCTTTTGGCCGGCGTATTTATCGGCATGCTGGCGGCTGCGCTTACAGAAGTGCTGAATGTGCTTCCTATTCTCGCCAAGCGGATCGGCTTCGGCAGTAAAATCATCATTCTCTTGATGGCCATTGTATTCGGCAAAATTGCCGGCTCTTTATTTCATTGGCTGTATTTTATCCATCATTCATAAAGGAGGAACCACCGTGACAAACTTAAAAGAAAATTACAAAACAAAAGTAAAAGACTATCAGCCCAAACCGCCATACGTCTGGAATTGTGTCAAAGCCTTTCTGATCGGCGGTTTCATCTGCCTTATCGGACAATTCCTGCAAGATTTTTACATTCATTTTTTTAATTTTACTGAAAAAACAGCCGGAAACCCGACCTCGGCAACCCTTATTTTACTTTCAGCCCTGCTGACCGGATTTGGCTTTTATGACAGACTCGGACAATTCGCGGGAGCTGGTTCAGCCGTGCCGGTTACGGGTTTTGCGAACAGTATGACGAGCGCCGCTCTGGAACACAGAAGTGAAGGACTCGTTCTCGGAGTAGCGACGAACATGTTTAAATTAGCGGGAAACGTTATTGTGTTCGGCGTTGTGTCGGCTTACATTGTAGGCATGATACGGTTTGCTTGTGAAAAACTGTTTTCATAGGAGGAGAAAAGATGAAATTGACCGGAAAGCAAACCTGGGTATTTCAAAACCCGGTATTTATAAACGCGGCGGGAACTGCTGCCGGACCGAAGGAAAAAGACGGACCGCTCGGCTCCCTGTTTGATAAAACATACGATGAAATACATTGCAATCAGAAAAACTGGGAAATGGCAGAACGCCAATTAATGGAGGATGCCATCAACTCCGCTTTGCAAAAAGAAAATTTGAAAAAGAGTGACATTGATTTGTTATTGGCCGGAGATCTTTTAAACCAGAACGTGACGGCCAATTATGTGGCAAGGCATTTGAAAATTCCATTTCTCTGTATGTTTGGCGCCTGTTCGACATCAATGGAAACGGTTGCCGTCGCCTCTGCACTCATTGACGGCGGTTTTGCCAACCGGGCTATCGCCGCAACAAGCAGCCATAATGCAACGGCCGAGCGGCAATTCCGCAATCCGACGGAGTATGGCGGGCAAAAACCGGATACCGCCACTTCGACAGTCACGGGGGGCGGGGCTGTCATCATCAGCCAAACCCCTTCCGATATCCAAATTACTAGCGCGACTGTAGGAAAAGTAAGTGATCTCGGCATTACTGATCCGTTTGATATGGGATCTGCGATGGCTCCGGCTGCTGCGGATACGATCAAACAGCATTTGCAGGATTTAAACCGCACGGCTGATGATTATGATTTGATTTTAACGGGAGATCTCTCGGGCGTCGGCTCACCGATTGTGAAAGATTTGCTGAAAGAAGAAGGATATCCGGCCGGAACGAAACATGATGACTGCGGACTACTCATCTATACGCCGGACCAGCAGGTATTTGCAGGGGGAAGCGGCTGTGCCTGCTCCGCGCTTGTCACTTACACGCACATTTTTAACCAATTAAAATCCGGGCTGCTGAAAAGAGTCCTCGTCGTGGCGACCGGTGCGCTTTTAAGCCCGACGATGATTCAGCAAAAAGAAACGATTCCGACCATTGCCCACGGGGTTGTATTTGAGCGTGCGGGAGGTGCATCATAAATGGAGTATCTTTTGGCTTTTGTATGCGGCGGAATCATATGCATAATCGGCCAGCTGCTTTTAGATATTTTTAAACTGACACCCGCGCATGTCATGACTTCCTTTGTTGTCATCGGCGCCTTGTTAGACGGTTTCGGCATCTACGATAAATTTATTGAATTCGCGGGAGCGGGCGCCACTGTTCCCATCGTCAGCTTCGGCCACAGCTTATTGCACGGCGCCATGCACCAGGCTCATGAACACGGATTTATCGGCATCGGCATGGGGATTTTTGAACTTACATCCGCCGGGGTATCTTCAGCGATTTTATTCGCATTTCTTGTAGCCGTTATTTTTAAACCGAAAGGATAATGCCTGATGACGACGAAACGTAAGGTCATCCTTGTGACGGATGGTGACGTATACGCCGCTAAAACCATTGAATTTGCCGCGAAGAAAGCCGGCGGCCGCTGTATTTCCCAATCAAAGGGCAACCCGTCAACAAGAAGCGGTCCGGAACTTGTGAAGCTCGTTAAAGCCGCGCCGAACGACCCGGTGTTCGTAATGTTTGACGATTCCGGCCTTCAAGGAGAGGGTCCCGGGGAAACGGCGCTTAAATATGTCGCCTCCCATCCTGACATTGAAGTGCTGGGGGTCATTGCGGTTGCGTCTAAAACCCATCAGGCTGAATGGACAAAAGTCGATGTCTCTATTGACCGTGACGGAGAAGTGACGGAGTTTGGCGTCGATAAAATCGGAATGAGAGAAATGGACGAGCACAGAATGAGCGGCGACACGGTATATTGTCTGGATAAGCTGGACGTTCCCCTCATCGTGGGCATCGGAGATATAGGGAAGATGGGCAGAAAAGATGATATCGCAAAAGGCTCACCCGTCACGATGAAAGCTGTTGAATTCATTTTAGAAAGGAGCGATTTTCATGGCGAAAAAACCGGAAAAAGACATGATCAAAGTATACCGGGATCCTAGAAAAAATGAAGAATATTTTAAAACCCGCGTCGGTATGGGGACGAGCTATGACGTCGGCCTTCGCAAAGTTTATTTATTAGACCGCGAAGTCCAAATATACTTTGTCAACGGTCTGAGCGATATGCTATATATCATCCATTTATTAGAACAGCTGGTCGATGTGAATAACTTTGACGAAAACTCTGATGAAGCGATTGACGTCGTGGAAAACCGGCTTGTCAACCAGCAGGTCCAAAAGGTCAAAACGCTGGACGAAGCAACGGACCAAGTGCTGTCAGGCCTTATCGCCATTATCGTGGAAGGCGCCAGCTTCGCCTTTGTTGTCGATGTCAGAAATTACCCCGGGCGCACGCCTGAAGAACCTGATACTGAGAAGGTCGTCCGGGGGGCAAGAGACGGCTTTATCGAAAATATCGTCATTAATACAGCGTTAATCAGAAGAAGAATCAGGGACGAGCGGCTGCGTATCAAAATGACGAAAGTCGGGGAACGCTCAAAAACGGATATCGCCATAGTTTATATTCAGGATATTGCAGATCCGGACCTGGTCAGCATCGTCGAAAATGAAGTGAATGCCATTGACATTGACGGCTTGACGATGGCTGATAAAACGGTAGAGGAATTTATCGTCAAGCAGGGCTACAATCCGTTTCCGATGGTCAGGTACACGGAACGCCCCGACGTTGCTGCGAACCACATTTTGGAAGGTCATGTTCTTATCGTTGTCGATACATCACCGAGCGTTATCATAACGCCGACGACTATTTTTCACCATATTCAGCATGCGGAAGAATACAGGCAGGCGCCTTCTGTCGGCACATTTTTAAGGTGGGTCAGATTTTTCGGCATCATCGCCTCAACCGTTCTGCTTCCGATATGGTTTCTCTTTGTGTTAGAGCCGTCGCTTCTCCCTGAGAGGCTGGATTTTATCGGTCTAAATAAAAATACGCATATTCCGATCATCCTGCAAATCTTTTTGGCTGACTTGGGAATTGAGTTTCTCAGGATGGCTGCGATCCATACACCGACCGCCTTATCCACCGCCATGGGTTTGATTGCGGCGGTATTAATCGGACAAATCGCCATAGCGGTCGGGCTGTTTTCATCTGAGGTGATTCTGTATGTTTCAATCGCCGCCATCGGGTCATTTACGACACCGAGCTATGAGCTCAGCCTCGCCAATAAAATGCTTCGGCTTATTCTGATGATTCTCGTGGCCATTTTCCGCGTAAAAGGCTTTGTCATCGGATTTACATTGCTTTTGATTATGGTGGCGAGTATCCGCTCATTTCACACTCCGTATTTATGGCCGTTTTTACCGTTTAACGGCAAGGCGTTATGGCAGGTGCTTGTCCGCACCACTGTTCCCGGAGCGAAAGTCAGGCCGAGCATCATTCACCCTAAAGACCGCCAAAGACAGCCGAGTAATTCATAATCGCATTGAAACCGACAGAAGATTATGATATTGTATGTCTTAACTTATACGGAAAATGTATAAGGACAGCTCATCTGAAGCTGTCCTTTTCACCCATATGCGGATCAGAAAGAGGGAATGAGCATTGTTCTTACATGGCACAAGCAGACAAAACAAACTAGGTCATTTGGAAATCGGAGGGGTGGATGCGCTTTATTTAGCAGAGCATTACGGCACGCCTCTTTACGTTTATGATGTGGCTTTAATACGTGAGCGCGCTAAAAGCTTTAAACAGGCTTTTATTGCGGCAGACTTAAAGGCGCAGGTCGCATATGCGAGTAAGGCGTTTTCATCCGTCGCGATGATTCAGCTTGCCGAACAAGAAGGGCTTTCCTTGGACGTTGTGTCCGGAGGAGAACTGTATACAGCCGTTTCAGCGGGGTTTCCGGCGGAGCGTATTCATTTTCACGGCAATAATAAAAGCAGGGAAGAATTACAAATGGCGCTGGATCATCAAATCGGCTGCATCGTCGTTGATAACTTCTATGAAATTTCTTTACTTGCGGATCTATGCAGTGAGTCAGGGCTCACAATGGATGTGCTTCTCCGGATTACCCCGGGGGTAGAGGCCCATACGCATGACTACATTACGACAGGGCAGGAAGATTCCAAATTCGGCTTTGATCTGCATAACGGCCAAATAGAGAAGGCGATCGAACAAGTTTTACAATCAAAATATATCCATCTTCTCGGCGTCCATTGCCATATCGGTTCTCAGATTTTTGATACCGCGGGTTTTGTGCTGGCGGCAGAAAAAATTTTCGTCAAACTGAATGAATGGAGAGCATCATACGGATTTGTCTCCGAGGTGCTGAACTTAGGCGGCGGCTTCGGCATCCGTTATACCGATGAGGATGAACCCCTTCATCCCGCTGTTTACGTCGAAAAAATCATAGAAGCGGTAAAAGATAATGCAGCGCGTTATTCCTTTGACATTCCGGAAATTTGGATTGAACCGGGACGCTCGCTTGTCGGTGACGCGGGAACAACGCTGTATTCCATCGGCTCTCAAAAAGAAGTGCCCGGCACCCGTAAATATGCGGCGGTTGACGGCGGCATGAGTGACAATATCCGCCCGGCGCTTTATCAGGCCAAATATGAAGCAATTTCGGCAAACAGAATCGGGGAAAACCATGACACAACGGTTTCGATCGCCGGAAAATGCTGTGAAAGCGGAGATATGCTCATATGGGATATTGACCTTCCGGAAGTAAAAGAAGGCGACCTTCTCGCTGTTTTCTGTACGGGGGCATACGGTTACAGCATGGCCAACAACTACAACCGCATTCCGCGTCCTGCCGTCATATTTGTGGAGGACGGCGAAGCGCATCTTGTCATTAAAAGGGAAACCTACGAAGACATTGTGAAATTAGATTTGCCGTTTAAAACGGGGGTCAAACAGTAAATACAAAAAAGAGACCGGGACTTTTCAGTCCGGTCTCTTTTTTCAGCTTCAGCTGTTTGCACCTGATTGGCTGCCGCCTGTAAATACAGACACAATCGCATTCCAAATGGAAACGAAGAAATCTATGACTTTCTGAATAAAGCTTTTGCCTTCATCTGATTGAATGAACTTTGTGATTTTATCCTTTGCCTTATCGAGCTGATCGCCGACTTGGCCCCAGTCAATCTTGGCATTTTTCATTTTATTAAACAATGAAACAAGCTGGTCTTTTTGAGCGTCAGTCAATGTGATGTTCAGATTTGAAGCAGCATCATCGACTTTCTTCTCAATGCCGGCTTTCGTATCCGGCACGCCGTTTTTCGCAAAATCCTCTTTTATGTTTGCGATAAGCGCTGAGGCGTTTTTATCCCCGATTTTATCCCCGAGATCTGAAGTCGTCACAAGCTCCTGGTTTGCAACCTGTTTGACATCTTCAGAAATAGCCTTGTCAGATGAGACTTCATATGCCTTAATGATGCCTGTTAATGCTGCGGTTCCCGACACTTCAAACGGAGCCGTCACATATACTTTCGCATCTTTTACCCCTGCTGTCATCAGGGCGTTTAAGTACATTTCATCCGTAATTGAATCAATATTATGTGTCTTTACATCAAGACCTGATCCCTTCTTTTCCACTGTGATGGATGATGAAGAAATCGCTCTCGTGCCGATTTGTGCCTTAGATATATATTTTCCTAGATATTCGTGTTCTTCTTTGTTTGTGACGGTCACTTTCGTCGCGTTATCAGGTACATTTAATTCGTCAAGCACCTTTTGACGGTCTGTGCTTGATAAGTCTGCCCCAAGCGTGACGATCACATCTCCGACCGCGGCATCGGCAAGGCTGATTTTCGGTATTGTAAACAATACGACGGCCGCCGCCAGCATTCCAATCCACATTTTTTTCAAAGCGGTTAACCTCCTTCTTTTCACAAACGCCGTCTTAAAGGGTTTGTGAGGGACTGTAAGAGACAGTTCCGATACATAGACGGCTGTGAAGCTGTTCTGGTTTCATTTTCTTTCTTTGGAAGCGGGGAGATTCGTTTTCCGGCTGAAGGTGTGGTATAATAGCCGCTAAAAGAAGAGCAAACGCTTCTTCCTTCAAAAGAATATCAAAAAGAAAGCCGGCTTACAATTGAAATTCAATTTGGGGCGGCTTTAGCAAAAACAATAAGGAAGTAGGAATGAGAATGAAAACTGGTTACATAGTAATGGAAAATGGCAGCAGAATTGAATTTGAACTTTACCCGAATGAAGCGCCAAACACGGTTGCCAACTTTGAAGAGCTGGCAAATACGGGATTTTATGACGGCGTGATTTTCCACCGCGTGATTCCGGGGTTTGTAAGCCAAGGCGGAGACCCGACCGGGACAGGCATGGGAGGAAGCGGAAAAACAATCAAATGTGAAACGGAAGGCAACCCGCATAAGCATGAAGCCGGTTCTTTATCAATGGCACACGCCGGTAAAGACACAGGCTCAAGCCAATTCTTTATCGTACATGAGCCGCAGCCGCATTTAAACGGTGTTCACACTGTTTTCGGTAAAGTAACAAGCGGATTAGAGCATGCAAAAAACATGTCTAACGGAGATAAAATGAAAGAAGTCCGCGTAGAAGGTTAACGAAAGAAATGCCCGCCCTTAAAAAGGCGGGCATTTTTTTGTACATGAAAAATCTCATATGAAAAAAGTGAAATTATACATATATGAACACCCGTGACCCTTCTGGTATAGTGATAAAGACGGATCACATAAATGAAAAGAGGTAGAAACGTTGGTTCAATCGGCAATCGCTCTATTTGTCATCATATGTATTGCACTTATAATTTGGTTCAGAGTAAAAAAAGGAAACCGGCCTATTAAAGGCGGAGGCTTCGGCATCATCTCGCCGCTTATTATAAGCGTGATTGTTTTCTCCTTCAGTATCAGCCAGCTCATGAATATACCGGGAAAGCCATTTCATTTTCCCGCTTATTGGGAGCTCGCCATCGCCGGCCTGTTAGGGGGGCTTTTTGGCGCCGTCATGCTGCCGCAAACCGCTTATGAAATTCGTGAAGACGGGTTTGTCTACTCAAAACGGAATAAAAACTTTAAATATGTCATTATCTCGATCATTGCAATTCGTATCGTGTTAAGCCAATATTTTAAAAATATTGATGCGGCAGAATTTGCGGTATTAACAATGGAGCTGGCATTTGTGTACCTATGCATTTGGCGAATCGGAAGCTTCGTAAAATTCAGGAAAATCAGCAAAGCCGCCTTGTGAAAAAGAAAAAAATGGATAACCCGCGTCGCCTTATTTGCCCTCTGTACAGGGATTCATGGTAAAATAAAAGGACCATAGCTAATGGGAGGAAATCAGTTGAAATCAGAAAAAGAAAAAACTTCTAAAAAAAGCGCCGTACTAGATTGGACAAAAGCCATCATCATCGCTGTCATCCTGGCAGTGCTCATCCGCAACTTTTTATTTGCTCCTTATGTCGTTGACGGTAAATCAATGAATCCGACCCTGGATGACCGCGAGAGGATTTTTGTCAATATGACGGTCAAATACATAAGCGAGTTTAAGCGGGGCCAAATCGTTGTCTTGAACGGCGAGAACGAGCACTATGTAAAACGCATTATCGGACTTCCCGGCGACACGGTGCAAATGAAAAACGACCAGCTGTACATCAACGGAAAAAAAGTGTCCGAACCTTATTTGGCGGCTAATAAGAAAAAAGCGAAGCAAGACGGCTATGACCATTTAACGGATGACTTCGGTCCTGTCAAAGTGCCGGATGACAAGTATTTCGTGATGGGTGATAACCGCAGAGAATCTATGGACAGCCGCAACGGGCTCGGTCTTTTCACGAAAAAACAAATTGCCGGCACAGCAAAATTCGTCTTCTTCCCGTTTAACGAAATACGCCAGACGAAGTGACACACCTAGCAGTTTTCTTTTATAGAAAACTGCTTTTTTTTATAAATTTTCGTCCTCACCCTCAAAAACAGAACATAAATTCGTATATCTATAAAATAGATAGAAAGTTTTACAGATAGATGAAACATATTCCCTTTACGGAACGTTATATGAATAATTCTTTAGGGAACAACGGTTTTCTATTCATGAAAAAAAGGAATATTACATAATAATGAATAGATTGATATGCGCTGGAGGTTGGAAAATGGGAAGAATAAAAACAAAGTTAACCATTTTAGTTGTGCTTCTGCTTTTATTGGCGGGCGGCTTCATGGTGATAAACGATATTGAGCTGAAAGACGTGCCGACTGCAATCGGACAAACCCTGTCCCAGGAAAAAGAAGAATATACGACGAAAACATACAAAATTACGAAAATAGACGGCTCTGATTATCACGGCACGGCAGCAAACGGGACAAAAATTATTTTTAACGGAGATAAGCTGCAGCAAGATCTTTCCGATATTAAAGAAGGAGATAAAATCAAAGCTTATTTCAGCAAATCCAACCGGATTGACGGTTTGCTGAAGGTCGTCAAAGTAAATGAATAACGAACGGCGCCTCTTATGTAAAAAGGGCGCTTTTTCTTTTTTCTAAAAATTTTAAGTGTTTATTCATTGCGCCTTCTGTGAAGGATCGTTATAATAGCGACTAAGGACAAAAAAATATTGATTGTATCCTTCGGGGCTGGGTGAAAATCCCGACCGGCGGTAATAAGGCGCTCTGCTGCGCTTTACAGCCCGTGACCCGTATGCATTCGCATACGGTGGATTCAGTGAAAAGCTGAAGCCGACAGTGAAAGTCTGGATGGGAGAAGGATGAGAGAAGCTATGCAAAAATAATTATGTTGTATAGTCTTATTTCTTATGGATAAAAAATGGCAAAGCCCCGAACTGTGTAAACATTCGGGGCTTTTTTGACGCCAAATTGCGTAAAGAAAGGAGGGATACGAGATGGAAGAATACTATATGAATACGGCGATAGAGCTTGCCAAACGGGGCGAAGGGCAGACAATGTCCAATCCGCTTGTCGGGGCGGTTGTCGTCAAGGACGGACATATTGTCGGAATGGGCGCCCATTTAAAATACGGAGAGGACCATGCGGAGGTTCACGCTATCAGGATGGCCGGCGAGCATGCCAAAGGTGCTGATATCTATGTAACGCTTGAGCCGTGCAGCCATTACGGAAAAACGCCGCCGTGCGCCGATCTGATCATAAAGTCGGGGATTAAAAGGGTGTTTATCGCCATGAAAGACCCCAATCCGCTTGTTGCCGGGAAAGGCATCAGTATGTTAGAAGCGGCGGGCATTGAAGTGACAACAGGAATTCTAGAGCATCAGGCAGAAGAGCTTAATAAGATGTTCCTTCACTTCATGCGGACGGGACTTCCGTACGTTACGCTGAAAGCCGCTGCAAGTCTTGACGGAAAAACTGCAACCAAAACGGGCGACAGCAAATGGATTACATCAGAGGCGGCAAGGCTTGATGCCCAGCAATACAGGAAATCGCATCAAAGCATTCTTGTCGGCGCAGGCACTGTCAAAGCTGACAATCCGAGCCTGACCTGCAGGCTCCCTGAAACGCCGAAGCAGCCTGTCAGAGTCGTTCTCGACACAAAACTGTCCATTCCTGAAACGGCAAACGTCATCTCTGACCGCGCTGCGCCGACATGGATTTTTACGGCAAACGGGGCTGACGAAGAAAAGAAAAACCGGCTTGCCGCTCTCGGAATCAAAATATTTACGCTTGAAACAGACCGGATTCACATTCCCGAGGTACTCGGCATTCTCGCTGAAAACGGCATTATGTCGGTATATGTGGAAGGCGGAGCATCCGTACACGGAAGTTTTGTCAAGGAAGGCTGTTTTCAAGAGCTTCATTTCTATTTTGCCCCTAAACTGATCGGAGGAACGCTTGCTCCCAGCTTGATCTCCGGTGAAGGTTTTCAATCAATGAAAGATGTCCCCCATTTACAATTCACACAAATCACCCAAATCGGTCCGGATATTAAATTGACGGCCAAACCTCAAGACGAAAAGGATGGTGACGATGTTTACAGGAATCGTTGAAGAAACAGGCACGATCCAAACAATAAAAAAGAAAGGCCTTTCCATGGCCTTAACCATTGCGGCTTCAAAAGTGACAAAAGATGTGAAGCTTGGCGACAGCATCGCCGTTAACGGGATTTGCCTGACCGTAACCGAGTTTACAAACGCTCAATTTACGGTTGATGTCATGCCGGAAACAGTAAAAGCGACATCGCTGAACGGCTTGTCAAAAGGAAGTAAAGTCAACTTGGAAAGAGCCATGTCTGCAAACGGGCGTTTCGGAGGCCATTTTGTTTCAGGCCACGTGGACGGAACGGCGGAGATTACGCGGATAGAGAAAAAAAGCAACGCCGTATATTACGATTTGAAACTGTCTCCCGAATTAACGAAAACGCTTGTATTAAAAGGTTCAATTACGGTAGACGGCGTCAGCTTAACGATTTTCGGTTTGACGGACGAAAGCGTGACGGTATCGGTCATCCCGCATACGATCACAGAAACGATTTTTCAGACGAAAACCGTCGGCTCTATCGTAAATATTGAGTGTGACATGATCGGGAAATACTTATATCGCTTTTTGCACAAAACAGATCAAAACAAGAGCAATCAAACTATCACAGAAGCCTTTTTAAGCGAGAACGGCTTTTAGAGAGGGAGATCGATATGTTTCATCCGATAGAAGAAGCGTTAGAAGCACTGAAAAAAGGCGAAGTCATCATCGTTGTCGATGATGAAGACAGAGAAAACGAAGGAGATTTCGTAGCGCTTGCTGAGCATGCTGCGCCAGAAGTGGTGAATTTTATGGCAACACACGGAAGAGGTTTGATCTGCACGCCGCTTTGTGAAGACATCGCAGCTCGCCTAGATCTTTATCCGATGGTGGATCATAATACCGATTCCCACCAGACCGCTTTTACGGTAAGCATCGACCACAGGCTGACAAAAACGGGAATCAGTGCGCAAGAACGTTCACTTACCATTCAGGCGCTGCTTGATGAAGAATCAGTATCTGCTGATTTTCAGCGGCCCGGACATATTTTCCCGTTAATCGCAAAAAAAGGCGGTGTCCTGAAGCGGGCGGGCCACACGGAAGCGGCGGTTGACCTTGCGGAAGCCTGCGGGTCGAAAGGAGCCGGAGTCATCTGTGAAATTATGAATGAAGACGGCACGATGGCCCGAGTTCCCGAATTAGCTGAAATCGCTAACCGGCATCAGTTAAAAATGATTACGATTAAAGATTTAATAGAGTACCGCTACAACATGACAACGCTTGTCAACAGAGAAGTTGAGATTACGCTTCCGACTGACTTCGGTACTTTTAGCGTTTACGGATACACAAACGAAGTAGACGGAAAAGAGCATCTCGCATTTGTAATGGGTGATGTGCCATTTAATGAGGAGCCCGTTCTGGTCAGAGTGCATTCAGAGTGTCTGACGGGAGACGTGTTTGCTTCCCATCGCTGTGATTGCGGGCCTCAGCTGCACGCAGCGCTTGCGCAAATTGCTGAAGAAGGCAGGGGGGTCTTATTGTATTTGCGCCAGGAAGGGAGAGGCATCGGGTTAATTAACAAATTAAAAGCATATCAATTGCAAGAACAAGGGTATGACACGGTTGAAGCCAATGAGGCGCTCGGCTTCCTGCCTGATTTGCGCAATTACGGCATCGGCGCTCAAATACTCCGTGATTTAGGGGTTCAGAATATGAAGCTTCTGACAAATAATCCCCGGAAAATCGCCGGCCTTGAAGGATACGGCCTCAGCATTTCCGAGCGGGTGGCGCTTCAAATGGAAGCAAAAGAGCATAACAAACAATATTTGCAAACCAAAATGGAAAAACTCGGACACCTGCTTCATTTCTAAAAACAAAACACACAAAAAAGGATGGATATCATATGAATATTATACAAGGAAACCTAGTTGGAACAGGACTTAAAATCGGAATCGTCGTCGGCAGATTTAATGAATTTATTACAAGCAAGCTGTTAAGCGGCGCGGAAGATACATTGCTTCGCCACGGTGTAGAGTCAGGCGATATTGACGTTGCCTGGGTGCCGGGAGCATTTGAAATTCCGTTTGCGGCGAAAAAAATGGCGGAAACGAAAAAATACGATGCCGTCATTACACTCGGCACGGTCATCAGAGGAGCGACAACGCATTACGACTATGTCTGCAACGAAGCCGCGAAAGGAATTGCGCAGGCAGGAAGCGCGGCGGGCGTGCCGGTTATTTTCGGCATCGTGACAACGGAAACCATTGAACAAGCCATCGAGCGAGCCGGTACAAAGGCCGGAAATAAGGGGGCAGATTGCGCAGTATCCGCCATCGAAATGGCAAATTTAAACCGTTCATTTGAATAATTTGATGAAAAGAGTTTAAAACCGCGGCGAAAATGATATAATGTGAGAAAACGGATCACCTTTATTTATCCGTTTGATAGACATGAATGGACATTTTGGATATAGAGGGGTTTTTATGTTAATTCGTTATAAAAAATCGTTTGAAAAGATTGCGATGGGTCTTCTGTCATTTATGCCGAATGAAAAAGATCTCAAGCAGCTTCAGCAGACAATGAAGGACTATGAAACGGATACTGGCTGCCAGCTCTTTCTGTGGAAAGAGGATGAAGATATCGTCGGAGCCATCGGAATCGAAAAAAAAGATTCTGAAGTTGAAATCCGCCATATCAGCGTGAATCCTTCTCACCGCCATCAAGGAATCGGAAAACAAATGATGGACGCCTTAAAACGTTTATTTAAAACAGAGGCGATCGTTCCAAATGAATTAACGCAAAGCTTTTTTGAACGCTGTCAACATCAAGCAGATCAAGATATCTCATATAATAACTAAGGAAGGCTAAAGCGCCTTCCGGTTCCAAAGCTCGAAACGGCAATCCTGTTTCGGGCTTTGGTTGTTTATACGAAAACAGAGGCTTGCGGTCAGCCTCTGTTTTTTTTTCTTCTCTCGATTTCCCGATTGCGTTCCATGATGACATCTGTCCTGTCCCGCAGGCGATGCTTATTGATAAGAAAGGTATCGGTTAATATGCTGTTTTGCCCCCACGTATATCCTTTCCGGCGGCATTCTGCAAGACATGCTTCCTTCAGGTTTTCATCGATAATCGGCAGCATGACGCTTTTATACGGTGAGCCTGCTTCTATATCGTCTGACAGCGATTCGATCAGCTCAATCAGCCGCGGATAACTCAGTCCGAGAGAACGGACAGCCTGTTCTTCAGACCGCAGAATGCGTAAGCTGCTGGCTATCAGCCGTTTGGCCCCGGTTTGATTTTGCCTCCGCTGATGGTATAAAGCGACGGCAAGCTGAATCAGTCCGACCCAATACATGTTTCGCTCCTTAGGCGGACTTTCTTTCCAATATTCCTCTAACAGTTCATGACATTCAAAATAATCTCTTGTTGCGTGAAATTCGGCCAAAAAGCCGATATAAGCTTTTGGATACAAGCCGCTTCCCCCTTTTATGCTAAGCCTAGTGTAACACAGCGCAAATAAAAGGAAAAAAGAGCGGCTTGATTTCTGCTTCCTGCCGGACTAGCAGATGAAAGACGCTCCTACAACGACGAGCAAAATGAACAGAACGACAATTAATGCAAATCCTCCGCCGAACCAAGCTCCATCCATGTACAATCAGCCTCCCTTTGTTTCATGTTTACACGAGTATCATATGTATATCCGCCTTTGTAGGTATAGGCGGGTATCTTCTTTTTCAGTATTTTCTAAATAACAGAGCCCGTTTATAAAAGTATTGGACGAGAGCATTTTGGTGGATTATACTAAAGGGTAGCCAGTTTTTCCGGCAATGAGAGTGATATTGAAAATGGTGAGATAATGGTAGAATATCAAGTGAAAATTGATACGTTTGAAGGCCCATTGGACCTGCTGCTTCATTTAATTAACCGTCTGGAAATCGACATATACGACATACCCGTGGCAACCATTACAGAACAATATTTATTATATGTACATACAATGCAAGTGCTTGAGCTTGACGTAGCCAGCGAATATTTAGTCATGGCGGCGACTTTGCTCAGCATTAAAAGCAGAATGCTGCTTCCGAAACAAGAAGAAGAGCTTTTTGAAGATGAAATGCTTGAAGAAGAAGACCCTCGCGATGAGCTGATTGAAAAGCTGATTGAGTATAGAAAATATAAAAGCGCTGCGAAGTATTTAAAAGAGCGGGAAGAGGAAAGGCAAAAATCTTTTACAAAGCCGCCGAGTGACTTAAGTGAGTATGCGAAAGAAATGAAACAGACGGAGCAGAAACTGTCGGTTACCGTCTATGATATGATCGGCGCGTTTCAAAAGGTTCTCCAGCGGAAAAAAATCACGCGTCCGAAAGAAACGACCATTGCAAGACAGGAAATACCGATTGAAGAGAGAATGAACGAAATCGTAAAAAGCCTTAAGACGGCGGGAAAAAGAATGAACTTTATGGAGCTTTTTCCGTATGAGCAAAAAGACCATCTTGTCGTGACTTTTTTAGCCGTTCTTGAGCTGATGAAAAATCAGCTGATCCTGATTGAGCAGGAAGAAAACTTTTCAGATATATACATTACGGGGAGTGAATCCATTCATGGCGCTTGATATCGTGAATTGGAAAGCAATTGTGGAGGCCCTGCTGTATGCGGCGGGTGATGAAGGGCTGACTAAAAAGCAATTAGTAACGGTGCTTGAAATAGAAGAGGCGGAACTGGCCGGAATAATGGAAGAAGTCGCAGCACAGTACAAGGAAGAAAACAGAGGCATCGAGCTTACTGAGTATGCGGATACGTATATGCTTTCAACGAAAAAAGAGTTCGTTCCATATTTGAAAAAATTAATTGAAGTGCCGTCAAAAGGGTTATCCCAGGCTTCGTTAGAAGTGCTGGCGATTGTTTCTTACAGACAGCCGATCACACGGGCGGAAATTGAAGATATCCGGGGAGTGAAATCAGAACGGATTTTGCACAGCCTCGTGTCAAAAGCGCTGCTGTGTGAAGTCGGGCGCGCTGACGGTCCCGGCCGGGCGATATTATACGGCACGACATCGGTGTTTCTTGAACAATTCGGTTTGAAAACATTGGACGAACTGCCGCCATTGCCTGAGCATGGGGAAGAAGACGTTCTTCAAGAGGAAGCCGATTTATTCTTTGAAAACTTCAACCAAACTTTTGAGGATATAAAATAATAGCAGTTTTTCATCATACGATAGTAGGGAAAGGCCATTGATGAATGACGCAAGATACGAAGTACAAGAGAGGAAGGAAACGGACAGAATGGGAAATTCGATTGTGAGGGCCCATACAGAAGAAACAGGCGAATTTTTAGCCAAGGTTGTCACGATGGTCAGCAGCTATTTAAACCATACAACATTACCGGATATGCAGGCTTCCGGAGGTGCGGATGAGGCGTATTGCCGGGACGTGCTCAGTGTTCTGAGAAGAATGACCGTCTTTTGCGAAGGTGCCCAGGAGGCCTGCCGCCGGCTCTTAATCCAGGAGCCGTTTCAAGAGGCAAGTGCGGAAAAAATGCTTTTTAAAGTGTATCATCAGTGCGTAGAAGAATTTTTTATGCCCAAAAAAGATACGTGGTATGAAAACAGCCGTGCGGCTTATACAGACCAAAGCGCCATTCAATTTTATCAGCACGTGCCGGACTCACTGCAGAGCTTGCTTTTGGCGCTCAGCCGGGATTTTCTGCACATGCGGGAAGAACTGGCGCAATATGAAGCCTCAGGTTCAAATATCGCTTCTGTCAGATAAAAACTCTCCCATACCGGGGGAGTTTTTTTATGCTGAACAGATATAAATGTTATTCATAAGTCATGGACATGCGCATAAACTTGTACAAACCACAACAAGGACGTGAGCATTCATGCGCTTTCTAAAAAAAGCTGTTGTATTCCTTCTGACTTTTATTTTTTTTCTTTCTATCATAGACGGCAATACAGCACATGCCCAAATACATGTCAGCGCAAAAAGCGCGATTATTATTGACGGAGCATCAGGCAGGGTTTTATTTGCAAAAGATGAACACCATAAGCGGCGGATCGCAAGCATTACCAAAATCATGACAGCCGTACTTGCAATTGAATCGGGAAAGATGGAAGAGACCGTCACGATTTCTCCCAACGCCGTGAAAACGGAAGGTTCAGCGATTTATCTGCAGCCAGGACAAAAGGTTAAGCTGAAGGACCTCGTCTACGGGCTCATGCTGAGGTCAGGAAATGACGCCGCTGCAGCGATTGCTGAGTATGTGGGCGGCAGCCTTGACGGATTTGTATTTATGATGAATCAAAAAGCGGAGCAAATCGGAATGGAAAATACGAAATTCCAAAATCCCCACGGGCTGGACGACCATGAAAATTTATATTCAACCGCTTACGACATGGCGCTTTTGACAAAGTATGCAATGAAAATCAAAGACTATCGGACCGTCTCGGGAACAAAAGTGTATAAAGCCGAAACGATGGACCGGGTGTGGAGGAATAAAAATAAGCTGCTGACGGGGCTTTACCCTTACAGTACAGGCGGGAAAACGGGCTTTACGAAAATTGCAAGGCGGACTTTGGTCTCGACCGCTTCAAAAGACGGCACTGATCTGATCACGGTCACTATTAATGATCCGGACGATTGGGATGACCATATGAATATGTTTAACTATGTATTTGAACATTATAAAACATATATCGTCGCCAAAAAAGGAGAAATACCGAAGCTGAAAAACACATTTTACGGAAAACACGCCTTTATCAGCCGCGATGTCCGCTACCTATTAAAAGAAGACGAAATCGAAGATGTCAAAATCAGCACCACCTTGATCAAGCCGAAAAAAGCCTGGAAAAAAGACGCGTCATTAATTCCTGATGTCGTCGGTCAGATGACTGTCATGCACAAGGGGGAAATCATCGCCAAACTGCCGGTCTATTACGAAAATGAACGCCGTAAAAAACCGAAAAAACACTTCATCGAAACATTTACGAGCCTGTTTATGAGCGCTGTGGGCGGGGCAAAATGGTCAATTTAATCTGGGTCGGCCTGACGGTGATCGGACTTGTATTTGCGATGTATAACGGAACCCTGCCGGATGTGAATGAAGCTGTTTTCAAAGGGGCTAAAGAAGCGGTGACGATCTCATTCGGACTGATGAGCGTCCTCGTTTTCTGGCTTGGACTGATGAAAATAGCCGAACAGTCGGGGCTTTTGGATATATTCAGCAGAATATGCCGCCCGTTTATTTCAAAGCTCTTTCCTGATATTCCGCCTGACCACCCGGCAATGGGATATATTTTATCCAATTTGATGGCAAACTTTTTCGGATTGGGAAATGCCGCGACCCCGCTTGGCATTAAAGCGATGGAACAAATGAAAAAGCTGAACGGAAACCGCACGGAGGCCAGCCGCTCCATGATTACCTTTTTGGCGGTGAATACATCAAGCATTACATTGATTCCGACAACCGTAATCGCCGTGCGAATGGCTTATTCGGCAAAGGCGCCGACCGATATCGTCGGACCGACCATTTTAGCGACCCTGATATCAGGAATCGGCGCGATTTTGATCGACCGCTATTTCTGCTATCGCCGCAAAAAGAAGGGGAGGTAAGCGAATGGAAATGGTCAATTGGCTGTCTTTAGCAATGATTCCGATTATTATCGCCGGCATTCTTATTTACGGCACCATTAAGAAAGTTCCGACCTATGAATCGTTCGTTGAAGGCGGAAAGGAAGGAATTGAGATTGCTTTTTCCATCATTCCGTATTTGGTGGGGATGCTTGTCGCCATTACTGTATTCCGTGCATCAGGCGCGCTTGATTTTGTGATGGGGATGTGCAAGCCCGTCTTTACGGCAATCGGCATTCCCGCTGAAGTGGTGCCGCTTGCACTGATCCGCCCGATATCAGGTACAGCGGCGCTTGGCATGACGACGGATCTCATCGCTGTATACGGGCCTGATTCATTTATCGGCAGGCTGGCATCAGTCATGCAGGGGTCAACGGACACGACTTTATATGTCCTCACCGTGTACTTCGGAGCAGTCGGCATCAAAAAAATGGGCGACGCATTAAAGGTGGGCCTTCTCGCCGATCTGATCGGGGTGGTTGCATCAATCATCATTGTTACATTATTATTTGGAAGCGCCTGATTCAGGCGCTTTTTATATATCAGAATAACTGCTCCTTGAAAAAGCTTGTTTGTTCAGGGGGAAAAAAGTAAGATTATACTTGAGGTGAAAGACATGGAAAGACTGCAAAAAGTTATTGCTCACGCCGGCGTGGCATCACGCAGAAAGGCAGAAGAGCTGATTAAAGAAGGAAAAGTAAAGGTGAATGGAAAAGTAATAACAGAGCTTGGCGTAAAAGTAACCGGCTCTGATCAAATTGAAGTAAACGGATTAAAGGTGGAACGGGAAGAGCCTGTGTACTTTCTGCTCTATAAGCCGAGAGGAGTGATTTCTGCAGCGGAGGACGACAAAGGGCGTAAAGTGGTAACCGACTTTTTCAAGGAAGTGCCTCAGCGCATTTATCCGGTCGGCCGTCTTGATTATGATACGAGCGGGCTCTTATTGCTGACAAATGACGGTGAGTTTGCCAACAAACTCATGCACCCGAAATACGAAATTGATAAGACGTATGTCGCAAAAGTCAAAGGAATTCCTTCAAAAGAACTTCTTCGTAAGCTTGAGCGCGGCATCCAGCTTGAAGAAGGCAAAACAGCGCCTGCCAGAGCGAAACTGCTTTCTTTGGACAAAAGAAAACAGACAAGTATTATCCAGCTGACCATTCATGAAGGCCGAAACAGACAGGTCCGCCGTATGTTCGAAGCGATCGGCCATGACGTGCTGAAACTCAAACGTGAGGAATACGCGTTTTTAAATTTAAGAGGCCTGCACACGGGGGACGCAAGAGAGCTGACGCCGCATGAGGTGAAAAGGCTGCGGGCTTTAGCTGATCACGGTAAAAACGCTTTCTAATTTTCACATAACCTTCAAAAATTACAAAACGTGAAAATGATATAATTGAATGGATTTGCAAGCAGGGGAGGGGAGCAGTGAACAATGAACAAAAAACGGCGGCGTTTATTCATTCGGACCGGCATCCTTCTCGTCTTACTCTGCGCGCTCGGATATACCATTTACAATGCTGTCTATACGAACGGGGAACGTATATCTGAGGGGTCCAAGGCCCCGAATTTCGCGCTGAAAGATACGGAGGGCAAGCTCATAGAGCTGAGCCAATTAAAAGGAAAAGGTGTTTTTCTGAATTTCTGGGGAACGTGGTGTGATCCGTGCAAACAGGAATTTCCTTACATGGCAAACCAATATAAGCATTTTAAAGACCTCGGCGTCGAGGTGGTTGCGGTAAATGTCGGAGAATCAAAAATTGCAGTACATAACTTTATGACATCATACGGCGTCAATTTCCCGGTTGCGCTCGATACTGACCGCCAAGTGCTGGACGCGTACGGCGTATCGCCGCTGCCGACAACTTTTTTAATCAATCCCGAGGGGAAAATTGTTAAAGTGGTGACCGGCACAATGACAGAACGCATGGTTCATGATTATATGAATTTAATTAAGCCGGAGGCGTCTTCATGAAAAAGGTCAAATGCGAATGCGGACATATAAATCCCGCCGGGACAGTTTTATGTGAATCTTGCGGAAGGCCGCTCGATGATCATCAGGCGCAGCTTGCCGATATGAGATACGACGGAAGCGCAAGGCGTTCACAAACGTATAACAAAACAATCATTGATAAAATATGGAATTTCTTTTCTTCCGTTAAAGTCGGAATATGGCTGATCGTTATCACACTTGCCGCGTCAGCGTTCGGCACCATTTTTCCGCAGGAAGCCTATTTGCCTCCGGGCGCCCAGCCAGATACATACTATGAACAGCAATACGGCACAATCGGCAAAATCTATTATCTTTTAGGTCTTCACCATTTATACGGTTCTTGGTGGTATATGCTTCTGATCGCGTCAATCGGCATTTCTCTTGTCATTTGCAGCCTGGATCGGGTGATTCCCCTATACAGAGCGCTCAAGAATCAAGGTGTGCGGCGAAATCCTGTCTTTTTGCGAAGGCAGCGCCTGTACAGCCGGACAGAAACCGGGCTGACCGATGACACGGCAGACAGAATCAAAACCCAATTAAAGAAAAAACATTATAGATTGCGAGAAAAAGAGGGAAGCATTCTTGCTGAAAAAGGCCGCTTTTCAAGATGGGGACCTTATGTGAACCACATTGGCCTGATTATTTTTCTCATCGGTGCAATGCTGAGATTTGTACCGGGAATGTATGTCGATGAAACCCTCTGGGTCCGTGAAGGAGAAACTGCTCCGATTCCCGGCACTGACGGCAAATATTATTTGAAGAATAACCAATTCAGCATGCAGACGTATAACAAAAAAACCGAAGATAAAGTATTCGCCGACGCCATTGACAGGGCCGGAAACGGTAAGGTCGCCAAAACCTTTAAGACGGACGCCGTTCTTTACAAGAGGGAAGGCGATATCGTGTTCGGCGAAAAACCGAAGCTTAAACGAATCAAAGAAGAAAATATCCGTGTCAATGAACCGCTGCGGTTTGATTCCTTTTCTGTTTATCAAGTGGATTATAAAGAAAACCAGCTGGATCAAATGGTGTTTCAGCTGATTGATCAAAAAACAAAACAATCATTCGGGAAGCTGAAGATAAACCTTCTTGATCCTGATACGGACTATGATCTTGGTAACGGTTACAAAGTGGAGATCGCCAGCTATCTTCCTGATTTTTATTTTAACAAGGACGGAGAACCGAGTACGAAAACAAAGGTCCCTAACAATCCGGCTTTTGTCTTTAAGGTCATTGCGCCTGACAAACCGAAAGGGGAGAAAAGCTTTGTTGCGATCCAGCAGACCGTTGAGGGTTCAGGCCATAATAAGTACAAATTAAAATTCGATCATGTCGAAACGAAAAACATTACGGGGCTTACCGTCAGAAAGGATTTAACCTTATGGGTTCTTGCCGTCGGCGGTGCGATCTTTATGATCGGCGTCATTCAAGGCATGTATTGGCAGCACAGAAGAATCTGGCTGCATAGAGGAGACGGAGAAGTGCTGGTGGCGGGACATACGAACAAAAACTGGTTCGGTTTGAAAAAGGATATCGAATATGTTCTTAACGGAACAGGGATTTCAGAACCGGCTGATCAAAAAGAACTGATGAAAAATCAGGCCTAGTGAAAAAGGAGTGGTGTCATGGCGGAGCTGAGCGCAAATTTTCTTTATGCTGCCTTTTTGATTTATTTAATCGCTGTCCCGATTTTCGGCGGCGCCATCCGGGGAACTAAAGGCAAAAAGGACGGAAAGGGCCGCTGGGCGGCAATTGGGATTACCTTAACGGTTATCGGATTTCTATGTCATCTCGGCTACTTTATTACGAGATGGGCTGCAAGCGGTCATGCGCCTGTCAGCAATATGTTTGAATTTACCACGTCTTTCGGCATGATGCTTGTCCTTGCTTTTATTATTCTTTACTTTATTTATAAACTGCCGTCTTTAGGAATGTTTACATTGTCGATTGCGCTGCTGCTTATTGCATACGCGAGCATGTTTCCGACGGATATTACGCCGCTTATTCCGTCACTGCAGAGCAATTGGCTGTATATTCACGTGACGACAGCGGCGCTCGGTCAAGCTATCCTTGCCATCAGCTTTGTCGCCGGGGTTATATTTCTGTTAAAACATGTCGACCAGTCAAAGCCGAGCAAAAAAACGTTTTGGCTTGAAGTCATCATGTTTATCCTCGTGACGGCCGTGGCGTTTATCGCAGTAACATCGGCATTCCGGCTTGCTGATTATAAAGCCGAGTTTAATTGGGTGGATAAAAAACAGAATAAAAGTGTCATGGTATACGATATGCCCGCACTTGTCGGGCCGCATGACGGAGAACTGCTCACAGAAGGCGCGATGAAACCGGTTATTAATCTTCCCGCCATTTTTTCCGGCAGAAAAGTAAATACGGTAATTTGGTCGCTTGGTGCGGGGCTGGTGTTATACGGCGCACTCAGGCTGATACTCAGAAAAAGAATCAGCGCATTTATCAGTCCGCTCGTAAAGAACGTGAACCTGGATTTGGTTGATGAAGTCGGCTACCGTGCCGTTTCAATCGGATTTCCGGTGTTTACTCTCGGCGCCCTCGTGTTTGCGATGATTTGGGCGCAGCTCGCATGGACGCGGTTTTGGGGCTGGGACCCGAAAGAAGTGTGGGCTCTCATTACCTTTTTATTTTACGCCGCTTATTTGCACTTGCGGCTGTCACGAGGCTGGCATGGCGAGAAATCCGCATGGCTTGCTGTGATCGGCTTTGCCATTATTATGTTTAACTTAATTTTTGTTAATCTTGTGCTAGCCGGACTTCATTCGTACGCATAGACCAGAAAGCGATACAGTTCTCAAGCCGCCGCACATTTTGTTAAAATGATAGTAACAGAAGGAAAGCAGGGGGAAAACGATGGATCAAACAAATGAAACTAAAATTTTAGTAGTAGATGATGAAGCCAGAATTCGCCGCCTTTTAAGAATGTACCTTGAACGGGAAAACTACGTTATTGAAGAAGCGGAAAACGGCGATGAAGCCATAAAGATGGGGCTGGCATCAGATTATGATCTCGTGCTGCTTGATTTAATGATGCCGGGAACAGACGGAATAGAAGTCTGCCGCCAGCTCAGAGAAAAAAAAGCCACTCCGATCATTATGCTGACTGCAAAAGGGGAAGAAGCCAACCGCGTGCAGGGATTTGAAGCCGGAACGGATGACTATATCGTGAAGCCTTTCAGCCCGAGAGAAGTGGTGCTTCGTGTGAAGGCGCTTTTGAGAAGGGCTTCCCAAACGTCATACTTTACCGCCAATACGCCGACTAAAAATGTGCTCGTTTTTTCTCACCTTTCAATCGACCACGATGCCCACAGAGTGACTGCAGACGGCACGGAAGTGAGCCTGACGCCGAAGGAATACGAGCTTCTGTACTTTTTGGCGAAAACGCCTGATAAGGTGTATGACCGGGAAAAACTCTTAAAAGAAGTGTGGCAGTACGAATTTTTCGGTGATCTCAGAACGGTGGATACTCATGTAAAACGGCTTCGTGAAAAATTGAACAAAGTTTCCCCGGGAGCGGCGAAAAAAATCGTCACCGTATGGGGAGTAGGGTACAAATTTGAGGTAGGCGCTGAATGAAATTTTGGAAAAGCGTAGTAGGAAAGCTTTGGTTTACCATTCTTTCGCTCGTGTTAATCGTTTTATTCATTTTAACCGTGCTTTTGCTGGAATTTATAGAAAATTATCATGTCGAAGAAGCGGAAGAAGATTTAACGCAGCTTGCCGATAAACTTGCGGTCATTTTAGAAAATCATGAAGACCAGGCTCTGGCAAGATCCATCATGTGGGAGCTGGCTGACAATTTAACGAGCATTGCGATCATTCAGGATGATAAACATGTTTGGTATTCGCCCAATGATGATAATCATTTATCATCCATTACGTTGTCGCAAATTGAACGTGACCGTGATTTACACAAAGCGCTGAACAGCCATAAAAAAGTTAGCAAACGTGCCGGGCCGAATGACACCGAACGGCTGATCGTCGGAGTGCCTTATGAAAAAGACGGCAAAAAAGGCATGGTCTTTTTATCGCAATCATTGCTTGCTGTAAAAGACACGACTAAACATACGACCCGTTACATCTTTCTTGCCGCGGGCATTGCCATCGTGCTGACGACGTTTTTCGCCTTCTTTTTATCAAGCAGGGTAACGTACCCGCTCCGAAAAATGCGGGAGGGCGCACAGGATCTGGCAAAAGGAAAGTTTGACACGAAAATTCCGATCCTCACTCAAGATGAAATCGGGGAGCTCGCCATTGCCTTTAACCAGATGGGCCGGCAGCTCAACTTTCATATCAATGCCCTGAACCAGGAAAAAGAACAGCTGTCGAACATTTTGAGCAGTATGGCGGACGGGGTCATCACCATTAATATTGACGGGACCATTTTGGTGACCAATCCGCCGGCTGAACGTTTTCTGCAGGCCTGGTATTATGAGCAGAATATGAACATAAAAGAAGATGACAATCTTCCGCCGGAAGCGAAAGAACTGTTCCAAAATGCCGTCAGCACAGAAAAAGAACAAATGATTGAAATGACTCTCCAAGGAAGGTCATGGGTGCTCTTGATGTCGCCTCTTTATGCGGAATCACACGTCCGCGGCGCTGTTGCCGTGCTCCGGGATATGACCGAAGAGCGCAGGCTTGATAAATTGCGTGAGGATTTTATAGCCAACGTCAGCCATGAACTCAGAACGCCGATCTCTATGCTGCAAGGTTACAGTGAAGCGATAGTGGATGATATCGCAAGCTCGGAAGATGACAAAAAAGAGATTGCCCAAATTATTTACGATGAATCCCTGCGCATGGGACGGCTCGTAAATGATTTGCTGGATTTGGCAAGAATGGAATCGGGTCATACGGGGCTTCACTATGAGAAAGTCAATCTGCATGAATTTCTGGAAAAAATCTCCCGTAAATTTTCCGGAGTAGCCAAGGAAAAGGGAGTTGCGCTCACAGAAGATATATCAGTGACGGAACCGGAATGTGCGTTTGATGAGGACAAAATGGAGCAAGTCTTTACGAATCTCATTGACAACGCGCTGCGCCACACCGAGTGCGGCGGAAGCGTTCATATCGCCGCCCAAACCGTAAAAGACGGTTTGAAGATCGATATCAAGGATTCCGGTTCTGGTATTCCGGAGGAGGATCTGCCCTTTATTTTCGAGCGTTTTTATAAAGCGGATAAAGCACGGACAAGAGGCAGGGCAGGCACGGGGCTCGGTCTTGCCATCGTTAAAAACATCGTGGAAGCCCACGGCGGTTCGATTGCGGTGCACAGCAGAATCGACAAGGGAACGACGTTTACCTTTTATATTCCGACAAAAACGCAAGAGGGCGTCTGAAATTGACGAACAATCTTGTTCCATACGAAACACCCGCATATCCGGCGGGTGTTTTTTTATTTATTTCTCCCTTAAAAATTTAAGAATATGTTAATATAAATTCCCTTCCAAATTCCAGTTTCTCGTAATATAGTTGTAATGTAACTTTTCAACCTATTTATACGACAAAAAAGTGAACGGAGGGGTTTCCTATGGAAGAAACCTTTCAGGTATTATATGATACATACCATCAAGATTTATACCAGTTTTTGTTTTATATGGTAAAGGATAAGACCCAGGCCGAGGATTTGGCGCAGGAAGTGTATATCCGCGTCTTGAATTCTTATCATACATTCGAAGGAAGAAGCAGTGAAAAAACATGGCTTTTGTCGATTGCGCGCCATGTGGCGATTGACTGGTTCCGCAAGCAGCAAACGATCAGACAGCGTATCATGGGTACATTTGATTGGGATACACAAGATGTCAGAGATCAGCATTTGCTTCCGGACGAACTCGCCGTTCAGAACGAAAATGTCCGGGAAATTTATACTGCGCTTGATCATTGCACCATCGATCAAAGGGCTGTTATAATCTTGAGATTTATTCAGGGTTATTCCATTCAGGAAACAGCCGCCGCTCTCCGCTTCTCGGAAAGCAAAGTCAAAACGACCCAACACAGAGGGCTCAAAGTACTTCGGAAACAGATGGAGCTTTTGAGGGAGGAGCTAATGGATAATGAAGTCATACTGGAACGAAGAAAGAGTAAAGGAGTTGTTAAGACAACTTCCGGCGGTTAGAGACCATCGCTCGCCTGATGCCGTTTACCGGAACATTCAAATGGTAAAATACAAAAAAAAACCGATCCGAACCTGGATTGGCCCCGCCGCAGCCGCAGCGTGCGCATTGTGCATCGCATTTATCATATCTCCTCACCTGCTGACAAAAAATGAATCCGGCAGCCAGCTTGCAGCTGATGAGCAGCAAACTGTAAAAACTCGCCAGGCAGAACCTGGCAAGCCGGATCAGAAAACATTTGTCGTCTCAAAAAAAGAAAAAAACAATTACATTACCATGGCGTTTGCCGATTCTAAAACGTCTGCAGTGATCCCCGTCAGTTTTGAAAAAAATAAGCCGAACGAGTCAATTGAAGAAGCGCTGACAGAAGGAAGAAATGTAAATGTGCCTGATTCTTTCATGTCAGTTCCGGAACTTTTGGACGGTGTAAAAGTGACCGAAGACCAGAAGGATTTGCTTGTGCAAATAAACCAGCGCGCTGCGATTGAATCCTCAGCAGAAGCTGATTTATTACAAAAAATGCTGAAAGAAACTCTGTCATGGAGCCCTTATGAACGAATCAAAGTCACAAACATTCAAAGCAGCACCGGACTGGAATTCGGAAAATCTTACGGAATATCCACTGAGATTCCCGTACCGAAGAAGAAAAACAGGGCGTATTTTTCTTATCACGACGATCTGGGACAAGAATATCTTATTCCGTCTGAACAAACCTATGATTCTGTAAAGAAGGCCATTGACGGAATGAAAACAGGCAGAGGTTCTCATACTGCCGGTGTGATTGAGGCTGATTCAATAGCATCCGTATCTGAAGGTGAAAGCCATCAGCAGTTACGAATTCAATTTTCGGGGAAACAAACAGCGGAAGATTCGTTAAAGGGTATTCTGATGATTGAAGGGCTGCTGCTCACTGCGAAAGAATTTGGTTTTTCAGAAGTGCTGTTTACACATACGCGTGCAAAAAAGATCGGGGAATATGATGTAACAAAGCCGATTTCTGTTCCCGCTGCGCCTAATCCGATTCCTGTTCAGTAAACAGATAGAAAAACCCAAAACATGATGTTTTGGGTTTTTCGCTTGTTATGGAAGGTCAATCAATTTAACGGATACAATATCCTGAATAGCGGTCAGCTCATTGACGACTTTTTCATCTAAGTGTTTGTCAAAAGAAAGCATCATGATCGCTTCTCCGCCTTTTTCTTTACGTCCTACCTGCATGGTGGCGATATTGACATCATTATCACCGAGGATGCGGCCGACACGCCCGATAACGCCGGTTGTATCTTGATGCTGGATGTACACAAGGTGTCCGGCAGGGTTTAAGTCAATATTAAATCCGTTCAATTCAACGATACGCTCACCGAAGTGCGGGATATACGTAGCCGTTAATGTAAATGTGCTCCGGTCTCCGGCTACTTTTACGCTGATGCAGTTATCATATCCAGATTCAGAGGAGGAAATCTTTTCACTGAAGCTGATACCGCGTTCCTTAGCGACACCGCCGGCATTGACTTCATTAACCGTTGAATCAACACGCGGTTTTAGGAAGCCGGACAGCAGGCTTTTTGTAATAAACGATGTTTCAAGTTTGGCGATGGTTCCTTCATATTGTATTGCGACATCCTTTACGGGTTCCTTCATGCACTGGGACACGAGGCTGCCGATTTTGTCAGCAATTTGATGATACGGCTGAATTTTTTTGAATTCGTCTTTTGTCATTGCCGGCAGGTTGATCGCTGACATGACAGGCAGGCCTTTTGCAAACTGCAGGACCTCTTCCGACACTTGAGCAGCGACATTCAGCTGGGCTTCTTTTGTGGAAGCGCCTAAATGAGGTGTGGCAATCACTAACGGATGATCAGGAAGCTTTGATTCAACAGGCGGCTCCACTTCAAACACGTCAAGCGCAGCTCCTGCGACATGGCCGCTTTCCAGCGCCTCCAAAAGCGCGGCTTCATCAATTATTCCGCCTCTTGCACAGTTTACAAGGCGAACGCCTTTTTTTGTTTTGGCAATCGTTTCTTTATTAAGCAATCCTTTTGTTTCCTTTGTTAAAGGAGTGTGGACGGTAATGATATCTGCGTTTTCAAGCACTTCTTCAAACGTACGGCTGTTGACGCCGATTTTGCCTGCTCTTTCTTCAGTTAAAAACGGATCGAACACATGAACCGTCATGCCGAAAGCTCTTGCGCGCTGTGCAATTTCGCTGCCGATTCGGCCCAGGCCGATAATGCCCAATGTTTTTCCGTAAAGTTCCGCGCCGACAAAGGCCGTCCGGTTCCATTCTTTTGATTTCACTGAGATATTGGCTTGAGGAATATGTCTCATTAATGAAGAAATCATCGCGAATGTATGCTCTGCAGTGGAAATTGTATTTCCGTTTGGCGCATTAATGACGATAACACCGTGTTTTGTGGCCTCATCGATGTCGATATTGTCCACGCCGACACCGGCTCTGCCGACGATTTTTAATGAAGTCATTTTTTTGAATAACTCTTCCGTTACTTTCGTGGAACTGCGGACTAACAAAGCATCAAAGGTATGTAATTCATCTTCTGCGTCCGCTGCGTTTTTTTGAACAATTTCTATAAAATCTGATTCCATCAGCGGCTTTAAGCCGTCACTGCTCATCTTATCTGAAACCAAAACTCGAAACATTGTTAGATTTCCTCCTAGTTTAGCTGACTAAATATCTGATAATTTATCATATTCTTAATAGAGTGTCAACGTGTATTGACGCAGTAAAGGAGAAAAGGAACCCACTCATTTCAATTGTGATAAGGCAGTGAACATGATAACTATTTTATTTTAAAATTGAGCAGTTCTCTATACAATTACATACGGATCGTTTATAATGTGAATAAATTCATATGATCAATCTTCGGGGCAGGGTGAAATTCCCTACCGGCGGTGATGAGCATAAGGCTCTAAGCCCGCGAGCTGCTTCGGCAGCAGGATCCGGTGACATTCCGGAGCCGACAGTATAGTCTGGATGGGAGAAGATGGAGGTTCAGCGAGCGTTTTGATGACCATATCAAACGTTTCTTTGTCAAGCCTAAGTAAGCTCCCGCTTTTTGATAAAAGCGGTTTTTTTATTGGGCTGTAAAAGAACCTTTCCACTTTTCGAGAGATTGGATCGAAAAGGAGAGAGCATTGTGAAAGTGAAAAAATTAGTTGTCATCAGTATGCTTAGCAGCATTGCCTTTGTGCTTATGCTGTTAAATTTTCCGTTTCCGGGACTTCCGGATTACTTGAAAATCGATTTCAGTGACGTTCCTGCGATCATCGCCATCTTGGTTTACGGACCTGCGGCGGGTATTGCGGTGGAAGCCATTAAAAATATTCTTCAATATATCATTCAGGGAAGCATGGCCGGCGTGCCTGTCGGGCAAGCCGCCAACTTTATCGCGGGGACGCTGTTTATTTTGCCGACAGCGTTAATGTTTAAAAAGCTGAATTCTGCAAAAGGGCTTGCGGTGAGCCTGTTGGCGGGAACTGCGGCTATGACCGTATTAATGAGCGTTTTAAACTATATTCTGATCCTGCCCGCATATACTTGGTTCTTACATTCACCGGCACTGTCAAACAGCCAATTAAAAACAGCGATTGTGGCGGGGATTTTACCGTTTAATATTGTAAAAGGCATCATCATTACGATCGTATTTACATTTATTTTTACGAAGCTTAAACCTTGGATTGAACAAAAACGCAGTATTCAAACGCCATAACGAAAAAAGCGTCCGGCTATGGAAAGAAGGCCGGACGCTTTTGTTTGTTCTTATAAAAAATAAAGACCCCGGCTGTAATTGGACCGGGGTCTTTTCTGAATGCAAAAGCTCCTCGCAGAGGGCTTTCTATTCGTATTTCAGCGGGTCGCCTTCGAACGGTTCATCCGCAACCTTGATTGAATCAGTAGGGCACCCTTCAAATGCGTCAATCATATCTTCTTCCAGAACTTCCGGAACTTCGACGACGCCTTTATTTTCGTCAAGTGTAACGAATGCAATGCCTTCATCATCATAATCATAAATGTCTGGTGCAGCTGCTCCGCAAGCGCCGCATGCAATACACGTATCTTTATCTACAATTGTGTACTTTGCCATGAATAAAACCTCCCAGATTGTTCGTGTTGGAACAAATGGTTTACCTTATATATTTTTTAAATATAACACCTATTCCTCTTACTTATTGTAATGATGTTAGTGTCAAATTTCAACAGAAAAATGATTGAGAATGCTTATCACATAAGGGATTCTCTATAGCACTTCCCCCTAAAAGATGACTTTAAACGTCAATTTTATTTGAAAATCTGTTAAAATAAAAAGAACAAAACAACGAATCTTGTCGGGAAGAAATGTAGGTGTGTTTAGATTGGCGATAAACTACTTCGATACCGTGGTTCTCGACTGTCTGGACAAAATAGACGGCGAACGGACACAAAGTGCTGTGTTTCATTTATTAAAAGGAAAAAAGTCGTCCCAAACCATACAGGATGCCGGGTTATTTCAAATCGCTAAATATTTCGGCATGGCTTCCCAGTGTGAACGCGGTGATATAGCAGCTTCAATTCATAAGCTCACCGAGCACTCTTACATTGAAGCCGGAAAAGAAACGGGCGCATTTAAAGTGACGGCCCGCGGCGTTCAGGAGCTCAAACAGGCGTTTGCCGAGCGGCCTTGGCCTGAGCACTGCCACGGCGCCAATTATCAAACGCCGGCCGCCATCTTTTGGAAGCGGCTGTCCCTGCTCGTTCAGGTGCTGTCAAATAAAGAGCATGAATGCAGTCAATATATACCGGTCACCAATGATGTGCAAACACTGAGATGGGTTAAACGGTTCATGCGGCAAAAGACAGACCATAAAGAACTCTCCGTCAAGCTGCATGACATGCTTTCTCATTATTTGAATCAATTGAACGGAAAGCAGGCGCTTATTTTTGTCTACTCATTAACCTCATTTGAACGAATCGGAAGCACAAATAAACAGCTGGCTGATGAATTGAACGAAGATGAGTGGTATGTGTCCATCCAGTTTTGGGGGGTGCTGCATTATGTTATTCAATCACTGCCTCAATGTGCACATCTCATTTTGCGGGAGCTGCTGTCCGATCTTCAGGCAGAAAGCGCCCTTACACAGTCCGCCAGAAAAACCCTTGAGCTTGTGCAAAAAGGATTTCCGATTGAACGGATTGCGGCCATCAGAAACTTAAAAACCGCCACGATTGAAGACCATATTGTGGAGATTTCTTTACATCAGCCCGCCTTTTTTATTGAACAGTATATTTCTGAAGAGGAGCAGCGCATGATAGCGGCATTTGCAAAACAGCATCAAACCAATAAAATCAAACGGATTCGTGAAGGATTGCAGATGCGCTTCAGCTATTTTCAGATCAGGCTGGCGCTGGCAAAGACGGTGAAACAAGTATGACTGAGCTGCAAAAAGCATTATATAGGCATTTTGGTTTCCGCTCGTTTAAAAAAGGGCAGGAAGAAATTATTAACAGCGTGCTTCAAAAGCAAGATACAATCGCAATGCTTCCGACGGGCGGGGGGAAATCATTGTGCTACCAGCTTCCCGGTTACATGCTGGAAGGTTTGGTGCTGATTATTTCACCGCTTCTCTCATTAATGGAAGACCAGGTGCAGCAGCTGAAGGCAGGGGGAGAAAAGAGAGTGGCGGCTTTAAACAGCATGCTGAGTCCAAACGAAAGGCATTTTATTCTCAGCAACATCAGCCGGTACAAATTTCTCTACATGTCTCCTGAAGCTCTGTCGTCACCATATGTGCTGAAACGTCTGAAAAGCGTACCCGTCAGTTTATTTGTCATTGACGAGGCTCATTGCATTTCCGAATGGGGACATGATTTCAGGCCTGATTATTCAAAACTCGGGCCCTTCAGAAAAGCACTCGGCCAGCCGCCTGTGCTGGCGCTGACTGCGACGGCAACGAAAGAAACGCTGCTTGACGTGGCGGATGTGCTCGGGCTGGAGCATGCTGTGAGACATCTTTATTCAGTCAACCGGCCGAATATTCTTTTGGCGGTTGAAAATTGCGCAGATACAGCCGAAAAGATAAATAGGATAGCAGAGCTTACTGAAAAGCTTGAAGGCCCCGGCATCGTATATTGTCCGACGAGAAAGTGGGCGGAAGAGCTTGCAGCTGAGCTGAACGAAAAAACGGGAAAGCGGACGGACTATTATCACGGAGGAATGGACTCCGGAGACAGAATTTTGATTCAGCAGCAGTTTATCCATAATCAGCTTGATTGTATATGCTGTACAAATGCGTTTGGCATGGGTGTGAACAAGGCTGATATCCGCTTTGTGATTCACTTTTCTCTTCCTCAAACGGCTGAAGCCTTTATGCAGGAAATCGGCAGAGCGGGCCGCGACGGCAAACCGAGTGTCAGCATTTTGCTGAGAGCTCCCGGCGATATCGAGCTTCAGCAGCAGATCATTCAGATGGAAAGCCTGTCGGATTATGATCTGGAAGCCATTCTGTCCATCATAAAAAAAGCCGGAACAAGAGAAGAAAGGCAGCTTCGCGACGTTCTGATAAACGGAGGCGTTCAAGAAACACAGGCGCGGACAGCCGTCCATCTGTATCTTCAGGGCATAACGTCCAAGGAGCTTCTTCAGGAAGAGCTGACACGCCGTTTAGAGAACAAGCTTCATAAAATGCACCGCGTTTCGGCGCTATTAGGGCGAAAAGAGTGTATAAGAGAAGCGCTATTAGCTTATTTTGATGAATCGTACGAGCCTGACGGTCAATCCGGGCAATGCTGCAGCAGCTGCGGAATCGACCTGTCGCCCTACGAACAAAAAGGAGAACGGAAAAACATGGAGCGGTTTGAAAATTGGAAGCTGGAATTAGATCGAATCTTCGGCCTGCGGTCTGCGGGTGAGCTCAGCTGAGACGGCAAAGCGAAATGATCTATCAGCTCACAGATCGGGAAATTGTAAAACAGCTGTATTTTACGCAATTTGTTATATTGATTGCGTCAGCTGTAATAGGCTTTTTCTTTTTTGAGGATTTGCACGATTTTTTCAAGCTGTGGAATATCAGGGACGAATATATCATATGGTACGGTGTAACTCTTGCCGTCTTCGTCATTTTTGCCGATATGGCGGTGATGAAGTGGTGTCCCCGTCATTTATATGATGACGGCGGGATTAACGAATTGCTTTTTCGGAACAGGCCGGTGCCTCATCTGCTGTTTTTGACGCTTCTGATTGCGTTTACTGAAGAAATCTTATTTAGAGGCGTCTTGCAGACACATATCGGTTTATGGGCAGCAAGCCTTGTTTTTGCCGTGCTTCACTTCAGGTACTTGACGAAATGGCTGCTATTTATCATGGTAACAGGTATCAGCTTGATGCTTGGGCTTATCTATGAATGGACCGGCAATTTATTCGTTCCGGTTACAGCGCATTTTATTATTGATGCGGTATTTGCCTGTCAGATCCGTTTTCAATATGTTAGGAGGGGTTTGCATGACGGAAATGTCAAGAGTTGAAAGAAAAAAAGCTCAGCTGCGTGCCGAGCAGCAGATTGCCGCGGCAGCGGATGAACAAATTGATTATCTTGAAGACAGCCTCCCGACAAGACAATCTGTAAAAGAGGAGCGTAAAAAAAAGGAAGAACAGGTGAAAGAAAAAACCAAATCGAAAACGCCGCTGTTTACCTTTCTCACCGTGCTGTTTATCGTTGTAACGATAGGCGTCTTTTTCGGCCTTCTTTATATGACCAACAGCAGCAGATTTGACCCGAAGGATTATGAAGATGTCTTCATCGACCACAGCGAAAGCGCGCCTGCCGTTATCCCGAAAACGGATGTGCAGAAGGAAACGTCAGAAACCGCTCTTTTGCAAAAGCCTGAAAAAAAGGCAGAGAATAAAAAAGAAAAGCAAGAAAAAGTAACGGCGCCGAAAAAAACGGCAGAAAAAACAGCTGCAGTTTCAGAAAAAACAGCTGCGGCTGAAACCGATACAGTTTCAGAAAAAAAGGAAAAACCGGCAGATACCGAATACGCGGAGACAAAACAGCAGTCTCCGCCGGCTGTCCGTGAAGCAACGGCTGAAACAAATAAGCCAAATGAACCGGAGACCCGAAAAGAGCAGCGGGTCGTGAAACATACAGTGCAGCAAAAAGAAACGCTTTACCGCATTTCTATGAAATATTACAAAAGCAGAGCGGGCGAGGAAAAAATCCGCAGCTATAACCATTTAAACGGAAATGAAGTTTATACCGGTCAGGTTCTGAGCATACCTTTATCCGATTGAATGCATGTTTTTACCGCGTCTTTCATATAGTGTATCAATGAAAATGGACAAGGTGTGAAGCGCATGGATTCATTATGGAAGCAATTAGACGGATTTGTTGACGGGCCGACAAAACAAATGCTTCAGGCGCTGGTCAAAAGAAAATTGAAATACGAAAATTATGCCAGACAATGCCGAAGATGGCAGTGGGCTTCCCTCGTTTGTTTTTCCCTGATGTGCGTATTGCTCATCTTTAAAAGCTTCAATGCGCCGCAAACTTCTCCGCAGCTGATTCTTCAAGAGATATTAAGCCATACCGTTTATTTATGCTGGATTATGGCTTCCGCTTTCGCATACTGCACTTCTTACTATTTTAAAAAAAAGGAAGAAAAAGCTGAGGGAGAATATCATAAGCTGAGATGTGAAATTATCCAAAAAAGCACGGATTTGTGGCCGCAGCCGGAGAAATGGAGAGCGAGAGAATCTGTTTTTCACCTGATGAAACATCGGTATGATATAAATCTTTATTTTGAAAGCAAATAAAATGGGGCGTTTTCCGGAAAGGATAGAAACGTCTTTTTTTGTTTGTCCGTCTAATCATAGACATTTACAGAATGGAGAGTGCTTTTATGAAGCTTACAGCCGGTATTGCGGGCGCATTGGCAGGAGCGGCTGCTGTCATGGCCGCCGTCATGTACAAAACAGCAAAAGGCAGCCATCTGAAAACACATACCTTTACCCTGCGGAAGATGAAAGGGATGGAGCCGCTCACATTTTTCTTTATTTCTGACGTGCACAGACGTTTAATTGACGAAAGCCTTTTAAAGGAAGCATCCGCTCATAAGCCTGATGCGGTGTTGCTCGGCGGTGATTTAGCCGAGGGCGGAGTCCCTTACGCGAGAATTGAAGAAAACATCAAGCGGCTTACAAGACTCGCACCCGTGTTCTATGTATGGGGGAATAACGATTACGAAGTCAGCCAGCAGAAGCTGCTCTCTATTTTCAACACATACAAGGTCATTCCGTTAAGAAACGAATCTGTTTTGTTTACTTATAAAGGAGAGACCGTTACGATCATCGGTGTCGATGACATCAGAATGATGATGGATGATTACGGTTCTGCAATCAGAAATATCGACGAAAGCCGGGTAAATGTACTGCTTTGCCATAATCCCGATATCCGCGGGCAGATGAGTGAATCAGACGGGATTGACGCTGTATTCAGCGGCCATACGCATGGCGGACAGATCCGGTTCGGACGATTCGGGCCGTATGAATTAGGCAGAACAGGCACCGTAAAGCAGGCGCATTATTTGATCAGCAACGGATACGGCACGACAAAAGTTCCGCTGAGATTCGGAGCAAAACCCGAGACGCACATCGTCCGGCTGTGCGGACCCGATGAGTCTTTTTCTTAAAACGGGCGGCCCGGCGGATAAAAAACGGCATTGTGCTTGTCTTCCCGCTGTACACGGTGTAAACTGATAACAAATTAAGAACCAATGACTCATTTATTCATATACTGTGTTATATGATTTGTGTGCAAGAAGAGGCAGGAGGGAACATTATGCGGCTTGAGCGTCTGAATTATAATAAGATTAAAATCTTTTTGACCCTCGACGATCTTACAGATCGGGGACTGACAAAAGAAGACCTCTGGAAGGACTCGTTTAAAGTCCACCAGTTATTTAAAGATATGATGAATGAAGCAAATACAGAGCTCGGCTTTGAAGCGAATGGTCCGATCGCGGTTGAAGTGTATTCTCTTCAGGCACAAGGCATGGTTGTGATTGTGACGAAAAATCATGACGCGGAGGCAGAAGACGACGAATACGATGATGACTATATCGAGATGCAGGTCAAACTTGACGAAAGCGCGGATATTATTTATCAATTTCATTCCTTTGAAGATATCATTCAGCTTGCCGGCAGCCTGCATCGCATCGGTATTACCGGCGGCACCGTCTATCACTATGAGGACCAGTATTATGTAAGCCTTGAAGACCTCGGCTCTCATTCTGCCGAAGGCGTCGTCGCAGTTTTAGCCGAATACGGGCATCCGGCGACCCTGACGATTTACAGGCTTCACGAATACGGAAAACTGATTATGGACGGAAATGCAGTGGAAACCATCCAAGCTCATTTTTCGTAAAAACGTATATGAAACGGCTGCTGTTATTGGCAGCCGTTTTTTTAAAGCGAAATAATGGAAAAATCATTGTTTTTCTTCTATGCACAGCCAATATGAAGGTGTATACTATTCACTGAAAGGGAGCATGAGAGAAACAGAAGATTTTAGGAGGTTAACTCAAATGGCAGCCGATCGATTCACCGGTCATATTGATGAAGACAAACATGATGTATTAAAATCAACCCAAACCGTAATACATAAAGCGCTGGAAAAATTGGGGTATCCAGAGGAAGTGTATGAACTGCTGAAAGAGCCGCTCAGATTATTAACGGTTAAAATTCCGGTTCGGATGGATGACGGATCTGTAAAAATATTTACAGGCTATCGTGCGCAGCACAATGACTCCGTCGGTCCGACAAAAGGCGGTATTCGTTTTCACCCGAATGTAACGGAAAAAGAGGTGAAAGCACTTTCCATTTGGATGAGTTTAAAATGCGGAATCATTGATCTTCCTTATGGCGGTGGTAAAGGCGGAATTGTTTGTGATCCGAGAAATATGTCATTCAGAGAGCTTGAAAGGCTGAGCAGAGGGTATGTCAGAGCAATCAGCCAGATTGTCGGACCGACAAAAGACGTTCCGGCACCTGATGTATTTACAAACTCGCAGATTATGGCTTGGATGATGGATGAATACTCAAGAATGGATGAATTTAACTCACCTGGCTTTATTACGGGAAAACCGCTTGTCCTCGGGGGGTCCCACGGCAGGGAATCAGCTACGGCAAAAGGCGTAACGATTTGTATAAAAGAAGCGGCCAAGAAAAAAGGTCTTGATATTCAAGACGCGCGCGTCGTCGTTCAAGGTTTCGGGAACGCGGGCAGCTATTTGGCTAAATTTATGCATGACGCCGGTGCGAAAGTTGTCGGAATTTCTGATGCGTACGGCGGTCTTTACGATCCTGAAGGGCTTGATATTGATTACTTGCTTGACCGCAGAGACAGCTTCGGAACAGTAACGAAGCTTTTCAATGACACCATTACGAACCAGGAACTGCTTGAACTGGACTGTGATATCCTTGTCCCGGCAGCGATTGAAAACCAAATTACTGAAGAAAACGCGGACCGCATCAAAGCGAAAATCGTTGTGGAGGCGGCAAACGGCCCGACGACGCTGGAAGGAACAAAAATCCTTACAGACAAAGGCACGCTGCTCGTTCCGGACGTTTTAGCAAGCGCCGGCGGGGTAACGGTTTCTTATTTCGAATGGGTTCAAAATAACCAAGGCTTCTACTGGAGTGAAGAAGAAGTAGAAGAAAAACTGGTAAACATGATGGTTAAATCGTTTAATAATATTTATGAAATGGCGCAGAACCGCCGAATCGACATGAGGCTCGCGGCTTACATGGTCGGCGTGCGGAAAATGGCCGAGGCTTCTCGTTTCAGAGGCTGGATATAAACCAATTGTTTGCATAAAGATAAAAAATCTCCTATGATTGTATAGGAGATTTTTTATATGAGTGGAAACAATTGATGGAAATGCCAATCGCAGGAGTTGAAGGACATGACAGAAGAAAAAGCAATTATAATAGGCGGAGGTCCTTGCGGATTATCAGCGGCTATACATCTGAAGCAAATTGGCATAGATGCCCTTGTCATCGAAAAAGGAAATGTCGTAAACAGCATTTATAACTATCCGACACATCAAACTTTTTTCAGTTCAAGCGAAAAACTGGAAATCGGTGACGTGGCCTTTATTACTGAAAACAGAAAACCGGTCAGAATACAGGCCCTCTCGTACTACAGGGAGGTTGTCAGAAGAAAAGAGCTGCGGGTAAACGCATTCGAAAAGGTAGAGCGCGTCACAAAGCAGGAAGACGGCCGCTTCCTCGTAGAAACGTCAAAAGACCGTTATCGCACCCCATTTTGTATTATTGCGACAGGATATTATGATCATCCAAATTATATGAACATTCCGGGTGAAGAGCTGCCTAAGGTTTTTCATTACTTTAAAGAAGGCCACCCGTATTTTGATAAGGACGTTGCCGTGATCGGCGGAAAAAATTCAAGTGTGGACGCAGCTCTGGAACTGGTCAAATCGGGCGCCCGCGTGACAGTGCTTTACAGAGGGAACGAGTATTCCCCAAGCATCAAGCCGTGGATCTTACCCGAATTTGAAGCCCTTGTCAGAAACGGCACAATTCGTATGGAGTTTGGCGCCTGTCTTGAAGAGGTGAAAGAAGATGAAATCATTTTTCGATCCGGCCAAAATGAAACGGTCCGGCTGAAAAATGATTTCGTATTTGCCATGACGGGCTATCATCCCGATCACGGTTTTCTTGAAAAGATCGGTGTACGGATAGATGAGGAGTCAGGCCGTCCGTTTTTCCACGAAGAGACGATGGAAACAAATGTCGACGGTGTTTTTATTGCCGGAGTCATTGCGGCGGGAAATAACGCCAATGAAATTTTTATTGAAAACGGACGTTTTCACGGCGGCTTGATCGCGGCGGAAATTTCAAAAAGACTCGGTATGCAGAGCATATGATCATTCATATGCTCTTTTTTTAGAAACTGGAAGATGTAAAATAGTGCACAACATGGTACGATAGATTTAGGAATATAAAGGAAAGAGGTTGCCTGATGTTTGCAATCATCTCTGCAGGAATCGCTCCCGGCATTGCGCTGTTAAGCTACTTTTATTTAAAAGATCAGTATGACAATGAACCCGTACATATGGTGCTGAGGTCTTTTTTTCTTGGGGTCGTTCTTGTGTTTCCGACCATGTTTATCCAATATGTCCTCGAAAAAGAACATGTAGGGGGAGGAAGCTTTTTTGTTTCGTTTTTGTCTTCAGGCTTTTTGGAAGAATCGGTTAAATGGTTTATTCTGATGGTCAGTGTGTATCCGCATGCCCATTTTGATGAGCATTACGACGGTATCGTTTACGGAGCCAGTGTGTCTTTGGGCTTTGCCACCCTTGAAAATATTCTTTATTTATTCGGCCATGGTGTTGAGCATGCTTTCATCAGGGCGCTGCTGCCGGTCTCCTGCCATGCGCTTATCGGAGTCATCATGGGTTTTTATCTTGGAAAAGCGCGTTTTTCGCAAAAAAAAGCCCGCGCTAAATGGCTGCTGATCTCGCTGTTTGTGCCTTCATGCCTGCACGGGTCTTACGATTTTATTCTGACCGCCTTGCATCATTGGGGGTATTATATGATTCCGTTTATGCTGTTTTTATGGTGGTTCGGTTTGCGAAAGGCAAAAAAAGCCCGTTCTGTTAATATGATCCAAGTTTAAAGAAGCCGCGCAATGCTGTGCGGTTTCTTTTTTATGTCCCGGTGAGGGATAAGAAGGAAAAGGTGTATAAAAATAACCGCGTGACAGACAATACGGTTACACTTTAAATTTTTTGCTGTAGGAGGCTTGAAAAGATGAAGTCCAAAGGAGCGTTTATGGCATGTCTCATTCTTTATTCCTTTGTTATCACCTCTTTCTTCAATCATGAAACGGCTTATGCGTTTTCAAATCAAGTGATTCAAAGAGGAGCGACGGGGGATGACGTTATAGAATTACAGGCCCGTCTTCAATATAACGGATTTTATAACGGGAAAATCGACGGAGTTTACGGCTGGAGCACATATTGGGCCGTACGGAACTTCCAGGAGAAATTCGGGATGAAGCCGGTTGACGGCCTGGTCGGAGCAAAAACAAAACAGACCTTGATCTCAAAATCAAAGTATTATCGTGAATATGTCATGGAGCAGATTTACAAAGGAAATACCTTCACACATTACGGCGGTATTCCGCTAAAAAATCAAACAAAACCATCAGCAGCCGCCCAAAAGCCGGCGCAGCAGGCTGGAAAAAATCAGCCTGCTCCAAAACCGCAAAACAAAACAGGCGGCCAAACACAGGCCCCTAAAAAACAGAATACGACTGCGGCAAATATGCCCGGGGGCTTTTCAAACAATGACATTAATCTGCTGGCGCAAGCCGTATACGGAGAAGCGCGGGGCGAGCCTTTTGAAGGACAAGTCGCCATTGCAGCGGTCATCTTAAACCGGATAAAAAGCCCGTTATTTCCGAATACGGTGGCTGGCGTTATTTTCGAACCGCTTGCTTTTACAGCCGTTGCTGACGGACAAATTTATATGCAGCCGAATGAAACGGCGAAAGAAGCCGTTCTTGACGCAATTAATGGCTGGGACCCTTCCGAAAACGCGTTATACTATTTCAACCCTGACACGGCGACAAGCGCATGGATATGGGGCCGTCCGCAGATTAAGAGAATCGGAAAGCACATTTTCTGTGAGTAAAAGAACACAAAAAAGAGGTGTTAAATATGATCAGAGGAATCATTATTGCTGTTCTCGGAGTCGCCATTGCTGCAACCGGCTATTGGGGATATAAAGAGCATCAGGAAAAGGATGCAGTCCTTCTGCATGCCGAAAATAATTATCAGAGGGCTTTTCATGAATTAACGTATCATGTTGACCAGCTTCACGACAAAATCGGGACGACGCTGGCCATGAACAGCAAAAAATCTCTGTCACCGGCACTGATTGATGTGTGGCGGATTTCGTCAGAGGCCCATAACAATGTGAGTCAGCTTCCGCTTACTCTCATGCCTTTTAACAAGACGGAGGAGTTTTTATCCAATATAGGAGATTTCAGCTATAAAACGTCAGTCAGAGATTTAGACCAAAAGCCGCTCGATAAAAAAGAGTATACGGCATTAAACAGCCTTTATAAACGGGCGGAGAACATTCAAAATGAACTGCGCAGCGTTCAGCACCTCGTGATGAGCAAAAATCTGCGGTGGATGGATGTTGAAATGGCGCTCGCATCTGACAGGAAACAAAGTGACAATACTATTATCAACAGCTTTAAAACCGTCGAGAAAAATGTGAGCGCCTATTCGGAAGGCAATTTCGGCCCTACATTTACGAGCGCAAAAACAGCGCAAAAGGGTTTCAATCATCTTCAGGGGAAACAAATTACCGAAAAAGAAGCGATAAAGATCGCGGAACGGTTTGCTCCGGATCATAATTATTCCATTAAAGTGGTCAAAAGCGGCAGAAAAACGAATCGGGATGTATACAGCATCCGTATGAACGATGCGGATCACACATCTAAGATCTATATGGATATTACGCAAAAAGGCGGCCATCCGGTTTATTTAATCCAAAACCGTGCCGTGAAAAAGCAAAAGATCAGCCTTAATGAAGCATCAAATCGGGCAATCGCTTTTTTAAAGAAAAATGGCTTTGAAACGAAAGCCCTCGAAATTGACGAAAGCGCGCAATATAATAATATCGGTGTTTTTACCTTTATTCCTGTTGAGAAAAATGTCCGTATTTATCCGGAAGCGATCCGTATGAAGGTTGCGCTGGATGACGGTGAAGTCGTCGGCTTTTCCGCAAGGGATTATTTAGCGGCGCACCGTACGAGGACCATTCCGTCTCCGGCTTTATCGGCGGATGAAGCGAAAGCGAAACTGAATAAAAATGTCGAGGTAAGAGAAACGCGTCTCGCATTAATAACAAATGAACTCGGTCAGGAAGTGCTGTGCTACGAAATCCTAGGCACGATAGGTAATGATACGTATCAAATGTTCATCAATGCGGACGACGGGAAAGAAGAGAAAATCGAAAAGCTGAAAAGTGCAGAGCCTGTATATAAAGACCTATAAAAATGAAGGAGGAAAGGACTAAAAGTCTTTTCCTTTTTTTCATTACATGCTTTAATAAAAGCATAAAGTTAATGAAAGAGTGAAGCCCCATGATAGATGTCGGAGATTACATATGGATTGAATACATAGAAAACAATGAATGGAAAAAAGTAAAAAGCAAGGCGGTCAGCGCGGAAAACGGAGAGCTGCTGATTTCGTATCCTGTCGATCTCGACTCTGGACGGACGGTCTTTTTGCACAGAGGATTAGAGATTACAGTTGAATTTACAGGCAGCGGCCAAGTGCCGTACCAATTTAAAAGCACGGTAAAAGGAAAGAGAAAAGATCCCATTCCGATGATTGGGCTGGACATCCCTCCCAAGGAAGAAATGAAACGAATTCAACGGCGCCAATATGTGCGGGCAGACGCTGTATTGGATGTGTCGGTGCAATCGGAAAAAGCTGCGTTTCAAACGATTTCATCTAATGTCAGTGCAGGGGGAATGGCTCTTGTGATTCCTGAGCATGTTTCTGCAAAGCCCGGTGAAAAGCTGAACGTCTCATTCTGCCTTCCTCATCCGGAAAACCCGGCTGATATTACGGCAAAAGCGGTGATTCAGCGGGTTTTCTATGATTCAAAAGCGGATAAACAGAAAATAACGCTTGAATACACAGAGATTGACCCCGGTTCACAACAGCTGCTGATCCAATACTGTATGCGCATGCAGCTCCAAAACAGAAGAAACAGGCTGTCCGAATAAACAGCGGCGCACTTTTCCATACTAATCATAATGGAGGTGCGCATGAATGAAAACGTTTGAACGGCTGCTTGTAAAATTAGTATGCATCCAGCTCTTAATTCTGGCCGCAGTACAGTTTCTGCTTCATTATCAGCCTATTGAACCCTATATTTCAAAAGCGGTGAAATATGAAGGAGTTGATAAAATGGAGAAAAAAGAATGGATTGAAACGGTGAAACGGTAAATCATCTCAATTTTTTTCGCCCTTTTTATGCAGTTCGTGATACAATCCATAGAGGAGAAAAGAGCAAGGAGAGAGATTATGGACAAGAAATTATCGATTGCAATTGACGGCCCGGCAGCTGCCGGAAAAAGCACCGTTGCTAAAATAGTGGCTGAAAAAAAATCATATGTGTACATTGATACAGGCGCGATGTATCGTGCAATTACATATACGGCGTTAAAACAAAATATAGATTTAACTGATGAAGCGGCGCTTACAGAGCTGCTGAAGCAGACGGAGATTGAGCTTGTTTCAGCTCCGGAAGGGCAAATCGTTTTAGTAAACGGAGAAAATGTGACAGAAGAGATCAGAAAAGATGAAGTCAGCAACCAAGTATCCATTGCCGCCAAGCATAAAGGCGTCAGAGAAGAAATGGTCAAAAGACAGCAGCAGCTTGGAGAAAAGGGCGGCGTTGTCATGGACGGCCGGGATATCGGGACACACGTGCTGCCTGATGCGGAAGTGAAAATTTTCCTCTTGGCATCGGTAGAAGAGAGAGCGAAGCGCCGTTATGAAGAAAATGTGAAAAAAGGCTATGACGTTCATTACGAGACGCTGATTGAAGAAATAGAAAGACGCGACAAGCTTGACTCAGAACGGGAAGTCTCGCCGCTGCGCAAAGCGGAAGATGCGATTGAAATTGATACGACGTCTCTCAGCATTGCTGAAGTTGCAGGCAGAATTCTTGAAATCGCCGATCAGAAATCACGTTAACCTGTTTGCCTTACATTTTTAATTTTTTTCCGCAGACAAGATGTTATTGCTTGACAAACCAGTCCTTTTATTAGAAGTTAATACTAATAAAACTTTTTATTGAACATTCAAATTCTTTTTGGATGATTCTTTAATACATATTCGGCTAAAAGCGGACAGTCACATGTTCAGCTTTCAAACCGTTTTAATTAAGCTGTGTAGGTTTGGACCAAGGAGGTTATTCAAATGACAGAGGAAATGAATCAAATTGATGTTCAAGTGCCAGAGGTTGGAGATGTAGTAAAAGGGATTGTGACAAAGGTTGAGGATAAACATGTAGATGTTGAAATTATTAACGTCAAACAGTCCGGCATCATTCCAATCAGTGAATTATCAAGTCTTCATGTAGAGAAAGCATCGGATGTCGTGAAAACAGACGACGAGCTTGACCTGAAAGTAACAAAAGTGGAAGACGATGCTTTGATTTTATCTAAACGTGCCGTTGATGCTGACCGCGCTTGGGAAGACCTTGAGAAAAAATTCGAAACAAAAGAAGTGTTTGAAGCTGAAGTGAAAGATGTGGTGAAAGGCGGTCTCGTCGTTGATATCGGCGTTCGCGGCTTTATCCCCGCATCACTTGTCGAGGCTCATTTCGTCGAGGATTTCACTGACTATAAGGGGAGAACCCTCTCTCTTATCGTCGTTGAACTTGACCGTGATAAAAACCGGGTGATTCTGTCACATCGGGCTGTTGTGGAAAAAGAACAAGCAAACAAAAAACAAGATTTTCTCCAAACGCTTGAGGTTGGAAGCGTGCTTGACGGCAAGGTGCAGCGCCTGACTGATTTTGGCGCATTTGTTGATATCGGCGGAATCGACGGCCTTGTTCACATTTCCCAGCTTTCCCACTCACATGTTGAAAAACCGTCTGACGTAGTGGAAGAAGGCCAGGAAGTAAAAGTGAAGGTGCTGTCTGTAGACCGCGATAACGAGCGTATTTCTTTATCCATTAAAGAAACGCTGCCAGGACCGTGGAGCCAAATCGGCGAAAAGGTAAAACAGGGAGATGTGCTTGAAGGAAAAGTGCAGCGCCTCGTCAGCTTCGGTGCGTTTGTTGAAATTCTTCCGGGCGTTGAAGGCCTTGTTCACATCTCGCAAATTTCCAATAAACATATCGGAACGCCGCATGAAGTGCTTGAAGAAGGACAAACTGTTAAAGTCAAGGTCCTTGATGTCAACGAAAGCGAAGAGCGTATTTCCTTGAGCATGCGTGAGCTTGAAGAAGCGCCTAAAGCCGATCAGGAGGACTTCCGCCAATATCAGGCGAAGGAAGAGCCGAGCACTGGGTTCCAGCTGGGCGATTTAATCGGAGACAAGCTTAATAAATTAAAATAATTAATTTGGTGATAAAACGTGACACGAGCAGAACGGAAAAGAGAACATATAAATCATGCGCTGTCGACCGGCCAAACCCGGGGAACGGGGCTTGATGATATTACGTTTGTTCATGTCAGCCTGCCAAACCTAGCATTGGAAAAAGTGGATATTTCAACGAAAATCGGCGGACTAACAAGCAGTTCGCCGATTTTTATCAATGCCATGACAGGCGGCGGCGGACAGCTTACATACGAGATTAACCGATCACTGGCAAGAGCCGCACAGAAAGCAGACATTCCGCTCGCAGTCGGGTCGCAAATGTCTGCTTTGAAAGACCCGTCCGAGCGGTTTTCTTATGAAATTGTAAGAAAAGAAAACCCGGACGGTTTAATCTTTGCGAATTTAGGCAGCGAAGCAGACGCTGAGCAGGCAAAAAGAGCCGTTGATATGATTGAAGCGGACGCGCTGCAGATTCATTTGAATGTCATACAGGAGATCGTCATGCCTGAGGGGGACAGAAGCTTTACGGGCGCCCTGCACCGCGTTGAGCGCATTGCAGGTGAAGCGGGTGTTCCTGTCTTCGTAAAAGAAGTCGGATTCGGCATGAGCAAAGAGTCGGCGCAGCAGTTATTTGACATCGGAGTTTCAGCTGTTGATGTCGGCGGTTACGGCGGAACGAATTTCTCCAAAATTGAAAATCTGCGCAGAGATAAGGAGCTTCAATTTTTTAATACGTGGGGAATTTCGACCGCAGCAAGTTTAGCGGAAATCCGTTCGGTTTGCAGTGAACAGCCGATTATCGCATCCGGAGGGCTGCAAAGTGCGCTGGATGTTGCGAAATCGATTGCTCTCGGCGCTTCTTTTACCGGAATGGCGGGCAATTTCTTAAAAGCACTGACTTCAAACGGGGAAGAGGGCCTATTTAACGAGATAACAGCATTATTGCAAGAGCTCAAGATGATCATGACCGCCCTCGGCTGTCAGTCTGTTGCCCAATTGCAGCAGGCGCCCTTGGTCATAAAAGGTGACACCCACCATTGGCTTTCAGAAAGAGGAATTGATACATCCCGATTTAGCAGACGTTAAAAGGCATGCGGTCCGCATGCCTTTTTGTATGCTTAAGATTTCCTTTTTCTGAACTCCCCGTTTTGTTCGAGGCTTGTCGCTCCCTTATGGTGTATAGACTGGTCACGGTCTGATTCTACTCTGCGTGAGGCTTTCAGTTTTCCTTCCTGTCTGTCCTTTCCCATCATCATTGCTCCTTTCAGTTATCATATGGTTTAAAAAATGCGTTCCCGCTCCATACTGATCAGAGGAGGAGCGATTATGGAACTGTTTTATTATTACTGGTCTATGTGGTTTTTGTGGATACTTGCGACTTTTATTTTCGCCAAGACGAAAAGCCGTTTTCATGTATCAGTCTTTATTTTGACTAATATCATGGCAAGCATACATCATATGACGGTTTATTTTACGCTGAACGCAGCGTATGTGATGTTTTTTGCAGCGGCGTTTGTCTATGCGGGACGCTTAGGCATGCACAAACAGCTCCGTTATATTGTCATACATTTGACGACGGCGGCAGCGTACGGATTTATTTTTCTTTTTGCATTATATGATCCGGTTTGGTTTATTATAAAACCTGAATGGGCGGCGGTCATATTGCTGACCGTCATTATGGTTTCCGTTGAGGGGCGGTTTCCTGAGCGGCTCTGTCTGTTTGTTCTCGGCATGTGCCAAGGGGAGCTTTTATATTCAATGGTCATTCATAAGATTGCAGGCGCGGCAACCGTCGGAGACTATCCTTGGCTCTCCGGGTGTTCGGCGGGAGCGGTTTTGCTTGTCGGGCTGACCACATATGAGCAGCTCGTCGCACGCATCAGCGCAAAAAGCAAAAAGACGGGCAAAGGAGCTACAAAAATGTCATGAAAACAAGCCGGGACTGTTACATGATTGCGAAACATTTTGAAGAATACATTGTGATCTCAGTGAAAACTGATATAATAAATGAGTTAAGCCCTTCTGTTTGAAGGGTTCTTTTCATAGCGAAGATGATTTTAATAACCGGTTGAACAATTTTTATGAAAATGTAAGCGGCTGGATTGAAAGGAAGGGTACTATGGGTAAACCTGTCGTAGCCATTGTCGGAAGACCGAATGTGGGTAAGTCCACAATCTTTAACCGGATTGCGGGTGAAAGAATTTCAATAGTAGAAGATACCCCCGGAGTGACGAGGGACCGGATATACAGCTCGGCGGAATGGCTGAATTATGATTTTAACCTGATTGACACAGGCGGAATCGATATCGGAGACGAACCGTTTCTGACACAAATCCGCCAGCAGGCTGAAATCGCCATGGACGAGGCTGATGTGATTATATTTATGGTGAACGGCCGTGAAGGTGTGACGGCTGCGGATGAAGAAGTGGCGAAAATACTTTACCGGACGAAAAAGCCGGTCGTATTAGCCGTTAATAAATTAGACAATACCGAAATGAGATCGAACATTTATGATTTTTACGCGCTCGGCTTTGGCGAGCCTTATCCGATTTCCGGTACACACGGCTTGGGTTTAGGCGATTTGCTTGACGCGGCTGCCGAGCATTTTAAAAACATTCCGGAAACGAAATACAGTGACGATGTCGTTCAATTCTGCCTGATCGGCCGTCCGAATGTCGGCAAATCTTCCCTTGTAAACGCGATGCTCGGCGAAGAGCGTGTCATCGTCAGCAACGTGGCGGGTACGACGAGAGACGCGGTGGATACGGCGTTCACATACAACCAGCAGGAATTTGTGATCGTCGATACAGCAGGAATGAGAAAAAAGGGTAAAGTATACGAAACGACTGAAAAATACAGCGTGCTCCGGGCGTTAAAAGCGATTGACCGCTCTGATGTCGTCGGTGTGGTGCTGAACGCTGAAGAAGGCATCCTCGAGCAGGACAAGCGGATCGCCGGCTATGCTCATGAAGCGGGAAAAGCCGTCGTCATCGTCGTAAACAAATGGGATGCCGTTGAGAAAGATGAACGCACGATGAAAGAATTCGAACAGAATATTCGGGAGCATTTTCAATTTCTCGATTACGCGCCGGTCTTATTTATGTCTGCATTGACGACAAAACGGATCCATACATTGATGCCTGCGATTATTAAAGCAAGTGAAAACCACTCGCTTCGCGTGCAGACAAACGTTTTAAACGACGTGATTATGGATGCGGTCGCGATGAACCCGACTCCGACGCATAACGGCTCGCGCCTGAAAATTTATTATGCGACTCAGGTCGCTATAAAGCCGCCGAGCTTCGTTGTTTTTGTCAATGATCCGGAACTGATGCATTTTTCATATGAACGCTTTTTAGAAAACCGAATCAGAGATGCGTTCGGTTTTGAAGGGACGCCAATCAAAATATTTGCAAGAGCGAGAAAATAAAAAGGTGTGATACAGAGATGAAAAAAGTGGCAATGCTTGGAGCGGGAAGCTGGGGCACTGCACTTTCTTTAGTGCTGGCTGATAACGGACATCAAGTCATGGTGTGGGGACACCGTGACGAACTAATCAATCAAATCAATGAACTGCATGAAAATAAAGATTATCTGCCTGGTGTGGAGCTTTCAAGTTCCGTGATCGGCACCACTGATTTAAGCGAAGCTTTAACAGGGGCTGAGTTCATTATTGTCGCAGTGCCGACAAAAGCCATTCGTGAAGTGCTCAAGCAGGCTCTGCCTTACCTTTCTAAAAACTCGATTTTTGTTCATGTCAGTAAGGGAATCGAGCCGGACACGCTTCTCCGCATTTCAGAATTAATGGAAGAGGAACTGCCTGAGGAATACAGAAAAGATATCGTCGTGCTTTCCGGGCCGAGCCATGCTGAAGAAGTCGGATTAAGACACCCGACGACCGTAACGTCATCCTCTAAAAATATTGAGGCCGCAGAAGCGGTTCAGGATTTGTTTATGAACCAGCATTTCCGCGTTTATACGAATCCCGATATGCTCGGTGTTGAAATAGGGGGAGCTTTAAAAAATATTATTGCTCTGGCCGCCGGGATTACAGACGGATTGGGCTACGGAGATAATGCGAAAGCGGCGTTAATCACCCGCGGGCTTGCTGAAATCGCAAGACTTGGGACAAAAATGGGGGGCAATCCTCTTACTTTTTCCGGCCTGACCGGCGTAGGCGATTTAATTGTGACGTGTACAAGCGTTCATTCACGGAACTGGCGCGCCGGCAACCTGCTTGGAAAAGGGTATAAGCTTGAAGAAGTCCTTGACCAGATGGGAATGGTTGTTGAAGGAGTGCGGACAACCAAAGCGGCATATCAGCTTTCTCAAAAATACCAAGTGAAAATGCCGATCACAGAAGCGCTTCACCAAGTGTTATTTAATGGGCAAAAGGTAGAAACGGCTGTTGAATCCTTGATGGCCAGAGTAAAAACCCATGAGATGGAGGACTTGGTCAACACATTTGAAAACCAAGCAAAGTGACAATAAAACGCTGTCTGCATATTCTGAAGAGATGAAAGTCCAAATCGCGGAACTCTCCGGCTGAAATCGCTTAAAACATTTGCTGATTTAGGCAGAAGAGGATGCATACGTACGCACACCCGCATACTATAGCATCGAAGTCCAAGAGAGTGAATCTTAGACGTGCAGGTAAATATAGTCAACTTGACTGAAGCAAAGTCCCCCTCTTTGCTTCAGTTTTTTTGTTTTCTTTCAATAGATGGAAAACCTGTTGATCTTTTCAACATTTGTATATTAAAATAAAATATAACGCTTACAAAAGAATGATCGGGGGGCACGAACGTGAGTGTGGCATTGATGAAAATGTGGTTTGCGCTTGGAGCTATGGGATTAATGTTTGTCGCGGTTGCGTCTATTTATGTAAGCCGGTATAAATGCAAAAACAAGTTTATAAAAGCCGCAGTTTCTTCGCTTGCTTATGCCTGTATGCTCATATCAGGCTTGATCGTGTTAATGGTTGTGTTCAGCGGGCCTGTTAATGAATAAGCAGGAAAGGAGGGCGCGGGATGAATAAATTGAAAATGGCCGTAATAACGGCCGCAGTGTTTCTGCTATCAGGCTGCTTATATCCGGAAGCGAAAAAAACTGAAAATCAAGTGTCTTATCAACATCAGCTTGAGCAGGTTCAAGCGGCCGTTGATGAATTTAAAAAGGCAAACGGCGGGCTTCTGCCCATTCAGACAAAAGATATGAAAACACCGATCTATCAAAAGTATCCGATAGATTTTAAGCGTCTGGCGCCGAGATACATGGAAGAACCGCCTGCTTCGGCCTATGAAAGCGGAGGAACGTACCAATACGTGCTCGTCGACGTGGAAAACAAGCCGACAGTTAAGCTCATCGACCTGCAAATGGCCGAAAAAATCCGTGATATGAAGCTTCGTGTCAAAATGTATCAGGAAAAACATACATACCCTCCCTATCAGGACGTCGTCTCTAAGGGACTGTTCACATTGGATAAAACAAAGCTCGGCATAAAAGAACCTCCTTCAGTCAGAAGCCCGGTATCCGGCGTTTCGCTGCCGCTTTTGATCGGCGCGGACGGAGATATCTATGCAGACTATCGCGTCGATCTCGCCCGCTGTCTGAAAGAAAACAAAAAAACAGTAAAACCAGGTACGGAAATTCAGGATATCTTATGGAAGGACACCCCATTTGTCCCGGTTTTTTCAGTCAAATACACCGTCAATGAAAAGCAGGAACCCGTTTTTTTAGAAAGTAAAACGAAACAGGAATGAACCTTTCTCCCTCGCATACAAATAGGGAGAAAGGTTTTTTTTTGATTGTAATAGAAAGACTGCCTGAAAATTTTCTAAAGATGTCATATTGAAATAGGACAACGTCATACACATATAGTGTCCTGTATTTGATTGAAGAATGGTGAAATAAAATTGATAAGGATAGGAAGTCCGGGAGGGGATCACTTGGAAAAGGTCGATATTTTCAAGGATATCGCTGAACGAACAGGAGGCGATATATACTTAGGAGTCGTTGGCGCTGTCCGTACAGGGAAATCTACATTCATTAAAAAATTTATGGAGCTTGTGGTGCTCCCGAATATCAGCAATGAAGCGGACCGCGCGCGGGCGCAGGATGAGCTTCCGCAAAGCGCCGCAGGAAAAACGATTATGACCACGGAACCTAAATTTGTACCGAATCAGGCAATGTCCGTTCATGTAGCGGAAGGGCTCGATGTCAACATCCGCCTGGTGGACTGTGTGGGATACACTGTTCCGGGGGCAAAGGGATATGAAGATGAAAACGGCCCGAGAATGATTAATACACCTTGGTACGAAGAGCCGATTCCATTTCACGAAGCAGCGGAAATCGGGACGAGAAAAGTCATTCAAGAGCACTCCACAATCGGGGTAGTCATTACGACAGACGGCTCGATCGGGGATATCGTACGGGGCGATTACGTAGAGGCGGAAGAAAGAGTCATTGAAGAGCTGAAGGAAGTCGGCAAACCGTTTATTATGGTAATCAACTCGGTGAAGCCGTACCATCCGGAAACCGAAGCGCTCAGGCAGGAATTAAGCGGAAAATATGATATACCAGTACTTGCTATGAGTGTTGAAAGCATGCGGGAAACAGATGTCTTAAGCGTCCTCAGAGAAGCGCTTTATGAGTTTCCTGTGCTTGAAGTGAACGTCAATCTGCCGAGCTGGGTCATGGTGCTCAAAGAAAACCATTGGCTCAGGGAAAGCTATCAGGAATCTGTAAAAGAAACCGTAAAGGATATCAAACGTCTGCGTGATGTAGACCGGGTTGTCGGACACTTCAGCGAATTTGAATTTATTGAAAGCGCCGGTTTAGCAGGGATTGAGCTGGGGCAGGGTGTCGCTGAAATCGATTTGTACGCGCCTGACCATTTATATGACCAGATTTTAAAAGAAGTAGTGGGCGTTGAAATTCGCGGAAAAGACCACTTGCTTGAATTGATGCAGGACTTTGCCCATGCGAAAACGGAATATGACCAAGTATCAGACGCTTTGAAAATGGTTAAACAGACCGGGTACGGAATTGCCGCTCCGGCTTTAGCGGATATGAGCCTTGATGAACCGGAAATCATCCGCCAAGGATCAAGATTCGGCGTAAGACTGAAAGCGGTAGCCCCGTCCATTCATATGATTAAGGTGGACGTGGAGAGTGAATTTGCGCCGATTATCGGCACGGAAAAGCAAAGTGAAGAGCTTGTCCGCTATTTAATGCAGGATTTTGAAGATGACCCGCTTTCCATCTGGAATTCCGATATTTTCGGAAGGTCATTAAGCTCTATAGTGAGAGAAGGCATTTCCGCAAAACTCTCGCTCATGCCTGAAAATGCCAGATATAAACTGAAAGAAACGCTGGAAAGAATTATTAACGAAGGATCAGGCGGCCTGATCGCCATCATTTTGTAATCAGAAGGACCTCTTCTTGAAACGGGAGGTCTTTTTTTATGTCCTTTTAGATACTGGAAATGAATCAAGGATTAGGAGGAAATAAGCAAAAAAAGGAATATTTGTTCGGTGAAACACGTGAAAACCTTGACGAGCAAGGGATTGGAGCTTTAAAATGCTTGATATGGCTTTTTATATGTGTTACTCTACATACAGAAAATCTTCACTTTGTTGGACAAACATTCCTCAAGGTGTCTATTTTCTTGTTTAAGCCGTTTACTTGTCTGTTCTTCCCTGCTTTGATTTTTTAATCAGACAGGTTTAGAATCAGGCTGAACTGTGAAGAAATGATAATAAACTGCTGAAATGATATTCTTTTGGGAGGAGGTGAAAGGCATGAACAAGACAGAACTAATCAATGCGGTTGCGGAAGCAAGCGAATTGTCTAAAAAAGACGCTACAAAAGCAGTTGATTCTGTTTTTGATACGATTTTAGATGCACTTAAAAACGGTGATAAAATTCAACTGATCGGTTTTGGTAACTTTGAGGTGCGCGAGCGTTCTGCACGTAAAGGACGTAACCCTCAAACAGGTGAAGAAATCGAAATTCCAGCAAGCAAGGTACCTGCTTTCAAACCAGGTAAGGCTCTTAAAGACGCTGTTTCCGGAAAATAATTGTGAATATAGATCGTGTATGCATCAGTCATACATACACTTTATTTCTTCACAGAAAAGCCCCTTTTTAAGGGGCTTTTCATATTTAAAAAGCCTCAGTCACCAGGCAGGGCTTTCGTTTTGCTTTTGGCGCGGCAAATGTGCTAGAATCGAAATTAAATGTATTCAATGGTGGAGGACACAGAAGATGAAAGAAGTTAATAAAGAACAGATTGAACAGGCGGTTCGCCAGATTTTAGAGGCGATTGGAGAAGACCCGAACCGAGAAGGGCTTTTAGATACGCCGAAACGGGTAGCAAAAATGTATGCCGAAGTATTCTCGGGATTGAATGAAGATCCGAAAGAACATTTTCAAACCGTTTTCGGGGAGGATCACGAGGAGCTTGTTCTTGTAAAAGATATCGCGTTTCATTCTATGTGTGAACATCATCTTGTTCCTTTTTACGGAAAAGCGCATATTGCCTACATTCCGCGCGGCGGCAAGGTGACAGGCCTCAGTAAATTGGCCCGCGCAGTGGAAGCCGTCTCAAAACGCCCTCAGCTTCAAGAGCGTATCACCTCAACAATTGCAGAAAGCATTGTAGACACCTTAGATCCGCACGGCGTCATGGTTGTCGTGGAAGCTGAGCATATGTGCATGACGATGAGAGGCGTAAGAAAGCCGGGTGCAAAAACAGTTACATCCGCTGTGAGAGGTATTTTTAAAGATGACGCAGCAGCACGTTCGGAAGTTTTAGAACATATTAAACGTGCGGATTAATAATGATAGAGGGTGCCGATATGAATTCAAAGCATTCAAATGATTTTGTCGTCATTAAAGCGGTCGAGGACGGCGTGAACGTCATCGGTTTAACGAGAGGAACAGATACGAAGTTTCACCATTCCGAAAAACTGGACAAAGGTGAAGTGATCATCGCTCAATTTACTGAGCATACGTCCGCCATTAAAGTGAGAGGCAACGCCCTCATCCAAACCGCTTACGGAGAAATGAAAAGCGAAAAAAAATAAGCTGGCTGTTTCCCGCTGCTGCACAATGCTCGCAAACAGCGGGAGAATACAGCCAATTTCTTTTTTTTGTGCTATAATGGTACGTGCGTATAATAACGAGTAAATCTCATACATATTAGAATAAATGTGAATTTGGGGACAAGGGTGATATTTTTGCAAGACATCTACGGAACTTTAGCAAATTTGAATACGAAATTGAAACAAAAGCTGTCTCATCCTTATTTAGCGAAACATATTTCTGCGCCTAAAATCGATGAAGATAAACTTCTTCTTTTTCACGCTTTGTTTGAAGAAGCGGACATTAAGAATAACGACAGAGAAAATTATATAGTAACTGCGATGCTTGTCCAAAGCGCCCTTGATACCCACGATGAAGTGACAACAGCCAGAGCGTTAAAGCGAGATGAAAATAAAAATCGGCAGCTGACCGTGCTTGCCGGAGACTATTTCAGCGGACTGTACTATTCGCTTTTATCTGAAATGAAGGATATCTACATGATTCGGACGCTCGCAACGGCAATTAAAGAGATCAATGAGCATAAAATCCGTCTGTACGATCGGTCTGTCAATGACATGAACCAATTGATCGAAAGCATGGCGATTGTGGAAGCGGCGCTGTTTCACAGAGTGTCAGACCACTTCAATCTTCCGCGCTGGAAAAGGCTGGCGAGTGATTTTTTTGTATATAAGCGGCTGATGAACGGCAATGCTATATTTCTCGATGTAATCGGCAATATTGTAAAGTCAGGAAAAACAAAGGCTGAAATACTGGAAGAAAGCTTTACAAAAGCAAAGCAGAGCATTGAAACGCTGCTGCCGCTCAATTCACCTATTCAAAATCTATTGCTGAACCGGCTTAAAACAATCAGCCAAGACAAAACTTATCATCAGAAAGTGGAAGAAGGGTAACCATCATGCAGGAGTCAAAAGAACAGCGGGTACACGGCGTATTTGAAAAAATTTATAAAAACTATGACCAAATGAACTCTGTCATCAGTTTTCAGCAGCACAAAAAATGGCGCGATAAAACGATGCAGATCATGAATGTGAAAGAAGGCGCCAAAGCGCTCGATGTCTGCTGCGGAACGGCTGACTGGACGATTGCCCTTGCGAAAGCGGCCGGGAAAAGCGGCGAAGTAAAGGGACTGGATTTCAGTAAAAATATGCTGAGCATCGGTGAAAAAAAAGTAAAAGAGGGCGGTTTCAGCCAAATTGAGCTGCTGCACGGAAACGCGATGGAGCTTCCTTTCGAAGATGATTCATTTGATTTTGTCACCATCGGTTTCGGCTTGCGGAACGTCCCTGATTATCTGACAGTGCTGAAGGAAATGCGGCGCGTGGTCAAACCGGGCGGCCAAGTGGTGTGCCTGGAAACATCCCAGCCGGAAATGTTCGGCTTCAGACAGGCTTACTTTATGTACTTTAAGTATATTATGCCTTTTTTCGGAAAGATGTTTGCGAAAAGCTACAAAGAATATTCTTGGCTTCAAGAATCGGCAAGAGAATTTCCCGGTATGAAAGAGCTTGCGCGCCTGTTTGAAGAAGCGGGCCTGACGAATGTCAAATACCATCCGTTTACCGGCGGCGTGGCTGCTACACATATCGGATGGAAATGATGAATAACAGATGTTTGGGTGAATGATATGAAATTTAAAATGGCCTATTCTTTTTTAAATGACGATATTGATGTGATTGAAAGGGAGCTTGAGCAAACGGTACGGTCTGATTATCCCCTGTTAAGCGAAGCGGGGCTTCATTTGCTGCAGGCAGGGGGCAAGCGGATCCGCCCTGTTTTCGTATTGCTTTCCGGCATGTTTGGCGACTATGACATTAATAAAATCAAATATGTCGCAGTGACGCTGGAAATGATTCATATGGCATCGCTTGTTCACGACGACGTCATTGATGACGCCGAACTGCGGAGGGGAAAACCGACTATTAAAGCCAAATGGGACAATCGCATTGCCATGTACACCGGTGATTACATGCTTGCCGGTTCGCTTGAAATGATGACGAGATTAGATGAGCCGAAAGCCCATCGGATCCTGTCCAAAACCATCGTAGAAGTATGCCTCGGAGAAATTGAGCAAATCAAAGACAAATACAATATGGAACAAAACCTCAGAACCTATTTGCGCCGCATCAAACGAAAAACGGCTCTTCTCATCGCCGTCAGCTGCCAGCTTGGCGCAATTGCCTCGGGTGCCGATGAAAAGATTCATAAAGCATTATATTGGTTCGGCTATTATGTGGGAATGTCCTATCAAATCATTGATGATATTCTTGATTTCACATCAACTGAAGAAGAGCTGGGAAAACCCGTCGGAGGAGATCTGCTGCAAGGAAATGTCACCTTGCCTGTTCTGTACGCGCTGCATCAGCCTGAATTGAAAAATCAGCTGAAGTTAATTAACAGCGAGACAACGCAGGAGCAGCTCGCGCCGATCATTGAAAATATTAAACGGACGGACGCAATTGAAAAATCAATGGCTGTCAGTGAAAGATATTTAAAAAAAGCGTTCGAGCAGCTGAATACATTGCCGAGAGGCCGGGCCCGTTCTTCATTGGCCGCGATCGCAAAATATATCGGCAAACGGAAATTTTAAGTCCTTTACGAACAAGATGTGAACTTTCTCCGCCCTGGATTGATTAATTGTCAGAAAGATGTTACGATTTCGGTGTGCAACTTGAAAGCCTATACATAATGATGGGGTGGAGAATCTTATGGAAAAAACTTTTATCATGGTAAAACCGGACGGCGTACAGCGCCAGCTGATCGGAGAAATTTTATCCAGATTTGAACGTAAGGGCTTACAATTGGCAGGAGCCAAGCTGATGTCGGTTTCTGAACAAATGGCTGAAAATCATTATGCTGAACATAAAGGGAAACCGTTTTTCGGTGAGCTTGTGGAGTTCATTACGTCAGGTCCTGTATTTGCGATGGTATGGGAAGGCGAAAATGTCATTGACATCACAAGACAGCTGATCGGAAAAACAAACCCGAAAGAAGCGCTGCCGGGCACAATCCGTGGAGACTTCGGGATGTTTGTCGGCAAAAATATTATTCACGGCTCTGATTCTTTAGAAAGCGCTGAGCGTGAAATTCAAATTTTCTTTAAGCAAGAAGAGCTTGTGCCATATCAAAAATTACTGGCCGACTGGGTGTACTAAGCCATAACGGCTTTTCTTTTTATGTTTTATGTAAAGGTTTACAATTTTCGTGAAGGACAGAGTCAGTGATACTCTGTCTTTTTTGTTTTTCATAAATCAGCCAGCCGGCTGATTTTTTTATTGAAATCGTACAATTTAGAAAGAAAACAGGCTATACTAGGACAAAAGACAGCGAGATTGGGAGAGAAGCAATGGAGGCATATGAGGTTTTTATTACCAAGTGGAAAAAAATGACTGGCGTTGATCTATCTTTATACAAAGAAGCGCAAATGAAAAGAAGGCTGACTTCACTTTATGAAAAAAAGGGGTTCAAAGATTTTCAGGAATTTGCCGAAGCTCTTGAAAAAGACAAGCTCTTATTGAATGAAACATTAGACAGAATGACGATTAATGTTTCTGAATTTTACCGTAATTATAAGAGGTGGGAAGTTCTTGAAACATCAATTCTTCCGTTATTAAAACAAAATAAGCCGTTAAAAATATGGAGTGCGGCCTGCTCAACGGGGGAAGAGCCCTATACTTTGGCTATGATTCTCGATCAGCAGAAGGAGCTTCCCGGCTTTCAAATATTGGCGACTGATATAGATGAAAAAGCGCTCAGTAAAGCAAAGCAAGGAATCTATCAGGAACGTTCGCTTCAAGAGGTGCCGACTTCCGTAAAAAACCGGTATTTCATGAAACAGGCCGATAACAGCTATCAAGTAAAACAGGAGATCCAAAAAAACATTCGCTTTAAGCGGCACAATTTGCTTGCAGACACCTATGAGCAGGATTTTGACCTGATTGTCTGCCGCAACGTCTTTATTTATTTCACTGAAAAAGCGAAAGAAGAGCTGTATGTGAAAATGGCGGACAGCTTGAAGAAGAACGGCATTTTATTTGTCGGCAGCACAGAACAGATTTTTAATCCGGAGAAATTCGGGCTTGAGAGCACGGATACGTTTTTTTATCAAAAAAGATAGAAGACTTTTTATGAAAACTTGTGGTATAGTTCTACTTAAAAGCGTTAATGCGATGAAGGGAGAAGAAGGAATGAGATATTTAACAGCCGGTGAATCACACGGCCCTCAACTGACGACAATTATTGAAGGTGTGCCTGCAGGGCTTTATATAACTGAGGAAGATATTAATTTTGAGCTTGCCAGACGCCAAAAAGGCCACGGCCGCGGCCGCCGCATGCAGATCGAGACGGATCAGGCTAAAATCATGAGCGGGGTGCGTCATGCCCGGACTCTGGGTTCACCGATTGCGCTTGTCGTGGAAAATAAGGACTGGACCCATTGGACAAAAATCATGGGCGCCGCTCCGATTACAAAAGAAGAAGAAAGTGAAATGAAGCGGCAAATTTCAAGACCGAGACCGGGGCACGCAGATTTGAACGGCGCTATTAAGTATAATCACCGTGATATGAGAAATGTGTTAGAACGATCTTCCGCGCGTGAAACAACGGTTCGAGTGGCTGCCGGCGCTGTCGCAAAAAAAATTCTGTCGGAGCTTGGCATTACAGTGGCCGGACACGTTTTGGAAATAGGCGGGGTGAAAGCTGAAAAAACCGATTACACGTCAATCGAAGACTTGCAGCGGGTAACCGAGGAATCACCGGTCAGATGCTACGATGAAGAAGCGGGCCGTAAAATGATGGCGGCTATAGATGAAGCGAAAGCAAACGGTGACTCAATCGGCGGAATCGTAGAGGTAATTGTCGAAGGCATGCCTGTCGGCGTCGGCAGCTACGTTCACTACGACCGCAAGCTTGACAGTAAGCTTGCCGCGGCCGTCTTGTCCATTAATGCATTTAAGGGCGTTGAATTTGGCATCGGCTTTGAAGCGGCCGGCAAAAACGGCAGTGACGTTCATGATGAAATCATTTGGGACGAGGAAAAAGGCTATACGCGTGCGACAAACCGTCTTGGCGGGTTGGAAGGCGGTATGACGACAGGAATGCCGATTGTCGTCCGCGGTGTCATGAAGCCGATCCCGACCTTGTACAAACCGCTGAAAAGCGTTGATATTGAAACGAAAGAGCCGTTTTCTGCAAGCATTGAGCGTTCAGACAGCTGCGCAGTTCCCGCAGCAAGCGTAGTGGCAGAAGCAGCAGTGGCCTGGGAAATAGCCAATGCCGTCGTGGAACAATTTGGCCTGGACCAAATCGACCGCATTAAAGAAAATGTAGAAAACATGAGAAAACTGTCGAGGGAATTCTGATGAAAGAGCTTGAGGTACGGACTGCTTCCTCATCGTATCCCGTTTATATCGGTGAAGGCATAAGAAAACAGGCCGCTGCATTTTTGACTTCACTGAACAGGCCGATGACGAAAATTTTACTTGTGACAGATGCTGAAGTCGACCGCCTGTACGGCGATGATATGTATCAGCTCTTAAGCGAAAAATGGCCCGTAAAAAAAGTCATCGTGCCGAGCGGTGAAGAAGCGAAGTCCATGGAAATGTATGAACGGATTCAAACGGAAGCCATTTCTTTTCATATGGACCGCTCCTCGTGTATGATCGCATTCGGAGGCGGTGTCACGGGTGATTTAGCAGGTTTTTGCGCAGCGACTTTTATGCGCGGAATTGATTTTATTCAAATGCCGACGACGCTGCTTGCCCATGATAGTGCGGTTGGGGGCAAGGTGGCTGTAAATCATAAGCTCGGAAAGAATTTAATCGGCGCGTTTTATCAGCCGAAAGCGGTGATTTATGATACAGAGCTTTTACAAACATTGCCGGAACAAGAACTGAGATCAGGTATGGCCGAAGTGATTAAACATGCGCTTATTGCCGATCACGTTTTTTTAGAGCAGCTTCTTGGGCTTCAAACATTAAACGGACTGACAAGCGATGATTTAAATGAGATGATTTATAAAGGCATTTCTATTAAATCTGCCGTTGTGCATGAGGACGAAAAGGAAGAGGGAATCAGAGCTTTCTTGAATTTCGGGCATACACTCGGCCACGCCATTGAAGCCGAATACGGGTACGGTCAAATCACACATGGAGATGCCGTAGCCCTAGGCATGCAGTTTGCTCTTTTTGTAAGTGAACAGGCTGTTGGATGCCGAATGGACAGAAAAAGGCTCACAGAGTGGCTGAGAGGGCTCGGCTATCCCGGCACCATCAGAAAAGATATCGAAACGTCTGTTCTTTCCGGCCGGATGATGAATGATAAAAAAACGCGCGGAGGCATGATCCAGTTCATTGTCTTAAAGGAATTAGGCAAAGCAGGAGACCTTATGCTTTCAAGAGATGAGCTGGAAAATTGGCTGAACAAGTGGCGAATGGAGGAGACAGCATGATGATACGCGGCATTCGCGGAGCAACGACGGTTGAACATGACACCGAACAGGAAATTTTAGAAAAAACGCAGCAGCTGCTTGAAAAAATCATTGAGGAAAATCAAACAAAGGCAGAAGACGTTGTGCAAATACTGCTATCTGCCACTCCCGATCTTCATTCTGTTTTTCCGGCTAAAGCGGTTCGGCGCCTTTCCGGCTGGCAGTATGTGCCGGTGACGTGCATGCAGGAAATGGACGTGAACGGCGGCCTGAAAAAATGTATTCGGGTCATGATGACCGTTCAGACGGATACGCCTCAAGATGAGATCAGGCATGTATATTTAGAAAAAGCCGTTGTGTTAAGGCCAGATTTATCATTGACAAAAAATGCTGAATTGTAATACGATAAACAAAGCTTTAGAAATACACAGGAGTGTGTATAAAAGCAAAAGCAAGACCATGAAACAGCTGAGTTTAGAATAGGGTAGCAGAGAATGAGTTTAGCCTGAGCTGAGATAAACTAGTCTTTATTCTGCCCAAAAGAAGCCTTTCTTTTGGGTTTATTTTTTATACGTACGATCCCTCTCACTCTTCATCTCATTCTCCTTCCCGTAAGGAGGAGAAGCATGAACATACAATCGGATGTTTCCTTATTTTTAAAGGACAGTCTGACACACCGCACCATTCCGATCGTAGAGACATTTACGGTTGACACGATCACACCCATCCAAATGGTAGAAAAACTGGACAGGAACATTACGTATCTGCTGGAAAGTAAGGATGATACGTCAAGCTGGTCAAGATATTCCTTTATCGGCCTTGATCCGTTTATCACAATTAAAGAGAGTGATAACGAGTTCACCGCTGCCGATTCAAAAGGCCATACGCTTTTTACGGCCGGCGAATTAAAAGAGGTACTTGACTGGATGAATGAAAGCTTTCTCATTAAAATTCCCGATATCGACATCCCATTTTCAGGCGGAGCCGTCGGTTACTTGAGTTATGACATGATACCGCTTATAGAGCCTTCAGTGCCAAGCCACGCAAAAGAAACGGATTTGGAAAAATGTATGCTGTTTGTCTGCCGGAAAATCATTGCGTACGATCACGAAACGAAACAAGTGCATTTTATTCAATATGCATCGCTTAACGGACAAGAGACAGACGAAAAAAAACGGGCTGTTTTTAAAGAGAATTGCACAGAACTTCAGCAGCTGTTTGACACATTAACAGAACCGAAAAGCGTGAAAGAGCTGTTTTTTTCAAAAGAAGCCTATGACACCCCAAGCTTTGCAAACGTCTCTTCCAATTATCAGAAAGAAGAGTTTATGGCAGATGTCCGCAAACTAAAAGAATATATAAAAGCGGGAGACATTTTTCAAGGCGTTCTTTCACAGAAGTTCGAGATACCGGTATCGCGAAATTCGTTTGAGCTGTACAGGGTGCTGCGAATCGTCAATCCGTCGCCTTATATGTATTATATAAAACTGCCGGACAGGGACATCGTGGGCAGTTCGCCCGAGCGTTTAATCCGCGTGCATGACAGGCACTTGGAAATCCATCCGATCGCCGGAACGAGGAAAAGAGGAGCCGGAAAAAAAGAGGATGAGCGCCTGAAAAGAGAGCTGATGAATGACGAAAAGGAAAAGGCCGAACATTATATGCTCGTAGATCTTGCGCGCAATGATATCGGCAGAGTGGCAGAGTACGGTTCAGTATCCGTGCCTGAATTCACGAAAATCGTGTCCTTCTCCCATGTAATGCACATCATTTCGATTGTGACCGGCCGCTTAAAACAAGGCATCCATCCTGTTGACGCGCTGATGTCTGCATTTCCGGCAGGCACGCTCACGGGCGCTCCGAAAATACGTGCGATGCAGCTTTTACATGAACTGGAGCCGACACCCCGGGAAACATATGGCGGATGTATCGCTTATATCGGGTTTGACGGTTCGATTGATTCATGTATCACGATACGCACAATGAGTGTCAAAAACGGTACAGCGTCCATTCAAGCGGGTGCAGGGATCGTAGCTGATTCTGTCCCAGAAGCCGAATATGAAGAGAGCTGCAATAAAGCGGGTGCGCTCTTAAAAACGATTCAAATCGCCGAAGACATCTTTTCAGGCAGGGAGGAGAAGCCGGATGAACAAATTTCTGCAGCGATGCGTTAACGGAAGCACACTTGCCGCTGATGAGGCGGAGCAGCTGATGGAGATGATGATGAACGGAGAAATGAGTCAGCCGGAGATAGGCGGGATATTATCCGTTTTAGCCCACCGCGGCGAAACCGCAGATGAGCTTGCGGGGTTTGTAAAAGTCATGCACGCCCAGGCCCGGACGGCGGAAGGCTTGCCGGACGTCGTTGATACGTGCGGGACCGGGGGAGACGGACTTTCTACGTTTAACATATCAACCGCAGCCGCCATCACGGCCTCGGCAGCCGGAGCCAAAATTGCCAAGCATGGAAACCGCTCAGTCTCGTCTAAGAGCGGAAGTGCGGATGTTCTGGAAAAACTAGGGGTATCGTTTCAAGCCACTCCTGACAGCGTCAAACGGAGCATTCAGACGAAACAGATGGGATTTCTATTTGCTCCGCTGTTCCATTCGTCTATGAAACACGTAGCCGCTGCGAGAAAAGAGCTTGGCTTCAGAACCGTTTTTAATCTGCTCGGCCCGCTCAGCAATCCGTTGCAGGCAAAGCGGCAGGTGATCGGAGTCTACTCGGCCGAAAAGGCGCGGCTGATGGCGAGCGCTCTGGAACGATTTGATGTAAGGCACGTGCTTCTCGTTTCCGGCCATGACGGGTTAGATGAGCTGTCAATCACATCACCGACCGATGTCATTGAGCTGAAAGACGGAGAACGGCGCGAATATACCGTATCACCGGAAGAATTCGGTTTAAAAAAAGGCTCCCTGAAGGATATTCAGGTGCAGTCACCGGAAGAGAGCGCCAGCCTCATTCAGAATATTTTTGCAAATCGATGCTCCCCGTCCGCTCTGCATATTACAGCTTTAAATGCAGGCGCGGCGATCTACACCGCAGGCATTGCAAACAGCCTGAAAGAAGGAACAGAGGCTGCGCTGGAAACGATTAAAAACGGAAATGCCAAAAGGCAGCTTGAACGTCTGAAACAGAAAGAGGAAGAAATCTATGCTTGATCAAATCATCAAACAGAAAAAAGAAGAAATGAAATCAATTATCTTACCTGAAACCCGTCATGTCGAACGGCGCTCCTTTAAAGAAGCGCTCGCCCATCCGAACCGTTTTATCGGGTTAATCGCCGAGGTGAAAAAAGCTTCGCCATCGAAAGGGCTGATCAAAGAGCATTTCTTCCCGGAAACAATTGCGGCAGATTACGAAGCGGCAAGGGCTGATGCGCTTTCTGTCCTGACGGAAACCCGTTTTTTTCAAGGGAACAATCAATATTTGACAGACGTCAAACAGACCGTTTCTCTTCCTGTGCTGAGAAAAGATTTTATTATCGATTCCGTTCAGGTGGAAGAATCATATCGGATCGGGGCCGACGCTATATTGCTGATAGGAGAAGTGCTGGAGCCCATACAGCTTCACGAGCTTTACACGGAGGCCCGGGAGAAGGGCATGGATGTTCTCGTTGAAGTCCATGACGAAGCAGCTCTTGAACGGATTTTAAATGTGTTTCAGCCGGAGATACTCGGCATTAACAACCGAGACTTGAAAACGTTTCGAACATCTGTGGCTCAAACGGAAAAAATAGCGGCGCTTGTGCCGGACGGCTGTCTGTTAATAAGCGAAAGCGGCATCGGCTCTTTAGACGATCTGCAATTCGTCAAGGAACACGGGGCGCAGGCTGTTCTGATCGGAGAATCATTGATGAGACAGGATTCGCAGCAGCAGGCGATCCGCCGCTTATTTGGAGAGTGAGGACGTGGAAAAACCTGAATTAAAATATTGCGGCATCCGCTCAGAGCGTGATTATGAGCTTGCTGCGCTGTCACAAGCGGATTATCTCGGATTTATTTTTGCCGAAAGCAAACGGAAAGTCACACCAGGCGACGTACAGGAATGGTTCGGACGGTTTCAGACAGATCAAAAACGCGTCGGTGTTTTTGTCAATGAGACGGCGGAAAACATCGCGCGCATCGCAGCAGATCTCTCACTCGATGTCATTCAGCTGCATGGAGATGAATCACCCGAAGATGCCCGCCGCCTTCGCCCGCTTGTGTGCTGTGAGATATGGAAGGCGCTCCATCATCGTGGAGGAACGCTTCAGCAGATGACACAATTTGAAAGCGCAGTTGACGGCTATGTCATTGATTCCTCCGTAAAAGGAATGAGAGGCGGAACCGGCATCACCTTTTCATGGGATTGTGTCCCCTTATACAGAAATCAGGCCCGGCATGCAAAAAAACGCTGTTTTATCGCAGGCGGCGTCAATCCGGAAACAATAACCGATTTACTCAAATGGCGACCCGGCGGCATAGACCTTGCAAGCGGAATTGAAAAAAAAGGACAAAAGGATAAAACACTTATCCGGCTTTTAGAAGAAAGGATGAACCATTATGTATCCATACCCAAATGAAATCGGAAGATACGGCGAATTCGGAGGCAAATTTGTCCCTGAAACATTAATGCAGCCGCTGGAAGAAATCGAAAAAGCCTTCAAAGAATTAAAAAATGATCCGGCTTTTCACGCCGAATATAAAAAATTGCTGTTTGATTATTCCGGCAGGCCGACGGCATTAACCTTCGCCGACCGGGTGTCGGAGTATTTGGGAGGGGCTAAAATTTATCTGAAAAGAGAAGATTTAAATCACACGGGTTCCCACAAAATCAATAACGCATTAGGTCAGATTCTGCTAGCTGAAAAAATGGGCAAAACAAAAATCATCGCTGAAACAGGTGCAGGCCAGCACGGCGTGGCTGCCGCAACGGTTGCTGCGAAATTCGGTTTTGACTGCACGGTTTTCATGGGGGAAGAGGACGTCGCGCGCCAGTCGCTGAACGTCTTCCGGATGAAATTGCTCGGCGCAAAGGTTGTGCCGGTTTCAAGCGGAAACGGAACGCTGAAGGATGCGACAAATGAGGCCATCAGGTATTGGGTGCAGCATTGTGAAGACCATTTCTACCTCATCGGTTCTGTAGTCGGCCCGCACCCGTATCCGTATATCGTCCGAGAATTTCAGAAAATGATCGGCGCGGAAGCAAAAGAGCAGCTCCGGCAGATGGAAGGATCGCTTCCGGATAAGGTGGTCGCGTGTGTCGGCGGAGGCAGCAATGCGATGGGTATCTTTCAGGCCTTTTTAGAAGAGGATACAGAACTGGTCGGTGCCGAAGCGGCCGGAAAAGGAATTGACACGCCGCTGCACGCGGCCACGATTGCAAAAGGAACGCTCGGTGTGATTCACGGTTCGATGACCTATTTGATACAGGACGAATACGGACAAATCATAGAACCGTATTCCATTTCAGCGGGGCTTGATTATCCCGGCATCGGGCCGGAGCACGCCTTTTTGCATAAGAGCGGGCGTGTGAAGTATGAAGGCGTGACAGATGATGAAGCAATTGCTGCATTACGCCTGCTTTCTGAAAAAGAAGGCATTCTGCCGGCGATTGAATCCGCACATGCGCTGGCAAAAGCGTTTGAAATGGCAAAAGAGATGGATAAGGACCAAATCATTCTCGTCAGTTTATCGGGAAGAGGGGACAAGGACGTTCATACGCTGATGCAAGTATTAAAAAACGAGGTGGGTACACATGTTTAATCTGAAAGCGTCGGAGAAGTTATTTATTCCTTTCATAACAGCAGGCGATCCGCATCCTGAGATTTCGGTTGAACTGGCAAAATCACTGCAAAAAGCCGGCGCCTCGGCCCTTGAAATCGGCGTGGCATATACAGATCCGCTCGCGGACGGCCCCGTCATTCAGCGGGCTTCCAAACGGGCTCTGGGTAACGGAATGAATATCGTGAAAGCAATTGAACTTGGCGGCCAAATAAAAAAAAACGGCGTTCATATACCAATTATCCTCTTTACGTATTATAATCCTGTGTTACAATTAGATAAAGAATACTTTTTCGCTTTACTGCGGGAAAACGACATAGACGGTCTGCTTGTACCGGATCTTCCATTAGAGGAAAGCGCCCTTTTGCAGGAGAAATGCAGGCAGGAGAACATCGCTTATATCTCGCTTGTTGCTCCGACGAGTGAAAACCGTTTGAAAATAATTACTGAACAGGCCGGCGGCTTTGTGTATTGTGTATCTTCTTTAGGCGTGACCGGCGTCCGCAGCGAATTCGAGCCGTCTGTTTACTCCTTCATCCGCAAGGTAAAGGAATTAAGCTCCGTCCCGGTGGCGGTCGGTTTTGGCATTTCAAGCCGCAAACAGGTTGCCGAGATGAATGAAATATGCGACGGGGTTGTTGTCGGCAGCGCGCTTGTCAGAAAGATTGAAGAGCTTGAAAGCAGGCTTATGAATCCGGAAACGAGAGAGGGTGCGCTTCTTGAATTTGAAGAATATGCGAAGACGTTCGGCGGTCTGTACAGTTTAAAATGAGGTGACTGGATTTGCAGATCAAAGAACAGATACGGCAGCTGAAACCTTATCAGCCGGGAAAACCAATAGAAGAAGTTAAAAGTGAATACGGGCTCGAAAAAATAGTGAAACTAGCCTCTAATGAAAATCCGTTCGGCTGTTCTCAAGCCGCTAAAGATGCGCTTCATCAGGAAATAGAGCAGCTGGCACTGTACCCTGACGGATACAGTGCCGCTCTGAGAACACGGCTGAGCGAGCATCTTCAGGTCAGTGAATCATCGATCATCTTCGGCAACGGTTCAGATGAGCTTGTGCAAATTATCTGCCGCTCTTTCCTGCACGGGCAAACAAACACGATCACTGCCGCTCCGACGTTCCCGCAGTACAGACATAATGCGGTCATAGAAGGCGCAGAGGTGCGTGAAATACCGCTCCGTTCTGACGGCGCTCATGATTTGGATCAGATGCTTGAAGCGATTGACGGACAGACAAAGGTTGTGTGGGTGTGCAATCCGAATAATCCGACGGGGACGTATACGTCTGAGGGAGAGTTAATTTCCTTTTTAGACCGGGTGCCCGAGCATATTCTCGTTGTGCTCGATGAAGCGTATTACGAATATGTCACCGCGGAAGATTACCCGGAGAGCATTCCGCTTTTAAAACAATATCCGAATGTGATGATTTTACGCACATTCTCTAAGGCATACGGGCTTGCAGCGCTCCGCGTCGGATACGGAATCGCGAGTGAGGCTTTGATCCGCCAGATCGAACCTGCGAGAGAGCCGTTTAATACGAGCCGCATCGGTCAGGCTTCAGCACTTGCAGCGCTTGACGACCAGGCATTTATTGAAGCTTGTGTCGAAAAGAATAAAGCCGGTTTGAAGCAGTATTATGATTTTGCCGAAACACATGGTCTAACATGCTATCCTTCGCAAACAAACTTTGTGCTCATTGATTTTAACCGTCCGGCGGATGAACTGTTTCAAGCCTTGCTTCAAAAGGGGTATATCGTTCGATCAGGACAGGCGCTCGGATTTCCTACTGCACTCCGGATTACGGTCGGAACGAAGGAGCAGAATGAGGAAATACTGACAATTTTAGCTGAGTTATTATAAGAGGTGATCTAGCGTCACCTCTTTAGTCTATTAAATTAGGTGATAAGGAAATGAATGAAATGAAGGATACAATATTGCTTGCCGGGATAGGGCTGATCGGCGGGTCTATCGCATTGGCCATAAAAAAGCAGCACCCTCATAAACGCATCATCGGCGTAGATATATCAGAAGAACAGCTTACCGCCGCGCTGAAACTGCGCATTATCGATGAACGGGCGGATTCGTTTACAGAAGGTGCGCAAAAAGCGTCAGCCGTCATTATTGCCACGCCTGTCACCCAAACGCTGCACATGCTGGATAAGCTGGCGGCATCAGGCATCAGCCACGACCTGCTGATTACAGATGTGGGCAGCACAAAACAGAAAGTCGTCAGCTATGCCGATCAAGTGCTGCCGCCTCATTATCAATTTGTCGGCGGCCATCCGATGGCGGGGTCCCATAAATCCGGCGCCGCTGCTGCGAAAGAGTTTTTATTTGAAAATGCGTTTTATATTTTAACACCCGGACAATCAACATCAAAAGAATCAGTAGGGCAGCTGAAGGATCTGCTGAAAGCGACAAATGCGCATTTTGTTGAGATGACGCCCGAGGAGCATGACGGCGTAACAAGCGTGATCAGCCATTTTCCTCACATTGTCGCTGCAAGCCTCGTCCATCAGGCTCATCATTGTGAAGAAGATTACCCGCTTGTGAAGCGGTTCGCAGCCGGCGGATTCCGGGATATTACGAGAATTGCCTCAAGCAGTCCGGCCATGTGGAGAGACATTCTTTTGCACAACAAGGAAAAATTGCTTGAACGCTTCAAAGAGTGGAAACGTGAGATTGACACGATAGAATCATACGTAGAAAATGAAGATGCGGACAAACTGTTCGGCTACTTTAAAAAGGCGAAGGATTATCGTGACGGCCTGCCGCTGCGCCAAAAAGGCGCTATTCCGTCGTTTTATGATCTTTACGTTGATGTACCGGATCACCCGGGAGTGATCTCGGAAATTACGGCGATATTGGCAGATGAACATATCAGCATTACCAATATCCGCATTATTGAAACGAGAGAAGATATAAACGGGATATTAAGAATCAGCTTCCAAACTGACGATGACCGCAAGCGGGCCGAAAACTGCATACAAAACCGCGCCAATTACGAAACATTTTACGCTGACTGAGGTGGAAAACAATGAAAAGAGAAAAAGTGCTGTCTTTAAACGGTGAAATTCATATTCCGGGTGATAAATCCATTTCTCACCGCTCTGTTATGTTCGGAGCGCTTGCAAAAGGAAAGACAACGGTAAAAAACTTTTTGCCTGGAGCTGATTGCCTCAGCACCATCGCTTGCTTCAGAAAAATGGGTGTATCCATCGAGCAAAACGGAAGTGATGTAACGATACACGGGAAAGGCATAAACGCTCTTTGTGAGCCTGACAGCCTTCTTGATGTCGGAAACTCAGGTACGACGATCCGCCTGATGCTCGGCATTTTAGCCGGACGCCCTTTTCACAGTGCGGTGGCAGGCGACGAAAGCATTGCAAAACGTCCGATGAAACGGGTTACGGAGCCTTTAAAGCAGATGGGAGCCGTAATTGACGGAAGAGCGGGCGGTGAATTTACGCCTTTATCTGTACGGGGCGGAAATTTGAACGGCATCGAATACGTATCGCCTGTCGCCAGCGCACAGATTAAATCGGCTGTGCTCCTTGCCGGATTGCAGGCTGAGGGAACGACGACCGTTACCGAGCCGCATAAATCAAGAGACCATACGGAACGGATGCTGAACGCTTTTGGCGTTGAACTGTCTGAAACAAAGACGAGCGCTTCCGTAACAGGCGGACAAGAACTTCGGGCCGCTGACATTTTCGTGCCGGGCGATATTTCTTCGGCAGCCTTTTTCCTTACAGCGGGGGCTATTGTTCCCGAAAGCAGAATTGTATTGAAAAATGTCGGTTTAAACCCGACCCGCACGGGAATTATTGACGTTTTACAGCAGATGGGAGCGGCGCTTGAAGTCATTCCGTCTGAAACAGGAAGCGCGGAGCCTTACGGAGATCTGATCATTGAATCCTCAGCTCTGAAAGCAGCGGAAATCGGCGGAGAGATTATTCCCCGCTTAATTGACGAAATTCCGATTATTGCCCTTTTAGCAACGCAGGCGGAAGGCACGACGATCATTAAAGATGCGGCAGAGCTGAAGGTAAAAGAAACGAACCGGATTGACACAGTCGTATCAGAGCTTCGTAAAATCGGTGCGGACATCGAGCCGACCGAGGACGGAATGAAAATACACGGCAAAAAAACGCTCGCTGGCGGTGCGGCCGTATCAAGCCACGGTGATCACCGGATCGGCATGATGCTCGGCATTGCTTCGTGCCTGACACAGGAACCGATTGAGATTTTACAGACAGAAGCGATTGATGTCTCCTACCCGACATTTTTTGAGCATTTAAATCAATTAGCAAAAAAAGCCTGAAGATGATGGGACTGACCCCATAGAGT
>NZ_LSAZ01000011.1 GCF_001584325.1 Bacillus nakamurai
CTATGGGGTCAGTCCCTTTTTTCGGAGAGGGTTTTTTCTTAATGCCCGTTCAATATAAAGAGCTGAATAAAAAACAGAACGGCAAAGATAATGACCAAAGGATGAATATCGCGCCACTTTTTCTTTGCGACTTTAACAAGCGGATATGAAATAAATCCAAGTGCAATTCCTGTTGAAATGCTGGATGTCAAAGGCATGGCCAAAATGACCAGAAACGCCGGGAAAGCTTCATCAAGCTCATTCCACCGGATATTAGACACTGCACCCATCATCAGGCTGCCGACAATAATCAGCGCCGGTGATGTAATCGCAGAAACCTCGGATAAGACACTGACAAGCGGGCTGAAAAACATGGAAACGGCAAACATGACAGCGATCGTCAGCGCCGTCAGCCCCGTTCTTCCGCCGGCTGCAACCCCTGCTGAAGATTCCACGAACGCTGTCGTCGGGCTTGTGCCGAAGATGCTGCCGACCGTCGTAGCGGTCGAATCGGCCAGTAGTGCTCTCCGGGCATTCGGAAGCTGATTGTTTTTCATCAATCCCGCCTGTTCGGCAACGCCGATCATCGTGCCCGTCGTGTCAAAAATGGTGACGAGAAGAAAAGAGAAGACAACGGCGTACAGGCCGTGGTGAACGACATCACCGAAAGCTGCGAACGGATTTGAGATTAAAAGCCCTTCAGGCAAATGCGGAAAAGAGATAAATCCCTTCGTAAAATGGATCTGCCCGGTGATAAAGGCGATGACGGCTGTCAGCGCCATGCCGATAAATAACGCTCCGTTTACATTCAGCACCATCAGTACAATACTGATGATAAGCCCGATCAGCGTTAAGATGACAACGGGCGAATGAAGATCACCGAGGGCGACTAAATTAGACTTGTCGGCTGTGATGATTCCCGCCTGGCGTAAGCCGATAAACGCTATAAATAAACCGATGCCGGTCGTTATCCCGTATTTTAAATTGTCCGGAATCGCTTCTATAAGTTGTTTTCTTAAAGGAGTTAACGATAAAATAATAAAGATGACTCCTGCGATAAACACAGCGCTGAAAGCTGTCTGGTACGTAATGCCGGTGCCGGCGCCGACGACATGAAACGCAAGATACGCATTTAAACCCATGCCGGGAGCAATGGCAATCGGATAATTCGCAGCCAGGGCCATCCACAACGTTCCGACAATCGAAGCGATAATCGTCGCGGTAAATACCTGATCAAACGGAATCCCTGCGTTCGAGAGGATAACAGGATTGACGACAATGATATAAACCATTGTAAAAAAGGTGGTCAGTCCCGCGGTAATCTCTCTTTTTATTGTCGTTTGATGCTTGTCGAGATGAAACATAAGTACCTCCAATGACGAACGTTTTTTCAAAACATCATCTATATTATTCGTTTTATGAACATTTTGCAAGTCGTTTATGAAGAAAGGGGATTGTGATGAACTGGGAAGTTGAAGTAATCAGAAAAAAAGAAGACCTAATCCGTGACACACAGAAGTTTTTGCAGATCAACAGTGTGATGGATGAATCAACAGCGCGTCCCGGCCAGCCGTTTGGTTCAGGCGTCAATGAGTGTCTCACCTCTTTGCTTGATTTCGGTGAGAAGGAAGGCTTTACCGTAAAAAATATTGACGGTTATGCCGGCCATATTGAGTGGGGAACGGGGGACGAGATCGTCGGCGTGCTTTGCCACGTGGATGTCGTGCCGCCGGGAGACGGCTGGACGAGTGATCCTTTCTCCGCCGACATTCGTGAGGGGCGGATATACGCAAGAGGGGCCATTGACGATAAGGGGCCGACGATGGCGGCGTTTTACGCGCTGAAAATCGTCAAAGACATGCAGCTGCCTTTATCCAAACGAGTCAGAATCATTATCGGGACAGATGAAGAAAGCGATTGGAGATGTGTGGAGCACTATTTCAAGCATGAAAAAATGCCTGACATCGGCTTTGCCCCTGACGCTGATTTTCCGATTATTAATGCGGAAAAAGGGATCATTGACGCGTCACTGCGCATTGCATCAAAAGCCGCCGGCCGTGAAGCCAAAAACCGGCTTGCTTCATTCCGTTCAGGACTGCGATTAAATATGGTGCCGGATGCGGCGGAAGCCGTCATTGAAGGAACTGATGTTGACGCTGTGAGCTCCTATTTCAGCAATTGGCTGGAAGAATCACATACACAGGGTGAGGCGAAGGCGGAAAACGGCCGGCTGACATTACGGGTCTACGGAAAATCATGCCACGCGATGGAGCCGGATAACGGTGTGAATGCCGGGTTAAAGCTCGCTGAATGTTTGCAGGGGGCGGAGCTTGATGAAGCTGGAAACTACTTTATAAAAATTGTTTCCGATTATTTTTCACATGATACACGAGGGAAAAAGCTGAACATTGACTGTAAAGACGACATCAGCGGTGAGCTTACGCTGAACGTCGGCACCTTTACATATGAAAAGGATCTGGGGGGAGAGCTCGGCATCAATATCCGCTATCCCGTCACATCAGACAGCAAAGTGATTCGTGATGCTTTTATGGCGATAAACGATTTTCAGCTTGAAGAGTTCAAAGACAGCAAACCGCACCACGTATCAGCCGATCATCCGTTAGTGAAGACGCTTCAAAAGGTATATGAAGGTCAAACGGGCAAAAAAGCGGACCTGATCTCAATCGGCGGAGGAACGTACGCGAGATCCCTTTCAGCAGGCGTCGCGTTCGGGCCGCTGTTCCCGGGCCGTCCTGACAGCGCTCATCAAAAGGATGAATATATTGAAATTGATGATCTCCTGCGGTCAACGGCTTTATACGCTCAGGCTATTTATGAGCTTGCAAAATGAGAAAACAAAAAAGGGAGGCCGCTTGCGGCATCCCTTTTTATGATTCAAATGACCATAAATCCGTAGATAAATAACGTTCTCCCGTATCTGCCGTCATGCAGATGACAACCTGTTCAGCAGGCAGGCGTTTTGCGGTTTCGATGGCCGCAAAGCATGCTGCGCCTGATGAAGGACCGACAAGAATACCTTCTTCAGCGGCAAGACGTCGTGTTGTCGTATATGCGTCTTCATCAGATATTTTTATAATTTCATCGTAAACATTCTGATTCAATATACCAGGAATAAAACCGGGGCTTGTCCCGACAAGCTTATGGGCGCCGGGTTTTCCGCCGGATAAAACAGGTGAACCTGCAGGCTCTGCGACATGAACGGTCATTTCCGGGAAAAGCTCCTTCAGCGCTTCTCCGGTTCCCGTAATCGTGCCGCCCGTTCCTGCCGTGGCGACAAAAGCGCCGAGCGGTCTGCCGAGCTGCTGAACCGCCTCATAAATTTCTGCGGCGGTCGTTTTTCGGTGGGCATCGGGGTTTGCGCTGTTTTCAAATTGCATCGGTATAAAGCTTCCCGGGATCTGTTCGGCAAGTTCTTTCGCTTTTTTGATGCTGCCGGGCATTCTTTCCGCTCCCGGCGTCAGAACAACCTCCGCGCCGTACGCTTTAAGCAGATTGATGCGTTCTTTCGTCATCGTGTCAGGCATGACAAGGATTGCTTTATATCCGCGTGCCGCCGCGTTCATGGCCAGGCCGATGCCGGTATTGCCGCTGGTCGGCTCGATGATCACAGAGCCGGGTTTCAAACGTCCGTTTTTTTCTGCTTCTATGATCATATTGTAAGCCGCTCTGTCTTTGACACTGCCGCTCGGATTAAAAGATTCTAATTTTAAATAGACTTGCGCTGCGTCCGCGGGCTGCAGGCGGTTCAGCCTCACAATCGGGGTATCACCGATCAAATCCGCCGTATTGTTAACGATTTTCAAAGCCTATCTCATTCCTCTCTGTATAAAACATTCGGTACATAATATCCTATCATATAAGCGGACAGGGTTCTCCTCTCCGCTTATCCGTTTTATAATAACACCATAACCTAAGGAGGGGGTCCCTCGTATGAAAGCTTCATTGCCGCATTATTTTATCGGCATTCCGATTCCGGCTGATATTGCTGAACCGATTTGGGAAGCAGCCAGAAAGGAACCTGTATTAACATTTAAAAAGTGGGTGCACCCGCTTGATTACCATATCACCTTAATCTTTCTCGGCGCAGCGGATGAAGCGCGGCTTGCAGGCTTAAAGCCAATGCTCGCTGACATCGCAGCTCTTTCACAGCCGTTTACCGTTCAATTTCAAAACCTCGAGTTTTTCGGAGCCCGCGAGCAGCCGAGAGTGCTGCATTTAGAGCCGGAACGGAATGATTATCTGTTCGATTTGCGGGAAAAAACAAAGCAGGCTGTACAAAAAGCCGGCTTTCAAGTGGAAAAGCGTCCGTATCATCCACACATGACGATGGCGCGGAAATGGAGCGGAGATGTACCGTTCCCGCCTCATGTTCCGTTTGAAAGCGGCAGGGCTTCAAGCACCGTCACCCGGTTTTCCTTGTTTCAAACCCATCTTGACCGGTCGCCTAAGTACGAAGAAATTGCACAATTTCAACTGACATAAACAAAAATTCGGAGTGGGGAAATGACATGGCACAGATCATCAAAATTCACGACTGTATATCAAGATATGAGCTAGACCCTTATCACTATATGAATCAGTTTATCCGTTTAAAAAAAGAACGCTGGAAAGCTCTCTTGGAAGCTTTTGACCGAAAAAAGGAGGAACAAGAGACACAAATGGCTGCATCGGGTGAAACGGCTCCCGAGCCAAGCAGAAAAAAATTTTTCTTAAAGAAGAGAAAAGCGGAGATTCTGTCCGATATAAAGGAAAAGAGGCATCAATGGTTTGATGAGCCGGACGAAGAAGAGGCGCTGATGCTGGACCTTCCGTCTCATAGGGCTGAGCTTGCGCCTTACTTTAAAAATCAATTGTATGAATTTCAATTAAAGTGGGCGAGCTCCACGCTTTCCGACATGTCTGAGCTTTCTCGGCAGGTCCGGCGGGACGGGATTTTAAGAATGCTGGCCCAAAAGCTTCCTGATTCCTATTTTGTGATGTATCATCCTGTTCTTCAAATTCAGCAGGCATCTGTAGAACTAAGCATCGTCATTCTCTCTCCGCTGGAGATTTTTTGCGTTGCTTTTTTGGAGGCTGAGGAAGACAGCGTGTATATCGGGTCGAAAAATCGTTTTTGGGATAAGAAAACCTCGGGCGGCTCGCATCCGGTTTTGAATCCGGCTCTCAGCGTGAACCGGACAGGCTCTGTCGTCTCACAAATCGTCAAAGAGAAGGGGGCAGACATTCCCGTCAAAAAGCTCCTGCTCAGCCAAACATCGTATATTGATTATCCTGAACCGCCATACGGACTGGACATAGCAGACAAGCGGACTGCCGGTGAGTGGCTGCAAAAGCAGCAGAAAAATACGGCGCCCATCAAGCATCATCAGCTGAAGGCTGCAAATGCCCTGCTATCTTACGGCCTGTCCAATTCAAGACGGAGACAGGAGTGGCTTGATTAAGCAGAACGCTTCCCGGCGGTTTTCTCATACATGAAGCAGGTGAAAACAAACGATGAGTCAATGGTTTTTTATTATTAATCCGGCCGCCGGGCGCGGCAGGGGCCGGCGTGTCTGGAAGGCCGTTCAAAAAGAGCTGTCCAAACGGGGAGTGGAGCACCGCTCTTTTTTGACCGAACATCCGGGACATGCGGAGGTGCTGGCGAGACAGATTTCAACGATGCAGGATCACAAGCTGAAGCGGCTGTTTGTAATCGGCGGAGACGGTACGATGCATGAGGTCATTAACGGGCTGAAAGGAATAGGCCAAATTGAGCTGACCTTTGTGCCTGCCGGTTCATATAATGATTTTTCCAAAGGGTTTGCCGTCAAAAAGACGGCTCTTCTGCAAGAAATCAAACGGCAGCACCGCCCGTTAACACGAAAATTTTACGCAGGAAGCGTCAACTTTTTCCACGACAAAGCGCAATCTCTTTACTTTTTAAACCACCTTTCTGTCGGATTTGACGCCTGCGTGCTGAAGGCAGCCGTGAATTTTCCGTTTTCACGCGCCCTTCGGTTTCTGCGTCTCCGTTTTCTGATTTATCCGCTTGCACATTTATATACGGCGGCCACATTTCAGCCGTTCACGTTTGTCTGCACGGCGGGCGGAGAAAGGCGTGAATTCCGTAACGTTTGGTTTGTCATCGCGGCAAATCATCCTTATTACGGCGGCGGGATGAAAGCGGCGCCTTCTGCAAATCCCCGTGAAAGCAGCTTTGATATTGTCATTGCGGAGCATTTGTCTTTTGTCTCGCTGTATCGTTTTTTATTCGCGATGAGCTTTGGCAGGCATATTAATATGGACGGCGTCACGATTTTAAAGGAAAAAGAAATCACCTTTGAGACGCCGGGCAAAATTCCGTTTCATGCAGACGGCGAGCTGATCGGAACCACACCGTTCCGTTTAACGCCGGGTTCAGAGCCTTTAAGGATAAAATCATAGGGAACAAATGAAACCCGTCATATCATAAATCTTAGAATTCACACGGCGTTCTTACGAGTTTTGCTTGACGAAGTTTGTGCTCTAGCGCTAAAATTTATAAGACGGCTATTGATTAGCATATGAGACTCTCAATAGCTGTCTTTTTTATTTCTCATGAGGTTGTTTATGACAGGCCGATCTGCCGGCTTATGGAGGCATGAGGCCTATTCTAAAATATTTTAAGAAATGATGGGTTGAACATTGATATGAACTGGTTGGGACAATTACTAGGTAGCGATTGGGAGATCTTCCCCGCCGGAGGAGCTACAGGAGATGCATATTATGCGAAACATAACGGCCAACAGCTTTTTTTAAAACGTAATAGCTCGCCCTTTTTAGCCGTGTTATCCGCCGAAGGCATTGTTCCGAAGCTGGTTTGGACGAAACGGATGGAAAACGGCGATGTCATTACGGCTCAGCATTGGATGGCGGGCAGAGAGCTGAAGCCGAAGGATATGAGCGGACGCCCGGTGGCTGAGCTGCTTCGCAAAATCCACACATCTAAAGCCTTGCTGGACATGCTGAAAAGACTTGGAAAAGAACCGCTCAATCCGGGCGCTCTTTTGTCTCAGCTGAAGCAGGCCGTATTTGCCGTGCAGCAATTTTCGCCGCTTATTCAAGAAGGCCTTGCATATTTAGAAGCGCATGTAAATGAGGTGCATTTCGGTGAAAAAGTCGTTTGCCATTGTGATGTGAATCATAATAACTGGCTTTTGTCTGAAGACAACCAGCTGTATTTAATAGATTGGGACGGCGCGATGATAGCCGACCCGGCCATGGATCTCGGCCCTTTACTGTATCATTACGTTGAAGAGCCAGCGTGGGACAGCTGGCTTGGCATGTACGGCATGAAGCTCACGGACGGTTTGCGTCTGCGCATGGCTTGGTACATTTTATCAGAAACCCTCACGTTTATCGCCTGGCACAAATCAAAAGGAAACGATAAAGGGTATCATGATGCCATGGAAGAGCTGCATGCCCTGATGAAGCGGATTGTCAAGTAGTCAGGAGTATGAATCCATTTGCTCCACCCATTGGGACAAGTGGTTTTGATGCTCCTGAATATGCGTGTCGATGGAATCGGCCGTGATGCCGGACTGGCTGTAACGGTACACATCCTCAAGCACATTTTTTATATTTGAATCAAGCCCGGTATTGGCCATTAATGATTTGATGACGCGTTCTAGCTGTTCGTATTCGGCAACTGTGCCGCAGCAATCCAATTGATGGTCGGCTAATATGTCCTTTAATAACCGAACCTGATGTTCGCTTGTTAAGCCCATGGTTCATATACACATCCCTTCTGTGTCATACATTGTGCAAAGCGGTGCTGTTTTATGCATCAGATGAGTGTTCCGGACCGGGGAACCTCTTTTTTATGCAGGCGTGCCTGAAAACGCGCTTGCGGCTGTTTTTGTTTCATGGTATGTTGTTACTCGAAATTATAGATAGAGGTGTCAATCATATGAGAATGCGCCATAAACCTTGGGCAAATGACTTTTTGGCAGAAAATGCTCACATTGCCATCAGCGATCCGGCTCAGTATAAAGGGAAATGGGACACGGTCTTTGGCAACGCCAATCCGATTCATATTGAAGTAGGAACGGGAAAAGGACAATTCATTTCCGGAATGGCGAAACAAAACCCGGATATTAACTATATTGGAATTGAACTGTTTAAGAGCGTCATCGTAACGGCAGTCCAAAAAGTAAAAGACAGCGGGGCAGAGAATGTCCGTTTGTTAAATATAGACGCTGAAACACTGAGTGATGTATTTGACCGGGGAGAAGTCAAGCGCGTATATCTAAACTTTTCTGATCCTTGGCCGAAAAACCGTCATGAAAAACGCCGCCTAACGTTTAAAAGTTTCTTGAAAAAATATGAAGAAGTGATGGGCGAGAATGGCGCGATTCATTTCAAAACGGATAACCGCGGTTTGTTTGAATACTCCCTGAAAAGTTTTTCCGAGTACGGCCTTCTTCTGACAGAAGTCAGTCTCGATCTGCATAACAGCAATCCCAAAGGCAATATCATGACAGAATACGAAGAGAAATTCTCCGCGCTCGGCCAGCCGATTTACCGGGCAGAAGTCGAATGGAGAACAAAAGACAGACTCTGATACGGGAGTCTGTTTTTTTATGGCGCCATTTGCTACCATTACATCAGGAGGGATCATGATGGAGACATTGAATATTGGCAATATTTCATTAACATGGCTTGACGGCGGCGTAACGCATATGGACGGAGGGGCGATGTTCGGCGTTGTTCCGAAGCCCTTATGGTCAAGAAAATACCCTGTAAATGACAAGAACCAAATTGAATTGAGAACAGACCCGATTCTGATCCGAAAGAACGGCCTGAATATTTTAGTTGACGCGGGTATCGGGTCAGGAAAATTCTCAGAAAAACAGAAAAGAAACTACGGCGTGACCCAGGAATCCAATCTGAAACAATCCCTTGCCGGGCTCGGCCTGACTTGTGAGGACATTCATATTGTGGCGATGACCCATCTTCATTTTGACCATGCGTGCGGTTTGACGGAATACCGCGGGGATGAGCTCGTCTCCGTTTTTCCGAATGCCCGGATCATCGCATCTGCGACCGAATGGAATGAAATGCGCCATCCCAATATCAGATCGAAAAATACATACTGGAAAGAAAATTGGGAAGCGGTAAAAGATCAGGTCAATACCTTTGATCATGCGCATCAGCTGACAGAGGGCATCACTATGCATCATACGGGCGGCCACAGTGACGGCCACAGCGTTATCGTCTTGGAAGATGAGGGAGAAACCGCTGTGCATTTTGCCGACCTGATGCCGACAAATGCCCACAAAAATCCGTTATGGGTTTTGGCGTATGACGATTATCCGATGACCTCCATTCCGCAAAAGCAAAAATGGCAGGCCTTCGCCGAGGAAAAAGACGCTTGGCTGATCTTTTATCACGACGCGATATATAGAGCCGTAAAATGGGGAGAAGACGGCGAAATTACGGCATTCGTCAAACGGGAGGGAAAATAGGCTGAATTTGATTTGCCTGTATGAATTTCGGAAATGAAAGCAAACCTAAAAACAAATTGCTTTGAAAGGAAGAGACAGGTGAATCAATTTCAAGTGACAAAAGATGGAGAAATCAAAACATCTTTACGCGGATTAGAAGTGCTTTCTACACCTTTTTTAAATAAAGGAGTGGCCTTTACACAGGAGGAAAGAAAAGAACTCGGACTTGAGGGCTTTCTGCCGCCGAAGGTATTAACCATTGAAGAGCAGGCGAAGCGGGCATACGAGCAGTTCAGTTCCCAGCCTGACGAATTAAGCAAAAACGTGTACTTGACCGCTCTCCATGATCGAAATGAAACATTATTTTACAGACTTTTAAATGACCATTTGGGCGAGATGCTGCCGATCGTATACACTCCGACTGTCGGCACGGCCATCCAGCGGTACAGCCATGAGTACCGAAAGCCGCGCGGACTGTATTTATCCATTGATGACCCTGAGGGAATGCGTGCCGCGTTTAAGCAGTTCGGAAAAAATGAAAACATTGATTTAATCGTTGCGACGGATGCGGAAGGCATTTTGGGAATCGGCGACTGGGGTGTCGGCGGCATCGCCATTTCTGTCGGAAAGCTTGCGGTGTATACGGCAGCTGCGGGAATTGATCCGTCAAGAGTGCTGGCGGTTGTATTAGACGCGGGCACAAACCAGGAAAGCCTCTTAAATGACCCGCTTTATGTCGGAAACCAGCATTCAAGGGTCCGCGGGGAAAAGTATGATCAATTTATTGATGAATATGTCGCGCTTGCAAGGGAAACATTTCCGAACGCATTGCTCCACTGGGAGGACTTCGGAACAGCTAATGCCCGCGGCATTTTAAAACGATATAAAGATAAAGTTTGTACGTTTAACGATGACATTCAAGGAACGGGCGCGGTCTCGCTTGCCGCCGTGTTAGCTTGCGCAAAAGCATCGAAAATGCCTTTGAAAGAACATAAAGTCGTCATCTTCGGAGCGGGAACAGCGGGGATCGGAATCGCGGAACAGCTTCGCGAGGCAATGGTGCATGACGGGTTAAGTGAAGAAGAATCGTACAGCCGTTTTTGGTGTATCGACAAAAACGGGCTGTTAACCGATGATATGAAGGACCTGCGCGATTTTCAAGTCCCTTACGCCCGCCCGGCCGAAGAAGTGAAAGAATACAGCCGCAGCGGTGAAGGCGGATCGATTGATTTGGCAGAAACGGTGCGGCAGGCAAAACCGACGATTTTGATCGGCACATCCACTGTATCAGGCGCCTTTACGGAAGAAATCGTCAAAGAAATGGCTTCTCATGTCAAGCGGCCCGCCATTTTGCCGATGTCAAACCCGACCACTTTATCAGAAGCAAAACCTGAGGATTTAATTAAATGGACAGAAGGCCGCGCACTTATCACGACAGGAAGCCCGTTTCCGCCTGTCGAATATAATGGTGTGACCTATCATATCGGGCAGGCCAACAATGCGCTCGTTTTCCCGGGGCTTGGGCTCGGAACAATTGTGACAAAGGCGAGGCTGATTACAGACAGTATGTTCGTTGCCTGCGCAAATGCCATAGCCGGCATGGTGGATGTCGGCAAGCCCGGCGCGCCGATGCTGCCGAAAGTGGAGGATCTAAGGACCGTGTCGGCTACTGTTGCCGTAGCCGTAGCAAAAGCCGCAATAAAAGACGGTGTAGCGGAAGCGGAACCTGAAGATTTGATTCAAACGGTGCAGGACGCGATGTGGCACCCTGTATATAAGCCGATCCGCCCGATGTAAGTGCAATAAAGCCCAAAACGCTGAAGGTTTTGGGCTTTATTTTTGCTTGTCCGATTAAGAGGCGACAGAATCAATCACATCGACAATCTGTCCTGTTTTTGCATTGACCATGACTTCATATTGCTCCAGTTCGCCGAATGCCGAGCGCGTCACGCCGGTTTTGTATACCTGGATGGTTTCTCCGTTTACATGGTAAGGCTCTGGCTCAGTGTAAATCCATGATCCGTCAATCGGTCCGCGCTGCTTAAAAGCCGCTTTCACGATGCGGAGCGCTTTTTCTGATGAAATATAAGGTTTCATCACATACTTTTTCACTGCAACGGCAGCGCATAATCCTAGTCCTGCACCTAAGAGAAAATGACGTAATTTCAACATGAAGCACCTCCAAATGTATCGTACTTTTCATTATACAGAAGATGCCAAACCGTGTTAAGTAAAGCGGCGGTTTTACAGCCCATTCATTCAGGGTGCTTGGAAAACAACTGTTTTTCTAATAAAATAAAGGGACTACATAGAAATGAGGGGAAAACATGAATCAGGAAACGAAAGCGCTTTTCCGGACACTGACGCAGCTTCCCGGCGCGCCGGGGAATGAACACCAAGTTCGCTCTTTTATGAAACAAGAGCTTGCAAAATACGCGGATGACATCGTGCAGGACAGGCTGGGAAGTGTTTTCGGGATGAGGCGCGGCGCCGAGGATGCGCCGACTGTTATGGTAGCGGGACATATGGATGAAGTCGGATTTATGGTGACGCAGATTACAGATAACGGCATGCTGAGATTCCAGACGCTCGGCGGCTGGTGGAGCCAGGTGCTTCTTGCCCAAAGAGTAGAGGTGCAGACAGAAAATGGACCTGTCATCGGCGTCATTGCCAGCATTCCGCCTCACATTTTAACAGATGCGCAGCGCACAAAACCGATGGAGATTAAAAATATGATGATTGACATCGGTGCCGATGACAGAGAAGACGCGATCCGGCTGGGCATTAAACCCGGGCAGCAAATCGTGCCGGTATGCCCGTTTACACCGATGGCGAATGAGAAAAAAATATTGTCTAAAGCATGGGATAACCGCTACGGCTGCGGATTAAGCATTGAACTGTTAAAAGAATTGCATGGCAAAGAGCTGCCGAACAACCTTTATGCAGGCGCCACCGTTCAGGAAGAAGTCGGCTTAAGAGGGGCGCAGACAGCCGCCAACATGATTAAACCTGATTTGTTCTATGCCCTAGATGCAAGTCCGGCAAATGATATGAGCGGCGATAAGCACCAGTTTGGCCGGCTCGGCGAAGGGGTGCTGCTCCGCATTCTCGACAGAACGACGGTCATGCATCGCGGTATGCGGGAGTTCGTTCTTGATATGGCGGAAACACATAACATCCCTTATCAATATTTTGCATCAGGAGGAGGGACCGATGCCGGAAGAGTCCACATTTCAAACAGCGGCGTCCCGTCTGCCGTTATCGGCATTTGTTCAAGATACATTCATACTAACGGCGCCATCATACACGTTGATGACTATGCCGCCGCAAAAGAAATGCTGATCAAGCTGGTGATGGCGAGCGACAAACAGACAGTTGAAACGATCAGAGAAAATGTTTAATGTTAAAAAAAAGCAGGACCGCTCAGGGCGGCCTGCTTATTCTGTCTCAAACAAATAAGAGAGTGCTTTCATCGCTTGATTCACGGTTTCGACGGTGATATTCGCTTTGCCTGAAAGCTCTTTTAATGGATGATGCAGCGTTTCCGGGCGGATGAGAATGAGGGGTTTTCCTTTTGCGATCGCATAAGAAGCATCCATCGCCGTGTTCCACTGTTTATATTTCTCTCCAAACAGGGCGATGACAAAATCGGCCTTCTCCATTAAAACCTCAGTTCGGAAATTATTGATATCAGAGGCTCTGGCGTCTTTCAGAACAGCATTAGGCTGCACTCCCATGATTTCTTCTCCGATATTATCTGAGCGCTCATGGTTTTCCATCGGGCCGACAAAGGTGATCGAAACTTGCTTGATAATGCAAATGAAATATGATAATGATATTGCATATAGTTGGTCTTGCTGTAAACAGTTTGGTATGATCCAATTGGACAAACATCAGCATACAAATAAAAATCACATAATCAAATGGAGGTATCACAATGAAAAAGATTGAAAGCGCAGAAGAATTGCAAAAAGCGGTACAGGACGATTGGGCTGTATTTATGTTTTCAGCGGACTGGTGCCCGGACTGCCGCTTTGTGGAGCCGTTTTTGCCTGAGCTCGAAGCGAATTACCCGGAATTCACATACTATTACGTAGACCGCGATCAGTTTATAGATACATGTGCGGAATGGGAAATTTACGGAATTCCGAGCTTTGTTGTTTATAACAGCGGAAAAGAAGTAAACCGTTTTGTGAGCAAAGACCGCAAAACGAAAGAAGAAATCGAGCAATTTTTAACTGATTCCCTTGCTAAAGCATAAAGGAGGCCGCGGGCTTTGAAAATGACGTCAAGGAAGCTGTCGGATATATTAAAACAGCGCCTGGAACACGAGAACCGATCCTTCTTTTTTGACAGAGAAAAAGACACCCTCCGTGTTGAGGATCAAACGACTAAAAAAGGCATCACATTAGAACTCCCGCCGATTATCGCCAAATGGGAAACAAAAAAAGAAGAAGCCATAGACGAAATCGTTTACTATGTTTCAGAAGCAATGGCGGCGATGGAAGGAAGCGGGCAGGAAATGACCGGGAAGGAAGCGGGAATTTATCCGGTTATCCGCTCCACGTCATTTCCTGACAAGACGAGCGACGACATTCCGCTTGTGTTTGATGACCACACAGCGGAAACAAGAATCTATTATGCGCTTGACCTCGGCAAAACGTACCGATTGATTGACAGCCGGATGCTTGAAAAGGAAAACTGGACAAAAGAGCGGATCAGAGAAACAGCTTTATTTAATCTGCGCTCACTTCCGACCGTTGTTAAGCAAGATACAGTGGCAGACAACTGTTTTTACTTTTTCAGAGCAAATGACGGCTACGATGCCAGCCGGATTCTTAATGAAACGATTCTCAATGAATATAAACAGGCCGCAGAAGGCGAATTAGCCATCTCAGTTCCGCATCAGGACGTATTAATACTTGCTGACATTCGAAATGAATCGGGTTATGATATTTTAGGGCAAATGTCCATGAGCTTTTTTGCAAGCGGCACGGTGCCGATTACGGCCCTTTCATTTTTATACAATGAAGGCAGACTGGAACCTGTGTTTATCATGGCGAAAAGCCGGCCGAAAAAGGATTAGAAAGGATTTTTCTTATGAACGCTTTTTACAATAAAGAAGGTGTGGGAGATACGCTTCTGATCTCTCTTAAAGATGCAGCGCGCGAAGAAATCGGCTATGAAAAAGTAGGCGATGTCGTTAAAATCTTTAACAAGGAAACAAAAGAAACGACAGGTTATAATATTTTTAACGTGTCTTCATACTTGCAAATTGATGATAACGGACCCGTCGCTTTGTCTGAGACTTTTATTCAGGACGTAAATGAAATGCTGAACAGAAACGGCGTCTCAGAAATATTGACTGTCGATCTTTCTCCGAAGTTTGTTGTCGGTTATGTGGAATCAAAAGAAAAACATCCGAATGCGGATAAACTGAACATCTGCCAAGTGAACGTAGGAGAAGAAACCCTTCAAATCGTTTGCGGTGCGCCGAATGTGGACAAAGGGCAAAAAGTCGTCGTCGCTAAAGCCGGCGCCGTTATGCCGAGCGGCCTTGTCATAAAAGACGCTGAATTGAGAGGCGTTCCGTCAAGCGGAATGATCTGTTCCGCTAAAGAACTCGCGTTGCCGGATGCACCTCAGGAAAAAGGCATCCTAGTGCTGGAAGACAGCCGCGAGGCCGGAGAAGCATTTCAATTTTAGACTCCCATAAATAAGCGCAAAGCATCGAATCATGTGAAAGAAAGCCGTTAAGCCCACTTGCTTAACGGCTTTCTTCTGTTGCGAGCTTAACCTTTTCTGAGCCGCCGAGCAATGGTATACTAAATATCGTCCCAGAATAATATAAAGGGAGTTAGAGAGTGATTAAACATGAGTTGGCTGAATAAATTTTTTGACTTATTTTTAGGTGAAAAAGAAGAAGAACATGAACGTGAAGAAAACACGCATGTTCAAGTCCAGAAACAGCAGACACCGGATCAGCCAGAAGGCAGCTTAACGCGCATGGAAGATCCTAAAATATATTATGAATATCCGAAAGGGAATTTTCGCTTTCCTGTCGTTCCTGACGGATACAAACGCACAGAACAAAGACAGGCGGAGAGGCAGGAACGCCGCCGCACCCCGTCCGGCGGTTATACCGTGCGGAAGGAGCACGCGGAACGGAAAGAGCATACATACGAAGAGCCTGAAACGGTGAAAAAGCCTTTTAAACCGACATCCATCCCTTCACCGATCTACGGCTTTCAATCTCAGCACAGCATAAAAAAGACCGCCAAGCCAGTGAAACAAAGTGAAGAGAGCGTCACATTGCTGTCAGAGGAAATCAAAAAAGAACAGGCTGTTCCGCCAAAAGCCGGGCCTGAACCGGAAAAAGAGCCTGTCTTTGCTCAGCCCGGCATAACAGAACACGTTGGACAATCCATGAAACAAAAGGCTGAAGAGATCCAGGGTGTTCAAAAAGAGCAGGTGTATGAGGAGCCAGACCTGAACTCTGTATCCAGTTGCGAAACACAGCCTGCGGAAGAAGAACAGCAGGAAGAATATAGTCAGCAAGAGCCTGATGCAAGCCTGCCTGCCGAAAATGCAGAAAAACCAGTATATGAGGAGCCAAACCTGCACTCTGCATACAGTTACGAAACGCAGCCTGCGGAAGAAGAACAGCAGGAAGAATATCATCAGCAAGAGCCCGGAGCAAGCCTGTCTGGCGGCAATGCAGAAGAATCAGTGCATAAGGATTCAGAACCGCCCCTTGAATACAGTGAAGAAGCTGAGCCATATGAGCGAAAACAGCCGCAAACCGACAGACGGCCTGAGAATGAAGAAACTCTCGCTGCCGAAAACAGAAAAGAATCAGAACAGCAGCCCGCATCCAGCGCAGGGGCTCAGCATGAGGCAGAAACTGAAGAACTCCCGGCTGCCCAGCCTGATGACAATGCGGAAAATACAGAGCAGGCTGAACCGATTCACACACATATAAGAGCAGCCCGTCCGAATGCGCCGGAAAAACAAGAGCGGCCGAAAGAGCGGAGCGTTCCGTTTAACGTCATGATGCTAAAAAGCGATAAGCATAAACAGAGCAAGTATCCGGAAGGCGGTACAAGCTATGTATTTCCGAATGTTTCCCTCTTAGACGTGCCGCCCGCGCAAAAACAGGACGACCAATCGTGGATTGAAGAGCAGCGTGAGCTTTTAAATGTAACGCTGAAAAACTTTAATGTGCGCGCTCATGTCGTTCATGTCACACAAGGGCCTTCCGTCACAAGGTTTGAAGTGCACCCTGAGCCCGGTGTAAAAGTAAACAAAATTACAAATTTAGCTGATGATATAAAACTGAGCCTTTCTGCCAAGGACATTCGGATTGAAGCGCCGATTCCGGGAAAAAACACGATCGGCATCGAAGTTCCGAATCGGGTGAGCAAGGTGGTTGATTTACGGCAGATGATCAGAAGCGCCGCTTTCAGGACGAATCCGTCTCCTCTTACAGCCGCGCTTGGCGTTGATATTTCCGGAAATCCGGTCGTCATCGATTTGAAAAAAATGCCGCACGGACTGATTGCGGGGGCGACGGGATCTGGAAAAAGCGTCTGCATTAACACCATTTTGGTAAGTCTGCTTTATAAGGCGGATCCGAGCGATGTTAAAGTGCTTCTCATCGATCCGAAAATGGTGGAGCTTGCGCCTTACAATCAAATTCCGCATTTGGTCAGCCCGGTCATCACTGACGCAAAAGCTGCTACGGCCGCTTTAAAATGGGTTGTGGAAGAAATGGAGCGGCGATATGAACTGTTTGCGCATTCAGGTGTAAGGGATATCGGCCGCTTTAACGAGTTATCGGCCGATCATAAGACAGGTGAAAAGCTTCCGTATCTTGTTGTCGTCATTGACGAGCTTGCGGATTTAATGATGGTGGCGCCAAACGATGTGGAAGAAAGCATCGCCAGAATCGCGCAAAAAGCGAGAGCCTGCGGAATTCATCTTCTGGTTGCCACACAGCGCCCGTCGGTGGACGTCATTACAGGTATGATTAAGGCGAATATACCGACGCGGATCGCGTTCTCCGTGTCAAGCCAGGTCGATTCAAGAACCATTATCGACATGGCAGGTGCAGAAAAGCTGCTCGGAAAAGGGGACATGCTCTTTTGGGAAAACGGCACGGGAAAACCGGTTCGCCTGCAGGGCAACTTTGTGTCCGACAGAGAAATCGACCGCGTCGTTTCCCACGTCAGACAGCAGCTGCCGCCTTCCTATTTATTCGAACAGGAAGAGCTGATCAGACAAGGAACTGCCTTGAAGGAAGAGGACGAGCTGTTTCGGGAAGCCTGCGAATTCGTCGTGGAACAAAACAGCGCGAGCACCTCAAGCCTGCAGAGAAGGTTCAGAATCGGATATAACCGCGCTGCAAGACTGATCGACATGATGGAAGCCGAAGGCATGATATCAGAAGCGAAGGGCAGCAAGCCGCGTGAAGTGCTGATTACGGCCGCTGACATTTCGCAAGAATAATAATATCGTTCATTTTTCTCACAAACATGGTATGATAATGGATGGATCATTCAAACTGCAGCGCTGTTGTGTGCTGAAATATCATGCGGCAGGTTTAATCAAAAAGAAAGTTACAGATACTGACGATAACGTAAAAATAAATGGAAGATGCCGCTGTGCGGGCGTTTTGCCCCGCAGCGGTCGCAAATTGAAATGAACGTCATATACTGGGGAACAGATAGACGTTTGTTGGAGGTACGAATATGACTGTTTATCATTTTGTTGGAATAAAAGGGACAGGTATGAGCCCGCTCGCTCAAATCCTTCACGATACAGGATATAAGGTGCAGGGATCTGATATAGAAAAGCAGATTTTTACTCAAGCTGCCCTTGAAAAAAGAAATATCCCGATCTATCCGTTCAGCGCCGACAACATCAAGCCCGGCTTGACGGTGATTGCCGGAAACGCGTTCCCGGATTCTCATCCGGAAATCGCAAAGGCGCTCTCTGAAGGGATTCCTGTGATCAGGTATCATAAATTTTTAGGCGATTATATGAAAAAATATACAAGTGTCGCCGTAACTGGCGCACACGGAAAAACGTCAACAACGGGTCTTTTGGCTCATGTGATGCAAAAAGCGAAGCCGACTTCATTTTTAATCGGAGACGGGACGGGCAAAGGAAATGAAAACAGCGAGTACTTTGTGTTTGAAGCGTGCGAATACCGCCGCCATTTCTTAAGCTATCAGCCTGACTATGCGATCATGACCAATATTGATTTTGACCACCCTGATTATTTCGCCAACATTGACGATGTGTTTGATGCTTTCCAAAACATGGCTCTTCAAGTCAACAAAGGCATCATTGCTTGCGGAGACGATGAGTATTTGCCGAAAATTCACGCGAATGTGCCTGTCGTGTATTACGGAACAGGGGAAGAAAACGATTTTCAGGCGAGAAATATCGTAAAAAATACGGAAGGGACAACATTTGACGTCTTTGTCCGCAATACGTTTTACGACACTTTTTATATACCGGCATACGGCCACCACAATGTCCTCAATTCTTTAGCGGTCATTGCGCTTTGCCATTATGAAGAGATTGACGTGAACATGATTAAGCTCGGCCTTGAATCATTCGGCGGCGTCAAACGCAGATTCAATGAAAAAGTGATCGGCAGCCAGGTGCTGATAGACGATTACGCCCACCATCCGACAGAAATTAAAGTCACCATTGAGGCGGCGCGGCAAAAATATCCTGAGCGCGAGATTATCGCCGTATTCCAGCCGCACACCTTTACACGGACGCAATCTTTTCTTGATGAGTTTGCAGAAAGCTTAAGCGCCGCAGATCGTGTGTATCTGTGCGATATTTTCGGTTCTGCCCGTGAAAATGTCGGCAAGCTGACCATCACGGATCTTCAGGAAAAAATAGATAACGCAAAGCTCATTGAAGAAAATGATACATCCATTTTAAAAGCACATAAGGATGCGGTACTGATCTTTATGGGCGCCGGAGACATTCAAAAATATATGAGGGCCTATGAAAACGTCATAGCGTAACGAAAAAGCAGTGGGTCTCTCACTGCTTTTTTGTGCTGATTGCAAAGGGATTCAGCGACAAACGGAGAATAATAATATGTACAAGACCTTTACATATGTTTTATGATTTTAACAATTGGGTATATACCATTATATCCTGCAATAAGGAGGTATTAGATGATCATCATTCTTTACTTAAGCGTCGCACTCATCGCAGTGGCATTTCTTATTCTTGTCATTTATCTGTCCAAAACATTAAAGTCCTTGCAGGTGACCTTAACCAACGTAGCGTCGACTCTGGACGGCCTTGAGGGGCAGATGAAAGGGATCACCGCGGAAACCGCAGAGCTGTTACATAAGACAAATCGCCTCGCGGAGGACATTCAGGAAAAATCAGAAAAATTAAATACGGTAGTCCATGCTGTACAGGGAGTGGGAACTTCCGTCCAGCAGTTCAATACATCCATAAAGCAGGCAGCCGGTTCCGTTTCGGCTTCGGTAAGAGAGAATCAGGATAAGATTAATCAGGTTGTCACTTGGAGCCAAGCCGCCATGGAGATTTGGGATAAGTGGAAGCAAAAGAAAAAAACATCGCTTTAACCATAAGAAAAATCCGCTAAGGAGGAATCACAATGAGCAAAGATGGAATCAATAGTAAGGATTTTTTAATCGGGACTCTGATCGGGGGAATTATCGGCGCGACAACAGCTTTGTTTTTAGCGCCTAAATCAGGTAAGGAGCTGCGCGGCGATCTCGGCAGCCAGGCCTCAGCGTTAAAAGATAAAACGGACAGAATGACGGCCGATGCGAAAGAAAAAGGCTCTCAATACGTCAGTATCGCAAAAGATAAGACATCTAATATCACGCAGCTTGTAGCAGACCAGTCCGGCCAGATTATGAATAAAGTGAAGGACTTAAAAGACCGTTCAAAGAGCACACTAAATGAGAAAGCCGCAGAGACGAGAAGTGAAATGCAGAGTACGGCAGACGGTATTAAAGATGAAGCAAAAGACGCTCAGGAAAAAGCCGGCCAAATCAATCGCTGATCTTCAATAAGGAGTGTTGCTAACATGACAAAACAGCTGATATCTTCAGAAGAAGAATTCAAAAACGCCGCTGAAAAAGAAAACACCCTTGTGTTTTTTAAACACAGCGTAACATGCCCGATTAGCCAGGCCGCGTTTCACGAATTTGACGCCTTCGCGTCGGAGCATACAGAGGTGCCTTCCTGCTACCTTCAGGTACAGGAGAGCCGGAAGCTTTCTGACTACATCGCTGAAACATACGGCGTGAAACACGAAAGCCCGCAAGTATTCGTCATACAAAACGGCGAAGTGAAATGGCATGCCTCCCATTCACAAATCACAAAAAACGCAATTGAACAGCATCTTTCTTAATTTGTAAGCCGCCAGATAAAACTGGCGGTTTTTTTTGAAAAAACTATTGAACATTTCAGCCATATCATGTAGGATAGCAATATACATTACTTCAACGCACAAAAGCTTAAAAGCGTTTTTGTAGTAAAGTAAATATGAAAAAATTTATTATTTCATATTCCTATTTTCGCATAACTGTAGTAAGATGCATGATAACCATTAAAATAAAACAATTGCACAGAAGGGATGAAAAAGATGAGCAACACAGAGTTAGAGACCCTAAGACAGCAGGCAGACTCACTAAATTTACAAATTCTGAAATTAATCAATGAACGCGGAGCCGTTGTAAAAGAAATCGGTAAAGCGAAAGAAGCGCAGGGTGTCAACCGATTTGATCCTGTCAGAGAGCGCACAATGCTCAATAACATTATCGAAAATAACGACGGCCCATTTGAAAACTCAACAATTCAGCACATTTTCAAAGAAATTTTCAAAGCCGGACTGGAGCTTCAAGAAGAGGATCACAGCAAAGCGTTGCTCGTCTCCCGTAAGAAAAAAGCAGAAGATACAATTGTGGACATTAAAGGCGAAAAAGTCGGTGACGGCGATCAAAGATTTATCGTCGGACCTTGTGCCGTAGAAAGCTACGAGCAGGTGGCGGAAGTAGCTGCGGCCGCGAAAAAACAAGGCATTAAAATTTTACGCGGAGGCGCATTCAAACCGCGTACCAGCCCTTACGATTTCCAAGGCCTCGGCGTTGAAGGTCTTCAAATTCTGAAACGCGTCGCTGACGAATATGATCTCGCTGTTATCAGTGAAATTGTTACGCCGGCTCATATAGAACAAGCGATAGACTACATTGACGTCATTCAGATCGGTGCAAGGAACATGCAAAACTTTGAATTGCTGAAAGCTGCTGGTTCCGTCAAAAAGCCGGTTCTGTTAAAACGGGGGCTTGCTGCAACGATTCAAGAATTCATCAATGCGGCTGAATACATCATGTCACAAGGAAACGACCAGATTATCCTTTGTGAACGCGGAATCAGAACGTACGAAACAGCAACGAGAAACACATTAGACATTTCTGCAGTGCCGATTTTGAAACAGGAAACTCACTTGCCGGTCTTCGTTGACGTTACACATTCAACAGGCCGCCGCGATCTCTTGCTTCCGACGGCGAAAGCTGCGCTTGCAATCGGTGCTGACGGCGTTATGGCGGAGGTTCACCCGGATCCTTCCGTTGCGCTTTCCGACTCTGCGCAGCAAATGGATATTCCTGAATTCGAAAAATGGCTGAATGAATTAAAGCCGATGGTGAAGGTAAAAGCTTAATACAGTGTTTTAGTTCTATAATGGCCGCCTTGTGCGGCCTTTTTTATTTCTGCATTTTATTTAGTTATAAAATGAAAGTGAACGTTTTCATTGCTGGCAAAAACGTGTATAATTTCATGAGAAGTATTTAAATTTGATGAATAATGAAAAATAATGTACACTACTGACTTACGCTTACAATCATAAACGACAGAATGCGAAATCGTACGACATTTCTTTACATAAAGTGTTTATGCTATAGATAAGGATAAGTGTATCCAGTAAAAGGAGTGGTTTCAGTATGAGCAACATTACGATATACGATGTGGCCAGAGAAGCAAATGTCAGTATGGCAACTGTTTCCCGCGTCGTAAACGGCAACCCGAATGTAAAACCGACAACCAGAAAGAAAGTATTGGAAGCCATAGACCGTCTCGGCTACCGCCCGAATGCAGTGGCGAGAGGTTTGGCAAGCAAAAAAACGACCACGGTCGGCGTCATCATCCCGGATATCTCAAGTATTTTCTACTCGGAACTTGCGCGCGGGATTGAAGACATTGCAACGATGTACAAATACAACATTATTTTAAGCAACTCAGACCAAAACCTTGAAAAAGAGCTGCATCTGTTAAATACGATGCTCGGCAAGCAAGTGGACGGCATCGTGTTTATGGGCGGCAATATTACGGACGAGCATGTAGAGGAATTTAAGCGTTCTCCTGTGCCGATCGTACTTGCGGCATCAGTGGAAGAGCAGGGCCAAACGCCTTCTGTTGCCATTGATTATGAGCAGGCGATTTATGATGCGGTAAAGCTTTTCATTGAAAAAGGGCATCGTGACATCGCGTTTGTTTCCGGTCCGATGGCAGAGCCGATTAACCGCTCGAAAAAACTTCAAGGCTATAAACGGGCGCTTGAAGAAGCGGGTATTCCGTTTAACGAGCAATTCACAGCTGAAGGCGATTACACCTATGATTCCGGTATGGAAGCACTTCAAAGCTTAATGAGCCTTGATAAAAAACCGACGGCGATTGTTTCTGCGACGGACGAGATGGCGCTTGGCATTATTCATGCGGCTCAGGATCAAGGACTGTCAATTCCTGACGATCTTGATATTATCGGTTTTGATAATACGAGATTAAGCCTGATGGTCCGTCCTCAGCTTTCAACAGTCGTGCAGCCTACGTATGATATCGGTGCCGTGGCCATGCGACTTTTGACAAAACTGATGAACAAAGAGCCTGTTGAGGAGCATATTGTCGAATTGCCTCACCGCATTGAATTAAGACAATCAACCAAGTCATAAGAAAAACGGAAAAAGCAAGCTTCACTCTAAGGGGTGAATCCTTGCTTTTTTACTTGAGTGAGGAGAAGATATGAAACGTTTTGATTACCTGACACCCGTTGGATTTGTTTTAGGAAGCGTCATTGTCGCAATCGGTATACTTTCAGGCTCGGGAATCACGGGCATCCGTTCTTTCCTGGATCTGACTTCTTTTTTAATCGTAACAGGCGGGCTTTGTGCGGCTGTCTTTATCAGTTTTCCCGCGCGGGATTTAAAGAAAACGCCTTCGGTATTAAAACAGGTGTTTTCCCGCCAGGATGACAATGTAAAAGAACTTGTCAAAGTCTTCGTCAGCCTTTCCGAGCAAGCGCGCAGACAGGGGTTATTATCTCTTGAGGAACAGGCGCGTGACATACAGGACCCTTTCTTAAAAAAGGGACTTTTACTGGCGATAGACGGCTGGGATGAGGAAACGATCCGCCTTGTGATGGATTCTGAAATCGCTGCAATGGAAGAAAGGCATCGAAAAGGAAGGCGTGTCTTCGAAAAAGCCGGGGATTTTGCGCCTGCATGGGGAATGATCGGAACACTCGTCGGGCTTGTGCTGATGCTTAGAAACTTAAATGATCCGGGTTCGCTCGGACCGAATATGGCGGTTGCGCTATTGACGACGCTGTACGGTGCGCTGCTTGCCAATATGGTTTTTATTCCGATTGCCGCAAAGCTTGAAGAAAAGACGGAAAGCGAGATTTTCATCAAACAGGTGATGATTGAGGGGATTATCGGCATACAATCCGGAAAAAATCCCCGCAACCTCGAAAGCCAGCTCGTCGTTTTCAGCTCCAGGGAAGATTGGCGTAAAGGGCAGCCTGTGAACAAGAAAAAGGGCGCTGTTCATGAAGCTTAGAAAAGAGCGGTTTGAACGAAGAAGCAAAACGGAAAAAAGCAGTGCACCAAAATGGATGGTGACGTTTGCTGACTTGATTACGCTTATTCTCGTGTTCTTTATACTGCTTTTTTCCATGTCGCAAATTGACTTAAAAAAATTCAATTCAGCCGTTAAGTCCATTCACAGCAGCGGAAGCAGACAGGATGCTGAATCGGCATCATCAGACGCCGCAAACGGCAAAAACGAACAAGATAAGCTGTTACAAAACGTAAATACATACATAAAAACGCATCATTTGCGTTCGAAAATGACGGCCAAACGTGATGAGCGCGGGGTGATTCTCGTGTTACAGGAAGCCGTCCTGTTTCAATCAGGCGAAGCAGAGGTGCTGAAAAACGCGGAACCGCTTTTGCACCAGATTGCAGTGCTGCTGAAAACGATTCCGAATGCGATACAGGTAGAAGGCCATACGGACAGCCTTCGCATTTCCACCTATAAGTATCCGTCAAACTGGGAACTGTCATCTGCACGAGCCGCGAGCGTCATCCGGTACTTCACCGTAAAAGAGGACTTTCCCGCAAAACGGTTTATTTCCGTTGGATATGCTGATACAAAGCCGGTGAAAGATAACAACACAGCCGGGCATATGAAGGAAAACCGCCGCGTGGAAATTGTCATTAAAAAAACGACCTTATGAAGAGGTCGTTTTTTAATTTGTTTTATGCCGCCGCTCAGACCGAATGGCAAAGAGCGCCTTTTCTACGGTTCGTGCGTTTTTCTCGGTGATTTCTTCTTTGCGGGGGATCGGCGGGTATAAATGATCCGGATCATTCCAAAAAGCGGGCAGAGTGACAGGAGAATGTTTCTGCCATTTATTGATCCACTCCTGCGGTATGCAGTCCCCCGGGTCAATTTCTTTCATTTCAAGCCATATACGGCTCCACGCCCTCGGAACGACTCTCCACATATCGTAACCCCCTCCGCCGACTGCTATCCATCTTCCGCTGCAGTATTGGTGGGCTAACGAATGGGCAAGCCGGGGGATTTCACGATAAATGGAGATGGTATTGGACAGGTGCGTCAGCGGATCATAGTAGTGGGCATCCGCTCCGTTTTGGGTGAGGATCACATCCGGCTTAAAGAAGGCCGCAATTTCGGAGGCGGCTGTTTGATAAGCGTGAAGAAAAGAATCATCCTCAGTAAAGGCGTCCAGCGGAATGTTAAAGGAATAGCCGTATCCTTGGCCGCTTCCCTTTTCCTGCACCTGCCCAGTTCCGGGAAATAAATAACGTCCGGTTTCATGAAAAGAAACGGTGCAGACATCGGAGCTGTCGTAAAACGTAAATTGAACGCCGTCACCATGATGGGCGTCGGTATCGATATAAAGAACCTTTGCTCCGTAGTTTTTTTGAATGTATTGAATAGCCACAGCGCTGTCATTATAGATGCAAAAGCCTGACGCTTTGCCGCGGAAGCCGTGATGAAGGCCGCCTCCTAAATTGCAGGCATGCCTTGCTTGTCCTGTCATGACATAATCTGCTGCGGTTAAGGTTCCGCCGACAAGAAGCGATGCCGCTTCATGCATACCGGCAAAAACGGGTGTATCCTCTGTGCCGAGCCCGTAGCTTACTCCTTCCGCAACCGGGAGGCGTCCCGCCCCGGCCAGTTCAACAGCCTGTATGTAATCTTCCGTATGAACGAGAGAAAGCTCTTCTTTTGATGCCATACGGGGAGGAACAATATCTCCGTTTTCAAACGCATGCAGCGATTGAAGCAGGTCATATGTCAAAAGCACTCGCTGCTGATTAAACGGGTGCTCCTGATGAAACTGATACGTTTGATAAGAGGGCGAGTAAATAAAGACACTGTCTCTCATGGCTGATCCCTCAAGTGTTTCGGCCACAAGACGTGATATCCCGCTTCATGAACGGCACGGACAAAAGGAAGCGGGTTCATTGTCTTAATGCGAAAGACGAGTATATTTGATGCTGCAGCATCATCAGGATAGACGAGTACGCTCAGGATATGCAGCTGAAGATCACGGCACATACAGCTGATGTCAGCAAGGCTCTTTGTGATGTCCGTCACCTTGATTTCAACTTGGGACCCCGGCTGTTCCGCACCTGTCAGCCGGACAAACGTGCGCAGTACATCTGTTTTGGTCAAAATGCCCGAAAGCTTACGGTTCATAACGATTGGCAGACAGCCGATTCCGTGCTCATAAAATGATGCTGATATTTCTTCAACGAAATCAAGCGGATGAGCGCATATGACATCCTGTTCCATAATGGTTTCTACCCTGTTTGTGAGGAAAGTGCTCCGATGCTTCTGTTCAAAGATGCCCGGGCTTGCCCGTTTGATATCCCTGTCGGTCACAATCCCGATTACATGCAGCTCCTCGTCTGTGACCGGGAGATGGCGGATATGATGTGTTTTCATTTTGTGAATGGCCGTTTCAATGGAATCCGCTTTTGTGACGGTGATGACGTCCCGTTTCATGATTTGTTCTGCAATCATCTTTTTATCCCCTTTGTCTATGTCAGTTAATACATAAAACGCTGATAAAAACGAAGCCTGTCGAACTGTTCAATTGAATCCTGGCTGACGTGCTTTCCGATGCGGGCCATCAGACAATTCGCCGGGTGGGAGCTGATTTCCGGTTCATCCGTTGCAAACCAGACGAGACCCCCGGCATTCATCATCTTTTCCATCATTTTCCGGTAAGCCCATACATCTTTATTCATCCCTTTTAAGTCCCAGTGCCAGTAATATTCCGTCGTCATGATGATATATCGTTCCATCTGTTCATCCATCATGCTGACTGTCAGCAGGTTTTTTCCGACGGAACAGCCCCTGAAGCCTGGGGCGACCTCGATCGCGCCAAGCTCAAGCAGGTCTTCCATATACCCTTCAGACCATCTTTCAAGCGGATCAGGGTATAAATATGTCACATAGCCGATGATGGTCTGCCCGTCTCTGGCGATGATAATCCGCCCTTCGGGAAGCCCGGCTATCTCAATTAACGCTTTGTGCTGCTCGTGAGGAAGGCGAAAGGCTGTCAGGCCTTCATGAAACTCATATTGTGCTAAGTCCTCTGGAGGAACGGGCCCTTCTATCAAAAGAGAGCCGGCTGCTGTCTGAATGGCTGAAGAATGGTATGTTTTATGATGTTTCACTGATTCACCGCCTGTCGGTTCTTTGATAAAAACATGTCTCCTTTAAGCATAACAAATTATAAAGCGTTTTCAATAGTGGGGTAATTTATATTTTAAAAATTGAGAAAACTGTGAACTTCTACTATAATAAGGTCTATAGTTACGCAAAGGGGGATGTTGCATGAATTTGAAAGCGTTGCCAGGTGAAAAGGGGAATTATCATTTAAAAAATTATGAAGAAACATACCGCCAATTCAATTGGAAAGAAGTCGAAGCGGACTTTTCCTGGCATAAAACAGGGAAGCTGAATGCCGCTTACGAAGCGATTGACCGTCATGCCGAATCATTTCGCAAAAACAAAGTGGCGCTTTATTACCAGGATGCAAAGCGGGAAGAAAAATACACTTTTAAAGAAATGATGGAAGAATCCAACAGAGCCGGCAATGTACTGAAACGGTATGGAAACGTGGAAAAAGGAGACCGCGTTTTTATTTTCATGCCGCGCTCGCCGGAGCTCTATTTTATCATGCTCGGCGCCATTAAAATCGGCGCGATTGCCGGTCCTTTATTTGAAGCGTTTATGGAGGGCGCCGTGAAAGACCGCCTGTTAAACAGCCAGGCAAAAGCCGTCGTGACGACGCCTGAGCTGGCGGAACGGATTCCGGCCGAAAGCCTGCCTGACTTGCAGCATATATTCATCGTAGGCGGCACCGGGACCGCCGGCGATAAAGTCATCCATTATGATGAAGCGGCAAAAAAGGAAAGCACAAAGCTTGAAATTGAGTGGATGGACAGAAGGGACGGCTATCTGCTTCACTATACGTCAGGATCTACCGGAACACCTAAGGGAGTGCTTCACGTTCATGAAGCCATGATCCAGCAATATCAGACAGGCAAATGGGTGCTTGACCTCAAAGAAGACGACATCTACTGGTGCACCGCGGATCCCGGCTGGGTGACCGGAACTGTGTACGGCATTTTTGCTCCGTGGCTGAACGGAGCGGCGAATGTGATCGTCGGCGGAAGATTCAGCCCGGAAAACTGGTACGGAACGATTGAAAAGCTTGGTGTCAACGTATGGTACAGCGCCCCGACGGCTTTTCGGATGCTCATGGGAGCTGGGGATGAAATGGCCGCCAAATACGACCTTACTTCCCTTCGTCATGTGCTGAGTGTCGGTGAGCCGCTGAATCCAGAGGTCATTAAGTGGGGGCATAAAGTCTTCGGCAAGCGCATCCATGATACGTGGTGGATGACAGAAACAGGCGGACAGCTGATCTGCAATTATCCTTGTATGGAGATTAAACCTGGTTCAATGGGAAAACCGATCCCGGGTGTGGAAGCGGCAATTGTAGACAATCAAGGAAACGAGCTCCCGCCGTACCGCATGGGGAATCTCGCCATTAAAAAGGGCTGGCCGTCCATGATGGCTTCCATTTGGAATAATAAAGAAAAATATGATTCTTATTTCATGCCGGGCGGCTGGTACGTCTCCGGAGATTCAGCGTACATGGATGAAGACGGCTATTTTTGGTTCCAAGGCAGAGTCGATGATGTCATCATGACGTCGGGTGAGCGCGTCGGCCCGTTTGAAGTCGAAAGCAAACTTGTGGAACATCCGGCAATCGCTGAAGCGGGTGTTATCGGTAAGCCTGACCCTGTCCGCGGGGAAATCATTAAAGCCTTCATCGCACTCAGAGAAGGGCACGAGCCATCCGATAAGCTGAAGGAGGACATCCGCCTTTTTGTGAAGCAGGGACTCGCTGCCCATGCCGCGCCGCGGGAAATTGAATTTAAAGATAAGCTGCCGAAAACACGGAGCGGTAAAATCATGAGACGGGTGCTGAAGGCATGGGAGCTGAATTTACCCGCTGGCGACCTCTCCACAATGGAAGATTAAAGGCAGTTGACATCATATTTTATTTATGTTAAAAATGAGTAAGCTAAATAGGAAAAGGTTGAGATTGAGACAAGTAGGATATCCGAATGTTCCAGAGAGCTGATGGCCGGTGAAAATCAGCACATAAGATATACCGAATACACTCATGAACCGCTTTTGCAAACAAAGCGCTTAAAAGGCTTTCAGTAGTGAAAGAACGGACGCAGTCCGTTATCAAGAAGAGTGATAGAGGCTTATAAAAGCTTTTATAAGTAGGGTGGTACCGCGATTTATTATCGTCCCTTCGTGTAAACGAAGGGGCGTTTTTTATTTCTATAAAAAAAGGAGCAGACAAAATGACTAACTTATTAGAAGATTTATCATTCCGCGGCTTAATACAGCAAATGACAGATGAGGAAGGGCTGAACAAACAGCTGAACGATGAAAAAATCCGTTTATACTCAGGGTTTGATCCGACGGCTGACAGCCTCCATATCGGCCATCTTTTGCCGATTTTGACGCTGCGCCGCTTCCAGCTCGCAGGCCATCATCCGATTGCGCTTGTTGGGGGCGCGACGGGGCTGATCGGCGATCCGAGCGGAAAAAAAGCGGAGCGTACGTTAAATACTCAGGATATCGTTGTGGAATGGTCGCAAAAAATTAAAAATCAGCTTTCACGTTTTTTAGATTTTGATTCAGGGGAAAACCCTGCCGTAATGGCAAACAACTTTGATTGGATCGGAAAAATGAGCATCATTGATTTCCTTCGCGATGTCGGAAAGAACTTCGGAATCAACTACATGCTCGCCAAAGATACCGTCAGCTCAAGAATTGAAACCGGGATTTCTTACACGGAATTCAGCTACATGATTTTGCAGTCTTACGATTTCTTAAACCTGTACAGAGAAAAGAACTGCAAGCTGCAGATCGGCGGCAGTGACCAGTGGGGCAACATTACGGCCGGACTCGAGCTGATCAGAAAATCGGAAGAAGAAGGGGCTAAAGCATTCGGCCTCACCATTCCGCTCGTCACTAAAGCAGACGGTACGAAATTCGGTAAAACGGAAGGCGGCGCGATTTGGCTTGATAAAGAAAAAACGTCGCCGTACGAGTTCTACCAATTCTGGATCAATACAGATGACCGTGATGTCGTTAAATACTTAAAATACTTCACGTTCTTATCAAAAGAGGAAATTGAAGAATACGCTGAAAAAACCGAGACGGCTCCTGAGAAAAGGGAAGCGCAAAAACGCCTTGCTGAAGAAGTAACGGCTCTTGTTCACGGACGCGAAGCATTGGAGCAGGCCGTGCATATCTCTCAAGCGCTGTTCAGCGGCAATATTAAAGAGCTGTCCGCTCAAGACGTTAAGGTAGGTTTCAAAGACGTGCCTTCCTTTGAAAAAGACCGCAATGAAGAATTAGCTTTAGTAGACGTGCTCGTTGAATCGAAATTGTCGCCTTCAAAACGCCAAGCCCGCGAAGACATCCAAAACGGGGCTGTTTACATTAACGGCGAGCGCCAAACAGATATCGGCCATATTCTTTCTGCAGAGGACCGTATCGAAGATCAATTTACCGTTCTGCGCCGCGGAAAGAAAAAATACTTCCTGATCACTTACTAAAATGAACAGCAGCCTTGCCGTTTTCCCGCGGCAGGCTGTTTTTTATGTTTTGTGAATATCGTTTCGGGAAATGAGTACATTACACGGTATAAACAAATACCGGGAAGGAGCGCTGCGCCGTGAATTTCATGTGCACCATCGCCAAAGAAAGATTGCAAAGGGATTATTGGGAAAAGCAGCAAAACAATACGGCCGATACACCTGCAGAAAAACCGGAGCAAAAAGAGGCAGAGACGACGTCATAACCTGTATGTAAGCGTTTTAAGAAAAGCCCCCATTTTACGAAATGGGGGCTTTTTGAAGATGTTCCATCACCATATCAGTCTGACGGCGGCCATAAGCACGACCCCTGTTATCACAGTGACCGATAAGCTTTTCGTCCACATCGCGCATAGTAATGTCGGGATAAGAACAATAATTGATTTCCAATCAAAAGCCAAAGCGTGATTTGTTTTCACGATCATGCCCTCCGTTACCAGTGCGGTAAGGATGCAAAGCGGAATAAAAGAAAGCCATTTTAAGGCCAGCTCCGGCATTTGGATGTTCCGCACAAATATAAACGGTACAATTCGCGGCACGATCGTAACAATCATGCAGCCGAGTATAATCCAGATCATTTGCATACTGATGCTCATTTATCCGTCACCACCCCGATAGATGCGACGATCACGGTCGAGACGATAACAGCGACATGTGATGGGACAACATACGATAATAAGATCATAAAAATCACCATGCAGACAATCAAAGAGAGATTGTGCTTCAGCTTTTCTGAGGCAGCTGTCTGCATTTGCAGCACCAATAGCGCCGCAAACATGGCCGGCAATGCGAAGTCTAAGCCGAGCGCTTGAGGATTGGAAATCCATTGCCCAAGCAGCCCCCCCATTACGCAAGAGATCACCCAGCACAAATAAGCCGTAAGATTAAGACCGTTCATCCACTTGTCATAAAGTTTGCCGTTTTTAGCCAGCCTGTTAATCGCAACCCCGAACGATTCGTCTGTGAGTAAAATGCCGAACCCGATGTTTTTCGTTAAAGAGTATTTCGTAAAATACGGCGCGAGGGTCAGACTCAGTAAAAGATGCCGCAAATTGACGATAAACGTCGTTAAAATAATGGCTGAAATCGGGCTCCCGGACACAAGAAGCGAGCAAATAATAAATTGAGCAGCCCCGGCATATACACAAAAGGATAATAAAGAGATTTCCAAAATACTAAGGTGAGAGGAAACGCCTACAATCCCGAAAGCAAAGCCGATGCTCATATAGCCGAGCAAAGTAGGCACACAATCCTTCACCCCTTGTAAAAAAGTATCTTCATTGATTTCCTGTGAAACCGTTTTTTGAACTTCCGTGTTAATCATTGTGTAAGCTCCTTTTTTTAGAGATTATAATGATAACTACTAATGAAAAAATCAAAGAAAAGACGGTTCATATTTAAATGAACCGATTTCCTGTTACTACATGAAATAAGGAATGATTTTGTTTCATCAGCCCTTCTACCTTTTCAGCGCCAACCTCTTTCACAAGCTCAGCAAACATAAGATCGTGCCTCATATATTCCATGGCAACAAGAACGAGGGCGGGATCTTCTGATTTGATGGCCCACGCATTTGTCTGAGGAGAAAAATTAGCGATCAATACTTCTTTATTATCGCGGGCTGCAATCGTTAACCGCCCGCCCATGCGTTTTTCAGCCACTTCGGGAGACATATTATGATGTGTCGTAAGCCCGAGCTTCATCTCCGGAGGGCCAAATACAATCGAAAAGACGGGCAAGTCATCTGCAACGCGTTTGTTAATGGCTTCTTGAATAAAAGGAACCTGCTGCTCCCAAACGGACAGCCATAGCTCTTCCTCAGCCTTTTCAATCATATCCTTCATTTCATTGATCACATGGTCATTGGTGCTGATGCGGCGGATAACGTTCATTTCCTGTTCGCTTTCAAGCGCCAATAGTTTTTCCTCAAGATAGCCGAAAGAGCTCTCGAAATCGTGCCGCAGCCGGTCAATTAATTCCCTTCCGGCTAACGGAGCGTATGTAACCGGATCAGAGGGCACGATATGGACAGCGCCTTTATCAACCAGCTTTCCTAATACTTCATAAATCATCGAGCGAGGGACGCCAGACCGTTTACTTATCTCATAACCTGTAATAGGTGAATGTTTTAATAAACCGATATATGCCTTGCATTCATATTGAGAAAAACCGAATTTCTGTAATTCTTTCAGTACATCCTCCATAAACATCCTCCGTAGTGGTTATTCATGAAACCACTATAATGTAAGCGGTTATATTTGTCAATGGGCCCGCGTGTTGAGGTCTATCTGCGTGTGTTTTGTGGCTTTCCAACATATTTTAGGGCGAGTTACATGTATGGCTGCTGTGAAAAACGTTGCTGTAGACCCACACAAATAAGGTTTGATACGATATATTAATAGAAACAGAAGAGGAGGATCATGGTGGAAAACACCTCTAAAATCGCTTTTTTATCAGTGATAAGCAATTCTTTGGTTGTATTGCTCAAAATAGCCGTCGGAATATTAACCGGTTCTGTCGCGATTCTTTCTGAGGCCATTCATTCTTTTTTAGATTTGATAGCGGCCTTTATTGCCTTTATTTCTGTCAGGATTTCTAAAAAGCCGGCTGATTCCGGGCATCCGTACGGTCATGGGAAAGTGGAGAATATATCCGGAACTATTGAGACGATTTTAATTTTTGCGGCGGGCATATGGATGATTTATGAATGCGTTCAGAAATTGGTGAACCCGGAGCCTGTTCACCTGCCTGTACTCGGAATCATTGTGATGCTTGCAGGGGCGGCCGTTAATTTTATCGTATCAAAAATGGTGGGAAAAGAGGCCGAAAAGGTCAATTCCGTGGCCATGAAATCAAATGCCCTGCATTTACTGACGGATGTGTACACATCGTTAGGCGTTGCAATAAGCCTTCTGTTCGTTGCTTTAACGGAGTGGTATATACTTGATCCGGTCATCGGCCTGGTGCTTGCAGTGTACATCATGTTTGAGGCCTTTAAATTAATGAAAGAAGCATTCCCTCCGCTGATAGACACTCGTTTGTCCGGCGAAGAGGAGGAAACCATCTTAAAGATTATTACCTCCTTCAAGCGCGAATACATTGAAATACACGATTTTCGTACAAGGCGTTCAGGGCCGCAGGAGTATATCGATTTCCACTTAGTCGTGTCATCTCACTTTACTATAGAAGAGGTGCACGGCCTATGCGATCGTATCGAAAAGGAAATCACGAATGAATTTAAAAACGCTCAAGTGCTGATTCATCCTGAGCCTGAAAGCGAAAGGAAAAAATGAAAGCAGTGACGCCGGACGGCCGTTTGCAGTGTGTAAATCGTTCGACAAAGTGTGCAAACCGTTCCTTGGCCAACTTCCTTTCGCTCATAATAAAGGCAGGGGGTGAAAGGCAGTGAAAGCTGCAGAATCAATCGAAACGTTTAAAAAATGGATTGCCGAAATTGAAGAAAGCAATGAACGATTGCAAAAAAAATTCGAAGCGGTTCAAAAGGAATTTTTACAAAAAAATTCACGTAAAGAAATGCTGGAACTGATAGCAAATGAGTATGCAGCGGAGGAAAGAGACGGCTTTAAGGCTCATTTTTATTACGATAATTTAGCCGAAGAAGCAAACGAGCTTGAAAAGAAATATAATCAAGAGCTGCGTAATTATTATAAAAAAAGCCAGTACAACAACTATTTAATGAATAAATTAAAAGAAATCATCAAGATTTACTGATAAAAGCACCCTTGGAGGGTGTTTTTTATTCGCGGTTGACATGATGAAACGATAGATAAGGGGAAGTCGGATGTCATTAACCCGCTTCCGGCCTCTCTTAAGGAAATCCGGGATTGTTCATGCTGAGGAGCTGGACGAGCAGGCATGCGGAGGAACACATGTTAGAAATACCGGAGTTCTCAATCATAAAAAAAGGACTCTCAAGCGCAAATTGAATAATCAAGTTATGTTCCAAGGAGGAATGTTTACGTGAATCTGACGATAAGGAAGTTGACAAAGGCGGATCAGGATCAGCTGATTGAAATTGATGACAGGTTTACAGTAGATTCGATTCTCGTTCTCTCTATGGAGAATAATAAAATTCACTACACGATTGAAAATATACCCTGCTATGAAAAAAGTTATAAGGACGACGAACCGGCTGAAGAATCGCCCGGCTTCCCGGCATATATTGATTACCCGGATCAAGCGGTTTATGGAGCGTACATAGACGGTCAGCTTGCGGGGCAAGTCACGGTAAAACGCAACTGGAATGAATATGCGTATATTGAAGATATTAAAATCGATAAAAAGCAGAGACGCCAAGGAATCGGCAGGAAATTAATAGAACAGGTCATTCAATGGGCAAAGGAAAACAAGATGCCGGGCATCATGCTGGAAACACAAAATATAAATGTGAAGGCTTGTCAATTTTACGAGAGCTGCGGTTTTGAGATTGGCGGTTTTGATTTATGCCTGTATAAAGGGATAAATAAACATGCACATGAAGCTGCGGTGTATTGGTATTTGATATTTTAATAAAGTCGAAAAAGAGGCCTATCAAAAAGGGTCTCTTTTTTGTTTGATATAACGGGTTTGTGGTGACACAAGCGAACTAACATCTCGAAACTCAGGGTGGATATCCTTGTCATTCTTGATGTAGATGCCTTATTTTTTTTCAAATCAGCAAGTAGCTTATACATCTGAGGGGTTGGACTCATACGTTATGTTATGAGAAAAGGGAAAGAATTCCTTTTTTTCTCTAGGAGGTGAAAGGAATTGAACAGTATGTCTCATAACGAAATTCAACAGGGAGTTGCTGTAGCTCATAGAGAAGGTTTAGGAGATTATTTATACCAAGAACCGGTTTCCCGAAAAAGTTCGGGCCGTTCAAAAAAGAGAAAGCACCGTCGTTCCCGCCGTTCTTGCCGCTCTCGGAGCTTCAGACGGACGCGCCGTTCGCACCGTTCGCATCGTTCGCACCGTTCGTGCCGTTCGCACCGTTCGCACCGTACACGTCGTTCGCACCGTTCACGTCGTTCGCACCGTACACACCGTTCACATCGTACACACCGTACACACCGTACACACCGTTCGCACCGTTCACATCGTTCTAAACGTACAAAACGTTCTCCCCGCAAACGCTGTTTTAAATGCTAAATATGGAATCTCCTATGTTTAAGAGATGCGAATAGAAACGGGATCTGCTATAATGAAAGAAAGATACAATTGTAAAAAAGATCCAATATGGTAAACTTACGGACACTGAACTTACAACATTGTACTGTTTGTTTGGTGTCCGTTTTTGACTTCAGGGGGAAAAAATAAGTGAACCGGTGTTATGCCGGGTCATAGAAATGAAGGGATGACGCCACGTTGAATTCAAATAAGGATTTACCTGCAGTGTCAGACGGAAAGTTTCGTGAAGCGCTCAATACCAACTTTGAAAAAATAGAAGAGACCATGAATCACTTCTCCGAACAGCTCTCCTCAAAAACAGCCCATGCTCAAAATATCAGCAGCCAGCTTTTACATATCACCGACAGCGGGCATATAAGCATTGACTTTATCCAAAAAAGCGGGCTCCGAAACGCTAAAAAAATCGCTATTCTGGGTGATAGCGTCGCCCGGGGCCTGCGCGCAAAATACAGCTTCGCTGATATTTTAAAAGAGCGGACAAAGGCCGAGATTACGAATCTTTCTGTCAGCGGCGTCAACATGAGCAACAACGGAAACAATAACATCTATCAGCAGGCGCTTAAGACGTCCGGCAACGAAGTCATTATTGTGCAGGGAACGGATGACGATTGGTGCAACCATATCGGCATCGGCAAAGACGAAAAGGATATTGCCACATTTTACGGAGGGTTCTGCCAAGTCATCCAGGAGCTGCGCAGCAGAAATAAAGGCTGCAGCATCATTGTCGTGACCGCCACGAGGCAGGCGAAAATCTCAGAGGGAAAGATTGTCCGGCGCGATACCGATAAAAATAAATTAGGGATGACGCTGGCCGACTATGTGGATGCCCAAAAAGAAGCCTGCACACTGCTGTCCGTGCCGTATGCAGACCTGTTTTATACAGATTTAATTGATCCTTACAATCCGGCATTCCGCAAAATGTGCATGTCAGAAGGCCTTCATCCGAACGAGATAGGGCACCAAATCATTTTCCAGGAAATCTGCCGAAATTATTTTTACTATTACGGGTGAGTAGTTCGAATGAATAATGTATTGATAAAAAACGGAATAAAAAAAGCCCCCATCGCCGGAGGTCACTTATTTTTCTTCTCTTCTAAAAGCTCAATGATTCTTTGATTGGTATGTCTTTGCGCTCTCAAAAGCGATACAATATTTCCGGTAAAACCGATTAAAATGATAAGCAGCAAAATAATGATCCACACAAGCAGACCCCCTTTATAGAGTGGAAAGCCAAAGCGCAAGCTCTTTATATATTTTACTTATGTTGGATGAAGGAGAGAATAGGACTAATTGATCGTGTTTTGGTTATTTTTTATTCGAGGAGAAGGGACTGGCCGGATCAATCATTCTTAGAGCGGCTTGTCACATAGGTGGAGGATTGACATCTGCCATCATTTCAGATCAAGATTCATACCAAGTTTCATTTGATCGTAATCAAACATAAGTCTGTATATTCGTTGAAGGGAATAAGGGCCTGCTCTATGAGTTGGTCTTTTTTTATTACAAATCTGCTTCGGTAAGAAACATAGTCCGATGAAAAAAAGAAAAACCCCAGAAATGTTGAAATAACAACGTTTCTAGGGTTTAGTCCAATGCTCTTTAAAGAGCATTTTAATTAACGAGAGTAGAACTCAACGATAAGCGCTTCGTTAATTTCCGGAGCAAGTTCAGAACGCTCTGGAAGACGAGTGAATGTACCTTCAAGCTTTTCAGCGTCGAAAGTAAGGTACTCAGGAACGAAGTTGTTTACTTCTACAGCTTCTTTAATGATAGAAAGGTTACTTGATTTTTCGCGAACACCGATTGTTTGACCAGGTTTTACTTGGTAAGACGGGATGTCAACGCGGCTTCCGTCAACAAGAATGTGACCGTGGTTTACCAATTGGCGTGCTTGACGGCGAGTGCGCGCAAGACCTAGCTTGTACACAACGTTATCAAGGCGTGAATCTAAAAGAATCATGAAGTTTTCGCCGTGTTTACCAGTCATTTTTGCAGCTTTGTCAAACAATGTGCGGAATTGGCGTTCGTTTACACCGTACATGTGACGAAGTTTTTGCTTTTCTTGCAATTGCAAACCGTATTCTGATAGTTTTTTACGTTGTCCCGGACCGTGAGGACCTGGTGCGTAAGGGCGTTTTTCTAATTCTTTACCTGTTCCGCTTAGAGAGATTCCTAAACGGCGTGACAGTTTCCAAGATGGACCTGTATAGCGAGCCATAATGTGACTCCTCCTTTGGTTTTATTTTTGTGGAAAATAAAAACCGTCTGTTCTATTCGACCGTGCACATTTTGTTTTCATGTATCCTCGCTCCAGCAGCAGAGAGTTACACGATACACCTTACAGCTAAGGAACAAAATGAAGACACAGAAGCTGAACAAAAAGGCTGCAATATTTCACACAAAGAACATTATATGATTTTTCTTTCCTGCCGTCAACCATTTCTCCATGAAGAGTAAAGGTTTATGATATAATGAACAAAAAATGAGCAGTACATGTTTAGGTGATAAAAAATGAAAAAACAAACAACCGATCAAGTGACGGCCTTTCAACAGAAGATGCTGACGTTCTTCTTAACGAAATCTGAATCCGTCTCACTGTCCGACTCGCTGTTATGGCTGGCCTCAGCTCTTGAATCCTGCTTTGCATCTCTTTCATTGACCCTTTCACCGGCTGAATCATCCCGTTCAACTATAAGATCAGAAGATGAACCGACTTATGCTCCGCTAAAAGAGAGTGACGCATGTTTTATCATAAAAAATCAAACGTCCGGCAGACGTTTTTTTCTGCGTTCGGAAAGCGGACTGGCAATCCCAGAGTGCATGCCCGAGCTTATTACTCAGTTTATCAATCAATCTGTAAGGCAGAGCGGACTGTTTGCCAAGACAAAGCATCAGCGGAAAATTCACAGGATGACAGAAATGTTCCATTCGCTGCTGGATCAAAACGAGGTGCTTGAAAAACTGCAGGCGAGCTTGAGCGCGGCTTTTCAGTCCTTCCGTTTCTTACTGTTCATCTCACAGGATCAGGATACGGACAGACAGCTTCCCGCAAAAGAATTGCATATGGAAGGAAAGGATGCGGATCCGTTTGCCCTGAAGGTTTATTTGTCCGGCAGAATGCAGAGGAAGGGGAACACATCCGCATATTTGCCGATCAAAGGCCAGCAGGGGACATACGGGGTTCTGAAGGCTGAAGGAATGCAGGAGGCCGTGCTTTCATGCAGCCACCTGAGCGAAATGCTGCTGCTTGCAAGCGCCGCGGGAAAAGCATTTGAGAATGCGCAGCTTTACGAGCAGTCGAAAAAAAGCATTGCGAACCTGGAACTGATCAATGAAACGTCGCGCCAGCTTAATCAGCGGCTCAGGCTGACGGATACGATGCGGGAGCTCGCCGCCATTATGACTCAAACTTTTCATGCTGAAGAAGTGGCTTTTTTTCATATTGACCATTTTGAAGCGCAAAACCGACTTCCGGGACATACAGCTTTTTTTGAGACCGATTGTGCAGACGAGTACATCAATGCAGTAAAAGAAAAGCTCTTTGAAGGAGAAAAGGGTGTGTTTATCGGCAATGGACGGGCTCTGTTCGGCGAAGACGGCTACGGATCGCTGATGGCAGTGCCGATGATAGAAAATGATGCCGTGTTCGGATTTGCGATTTTGCTGAAAAAGGAATTGTATGCTTTTACGTTTGAAATGTACAAGCTGTTCCAAGCGCTGATACATCACGCCACATTAGCGGTGACGAATTCAATGCTGCGCGACCGGCTTGAGCATCTTGTGCAGACGGACCAGCTGACTGAGCTGTATTCAAGAACATATTTGGATGAGAAAATTCAATACAGCATGAAAATTAACAAACGGGGTGTTTTGATTCTCGTTGATATTGATAATTTCAAAAGCATTAATGATACATACGGGCATCAGACGGGGGATTCTATATTAATCCAAGTCGCTTCCGTCATGAAATGCCATATCAGGGAACATGATGTCGCCGCGCGCTGGGGAGGCGAGGAGCTGGCCATCTATTTGCCGAATGTCAATGTGGCATCAGGAGAACGCATCGCTAAGCGGCTCGTCCGCGCCGTGCGGGAAAATACGGAGCCCCGGGTGACGATTTCCTGCGGCGTTTCCTGCTGGACAAAGACCGAGCCCATGCCGTTAAAAATGCTCGTCCAGCATGCGGACGAAGCGCTCTACACGGCCAAGCGGAACGGCAAAAACCGCCTGATCGTCCATAAAACAGCACCGTAACAAAAAAGGAGCCGGCCCGATGGCCGAACTCCTTTTTTTATCCTAATCTTTTCTCAAGCGTTTCGACAAACTGTGCTAAATAGGCTTCATCCGTTTCATCAAAGCGGTTTTTGACGGGGCTGTCAATGTCCAGCACGCCGATGACTTCACCGTTTACGCGGATCGGGAGCACGATTTCAGACTGGGAAGCTGCATCACAGGCGATATGGCCCGGAAATGCGTGCACATCGGCAATCCGCTGTACAGCGCCTTCTGAGAAGGCAGTCCCGCACACGCCTTTTCCGAATGGGATGCGCACGCAAGCGGGAAGGCCTTGGAACGGTCCTAACACAAGCTCGCCTTCTTTTGCGAAATAAAATCCAGCCCAGTTTACTTCTGATAATGAATGATATAAAAGCGCAGACGCGTTTGCATAATTGGCGATCGCATCAGATTCGTCTTCTGTCATGGCTTCGAGCTGTTTAAGCAGAAGCTGATAACTTTTTTCTTTATCTCCGGATTGTTTTTCGACATGAAACATGGAAAACCCTCACTTTTTCTATAATATAAAACAAAGTTCCTGCCGTTCTGCCGGCATTTGTCGAGAAGTTCTTACAGGAACGGGGCCCTTCTGCTTGAATTGTTAAGTAATAAAGGGGTGAGCCGTATGAAAGTAAGCACCAAAGACAAAATTATTAATGCTGCTGTCCTGCTTTTTAACCAAAAAGGCTTTTCTGGCACGTCCGTCCGTGAAATCGCAAAGTCAGCTGATGTAAATGTAGCGCACATCTCCTACTATTTTAAAGGGAAAGGCGGCTTAATGGAACATTTAGTTTCCGAGTTTTACGAAGGCTACAGCAAGACGCTTGAAAAAGCCGCAGACAGTATGATCGGCGAAAACACACAGGAGCGCATCCTGCGGGTGATTTTCGATATTTTATCCTATCAGCACGACAACCGTCAATTAACGCGATTTGTTTATCGGGAAGTGACGATTGATTCCACGCTTATCAGGGAAATCATGTCTACTTATCTAATGAAAGAAAAATATATTTTGCAGCTGATGATTGAGGAAGGGCAAAAACGCCACGAACGTCTGACGCTGCCCGTGCCGCATTTCATCCTGCAATTAAAATCCCTTCTGATGATGCCGTATCTTCAGCCTCAATATATTACGGAGGTGCTCTTTATGCAGCCGCACGAGCCGTATTTTTATAAAAGATATTTTGAAGAAGTGAAAATTTGGATCAAAAGTGTGTTCCGTCAAAACGATGCGGCGCTTATGAATTAACCGTGCTTCTGTAAGTCTCATATGAATAGCCGACATCTTCCGCTTGATGGGCGTCCGACCCGAATATGAGCGGGATTTTTTTTTGCTTCGCCTGCTCCGCCATCCACTCCTCCATGTACGGTTCCCCTGCAAATTTTTTTCTGAGACCTGATGTATTAAAATCAAGCTCCATTCCGTGCTCTTTCACAGCGTCAAGGCAGCGGGACACGAGAACCTTTATATGCGGTGACATGCGGTAAGGAAAAAGGCGCACAAATTTTTTGACAAGCGTAATATGTCCGACCCGTTTTGGCTTATAGGGGCCAAGCGGTGTTACAATTGAAGAATAAACAGCTTGGTAGTATTGTTCATATACGGCTTCTGTGCTTCCAAAGCGCGTGATCAGCTCTTTAAATGTATGCTCATCATAATCGAGGCATACATAGGACGGGCCCGCCTTCAAAAAATGGACGGATAAAATGCTGTCATCAAGAGAGGGTCCGTATGTGTCAAGAAAAGCCGCGGTTTCCTCTTCATAACCTGTGATATAGTCTGTTTCAAGCCCGGTAAGGATGCTGATTTGCCCTTTATACTCCTTCTTTAATTGCGCAAGCCGATCAAAATAGGCTTCAAGCTGCCCTGAATCCATCGCGCTGTCCTGAAGAGGCACAGGGTCTTGAAAAGACGGAGGGAGCGGGGCGTGCTCTGTAAATGTGATGGAGTCAAAGCCCTTTTCTATCGCTTTTTCAACATATTGTGACAGCTCATCCTTCGAGCCGTGAGGGCAAAATGGCGTGTGGATATGCGCGTCTCGTTTTTCCATTTATGTCACTCCGTTTAAAAATTGCAGAATCCTGCCGAAATTATGCAAAAAGTTTTTGATTTCTGGTCAAAAAATGTTGGTTACATGGTATCATAATAACAATGAAAACGACAGATTTTCTCAATTCATATATTGAAATCTTTCTGAATACATAAAACACCCTGACAGATTAAGTTGAACAACAAGGGGGCTCATTATGGAGTTAGTCATTGGGTTATTGATTGTACTGCTCGTTCTGTTTGCAGCGGGCTACTTTTTCAGGAAAAAAATCTATACGGAAATTGACCGGCTGGAGTCATGGAAAATTGAAATCTTAAACCGTTCGATTGTGGAAGAAATGTCCAAGATAAAGCATCTGAAAATGACCGGACAGACGGAAGAGTTCTTTGAAAGATGGCGCGATGAGTGGGATGAAATTGTCACAGCCCATTTGCCAAAAGTTGAAGAGCTCCTTTATGATGCCGAGGAGAACGCGGACAAATACCGTTTCAAAAAAGCGAACCAGGTCCTTGTCCATATTGACGATCTCCTGACCGCAGCTGAAACGAATATAGAAGGCATTCTTCGCGAGATCAGCGACCTTGTGACAAGCGAGGAAAAAAGCCGCGGAGAGATCGAACAGGTGCGTGAGCAGTATTCAAAAGCGCGGAAAAACCTTCTGGCGTACAGCCATCTCTACGGAGAGCTTTATAACAGCCTTGAGACGGATTTGGACGAGATTTGGACCGGAATTAAACAGTTCGAAGAAGAGACGGAAGGCGGAAATTATATAGCGGCGAGAAAAGTGCTGCTTGAACAGGACCGCAGGCTCGATCAGCTTCAAACATACATAAATGACGTTCCGAAATTGCTCGCGGACTGTAAGCAGACCGTGCCGAACCAAATTGCCAAGCTGAAAGACGGCTACCGTGAAATGACGGAAAAGGGCTACAAACTGGAGCATATTCAAATCGAAAAAGAGCTGGATACACTGTCCAATCAATTAAAACGGGCGGAAAACGCGCTTTTAGAGGAGCTGGATGTCGATGAGGCATCGGCCGTGCTTCAGCTGATTGATGAAACGATCCAGTCGATGTATGAACAGCTTGAAGGCGAAGTGGAGGCAGGACAGTCTGTATTAAGCAAAATGCCGGAGCTGATCATTGCGTATGATAAGCTGGAGGAAGAAAAGGACCGTACCAAAGCCGAAACGGAGCTTGTTAAGGAAAGCTATCAGCTGACAGCGGGAGAGCTCAGCAAACAAAATGCGTTTGAAAAGCGTATGGAAACAATCGGCCGGCTACTTGAGCAGGCGAGAGAAAAGCTGGACGGGGAGCATGTCGCTTACTCTCTGTTAATAGAAGAAGTTGACGCTATCGAGAAGCAGATGGAAGAGGTTCAGAAAGAACATGCCGAATACCGCCAAAATCTCCAAGCGCTCAGGAAAGAAGAGCTGCAGGCAAGGGAGACGCTCACACGGCTGCGGAAAATCATTTCTGACACGTCAAGGATGCTGCAAAAAAGCAACATCCCGGGCATTCCCGAACATGTGAAAGACAAGCTGGAGACGGCACATCATCATATAGAAGAAACCGTAAACCAATTGCAAGAGCTTCCTTTAAATATGGAGGAAGCCGGCAGACATCTGCAGCAGGCGGAAAACATCGTCACTGAGGTCAGCGAGGAAGCGGAAGAACTTGTGACTCAGGTCAAACTCATTGAACGAATCATCCAGTTCGGCAACCGTTTTCGCAGCCAGAATCACATACTATCAGAACAGCTGAAAGAAGCGGAACGGCTTTTTTACACATACAGCTACAGTGAAGCATATGAGATTGCTGCCGAAGCTGTTGAAAAAGCGGCTCCCGGCGCGGTGAAAAAAATTAAAGCCGATCAATCTGCATCATAACGAGACAAACTGCACCCTGATTGAATCAGAGGTGCAGTTTTTTTGCGGCCTCTTTCATATAAAAAAACGCCTGCGGCTGAAATAGATTCAAGCCGCAGGCGCTAAGTCCTTATGAATTTGCTTTATTCAGCTCGATGGGCGGGCTGATGAAAAACGTGATGATATAACCGATAATGGCTCCTGCAATCCCCGGAAGCACCCAGCCGATCCCTATGCTGTAAAGCGGAAGATGAGCATTCAAAAACGTATCCAATGAACCGAGTGAGATGCCCGCGGCCTTTAATCCGTCTATGATACTGAATAAACCGGTTCCGATCAGGCAAGCGATATAGACTTCCCGTCTTTCCTTGAAGATTTTATCAATAAAAGAAAGAACGATAATGACAATCGCCAGCGGGTAAATCGCTGATAAAATAGGAACTGAAAATGCAATGATCTCAGCGAGCCCGAAGTTTGAAATCGCCAGGCTGAACAGCGTGACAATGGTAACCACCATTTTGTATGATAATGCGGGAATCAGTTTTGAAAAATATTCGCCGCAAGATGTGACAAGCCCGATGCTTGTCGTTAAACACGCAACCGTGATGGCTGTACCGAGTACAACGTTGCCTAATGAACCGAACAAGTAATTAGAAGATGCTGATAAAATCTTTGCTCCTTCTCCAAGCGGTCCGACGGCGTCCGTGCTCGTTGCGCCCAAATAAGCCAATGATAAATAAATGAATGTTAAACCGGCTGCGGCGATAAGCCCCGCTTTAATACAAGCGGCTGCCAGCGCTTTCCGCTGCGTGACGCCTCTGCTTTTTACTGCGCTGACCACAACAACGCCGAATACGATCGATGCGAGTGCGTCCATGGTTTTATAGCCCTCTAGAAAACCTTTGAACACCGGTGTTCCCGAATAAGCTGATTGTACGGCTCCAAGCCCCCCCATCGGAGTCACAATGGCTTTAACCACAATGATTAAAATGATTCCAAATTTAATCGGGGTGAGGATTTTTCCGACTCTGTCCACTACTTTGGACGGATTGAGTGCTAAATAATACGTAATGGCAAAAAATATCAGTGTGAAAACAAATAAAGATAATCTCTCCGGAACACCGGTTAGAAAAGGAACTGCGCCGATTTCATACGAAACGGTTCCTGTCCGCGGGATCGCAAAAAGCGGACCGATTGATAAGTACAGCACAACGGTAAATACAGTGCCGAAAACCGGATGAGCTTTATCAGCAAGCCCTTTGGCATCTTTGCCTGTTAAGGCGATGGCGATAATCCCCAAAAGCGGGAGACCTACGCCGGTCAGTAAAAAACCGCCCATCGCTTTCCATACGTTATGACCGGCCGCTTGTCCCAGCTCTGGCGGATATATCATATTTCCTGCCCCGAAAAAAAGTGCGAACAGCATGAAACCGATAATAACGGTATCTTTGACAGGTAGTGATTGTTTCATAAAAGTCCTCCTAAATACTATGTTGAAATATTCTGTCAATTAATTGTCAGATAATATAACAAAACGAACATTACTTATTATATGGCAATGTGGGGAGAAGTCAATACTCGTTTTATTGCGAAATTATATTCATTTTTGTTATGGTAACATAAATATCATACGATGTACCGTTTTCATAAAGGAGTTAAAAAAATGATATATTTAGATAACAGCTCAACGACCGAGCCGTATGAAGACGTTTTGGAAGTTTACAAACAGACAAGCAGCCGTTATTTCGGCAATCCGTCGTCCCTGCACCGCTTAGGAACTGAGACGGAGCAGCTTCTCGAAGCGGCAGCGCAGCAAATAAAAAAAACCTTACGTTTGAAAAATTATGATATTGTATTTACATCAGGCGCCACTGAAGCGAATAACGCCGCTTTAAAGGGAGCTGCTTGGGCGAATATAAAGAAAGGCAGGCATATCATTGCTACAGCCATTGAACATCCGTCAGTGACTGAGACGCTTGATCAGCTGACAGAGCTGTTTGGCTTTGAGGTCACATTTCTCCCCGTTAATCAAGACGGATTTGTGTCCGTTCAAGATGTAAAAGAAGCCATCAGGCCGGATACGATTATGGTCAGTATGATGCATGTCAACAATGAGGTCGGTTCCATCCAGCCGGTAAAGGAAACAGGCGATCTCCTTAAGCAGCACCGGGATATCCTATTTCATGTCGATCATGTGCAGGGCATTCACAAAGTCCCCCTTTCAATAGAGGAGGCGGACATTGACCTTTGCACCATCTCAGGGCATAAATTTCATGGTTTAAAAGGAACGGGAGCGCTCTTGGTCAAAAAAGGAACCCGCCTGATTCCGCTTATAACGGGCGGCTCGCAGCAAAAAGGCATTCGGGCCGGTACAGAACACACAGCAGGCGCCGTTTCGCTTGCAAAAGCCGTAAACCTTTCTGCCCGCGATATGGCAGAGCGGCTTTCTGCCATGGAGAAGGCTAAGAATGTGCTGATCAATAGGCTGAGCGAAACGGACGGGGTTGTGGTTAACACTCCCGCCGAAAACAGTGCGCCGCACATTATTAACTTCTCCGTTCCGGGTGTGAAAGCCGAAGTTCTCCTTCACATGCTTGAGGAGAAGGGCATTTATGTTTCTACAACCGCGGCCTGTTCAGCGAGAGAGCATAAACCGAGCCGTGTGCTTTTGCAAATGAATAAGGGCGAACAGATTGCGGCAAGCAGCATCAGAATCAGCCTGAGTTTCAGCCAGACAGCAGAGGTCGCAGAGCCGTTTATGAACGCGCTTGTACCGGCTGTTCAAAAACTAAAAAAAGTGATGAGGTAGCATATGAATTACGATCACATCTTAATCCGTTTTGGTGAAATATCCACAAAAGGAAAAAACAGACGCAGTTTTATTGAAAGATTAAAACAAAACATCAGACTGGTATTAAAGGATTATAAAAAAGTAAAATACTTTTCAAACCGGGACCGGATGACCATTACATTAAATGGAGAAAATCCGGAGGAGATTTGTTCCTTATTAAAGAATATATTCGGTATTCAAAGTTTCAGTCTCGCTATTAAATGTGAAAGCACGCTGGACGAAATTAAAAAAACGGCATTAACCGCGATAGAAGGCAAATACAAACCCGGGAGCACTTTTAAAGTCGCGACCAAACGGGCTTACAAACAGTTTGAATTAAATACGAATGAAATGAATGCTGAAATCGGCGGCCATATATTGAAAAACACAGAAGGATTAACCGTTGATGTGAAGAACCCGGACATTCCGCTCCGGATTGAGATCAGGGAAGAAGCGACATTCCTGACCATCCGAGATGAAAAAGGCGCGGGCGGTCTTCCAGTCGGCTCAGCGGGTAAAGCGATGCTTATGCTTTCCGGCGGTTTTGACAGTCCTGTTGCCGGTTTTTACGCGATGAAACGCGGACTGTCAGTAGAAGCCGTGCATTTTTTCAGCCCGCCTTATACGAGCGAACGGGCGAAGCAGAAGGTAATCGACCTCGCGGGATGCCTTGCGCGGTTCGGAGGCAGCATGACGCTTCATATCGTGCCGTTTACAAAAACGCAGGAACTCATCCAAAAACAAATTCCAGAAAACTATACGATGACAGCCACGCGGCGCCTCATGCTGCAAATAGCTGACAGAATCAGAGAAGAGCGAAACGCACTTGCGATTATAACAGGGGAAAGCCTCGGACAAGTGGCGAGCCAGACGCTTGAGAGCATGTATGCGATCAACGCCGTGACGGCAACACCGATTTTGCGGCCTTTAATCGGAATGGACAAAACAGAAATCATCGAGAAGTCAAAAGAAATCGGCACGTATGAGACAAGTATTCAGCCGTTTGAGGACTGCTGCACCATCTTTACGCCGCCAAGCCCGAAAACACGGCCGAAAAAAGAAAAAATCGAGCACTTCGAAAGCTTTGTTGACTTTGAGCCACTGATTGAAGAGGCAGCCGCCGGAATTGAAACGATCACCATTTACAGCGAACAAGAAGCCCACGATAAATTTGCCGAGCTGTTTTAGAACTGTATACAATTACCAAACTTTTTTTGAATGAAGCCATATGTTTTTTCACATTCTATACTCACAAGGAGGTGATACACATGGCACAATCAAACAGCGGCAACAGCAACCAACTGGTAGTACCAGGGGCTGCTCAAGCTATCGACCAAATGAAGTACGAAATCGCTTCTGAATTCGGTGTAAACCTTGGACCGGAAACTACTTCTCGCGCCAACGGTTCTGTTGGAGGAGAAATCACTAAACGTCTTGTTTCTTTTGCTCAGCAAAGCATGGGCGGAAGCAGCCAGCAACAGTTTTAATCACAATTTCACATAATGGCTAAGGAGCGGGGATTCCCCGCTCTTTTTTCATACATAAAAAATAAGAAGAAGAACAGGAAGAAATGCATATCTTTATTGTAACGTCCTTTGTTTATGTATAATGGGGAAAGAAAGTGAGGAGTTGTTCGTGTTAAAACGAGAAGATTTGATCGCCCCAATGAACTATAACCTTGTGAATGAAATAGAAAAATTCAGCCGTTCGAAAGACAAGAACGCGCTTATGTGGGAAAGTCAAGCAGGCGATAAAAGAGTCTGGACGTATAAAAAACTGATGGAAGAGACGAATAAAATCGGCGCCCGGCTGAAGGGGCTTGGCTTTGAAAAAGGCGATAAGCTGATCGTAATGGTTCCGCGGGTGCTTGAGGCATATGCCGTATATTTAGCTATTTTAAACGCGGGAATGGTTGTTATTCCTTGTTCAGAAATGCTCCGCGCTAAAGATCTTGAATACCGGATCAAACATGCGGGGGTAAAAGGCGCCATCGTTTATTCTTCATTTATAAACGCGTTTCAAGATGTAAAAACAAATGAGCTAGTGACACTTTCTATCGGTGAAAATGATGCCGGATGGAAAAACCTCTTAACGATAGAAGCGGACGGAGACAGCTTTCAAACGGCTGATACAACGAGAGAGGATATGGCATTTTTATCCTATACATCCGGTACGACTGGCCAGCCTAAAGCCGTTGTACATACACATGGCTGGGCCTTTGCCCATTTGAAAACATCCGCCGGTGCATGGCTCGGCATTTCTGAAAAGGATACGGTCTGGGCCACAGCCGCACCTGGCTGGCAGAAGTGGGTATGGAGCCCGCTGCTTGCAGTTCTCGGAAGCGGAGCAACAGGGTTTATTTATCACGGCAGATTCGATGCCAAAACGTATTTACAGCTGTTAAACCGTTATCAAATTAATGTGTTCTGCTGTACGCCGACAGAATACCGACTGATGGCAAAGGTAGAGAATTTGGACAACTATGACCTCTCCTCTCTTCACAGCGCCGTTTCTGCGGGTGAACCGTTAAACCGCGAAGTCATCGACGTTTTTCAAAAGCACTTCGGCATCAAAGTGAGAGACGGATACGGCCAAACGGAGAGCACACTGTTAGTCGGCGTTCTGAAAGATATGGACATTAAACCGGGAAGCATGGGGAAACCGACACCGGGGAATCAAGTAGAAATCATTAACGATGAAGGCGAAATTTGCGGAGTCGGCGAAACTGGCGATATCGCCGTACATCTCAGCACCCCTGCGCTGTTTAAAGAATACTACAAAGACCCTGAAAGAACGAAAAAGCAAATTCGCGGTGATTACTTCCTGACCGGTGACCGGGCGAAAAAAGACGAGGACGGCTATTTTTGGTTTGAAAGCCGCAACGACGACATCATTGTCAGCTCGGGTTATACAATCGGGCCGTTTGAAGTGGAGGACGCTCTCGTAAAGCATCCTGAGGTAAAAGAATGTGCCGTAGTGGCAAGCCCGGATGAAATCAGAGGCTCGATCGTGAAAGCATATGTCGTCCTGCAAAACGATGAAAAACGAAGTGGCGAACTTGTCAAGGAACTGCAAAACCACGTCAAAACGATAACAGCGCCTTACAAATATCCGAGAGAGATTGAATTTGTCGAAAGCCTTCCGAAAACAGCTTCAGCGAAAATCAGACGCGTTGAGCTGAGACAGCGTGAAGAACGGCTGAAGGCGGATAAAAAAGCTTAATACAGAAAAGAGTGAGCGTGAATGAAAGCGATTTGGCACGGCGGTTTCATTTATACGATGCTTAAGGAGAACGATGTCACAGAAGCTGTTTATACTGAAGACGGCATCATCAGGCAAACAGGCAGCTATCCAGAGCTGATTGAGGCATACGGTTCAGATGATACAGCTGACATAGATTTGAAGGGGGCTGTCATGTTTCCCGGCTTCACTGACAGTCATCTGCATTTGATCGGACATGGGGAAAAACAGCTTCGCCTTGATTTGTCGGGTCTGACGTCGAAAGAAGCGATTTTGCAAGCCGCAAAAGAAGCCGAACGGGAACTTCCCGACGGTGAATGGCTGATTGGCGAAGGCTGGGATGAAAATCAATTTGATCAGCCGGTTTATTTGACGAAACATGACCTTGACCCGCTGTTTCCCGATCGTCCCGTTTTGCTGAAACGTGTGTGCAGGCACGCGGCTGCGGTCAACTCCGCGGCATTGCGCGCTGCGGGCATTACAAGCGACACATCCGACCCGGACGGCGGGGTGATCGAAAGGAATGACGGGGAGCCGACAGGGCTTCTGCTTGATAAAGCCCAAGAGCTTGTTACAAGGGTCTTGCCGCCCGTTTCACTGCATTATGTAAAGCGCGCTCTTCAAACTGCGATTACGGATTGCTGGTCAAAAGGGTTGACCGGGGGACACTCTGAGGATTTGTCATACTACGGAGACGTCTCCGTTCCTGTCACCGCGTATGAGTCGTTAACCGGCGGCGGACTGTATCCTTTCCGCGCGCATTTGCTCGTTCATCATGAAGCTGCGGACGAGTGGAGTCATCTGCAAAAATCAACCGGTCCGTATGTAGAATACGGAGCGATGAAGATTTTCGCCGATGGGGCGCTCGGCGGCAGGACGGCCCTGCTGAAAAAGCCCTATCATGATGATCCTTCAGCTTCGGGCGTACAGGTGCACGATGACAAGACGCTCTCTTCTCTTGTGAAAAAAGCGAGAGAAAAAGGGATGGAAATCGCCGTGCATGCGATCGGCGATCTTGCGTTTGAGAAGGTGCTGGATGCCATTGAGCAGCACCCTGCAAAGCCGGGGCAGCGCGATAGGCTTATTCACGCGCAAGTATTAGATCACGGCCTGATTGAAAGAGCAGCACAGCTCCCGATCGGGCTTGATTTGCAGCCGCATTTTGTCGCGAGTGATTTTCCATGGGTCATTGACAGGCTCGGAGAAGAGCGGATGGAGACGGCTTTTGCCTGGAAAACGCTGATATCAAAAGGCATATTATGTGCCGGCGGATCAGATGCCCCGATAGAACCTGTTAATCCGCTTCTCGGCATTCAATCGGCGGTGCTCAGGACGAGTAAACAAAATCCGAACGGGCCGGTCTATAATGAAAAAGAATGCTTAACCGTGTACGAAGCGATTCAGCTTTACACAACGGGCAGCGCGGCTATGATTCACAAAGAGAAAAACCGCGGGATGATTGCACCAGGCTATGATGCCGATTTTACCATTCTAAGCGGTGATCCGTTTACGGTTGATCCGAAGCGGCTTCACGAGCTGAAAACGGTAAAAACGGTCGTCAGCGGGCAGATTGTATATGAAAAAGAGGACAGGCGCTGAGCCTGTCCTCTCTTTTTATTATAAAAATGAGCGCTTTACTTTTTCCCAGAATGAATTGTCTTTCAGTTTAACAGTTTTGATTTTCTTTTCGGATAATGTAATTTCGACCTTTTTTACATTTCTCGTGCTGAGCGCTTCATTATCAAGCCCGATAATCGGATGCTCGTTACCGTCCTGCACTACGCGTAATGTCAGTTTTCGGCCCGCGCTTAAAATAAACGGAGAGCCGAGGGTGCGGTACGTGTTATTGTTCAATGAAGCAAGCTCTGATACCTGCATGCAGGAAATCAAAGGATCAACGACAGCGCCCGCGACCGATTTATTATAGGCGGTGCTGCCTGTCGGGGTCGAGATGATCATGCCGTCCCCCCTGAACGTTTCAAAGTGAAGGTCATCGATTAACACATCCATCACAAACGTTTTAATGATGCTTGAACGGATGGAAACCTCGTTTAAACAGTGAAAATGATTGCTGTCGTCTACTGTTACGTGAATCAGCGGGTATTTTCTGACCTCAAGCTGTTCGGCTGTCATGCTGTCTGCCATTTTTTCAGGCTCATTGCTGTGAAAATCGCAATACAGGTGGGCTTTTCCCTTTTTTGCGATTCCGACATACAGGCAGTCATCACGGAATCCGGTCTTTCTGACGGCTTGTAAAAACGAACCGTCACTGCCGATGCTCGCGATAATTCCGGCATCTTCCGGCTGAGACGCAACGTTAAAACCATGCGTTTCAGCCAATTGCTTTAGAGAGCTGACTTGTTCTCTTGTTTCGTTGTCTTGTTTGTGAAAAAAATAAACATTGCGGCGAATATCGGCCATATCCCAATTCCCCTTTGCTGTCATATTTACGTTTTTCTCCCATCAGGTATTGTGTTAAAATACCTGTGGCAATAGTGTATCATGTTTCCTGTTTATCCGTTAAGTGAAAGCCGTTTCATAAAAAGATGAAACCTTTTTTACGGGGGAACGTACGATTAGTGATAGAAAAGGAGGCGGAAACAAATGAATGCAAAAAGATGGATTGCGCTCGTCATCGCCATCGGCATCTTCGGCGTATCAGTGATTGCCAGCATGACCGTCGGCGTGCTGAAGAATTTCGGCGATACTGGGCCTGACTTCGCTTCGCTGACCGATGAATCGGAGGAAGTGACGCTGGATGAGGGCAGCCCCGGCAGCAAAATCGCCGTGCTTGAAGTGGACGGAACGATTGAGGACAACGGCGAGTCAGGCAGCCTGCTCAGCTCAGGCGGGTATGATCACCGGTCATTCTTAAAGCATATTGAGCGGGCAAAGGACGACAAAAGCGTCAAGGGCATTGTCCTGAAAGTCAATTCGCCGGGGGGCGGCGTATATGAAAGTGCAGAGATACATAAAAAACTTGAAGAAGTAAAGAAAGAAACGAAGAAGCCGATATACGTGTCCATGGGTTCAATGGCAGCGTCGGGAGGCTACTACATATCAACGGCAGCCGATAAAATTTATGCTTCTCCGGAAACGCTCACAGGCTCTTTAGGAGTGATCATGGAAAGCGTGAATTACTCCAAGCTCGCCGATGAGCTCGGGATTAAGTTTGAAACCATCAAAAGCGGGGCCCATAAAGACATCATGTCCCCGACCCGCGAGATGACCAAGGAAGAAAAAAAGATTATGCAGACGATGGTAGACAATTCGTATGAAGGTTTTGTAGATGTCATTTCAAAAGGCCGGCATATGTCAAAAACCGATGTCAAAAAAATCGCAGACGGCCGGGTCTATGACGGCAGACAAGCGAAAAAACTCCATCTCGTCGATGAGCTGGGTTTTTATGATGATACAATCAGCGCGATGAAAAAAGACCATAAAAATATGAAAAATGCTTCAGTCGTTACTTATGAAGAAGGCTTCGGATTGGGTTCGCTCTTCTCTATGAGTGCGAACAAAATGTTTAAAAGCGAGCTTGATTTTCTGAATATGAAAGAACTCATTTCACAATCCGGTTCGCCGCGAATGATGTATCTCTATGCAAAGTAGGGGGGGGGAGAAAAAATGGACGCGACTTACGAAGGCTTTGAAAGCAAAGAAGCGGAAGCCGAACACCATAGGCCGCTTGAACCGGCGTATGCAGGCTTTTGGATCAGGTTCTGGGCGTTTCTTCTCGATTGGCTTGTGATCTGGGGCCTTAACCACTTAATTGTTTCCCCGGTGTTCACCCTGATGAACATCCCGAAAACAAGCGGAATGTTCACGGTTTCAGCGTACTCTGTGACAACCTTAATCGTCTATCTCGCCTATTTTGTGCTCATGACGAAATGGTTTCATCAGACACTCGGCAAGATGGTCTTCGGATTAAAGGTCATTCCTCTCACAGGCGGCAAACGGCTGACATGGGGCACCGTCATTTTCCGAGAAGCGGTCGGCCGTTATATTGATAAAATTTGGATTCTTTACGCTGTCGTTGCGTTTACTCCTAAAAAGCAGGGAATTCACGATCTTATTGCCGACACAGCCGTCGTTCATGAAAAACTGTACCGCAAATAAAAGCAGTAAACCCGGAGAAAAGTCCGGGTTTATTTTTTTTTTGATTTGGCGATAATGCTTGCTGAGGATGTGAAGCTTATGGGATATGCCGCAGCAGCTGTTCTCATTCTCATTGCGGTCTGGCTGCTCATGAGAATGAAAATCCATCTGACATTCGAATATCTGCACGATAAAGATAATGACAAATTGACCTTGAGAATGTCGGCATTATTCGGGCTGATCCGTATCAAAAAAACGGTGCCCGTCATTAAAGTGAATAAAGAAGATGCGTCGATTGATGTCAGACAGGACACGGAATCTAAAATAAAAGGCCAAAAAGATGAGAAGAAAAAGATAACATACGAAGACGTCAAGCAAAGCATTCGCCGAATTGAAATGATTCTGCATCAAGTCGTCAGAATGAAGGAAATCGGCGCTTCTTTTCTGGCTGGCATCCGTGTGACGAAATTAGAGTGGGTGACAGTGATCGGGATAAAAGACGCGGCTGCCACGGGTATCGCTGCCGGAGGCGTGTGGGCAATAAAGGGCGGACTGATAGCGATGCTCTATGACCATCTGCGCTTTTTATATAAACCCGTGTACGAAGTCATTCCTTCATTTCAAGTGCCTGCTTCCAAGACGCATTTTCAGTGTATATTCTTTTTCCGTTTTGGACATCTTATAGTTGCAGCTTTCAAATTGCTCAAATACGGGCGGAACGGACTTTCCATCTTGCGAAAGAAACAGCCGGTTCCGGTTACTTCAAAGAATGATTCATCAGTTTAAGGAGGAGCGCACATGGCAGACCACCCGATTCAAGGTTTAATGAAAACCGCTATGGAAAATTTAAAAGAAATGATTGACGTCAATACAATCATTGGAGATCCTGTTGAAACGCCTGACGGAAGCGTCATCTTAACAGTTTCAAAGGTAGGCTTCGGATTTGCGGCAGGCGGGAGCGAATTTGGCGGAAAGCCGGCCGAAAAAAGATCTGAGGACGATGAAAGAAAAGAGCAGAAGCTCCCATTCGGCGGCGGAAGCGGCGGAGGCGTATCTATAACGCCGATCGCGTTTCTGATTGTCGGAACAAACGGCGTAAGAATGCTTCATTTAGATGAAAACACCCATCTGATCGATAAACTTTTAGACTCCGCGCCCCAAACGATTGAACGGATCCAGCATATGTTTAAGAAAAATGAAAAAGGCCGGAATCAAAAAATGACGGATATTGATTTATAACATAAAAGTTAACTGCCGCCCGCAGTTAGCTTTTTTTACGATGCGGCATAACCTTTGCAGTTTACATAAAACTCGACTATGATAGAGCTATACATAGAAAAGGGAGGAAATATAATGGCTGACATTACATTTAAAGGCGGAGCGGTAACGCTTATCGGACAAGAAGTGAAGCCGGGTGACCAGGCCCCTGATTTCACGGTGCTGACAAACGGATTAGAAGAAAAAACGCTGGCTGACATGAAAGGGAAAGTAACGATCATTTCCGTTATTCCTTCAATTGACACAGGGGTATGTGACGCACAGACACGCCGCTTTAACGAAGAGGCTGCAAAACTGGGCGATGTGAACGTTTATACGATCAGCGCAGACCTGCCGTTTGCACAAGCGCGCTGGTGCGGAGCGAACGGAATTGACAAAGTTGAAACGTTATCAGACCACAAAGATATGTCATTTGGTGAAGCGTTCGGCGTTTACATTAAAGAGCTTCGTCTTCTGGCCCGTTCCGTATTCGTTCTTGACCAAGACGGAAAAGTCGTTTATGCGGAATACGTAAGCGAAGCCACAAACCACCCGAATTATGAAAAGCCTATCGAAGCTGCAAAAGCGTTAATTAAGTAAAGAGGTGTAAAAGAGCTCCGGGTGCTGCCGCGGAGCTCTTTTCATGGCAAGGAGGAAACAGAATGCAAAACGACCATGTCGGTCAGATTTATGAACTTTTAGATAAAGCGGCTCAAGTCATCGCTGACGGCTTGCAGCTGTCATACATTGAAGGGCTTGCAGAAGCGGGAGAAATGTATTTTCTTGAAAAAACCGAACAGCTCCCGGTGCAAGAAAAACATGCCGAACAGCTTCAAAATCTGCTGGAAAAGGCGGATTTCAGAACGTATGAACATGAATGGGTGCGTAAAGCATTTCAGCTCGCCATCTTAAAAGGGCTGAAAGATAAATCTCATCCGAACAGGCAAATGACCCCCGATACGATCGGCCTTTTCATCAGCTACCTGATGAATAAATTCACAGGCGGCCAAAAGGGCTTGACACTTTTAGATCCCGCTTGCGGCACCGGAAATCTCCTGCTCACAGCGGCAAATCAGCTTTCTGACAAAATGGCAAAAAGCTTCGGGATTGAAATTGATGATGTCCTGTTAAAGATTGCTTACGCTCAGGCAAACCTGCAGGAAAAAGAGATGGAGCTGTTTTGTCAGGACAGCCTTGAGCCGTTATTTATCGATCCCGTTGACACGGTGATTTGTGATTTGCCCGTCGGCTATTACCCGAATGATGAAGGAGCTGCCGCGTATGAGCTGAAAGCGGATGAAGGGCACTCATTTGCTCACCATTTGTTTATTGAACAAAGCGTCAAGCATACAAAACCGGGCGGATACTTGTTTTTTATGATACCGAACCATCTGTTTGACAGTGCTCAAAGCGATAAGCTGAAGCAGTTTTTTGCAGAAAAAGTCCATATCAACGCACTCCTTCAGCTGCCGGCTTCCATGTTTAAAGATGAGGCCCAGGCAAAAAGTATTTTAATTTTGCAGAAAAAAGGAGAAACTGCAAAGCCGCCGAAGCAAACGCTTCTGGCCAGTCTGCCTTCCTTTGCGAACAAGCAGGCCATGCGGGATATGATGGCAAAATTGGATCAATGGTTTCAAAATGAAAAATAAGCGATAAATAAACAGTTTAAGGGATGTACCCTTAAACTGTTTTGTTTTTTTAAATGAATGGAAAACATATGATCAACACAAATTAAGGAAGAAAAGAAAAAATTCTTCAGGCCGTCCGATCCATATGGCATAGCAAATATTTATCAGAAAATATCGACTTCATATTGTAAGCGGTACCAAACAGGATGTTGACTTGAAATGCTGAGTTGACAATGTTTAAATGGAAAAGTCAGATATTTTTTGGACTCATTTAAGGGTCTGGGAAAAAAGAACGAAGTAACGAAGAAGAATTTTGATAGGAGCGTCATTTATGTCTAAAATTATTGCAATTAACGCAGGAAGCTCATCTTTAAAATTTCAGCTTTTCGAAATGCCTTCAGAACAGGTGTTAACAAAAGGTTTAGTAGAACGGATCGGTATCGCCGATAGCGTTTTCACCATCACTGTTAACGGCGAAAAAAATACAGAAGTAACAGATATTCCGGATCATGCGGTTGCAGTAAAAATGCTGCTTCACAAACTGACTGAATTCGGCATTATAAAAGATTTGAATGAAATTGACGGAATCGGCCATCGTGTCGTTCACGGCGGAGAAAAATTCAGTGATTCTGTCTTACTGACAGATGAGACAATCCGTGAAATCGAAGACATTTCAGAACTTGCGCCGCTTCACAACCCGGCTAACATCGTCGGCATTAAAGCCTTCAAAGAAGTGCTTCCGAATGTGCCTGCAGTGGCAGTGTTTGATACGGCGTTCCACCAAACGATGCCTGAGCAGTCTTACCTGTACAGCCTGCCTTACGAATACTATGAGAAATACGGCATCCGTAAATACGGCTTTCACGGCACATCTCACAAATATGTTACACAGCGCGCTTCTGAACTTCTTGGCCGTCCGCTTGAAGATTTGCGCCTGATTTCCTGCCACCTCGGAAACGGTGCAAGTATCGCAGCCGTTGAAGGCGGAAAATCGATTGATACATCAATGGGCTTCACACCGTTAGCCGGTGTGGCGATGGGAACACGTTCAGGAAACATCGACCCTGCTTTAATTCCGTATATTATGGAAAAAACAGATCAGACTGCTGATGAAGTATTAAACACATTAAACAAAAAAAGCGGACTGCTTGGCGTGTCCGGTTTCTCAAGCGACCTTCGCGACATAGTCGAAGCATCTAAAGAAGGCAATGAGAGAGCGGAAATTGCGCTTGAAGTGTTCGCGAGCAGAATTCATAAATACATCGGTTCTTATGCTGCGAGAATGAGCGGTGTTGACGCGATTATTTTCACTGCCGGTATCGGTGAAAACAGCGTTGAAGTCAGAGAACGCGTACTTCGCGGCTTAGAATTCATGGGTGTTTATTGGGATCCTGCACTGAACAATGTACGCGGCGAGGAAGCGTTTATCAGCTATCCTCACTCTCCTGTAAAAGTTATGATCATTCCGACTGATGAAGAAGTCATGATCGCGCGTGACGTTGTCCGTTTAGCACAATAATCATCAAAAAAGCACATCCTCCGGGTGTGCTTTTTTATTGAATGCCGTAACAGAAAACGTTACGATATTTTCATACATAATCGGTTAAGAGGTGAAAACATGAGCGTGCATGAACATAAACAGGAAGCTCCTGCAACCGTTCGCTGCAAGATCATTACCGTCAGCGACACGAGAACGGAAGAGACAGACAAAAGCGGGCGTATGATGATGGATTTGCTCAAAGCGGCAGGATTGGAAACGGTCGCTTATGAAATCGTAAAAGACGAGAAAGATGAATTGCAAAAAGCCGTTTTATCCGGCTGTATGGATGAATATACAGATGCGGTGCTGCTGAACGGAGGGACAGGCATTGCAAAAAGGGATGTCACAATCGAAGCGGTCACGCCGCTGTTTTCAAAAGAACTTCCCGGCTTCGGCGAGCTGTTCCGGATGCTGAGTTATACAGAGGATATCGGCTCGGCCGCCATTCTGTCCAGAGCGGCCGCGGGAGTTATTCATAACACCGCAGTCTTCTGCACGCCGGGCTCTTCCGGCGCCGTGAGGCTTGCAATGAATAAGCTGATTATCCCCGAATTGCCCCACGTTATCAGAGAGATTCAAAAAGACTTATAAATCAATAAAGAAGGCTGTGCTTCACTCATAAAAATGGGTGAAGTTTTTTTTATAAAAAGCTTGAAAAAACAGAATTTACTTGTTACAGTGTATACATACAAAATGCATTTTTATTAATTTAAACTAATTTTTATACAAAAGGAGCTTTTAACATGGCAGATCAAAAAAAAGTTGTATTGGCATATTCAGGAGGGCTTGATACCTCTGTAGCGATAAAATGGCTTCAAGAGCAGGGATACGATGTTGTAGCTTGCTGCTTAGATGTAGGTGAAGGAAAGGATTTGGCATTTGTTCAGCAAAAAGCGCTGGAAGTAGGCGCGTCAAACTCATACGTTATTGATGCAAAAGAAGAATTCGCTCAAGATTACGCGCTCATTTCTATGCAGGCTCACACGATGTACGAAGGGAAATATCCGCTCGTATCTGCCTTATCCCGCCCGTTAATCGCGAAAAAACTCGTCGAAGTGGCGGAAAAAGAAAACGCAGTGGCGGTAGCGCACGGCTGCACGGGTAAAGGAAACGATCAGGTCCGTTTTGAAGTATCCATTAAATCATTAAATCCTGATCTGGAAGTCATTGCTCCGGTTCGTGAGTGGCAATGGTCGCGTGAAGAGGAAATTGAATACGCTGCAAGCCGCGGGATTCCGATTCCGATCAATCTTGACAGCCCTTATTCGATTGACCAGAACCTATGGGGCCGCGCCAATGAGTGCGGGATATTAGAAGATCCGTGGGCGGCGCCGCCTGAAGGGGCATACGACCTGACAGCGCCTCTTGAAAACACACCGGATGTTCCGGAGGTCATTGAAATCGCGTTTAAAGCAGGTGTTCCCGTCTCAATCGACGGCGTGTCCTATCCGCTTTCCGACTTGATTCTTAAGCTGAATGAGACAGCCGGTAAACACGGTATCGGACGTATCGACCATGTGGAAAACCGCCTTGTCGGCATTAAGTCCCGTGAAGTATACGAGTGCCCGGGCGCCATGACGCTGATTACGGCGCACAAAGAGCTTGAGGATTTGACGCTGGTCAAAGAAGTGGCCCATTTCAAACCGGCAATCGAACAAAAACTGTCTGAAATCATCTACAACGGTTTATGGTTCTCACCGTTAAAAGACGCGCTGCTTGCTTTCTTAAAAGAAACACAAAAACATGTCACAGGCGTTGTGCGTGTCAAGCTGTTTAAAGGCCACGCCATTGTAGAAGGGCGTAAGTCGGAATTTTCTCTGTATGATGAAAAGCTTGCCACATATACAAAAGACGATGCCTTTGACCATCACGCAGCAATCGGCTTTATCGAGCTTTGGGGACTGCCGACCAAAGTGAACAGCATCGTAAATAAGAAGGAGCAGATTAAAGCATGAAAAAGCTTTGGGGAGGCCGGTTTCAAAAAACACCGGAAAAATGGGTCGATGAGTTCGGCGCGTCTATCACATTCGACCAAAACCTAGTCAGAGAGGATATTACAGGGTCTCTCGCCCATGCGGCAATGCTGAAAAAATGCGGCATCCTGACGGAAGAAGAAGAAAGCATAATCCGTGAAGGGCTGCAAACGCTCCTGCAAAAAGCAGAAGATGAGACGCTGGAATTCTCAGTTGATTATGAGGATATCCATTTAAATATTGAAAAAATGCTGATCGATGAAATCGGACCGCTCGGCGGCAAGCTTCATACCGGAAGAAGCCGGAATGACCAGGTGGCGACAGATATGCATTTATACTTGAAAAATCATGTCTCTCACATCATCGGGCTGATCGAACAATTCCAGCACGCGCTGATTGAAAAAGCAGAAGCCAATATTGAGACGATTCTGCCGGGTTACACGCATTTGCAGCGCGCCCAGCCGATTTCATTCGCCCATCATCTGCTTGCTTATTTTTGGATGCTGGAACGGGATAAAGAGCGATTCCGCGATTCCATGAAGCGGATTAACAAATCGCCGCTCGGCTGCGGGGCCCTTGCCGGAACCACGTTTCCGATTGACCGCACCTATTCAGCGGAGCTTCTCGGATTTGATTCCATTTACGAAAACAGCTTGGATGGCGTCAGTGACAGAGACTTCATTTTAGAGTTTTTAAGCAGCAGCAGCATGCTGATGATGCATCTTTCCCGCTTCTCTGAAGAAATCATCCTCTGGTGCTCACAGGAATTTAAATTCATCGAGCTGGATGATACGTACGCGACGGGCAGCAGCATGATGCCTCAAAAGAAAAACCCTGACATGGCGGAGCTGATCCGCGGAAAAACAGGCCGTGTTTACGGCGATATGATGGGGCTGTTTACAATCATGAAAGGACTGCCGCTCGCTTACAACAAAGATTTGCAGGAAGACAAGGAAGGCATGTTTGATACTGTGAAAACAGTCGAAGGAAGCCTTCAGATTTTCACAGGCATGATTCAAACGATGACTGTGAACAAAGACACGATGAAACAGGCAACGAAACAAGACTTTTCAAACGCGACTGAACTTGCGGACTATTTAGCGAAAAAGGGCATGCCGTTCAGGGAAGCTCATGAAGTGGTCGGAAAGCTTGTGTACACCTGCATTGAAAAAGGCATCTATTTAAGCGACATGGCGTTTGAAGATTTCCTTCAGGCCAGCAGTCTCTTTGAGGAGGATATTTACACTGTTCTCGATCCTTACCATGCAGTGGAAAAAAGAATGAGCGCCGGCGGAACGGGCTTTCAACAGGTAGAGCAGGCACTCGTAAAAGCAAAAGCTTGCGCAGGTTGTTAATATGTTAAAATTTCCTTCATAATTTCCCGTCATACAAGACACCCTACATCTATACTGATGGGAGGTAGAAGGCATGCGCAAAGAACAAGAACGTTATATTTATGATGAAAAAGAAAGCGAAGAAACGGCCCGGCTCATTTCAGAGGCATACCAAAGCGGTTATGTCGGAATGGAGGAAGCCGCCGCTTCGCCTTCTGAAGATTAAGCTGTCTGGACAGACGGCTTTTTTTTCGTCCAAGTGAAGTGCAAAAAAGTGATATTGCCGCCTGTTTATAGTAAAGTAGAGGGAGAAATGACTTAATGGAAGCGGCGACGTTGCCTGGGGAGGGTATTCATGTGCGACATGCTTTAATTACTGCCGGTACAAAGGGATTAGGCCGGAAAGTGACTGAAATGCTGCTGGAAAAAGGCTTCTCCGTCACGGTGAATTACAGACAGGACGAAGAAGCAGTCGCTTGTCTGAAGGCTGATTATCCCCAGTGCCATGACAGACTGCAATTCGTAAAGGGTGATGTCACCCGAAAGGATGATCTGATGCGGATTGCCGATGCAGCCCTTCAGCGGTTTGGGAGGATTGACATCCTTATAAACAATGCCGGGCCGTACATATTTGAGCGAAAAAAGCTTGCCGATTACTCAGATGAGGAATGGTACGGCATGCTGGAAGGAAATTTAAGCGCTGTTTTTCATTTGTTTAAAGCGGTCATTCCCGTTATGAGAAAACAGCGGTTCGGCCGGATTATTACATACGGCTTCCAAGGGGCTGCCCATGCGCCCGGCTGGCTTCACCGATCCGCTTTCGGAGCTGCAAAGGTCGGCTTAGCTTCGCTGACCAAAACCATTGCGATTGAAGAGGCTGAATCCGGTATTACGGCCAACATGGTCTGTCCGGGTGATATCGTAGGGGACATGAAGGAAGCATCCATAGAGGAAGCGAGACTGAAAATCGGCAAGGAAAATACGCCGATAGGAAGATCCGGAACCGGGGAAGATATTGCGAGAATCATCGCATTTTTATGTGAGGAAGACTCCGATCTTATAACCGGAACCGTCATTGAAGCCACAGGGGGGCTTAATGTGATTAACAGGCATCAATCCTTGTAAGTTTTTCGGCTTGTCAAAAAGGGAACTTGATAAACACAAAATTTTTAATGAGGTGAAAAACCGATGAAAGTGACGTATTACGGACATTCTGTCATTCATGTGGAAACAAAAACGCATAACATTATTTTCGATCCGTTTTTAACCGGAAACAGCCTGACTGACCTGAAGCCGGAAGAGGTCAAAGCGGATGTGATCCTGCTCACTCACGGGCACAATGACCATGTCGGAGATACAGAGCAAATTGCCAAACAAAATGATGCGCTTGTCATCGCACCGAACGAGCTGGCTGTTTATCTCGGCTTTAAGGGTTTAAATGTTCATCCGATGCATATCGGCGGCTCGCGCCAATTTGATTTCGGCAAAGTTAAACTGACGCAGGCGTTCCACGGATCAGCCGTCACTGATGAAGAAAATAAAACCATCACATACACGGGAATGCCATCGGGAATTTTATTGACAATCGACGGAAAAACCATTTTCCACGCCGGTGATACGGCGCTGTTCTCCGATATGAAATTGATCGGGGAATTAAACCACATTGATCTGGCCTTTCTGCCGATCGGCGACAACTTCACGATGGGGCCGGAGGACGCGAAGCTTGCAGCTGAATGGCTGAGAGCGAAACAGGTGGTTCCCGTTCATTACAATACTTTCCCTGTCATTGAGCAAGACCCTGACGCTTTCGCTGAAAGCCTGCCGGGCGGCGTCGGCAAAGTCATGGCGGCCGGCGAGTCAATTGAGCTTGTCTGACGTCTGAACGAACATAAACTGACCTTCTGAATCAACGCATTCAGAAGGTTTTTTGGTGAGGCCGTCTTTTTTCGGACGCCTCATTGCGAATGAATCCCCCGTACCCTTATAATAAAAACAGAAGACTGTCCTTAGAGGTGAAAGGCTTGGCAACAAAGCATGAACAAATACTATCTTACATAGATTCGCTGCCTGTCGGTGAGAAAATTTCGGTCAGAAGAATTGCAAAAGAGATGAAAGTCAGTGAAGGAACGGCTTACAGAGCCATAAAGGAAGCCGAAAATAAAGGCTTTGTTTCCACGATTGAACGTGTGGGGACGATCCGCATTGAACAGAAGAAAAAAGAAAATATTGAAAAGCTGACATACGCAGAGGTTGTCAATGTAATAGACGGCCAGGTGCTCGGCGGACGGGCGGGCCTCCATAAAACATTAAATAAATTTGTGATCGGAGCGATGGAGCTTGACGCGATGATGCGCTATACGGCGGCGGGGAACCTATTAATTGTTGGAAATAGAATCAACGCCCACCGTCAAGCGCTTGAGGCAGGCGCGGCTGTATTGGTAACCGGCGGCTTTAACACCGATGACAGCATCATTCAGCTTGCCGATGAATTGGAGCTGCCGATTCTATCCACGAGCTATGATACCTTTACGGTTGCGGCGATGATAAACCGGGCAATCTATGACCAGCTGATTAAAAAAGAAATTGTGCTTGTGGAAGACATTTTGACGCCGGCAGAAAGAACGGTCACGCTCTCTCCTAAGGATAAGCTGGAAAAATGGTACGAAAAAAACTTTGAAACCGGCCACGGCCGCTTTCCGGTCATCGATCAGCATATGAAAATTCACGGGATTCTGACTTCAAAAGATATCGCCGGACATGACCGGTCTGTGCCGATTGAAAAAGTAATGACGAAAAATCCGGTCACAGTGATCGGAAAAACGTCGGTTGCCTCGGCGGCTCAAATGATGGTGTGGGAAGGAATCGAAGTGCTTCCGGTTACTGACGGGCATCACAGGCTGATCGGCATGATCAGCCGTCAGGATGTCTTAAAAGCGCTTCAAATGGTTCAAAAGCAGCCCCAGGTCGGGGAAAAGCTCGATGATATCGTTTCAAGAGGATTTAAAGATGAGGAAGATGATAAACAGACTCCGGCTGTCTATCAATATGAGGTAACGCCGCAAATGACCAATCAGCTTGGGACGATCTCTTACGGGGTGTTTACGACCATTTTAACGCAGGCCGCCAGCCGGTTTTTGCGCTCGCGCAAACGCGGAGAGCTGGTGATTGAAAGCATTACGATTTTCTTCTTAAAGCCCGTCCAGATGGAATCTGTCATTGAAGTAAAACCGCGCATTCTCGAAGCCGGCCGAAAGTTCGGAAAAATGGAAGTGGAAGTGTCAAGCCAAAGCGGCATCGTATCAAAAGCGATGCTGATGGTGCAGCTGATGGAGAGAAGTTAAGGGACGCTGTCAGGTCCCTTGGCCTTCATTACGCGTGGTCCCTCTCCGCTTCTTTTGCATGGATGGGTTCATAATGTTTATAGGCTTTATACCCAGCCCATGCGCTGCCTGCCCCTATTAAAATGAAGACGCCGCCGATGACGAGGGTTAAGACTGAATGAAATAAAATCATTTGGTTTATCCCGTACAGCAGCACCAGCGCGCCTAACGCCATACTAGATTTAGCCGAAAAACATTCCTTTTCCAGCGCCCGTTTTGTCCGAACGCCCTTTACTTTGTAATAGATGTAAAAGCAGGCAGAAAGCCCGATGAGAAAAACAAAAACCAGCATAAATGAAATCCTCCATTGTATGAGTTTACGAAACCGTTACACCTGTCTTGCCGAAAGATTTTCCTTTTCCGTAAGCAAAGAGTATGATTAAATGAATAAAAACAAAAAGGAGTAAAAGATGAAATCCGAACTGATCAGAACCATATCATTATATGACACCATTATCTTACATAGACATGTGAGGCCTGACCCAGACGCTTACGGATCACAGTGCGGCCTTACGGAAATCCTGCGGGAAACGTATCCTGAAAAAAATATTTTTGCCGTCGGACAGCCTGAGCCGTCCTTGTCTTTCTTATATTCCCTCGATGAGGTGGATGACGAAACATATAAAGATGCTCTTGTCATCGTATGTGACACCGCAAATCAAGGGCGTGTCGACGATCAGCGCTACCATTCCGGCGCAAAGCTCATGAAAATAGATCACCATCCAAATGAAGATCCGTATGGCGATCTTATATGGGTCGATACGAATGCAAGCTCCGTAAGCGAAATGATCTATGAACTGTACCTGGAAGGAAAGCAGCACGGCTGGAAACTGAACACGAAAGCAGCTGAGCTGATCTACGCGGGTATCGTCGGTGATACGGGACGCTTCTTATTCCCGAACACAACAAAAAAGACATTAAAATACGCGGGAGAGCTCATTGAGTTCCCATTTTCATCCTCGGAGCTATTTAATCAATTGTATGAAACAAAATTGAATGTGGTGAAGCTGAACGGCTTTATTTATCAAAATGTGTCATTGTCTGAAAACGGCGTTGCTTCCGTTTTCATTAAGAAAGACATACTGGAGACATATGGGACAACCGCTTCTGAAGCGTCGCAGCTTGTCGGAACGCTTGGAAATATTTCAGGTATTCGCGCATGGGTGTTTTTCGTAGAAGAAGACGATCAAATCAGAGTCCGGTTCCGCTCAAAAGGACCGGTCATTAATGGAATTGCCCGAAAATACAATGGCGGGGGGCATCCGCTCGCAGCCGGCGCGTCCATCTACAGCTGGGACGAAACCGAGCCGATTTTGGCTGATCTGGAAGAGTTATGTAACGAACACAAGTAGAGGGGAGACCCTCTTTCTTAGTGTTCATCTGTCAAGGGGATGAACCAGCAGCCGAATTCAGTCAGGTCTTCATAGACGCGGAGATTATAGATTTGGAGTTCTTTTTTTATGAGGGAAGCGAGTGTGTCTGTTTCTGCATATGCGGAATAGCCTTGTTTGATTCGGTCTGCGTGATCCTTTGCTAATCGTCGTTCACTAAAAACCTCCATTTTCCCTTCCTCCCTTCAGATTCATTGAAAATGTCTCACTTACAGTTTATAAAAAAGCGGAGAAAAAAGCGACAGATCTTTGGAAAATTTTTAAAAATGACATATTTACGTCGCAAAAGAAATATTAATTTCGACAGACAATCTCGTGTAAATCGTCAGTTCTTTCACCTCAGCTTTGTATTCCTTCTCATTTATGGTGTACACTTTGTTTTCAATCGTCCGTTTTAAAAGCTCCTTTGTTTTATACACACTTTCAATATCTTTTGTGATGACCTCAGAGATATTATCTTTTACATGCTCTTCGAATTTCATTTTGTCAGGCTGCGAAATTTTATATTTTTCGCCGTTAAGCAGTTTAATATCAACACTTTGGATCAGCAGCCTTTTTTTATTGTCTTCATTTAATTTATGAAGATCTTCCTGATAGATGGAAATCTGAGTCTTTAAATCTCGCATATGCTCCTGCTGTTTTTCGATTATCGTCACCTGCTCTTCCTGAAACGTTCCGTATGTAAACAGGAAAAACAGCCAGCTGACTGCGGCGCCGCACATCATCCCCGCAAAAAAACGCTGCCACCCCGGTTTTTTATAATACTCGGGAATTCTCATGAAATATTCTCCTGGGTCAGCCATGAAATAATCAGCCAGCCGGTTTGGGCGCCGCCCATGGCTGAGATGATCAAAAGAAGCTGTTTGAAAATGTCTCGCGTATTCCCTTCTAAAATTCCTCTTTCAAAGCTGTACACCGCGTCAAACGTCCCTCCGATGGCCGCAACGAGCGCCCAGATTTTCAGCCTGTTCGCCAGTTTCGTAATCGCTGTAAGCGGAGCCTCGCCTGATAAATAAGCGCCGACGCCGCCGATCAGCGCACCGCCGAACAAAACACCGAGCGCGATAAAATAACTATTAATGAAATTTGCCATAAAGCCCGCTTCCTGATCCATATTCACACCACCTCACCTTACTATCATATTGAAGGACACGGACAAGTATGATGATGAGTCAAAAAAGAACATTTGTTTCTTATGAAAACCCGTCTTATAATGTAGAAAGACAAAAATGAACGTATACGAGAAAGGGGTGGCGGCTTTGTCTTTTGTTCACCTGCAAGTACATAGCGGCTACAGTCTGTTAAACAGCGCCGCTTCTGTGAAAGAGCTTGTCAAAGAGGCCGGCGCGCTCGGGTATTCATCTTTGGCGCTGACTGACGAGAATGTCATGTACGGCGCCATTGAGTTTTATAAAGCGTGCAAGGCAAACGGAATCAAGCCGATTATCGGGCTGACGGCATCTATTTACACGGATGAATCCGAACTTGAAGCCTTCCCGCTTGTTCTTTTGGCGGCGACCAATGCCGGTTATCAAAACCTGCTGAAGATTTCAAGCGCGCTGCAATCCAAGTCAAAAGGCGGCATTAAACAAAAATGGATGAAAAGTTATCATGAGGGGCTGATCGCCATTACGCCCGGTGAAAAAGGGTATATTGAAACCTTGCTGCAAGCGGGGCAGTTTGAAAAAGCGGCTCAAACCGCTGAAGAATTCCGGGCGCTGTTTGGAGAAGGACGGTTTTACTTAGGGTACCAGCCGTTTAAAGACAATGAGACATTATCAGAAGATATTCTCCGGCTGTCCAGAGAAACGGAAATCGCTGTCTGCGCAACCGGGGATGTTCATTATATACGTAAAGAAGATCAAGATGCCTACCGCTGTCTTTGTGCCATTAAAGCCGGGGAAAAATGGGCCGATCTCAGCGGGGGGATGCCCGGCTTACATTTAAGATCGCCTGAGGAGATGAGGGAGCTTTACGCCGAGCATCCGGAAGCGCTGGAGGCATCAGCACATATCGCAAAGCAGTGCCATGTCGATGTCAGCCTCGGACAGACACGGCTTCCGTCATTTCCGGCGCCGAACGGAAAATCTGCGGATGATTATTTGGCGGACGTATGCTTTGAAGGGCTGCGCCGCCGTTTTGCATCCCCCGATGATCGCGCCGTCCGCCGGCTGGAATATGAGCTGGATGTCATCAGGCGGATGAGATTCAGCGATTACTTTCTCATCGTATGGGATTTTATGAAATACGCGCATGAGCAAGGAATCGTAACCGGGCCTGGGAGAGGGTCTGCGGCAGGCTCGCTTGTTGCTTACACCCTTTTCATTACAGATGTTGATCCGCTGAAACATTCTCTGCTGTTTGAGCGGTTTCTTAATCCTGAGCGAATCAGTATGCCGGATATTGATATTGATTTTCCCGATACAAGAAGGGATGAGGTCATCCAATATGTGCAAAAGAAATACGGCAGCATGCACGTGGCTCAGATTATTACCTTCGGAACACTTGCGGCAAAGGCTGCTTTAAGAGATACCGGGAGAGTCTTCGGAATCAGCCCGAAAGAAGCCGATCAGCTCGCCCGCCTGATTCCGTCAAAACCCGGCATGACGCTGGAGGAGGCAAGGCGACAGTCCGCACAGCTGAACCAGCGGCTTTCTGACTCCGGCGTCCTTGCCAAAATATTTCAAATCGCCAAGAAAATCGAAGGCCTTCCGAGGCATACGTCTACACATGCGGCAGGCGTCGTCCTCAGCCAAGAGCCCCTTTCTGAGATTGTTCCCCTTCAGGAAGGCCATGAAGGCGTATACTTAACGCAGTATGCGATGGATCATCTGGAGGATCTCGGCCTTTTAAAAATGGACTTTTTAGGCCTGCGTAATCTCACGCTGATCGAATCGATTAAAACGATGATTGAAAAAGAGACAAATACTAAAATAGATTTTTCTAGGATTTCCTATCAAGATGAAAAAACCTTCACATTGCTTTCAAAAGGCGATACGACAGGGATTTTTCAGCTTGAATCGTCAGGAATGAGGAGCGTGCTGAAGCGCCTTAAGCCAACAAGGCTTGAGGACATTGTTGCGGTTAATGCGCTGTACAGGCCGGGCCCGATGGAAAATATCCCGTTATTCATCGACCGGAAACACGGGCGGGCGCGTGTAGAGGTTCCGCATGAAGATGTAAGAAGCATCCTGGCTGAAACATACGGCGTCATTGTCTATCAGGAGCAGATTATGATGATCGCATCGCGCATGGCGGGTTTTTCTTTAGGCGAGGCGGACCTGCTCAGACGGGCCGTCAGCAAAAAGCAGAAGGACATTCTGGACAGGGAGCGAAGCCATTTTGTTGAAGGGTGCTTAAAAAAGGAGTATTCTGTAGTCACTGCAAACGAGGTCTACGATCTGATTGTGAAATTCGCAAACTACGGATTCAACAGAAGCCATGCTGTAGCATACAGCATGATCGGTTATCAGCTCGCGTATTTAAAGGCGCACTATCCTTTATATTTTATGTGCGGGCTTTTGACGAGCGTTATCGGCAATGAGGACAAAATATCGCAATATCTGTACGAAGCGAAGGGGAGCGGGATTGAAGTCCTTCCGCCGTCAGTGAACAGCAGCAGTTTTCCGTTCACGGTTGAAAACGGAGCCGTCAGATACAGCTTGCGCGCCATTAAAAACGTAGGTGTCTCGGCAGTGAAAGATATTTATAAAGCAAGAAAACATAAACCGTTCGAGGATCTTTTCGATTTCTGCTTTCGCTTACCTGCAAAAAGTGTAAATCGAAAAACCATCGAAGCCCTTATATTTTCTGGTGCCATGGACGAATTCAATCAAAACCGCGCGACCTTGCTTGCCTCCGTTGATGTGGCTTTAGAGCACGCCGAGCTTTTTCGTGCAGACGATGACCAGATGGGATTGTTTTTAGAAGAATCTTTTTCCATTAAGCCAAAATATGTAGAAGCCGAGGAATTTCCGCTTGTGGACATGCTTCGGTTTGAAAAAGAAGCCCTCGGCGTTTATTTCTCAAGCCATCCCTTGTCTGCCTTCAGGGACGGGCTGACGGTCCGGGGGGCGCTGCCGATAGCAGAAGCGCGGAAAATACCGAAGGGGCAGCTGTCCCTCGGCGCTTTGCTCGCCGGCATCAAAACGATTCGGACAAAGACAGGTCAGCATATGGCGTTTCTCACATTAAGCGACGAAACGGGAGAAATCGAAGCCATCGTGTTTCCTGACCAATTCAGAAGGCTGTCCCCGCTCTTAAAAGAAGGCGCGCTTTTATACGCGGTTGGAAAAATGGAGCAGCGGCAGGAAAAAACACAGTTCATCATTTCCGCGGCATCCATTCTGGAACAAACGGGAACTGACAAAGCGCCGTCTGTTTATATCAAAATAGAAGGCAGCCGCCACAATCAGGAACTTTTGGCAAAGATGAAGCGTATTTTACTGGAGCATAAAGGGGAAACTGGCGTGTATCTTTATTATGAGAAGCAGAAGCAGACGATCAAGCTGCCTGATTCTTTTCATATACAAGCTGACCATCAGGCGTTATACCGTTTAAAAGAGCTGTTGGGCCAGCAAAACGTCGTATTAAAATAGTGGTAACAACAATACTTTTGTTATACAATTGAAGCAATTGTGCTATCTTATTTAAAGATTCTGATATTTTTTCATCTCCAGAGATTGTACCAGTCTATGCAGCAGAATATGTAACAAAGTACTTAAAAGGAGTGTATTAAAGAATGTCATTAAGAGAAGAAGCGTTACATTTACACAAAGTCAACCAAGGAAAACTTGAATCAAAAGCAAAGGTTGAAGTAAGAAATGCGAAAGATTTAAGCCTTGCTTACTCTCCTGGTGTGGCTGAGCCGTGTAAAGAGATTTATGATGACAAAAACAAAGTATATGATTATACAATGAAGGGGAACATGGTAGCAGTCGTAACAGACGGATCAGCCGTTCTCGGACTCGGCAATATCGGGCCTGAAGCTTCACTGCCTGTCATGGAAGGGAAAGCGGTCCTTTTTAAAAGCTTCGCAGGAGTAGACGCCTTCCCGATCGCGCTTGATACAAATGATGTGGACAAAATAATCGACACGGTGAAGCTGCTTGCTCCGACATTCGGCGGCGTCAACCTTGAAGACATTGCGGCGCCGAACTGCTTTATCATCGAAGAACGTTTGAAAAAAGAAACAAATATTCCGGTCTTCCACGATGATCAGCACGGAACTGCCATTGTAACCGTTGCCGGGCTTGTAAACGCGCTGAAATTATCAGGAAAATCCATGTCGTCCATTAAAGTCGTGGCAAACGGAGCGGGAGCCGCAGGCATCGCGATCATAAAGCTTCTTTATCATTTCGGTGTTCGCGATATCGTGATGTGCGACTCAAAAGGAGCCATTTACGAAGGACGCCCTGCCGGCATGAACAGTGTGAAAAACGAAGTGGCGAAGTTTACAAACCAAGACCGCAAAGACGGTTCGCTTCAGGATGTCATTAAAGATGCAGACGTTTTTATCGGCGTTTCAGTTGAGGGCGCTTTAACGAAAGAAATGGTTGAAAGCATGGCGAAAGATCCGATCATTTTCGCAATGGCGAACCCGAATCCGGAGATCATGCCTGAAGACGCGCGCGCAGCCGGCGCAAGCGTAATCGGAACAGGCCGCTCCGATTTTCCGAATCAAGTAAACAATGTATTGGCATTCCCGGGAATTTTCCGCGGAGCGCTTGACGTTCGCGCGACTCATATTAACGAAGAGATGAAAATTGCAGCGGTTGAAGCCATTGCTTCCCTCGTTTCGGAGGAAGAATTAAGCGCGGATTATGTCATCCCGGCTCCTTTTGACAAACGTGTTGCGCCTGCTGTGGCAAAAGCTGTGGCAAAAGCGGCGATGGAAACAGGTGTGGCAAGAATCAGCGTTGATCCTGAAGAAGTCGCTGAAAAAACAAGACAGCTGACGGTCATCGGCGAATAGATAACAGATATATGAATGGCAGCGCGTTGGCAGAAAAACAACGCGCTGTTGTTTAATAAACGGACTGCTGACATTTTTTTAAGGGCAGGTCTTAAAAAAATTTCAGCAGTGTCCGTTATTTCTTTTGAAAACGCTGACAGATAAGGCTGAGCAACGTTTTTTACTGCTTTTTTAAAGCAGATATCCGCCTGTTTCAGAGCGAAAAATGTCGAATGGAGGATGACACCGTTTGACAAAAAAAGTACAATAGTTTCGGTAAAGTTATTATTAAGTCTATCTTAATCGGAAGACATGCAGTGAAGAGAACCCTTCACAAAAGGGAGGTAATCATTTGTTAAAGGATATATTCACAAAAAAGAAAAAATATGCTTCCGTGCCGTCTGAGCAGGCAAAACACGATGTTCCGGAAGGCATTATGACAAAGTGCCCCAAATGTAAAAAAATCATGCTCACAAAAGAGTTAGATAAAAATCTGCGCGTCTGCATGAATTGCGGATACCATTTCCCGATGAATGCAAAACAACGCATTGAAAGCCTCCTGGACGAAGATTCATTCGAGGAATTCAACCAGGGAATGATTTCTGAGAACCCGCTCGGTTTTCCGGGGTATTTAGAAAAAGTCGAAAAAGACCGTGAGAAAACATCCCTGAATGAAGCGGTTGTGACCGGAAAAGGGAACATCAACGGTTTCCCTGCCGTGATCGCCATTATGGATTCGACATTCCGCATGGGCAGCATGGGTTCGGTTGTCGGAGAAAAAATTACACTTGCGATTGAAAAAGCAAAAGAAGAAAAAGTCCCGTTTATCATCTTTACCGCTTCCGGCGGCGCACGCATGCAGGAAGGGGTCTTAAGCCTTATGCAGATGGCAAAGACAAGCTCTGCGTTAAAGCTGTTCAGTGAGGAGCAGGGCCTGATCATTTCAGTCATGACCCACCCGACGACCGGCGGGGTATCGGCGAGCTTCGCTTCTCTCGGCGATTATAATCTAGCTGAACCGGGTGCCTTGATCGGTTTTGCTGGAAGACGTATCATTGAACAGACGATCGGAGAAAAACTGCCGGAAGATTTCCAGACGGCGGAATTTTTATTAAAGCACGGCCAGCTTGATGCGGTAATTCATAGAAACGATATGAAAGAGAAACTCGGATTTCTGCTGGACATGCACCAAACAGGAGGTGAGCATGAGTGGCTGCAAGATTAGAATTTGAAAAACCGGTGGTTGAACTGCAAACAAAAATCGCCGAACTGAAAAAATTCACCCAAGATTCGGATATGGATTTAAGCGCTGAAATCGAAAGGCTTGAAGACCGGCTCAGCAAGCTTCAAGATGAAATTTATAAAAATCTGAAGCCGTGGGACAGAGTTCAAATCGCCCGGCTGCCTGACCGTCCGACGACGCTTGATTACATTCAATATCTGTTTACCGACTTTTTTGAATGCCACGGAGACAGAACGTACGGAGACGATGCGGCGATTGTCGGCGGAGTTGCCAAGTATCACGGCATGCCCGTAACCGTCATCGGCCACCAGCGCGGAAAAGACACGAAAGAAAACCTTGTCCGCAATTTCGGGATGCCTCATCCTGAAGGCTACCGCAAAGCGCTTCGCCTCATGAAACAAGCCGATAAGTTTAACCGGCCGATCATCTGCTTTATTGATACGAAGGGAGCATATCCTGGTAAAGCGGCTGAGGAGCGCGGGCAAAGCGAAGCAATCGCCAAAAACCTGTTCGAAATGGCCGGCCTGACAGTGCCTGTCATCTGTATCGTAATCGGAGAAGGCGGAAGCGGAGGCGCGCTGGCTCTTGGTGTGGGCAACCGCATGTTTATGCTGGAAAACTCAACCTATTCGGTTATTTCTCCGGAAGGAGCGGCATCAATTTTATGGAAAGATTCAAGCCTTGCCAAAAAAGCGGCGGAAACCATGAAGATCACTGCGCCTGACTTATTAGAATTAGGTATTATAGATCATATGATTAAAGAAGTAAAAGGCGGAGCTCACCATGATGTTAAGCAGCAGGCGGGCTATATTGACGAAACTCTGAAACAATCGTTAAAATCTCTTATCAAACTGAGCGCGGAAGAATTGATCAGCCAGCGCTATGAAAAATATAAAGCGATTGGGAAAGTTTCGGTTGAGGATCATTATATCGGGGTAAACTAAATAGACGTGAAGCCTATGGCTCACGTTTATTTTTTGTGATATTTCCTTAAATTTTATTTAAAAACAATTTATTTAATTGTATAATAGGTAAGGTTTCATGGGAGCTCAGGCGTCCCTTTTCATTGTTTTAGGGCAATGATCATGATATGTTTAACATATATATGTTCTGAGGTGAATAGGAAATGAAGCGTATAGGAGTTTTAACGAGCGGCGGGGATTCCCCGGGGATGAACGCAGCAGTGCGTGCGGTCGTGCGGAAGGCTATCTACCACAATGTAGAGGTTTACGGCATTTATAACGGTTATGCTGGATTAATCAGCGGAAAAATAGAAAAACTGGAGCTTGGCTCGGTTGGTGACATCATTCACCGCGGCGGAACAAAGCTGTACACAGCCAGATGTCCTGAATTCAAAACAGTTGAAGGCCGTGAAAAAGGAATAGAAAATTTAAAGAAACTCGGCATTGAGGGGCTTGTGGTCATTGGCGGCGACGGTTCTTACATGGGAGCGAAAAAATTAACGGAACACGGGTTTCCGTGTGTAGGTGTACCGGGTACGATAGATAATGACATCCCGGGAACAGATTTTACGATCGGGTTCGATACGGCGTTAAATACTGTCATCGACGCGATTGATAAAATCCGTGACACAGCTACGTCGCATGAACGTACATATGTCATTGAAGTGATGGGGCGCCATGCGGGTGACATTGCTTTATGGGCAGGGCTTGCCGGCGGAGCGGAATCGATTTTAATTCCTGAAGCGGACTATGATATGCACGAAATTATCGCCCGCTTAAAAAGAGGGCATGACCGCGGAAAGAAACACAGTATCATTATCGTTGCAGAAGGAGTAGGCAGCGGAGTTGAGTTCGGAAAACGCATCGAAGAAGAAACAAACCTTGAAACGCGGGTATCTGTTTTAGGGCACATCCAGCGCGGCGGATCTCCAAGCGCTTCTGACCGTGTTCTTGCAAGCCGCCTGGGCGCTTACGCAGTTGAACTTCTGCTCGAAGGAAAAGGCGGGCGCTGCGTAGGTATACAAAACAACAAGCTTGTAGACCATGATATTATAGAAATTTTGGAGACAAGACATACTATTGAACCAAACATGTATCAGCTTTCAAAGGAACTGTCTATATAAAAGCTGAAGATTTTAGAAGGAAGTGAACGAGTTGAAAAAAACAAAAATCGTTTGTACAATCGGTCCGGCCAGTGAAAGTGTTGAAATGCTTACAAAGTTAATGGAAGCGGGTATGAACGTTGCTCGTCTGAATTTTTCACACGGTGATTTCGAAGAGCACGGCGCCAGAATTAAAAACATCAGGGAAGCCAGTAAAAGGCTCGGCAAAAACGTAGGAATTCTCCTTGATACGAAAGGCCCGGAAATCCGTACGCACCAAATGGAAAACGGCGCGCTTGACCTGCAAGCGGGAAATGAAATTATCGTTTCAACAAAAGAAGTTCTGGGAACACTCGAAAAATTCTCAGTATCTTACGAAGGCTTGGCAGAAGATGTGCAAAAAGGCTCTATCATTCTTTTGGATGACGGATTAATCGGATTGGAAGTCATCGAATCAAATCCAGAAAAACATGAAATCAAAACAAAAATCTTAAACAGCGGTACGCTGAAAAATAAAAAAGGCGTAAACGTTCCCGGCGTCAGCGTTAACCTTCCGGGCATCACGGAAAAAGATGCAAAAGACATCATTTTCGGTATTGAGCAAGGCGTAGATTTCATCGCTGCGTCATTTGTGCGCCGTTCTACGGATGTGCTTGAAATCCGCGAATTGCTTGAAGAGCATAATGCGTCGGACATTCAAATCATCCCTAAAATCGAAAACCAAGAAGGCGTGGATAACCTGGACGCGATCTTGGAAGTATCTGACGGCTTAATGGTAGCGCGCGGAGACCTCGGTGTAGAGATTCCGGCTGAAGAAGTGCCGCTTGTGCAAAAAGAAATGATCAAAAAGTGCAATGCGCTCGGCAAACCGGTCATTACAGCGACACAAATGCTTGACAGCATGCAGCGCAACCCTCGTCCGACACGTGCTGAAGCAAGTGACGTTGCCAACGCTATTTTTGACGGAACGGATGCGATTATGCTTTCCGGTGAAACAGCTGCAGGGCAATATCCTTTGGAGGCCGTTCAAACAATGTTTAACATTGCCTCACGCACGGAAGAATCTCTGAACTATAAAGAAATTCTGTCTAGACGCAGAGATCAAGTCGGCATGACGATTACCGATGCAATCGGCCAATCTGTTGCGCACACGGCGATCAATCTGAACGCATCAGCTATCGTTACTCCGACAGAAAGCGGCCATACGGCGCGTATGATCGCAAAATACCGTCCGCAGGCTCCGATTGTGGCTGTAACAGTGAATGAGTCTGTATCACGCAAACTCGGTCTTGTATTCGGCGTATTCCCGGCAAGCGGACAAAACGCAAATTCAACAGATGAAATGCTTGAAGATGCAGTTCAAAAATCACTTGACAGCGGCATTGTCAAACACGGCGATCTGATTGTCATTACAGCCGGTTCTGTCGGTGAATCAGGCACAACGAACCTGATGAAAGTCCACACCGTCGGCAGCATTATAGCAAAAGGACAAGGTATCGGACGCAAATCAGCATTCGGCCCGGTCGTGGTTGCAAAAAATGCAAAAGAAGCTGAACAAAAAATGACAGACGGCGCAGTACTTGTTGCTTCAAGCACTGACCGCGACATGATCGCATCACTTGAAAAAGCATCAGCGCTTATTACAGAAGAAGGCGGCTTAACGAGCCATGCTGCTGTGGTCGGATTAAGCCTTGGCATTCCGGTCATCGTCGGTATGGAGAATGCGACTGCTGTTTTAACAGAAGGACAGGTTATCACAGTTGACGCTGCCCGCGGCGCAGTGTATGAAGGCCGCGCAAGCGTTCTTTAAACAGCCGCAAGAGAAGAGAGGGGAATGCCCTTCTCTTTTCGTCTTTTCGCTGTTTTTCACATTCCCACGCGGGCGGTGAACGTGCTGAGAAGTGCAGGAGGGCAGAATATGAAATACTTATTTTTACTATTTATCGTATGTCCGGCAATTGAAATCGGTCTGTTTTTGCTGGCGGGAAAATTGATCGGCATTTTTCCGACGATCCTTCTCATTATTTTGACGGGCGTTTTGGGCGCTTTGGTGGCAAAAAGACAGGGAGTCGATGTGTATCACAGGGTGCAGCGCGATCTGCAATACGGCAAAATGCCCGGAGAAGCGCTTTTGGACGGTATGTGTGTCTTTATCGGCGGTCTGCTTCTGATGATCCCCGGTTTCCTGTCTGATGTGTTAGGGGCCTGTCTCCTGATTCCGTTTATCCGGGACCGTTTTAAACCGCTCATGTTCAAATGGCTGAGAGGAATGTCGAAAAACAAGCGGAAGATTATTAAATAAAAAACGGCAGCCTGTCACAAAGGCTGCCGTTTTTATTTTGATTGAATGGTAATATAGGCCCATATTTCTTTAAGCGCGCCGGTCGTAATAAACGCCTGGATGAAGACAAGCAGCGCGGGTCCGGCAGCCAGTCCTAAAAATCCAAACAGCTTAAAGCCGGCAAACAGGGCGATTAACGTGGCAAGAGGATCAATGCCGATCGATTTGCTTAAGATTTTCGGCTCCGTCAGCTGGCGCTGAATGAGGACGACAATATATAAAATTCCGATGCCTATGGCTTGAGGGAGCTGTCCGGTAATGGATAAGTAAATAATCCAGGGAACAAACACCGATCCGGCACCGAGATAGGGAAGAAGATCTACAAGGCCGATGAAGAAGGCAATTGTTGCAGCATGCTCAATGTGTAAAAGAAAAAGCCCGATAAAGACAATGACCATCGTAAAGAGAACAAGCACGGCCTGCGCCTTAATGAAACCGGCCATCGCTTTTTTCAGCTCGCCTAAAACGGCCTTTCCGTTGGCTGAGACCCGTTCCGGAAGAATTGAATGAAGCAGCGTCTTCAGCTTATGCCAATCCTTTGTGATAAAAAAGGTCGCCAGCAAAGAGAAAATAAAGACGGCGGCCGTATTGGGAAGAACGGCAAATAATTTCGGCACCATCTCCAGAAGGTGTGACAGCATCAGTCCCGCGTTTTTAGCAGCTGTATCACCGAGCGTCTGAATATGAGTCACGATCGAAGCCTGCTGTTTGGTTTCCAGTCCGTTAAATAAGACAGTCAGCTCATGGTACAATGGCTGAATGCGGGAAGTGAACAGCTCTTCGCAATAGGTAATAAAAGCGCTGATATGGGGAGGAAGCGTTTTTGCCAAATACGCCGTTCCCGAGATGATTTCCGCTACTAGAAATGTAGCCGCGCCAAGAAGAAGCAGCAAAAAAAAGGCAAGGACAATGACTGTATTTACAGACCTGGGCATCCCCGTCAGTCTGTCCAGCCAGTCGACAAAAGGGATAATCGCGGATGAAAGAATAAGAGCGATCAGAAACGGATAAGTTAACGGAAATGAGGCGTAACCCGCAGCCAAAGCACCGCCGGCCACAGCCAGTACAAAAAGCGTGCGAAAAAAAATGGTTGCATATTGCGGATTCAAATCGATCCTCCTCTCGGTCGGCACGTCCTATTTATTTAGTTTATTCCTGAAAAAAAGGGATATGAATACAGTTATGATGAAGGAGGGTGTTTTCAGCATGTTTACACAGGCTAATTTATTTTTAATCTTATTGCTTGCTATTGCACTTATAGCTAAAAATCAATCATTGCTTTTTGCCGTCGGTTTTCTCATTGTGATTAAAGCCGTCGGGCTTGATCAAAAATTGTTTCCGGTTATTCAGTCGAAAGGAATCAACTGGGGAGTCACCGTGATTACGATCGCTGTTTTAGTGCCGATTGCAACGGGGGATATCGGCTTTAAGCAGCTTGGGGAAGCGATGAGATCGTATTACGCGTGGATTGCTCTTGGAGCCGGAATCGCCGTCGCTTTAATCGCAAAAAACGGGCTTACTCTATTGGAAAACGATCCTCATATTACAACGGCGCTTGTGATCGGGACGATACTTGCCGTCGCTCTTTTTGGCGGCGTCGCCGTCGGTCCGTTAATCGGAGCCGGAATCGCCTACTTGGCGATGCAAATCGTAAAAATATTCACTTCGTAAAGTAAAAAGCGGCCGCAAGCCGCTTTTTTTCTTGCGGAAAAAGGGGGAAAAACCGCGTAAAATCAAGAAAATTTGCGAGAAACAAAAAAAATTATAGGTAAACATTTAACAAATGTCTGATTATTGTTTATAATAAGAATAGGCTTAAACTTAAATAAGCTTATAAGAATTTGTTATGTTCCTCTATAAGCATATCGGTTATGTAACCGCAAACAGTGAAATGTAAGCATTTTCTTGAAGGGGAAAGGGAGTGTTTGCAGGACTCATTTTAAGTAAGCCGTATGTTTTATCTACTCTTTAAAGGGGAATTTTGATTGAAAAGGAGAGGTTAATATGACAGCAACACGCGGTCTTGAAGGGGTTGTAGCAACAACATCATCTGTAAGTTCTATTATTGACGATACCCTTACATATGTAGGGTACGATATTGATGACTTAACAGAGAATGCAAGTTTTGAAGAAATCATTTATTTGCTGTGGCACTTGCGCCTGCCAAATAAAACGGAACTTGCTGAACTGAAAAAACAGCTTGCAACAGAAGCTGCCGTTCCACAAGAAATCATTGAGCACTTCAAATCTTATCCCCTCAATAATGTTCATCCAATGGCTGCGCTTCGGACAGCGATTTCTTTACTCGGTCTGACTGACAGTGAAGCCGATACCATGAATCCGGAAGCGAACTACAGAAAAGCCATCCGTCTGCAGGCGAAGGTGCCGGGCATTGTCGCCGCTTTCTCAAGAATGCGCAAGGGGCTGGAGCCTGTTGAACCGAAGGAAGAGTTCGGAATCGCCGAGAATTTTCTTTATACTTTAAACGGTGAAGAGCCTTCGCCGATTGAAGTGGAAGCGTTTAACAAAGCGCTGATTCTTCACGCAGATCATGAGCTGAATGCGTCAACGTTCACGGCGAGAGTATGTGTCGCCACGTTATCCGATATTTACTCAGGCATCACTGCTGCCATCGGCGCTTTAAAAGGGCCGCTCCACGGCGGCGCCAATGAAGCCGTTATGAAAATGCTGACTGAGATCGGCGAAGTGGAAAACGCCGAACCGTATATCCGCAGCAAAATGGAAAAGAAAGAAAAAGTAATGGGCTTCGGACACCGTGTGTATAAGCATGGAGACCCGCGGGCCAAACATTTAAAAGAGATGAGCAAGCGCCTGACGAATTTAACGGGTGAAAGCAAATGGTACGACATGTCAATCCGTGTCGAAGAAATCGTGACGTCGGAGAAAAAACTGCCGCCTAACGTTGATTTCTATTCCGCATCTGTTTACCACAGCCTCGGCATTGACCATGATTTGTTCACGCCGATCTTTGCGGTCAGCAGAATGTCAGGCTGGATCGCCCATATTCTTGAACAGTACGATAACAATCGTCTCATCCGCCCTCGCGCTGATTACACGGGTCCGGATAAGCAGACATTTGTTCCGATTGATGAAAGAGCCTGATAAAACGGGAGGCTGGTGATTTTCATGTCGTTAGCCTCTTGTTAATCAAGCCTCAGATGGTTTACAATTTTGATAGAATCTTAAGAAAAATCATTTTGTTTTTTATATAAGAAAAATAAAATGTTTTCTAAATATGAACTACATACTGGGAGGTAATATTGTGTCACAAGGTGAAAAAATTACAGTCTCTAATGGAGTATTAAACGTACCAAATAACCCGATTATCCCGTTTATCGAAGGTGACGGCACAGGCCCTGATATTTGGAACGCCGCTTCAAAAGTATTGGAAGCTGCTGTTGAAAAAGCATATAAAGGCGAGAAAAAAATTACGTGGAAAGAAGTTTATGCCGGCGAAAAGGCTTATAATAAAACAGGTGAGTGGCTCCCTGCTGAGACGCTGGAAGATATCAGAGAATATTTCATCGCAATCAAAGGGCCTCTGACAACACCGGTAGGCGGCGGTATCCGTTCTCTGAACGTGGCGCTGAGACAAGAACTTGATTTATTTACATGCCTGCGCCCGGTCAGATATTTCACTGGGGTGCCTTCTCCGGTAAAACGTCCTGAAGATACGGATATGGTCATTTTCCGTGAAAATACGGAAGATATTTACGCGGGTATTGAATATGCGAAAGGTTCTGAGGAAGTTGAAAAGCTGATCAGCTTTTTACAAAATGAAATGGGCGTTAACAAAATCCGTTTCCCTGAAACTTCCGGGATCGGCATCAAGCCTGTTTCTGAAGAAGGAACAAGCCGCTTAGTCAGAGCTGCCATTGAGTATGCCATTGAAAACGGCCGTAAGTCTGTAACGCTTGTTCACAAAGGGAACATCATGAAGTTCACTGAAGGCGCCTTTAAAAACTGGGGCTATGAGCTTGCTGAAAGAGAATACGGAGATAAAGTTTTCACTTGGGCTGAATATGACCGCATTGTTGAAAAAGACGGAAAAGACGCGGCTGATAAAGCGCAAAGCGAAGCGGAAGCAGCAGGAAAAATCATCGTGAAAGACAGCATCGCTGATATTTTCCTTCAGCAGATCTTAACCCGCCCGAGCGAATTTGACGTTGTAGCGACGATGAACTTAAACGGAGATTATATCTCTGACGCTCTTGCGGCTCAAGTAGGCGGAATCGGAATTGCCCCTGGTGCAAACATCAACTATGAAACAGGACATGCGATTTTCGAAGCGACTCACGGAACGGCTCCTAAATACGCCGGACTTGACAAAGTCAACCCGTCATCAGTTATCCTTTCAGGAGTGCTGCTTCTTGAACATTTAAACTGGAATGAAGCGGCAGATTTAATCATCAAGTCAATGGAAAAAACAATTGCTTCAAAAGTAGTAACTTATGATTTTGCCAGATTAATGGACGGAGCAACTGAGGTTAAATGTTCAGAGTTCGGTGAAGAGCTTATTAAAAACATGGACTGAACCTAAAGCAGACTTCTAATGAAGCCAAAAAAGGAGAAGAGAATCATGGGAAAAACACGCAGTAAAGTTTCTGTTATCGGAGCAGGATTTACAGGAGCGACAACAGCCTTCCTTACAGCTCAAAAAGAGCTTGCGGATGTTGTGCTCGTTGATATTCCGCAATTAGAAAACCCGACTAAAGGAAAAGCGCTTGACATGCTGGAAGCAAGCCCGGTTCAAGGATTTGACGCGAAAATCACCGGCACATCCAACTACGAGGATACAGCCGGTTCAGATATCGTCGTTATCACAGCGGGTATTGCAAGAAAACCAGGCATGAGCCGTGATGATCTAGTATCTACAAACGAAAAAATCATGAGAAGCGTAACACGTGAAATCGTGAAATATTCTCCTGACTGCATCATCGTTGTATTGACAAACCCTGTTGATGCGATGACATATGCGGTTTACAAAGAATCAGGCTTCCCGAAAGAGCGCGTCATCGGCCAATCCGGAGTGCTTGACACTGCGAGATTCAGAACGTTCGTCGCGGAAGAATTAAACCTGTCCGTGAAAGATGTGACCGGTTTCGTTCTTGGCGGACACGGTGATGACATGGTTCCGCTCGTACGCTACTCCTATGCGGGCGGCATTCCGCTTGAAACGCTGATCCCGAAAGACCGTCTTGATGCGATTGTAGAGCGCACAAGAAAAGGCGGCGGGGAAATCGTCAACCTTCTCGGAAACGGAAGCGCCTACTACGCGCCTGCTGCATCACTGACGGAAATGGTAGAAGCCATTTTAAAAGATCAGCGCCGCGTGCTGCCGACGATCGCTTATTTAGAAGGCGAATACGGTCATGAAGGAATTTACTTAGGCGTACCGACGATTGTCGGAGGAAACGGACTCGAGCAAATCATCGAGCTGGAACTGACAGACTATGAAAAAGCGCAGCTGAATAAATCAGTTGAATCTGTTAAAAACGTAATGAAAGTATTATCATAAGTAAACGGGAAGGCTTCCGAAACAGAAGCCTTCCTCTTTTTACAACTAATGAAAGCGTTTTCTTTATCTTCGGCACCATTTTTTCTCTGAAAATGATCAAAAAGGCGAATTGTCTGAAAGACCGGGATTCGGTAAAATGAAATCATGAAAGGCATAAACATCACATAAAATAGAGAAAATTGGATGTCGGGGAAAATAGATAGCGGAGGGCGCAGCATGAACAAAAAAATTTTAGTTGTAGATGATGAACAATCTATCGTTACTCTTTTACAGTATAATCTGGAACGGTCCGGCTATGAGGTCATCACTGCATCTGACGGTGAAGAGGCCCTGGAGCAGGCAGAGAAAGAAAAGCCGGATTTAATCGTACTTGATGTGATGCTGCCGAAATTGGATGGAATCGACGTCTGTAAACAGCTCAGACAGCAAAAAATGATGGTTCCGATCTTAATGCTGACAGCAAAAGATGAGGAGTTTGATAAAGTGCTGGGACTTGAGCTCGGGGCGGATGATTACATGACAAAACCGTTCAGCCCGCGAGAGGTCAATGCAAGGGTGAAAGCCATTTTAAGAAGAGCTGACATTTCTTCTCTGTCGCATGACAGGGACGGTGAAAAGGACGGGCAGATTGTGATCGGTGAACTGAAAATTCTCCCGGACCATTACGAAGCGTACTTCAAGTCACAACAGCTTGAGCTCACGCCTAAAGAATTTGAACTGCTTCTGTATTTAGGAAAACATAAGGGAAGAGTGCTGACAAGAGACCTTCTGCTGAGCGCGGTCTGGAACTATGACTTCGCCGGAGACACCCGCATTGTCGATGTCCATATCAGCCATCTTCGCGACAAAATCGAATCTAATACCAAAAAACCCATTTATATTAAAACAATCAGAGGTTTGGGGTATAAACTGGAGGAGCCAAAAATGAATGAATAAAGTCCGTGTGCGTCTGTTTGCTGTACTCGTTGTGTGTATCATATTGGTTTTCAGTGTTCTCGGCCTTTTCTTGCAGCAGCTTATTTCTTCATCCGCCAAGGAAAGAACGGCGGGACAGCTTGAAAAGGAAGCCGCATACATAGCCGGACTCCTTGACACCGGCCAGGTAAACAATAAAAGAAACGAAACGGTCATTAAAGATGCCGGCCGTACATTAGATATAGACGTGTCCGTATTAAATGAAAAAGGCCGCGGTTTATATCACTCAGGCAGCCGCGCTGATGACTCGGCCATTAAGGAATTCGTGTCCCGTAATAAAAGTGCGGCCGCCATTCAGAACGGAAGCAAAGTATTTCATGGCACGGCACTTAAAAATGCGGCCGGCCAAACGACGGGATATGTGCTCGTTTCCTCGCGGATCGATAAAGGTTCGAATATCACAGAGGAAATGTGGGGCATGCTGGCAGCGAGCCTTTGTACTGCTTTTATTATTATCGTTTTCTTCTATACGAATATGACCTCCCGTTACAAAAGATCAATCGACTCCGCGACAAAAGTGGCCACTGAGCTGTCTAAAGGGAACTATGACGCCCGCTCCTACGGCGGGTACGCAAGACGCTCAGACCGTCTCGGGCGCGCTATGAACAGCCTCGCTGTCGATTTGATGGAAATGACGAGAACGCAGGATATGCAGCGGGACCGCCTGCTGACCGTCATCGAAAATATCGGCTCAGGTTTGATTTTAATAGACGGGCGAGGCTTTATTAATCTCGTGAACAGGTCATATACGAAGCTGTTCCATACAAACCCTGACCGCCTGCTTCGTCGCCTGTACCATGACGCATTTGAACATGAGGAAATCATTCAGCTGGTCGAAGACATTTTTATGACAGAAACGAAAAAATGCCAGCTACTCAGGCTCCCCATCAAAATTGAACGGCGCTATTTCGAGGTTGACGGCGTTCCGATTATGGGTCCTGACGATGAATGGAAAGGCATTGTGCTCGTGTTCCACGACATGACGGAAATTAAAAAATTGGAGCAGATGAGAAAGGACTTTGTCGCCAATGTTTCCCATGAGCTGAAAACGCCGATTACCTCCATTAAAGGTTTTACGGAAACGCTGTTGGACGGGGCGATGAAGGATGATAAGGCACTTTGTGAATTTCTGTCTATTATTCTGAAAGAAAGCGAAAGGCTCCAATCGCTCGTGCAGGATTTGTTAGATTTATCCAAAATGGAGCAGCAAAACTTTACGCTGCGCGTAGAATCTTTTGATGCGGCTAAAATCCTGCATGAAATCGAAGCGCTTCTGCAGCATAAGGCTGCGGAAAAATGCATCAGCTTCCAGCTCGACCTTCCGAAAGAGCCGATCTTTGTGGCGGGGGATGCGCACAGGCTGAAGCAGGTATTCCTGAATCTGGCGAACAACGCTTTAACCTACACGCCGGAAAAAGGTACGGTTGCGATTTCTGTAAAGGTGAGAGAATCCGATGTTGATATTGAAGTCTCCGATACAGGAATCGGAATCCGAAAAGAAGAAATCCCCCGTATATTTGAGAGGTTTTACCGGGTGGACAAAGACAGGAGCCGAAACTCAGGCGGAACGGGGCTGGGCCTTGCGATCGTCAAACATTTAATAGAAGCGCATGAAGGTAAAATAGAAGTATCAAGCGAACCGGGAAAGGGCACCGTGTTTACGGTGACATTAAAACGTGCGCATGAAGCGTGACCGGCTTTACAAAGGATTAACAATTTCTTCATGACCTGTTAAACCTATCTTGTTAGGATGTAACAGAACCCCTTCATCCAAGGAGCCAATTTTGACGGCGGGAACGTCTTTTCTTGTTCCCGTCCTTTTTTGTGTTTTCAGGCGGTTCGCTCATTTTCCTTTCAAATTGAACTTTGTTAAAATAAGAGAAGCTATGAGATTAAAACAAGAGGAAAAGGAGCTTTTGCTCTTAGGAGGATATTGAATGACGGAACGAAAAAAATTAGTGCTTGTCGACGGAAACAGTCTGGCGTACCGGGCATTTTTTGCATTACCGCTGTTAAGCAATGAAAAAGGCATTCATACAAATGCCGTATACGGCTTTGCGATGATTTTGATGAAAATGCTGGAAGATGAAAAACCGACCCACATGCTGGTGGCTTTTGATGCGGGAAAAACCACTTTCCGACACAGCACGTTTAAAGAATATAAAGGCGGAAGACAAAAAACGCCGCCGGAGCTTTCAGAACAGATGCCGTTTATCCGCGAGCTTCTGGATGCTTACAATATCAGCCGCTATGAACTTCCTGAATATGAAGCCGATGATATCATCGGAACGCTGGCCGTATCGGCTGAAAAAGACGGATTCGAGGTTAAGGTGTTTTCAGGAGATAAAGACTTAACACAGCTTGCTACCGGCAAAACAACCGTTGCCATTACGAGAAAAGGCATTACTGACGTGGAAGATTACACACCGGAGCACGTCGAAGAAAAGTACGGTCTGACTCCTTCGCAAATCATTGATATGAAGGGATTAATGGGAGATTCATCCGACAACATTCCGGGCGTGCCGGGTGTCGGAGAAAAAACGGCGATTAAGCTGTTAAAGCAGTTTCATTCCGTTGAAAAGCTGCTGGACTCCATTGATGAAGTGAGCGGAAAAAAATTAAAAGAAAAGCTTGAGGAATTTAAGGATCAAGCCTTGATGAGCAAAGAGCTGGCGACGATCATGACAAATGCGCCGATTGAAGTGAAGCTCGAAGATTTAGATTATCAAGGATTTGACCGTGAACAAGTCATTTCCGTTTTTAAAGACCTCGGTTTTAACACGCTTCTTGAGCGGCTCGGCGAGGAAAGCGGAGAAGCGGTGCAGGAGGAAGCGTTTGAGGAAGTAGACGTGGAAGAGGTCACAGAGATTACTAGTGAAATACTCGTGTCGCCGTCTGCTTTGGTCGTCGAACAGATCGGCGACAATTATCACGAAGAACCGATTCTGGGCTTCTCCATCGTGAATGAAAAGGGACTTTATTATATTCCGACAGAGACTGCCATCCAGTCCGATGTATTTAAGTCTTGGGCTGAGGACGAGTCAATGAAAAAATGGGTGTTTGACAGCAAACGGTCCGTTGTCGCTTTGCGCTGGCAAGGCATTGAACTGAAGGGGGCGGAATTTGACGCGCTCCTGGCGGCTTATATTATTAATCCGGGCAATTCTTACGACGATGTCGCCAGTGTTGCGAAGGAATACGGGCTGCACATTGTTTCAAGCGACGAAGCGTTTTACGGAAAGGGAGCAAAGCGGGCCGTCCCGGCTGAAAATGAGCTTGCCCTTCATCTCGCGCGAAAAGCGGCTGCCGTAAACAGCCTCCGGGAAAAGCTTCTGCATGATCTGGAAGAGAATAATCAGCTTGAATTGTATGAAGACCTGGAGCTTCCCCTTGCGCTTATTCTCGGAGAAATGGAATCAATGGGTGTCAAGGTGGATGTCGAAAGGCTGAAACGAATGGGCGAAGAGCTTAAGGCGAAGCTGAAAGAATATGAAGAAAAAATCCATGAAATCGCCGGCGAGCCGTTTAACATTAACTCGCCTAAACAGCTCGGCGTCATTCTGTTTGAAAAGCTTGGCCTCCCTGTTGTGAAGAAAACAAAAACAGGCTACTCCACTTCAGCCGATGTGCTTGAAAAGCTTGCTGACAAACATGACATTGTCGCTTATATTTTGCAGTACAGACAAATCGGCAAACTTCAATCGACTTACATTGAAGGGCTGCTGAAAGTCACCCGCAAGGATTCGCATAAGGTTCACACGCGTTTCAATCAAGCCTTAACACAAACGGGACGCCTCAGCTCGACGGACCCGAACCTGCAAAATATTCCGATCAGGCTGGAAGAAGGGCGCAAAATCCGTCAAGCGTTCGTTCCGTCTGAACCGGACTGGCTCATATTCGCTGCCGACTATTCGCAAATTGAACTGAGGGTGCTCGCGCACATCTCAAAGGATGAAAATCTGATCGAGGCATTTACGAATGACATGGACATCCACACGAAAACCGCTATGGATGTCTTCCATGTCGCTGAGGATGAAGTAACACAAGCCATGCGTCGTCAGGCGAAAGCGGTCAATTTCGGTATCGTTTACGGCATCAGCGATTACGGGCTTTCTCAAAATCTCGGCATTACCCGTAAGGAAGCGGGCGCATTTATTGACCGCTACCTGGAGAGCTTCCAAGGCGTCAAGGCGTATATGGAAGACTCGGTTCAAGAAGCGAAGCAAAAAGGATATGTCACGACGCTCATGCAGCGCCGGCGTTATATCCCTGAGCTGACGAGCCGCAATTTCAATCTCAGAAGCTTTGCGGAAAGAACGGCGATGAATACGCCGATTCAAGGAAGCGCCGCTGATATTATCAAAAAAGCCATGATTGATATGGCAGCCAAGCTGAAAGAAAAACAGCTGAAGGCAAGACTGCTGCTTCAAGTGCACGATGAATTAATTTTTGAAGCGCCGAAGGAAGAAATTGAAATATTAGAGAAGCTTGTTCCTGAAGTGATGGAGCATGCATTATCATTAAACGTGCCGTTAAAGGTGGACTTTGCTTCAGGGCCGTCTTGGTACGATGCAAAATAAACAGAAAAAAAGGAAGTGATGATTGTGCCGGAATTGCCAGAAGTTGAAACGGTCCGGCGCACTCTGACCGGTCTTGTGAAGGGGAAAACGATTCAATCGGCGGAAGTCAGATGGCCGAATATCATCAAAAAACCCGCCGAGCCGGAGGAATTTGCGCGGCAAATTGCAGGAGAAACGATCCGATCCATCGGAAGACGGGGGAAATTTTTGCTTTTCCGCCTGGATCATTATGTTATGGTATCCCATCTGCGGATGGAAGGAAAATACGGTCTTCACAAGGCAGACGAACCGGACGATAAGCATGTGCATGTGGTGTTCACCATGACAGACGGCACACAGCTCCGATACCGGGACGTGAGAAAATTCGGAACGATGCATTTATTTACACCGGGTGAGGAAATGAACGAGCTGCCGCTTTCGCAGCTCGGCCCTGAACCGGACGATGAAGCATTCACCAGCGCCTATTTAAAAGAGCGGCTTTCAAAAACGAACCGTGCGGTAAAAACCGCCCTGCTCGATCAAAAAACGGTCGTCGGCCTCGGCAACATTTATGTCGATGAAGCACTGTTCCGGGCGGGGATTCACCCTGAGACGAAAGCGAACACATTGTCTGTAAACCAGGTCAATAAGCTTCACACGGAAATTAAAGATACTCTTCAAGAAGCGATTGATGCGGGCGGAAGCACGGTCCGGTCCTATCTCAATTCGCAAGGGGAGATCGGAATGTTCCAGCTCAATCATTTCGTATACGGCAAAAAGGATGAGCCGTGCAAAACGTGCGGCACGATGATTTCTAAAATCGTCGTCGGCGGAAGAGGAACGCATTTCTGCGCCCGATGCCAAAAAAAATCTTAAACTGAATCTGTTCAAGCGGCGGCTGAAATAACTTTTTTGTAACACAATTGCCCCCCTTTCTCCATATATATAATGTGATTCACCCAATAGGCATTTGTCACAATTGCCCACCAACAGAAGGGGAGAAACGGATATGCAGATTGTTTCTTTGCTGCTGCTGGCTTTTGCTGTCAGCTTGGACAGTTTTTCAGTTGGATTTACGTATGGATTGAGAAAAATGAAAATCCCGTTCAAAGCGATTGCCGTCATCGCATGCTGCTCGGCCTCTGTGATGTTTATATCAATGCTGATCGGGCATTTCCTGACAAAGATTTTTCCCGTATCCGTGACAGAGAAGCTGGGCGGGCTGATTTTAGTCGGAATCGGGGCATGGGTCATCTATCAGTTTTTTAAACCGGACAAAGAACCGGATTACTTACTGCATGAAAAAACGCTACTTAATTTAGAAGTGAAATCGCTCGGGATCGTTATTCATATTTTGAGAAAGCCGACAAGCGCCGATATTGATCAATCCGGAACCATTAACGGAATCGAGGCGCTATTGCTTGGCTTCGCCTTGTCAATTGACGCATTTGGCGCCGGAATGGGCGCCGCAATACTGGGCTTTTCCCCGGTTATGATGAGCGTGACGGTTGGGGTGATGAGCTCACTGTTTGTCTCATTCGGTATTAACGCCGGGCATTTGCTGGCGAAATGGAATTGGATTGCCAAAATGTCATTTTTGCCGGGAATTCTGCTGATTTTAATCGGGATCTGGAAATTGTAAAGAGGAGTGGGCCTTTTGAGCTTAGTCATCGGTTTAACGGGAGGCATCGCAAGCGGAAAAAGCACGGTTGCGCGCATGCTGATCGATAAAGGAATAACAGTGATTGATGCGGATATTATCGCAAAACAAGCGGTGGAAAAAGGGATGCCGGCTTACCGGCAGATTATTGAAGCGTTCGGAAAAGAGATTCTGCTGGAAAATGGCGAGCTTGACAGAAGAAAGCTCGGCTCCATCGTTTTTACGAACGAACAGAAGCGGCTGATGCTAAATAAGATCGTTCATCCGGCTGTGCGCGCGGAAATGATGAAACAGCGCGATGAGGCCGTTTCTCGTCATGAACCGTTTGTTGTTTTAGACATTCCGCTTTTGTATGAAAGCGAGCTTGAATATCTAGTCGACAAAGTGATTGTCGTTACCGTAACGAAAGAGACGCAGCTCAAACGGCTGATGGAGCGGAACTCCCTTACAGAAGAAGAGGCGCTGAGCCGGATTACGTCGCAAATGCCTTTAGCGGACAAAACGAAAAGGGCAGACAACGTTATTGATAACAGCGGCAGCGTGGAGAAAACGAAACAGCAGCTCGATGATATTCTCAAGAGCTGGTCATAAACAAACACCGTTCGAGGAACCGAACGGTGTTTTTGTAATTTAAAAATCGAAATTGTCAGGGTCCGGGCCGACGCGCACATTTTCATTAAGCTCATCAATCCGTTTCATATCTTCAGCTGACAGCTCGAAATCAAAGACATCTGCATTTTCTTGGATGCGGTGTTTTTTTGTTGATTTCGGAATCGTGATGACACCGTTTTGTAAATCCCAGCGCAAAATGATTTGAGCTGCTGATTTGCCGTATGATTGAGCGAGCTCCTGTAAGACGGGATGATCAAGCAATTGGCCCTGCATTAACGGTGACCACGCTTCAAGCTGAATACCCTGTTCAGTGCAGAAGGCATGAAGATCTTTCTGCGTCAAACGCGGGTGGTACTCCACTTGGTTGATCATCGGTTTGATTTCCGCGTGTTTCATGAGATGTTCAAGATGGTGAATTTGGAAATTGCTGACCCCGATCGCTTTGACGCGTCCTTCTTGATAAAGGGTTTCAAGCGCTCTCCACGCATCAATGTATTTCCCTTCGACAGGCCAATGGATTAAATATAAATCTAAATAGTCTAAACCGAGTTTTTCTAAACTAGTGTCAAAGGCTTTTAGCGTTTCTTTATACCCTAAATCGGCGTTCCACACCTTTGATGTGACAAAAACATCTTCGCGTTTCAAACCTGATTCTTCCAGCCCTTGACGGATGCCTTCGCCGACACCTTCTTCATTTCCGTAAATGGCCGCAGTATCGACACTGCGGTAGCCGTGCCCCAGTGCCGTTTTCACCGCGTTGACGAGTTCCGCACCTTCGTCTACTTGAAAGACTCCGATACCGAACCACGGCATTTTTGTTCCGTTATGCAATGTTGCTTTTGCTTGTAAATGTGTTGTCATTTATATGTTCCTCCTATTGTTTTGTGATGGTAAATCAAAAAGCTTGAAAAAACTCACCTCCTTTCAGGAATGGTTTGATCCCGTTTCTCCAGCAGGCGGCTCCATCCGGTCAATACAACCGCACCGAGCACCATCAGCGCTCCGATCCATGCAGTGTGAATGAGGCCGATTGAGCCTGTGATCACGCCGCCGACAAAAGAGCCGATCGCAATCCCTGCATTAAAGGCGGCAATATTTAACGCCGACGCTGTATCAACGGCGCTTGGCGCAAACCGCTCGCTCAGCATGACGACATACACTTGAAGACCCGGCACATTCATAAACGCTAAGAGGCCCATACATATAATGGTGATGATCCCGGCTGCCTTAAAGGGTGCGGTAAATGTTAAGGCGAAAAGCACGACCGCTTGAATGATAAACATGTAAAACAATGCTTTCAGCGGATTTCGATTGGACAACCTGCCGCCGATCATGTTTCCGGCCGCAATCGCGATGCCGTAAATAAGCAAAATGGCTGCGACGGTTTCTTTCTGAAAGCCTGTTACTTCCTGAAGCAGCGGAGATAAATAAGTAAACACGACAAACGTTCCGCCGTAACCTAACGCAGTAATGATAAATAAAAGCAGTAATCGGCCGTTCGTGACGAGCTTCACCTGTTCACGGAACGCAGTCTGAGTTCCTTTGCGCAAATGTGACGGAATGAGCAGCGCATTTGTGATAAAGGCGATGACGCCGACCGCGATAATGACGGCAAAAGCAGTCCTCCACCCAAATTGCTGGCCGAGGTATGTGCCGAACGGAACCCCCGTAACCGTAGCCACTGTAAGCCCTGTAAACATAATGGAAATGGCGCTTGCTCTCTTATGTTCCGGCACAATATCCGCAGCGATCGTTGAGCCGATAGACATAAAAATTCCGTGGGAGAACGCCGAAATGGCACGCGCCGCCAATAAAACGCCGATCGAAGAAGCGCCTGCTGCCAGAGAATTGCCGGCGATAAAAATAAACATCACCCAGAGCAGCAGCGTTTTCCGCGACATCCCGGATGTGAGAGAAGTCAAAACGGGCGCTCCGAATGTAACGCCGAGCGCATACATTGAAACGGTCAGCCCTGCGGTTGTTACAGGGATGTGCAGATCGTGAGAAATAAGCGGCAACAGCCCCACGCTGATAAATTCAGTCGTGCCGATGGCAAAAGCGCTGACCGCCAAAGCCAGCAAGGCTGGCAAATGGCTTTTATGGTGAGAAGACATGTATTTTCCTCCTTTACACGATGGTGTATGATTGAAATGCTGCCGGGGTAAACGATATAAGTATAAGAGTACAATCCTTTTCGGCCGGCAAATGTCATTATGATTGATAGTGCGGTGAATGAAAAGAACGCACTTTTAAGTGCTATAGGCACTTTTTAGTTCCTATAGATGAGGAGGAAAAGCTGATGCAGAAGAAAAAATACAATATATCCGTAGAGGCGGCGCTTGAAGTGATCGGCGGGAAATGGAAATGTGTGATTCTCTGCCACCTCATGCGCGGGAAAAAGCGGACAAGTGAACTGAAGCGGCTGATGCCTGACATCACCCAAAAGATGCTGACACAGCAACTCCGTGAACTCGAAGCCGACGGTGTCATTAACCGAATTGTGTACAATCAGGTGCCCCCGAAAGTGGAATACGAGCTGAGCGAATACGGCCATAGTCTGGAAAGAATTTTAAATGCGCTTTGCGACTGGGGCGCGATGCATATTTCCAAACGATACGGCGAGCCGTCAGCAGTATTGCAGGACAGCATATTAAATGAGAAATTTAAAGAGCCGGGGCAAATATAAGAAAAAAGCAGGCAGCATAAGACGCTGATCCTGCTTTTTTTATTGGAGAAATATCATTTTATATGCAAAAAAGCCGATTGAACAACATATTGATCGGTATAAGGGTGGATTTTTATTAAGATGTACTGGCGGATTTCTTTTAATGTGTTATACTATATATAAATAAAAGTAAAATTAGAGTGGCATATTAAAAAGGGGTGACCTAAGCATGAAGGTAAAAGTAGCAATCAACGGGTTTGGAAGAATTGGAAGAATGGTGTTCAGAAAAGCAATGGAAGACGATCAAATTCAAATAGCAGCCATTAATGCAAGCTATCCCCCGGAAACGCTTGCTCATTTAATAAAGTATGACACAATTCACGGACGATATGATCAAGATGTTGAGGCAGCCGAAGACAGCCTCATTGTCAACGGAAAAAAAATTATGCTGTTTAATCAGAGAGATCCGAGAGAGCTTCCGTGGAAGGAATATGCGATTGACATCGTCGTAGAGGCGACAGGGAAATTTAACTCGAAAGAAAAAGCGATGAGCCACATTGAAGCAGGCGCAAAAAAGGTCATTTTAACAGCGCCGGGTAAAAATGAAGACGTTACCATTGTAATGGGGGTTAATGAAGAGCAATATAATCCTGAGGAGCATGTGATCATTTCAAATGCATCCTGTACGACAAACTGCCTTGCGCCCGTAGTCAAAGTGCTTGATCATGAGTTCGGTATTGAAAGCGGTCTGATGACGACTGTGCATGCGTATACGAACGACCAAAAAAATATCGACAATCCGCATAAAGACCTGCGGCGTGCGAGAGCGTGCGGAGAATCCATCATTCCGACATCAACGGGCGCTGCCAAAGCCCTGTCGCTTGTGCTGCCTCATTTGAAGGGAAAGCTTCACGGTCTCGCTTTGCGTGTTCCGGTTCCTAATGTGTCATTAGTGGACCTTGTCTGCGATCTGAAAACCGATGTGACGGCAGAACAGGTTAATGAAGCTTTTCAAAGAGCCGCAAGAACATCAATGTACGGCATTCTAGATTATTCCGATGAGCCGCTCGTTTCTTCGGACTATAATACAAATTCCCATTCCGCCATTATTGACGGATTGACAACAATGGTGATGGAAGACCGAAAAGTAAAGGTTCTTGCCTGGTATGATAATGAGTGGGGATACTCCTGCCGAGTCGTTGATCTCATCAGGCATGTCGCCGCGCGAATGAAACATCCGTCCGCTGTGTAGAATAAAGGTCATGGACATTTGTTAGAAAAAAACCCTTAACGGCATATTTGCAAAAAAACGCACCTTGCAAAATAAACTTAAACACAGTATACTATTTTTCGTGAACTTCTTGCTCGTGACTGCTTCGGAATTACTTAAAGGGTTAGGACCTCTCCGGACTAACTTTCCCCCGTGGTAAATAGCCGGGTCAGTTCTCGGAAATTCACTTTTTAATTCTTGTTAAGGGGGGTCCATGATTATGGAAACAATGGGGCGTCACGTCATCTCCGAGCTGTGGGGATGCGATTTTGATAAGCTGAATGACATGGATTTTATTGAAAAAACGTTCGTAAATGCTGCTCTGAAATCAGGAGCTGAAGTGCGCGAGGTTGCATTTCACAAGTTTGCACCGCAAGGCGTAAGCGGAGTCGTTATTATCTCTGAGTCACATTTAACGATTCACAGTTTTCCTGAACACGGTTATGCAAGCATTGATGTTTATACTTGTGGAGACTTAGATCCTAATGTCGCTGCTGACTACATCGCGGAGGCATTACATGCTGATACAAGAGAAAACATTGAAATACCGAGAGGAATGGGGCCTGTGCAGATTAAACAGGCACAAGCGAAAGTACTGTAATTTCAAAACGCAAACACAAGGGAGCTAAGCTAAAAAAGCCGTAACGCGCTTTGAGGCTGATGCTCCTTTTCTAATGTAAAAAACAGCATCGCTTTTTCTTTATGCATTTTTTTTGTAAAATAGAAAGAGATAAGGCCGGTCTATCGGCTCTCCCAACACATTAGGCTCATCCTAGAAACGTTGGCGGGCATTTACCGGAAGCTTGCGAACCGTATTACAGCAACGAAACAGATGGGAGCTGATCTATTTGAAATGTCCTTCATGCCAGCATAACGGTTCCCGCGTACTTGATTCACGGCCTGCGGACGAAGGAAAATCTATCCGCAGAAGGCGGGAATGCGAAGCCTGCCATTATCGCTTCACCACATTTGAGAAGGTCGAAGAGATGCCGCTTGTCGTCGTCAAAAAAGAAGGCGTGCGGGAAGAATTCAGCCGTGAAAAAATGCTCCGCGGGTTATTCAAAGCTTGTGAAAAAAGGCCCGTTCCTTTGAAAACACTTGAAGATATGTGCTTTGATATTGAAAAAGAATTGAGAAATCAAGGCGTATCTGAAGTCAAAAGCGAGCTCGTCGGAGAAATGGTGATGGACCGCCTGGCGGAGATTGACGAGGTGGCATATGTCCGTTTCGCATCCGTATACCGCCAGTTTAAAGACATAAACGTGTTTATCGACGAACTGAAAGATTTAATAAAGAAAGAACGCTAAAGAGCTAAGAGAATTTTCTGGCTCTTTTCTCATGAGCAAAATTGGCATTTGTGATAGATTAGAGAAACGGTGTAAAATGAGAGTAGAAACATATCGGAAGGTTTGAGAAACATGGCTGACTATTGGAAAGACGTATTGCCTGTAGACCCTTATACGGTCAAAAGCCGTTCGCTGCTTCAGGATATTGACAGACAAATTTTGACACAGCTGTATCAGCCGCTGATCGGTTCTTTTGCATTCTCTCTTTATATGACATTATGGGGAGAGCTTGAGCAAAACCGCCTGTGGGGCACAGAATCCACACACAGGCAGCTGATGGGAATGACGCAGTCGAATTTAAAAAAGATTCACCACGAACAGGGAAAGCTTGAAGGAATCGGCTTATTAAAAGTGTATATCCGGGAATCCGAACAAGGGGAGCGGATGTTTATCTATGAGCTTCTGCCTCCGCTCAGGCCGAATGAATTTTTTGAGGACGGCATGCTGAATGTCTTTCTTTATAATAGAGTCGGTAAAACGAAATACCAGCAGCTGAGGCAATTTTACACGCATCCGTCTGTCAGCGGCGACGCAAAGGAGATTACGCGCCCGTTTAATCATACCTTTGAATCGTTTCAGCCGAGTGAATGGAAACTGACGCCGGATATGGAGGAAACGATGGAAGTGGCCGAGGGCTCTGAATTGGCGTCTGTCGGACAAGCGCCTTCTTATACGGTGACGGAAGAAGTTTTTGACTTTGAGCTGTTTTTGGCGGGACTGTCAGAAACGATGATCCCGCGGAAAGCGATCACACAAGACGTGCGGGAGTGCATTAAAAAGCTGTCGTATTTATACGGGATTGATCCGATCTCTATGCAGCATGTCGCTATGACCGCAATTAATGAGCAAGATGTCATTTCGGTTGAAGCGCTAAGAAAAGCGGCAAGCGACTGGTACCAAATAGAACGGAACGGACAGCTTCCGGACTTAATTGATAAAGTACAGTCTGTCCGCCTGAGGGAAAACGGCGAAAAAGATAACGGGGACTCATTGGATGCGAAGCTTATTGCACAGCTTGAGACTATCTCGCCGAGAAAGCTTTTGCAAGACATTGCCGACGGCATCGAACCCTCTAAAGCCGATCTGAAAATCATAGCCGATATTATGTTTGAGCAGAAGCTTGAACCGGGCGTCACCAATGTGCTGATTTATTATGTAATGCTTAAGACGGATATGAAACTGTCCAAAAACTATATACAAAAAATCGCTTCCCACTGGGCCAGAAAAAAAGTAAAAACCGTCAGAGAAGCGATGAAGCTCGCGATTGAAGAGCATAGACAATACCTCGACTGGGCTGAAGGCAAGACAACCCGCACGGCGCAAAACAAAAAAATCGTCCGGGAAGAAAAACGCCCTGATTGGCTGGAAGAAGAGACCGGAAAGAAAACAGAAAAGCCGCTTCTTTCCGCAGAGGATCTCGAAGAGCAAAAGAAAAAGATGATGGAAGAAATGAAAAAACTGAAAAAATACTCTGCCTATTAAGACAGAGAAGCGGGGTGATGATGAATGGAACCGATCAGCCGTTCCCTTGAAGGCGTCACAAAGAGGCCTGACTTCCAAAAACGACTGGAACGAATGCAGCAGCACGTTATGGCGGATAAAGATGTCCAAGCTTTTTTGAAGGAGCAAAAAGACGTTATCGATCAAAATATGATTGATAGAGGTTTAAACAAGCTGTACGAATTCGTTCAGCAAAGCAAGAAATGTGCCTTTTGCTCGGAAGACAACCAAACGAACAACCTGCTGGAGGGCTATCATCCGAAGCTCGTCATAAACGGGCGTTCCATTGATATCGAATATTATGAATGTCCGGAAAAGAGAAAACTTGACCGGCAGAAAAAACAGCAGTCACTCATGAAAAGCATGTATATTCAGAAGGATTTGCTCGGCGCCACCTTCCAGCAAATCGACATTACCGATCCGAGCAGACTCAGCATGTTCCAGCATGTAACGGATTTTCTGAAGAGCTATAATGAAACGGGCAAAGGCAAGGCGCTTTACCTGTACGGGAAATTCGGAATCGGAAAAACGTTTATTTTAGCCGCCATCGCCAATGAACTGGCGGAGAAAGAATATTCGTCTATGATTGTGTATGTTCCTGAATTTGTAAGGGAACTGAAAAACTCGCTTCAAGACAAGTCATTGGAAGAGAAACTGAATATGGTGAAAACGACGCCGGTTCTAATGCTTGATGATATCGGAGCGGAATCAATGACAAGCTGGGTCAGGGACGAAGTCATCGGCACCGTGCTTCAGCACCGAATGAGCCAGCAGCTGCCTACGTTCTTCTCGTCTAATTTTTCACCTGACGAATTAAAGCATCATTTTACGTATTCGCAGCGGGGGGAAAAGGAAGAAGTAAAGGCGGCAAGGCTGATGGAGCGGATTTTATATTTGGCTTCGCCGATCCGCCTGGACGGAGAAAACCGACGCCAATCATAGCGTCTGGCGCCGCAAAGGGGAAGGATTTGAGGGGATGAAGAGTAAAAAGGGTGTCACATGGGCTGCGATTGCAGCGGGAGCGGGGCTTTTGTTTTGGGCAAACCGTAAATACCTGAATTTGTCGCCTAAAGACATCCGTCTCTGGGTGTTATCATTCGGTGTCTTTGCGCCGCTTGTTTTTATCGGGATTTCTGTTGTCAGGCCTTTTGTGCTGTTTCCTGTTTCAGTTGTTTCAATAGCCGGGGGATTGGCGTTCGGCCCGCTGTTTGGCACGGTGTATACGCTGGCAGGCTCAATGGGGGCTGCCGCTGTGTCTTTTTTCGCGGCGGGCTTGTTTTCGTTTAAGCGAGAGAGCCGTCACGGAAAAATGGAAACCATTCAAAAGCAAATGAAAAACAACGGCTTTTTTTATATTTTCATCCTCCGCATCTTACCGATTAATTTCGATGTGATCAGCTACGCCGCAGGCCTTTCCCGGGTCAGGCCGATGACGTATTTTTTGGCAACCGCAGCGGGCATCATTCCGGGGACAATTGTGCTGAATGTGCTCGGCGCGAGCTTTATGTCTGGAAATGCACTCACAATGTTCAGCGTAATCTGCCTGTACATCGTTTTTTTATCCCTTCCGATTATCTTTAAAAAGAAGGTGCGTCATTTGTTCGGCGGTCAAAGCTAACCTTTACGTCTATTTTAAAAGCATCCCCCATATACTTGTAACAGATGCCGTAAGGGGGGACAAATATGCTTGAAGTGACTTTTGAAGATGACCACGATACCGCCGCTTTTTTACATCTCATTCAGCAATCGGACGACCGGAGACATTTTATTGTCCGTGAAGGCATAAAAAAAGTCGGAATCGAAAGGGCTGAACCGGCTTATTCCGTTCAGCGCTTTATTGAACCGATACTGGTCAGGTTTTTTTTGGAATGTAAAGAAGACGAGCATATGCTTTCACTAATTGAAGGAACATACTGCTTCACTGATCAAGATGAACAGCAGCAAATCCTTCAGCTTGCACACAGCATTATGGAGGGTGATCTTGATGATCATCCGTTTGAGCCGAAGAAGCTGCCCCGCAAGCAGTTTATTTTAGAAGCGCTTCAAACCATTTCTTTGGACAGCGGTGTTTTTTCCGTGCGTTCGTTTCAGACATTTCGGCTCGGCGCGTACTATGAACGGCTTAGGGAATACGCGGAGGCCGCGATAGATGAATACCAGATGGAGCAGGAGTATCAAAATTTTATTCAATCATTGAGAGATTACGTGACTTCAAATCCGCCGCGAATGAAAAAAGTCCATATCGTTCATGACCGGTCATTTACGCTGTGGGAAATGCGCTTTGTTTCAGAACGGGAACAAAAAAAATACATAGACAGACGGTTTGTCCGGGATCATCCGATGTATATAGATTCCCATCTGCTTGCGCCGCTGATTTCCATTGCGCCGGAAACGGTAGAGCTCTATACGGACCGGCCGGAACACGTCATGGCCAGAACAATCCAAAATGTTTTTCAGGAACGTGTGCGCCTTTTTCCGCTGGACGAGTTTGCGAAAGAGAAGACGGAAGGCTAGACGCACGGACGGCCTTGTAAAAAAGGCAGGGCTGTCTGTGCGAAAATAGACAGAAACCGAGTTGCATTTTTCTGCAGGACATTTTATAATACATATCAGATTAATGATTGCTACACGTATTGATAAGGACATGAAGCATTGATACCGGCTTGAAAAGAGAGGAAAGCCCAGGCTGAAAGCTTTCCAGCTATGGATCATTGACTTTACCGCCTTTGAACTTCAGCTGTGAACGCCGGACTAAAGCGCCAGTAATAGCTGACGGGAACTCCCGTTACAGAGTTTAGAGCCGCAAGTGCCGGAACGACGGCCTCGCGGAAAAAAGGGTGGAACCACGATTCCGTTTATTCAACCTCGTCCCTTTCATAGGGGGCGGGGTTTTTGATATGCATAAAAAAAGGAGTGGCGAAGATGTCAGATATGATTAACATTACATTTCCGGACGGAGCAGTAAAGGAATTTCCGAAAGGATCAACAACAGAAGATATCGCGGCATCCATCAGTCCGGGATTAAAGAAGAAGTCTTTAGCCGGTAAACTGAACGGACAAGAAATTGATTTGAGAACGCCGATCAATGAGGACGGTGCCGTAGAAATTATTACAGAAGGTACAGAAGAAGGGTTGAGCATCATGCGCCACAGCACGGCTCACTTATTGGCCCAGGCGATTAAACGCATTTACAAAGATGTGAAATTCGGTGTCGGACCCGTCATTGAAAACGGATTTTATTATGACATTGAAATGGAGCAGGCGCTGACACCGGATGACCTTCCGAAGATTGAAAAAGAAATGAAACGCATCGTCGGCGAAAATCTTCCGATCATCAGAAAAGAAGTAAGCCGTGATGAAGCGAAAGCAATGTTCGCGGAAATTGGCGATAATCTGAAGCTTGAGCTGCTTGACGCCATTCCGGAGGACGAAACCGTCACTATTTACGAGCAAGGTGAATTTTTTGACCTGTGCCGCGGCGTGCATGTTCCGTCCACCGGGAAAATTAAAGAATTTAAGCTGTTAAGCCTTGCAGGCGCGTACTGGCGCGGAGACAGCAAGAATCAAATGCTCCAGCGCATCTACGGAACGGCATTCTTCAAAAAGGATGACCTGAAAGAGCATTTGCGTATGCTTGAGGAAGCGAAAGAGCGCGATCATAGAAAACTCGGCAAAGAATTAAAATTGTTCGCCAACTCTCAAAAAGTCGGACAAGGGCTTCCGCTTTGGCTGCCAAAAGGCGCGACTATCCGCCGCGTTATCGAGCGTTACATCGTGGATAAAGAGCTGAGCCTCGGCTATGAACACGTGTATACGCCTGTGCTCGGAAGCAAGGATCTGTACGAAACATCAGGGCACTGGGAGCATTATCAGGACGGCATGTTCCCTCCGATGGAAATGGACAACGAAACACTTGTGCTTCGTCCGATGAACTGCCCGCATCATATGATGATTTACAAACAAGACATTCACAGCTACCGCGAACTTCCGATCCGCATTGCCGAGCTTGGAACGATGCATCGCTATGAAATGTCAGGTGCGCTGTCAGGACTTCAGCGCGTGCGCGGCATGACGTTAAATGACGCTCACATTTTCGTCCGCCCTGATCAGATTAAAGAGGAATTCATCCGCACCGTCCGTTTGATTCAAGACGTATACAAAGACTTCGGGCTGAACGATTACACCTTCCGCTTATCTTACCGCGACCCGGAAGACACGGAGAAATATTTTGATGATGATGAGATGTGGAACAAGGCGCAATCTATGCTGAAAGCCGCAATGGATGAAATCGGCCATGATTATTATGAGGCTGAAGGCGAAGCGGCATTTTACGGCCCTAAGCTTGATGTGCAAGTGAAAACAGCGATCGGAAAAGAAGAAACATTGTCAACTGTACAGCTTGACTTCCTTCTTCCGGAACGGTTTGATCTCACTTACGTCGGCGAAGACGGCAAACAGCACCGTCCAGTCGTCATTCACCGCGGCGTCGTGTCAACGATGGAGCGTTTCGTTGCTTTCTTAATCGAAGAGCACAAAGGAGCCCTTCCGACATGGCTTGCTCCGGTTCAGTTCCAAGTGATCCCGGTTTCGCCGGCCGTGCATCTTGACTACGCGAAAAAAGTGCAGGAACGCCTGCAGCGCGAAGGCTTGCGCGTTGAGCTTGACAGCCGTGACGAAAAAATCGGCTACAAAATCCGCGAAGCGCAAATGCAAAAAATACCGTACATGCTTGTGGTCGGAGACCAAGAAGCGGAAAACGGCGCCGTAAACGTCCGGAAATACGGAGAGCAGAAATCAGAAACCGTTTCACTGGATGACTTTGTGAAAAAAGCAGTATCTGAAGCGAAAAAATAATAACTGAACGACCTAAACCCCATTCATATTGAGTGGGGTTTTTTTAAAAGACCGGAACGCCATGACCATAGTGTGCGGGGCAGAACTGCATGCGTGAAAAGCTGATGGGAAGACTCAATGAATTTCGCAGCTGAAAAAAGAAATAGATAAGGTATGTAAACTCCTTATCTATTTCTGCCGTGCAGCTCTATTCTTTTTTCTCTAGTATCGCAAACAGCTCGTGAAGATCGCCGATCACGTAATCAGGGGTTACATCCGTTTCATTTTTCTTCCCTGTCCGGTTTACCCAGACAGTCGTGATGCCTGCCCGCTTGGCGCCTAAAATATCTGTGTTGAGGTTGTCGCCGACCATAATGGCTTCCTCTTTTTTCAGCTGCAAGAGGCCCAGGCAATGTTCAAATATAGACGCATCGGGTTTTCCTTTTCCGAAAGCGCCTGAGATGACAATTTCATTAAAGTAAGGCGCAAGCTCAGGCACCCCGGCAAGCTTTTCTTTTTGCAGGCTCGGGTCGCCGTTTGTCAGCATGAGAAGCTCATAATTTCCTTTCAGCTGATCAAGCACCGCAAACGTTTCATCGTATACATACGGACGCTGCCGGCGTTCTGCCGCAAAAAACTCTGCCAAATATTCTCCGTAAGCCGGGTCGTCTATACCGACGTTTTTCAGGCCGTTTGTCCAGGCGTTTCGTCTGTACTCGGGGGCAATTTGATTCAGTTTTTTAAATCCTTCGCTGACCGGCTCGGAAAAATTCGCCCATAGCCCTTCAAACGGATTGATGCCGATCATGACCGTATAAGGATAGGTTTCGTATGACATGTATAATTCCCGGGCGGCTTTTCGAACGGCTTCTTCAAATGTGTGCGGGTCAAGGCCATATTTTTTTTCCGCTTGCAAACATGTTTCTCTGAATGTTGTTCTGACGCTTTTTTCATCCCATAACAGTGTATCGTCCAAATCAAAAAATACGGCTTTCATGATCTTCTCCTCTTTTTCATATTCTCACACTCTGCCATAAGGCTCCCGTTTATTCTACAATAGATACAAGGCCTGTTAAAGATCTGTTTTCAGATGATTTTAAAAAAACAGGCAGATTCATGTGCAGTTCTGCCTTCGGTCCGGAAACATGATAAAATAAAATTTGAAAGAACAGGTGAATGATATGCTGCATTTGATGATTATGATGCTGGAAAGAGTCGGCATTATCGTGATATTGGGGTTTGTTCTGGCCCATACCAAATTGTTCAGACAGGCGCTCCAGCATCCCGAGAGCTATAAAGGAAAAGCGGTGCTGATTTCTATCTTTTCATTGTTCAGCATCATCAGCAACTATACGGGAATTGAGATTCAGCGGAATATGATCATGAATAATGACTGGGTGTTTCAAATTGATCCGTCCGGCTCCATCGCCAATACGCGGATTATGGGCGTTGAAATCGGCGGACTTTTGGGCGGGCCGTATGTAGGAATCGGCGTCGGCTTATTGGCCGGTCTCCATCGCTTATCGCTCGGAGGCGCGACCGCTGTCAGCTGCGCCGTCTCTTCCATTTTAGCGGGAATTTTGTCCGGTTTGATCGGGCGTTATTTCAGAAAACGCTACGTGATGCCGACACCGAGAGTGGCGGCGCTTGTCGGAATCGGGATGGAGTCTTTGCAAATGCTTCTCATCCTGCTTTTGGCCAAGCCGTTTTCCGATGCCTGGACGCTTGTGAGTATGATCGGCATCCCGATGATATTGATTAACGGGTCAGGGAGCTTCATTTTTCTCTCCATTATTCAATCCATCATCCGCAAAGAAGAACGGGCGAGAGCGCTTGAAACCCACAGGGTGCTGATGATTGCCGACCAGACGCTTCCGTTTTTCCGCCAAGGGCTGAATGAAAGCTCCTGCAAAAGCGTGGCGTCCATTATTCACGAACAAACGGGGACGGACGCGGTATCGCTTACGGACAATGAAAAAATTCTTGCGCATGTCGGTGCAGGTGCTGATCACCATATCCCGTCAAAAAGCCTGATTACGGGCTTATCTAAACGGGTCATAAAAACAGGCCATATTATGAAAGCGACATCAAAGGAAGAAATTGAATGCACGCACAGCCAATGCCCGCTGCATGCGGCCATTGTATTGCCCCTCACGTCAAACGGCAAAACGATCGGCACATTGAAAATGTATTTTAAAAGCCCGTCCGGTTTAAGCCAGGTAGAGGAGGAACTCGCCGAGGGTCTGGCTATGCTGTTTTCCACCCAGCTTGAGCTTGGCGAAGCGGAGCTGCAAAGCAAGCTGCTGAAGGATGCAGAAATTAAGGCGCTTCAAGCACAGGTGAATCCGCATTTTCTGTTTAATGCGATTAACACGATTTCTGCCCTTTGCCGTACGGATGTGGAGAAAACCCGTAAGCTTCTCCTGCAGCTCAGCGTCTATTTCCGTTCCAACCTGCAAGGCGCAAGGCAGCTGCTCATCCCGCTTTCCAAGGAGCTGAACCATCTGCACGCTTACTTGTCATTAGAGCAGGCCCGTTTTCCCGGGAAATATAAAATCGGCCTGGATATAGAAAATGGCTTGGAGGAAATCGAAATTCCCCCCTTTGTGCTGCAAATCCTTGTGGAAAATGCGCTCCGCCACGCTTTTTCAAAGAAACAAGACAGCTGCGTTGTCAATGTCCGCGTGGTGTCCGACGGTCCGTCAGTCTTGATGCAGGTGGCGGATAACGGACGGGGAGTGGACCCGGAGTTGTTATCTGTCCTCGGAAACCGTCCGCTTCCGTCTAAAGAAGGGACGGGGACGGCGCTTTACAACTTAAATCAGCGGCTGATCGGTTTATTCGGCCAAAAAGCCGCTCTGCAAATGAAAAGTGAGGTCGGCAAAGGGACAGAAGTATCATTTGAGCTGCCCTTGAAACTGATGAATAAAGGAGAAGAACATGCTGAAGGTGTTAATCGTTGATGATGAAATGCTGGCAAGAGATGAATTAGCCTACTTGCTCAAGCGGACAAATGAAGTAAGTGAAATAAACGAGGCGGAAAATATAGAATCCGCTTTTGACAGCATGATGGATCAAAAACCGGATTTACTGTTTTTAGACGTTGATTTGTCAGGAGAAAACGGATTTGACATCGCCAAGCGGCTGAAAAATATGAAAAACCCGCCGGCTGTCGTGTTTGCCACAGCGTATGACCAATTCGCTTTAAAAGCCTTCGAAGTGGATGCGCTTGATTATTTAACAAAACCTTTTGATGAGGAAAGAGTGCGGCAGACGATCAGAAAGTTTAAAAGAGTTAAGCAGGATAAGGCAGGGGCCGCCGCTGAGCAGTCCGCCGCTTCCGGCCCCCATAAGCTGGCTGTATCTGCCGGCGAATCAATTGTGATTTTAGATACAAAGGATATTATTTTTACAGGGATGGAGGACGGGCACGTATCCGTCAAAACCTTTGCCGCCTCTTATTCTGTTCATGAAACCTTGGCGGTTATTGAGAAAAAACTGCCTGATACGGATTTTATGAGAGTGCATCGCGCCTTCATCGTTAATACGGAGCATATTACAGAAATTCATCCATGGTTTAATTCGACGTACAATCTCATCATGAAAGACGGCTCGAAAATCCCCGTCAGCCGTACATACGCAAAGGACTTAAAGAAGCTGCTTCATATTTCATGAAGCGGCTTTCTGCATTTCACCAGCCGTTTTTTGCATTTCGGAATGAATATCCTGCCATTTAAAATGAAAGCGCTTTATGCGTGTTTTTCTCTTTTATAATGAAGGCAACAAAGAGAAAGAGGTGAAGAAAATGAGTGCGAAAAAAGTGTATGGATTTTTGACACAAGCATTTATTTTTGCCGTAATTATGCTGATATCTAATGGGATTGCAGCGATTGTCCCCATTCCTATACCCGCTTCTGTCGTAGGTTTGGTGTTATTATTTGTCCTCTTATGCCTGAAAGTGATTAAGCTTGAACAAGTAGAAACGCTGGGAACATCATTAACGTCACTGATCGGATTTTTATTTGTCCCGTCGGGCATCTCCGTGATGAATTCACTTGGCGTCATGCAGCAGTACGGCGTGCAAATCGCACTCGTGATTTTACTCGCTACCATTATTCTTCTGGGAGCGACCGGTCTTTTTTCTCAATTTATTCTGTCTGTCAGCAAAAAACGTCAAAAGGCTGCTCCGGCTGAACAAGCAGGGGTGCGCCATCCCAATCAAGAAAAAGAGCTTGTGCAGCATTAGGAGGGAAAACGGATGAGTCCATATTTCGGTATTGTCGTTTCACTTGCAGCTTTTGGCATCGGTACTTTTTTATTCAAGAAAACGAAAGGCTTTTTCCTCTTCACCCCGCTGTTTGTCGCGATGGTGCTGGGAATCGTCTTTCTGAAGGTCGGCGGTTTTTCATATGATGATTATAAAAGCGGCGGAGACATTATTAAGTTTTTCCTGGAGCCGGCGACCATCGCTTTCGCCATTCCTTTGTATAAGCAAAGAGACAAGCTGAAAAAGTATTGGTGGCAGATCATGTCGTCCATCATTGTCGGATCTGTCTGCTCAGTTACTATCGTTTATTTGATCGCAAAAGGCATCAATCTTGACGCGGCTGTCATGAAGAGCATGCTTCCGCAAGCGGCGACAACGGCAATTGCCCTGCCTTTGTCAAAAGACATCGGCGGCATCAGCGACATCACCGCCTTTGCCGTTATTTTCAACGCCGTTATCGTATACGCCCTCGGCGCTTTATTCTTAAAACTGTTTAAAGTGAAACATCCGATCTCTAAAGGATTGGCCCTGGGCACATCAGGACATGCGCTCGGTGTGGCTGTCGGAATTGAGATGGGTGAAGTAGAAGCGGCAATGGCAAGCATTGCGGTTGTAGTTGTCGGAGTTGTAACGGTGCTGGTCATTCCGGTGTTCGTTCAATTCATCGGAGGATAAGCCAAGGCGGAAGCCTTGGCTTTTTTTACGGCGGGTCTTCCGGATCAATATAACCTTTTTTTAGCTGCTGCTTTTTGTCTTTGTTTTACTTCTTTCACTTGCTTCTTTTTAAATTCAATCGCGAGAAGACTCTGCATCTGTTTCTTTTGTATGGCAGGCTTTAGTTTTTTTATCTCTTTTTCAAGCTCGTTTGTACGAAGGTCTCCCTGGGTCTTTATTTTCGCCTCAGCCGGCTAATATCTCGAAAAGCAGGGTCGGTAAAAGAATTGGTTTGGTTTTGTATCTATCCTTTTCTCCCTCTTTATAACTCTTTTCTCTTTTTCTATACGGAGATATAGGGGGAAAGAGTTATCAGAAACAGTGTTTCAAGTGAAAATGCAGTGATTAGTAGGACCATAACATAATTTCACTTTTTCCTTGCGCTCACCACAACACCGTGTTAAAATGAAAAAGTTGATCCGGAGAAGTCATTCTTGACTAACGTTCCGGTATTGTGTAGAATAGTTACTGAATTGAATATAAATCACAAGCAGAAGCACCCGCTTCTCACCTGATTGACACATTCATGTAGTTGGCAGGTTGACCGTACATTTTTATTTATGCAGATGTTCGTAGTGTGGGTGTGTTATCATGCCCGCACTTTTTGTTTGCCTGCAGAATGCAGTCAAAAGCGTTGTGAATCAATTCGAAGAAACTATGGAGGTGGCTCATTATTAGCAAAGATCAATTGGTTAATGAGGGTATCCGTGCACGTGAAGTCCGCTTAATCGGACAAAATGGCGATCAGCTTGGCATCAAGTCCCGTCAGGAAGCACTTGAAATCGCCGGTCGCGCAAATCTTGACCTTGTGTTAGTTGCAGCAAATGCAAAACCGCCTGTATGCCGTATCATGGACTACGGAAAGTTCAGATTCGAGCAGCAGAAAAAGGAAAAAGAAGCACGCAAAAATCAAAAAATCATTAACTTAAAAGAAGTTCGGTTAAGTCCGACGATCGATGAGCATGACTTTAACACGAAGTTGCGCAATGCGATTAAATTCCTTGAAAAAGGCGATAAAGTGAAAGCTTCTATCCGCTTTAAAGGACGCGCAATCACTCATAAAGAAATCGGCCAGCGCGTATTGGACCGTTTTTCTGAAGCATGTGCGGAAGTTGCGACAGTCGAAACAAAACCAAAAATGGACGGCCGCAGCATGTTCTTAATGCTCGCGCCGAAAAACGAAAAGCAATAAGGAGGAAATCCCATGCCAAAAATGAAAACTCACCGCGGATCTGCTAAACGTTTTAAAAAGACAGGTTCTGGGAAGTTAAAACGTTCTCATGCATACACAAGTCACTTATTCGCCAACAAATCCCAAAAGCAAAAGCGTAAGCTTCGCAAGGGTGCTATTGTCAGCGCAGGAGACTTCAAACGCATCAAACAACAGCTTGCTAACATCAAGTAATCGGACAAGGAACAATTAGGAGGGAAATCTAATGCCAAGAGTAAAAGGCGGAACTGTTACACGTAAGCGTCGTAAAAAGGTTCTTAAACTAGCAAAAGGTTATTTCGGTTCAAAACATACATTATACAAAGTAGCAAACCAGCAGGTCATGAAATCTGGAAACTATGCATTCCGTGACCGTCGTCAGAAAAAACGTGATTTCCGTAAGCTTTGGATCACTCGTATCAACGCTGCTGCACGTATGAACGGTCTTTCTTACAGCCGTTTAATGCACGGTCTTAAGCTTTCAGGTATCGAAGTAAACCGTAAAATGCTTGCTGATCTTGCTGTAAACGATCTTACTGCTTTCAATCAGCTTGCTGATGCTGCTAAAGCTCAATTAGATAAGTAAGCCGCAAAAACCGCTCTCTCCGGGAGCGGTTTTTTTACGTAAAGGGTGAAACAAATGGCTGTTTTTATATATGCGGTATTAATTAATGGATATGGCTTTTGGATCATGGGCGCTGATAAACGAAGAGCAGAGCAGCACAGGTGGAGAATATCAGAAAAGCGGATATGGCTTGCCGCCGCCATGTTCGGATCACTTGGCGTATGGCTCGGCATGCACGCCTTCAGGCATAAGACGAAGCACAGATCTTTCGTATACGGCGTGCCGCTGCTTTTTTTCGCGGAATCGGCACTTGTGCTGCTGTATATCATCAATAGGAAATAAAAAAGCAGGAGAGCACTTATCGCTCGCCTGCTTTTTTTGCCTTTTTTATCGGCTGGTCCCAATCAATCTTGCAATTCGGATAACGCTCCAATACCTTTTTTTCGACCTCTTCAAAATCGTCTGCAGAAAAGCCGCTCAGCTTTTCTGGAGCTTCGGTCCATACAAATATGGTATGGATAAACAGCGGGTGGTCTTTGGAAGGAATGTGCTTCTCTCCTTCAAAGAGCACTCCTTTATAAGTAAGCTGGAGATTTTTTCGCGTGTTTTTTTGTTCATCAAAAAAGTAAAAGTTTTCTTTAGATTGAGCCAGTTTGAGCCTTCTTTTCGGATTTGAATAAAATTTTACCGCCATGTAAAGAAAATAAACAAGAAGGGCAAGCAAAAGAATTCTGAATAATATAATAGCCATTTGTGTGAAGGCACCTCCTCATATTGTCATGATCTGATGTAATACGAAAAACAAAACAAAAGGTTTCATTTTTTTAAAAAGAAATATGTAAAACATTTACCCGATTTTCAGGCGATTTAATCGTATGGTTCCGCATTGGTTCTGTATAATAAGAAGAGTAATGAAAAAAAGGAGGTTTATGATGAAAAAATTAGATGAAACGTTAACCATGCTGAAAGCGTTAACTGATGCCAAAGGTATACCGGGAAATGAGAGAGAAGTAAGACAAGTGATGAAATCATACATAGAACCATTTGCCGATGACGTCACGACCGATCGTCTCGGAAGCTTGATCGCCAAAAAAACCGGACAGGAGAACGGACCGAAAATTATGATCTCCGGCCATTTAGATGAAGTCGGTTTTATGGTGACGCAAATCACTGATAAAGGGTTTATCCGTTTTCAAACCGTCGGCGGCTGGTGGTCTCAGGTCATGCTGGCTCAGCGCGTCACCATCGTCACGAAAAAAGGCGACATTACGGGGATTATCGGATCGAAGCCCCCTCATATATTACCGCCTGACGCCAGAAAAAAAGCAGCAGATATTAAAGAGATGTTTGTGGATATCGGAGCAGCAAGCCGTGAAGAGGCAATGGAATGGGGCGTTCTCCCGGGAGACCAAATTGTTCCGTATTTTGAATTTACGGTGATGAACAATGAAAAACATCTGCTGGCGAAAGCATGGGACAACCGTATCGGCTGTGCGATTGCGATTGATGTATTAAAAAACCTGAAAAACAGTGACCATCCGAATGTCGTCTATGGCGTAGGTACGGTTCAGGAAGAAGTTGGACTCCGCGGAGCAAAAACAGCAGCACACACCATTCAGCCTGACATCGCGTTCGGTGTGGACGTCGGGATTGCCGGAGATACGCCGGGCATTTCTGAAAAAGAGGCGCAAAGCAAAATCGGCGAAGGGCCGCAAATTATTTTATATGATGCCTCAATGGTGTCCCATAAAGGGCTTCGCGATCTCGTTGTGAATACGGCGGAAGAAACAGGAATTCCTTACCAATTTGATTCCATTGCCGGCGGGGGAACAGATTCCGGTTCCATTCATTTAACCGCAAACGGAGTGCCTGCGCTCTCTATTACGATTGCAACGCGTTACATTCATACACATGCTGCTATTTTGCATCGTGATGATTATGAGAATACGGTCAAACTGATTACAGAAGTCATTAAAAAATTGGACCGGGAAACGGTCGATCGTATTACATATCAATAAAGATACGGAAGAATCTGCTTTTTTACAGCGGATTCTTTTTTTGTCTGTACAAATATCAACGGCGCGGCTACAATAGAAAAGAAACAGAAAAATCAGATAAACAAAGGAGAAATCGATATTTTGTAAACGCTTTATTAAAAAGGGGGGATTAGCAAAATGAAAAAAAGATTCAAGCGCATCATCCGTTTTTCGTGTGCGGCATTTACAGCCGGTTTGCTGCTGATGTCTGCGCCACCAGAATCGGCAGCATTTTGGCGGGCATCAAATGAATTGCTTCACGATCCGACGACGGCGAAAAGAACGAAATGTTATTTTGTATTGAAGTGCAACCAAGTGTTCATATGTTATCGTGTGTCAGTTTTATATTATTAAATTATATATAGGTATATTCATGTGTTTGAGCTACGTTAAGTTGAATTGTTATAGAGAAACTTAACATAGAAAGGTATTTTTCATTTTTTTTGTAAATCAATTAGTATCTAAAGAACAAAAGTTCAAAGTGTTGCTTTGGATTTATATAACAGCATTTAAGGATCAGTTTCTAACAGATGAATATTTAATGCTTTTTACTTGATTTTAAAAGAGAACTATGGATTATTAATTAATGATAGTATAATTATCCTTTCTATGGCAGTCATTCTATTGAAAGATGACCATCCAATATAGGCTATATTAAATATTTTATTATAATTAGACCTCATTCATATGCATTTGAATGAGGTTATATTTTTACACTTGATTAAATTAAAAATAAACGCATTTTACAAATTTGAAAAAAATTGATATAATCAAAATTGTTATTAACAATATTAATATTAATTTTGTTAATATTAATGAGCGTTCACAATCAATTTTTATAAAGATAAGGAGTGTTAGTTGTGAAAGGGAGAGATGTTATTTTAGGTGTTTTAATGAAGAAAAAAATGTCAGGATATGACATCAAACTTGTTTTTGAAGATGTTTTCTCTCATTTTTTTGATGGAAGCTTTGGAATGATTTATCCCACTTTAAGGCAATTAGAAAAGGAAGGGAAGATAAAAAAAGAGATTGTAACTCAAGATGATAAGCCTAATAAAAAGTTATACTCCATTACAGAAGAAGGCGTAAAAGAATTTCATCATTATTTAGAAACAAAAGTAGAAAAAGATATTTTGTGTTCTGATTTTTTAATGCGTATGTATTTTGGTGAATATAAAGATTTATCAACAATAAAAAAATGGATAGAGGATGAGATAGTAAGGAAAGAAAAAAATATAGAGGATCTTCGTTCTAAATATGGTACATGGAAAAAAGGATTGACATTTGCCCAGGAAATTTGTTTAGATGTCGGAATTTCACAGTATCAAGCACAAGTTATAACTTTAAAAGAAAAATTAGCACAACTTGTTTTATTAGAAGAGAGTGTAATGTTAAAGGAGTAAACGAAATTAAACTAAAAATGGGGGATTGTACATGGAACAAAAAAAAGGATTAAAAATAGTTTTTTTGATGTGTTTAGGTATTTTTCTTTGCATGATAGATACTACTATTATGAACATTGCGCTACCAGCAATACAGTCAGATCTAAATACGTCTTTAGAAAAAATGTCGTGGATATTAAACATATATACGATGTCTATTGCTGTGTTTGCTATTCCTTTAGGACGTATAGCTGATATTTTTGGTAAAGCAAAAATTTACATAATTGGTTTATTTATTTTTGGATTAGGTTCTATGTTATGTGCTTTGGCGCATAGTGGAGAATTTCTTATTCTATTTCGCTTTATACAAAGTATAGGAGCTGCCATATTATTTCCTACAGCTATGGTAATTGGGGTCTCCGCAGTGCCTTTAGCTAAAAGAAATACAGCGCTTACTATTTTAGGGGTAACACAAGGATTATCAGCAGCACTTGGTCCAGCTGTGGGTGGTGTAATAACAGAATATTTGGGATGGAGATGGGTATTTCTTGTTAATGTTCCAATTAGTATAATAGCTATCGTTTTATGCTTTATTATGTTGAATATAAAAAATGAAAAACGTATTCAGGCGAAAATTGATTGGATGGGATTAGTATTATGTAGTTCAACTATCTTCTTTTTAACGCTTATCTTGGTTAAAGGGAATGATTGGGGTTGGTTAAGCAATGTAGCTTGGATGTGTTATGGGATTGGTGTTACTTCCCTTTTCTTATTTATTATAGTGGAACGAAAAGTTTTAGAACCAATGGTGAATTTACAATTATTCAAGGATCGTATCTTCGGGGGTGCTTCTTTTGTTGTAATTTTAAGTAATTTGTTCTTGGTAGGAGTAACAGTCTTGTTACCGACCTTTTTGACAAGAATGCAAAATAAGACGGAGTTAGAAGCTGCCTTTCTAGTAACACCGATTTCAGGGATGATTTTTCTTGTTTCTCCGTTAGCACCATTACTTTTAAGAAAAATAGGGAAAGTTCCGGTTGTATTTGCAGGCTTTAGTATAATGAGTGTTGCATATTATTGGTTACAGAGCATTACTGTACATTCCACTAATAAAGAAATTATTATTCCATGTATGTTATTAGGAATTGGATACGGTTTAGTTGTTGGACCAATTACAATTTTAGCAGCATCTACATTTGAGGGAGAACTGTTAACTGCTTCACAGAGTGTGGTATCAATGTTGAGACAAGTTGGAGTTGTGTTGGCTGTTGCAGTTTTTGTATCAAGCTTAACTCATAATATTTCAATTAATACTGATAAGGTTTTTAAGTATGCAGAGAAAAGAGTTCAAAGAATACAGGTAGACAAGGGTGAACAAGCAAAAATTTTAGAAGTTGCAAAAACTAAGATTGAAAGTAAAAGTGTAAAACAAGATGGAGAAAAGAAATCACATAAAGATGATAAGATTTTAAACAAAGAGGAAAAAAATAGATTAATTGAGCAAAAGGTAATGGGAATTTTAAATAGCATACCAGTTCAATATAGAGAAAGTAAAAAAGAAGAAATAACAAAACAGGTAACTCAAGAAGTAGAAAATAAGATGGAAATGATGAAAGAACAGGTTAATTCATTTTCTGAGGATGTAACTCGTTATACAGAAAATCAGATGGCAAAGAGCTTTACAGATTTATATAAAATAAGTGCACCGATTATTTTAATTTGTGGGTTTATTAGTTTTCTTTTTTATGAAAGAAGAAGAAAAGAGTAGATAATTTATTTATAATACATTAATTCTATAATCTTAATAAATAAGTTAAAGGTTTTATAGATGATAAGGATGAATTAAATATGGAATATAGCAATAACAGAAAAATTCTTATTTCAGGACCGATTGGAAGCGTACATATTTATTTAATAGAAGGTAAAGAACCTACTTTAATAGATGTGGGAATACATGGAAAAGTTTAATAGAACAATTAGAAAATTTGGGATATCACCCATGTGACATTAAACATATTGTTCTTACACATCATCATGCTGATCATGTAGGATTATTAGATAGATTCCCAGATAATGTTAAAGTTTATGGGCATTTTAAAATGGATCCTTGGATTAGCCAAGAGACGACTTTATATAAGCAATTCGATTCTTTTATAAATACTTATAGGATAATATACGGTATACCTGAGAACTTTCAAAATAAATTGCTAAATATAAATGATAGTCTCACATTGTCTTGTAAACGTTCGCTCACAAATGTTGTTTCAGAGGGAGACGAAATACCGAGTATTCCAGATTTTAAAATTATAGAAACACCAGGTCATTCGTCTACACATATTTGTTTATACCGAGAAAGAGATGGATTATTAATTGGTGGAGATACTTTAATACAAAATGTGTTTTTAAATACAATGCTTGAACCACCTGCTTTAGGTGAAACACAAAGACCTAAGTTACTTCTTCAATATAATGAATCTATTGGAAAATTAAAGAATCTTCCGATAAAGAGAATTCTTCCGGGACATGGACAAGAAATTGTTGATATACATGCATTAATTGAACAACAATTTAAAAAACAGAAAAAACGAATGAAAAGAGTGATTAAGGTACTAAAGGAAAAACCTCAAACAGTTTTTGAAGTATGTACTAAATTATTTGTAGGATTTTATGAAATTCAGTTTCTCTTAGCGTTATCAGAAACGGTTGGAATATTAGATTTATTAGAGCAAGAAAAACAGATTGAAATGAATTGTTTGAGAGAGAAATGGATATATCAGATTTCTGAATGAATCATTTGTATAATAATAATTGTTTAGCTGCTTTTCACAATTACTATTATAAAGAATATGTTGTTAAGGGAGTAGTTAGTTAAAATGAGGCATCTTTTTATGGAAAAGTTACATGTGTAAGTAATTTAATTAAAGAAATCAACTTGTGTGCCGAATTAATTCAAGAAAGAAAAGGATGTATTTAAAGTAGCGATCCAGCCACTTTAGGTGCATCCTTTTTTAATTATACCCGTAATTTTACTTGAATATAGTAATAATAGCTTACAAACGCAACTTTATAACTACAAAGGTAAGGAAGATGCAAAATGACACGTTGGTATAATGTGAATGAAGCATTGGAGGTATTGAAAAGTTACGATATTGAGTTCGAAGCAGATTGTTACAAGATGGTTACGGGAGGGGAAGATTGTGGGTGAGGTGAATGTGAATCGTAAGGAAGGTTGGCGGATTTATGAGAAAGATTTAGAGGATTTTATTGAGAGAATGAAGCCAGGGTTAAAAAAGTTATTTTTCTTAATGAAGAATTGCAGAATGAACTACAGGATTTGAGGGAGAAAGTTAGTACATTGGAACAGAAAGAAAAGATTTTTCCTATAGCTAGCAATGTACATATTCCCAGCTTCAATTATCTCAAAAGCAAAGTGAATTACTTTTGGGGCAAGTTGAATCTTTGGTGAAGGAGAATCAGAAGCTACAAAAGAGAAATGCCACTTTTACAGAACGAAGTTTATTTATTAATTGAAGAGAAAACGCGGTTGCTTAATGAAAATAACAAGTTGTCTTTAAAAAAGCAAAAGGAAATGACTGATGATAAAGTAGAAGTTGATAAAGTGTCGCAGAAAAAGAATATTGAAAAAGTAGCAGGAGAAAAAGTAACATTCCCTTTATTTCAAACGGGACTTGATAAATATTTGAAAGAGGAGATAACTAAGCAATAGGAACAGGTATTATATAAATATTTTTAAAAACAGGTTTTTGAAGAAGATGGTAAACTGAAAGAGTCGTTGAGAGGAACGAAATCCAAGTATTACTGTATTATCGAGAAATAAGCCTTATGATAAATGGGCTCCTTTTATAAAATTTCAAGTAAAACATCTTTTGGACAATGAGGAAAGTATCTTAAAAGAGAGGGGAAAAGGAAGAGCAGGGTAAAGTAAAGCAGTTTTCTTCATCCTGCTTTTTTTACAATGATATTTGCTGGATTAAAAAATTTTTATGGTGGTAACAGTTCGTCGTATAAAGGAAATGCATAGTACGAGCTTTTTTTATTTGTTCATATAAATCACTTTTTAAATCCAAATACACATTTTGATGAAAAACACCGAATAATAAATGATCTTCACCAAGCATTTTAATGAAAGAAGGCTTAGGGTGTCCATTCCAAAAGGTTCGAGTGTATATAAATCATGAAAGAGATGTTCAGGAAATTTGTTTATTGGTAAATTCGATAAGTAATAGGTTGGTGGGATTAGGCATGTTTATGTTTTGGCAGCTTCTTGAATAGCTGAACGAAATAAATGAAGATGCTGTTCTTTCATTGGTATTTATAAATCCTGCAGCAGCTCGATGCACTCCGTATTTCTTCAAGTAATCTCCACAATCTTGAATAACTTTTACAATAGAGAAATCCGTTTTATTAACGCTTCGTGCAGAGCCTGTACCTGTGTTAGAGATTAAGATAACAATGGAAGGTTTTTTATATTTTTCAGAAATACGAGATGAAATTAATCCGATTACACCAGGATGGAAATCACCCCAAACAACAATTACGTTATCTTTATATAATTGATTTTGGAAAATTGTTTCTTCTGCAATGAGAAACTGCTCCTTTGTCATTTGTTTTCGTTGGTTATTGATACACAATAATTCGGTCCACTTTGCTGTATCTGTTTCATTGTTTCTAAGCATTTCACCTCTAATGTTAGGATCAGCAATTCGCCCCGTTGCATTGAAAAGGGGATCGATTTGGAATCCGATTGTACTGCTTCAGTCGTTTTCACTTTTAAAAGCTTAAAGAGGGTTTTAAAGCTGGGCTCGGTTTGTTGTTCATTTGTTTTAATCCATATGAACATTTTCGGTGAGATGAACACGTCGCTGGCAAATGAAATGTTGATTAAAGTCGGCGCTTCTCCGCAAAACTGGCTCAACAATAAAGAAACGGGCATGATTTTGATGGTGCTGCTTGCGTCGTGGAGATGGATGGGCATTAACATTCTTTATTTTCTTGCCGGTCTGCAAAATGTACCGAAAGAGCTGTACGAGGCTGCGGATATTGATGGCGCGAGTATGTGGAAAAAATTCCGGCACATTACCCTTCCGTTTTTAAAGCCGGTCTCCGTTTACGTGTTAACCATCAGTATCATTGGCGGATTTAGGATGTTTGAGGAAAGCTATGTGCTTTGGCAAAATAATTCCCCGGGGAATATCGGTCTCACGCTTGTCGGCTATTTGTATCAGCAGGGGCTTGCTTACAATGAAATGGGGTACGGAGCGGCAATCGGAATAGTCCTTTTGCTTGTCATTTTAATTGTCAGCCTCGTTTCATTAAAATTGTCTGGTTCGTTTAAAGGGGAGGGGTAATCGATGCATGGCCATAACATGTCAGCCGTGTACAGAATCGCATTTACGCTGTTTTTTATCATGCTGAGTCTGCTTTATGTTTTTCCGATGCTCTGCTTATTGCTCGGCTCGTTAAAACCGTCATCTGAGCTGATGCGTATCGGGCTGAATTCGCGTCTGGACCCAGATGTGATGAGTTTGGATAACTACACGTACTTATTCAGCGGAGGAAGCATCTATTTTAAATGGTTTTTAACAGTCTTGTGCTCGGCATCCTTACTACGGTCCTCACACTGTTTTTTTCCTCTATGATCGGCTACGGGCTCGGTGTATATGAGTTTAAAGGCAGAAATGTCATTTTTGTTCTTGTGCTGATTATTATGATGGTGCCGCTTGAGGTTATGATGCTGCCGTTATTTAAACTGACGGTGGGCCTTCATTTGATTGATTCCTATATGGGTGTGATGCTGCCGTTTATTGTATCGCCTGTCGCCGTTTTCTTTTTCAGGCAATATGCTCTCGGCCTTCCGAAAGACCTGCTGGATTCGGCAAGGATGGACGGCTGCACGGAATTCGGGATTTTCTTCAGAATTATGGCGCCGCTGATGAAGCCGGCATTCGGGGCGATGATTATTCTCCAGTCCTTAAATAGCTGGAATAACTTTTTATGGCCGCTGATCGTGCTTCGATCGAAAGAAATGTTTACGCTTCCAATCGGGCTGTCGGGTTTGCTGAGCCCGTACGGAAACAATTATGACATGCTGATTTCCGGTTCGGTTTTTGCGATTCTTCCGGTCATCATCATATTCTTGTTTTTCCAAAAATACTTTATTTCCGGTCTGACAGTCGGCGGAGTTAAAGGATAAACACGGGGAGGAAACATAATGAAAAAAGCGGGAATGATCGCAGATAAAGAATATATCATCGGTGAAGTGGATAAACGGATTTACGGTTCGTTTATTGAACATATGGGCCGGGCGGTTTATGAAGGCATATACGAGCCTGATCATCCGAAAGCGGATCAAGACGGATTCAGAACAGATGTACAGGAATTAATTAAGGAATTACAAGTGCCGTTGATCCGCTATCCCGGCGGCAATTTTCTCTCCGGTTATAACTGGGAGGACGGCATCGGCCCGGTGAAGGACCGCCCGCGAAGACTTGATTTGGCATGGCAGACGACAGAAACGAATGAAGTGGGGACGAATGAATTTTTAACATGGGCAAAAAAAGTAAACGCCGAAGTCAATATGGCGGTCAATCTCGGGACGAGAGGAATGGACGCGGCACGCAGCCTCGTCGAATACTGCAACCATCCCAAAGGGTCTTATTGGAGTGATTTAAGAAGATCGCACGGCTATGAAACGCCTTACGGAATAAAAACATGGTGTTTAGGAAATGAAATGGACGGCCCTTGGCAGATCGGACATAAGACGGCACATGAATACGGGCGGCTCGCCGCAGAAACGGCAAAAGTGATGAAATGGACGGACCCTTCAATTGAATTGGTGGCCTGCGGCAGCTCTAACAGCGGCATGCCGACCTTTATCGAATGGGAAGCGGGTGTGCTTGAGCATACGTATGAGCATGTGGATTACATATCCCTTCATACCTATTACGGCAACCGTGAGAATCATCTTGAAAACTATTTAGCGAGATCGATGGATTTAGACCATTTTATCAAATCTGTAACAGCTGTATGTGATTATATGAAAGCGAAAAAACGCAGCAAAAAAACCATTCACCTGTCCTTAGATGAATGGAATGTATGGTACCACTCAAACGAAGCGGATAAAAAGGTGCAGCCGTGGATTACGGCCCGTCCGATTCTTGAAGACATCTACAATTTTGAAGACGCTTTTGATCGGCTCTCTGCTGATTACCATGCTGCAGCACGCCGACAGGGTAAAGATCGCCTGTCTTGCTCAGCTTGTAAATGTGATTGCCCCTATCATGACCGAAAAGGGCGGGGAGGCATGGAGACAGACGATTTTTTATCCTTACATGCACGCTTCCGTTTATGGAAGAGGGACTTCTATGAAGCTCTTGATCACATCCCCGAAATACGATTGCACAGATTTTACAGACGTGCCGTATGTTGATGCCGCAGCCGTTTATCATGAAGAGGAAGAAACACTCACCATTTTTGCCGTCAATAAAAGCAAAGAACTGATGGAGACGGATGTAAAGCTGAGAGGATTCGAAAACTATCGCATTATTGAGCATATCGTACTTGAGCATCCGGATATCAAAGCGACAAATCAGCAAAACAAAAAACAAGTCGTCCCGCATTCTAATGGAGCATCCTTCGTCAGCGGCGGAAGGGTTACGGCTCATTTCGCGCCGCTGTCATGGAATGTTATCCGCTTGTCGGGAAAATAAGATTGCTAGAAGCCGGTCCATGCTGCCGGCTTTTTTTACGTCAAAAACAATCTCCCATTATTGGGTAATTGTGATAATATTTAGAAAAAGAGAAAAGGGGCTGGGAAAAAATGAATGCGATTACAATCGTAATAGCGTCTATGTGTATATTGGCTATCGCTTACCGGTTATATGGAACATTTATGATGGTGAAAGTATTAAAAATCACCGATCATACACCGACGCCGGCCCATGTGCTTGAGGACGGGAAAGATTATGTGCCTACGAATAAATGGGTGTCTTTCGGCCATCATTTTGCTGCGATCGCTGCTGCCGGTCCGCTTGTCGGGCCGATCCTGGCGGCACAGTTCGGCTATTTGCCCGGGCTGTTGTGGCTGCTGATCGGGGCGGTGATCGGGGGAGCCGTTCATGATATTGTCGTGTTGTTTGCATCGATGCGGAAAAATGGAAAAACGCTGTCTGAAGTGGCAAAAGACGAGCTTGGGCCGGTAGCTGGCTTTTGTACGGGTCTTTCCATGCTGTTTATCATTACGATCACGATGGCGGGGCTGTCAATGGTCGTGCTGCACGCGCTTGAGAAAAACCCGTGGGGAACGTTTGCGGTCGGAATCACGATTCCGATCGCGATGGGGGTTGGAATCTATTATAAAAAAACAGGAAATTTAAAGCTTGCTTCTACTGTCGGTTTTCTTTTGTTAATGGCAGGTGTTGTGATCGGGCCGTGGCTGCAAAAAACCGCACTTGGCGACATGCTGACGCTTGATGCGAAAACGCTTGCGATTGCGCTCCCCGTTTATGCTTTTTTTGCCGCTGCGCTTCCCGTATGGCTTTTGCTTGCTCCGCGTGACTATTTAAGCAGTTTTATGAAGATAGGGGTTTTCATCGCTCTGATCGCCGGTGTATTTTTCGTCAATCCGGCCATTAAGTTCCCTGCTTTTACCGAGTTTATTCATGGCGGCGGCCCGGTTATCGCCGGTCCTGTCTGGCCGTTTATTTCGATAACCATTGCCTGCGGCGCTATCTCCGGCTTTCACGCATTTGTCGGTTCAGGCACGACGCCGAAAATGCTGGATAAATGGAGCGACATGAAGCCGGTCGCTTTTGGGGCGATGCTTGTGGAATGCCTTGTCGGGATTATGGCGCTCATCGCCGCCGCGGCGCTTGAGCCCGCCGATTATTTTGCCATTAACAGCACGCCTGAGATGTTCCGCGCGCTCGGAATGAATGTCGTCCATCTGCCTGACCTGAGCAAAGAAATCGGTCTCAGCCTCGAAGGAAGAACGGGCGGCGCTGTTACGCTGGCCGTCGGGATGACGTATATCTTTACGAGAATTCCTTTTTTCAGTCATTTGGCTTCATACTTTTTTCAATTTGTCATTATGTTTGAAGCGGTCTTCATTTTAACGGCGATTGATGCAGGAACCCGTGTCGCCCGTTATTTAATTCAAGAGTTTTTCGGCGAATTGTACAAACCGCTGAAAAAAACAGACTGGGTGCCCGGCTCCATTTTCTCAAGCGCGCTCGCCTGCCTGCTGTGGGGGTATCTGCTGTATTCAGGCGACATCAGCTCAATCTGGGCACTGTTTGGGGTATCCAATCAGCTTATGGCGTCAGTCGGCTTAATCATCGGAGCGACCGTGGTTTTGAAAATTGCCGATAAACGGCGCTATATGCTGACTTGCCTGGTCCCTCTCGCTTATTTATATGTGACTGTCAACTATGCCGGCTATTGGATGGTGCGGTATGTATATTTGAACCCCGAAGCGGCGGGTTACAATGTGCTAAATGGCGTGTTATCCATTATTATGCTGCTCTTGGGGCTTGTGATCATCATTGCGGCTTTGAAGAAATGGGCGCACATGTGGCGAGACCCGAGTGCGAGATTGGAAGCGTCAATCCCGGGATAATGTTGGGATTTGGAGGACTTGTCCGTCATCGTTCGGCACGAACTTAGAAATTACAGCCAGAGGTGTTTTGTGAAAGGAAGCAAAAAATGTCTGCTTTGATCCGGTGTTTGCTTCAGTTGCATTCCCGTCAGCTGTTTTTTCCGAAGTAAAGCCGCGGAGACCAAGCAGGACCCCGCGGCTTTATTCAGCAGTTATGACAAATTCATCGCTTCCAGCAAATAATCCGCCAGATGAACAGCCCGCACCCGGCTGCTTAATCCTTCACGCTGAATTCCAAGCTGCATCTGTAAAAGACACCCCGGATTGGCCGTAACGATGACAGCTGCCTCTGTTTTTTTTGCTGATTTCATTTTACTGTCTAATATTTTCATAGACATCTCAGATTCCACAATATTATAAATACCCGCAGATCCGCAGCAGCTGTCCGCCTTTTCCATTTCTCTGTATTCAGCTCCTTCAATGTTTTTCAGCAGCTGACGGGGCTCTTCTGACGTGTGCATGACGTTGCGGAGGTGGCAGGAGTCCTGATAAGTGACGATATGCGGCGTTTGCGCCTGTAAGTTCTTTTCATGAAATCCCAGTTCAACCAATACCGATGAAAAATCCTTGAGCTTCCTTGTGAAATGCCGGGCCCGTTCCGCCCATTCAGGCTCATCCTTTAATAAATGTGCATATTCCTGAAGAAAGGCGCCGCATCCGCCGGCGTTTGTAATAATATAATCAATTTCTAGCGCTTCGAAGGCTGCGATATTCCGTTTGGCCAGTTCTTTTCCCGTTTCCTTTTCTCCGCTGTGACCATGCAGCGCGCCGCAGCACGCCTGACCGTCCGGAATCACGATCTCACACCCGGCTGCCTGCAAAAGTGATGTCGTCGCATGATTTGTTGCTAAAAACAATGTATCCATTAAACAGCCGGAGAAAAAAGCCGCCCGTTTTTGAACGGAGTGCGCGGCCGGCAGAAAACGGGGCCGTTCCTTCATGTCTTTCCGTTTTGGGACAGGCGGGAGCACTTTTTCCATCGTGCGCAAATGCTCTGGCAGGATGCTGAGCATGCCGGTTTTTCTGACAGCCGTCTGCAATCCTGACCGCTGGTAAAGCCCAAGAAGCCCGGCGGCTGCCTGCATGCGGTTTTGATGAGGAAAAAGCCCTTTAAAGGCGGCTTTTCTCAAAAGGTGCACGCCCGGCTTATGTTTTTTATTTTGATTGATAATGTCCCGCGCTTCTTCAAGCAGCTGTCCGTAATTGACGCCGGCAGGGCAGACGGGCTCGCATGCCCGGCACCCGAGACAAAGCGCGAGCGACCGTTCCACATCTTCATCAGGTTCAATCTGCCCGTCGGCGACTGCTTTCATTAACGCGATCCGGCCGCGCGGCGAATGGGATTCTTGAAAGCCGGATTCGATATAAGTCGGGCAGGAAGGAAGGCAGAAGCCGCAGCGCATACAGTTCAGCAATTCGCTTTCATCCATACGGTTTTTGAATTCTTCCTGAATCTGTTTCTTTTCTTTTGCCGTTGTCATTTCGTCACCACCACGCGTTTTCTTGCCGGATTGGCAAATACTTTACCGGGGTTCAACAGATTGTGCGGGTCAAGTGCCTGTTTAATGGCTTTCATGGCGGCGATTCCTTCTGTTTTGAGCTTCATTTCTAAATACGGCGCTTTCACGATGCCGACTCCGTGTTCACCCGTTATCGTTCCGCCAAGTTCAATCGCTTTCTCAAAAATATCGGCGAAGGCTTTTTCGACACGTTCCATTTCCTCTTCATTTCTGATATCAGTAGTGCACGTCGGGTGAAGGTTGCCGTCTCCCGCATGGCCGAATGTGCAAATAGAAAGGCTGTATGTTTCAGCAATGTCGTTAATCGCTTTGACCATGTTGGCAATCTGTGACCGGGGAACGGTCGCATCTTCCAAAATGGTCGTCGGTTTCAGTCTGGCTAGCGCAGATAATGCGGATCGCCGGGCTTCTGTAAGGGCAAATGCCTCTTGTTCCGTTTTGGCGGTTTGAACCGACACGGCAGCTCCTTTTTTACAGATGTCTTCAATTTTTTCTATATCACGTGTGACCGTATCATAGGTGCCGTCCTGTTCAATCAGAAGAACGGCTTTTGCGGTTGTCGGCAGTCCGATTTTGGCGTAATCTTCAATGACCTGAAGTGTCGGCTGATCCAAAAATTCGAGTGTCGCCGGAATGATTTTCTCAGCTATGATCGCAGAGACGGTTTCCGCCGCCGCTTCAATATTTTCATAGAGTGCAAGCAGCGTTTTTTTCGTTTCCGGCTTCGGCACAAGCTTTAATGTTGCTTCCGTCACAATGCCGAGCGTACCCTCGGACCCGACGAAAAGCCTTGTAAGATCATAACCGGCGACATCCTTCGTCAGCTTTCCGCCGGTGCGGATTATATCGCCGTTGGCCAGAACGACTTCAAGGCCGAGCACATAATCCCGGGTGACGCCGTATTTCAAACCGCGCAGGCCTCCGGAATTTTCATTGATATTTCCGCCGATTGTTGATATTTTCATGCTGCTCGGATCAGGAGGATAAAATAACCCCTTTTGTTCGACCGCGTGAATCATATCAAGCGTAATCACGCCCGGCTGAACGGTAATGGTCAAATTCTCTTCATCTATCTCAAGAATGCGGTTCATATGTTTACATAAAAGAACAAGCCCGCCTTCGGACGGACATGTGCCGCCGCATAAGTTTGTGCCTGATCCCCTCGGCACAATCGGAATTCCGTACTCGCTGCAAATGGTTAAAATGCGTGATACGTCTTCCGCGGAGCGGGGCGCTATCACCGCATCCGGCATCGCTTGCAGCTGCGGCGCCGCATCATAGGAATAAACAAGGCGTCCCGCGGCCGAGTCATCATAATTCTCATGCCCGACAGCCCGGATGAACTGCTCCTTTGCTTCTCGTGAAATCACTTTCTCCCAACCTCCCTGATAAGATAAGCGTTTTCATTTTATTGTAAAGAAAAACAAACCTGCATACTATGGAGAAACATCTGAAAAAAGAGTCTTATAATCTGTTTATTTTGTATCTTGATCTAAAAAACGGAGTGCTAAATAAAAAGCCGTGATATCTTCGGGATGATCAAGTTTCATGTTTGTCAGCGCTTCTAATTTTGATAGGCGGTAGCGCAATGTATTGATATGAATGTGCATGTCAGCTGCCGTGCGCTTTAACGATAAATTCCGGCTGAACAAAGCACGCAGCGTATCCAGCAGCTCCTCGTGTTCAAGCGCGTGTTGAAAAACCCGCTGTGAAAATTCCGTCCGTGTCCCGGATTTGATATCGGCAAGGCACATGTCGAGCTTTAAGTCTTCTTCATAAACTGCTTGCTGCTTTATGATGCCGACAGAGAGCGCCTTCTCTGCTTGTTCATAGGATTCCGGCAGACGCTGCCCCGGGACAGTCCGGCCGATTCCGGCCATGACAGGTTTCGTAAAAATGGTTTGAATCCTTCTGATAAGCTGCTCCTTCGAGCCGGCCCCTGTTTTGTGGTTAATGAGAATGCGTTCATTTCCCCAGCGCACGAACAGATCTGAAGGGCATTCATTTTGCCAAAGCCGGCCCATCTGCTCTGCCTCATTTTGATGATAGGCGCCTTGAATCAGGATGATTTGGCGGTATGAGCTGAGGTCTGCTCCGAGAAGCTTCGCCTTTTCCAAAAAGCCCGGCGACCATTCTTTTAATTGCAGCCAATCAACCATAAAGGATTCGAGCATTCTTGCCTGCCACTGCGCCTGCTCCATGTGGCGCGCTTCTTTGATGAAAAGCTCTGTCATTTTTCTGAGCAGTTCTCCGAAAGGCAATATATCATCCGGTTTTCCGGTCAATCCGAACACAGCGATGACTTCATGGCCAGAAAAGACGGGAAGATTGAGGCCGGATTTGACCCCCTCAAGCCGTTTTTCATCTTCTTTTGTTATAATCACATTTCGTTTTTCACGCGCGCAGATCAGCGCGCCTTCATGAAATCGGCCGATCCGCGCATCATTTGTGCCGGCGATGATCATCCCGTCGGTATCGGTGATAATCACTTCACGGCTGTACATATGTTTCACTTCGGCAATCATTTTCTTTGCCAGTTCAGGCTGTAAGAGCATGGCGATCCCCCTCGCCATTATTATACAAAAAAAACCGGGTGTCCCATCACCCGGTTTTACGCTTATTGAGCAGGTTTTAAAGCGCCTTCTAAGGTTTTGAGCATTTCATTTTTTTCTGATTCTGACGCATGCTGCCAAAGAACCTCGAATAACACGCCGAGTCCCGGGAGCATTTTTTCTTCACCGCTTTGGATGGCGTCAACGATGGTATGCTCAAGCTGGTCTTGGTTATTGCCTGTCACATTGGCAATAACGGCGTTGCGTAAATTAAGATCCATTTCAACCGCTCCTTTTTCCTGAATGTGATACGCATATTCTTACCGCGCACGCGGTTTATTATGTGCTGTTCTTGAGATATAATAACAACATGCCTGAAAAAAGGAGAGCACAGGAATAAGTGAAACGAATCGACTCTGCAAAAAATCAAAAAGTGAAGGATTGGAAAAAACTTCACACGAAAAAAGACAGAACCAAAACGAATACATTTCTTATAGAAGGAGAGCATCTCGTAGAAGAGGCGCTCAAAGCAAAGGGAACGGTAAAAGAAATACTTGTGAAAGACGAGAGTGCCATTCCCGCTGATTTGGATATGAGCATCCCGTGTTATGTGCTGAGCGAAGACGCGTTTTCCGCTGTGACGGAAACGGAAACGCCGCAGCAGATTGCCGCTGTCTGCCATTTGCCGCATGAGAAGCCGGATGAACTGAAACGGCTGCTTCTGATCGATGCCGTACAGGATCCGGGAAATCTCGGAACGATGATCCGTACGGCCGATGCGGCGGGAATAGACGCCGTTGTGCTTGGAGAAGGAACGGCTGATCCTTACAACGGAAAAACGCTGCGGTCCGCCCAAGGATCACATTTTCACATCCCGATATTAAAACGTCCCCTCGAAGCCTTCGTTGATGACTTAAAGGCACGCGGCGTCGCCATTTACGGCACGGCGCTTCAAAACGGGGCGGCTTATCAGAGCGTGAAACCTGAAGAGGCTTTTGCATTAATCGTCGGCAACGAGGGAGCAGGTGTGAATAACGATCTGTTACAAAAAACAGACCTCAATCTGTACGTTCCGCTGTACGGACAGGCAGAATCGCTGAACGTGGCGGTGGCAGCGGCCATCCTTCTGTACCATCTCAGAGGATAGTGTTGCACGGAGCTAAGAATTTCACTATAATAGATAGCAATAATGTAAAAACCGTGACAGAGGACATCAATTTTTGCCATCACTGCCTTCCAGGGAGAAAATGCCGCTGACTGAGAGCATTTTTATCGCAGCTCAGAAATTGATTTTCACCTCTCGAGTTGTCACCGGGACCGCGCCAAAAGCGCGTAAAGGTGAACCGGAACTGTAGTTTCCGTTATGTCAATGAAGCTTACGGCAGATCAGTCTGCCTTAAAAAGGGTGGTACCGCGGCCACAACTCGTCCCTTCTGCAAGGGGCGGGTTTTTTTGTTTTCTGAAAAAGGCATAGAACGGTTTGGTTTATATAAAAGGAGGATGCATGATGGAAGAGAAGCTTAAACAGCTTGAGCTAGAAGCTGCAGAAAAAGTAAAAGCGGCAAGTTCATTAAAAGAAGTAAACGACATTCGGGTGCAATATCTCGGAAAAAAAGGGCCGATTACAGAAGTGCTTCGCGGCATGGGCAAGCTGTCCGCAGAAGAACGCCCGAAAATGGGCGCGCTCGCCAATGAAGTGAGAGAGCGTATTGCAGCAGCCATTACAGCAAAAAATGAACAGCTTGAACAAGAAGAAATGAATAAAAAACTCAGCAGTCAGACAATTGACGTCACATTGCCGGGCAGCCCGGTGAATGTCGGCGGGCGCCATCCGCTGACAGTCGTCGTGGAAGAGATTGAAGATTTATTTATCGGCATGGGTTATACCGTCGAAGAAGGCCCTGAAGTTGAAACGGATTATTACAATTTTGAAGCGCTCAATCTGCCGAAAGAACATCCGGCCCGCGACATGCAGGACAGCTTTTACATTACAGAGGAAATGCTGATGAGAACGCAAACCTCACCCGTTCAGACACGGACGATGGAAAAGCATAAAGGAAAAGGCCCTGTTAAAATCATTTGCCCGGGTAAAGTGTACCGCCGCGATAACGATGACGCGACACACTCCCACCAATTTATGCAGATTGAAGGGCTTGTCGTGGACCGCAAGATCAGCATGAGCGATCTCAAGGGCACGCTGGAATTGGTTGCGAAAAAAATGTTCGGCCAAGACCGTGAAATCAGACTCCGCCCGAGCTTTTTCCCATTCACGGAGCCATCCGTCGAAGTGGATGTGACCTGCTTTAAGTGCGGCGGACAAGGCTGCTCCGTCTGTAAAAAAACAGGCTGGATCGAAATTCTTGGCGCCGGAATGGTTCACCCGAACGTGCTGAAAATGGCAGGATTTAACCCGGAAGAATATCAAGGCTTTGCGTTTGGAATGGGTGTTGAACGTATCGCCATGTTGAAATACGGCATTGAAGATATCCGCCATTTCTATACCAATGATGTCAGATTCATTTCGCAGTTTACACAGGCGTAAGAGGAGGATACACATGTTTGTTTCTTATAAATGGTTAGAAGATTATGTTGACCTGCAGGGAATGGATCCGGCTGTGCTTGCAGAAAAAATTACAAGAGCCGGAATTGAAGTTGAAGGCATTGAGTACAAAGGTGAAGGCGTAAAAGGCGTTGTCATCGGACACGTGCTTGAGCGCGAACAGCATCCGAATGCCGACAAGCTTAACAAATGCCTTGTCGATATCGGTGCGGAGGAGCCCGTGCAGATTATCTGCGGCGCCCCGAATGTTGACAAAGGACAGAAGGTTGCCGTTGCAACAGTCGGCGCGGTGCTTCCGGGCAATTTCAAAATCAAAAAAGCAAAGCTGCGCGGCGAAGCATCACATGGCATGATCTGTTCCCTTCAGGAGCTCGGTATTGAAAGCAAACTCGTGGCGAAGGAATATGCGGAAGGCATTTTCGTTTTTCCAAACGACGCTGAAACGGGAGCTGACGCATTGGCGGCCCTTCAGCTTGACGATGCGATTTTAGAGCTGGGCTTAACGCCAAACCGGGCTGACGCGATGAACATGATCGGTGTGGCCTATGAAGTCGCGGCCATCCTCGGTACAGAGGTGAAACTTCCGCAGACTGAATATACAGAAGCAGCGGAAAAAGCAGCGGATTACATTTCTGTTCACATTGAAGACAAGGAAGCAAATCCGCTGTATGCCGCAAAAATCATTAAAAACGTCAAAATCGGCCCATCGCCGCTTTGGATGCAGACGAAGCTGATGAACGCAGGCATCCGCCCGCATAATAATGTGGTGGACATTACAAACTTTGTCCTGCTGGAATATGGCCAGCCGCTTCACGCTTTTGATTACGACCGGTTCGGCTCTAAAGAAGTCGTCGTCAGAAAAGCGGCGGAACAAGAAACCATCGTCACGCTCGATGAACAGGAAAGAAAGCTTTCAAGCGGACACTTGGTGATTACGAACGGTGAAAAAGCGCAAGCCGTCGCAGGAGTGATGGGCGGAGCTGAGTCGGAAGTCCGTGAAGACACAACCTCGATTTTACTGGAAGCCGCTTATTTTGACGGGCAGACCGTCCGCAAAGCGTCGAAAGACCTCGGACTGAGAAGCGAAGCGAGCGCAAGATATGAAAAAGGCATCGATCCCGCCCGCGTGCTTCTTGCGGCTGAACGGGCTGCCGGTCTGATTCAGGCGTATGCCGGCGGAGAAGTGCTGTCAGGCACAGTGGAAGAAAACCACCTGACCATTGAAGCCAACAACATTCACGTTTCTGTTGAAAAAGTGAACAGCGTGCTCGGCATGACGATCACGAAAGAAGAACTGGTCAGCATTTATAAAAGACTCGGTTTTTCAGTCGGTGAAGCCGAAGATATCCTCGTCGTCACGGTGCCGTCTCGCCGGGGGGATATTAAAATAGAAGAAGATTTAATTGAAGAAGCGGCAAGACTGTATGGGTATGACAACATTCCGTCAACACTCCCGGAAACGGCCGGCACGACAGGCGGTTTGACACCGTATCAGGCAAAACGCAGGAAAGTCAGACGTTTCCTTGAAGGAGCCGGTCTTTCACAGGCGACAACATATTCATTAACAAATGATAAAAAAGCAGCCGCATTTGCGATTGAAAAATCATTCAACACCATGCTCGCTTTACCGATGAGTGAGGAAAGAAGCATTCTCAGACACAGCCTTGTCCCGAATCTGCTTGAGGCAGTATCATACAATCTGGCGAGACAGACTGATTCCGTCGCTTTGTATGAAACGGGCTCTGTATTCCTGACGAAGGAAGAAAACACAAAGCCTGTTGAAAAAGAACGGGTCGCCGGAGCCGTTACCGGATTATGGCGCAAAAACTTATGGCAGGGTGAGAAAAAGCCGGTTGATTTCTTTGTTGTTAAAGGAATTGTCGAGGGACTGCTGCACCAATTGAATGTGTCAGACAGCATTGAATTTGTCCAGTCGGAGCGCAAAAACATGCATCCCGGCCGGACGGCAAATATTCTCTTAAACGGTTCGCTTGCCGGATTCATCGGCCAAGTGCACCCGGCAATGGAAAAAGAGCTTGATATAAAAGAAACATATGTATTCGAGCTTGATTTGCACATGCTTCTGACGGCGGAAACAGAACCGGTCGTGTATTCCGCCATTCCGAAATATCCTTCCGTTACACGTGACATCGCGCTTGTAACAGATAAAAACGTCACAAGCGGCCAGCTCGAAGCCGTCATCAAAGAAGCGGGCGGCGCGCTTCTGAAAGAAGTCACCGTATTTGACGTTTACGAAGGCGAGCATATGGAAGAAGGCAAAAAATCAGTCGCCTTCTCATTGCAATACGTCAACCCTGAACAAACATTGACAGAAGAAGAAGTGACAAAAGTCCACGATAAAGTGCTGAAAGCGTTAGAAGAAACGTATCAGGCTGTATTGAGGGGATAATGAAAAAGCTTGCAGATTCGTCTGCAAGCTTTTCTTATTCTTATGACCGCTTCCGTTCAGCAAGGCGTTTTGCTTTTTGCGTATTGGCGAAATGCAGCTTTGTAAATGTTCGGAGCGAGCCTTCTCCCTTTTTGAGTATCAGTTTTGCTGCGGCTTCATCCACATGCGGCCCCGCGCCTTTTGGAATCGTCATGCCGGCTTCACGGGAAAGCTTATCCATCTCAAGTAAGAAGGAGTATCTGGCAATAATCGAGGCCGCTGCGACGGAGAGGTGTATGCCTTCCGCCTTTGTGCTGAAATACGTTTTTTCTTTTACGATGTCTCTTCCAGCCAGATGCTTAAAATAAATGCCGGGCTCTGCAAATTGGTCAATCAGAATCGCTTCCGGCCTGACGCCGTCCATTTTTTTCAGCAGATTGGAGATCGCCTGATTATGAAGGAGCGCCTTCATTTTCCCTTGGCTCATGCCTTTTTCCTGCATTTGATTGTATTTTTCATTTTTTAAAACGAGAAGGCTGTAAGGTATGGTCTTGATCAAAAGTTTGGCAATTTCAATAATCTGCGGGTCTTTTAAATCCTTTGAATCCTTTACCCCCAGTTCCTTCATTAAAGCCAGCTTCGTTTTGTCCGCGTACGCACAGGCAACCGTAATCGGTCCGAAATAATCGCCGGTTCCGACTTCATCAGAACCGATCACTGACATGGAGGCAATGTGCGCCGGGGGAACGTAGAGCGGATCTGCCGCTTTTTTGACAGCTGTTTTTTTGGCTTTAGGCGCCTCAGCCGTTCCCCAGCGTGCAGCTTCAGTTCCGGCGTTTTTTCCTTGGAACAAAACCTTTCCTGAGCGATAGGCTGTAATGGTACAGCCGGGCGGCTTAGCCTGAAAGACGGCGCCCTGCGGCACGGACGGGGTGATGGAGCCGGCATAGGACTGTTTCATTTGTTCAATAGCGGAAGCGGAAACTTTTATAACAGAATGGGACACGATATAATCTCCTTTTTTGGCACTTTTCACTGTATATACCAGTGTATCATAACAGCCCGAGGCTCGTCTTTCCATTCAAACGCTAATCATGGTATGATAGGAACTAGGATTCTCGCGGAATGGAGGAGAAACGTTGTCTGACGGCAAAAAAACGAAAACGACAGTTAACATTTACGGCCAGCACTTCACCATTATCGGGGAAGAAAGCAAAGCGCACATGCGCCACGTGGCCGGAATGGTTGATGATAAAATGAGAGAAATCAACGAGAAAAATCCATATCTTGATATAAATAAGCTCGCAGTTTTGACTGCGGTCAATGTGGTGCATGATTATATGAAACTCCAAGAAAAATATGAAATACTGGAGCGGCAGCTTAAAGAAAAGGAATGAACAGCATATGATAGATATCATCATCTTGGTTTTGCTCCTGATGGGCACATTGCTTGGATTAAAAAGAGGATTTATCCTGCAATTTATATATTTAACGAGTTTTATCCTCTCTATTGCGTTTGCGGCGCTTTTTTACAAAAACCTGGCACCGCATCTGAGTTTTATACCGGCGCCTGATTTTTCCGGCGGCCAGGCGGCTCTTTCTTTTATTAAAGGTAACGTAGAGACGGCCTATTACAACGCGATTGCGTTTGTCATTTTGTTTATCATTGCAAAAATTCTGCTTCGGATCATCGGAGCGGCGCTTAATATCATCGCAAGTATTCCGGTCATTAAACAAATCAACAAATTGCTGGGCGGAGTGCTCGGTTTTCTGGAAGTCTATTTATTTGCGTTTATTTTGTTATATGTCGCATCCGTACTTCCGGTAAGCGCGCTGCAGCAGATGCTCGCACAATCAACGCTTGCGGATATCATTACTCATCATACGCCGTATCTGTCAGGCCTCCTGCAAGAACTGTGGGCCCAGTACGGGAAATAAAAAACTTCTCTTGACCGGAGAAGTTTTTTTCAAGCTCTGCGCCAGTTGTGCCGGCGGAGAAAAATTTGTATGATGAAAAGCAGGAAACGACTGGGGGTTAAAATGATGCATAAAAAAGATATCATCCGGCTGCTTGAAACGATTGCGGTCTATATGGAACTGAAAGGGGACAACCCGTTTAAAATATCAGCCTTCCGAAAAGCGGCCGCGGCTCTTGAGCAGGATGACCGCAGCCTCTCGGAAATCGACGACATGATGTCTTTATCCGGCATCGGAAAAGGCACGTACAGCGTCATTCACGAATATATGAAGGAAGGCGTGTCAAGCACGCTTCTCCAATTGCAGAAAGAGGTTCCGGAAGGGTTAGTGCCTCTTTTGAAGCTTCCCGGGCTGGGCGGCAAAAAAATCGCCAAGCTGTATCAAGAGCTCGGCGTGCATGACGCGGAATCGCTGAAAGAAGCGTGCGAACAGCAAAAAGTGCAGGGGCTCGCCGGATTCGGTAAAAAAACGGAAGAAAAAATTCTTCAGGCTTTGGGAGAAGCCGGGAAACAGCCGGAACGCTTTCCGATCGGCTATGCGCTTGGCATCGCTTCAATAATCGAAGAACATTTGGCCGGTTTTACGGATATTGTAAGGTTTTCCCGGGCCGGCAGTCTCAGAAGAGCGCGGGAAACGGTGAAAGACCTTGATTACATTATCGCAACGGACAATCCGGCGTCAGTAAGGGATCAGCTTCTCTCCCTGCCGAACATAAAAGATGTCATAGCAAGCGGCGATACAAAGGTATCAGTCATCCTGTCCTTTGAATATGAAACAAGTGTTGATTTCCGGCTTGTGACAGATGAACAATTCCCGACGACACTGCACCATTTCACAGGTTCCAAAGACCACAACATTAAAATGCGCCAGCTCGCGAAAGAACGCGGTGAACGAATCAGCGAATACGGAGTCGAAACGATTGAAACCGGAGAAGTCAAAACCTTCCCGAGTGAAGAAGCCTTTTACGCACATTTCGGACTGCCGCTGATTCCCCCGGAGCTCCGGGAAAGCGGGCAGGAGGTCGAAACCTATCGAAAAGAAACGGATCTAATTGAACAAGAGGATATAAAAGGGGATCTCCACATGCACTCTGCCTGGAGCGACGGCGCTTTTTCGATCAGAGAAATGGCAGAAGCGTGTATGGCAAAAGGTTATCAGTACATGGCGATCACCGACCACTCGCAATATTTAAAAGTGGCTAACGGTTTAACGGCGGAACGGCTCAGAAAACAGGCGGAAGAAATTGACGCGTTAAATGCTGAATTTGAAAATTTTCATATCTTTAAAGGCGTGGAAATGGATATCCTGCCTGACGGCTCGCTTGATTATGATGACAGCGTGCTCTCCGAGATGGACCTTGTCATCGCTTCCATTCACTCAAGTTTCAGCCAGCCGGAGCATGTTATTATGAAACGGCTTGAACAGGCGCTGACCAATAAGCACGTGGATATTATCGCGCACCCGACGGGCCGCCTGATCGGCAGACGGGCCGGCTATGAAGTCGACATCGACATGCTGATTGAGCTTGCCGCAAAAACAAACACGGCGCTTGAACTGAATGCAAACCCCGCGCGCCTCGATTTACGGACGGAGCATCTGATCAAAGCGAACGATAAAGGCGTAACCTTGGTCATTAATACAGATGCCCATAACATTGAGATGCTCAGCGACATGAAAACGGGCGTAACCGCTGCGCGCAAAGGCTGGACTGAAAGAAAACACGTCTTAAATGCCCGGCCGCTAAGTGAGGTCAAAGCATTTCTGAAGCGTAATGATAAGTAAGGAGGACCACATTACCGTGCAGCAAAAAGTGTTATCATCACTTGAATTTCATAAAGTAAAAGAACAAATTACCGCGCATGCCGCTTCATCGCTCGGCAAAGAGATGCTTCTGCAGCTGAAACCTTTGACTGATCTGGCCGAAATCCAAAAACAGCTGGATGAAGTCGAAGAAGCATCGGCGGTCATGCGCTTGAGAGGCCATGCCCCGTTTGGCGGGCTGACCGATATCAGAGCCGCTCTGCGGCGCGCGGAAATCGGCAGTGTGCTGACCCCCTCGGAATTCACCGAAATTTCCGGGCTGCTGTATGCCGTCAAACAAATGAAGCATTTTATCAGCCAAATGACGGAAGACGGCGTCGGCATTCCGCTGATTGAAGCGCATGCGGAGCAATTGATTACGTTAAGCGATTTGGAACGGGAGATTAACTCCTGTATTGATGATCACGGCGAAGTGCTTGACCATGCGTCCGATGCATTAAGAGGAATCCGCACGCAGCTGCGTACGCTTGAATCAAGAGTCAGAGACCGGCTTGAATCCATGCTCCGCTCTTCCTCCGCCTCAAAAATGCTGTCTGATACTATCGTCACGATCCGAAATGACCGCTTTGTTATTCCGGTCAAACAGGAATACAGATCAAGCTACGGAGGAATCGTTCATGACACCTCTTCCTCCGGCGCAACTCTGTTCATTGAACCGCAGGCGATCGTTGATATGAATAACTCGCTTCAGCAGGCGAAGGTAAAAGAAAAACAGGAAATTGAACGGATTCTCCGGGTTTTGACAGAACATACGGCTGAACATACACATGAACTCGTTCAAAACGTGGAAGTGCTGCAAACACTTGATTTTATTTTTGCCAAAGCGAGATACGCAAAAGCAATGAAGGCGACAAAACCGCTGATGAACGGCGAAGGCTTCATCCGGCTGAAGAAAGCGCGGCATCCGTTATTGCCTCAAGAGCAGGTGGTTGCCAATGATATCGAACTTGGGGGAGACTATACAACCATTGTCATCACAGGACCGAATACGGGCGGTAAGACCGTCACGTTAAAAACACTCGGACTGCTGACGATCATGGCGCAGGCAGGTTTGCACATACCGGCTGACGAGGGCTCCGAAGCCGCTGTGTTTGACAATGTCTTTGCCGATATCGGTGATGAACAGTCCATTGAACAAAGCTTAAGCACCTTCTCATCCCACATGGTAAATATCGTAAGCATTTTAAAAGATGTCAGTGAAAACAGCCTTGTGCTGTTTGACGAGCTTGGCGCCGGAACGGACCCGCAGGAAGGAGCGGCGCTTGCGATGAGCATTCTTGACGAAGTTCACCGGACAAACGCCAGAGTCCTCGCGACAACCCACTATCCGGAACTGAAAGCTTACGGATATAACCGGACAGGCGTGATGAACGCGAGCGTTGAATTTGACATTGAGACGCTCTCGCCGACTTACAAGCTCTTAATCGGAGTGCCGGGCCGAAGTAACGCCTTTGAAATTTCAAGGCGTCTCGGACTGCCGGAACATGTCATCGGCCAGGCGAAGTCAGAAATGACGGCCGAACACAATGAAGTCGATTTGATGATCGCGTCACTGGAACAAAGCAAAAAAAGAGCGGATGAAGAGCTTTCTGAAACCGAGTCGATCAGAAAAGAAGCTGAAAAGCTGCATAAAGAACTTCAGCAGCAAATCATCGAGCTGAACGCCCAAAAAGACAAATTACTGGAAGAAGCCGAACAAAAAGCGGCAGAAAAGCTGGAGGCAGCCACAAAAGAAGCTGAACAAATCATTCATGAACTCCGGTCGATTAAACAAGAACACAGATCCTTTAAAGACCACGAGCTGATTGAGGCTAAAAAACGACTCGGAGACGCAATGCCTGCTTTTGAAAAATCAAAGCAGCCCGAAAGAAAAACAGAGAAAAAACGCGAGCTGAAGCCGGGTGACGAAGTAAAGGTGCTCACCTTCGGGCAAAAAGGAACGCTGCTTGAAAAAACCGGAGCGAATGAATGGAATGTCCAAATCGGCATTCTTAAAATGAAGGTGAAGGAAAAAGATCTCGAATTTCTCAAATCATCCCCTGAACCTAAAAAGGAAAAAACAATCGCCGCCGTCAAAGGGAAGGACTATCATGTTTCCCTTGAACTCGACCTGCGCGGAGAACGTTACGAAAATGCGCTCAGCCGTGTGGAAAAATATTTAGATGATGCGGTGCTTGCCGGTTATCCGAGAGTGTCCATCATTCACGGAAAAGGAACGGGCGCCCTCCGAAAAGGCGTGCAGGATCTTCTGAAAAACCACCGCAGCGTCAAAAGCTCCCGGTTCGGTGAAGCGGGAGAAGGAGGATCAGGCATTACGATTGTCGAACTAAAATAAAAAGGGAGTAAACGTCATGAGTGCATTTTGGGAAAATGAGCTTGTTGAAATTGCGGCTTATTACAGTGTGGCCGTCTTGTGCCTCGTCGTTTTTCTAAGCATATTCGAATTGGTGACAACCTACAAAAACTGGGAAGAAATCCAAAAAGGCAATCTTGCGGTTGCGATGGCGACCGGGGGGAAAATCCTCGGAATCGCCAATGTCTTTCAGCACAGCATCGCCCAGCATAATTCGCTGATGCAAATGATCGGCTGGGGTGTATACGGATTTATCATGCTGTTGGTCAGCTATTTTATCTTTGAATTTCTTACCCCCCGTTTTAAAATTGATAAAGAAATCGAAAAAGATAACAGAGCTGTCGGCTTTATTTCATTTGTCATCTCAGTCGGCCTGTCATTTGTGGTGGCCGCCGGGATCTAAGGGGACGGTATAAATGGAGAAGCTTGCGAAAGTGCTGCTGTCGGCAGCAGGGATTTTTCTGTTGATCGGACTTATTTATCTGATACTGACGTCTTAATACGAAAGGCTGCCGAATATACAAAATCGGCAGCCTTTTTCATTGATAAAACCAGTCGATGCAAGTCGTTTCCCTGCAAATGACCGCTTCCCAATTCATGGCGCGGACAATGCCTGCCATGTCTTGGTCCTTCATAAGAAATAGTGTGGTAAAAGAATCATACACGCTCATAAAAGCAGCATTCCGCTGTTCATCAGCAATCACCATTTCAGGCTGCAGCAGATTACATACCTCCAGAGGCGTCACTTTATGAAGCGAAAACATTCCGTGCTGTTCAATCGGCTCAAAATAAGTGCAGCGCTCAGACCCTTTGGAGCTGAAAACATCCAGCAGACTCGGAATCAGAAAGGCCGAAGTGTAATCCTCAATCGGAAAATAAAGGTCCTGGCAGTCATTAAGCCTGTCTAACAACGCCGCTGACTCTGGTCTCGCGTATTCATCCTGTAAAGCCTTAGTCACGGACATGAGGGCTAGAGCCGTTTCTTTCTCAGACCGTAAACCGCAAATGTTCATCACTGTTTCCCATGAAACAGGAACGCCGGATGCAAGCATCTCCGCATCGCTCGGATAGATGTGCTCAAAAGGCCGCTTTCGCTTTTTTTGCTCCCAGCCGCTGGGCATCCGGACAAAGGGATGAAGCAGAAATGCTGCTGATGAAAACGGCTTCGGAAGCTGGCGAAGAATGGGAACGCCGGGCTCAATACTCAATGTTTCTAACAAACACACCACTCCTTGAGCTGAAAAATCATATGAAACACTTTCCAAATTTGATCAGCCATCTGATATAATAATAGCGTATATGAAAACAGAAAGGAGAGGTTTTATGCAGTCTGAAAAGCAATGGCTTTCTGAATATCCGGATGAGATTCCGCATGAGCTTGAATTTACCAATCAAACCCTGCCATCCAATCTGACAAACTCCGCCGCCCAATTCCCGAACCATACCGCCATTTATTTTCTCGGAAAAAAACTCACATTCCAAGACGTTCTCACAGATTCTTTAAAGCTTGCCGCCTTTTTGCGGAAAAAAGGACTGAAAAAAGGAGACAGAGCCGCCGTCATGCTGCCCAATTGTCCGCAATCGGTCATCGCTTTTTACGGCGTATTGTTTGCCGGCGGAATCGTCGTCCAGACTAACCCCCTCTACACTGAGCATGAGCTTGAATATCAGCTGAAAGACAGCGCGCCAAGCGTCATTATCACCCTGGATATGCTGTTTCCGAAGGTGATAAAAATGAAAACGCTGTCAGTTGTAGAACGGATTATCACAACCAGTATAAAAGATTATTTGCCGTTTCCGAAAAATATGCTGTACTCACTTACTCAAAAACAAAAGGTTCATATCGATTATGACGGCCACGAACAAATTCACAGCTTATCTGATATTTTAAAAGACGAAACAGCGGAAGATGCGCCCGTTTTTGAGATTGATCCTGAGCATGATATCGCCGTGCTTCAATATACGGGCGGGACAACAGGCAATCCGAAAGGGGTCATGCTTACGCATCAGAACATTCAAGCCAATACAGAAATGTGTGCCGCCTGGATGTATAAAATGAAAAAGGGTGCCGAAAAGGTGCTGGGGATCGTGCCTTTTTTTCATGTGTACGGATTAACCGCCGTGCTCAATTTTTCCATTATGCAGGGCTGTGAAATGATTCTTCTTCCTAAATTTAACCCATTGGACACCCTTAAAACGATAGACAGGCTGAAGCCGACTGTATTTCCGGGCGCGCCGACGATTTACATCGGCATTTTGCATCATCCTGAACTGAACAAATATGATCTCTCGTCCATCAAAAGCTGTCCGAGCGGTTCAGCGGCGCTGCCGGTCGAGGTAAAGCAGAAGTTTGAAAAGGTTACCGGGGGAAAACTTGTGGAAGGCTACGGGTTATCTGAAGCATCTCCTGTCACGCACTCGAACTTTATCTGGGGAAAAAACAAGCCCGGCAGTATCGGCTGTCCTTGGCCTAATACCGATGCCGGAATCTACTCAGAAGAAACAGGCGGGCTTGCCGGTCCGTATGAACATGGAGAGCTGATCGTAAAAGGCCCGCAAGTGATGAAAGGGTATTGGAACAATCAGGAGGAAACGGCGCGGGTGCTCCGTGACGGCTGGCTGTTTACAGGTGATATGGGATACATGGATGAGGAGGGGTTTTTCTATATCGCGGACCGAAAAAAAGACATCATTATTGCCGGCGGATACAATATTTATCCCCGCGAGGTTGAAGAGGTTCTGTATGAACACGAATCCGTTCAGGAAATCGTCGTTGCGGGCGTCCCCGATTCATACAGGGGGGAAACCGTCAAAGCATTTATCGTTTTGAAGAAAGGCGCACAGGCAGATGCCGATGAGCTTGATTCGTTCGCAAGAGAGCGCCTCGCGCCGTACAAAGTGCCGAAACTGTACGAATTCAGAGCGGAACTTCCGAAAACGGCCGTCGGAAAAATTTTAAGAAGGCGTTTAGTGGAAGAGGAGGATGCTTCTCACCAAAACAAGATTCCTTAAAAGAAAAACTTGACAAAGTACCGATTCCTTTTTATCATGAAGTTATGAATGAATAGTCATTCATTTATCGAAGGAAGGAACGATGACATTGAACCAAAAACGGCCAAAGTATATGCAGATTATTGATGCAGCAGTAGAAGTCATAGCGGAAAACGGCTATCACCAATCACAGGTGTCCAAAATTGCCAAGCAGGCCGGCGTAGCGGACGGCACCATCTATTTATATTTTAAAAATAAAGAAGACATTCTCATTTCGCTCTTCAAAGAAAAGATGGGCCAGTTCATTGAACGCATGGAAGAAGAAGTGAAAGAAAAAACGACGGCAAAGGAAAAACTCGCTCTCGTCATTAAACAGCACTTTTCACTGCTCGGCAATGACCGCCACCTCGCGATTGTGACCCAGCTTGAGCTCAGACAGTCGAATATCAAGCTGCGCCTGAAAATCAATGACATTTTAAAAGGCTATTTAAACATGCTGGACACCATTTTGACCGAAGGAATAAAGTCGGGCGAATGGAAAGACAATCTCGACGTCCGCCTCGCCCGGCAGATGATATTCGGGACGATAGATGAAACAGTGACAACGTGGGTGATGAATGATCAGAAATATGATCTGCCGGCTTTGTCAGACAAAGTTTTAGAACTGTTGGTGTCAGGGATTCATCAAAACTAAAGGGGGTTGACGGATGAACAGCCTTTCAATGGCGGTTGAACAGTCTGTCGCGGTGATCACCATTAATCAT
>NZ_LSAZ01000012.1 GCF_001584325.1 Bacillus nakamurai
ATGATTTGCTGGTCTTGTCTGTCGGAGACTCTTTCCAAAGCGCTTACGCGTTGTTCGAGCGTCTTTTGCTCCCCCTTAAATACAGTGAATTCATGTTGTATCTGGTTCATATCTGGTACCTCCGTCACTTTTGACATTAGTACGCCCCCCTTTTATCTATCTCATACGTTTCACCTCCTTCGAGGCAAAATAAAAAAGCCTTATTTATTGGCTTCTGTTTGTTCCTCGTATGGTTGCCCTGTTACTTCCTGAAACTGATCCGGTGTAACATATGCAGCCGCCACACCCTCTTTCATATCTTTGACGGTACAATCGTTAAAACCCATTGCCTGCTTTACCATTGCTGTTGTCGCCCACTTGTAGAACAAGGCATATACCCAGAAATTAAGATTCACTGGTCATTCCCCCTTCCAATTCCAATACTTTAAGCTTTAAGGCGGCAAGCTGTTCGCCCATTGACATATTTACTGCTTCAGCCTGCTTTCGTGCTAGGATTTCATTTGTAAGCTGCACCCCTAGAGCTTGCTGGCCTTCTTCAGCTTGCTTTCTTGCAAGCTCTTCGGCTGATAGTTGTTGCCCAATCCTATAAAGCTGATCTTTTACTGGATCAGGTTCGGTAACTATCTCTTTTTTCAAGCTGTCTTTATATTCTTGATCAGCCGTTTCGATCCAAGTATTCTTTTCTTTATCAAATTTAGGCCGCCACATTCCCGCGCCATCAGCCGATAATGGAGGAATGTCCGTAGCGTTATCAGGCATGTCGTACTCTCCGGTTTCCGGATCGAATGATAATTCAACAGGCTTTCCAATATAAATATTGTCGCTTCCGTAAGGGAATATCAGTTTCATGAAATCACCTTCCTTTCTTTAAGTCAGTGGAATATTAATGTCGATATAGTAACCGTTGACCTTTGATTCTGTTGTTGCCATGACACCAGTGATTTTCATGTCGCCAGAAGCGTATACAATTATCTTGCTGTATCCAGTTGTTCCACTAGTTGCAACCAATTTCACCACTCCTTTACTTGGAGCGCAGGAAGTAGGTATGCTGCCGAAGACTATTTCCCTGTCAGTAAGAACATGACCATTCAAGTGAAGCGTATTTCCTACTTTTCGATATTGTACAGGGCGGTCCCCTGTTTTAGCTCCGTTTTTGTACGTCACATCCAACCAAGGAATATCAATGTCAGTAACAAGCTCCCGCCAACCTGTAAATTCACCTTCCTTGTGAATTGTTGAAATCCATGTACGGTTATCATAAGAGCGTGTGGCAACTATTTTTTTCAATCCTTGCGGGGGAGCCAAGTCAGCAGGCACATCTGATATATCATAATAATACCAAGCAGAATCATCATCACCAGGATGGTTTAAAACGCCGGCTCCGAAATAAAAGCCTGTCGGATAATCAAAAAGGTTCTGCCCCTTCATTATTTTTATTCGTTGCCCGTCTTGTGTCGTCAGGGGATAGAGTTGCCCACCATTCCATTTATCCTTCTCGCTTTTGGTAACATGTAAATCGGCTTTATTTGCGTGGGCGTCGACTTTCTTTTGAGCGCCTTCTGAGGTTTCAATTTGAACCCAATCAGACCATCCTGAAGCTTTAAGAGTTTTCCGCCACGTTCCTCCGGAATAGTCCATTGCCAAAGCCTCACCATAAGTTTTGGTACCGATATACAAGCCTCTAGTAGAAAGTGATGGTGTATTAACGCCCGTATTAGCGGTGTAAAAGAAAAAGGATTGATCGAGTTCATCCACAATTTGATGAAAGTCTAGGCCATCTTGTATGCTTGCTAGATATTTCCCTTGATCGTCGGTGAGTTTTTTTAATTGCCCGCCATTCCATTTGTCCCTTTCCACTTGAGAAATGTGGCGAATGCCGTTGTTATCATGTTGGCGAAATGCATAATAGTCGGCCTGCTTTACATTATCAACGTTGCTAAGCCCGACTTGATCCTTTGTTACCTCATGAGGGTTGTCTCTCCGGGCAGCCAGTTCATCGGTATATGCCTTTGCATTCATTTCAGCCGTATCAGCTTTGTTTTTCGCTCCTGTTGTCGTTTCCTTCGCATTCCAGTTTGAGCGCTCTGTGGCTGTAATATGGCGGTCATTATCCTTTGTATGGGCGTCAAAATCTGCTTTGGAAGCCTGCTGTACATTGTCAACGTTACCGAGCCCCACTTGTGCTTTTGTTGTCTTGTGCGGGTTGTCAGTCCGTTTTTCATGCTTGTCAGTATAAGCTTTGGCATCAGATACAGCTGAAGAAACATCTTCTTTCGTTGCTCCGATCGTTTGCAACTCTTTCAGAGCCTGATAGGCCGTATATTGATACCAGTTAAACCAATCCGCCGGCGGGTGGTCCATCGGCTTATACCCTTGATCAATGGACGTTTGCGGCGGCCGCTGTCCGGGATTCCCCCATTCTGGCAATTCTTTTGTAAAAGGCATATGCTTCACACTCCTTAAATTGGTAACGGGTAATCATCTTCAGGCCGGAAGATGCCTCCCAGGGTCCCGCCGTCTTTTCCATCAGAAGAAAACCCGTATTCGCTTGTTTCTATCGTGTCCGCTAAAGAGGAAAAACGGAAAGTCCCGTTTAAATCCACATAGGCTACTCGAACACCCGCAGCCACTGTTTTCTGAACAATGTTTGAAAATTGTGTTTCACTCATTCCGACTTTACTTAACGCTTCTATCGGTGCTTTTTTCACAATGATTGCAGCTGGTTCATCTTGATTGTTCTCCTTGCTGCTTACAATGTTTATCTCACTCGGCTTGCAGTTCAATGTTTTCGCCAACGCTTCAATAATCCGGTTTGTTGTCCCGTCTGAGGCATTCCGGGCGACCTTTCCACGAATGAGCACACGGTATATTTCATCAGTGGCCCGGCCACGGTCTTGGGCCACGTTATCACCGAGAAGGTCCAGCGATTTGCCGCGCGCTGCGTCAATATCCCGCCATTGTTCCGCGGTTGTCAGTGAATTTTTTAACGCTGTCAATTGTTCATCTACAATTAAAAAAAGCTTCCCGATATTGCTCTTTTCGTCTTTCAAGAACGCATCAGTAAGCTTTCCTATTAAATCTTTGATCATGTCAAGTTCACCACTATTTCGGAGAAATGTACTTGTGCAACTTCTTTCGGTTCAATTGTGATATTTGACTGACCGAGAGCCGCCGCATCCTTCCCGATTTGTATAGTCACGTCTGAAACCCCGTTCACCTGATATACAGCGTTGAAAAGCTGAGACAAAATAACATCGTCCCCCATCTGCGAGCCGGTAAAAGATGAACCATTCTCGTCAATCCCGCCAATTTTATAAACAAGATTGTTTTTGATTTGGCTCACGCCATCGGCAGGGAATGAAGCATTTGTTTTTAAATCCAACTGCACATAGATTTTCACTTCTTTCGCAAAATCGAATTTAACATCATGATCCAGACCGCTTGCATCTGTGATGATAACCGATTGTTCCCCAACAGTTTCAATACCGGCTGCCACGCTATCAAACAGAGCTTGAGCCACGTCTCCTTTTGTTCCCCCGAGAACATAAGCGTGAATGCTTTTCGGTGGGTTTCCATCCGCATCCGTTTGCATGGTATTGTTTGCGACTATATTCGCTGAACGCACACCTGAAACAGCAAGTAGCGCCGCAACAATGCCGCCATTCGTAGAAGCAGAACTGCCCTCAACTGACTTTTTAATTCGCGCCCGAAATTCCGGATCAGATTCCTCATCAGTGCCTCCGGCAGCAGCTTCCGGATTATTCACGGAATAAACGCCTTCTAACGTCTCAGCCTGTACGGTGATGGTGTTTGCCGCGACATTGTTAATAATCCCTTTAGACAGTGACACGGCCGCCCCTGAGCCCGTTCCATCATCCCCGATTACAACGTCTTCAATTAGTTCAAAATAAATACCGGATTCCGTTGTATATTGGGTTTGCTCTTCTATGACAAAACCGGGTTCCCCGGTAAAAAACAGAGTTGTGACCGCCTCGGCTGCCGGCTCCCGGCTTATTCCGAAATTGCTTCCCAACCTGTCCAACTGAACACCCTCTGACTTACTAACAAAGCCGCTATTATATACCCTCTCAGCAATGTCCCAAATTCCTGCTAAAAACCAAGCGAAAATACGTAGGATAATGCCTAATGGCGTTTTGCTTGATGTGTTTATATCTTCGCCAAACAGCTCCTTCGCTTTGTCCTCCATACTATCAAGAAGCTCCGCATAGGTCTGCCGCTGGAATCCTGTTTCATCAAGCAAGATTAACACCCCCCAATTCGATTGTTTGGTCATCCTCTTTCTTCATTTTTAAGTGGACAGATAGGTTTCGTGTCTCTTTATCATGAGAAAACTCAATTGATTCAACGCTCGCAATGCGCTCGTCTTGTGTCACAGCATTAATAATGTCGTATTGCGCCTCTTCTTGGTCAAAACCTTTCCCGACAATGTTACTTCGATCCAATCCGAAATGTTCATCCAGAGTAAATTCCCCTAACCTTGTTTTTAAGGTTAATTCGACTGATTGAGCAATTTCCTCGTTCCCTTCGACCATCTGAAGAGTGCCGTTTTCAAAACACAGATCACCGTCAACAAGCTTGAGCGTTTTCATCCTTCCCACACTCCTATGACAACCGGATCATTGATACTGTGCGTTCGGCGGGAATCAGGATCAAACGTTTTGTTTCCATCCAAGTTATCAAGGGATCTTTCAGCGAATGAAACAAAGACCGAGGAACCGACCTTTATATCAGGCTCAACATGCTTTAAAACTGGTGCGTGTTCGATCAAAGGGTATTCATGAAGGTATTCACCATCATTCGTAAGAAACAACAATTGCAGGTCAGCAGTATGCTTCTCCGCATTGTATTTCACAACGCGAGCCGGGGCCAGTGTATGGATGGATAGTTTGATTCTTTTCTCAAAAGCATCGAAAAACCTCGTCGCTTTACTCATTACATCACCTTGCATTCTGTGAAAAAGTCTCTTCCATCAAACGAATGGGTGCCTTCTTTCACTCGATATTTTCCTTTTGCTGTTTTGCTGTTGATTTCAATAATTGAAGCAACAGCGATACGGTGCTGAAGAAGACACTTCACCTTGTAACCTTTGAAATCATCTTCTTCGACTTGCTCAGGTGTCTCAATAAGCCCGGTGGCCTCTTCTAATTTGAAACGTTCATCATCGCCCTGATTAAGTGGACGAATTACCGGTTTCCCCCGTCGATAGTACATAACGGCTCCGGCATCATGTATGACTTCCTCTAAATTATTTTCTATTAAGCCAGTCACCCGGTAACCTTTTTTGTACACCTTATTTTTCGGCAGGATAATGTTTTTCACTTTAATCCCGAGAACGCGCAGCAGTTTATCTACAATTTGCCTCGAAGTGGTTCCGGCTTTAAAAGTAATCTTCATGTATCGTTTTCGATACCTAACCTCTTCCCGCGTCCCGTAATTCCTGACAGTCTTGTACGTTCGCCCGTTCTTATCTTTCCTGACAGTAACAACCGGCTTTGCAAGCTTATATCTTTTTTTGACGTAATATTTCTCAGCCGGATCAGCATTGGCAGTTGTCACTTTCATATGGGTATAATCGTCGCCGTCTTTTGAATAAATCGACGTTACCTTATCCAAACCGTTCCAGTTATTCAGAACCTTTGTCACTTTGCCAATCGTCAAAACGCCGTAATCGTCTCGATACCCAGCCTGAACCGTTATTGTGCTGCCTTTTTTGATTTTGTTAATTGAATCTTTGCTGAGATTGTAAATCTCAACTTTAGTTTCATTGGGTTTGAAATCATCGTCGAAGGGCACTTCAAAATGAATTTCTAAGTCCTTGTAATCAAATGTGATCTGCGAACTGCCGTTATCAATGGTTACCTTGACGACCCGGCCAAACAGCTTTTTATTCGTCGTCGCCAATGTCATCTCCCTCCGATCCGTCAGCTACATCATCAATATAAAGAAACACGGTTTCCATGAAGTTCTTATATGTAACCCGTGTTTCTGAATTTGATTCATCTAAAGGGATAAGGGCGGGGGCCGGCAGATTTTCATTTACAATATCAGTCCACAGAGGAACGTTAAGTATAAGCTTCTCGCCCAGCACGATAGGCGTCATATCCTGCTCGTATAAATCCAGCGAAAAACTATCATCGGATTGATTGTAATTTATACGCAGAATAAACGTGTCATCCGCTAAATCAAATTCGAACTGCTGCGGAATATCCTCTTTATCAAAAGGAATGTAATCCCTCGTAGCCATTTCCCGTACCCTCCCTATTTAATCCGCATCTTTACCCCGATAGGTATTCTTCTGTCAGGCCATGGATTGAGACGTCTCAATGCGCTGACAGTAGTTCCGTATTTACGGGCGCAGCCCCAATACGTATCACCCTTTTTCACCTTGTGATAAACCTTGCTGGATTTTTTTGTGGTTTTTTTCTTGTTGGCCTTTTTCTTTTTTCCGGCTGTTTTCACTTTCTTCTTAACCCACGGGCTTTTTGCAATACGGATTTCTTGTAAAGAGATTGTTATCGCAAACCCGTTTGTAAATTCCCCTGTATCGCGGTCGATTTTCGTAATGATCACGTCTTTTGCGACCTTTCGCCCGGTATAGGTTAAGAGATTGCCGGCATATGCCTGCTTTTTTAAATATTCATAGTCGCTGTTTGCCGTCTTCCCAAGTAAATAACCGGAAACACTTGTGGTTTCCGGTTTTCTCTGCACATGGTCGGTAATCGGCACGCCTTTTTCAACGGGATAAGATGTGACTTCCACATCCGCCCCGTCTGATTCTTTTTCGTTAACAAGATTGACCTTCCCAAGCTTCGCCAATTAATAAACCCCCTCCGCTTGAAAAAGAGCCGCCAGGCTGTCGTAAGAGTCTTCCAGTGATTGGGTGATAGCCTTTGAAATATCAGTTTCAACTTCTGCACTCCCGCCCTCAACTTTTACATTGATAGACGGGTTGAATGTAATATTTACAGACGTTCCACCGCCGCTGCTTGCTGCTTTTTCTGGCGTATATCCAGTTTCAGCCCCAAGCTCTTTGCCAAGCGCTGCATACATTCCTAGTGATTGATTCCGGTAACGCGGCTCAGTCGTGATGACGTATTCACGCCAGCCGTTTTCCCCGAGTGCCGCAACCTGCGGGCTATTGATTACGCCGCCTGTCGCATATCCTCTGTACGGCCCGCCGTGCGCCATTGACACCAGGCCGGGATGCTTCATGATGCCGCCGTATCTGCTGTTCAGATAGTTAATTGCCGCTAGGATTTGGTCAACAGGATTTTTAATATTTCCGTGCCCTGGCTCTTTGTGGGCGTTAAAGGTGCTTGGGATGAACTGCATTAATCCCTGTGACGGGTGGCCGGCTTTTGCATTGGAATCCCAATTGTTAACAACATTGGGGTTACCGCCGGATTCTTTCATGGCGATTGTTTCTAGTGCTCCCGCATATTCAGGGCCCAATCCTTTAATATTCAGAGCTTGAGCAACCCATTTTTTTACCGCTTTGCTCCCGCCACCAGAAAAACTACCGGCGTAGCTGGACATTTTCCCTTTAATAAAGCCTACAGCCTTATCTTTGATAAAAGAGAATGCGCCTTTTGCAAAATCACCAAAAACTCCCGGCATTGACGGCGCCGATACTCCCATCTTCTCCAAAACTTTATTTAATAGTTTTGAAGGATGCCCTATATAATCAAAGACATCTAAAGCCACATCTTTCACCTTACTGGCCGCGGCCTTCGCCCCATTCCATGCCTTCGTTAAGAAATTGCCGCCGCCTGTACCTTTTGCATAGGCTGGCAACATAGACATCATTTGTTTTGTTTGTTTTCCAGAGAGTACCTCCGTCCCTTTTGGAAGATTCATAACAGTATCAGTTGCCGGGCTCAATCCCATATGCCCGCTTGGCGTCCTATAAAGTTCAGGACCCGCATTTGACCCTTTTCCGTCTCCGAGAATGGCAGGGCCACCAGGGTGAGCGCCAGTACCATGCGCATATTTAGGCACCTTAAAATGCTCTGGTTTCCAGAGTGGGATTTCTGGAACGTGAATGGCCTTTAAAACGGTATTAATCCCGCCGACAACGCCGTTTACAGCATCCGCCATTTTATCGGTCATTGAGTTACCGAGCGAGGTTATTCCGCTCAAAGCGTGCTTTGCCATACTCTTGATTCCGTCACCCATTTTCCCCGGTAACGCCTTCGCACTCTCGACTATATCTGAAAATTTGTCTGTAACTTTCTTCCATAGGCCGTGAGCTAAATCGCCCACTTTATTTTTGATATAAGTCCATCCTTTGATAATTCCATCAGCCGAATTTGATACTAATTTAGTCACCATACCGACCGCGCTAGAAAAAATCTGCTTCACGCCGTCCCACATCATGCGGAAATTACCGGTGAAAAGCCCTTTGAAAACCGTAACAATGCCCATAATTATACCTATCGCCCCTTGAATAATGGCGATAATGTTTGTTAGGGCAGTCTGTACAATGATCAGCACGACAGGAAAAACCGCATTTATGATGTTCAGAATAAACTGGATCGCTGGAATTACAACCGTGGTAATGATATTTGCCAAGGCTTGCAGATTCGCAACGACCAACGGAAGAACCGCCTGAATAATCTGTACGATCTGCGGAAAGACCTGCTGGACTACCTGAATTAAAATTGGTAATGCTGCCTGCGCAAGCTGCAAAATAATATTTGCTGCTAACGTAAGAAGCTGGGCGACTACCGGGAGGACCGCCAGAATGACCTGCCCTATGATCGGAAACACTTGTTGCACCGCCGTTAAAATTAACGGCAGGATTTGGATGGCAATTTGTCCGATTGTTGAGCCGAGTAACTGGATCAATTGAACCACAATCGGCAGAGCCTGCTGGATGATATTCATAATCAACGGAAAGGCCATTTGAATTGTCTGAACCAGAATCGGTAGAACGGTCTGGATTATCGTAACGATAACCCCTGAAAAGCTGCCGATTAATTGAATGATGATCGGTAAGACCGCATTTATCACGCTTAGAATGACTGGAAAAACAGTTTGGAATCCCTGAACAAGTAAAGGCAGAATCGCGCTGACAATCTGCAATACACTTGTCATCAATTGACCTGAAACCTGCATCCACGCGGTTAATAACTGCTGGATCAACGGAATTAATTGTGGGCCAATCGTTGAAAGTGTTTGTGAAACCGCTGCCGCTAAAAGAACAAGATTTCCCGCAAGTTGAATGAACGTCTGTTGCATTTGACCAGCTAATTGCTGAAATTGCGGTGTCAGTTGTGCTACCAGTTGACCGAAAACCTGCTGTACTGTCGTGATAATCGGTTGAATGGCCGTAAATACCGTTGTAAGAACAGATTGAACAGTCGCCCAGGCCGAATGAATTGCATTGCTGACAACTTGGTTTGCATCTTTCAAACGATACAAATATCCGGCAAAACTAAGGATCGCCCCAATTGCTATTCCTATCGGTCCGGTGACTCCCAAGAAAGAAAGACCAATCGACGCAATTATAGGCGCAATTATTGACACAATCCCTTGAAAGCTTGATAAACCAATCTTGAGTTGATTCATGAAGCCTTTAATAAAGCTGTTCAACCCTTCGGTTAATCCCTTTCCGAAAAAGTCGGTTACTCGTTTTCCTGCATTCTGAACAAATGAGGAAACAGTATCAACTGCCGTTTTGTAAGCTGCCTCAATCCCAGCGACTAAATGAGGATGCGACTCGCCCAACCGATCCCATAATTTTAAGGATTCGGCTTGCATCTTATGAATTGCGGATACAGCAACCTTTTGTGAATCCTCAAAGCCTTTCATAAATGCAGGTTTAAGCCCCTGTACCTCTTTAATCATGGTATGGAAGGCACTGACTACCGCAGTTTTTCCGGTATCCGCAAAACGCTTCATGGCATCCGTAGCCGGTTTGAATCGCTCTTGAAGCTTGTCAAAATTCTTGTAAAGCATATAAATGCCTGTTACAAGCAAGACAATTGAGCCGGCGACTACATAGACTGTCCCGGACATGGCAGCAAGCCCCGTTACCACCGGACCAATAAACATCCAAAGGCTGCTGAGAGCCCCAAGGAACCCATTAAGTAACCCCACTCCTATTGCCAAGGGCGATAAAAGCAGGGTTAAAACAGGGATGAGCAATAAAAATCCTTGGATCATTTTCGCCAGCACTGGGTGAGCTTTGTTGAACTGAATGATCATCTTTCCAATTGCGGTAACGACTTTATAAATTGACATGGCAACGGTTCCGAATACTTCAAGGGCCGGCTGAATGGCTTTTAGAAGAGTGCTACACATCTGTTCCCAAGCCTTCGAATAACCGGGAACGGTCTGTGTGGCCGCCTTATGTAGCCCTTGGAATAGGAAAAAGTTTGTGAAGGCCGCGCCAAGCGCTACCATCTGAAAACGCATATACCCCTGTGTAATCATGCCTGTCATATCTTGAAGCTGTTTCATATTTGCGGTAGGCCCGAGCATCTTCAAGGCCAAATGTGCCGCAGTTCCCTGCTTCGCCATATTTTCAAGGGTATTTGATACGGCAAGCCCCGCCTTGTTGACTTGGTATAACGGGTTTGCCATCCTGTCATAATTGGCAGCGATCTTTTCCGATTGTGTTGACATTGCCATAATCGTACCGATGGACTGCAACATGCTCATGCGCATCATTTTATTGTTTTTGATCATGTTGTCAGTAACTGCTTTATGTTCCCGGCCTAGCCTGTACACTTCATCCATGAACTGTTCATTTGTCCCGGTCCAGTTGTCCATTTCTTGGCCTAACTGAAAGAAGCCATACCTTGCCCGTATAAGCTCATTACGGAAACCGTTCATTCCGTATCTTTCCTCGTACCAAGCCCGGCGCATTTCATTGACCATTTGAATAGTATCTGCTTCAAGTCCGCGTGTTGAGCCGCGCAAAAAGTCCATTTCCCGCCCATAATAACGCATACCCCTGTAATCAGGTGCAGGCATGGCCGCCGTGCTTTGTGATGATCCTCCGTTAACCCGGCGCATGTCCACGTTATGCAAATTGTTTCGCAGCCTATCAACTTGATCATTTGCATTGTTCAATGATGAGTGATCAACGTCGATGCTCACGCGTGACGGTATATTTTGCACTAACCTGTTCGTTTGTTGAATGGTCCGGTTCAGACTTTCCACATGAGAAGTCATAAGGTCAAATGCGGGGCCAAGATTTTCAATTGTCCGCGCAGCAGTTTGCAGCGAAGAACTGTCCAGAATCATACTCATATTTCTGAATCTTCGCTGCTCCCTGTGCATATTGGACATTTGCGTGCGCATTTGAGAAAAATGGCCGGCCGCATTATCTGTATGATCAACAAGTCTATCAATCTGGCGATTTGCTCGTTCAAGAGGGGAGGTGTCAACGTTTAATTCCACATCAATATGCGTACTCCGCAAAGCGTCTGTCAACGTTTAACCCCCCTTATTTCTTTTTGTTTCGTTTGTTTTCTTCGGCCAGGTGAATGTCCAAAGCTGCATTGGCTTCGAGTAACGTATCGAGGTCCATAGCTGCAACCTCTGTGAAAGAAAACTTCTCAGACATCACGAGCCGATACATAGGCCAGTTGTCACTCGCCTTCTTTTTGTAGAACTGTTTCGGCTTCGGTTTCGGCGTTAAGAAAGGTCTGAACCTCTTTCATCAGCTCAAGGAAACCAGGTTTCTTATCAAAATAGTCATAGCTTACTTTCGGTTCAACAACTACTTCTTTCATGTACAGTTCATACAGTTTCGCAGACGAAAACATCCCTGTATTGATATTAATAGCCTCATCGTTAAATTCAATTGAACGACGTGTTCCTGGGTGTTGAAGAGTGTACTCAGTTCCTTGGATAGTTACTTTCTTTTGTTTACCGAATTTTGACATAGGTTTTCCCTCCGATTGTTTGGTTTGCATATATTGAAAAGCAGCCCGAGTGGACTGCTTTTTTGCATTTGATTTTTTTCTTTTCGACATGATTAATACCTTACTGCTCTAAAACTGTATAATCGAAGACTTGAATTTCAAATTCACGATCTCCGATTTCGTCACTGAATTCTGCATCAGCAGGCTTTTTTACCATGGCTTCAGTGCCGCCGATTTTCTCCTGTCCACCAGTAACCCAGATAGGAAATGTTTTGGCCGTGTTTGCCAATCCATTTAAATAAGGCACAAACGGCGAACCCATGGACAGAGTAAGCGTAATTGTGCCTAACGGATTATTTTTGGTTGCAACGCTCACATCACCTTTAGCGCTGACTTTTGTTGAAAACTTTTCTTCGTCTTTTGCACATGAAACCATGGTACCCTCTGAATAACCAGTAACGATTTTCCCGTCGATATTCGTGTTGACCTCGTTCGCATCATAAACATAAGCAGCCATTGACTATTCTCCCCCTTTAGATTGAAATTTCGCCTGTAATTGAGGCGGAATGAACCGCACCAGCTAATTCGAACGTGAAAGAAAGGCCGTCATACACGCGATTTTTTCTGTTCTCGTCTGATACTTCAGAGCGTTTTTTTGTGCTGATGGTATAAACGGGCATGCCGTCTTCATCAGAAGCGACAATCCCATTTGAAAAGGCTTTTTGAAGTACATTCGTAACCTGTACACTTAACAATGAAAAACCGGCATTCGAAAACGGGATTTTACCGTTATTTGAGAATGCCGATTGAATGGATGTTTCAATATTCAATTTCACCCAGTCTTTGCCGTGTAGGACGTCAATGTATTCACCTGAAGCAGTAATGCCCTCTGACGTCTCACTGTGGCCCGCTTTGCTCACGTAGGCGATAGCTCCCTCTTTGTGGAGCTTTTGAAGCTCGTCCGCTTTCAAGTCTTGCGGGGTAACGCCCACAATGTTTTTGAACTTCCAAGTAACTGAACCCACTGTCAGGGAGCCGACGGCACCAACCAGCCCGGCGTCTGGATGCTCGCTTGTTATCGGATGATAAAAAACGATTGTCCGGTCCTTTCCGGTATAGGAAGATACTTCTTCCCGGTCTGTTACTTGCAGGACAAGAAACTTATATGACTTTTCTTCCATTGCCTTTGCAGCTTCCAACTTCTCGTCTGCTGTTGCATCAGCGAGAATGAGGAAGTGCCAATCATTATCAAAATACTCGTCAAAAGCATTCCGAATTGTAAATGTGGAAGCAGCTCCCGCTCCGTCACTTCCCCCGGTTTCCGGATCGCCTCCGTAAGTACCAATGGCAACCTTTGACGGAGCGTTGTCGCCCTGCGCATAAATGGCAGCAGCCTTTTTATATGCGGGTGTTCCTTCTGCGTAATCCGCTTTGACAGCTTCTAATGAGCCGTATTCCTTATATGTGTTGTGCCCGGCAACCTTCGAGAGAATAAGGGGTGTCCCTAATCCTTTGAGGTTCGACGGTTTCACCAGGTCAATTTTGACCGTTACATCACTAAGTGGCATGTGTATTAACCTCCTGTGTTTTCTATTTGTGCGGAATCAAAATACTCCGCATTTGACTCGCCATAAGTGGCGCGCGTTCTAAGACGCATATCGAAGCCGTGGCGGCGTTCTGTGTCTATCGTGATAAAAGTATCCCGATTACCGAAGCCGTCGTTTCTCACCCACGCTAGACCATTGTCATGAAGCTTTTGCCGGGCGTCGGCTGTTTTGAAATAAGAGGCAGTTTCTTGAGCAAGGGAAATGACTTCAATGTGATTGTTGGAAATCCACGTAAAAGAAAAAACCAGCTCAATGTCTTCCGTTAACACTCCTTGTTCCTCAATGCCCCTGTGTTGCGGCAAATATGGAGAAGTGACGGTATACGTGCAAAAAGGATATACAGGCTGTTTACCTGTCCCGTTTGCTTCGATAACGACATGGCCGGTTTTCTCTTTAATCATTCCGAGAACCGTTCTAATTATGCTGCTGTAGTCCATCTGAATTGCTCACCGCCTTTAAGATATAGCTGTTGAAATCGGCATATGTCCCGTACGGCGTCATTGCTTCAACATCAAAAGTTACACCATCAAAAAGCACTTGAGCTTTCATAGGTATTTCTTTTTTGAAGTATAGTTGCCTGTCCATGACCGTAAGCCGTCCGCCAGATTGATAAATTAATTGCGCCTGCAAAGGGACTACGGCGCCTCTTTCTTCCGACTTTTCGGGCTGGCCTTCTACCCATTTTCCGAGATCGTCATAAAACCCCTCAGACGCCGGGAGCAACAATGTAAAATCAACGCTGTATTTCTCAATCAGTTCCCCGAACTGAAAATGATTTTTCATTAGCTTTCAACCTCGTAATCCATAGAACCGATCATTTCCCCAGTATCTACTAACGGATTTGAAGAGCCTTTTTCCTCTGTTGTAAATGGATGATTGGCCGGGCTCCGCAAGTCTCTTGCATACGTCTGAAGCCGCCCCTTTGCCAGCAGGCCGACCGCGTTCATAATGTCATTAATAGAATCGCCGTTCTCTAGGGCTCTACTGACCAACGATTCTACTTCTTGTACAATCTCATCTTCGTTTTCATCCCATCCAGCCCGTAAAAATGACCGTTCAGGGATATTAATAAATTGTGTATCCTTCTTGAGGTACAGCCCTTTGGCAGCAAGATAGTTCCGCATGCGATCAGTAACAGCAATACGACAGCCGAACTCGTGAACAGCCGCGATCATTTGACGGTCGCCGTCCAGAATTCCGACTTTCATCTTTCCAACGGAACTGAGGTTTCTTATGACCTCCGGAATACGGTTATTATCCCGCACCCGTATATTTCGGCGTCCCATTTGATCACCTCAATGGTTTAAAACGGATTTTTTTGTATGGCCGGAAAAAATCAAACGCAGGCTTATACCTTACGTCATCCGCCGTGTATGTCTTACTCATTCCGCCAATTGATTCAGCCTGAACACCTTTCGGGCTGTCCCGATCAATTTCAATCATGAGAGCAATTCCTTTCTTTACGGGGCCCGGTAATGATTCAACTCCATCTGGCCCCACAAAAGAGTTATTGCACTCTTCCTTAACGAAAGAAATTGCGTCTTTAAGGTCTATTTGTAGCTTTGCATCCTGCGAGGTGTCATCCTCGGGGATTCCCAGCCGTATTTTTAATTCTGATAGGTCCATTTCTCTCAGTCCTTTCAAAGCACGGGTTCATATGTCGCGAAGCACCTGCAATTTATATCATTTGAGGGATCTCCGCTTTGTCCCGGTGCCGGCGCCCTCACAGACTTGCCGTTTTTATCTTGACCGAGGTCAAACAGCTCATTTACATACCTGGCCTGGCCTTCTAAATGAACATGATCTGCGTTTTTCCCTTCACGAACCCGCTCGTCACCCATGTTGTGCCATATCTTTTTCATTGCAATACCTTGGTAATCGGCTTTCATGGCAGCGTCCAGCATTGCTTTTTCCCGCACTCGATGCATTTCTGTTCTGGCAATGCGTTGCGCACGGTTATAACTGACGCCCACATCAGCTTGCAGCTCCTTCGCTACCTGCGCAAAACGTTTCCGCTCAATAAAACCGCGTTCAATCGTATGATTGATTTTCTGAATTGTCTTTTTACGGTCCGTTTCGATGGCTTTGATCATATTTTTGCTTGTAATAGCCTGCGGGATTGACGCGGGCGCCGCCCACTTGGCAGGCAATTTTCCTTTCGGTCCACGAGACAGATTAAAGCCGACCGCTGATAAGATACCAAGCATGAGCCAGTTATACGATGATTCATAGGTTTCATTCAGAAAATCAAGAACAGCCGTTTTAACCTTTGCTGAAAGGGCAGCTACAAGTGAAGCTATGTCCCGCTTTATCTGAGAAAGATCATTGTTCCGATTCGCATCAGCACGGCTGATTTCCCGCCCTTTATCAAGCTTGACAAACAGAGCAGTCAACTTGGAAAGTATTTTTTCAGAAGTACCACGAAAAAGCCGCTTCAACTTCCGTAAAAACTCCTGCATCTTACGGGTTAACGGCTTCAAAAGCTCTTTTTCAGTTTGTTCTTTATCCACCGCCAGCCCTCCTATTCGTCAGATGCTTTTTCAGCAGCGCCAGCAGATTCTTGATTCTCTTCATCTGTTGTTTTGTCCGCTGCCTTCTTGCTGTTTTTTTCAGCTTTTTTAATGGGCGACTGTACTTTTTTGTATCTGTCCTCTTTCAAAAGCTTATTACCGTGTTTATCCTCAACAAACCAAGTTGAACCGGTATCAGTATTTTGAATCCACATAAAGAAAGCCCTCCTATTGTGGACGGGCTGCGCTTAATACCGCCAGCGCTTCCGGTCTTGTTACTTTCGCACCGTACAAGTGGAGCCCTTTGACTGCATCAGCAAAACGTTTTTCAGGACGGTATTTCTCAACCTGCGTCGCTTGATCTGCAAAAGACCACGCCATGCTGTGACCAGCAATAATTTTGTGATTTTCTGTGCCGCCTTCGGGTTTAGAAAGTGGCGCGTTGTTCGATTTTAAGACTGTGAATCCAGCAGCTTGTCCGATAACACCATTTAATAGACGTTGTTCTGAAGACATGTTCCCGGCCTTTACAAAACGGTCATCTTTTAGCATTAATCCTTCATACCAAGGCGTTACAACTACCCAGCGCCCCTGCTCCGGCACGTCTGCTTCGTCCAATTTTACTGAAAGGTCCACAAGATATTCGTACGCGTCGCTTTTTGTTGGTGAAACAGCTTTCGTATCGCTACCGATCGTGTGGGCTGCATCCACATAGTGAGAAGCAATAAATGAATCAGCAGTATTTTTCAGGGCGTATGCTGCCTCTTGCATAGCCGCATCCATTAACTTTGGATTTTGTTGGATTTTATCAATATCATCAATCTGAAAGTTGAAATATTTTGACTGGTCAATAAGAAGCTTGCGGCTTGCAGAATCCAGTGTTTGCGCGCTATCCATATCATCATTTTTGGTGTAGTCACCCACTTTTACGCGTCCCATATTGTTGATTGTCACAGAGTCACCAGCTCCAGTGATCTCCCCTTCGTAATCCCGGTTAATGACTCCCGTTTGACCATAAACCAATGTTCTTTGCAGATTATAAAGAAGTCTTGCGCTCCACATTTGCGGGACAAATTCATTTAATGCCATATTGTTTTATCCTCCTATTTCTATCTTCCGATTTTTTCGATGCGATCCCAATTTTCATTTATTTCTTCGGCAGTCATCTTCTTAACATCTTCAAGAGTCAATGGCGCTGACGCTCCGCCTGATGGTGGCGGCGTGCTGCCGTTCTTTTTGAAATGATCGTTTACGATGCTTTGTTCAAAATTCTTAAAGGCTTCCGCCAAGGTATTCAAATTTTGTTCTGTGGTTGCATCGTCCTGACCGATAAAAAAGTCAACAAGATTAGTAGGCAAGCCTTTTTCCGTTGCAATTGAAAGGGCCGTATTTCTCAACGACTCCCGCGTTTTCTCTTGCTCAAGGTTCTGGAATTTTTCCTGCAACTCACGTAATTGCTTTTGTTCCTCTGTTTCAGGAGGAAACCGCTTTGAAATCTCTTCCTCAAGTTTCTTCGGCAACGTATTTTTCTCATACGTCTTGATCGCCTCTGTCACCCTTGCATCAGATGTTGATTGAAGCAGCTTCTTTCCCTCGTCATTTGTTTCTAAGAAAGCCCGGACTGCATCCAGCGTGAGTTCTCCGCCACTCGGCTGTGGTGCTGGATCGTTACCAGTTCCACCTGCTGGCTGGGCTCCCGGTGTTGGATCGGCCGTGCCCCCTGGTTCGGAAAAATGCTGAAGGTTAATGCGCAGTGGCAGCCTTTCTTTTTTCATAAAATTCATTGACGGACTGACTGACTTATCCGTGTTTAATCGTTTCATTTCTGTGTGTCCTCCTTGCCCTTATCAGTTGCCGAAGCCCCTAACAAGTTCAAAAGTATTTCGGTTGCTCTTTAACGCCTACAACGCGAAAAAAAGGCATAAAAAAAGCCCCTCATGAATGAGTTGCACGTTTACTCAGGATCAGAATTTGTCTTGTCTGTATCCGCCTTGTCATCTTCCTCCTGTTCCTCGTCGTCATCTTGATTATCGTCAATGGTATAGGCATCTGCTTCCGCTCTCATTCTTTCAATCTCAAAACGCACATCATCAATGAACGATAATAGAGCAAGCCGCGTTTCTTCGCTTACCAGCCCTTTGAGTTCCGCGGATGCTTGAGCCTCTTCGAGAATGTTTGCAGGAAGATTTCGTTTGAATTGAAACCACAGTTTCAGATACGCGTCTTTATCGGCCAGTATCCTTTTGGACCATGCAGAGCAAAGTATCTTATACTGATAACGAAATGCAGCTGTCATTTTGCGTTCCATGGTAATTGCCTTGTGCTCCAATGCCATAAGCTTATACCGCATGGCAACGCCTGTAATAGTGCCCCCGAAAGAGCCGTCAGAAAAATTGACTGTCTTCGCAAAACGCAAAATATTTTCTTCCAGCCGGTTCAAATGATTTTCGATCATGGCGTCGTTTATTTCCTTGGTTAAAAATTTCACGTCGCCGTTATCGTCGAAGACTTCAAACACGCCATTCTTTTTTAGCTTTTCCATATCCTCATCATCGAGTGAAGCCCCTTTTACAATCAAGTATGCAAGCCGGAACTGTTCGATTTCGTTCGATGCGTCAGACAAAGTTCTGTCGTATGCATCAATTAAAGAAATGACTTTTTCAGTGTCGCCTTTCATTTCTTTATTGTTCGGAACACCAAACAACGGGCATCCATTGAAAAGATGGGGCTTCGTCTCAATAAGATCGTACTTCGCTTTATCAGACGACTTAAACGAATAAATGAACGCTTCATCGTAGAAATCAGCCCGATATGACTCGACTTTTTTGCCGCTCACCCACTCAAACACTGAATAATAGCGCAAAGCGTACGTGGGCTCCGTTATATCGTCTAAAGCGAGAATAATGCATTCCCATGGATCAACGTTTCGCAGGCATTCGTTTCCTTCTTCATTAACAAACAGCAGGCGGGCTCCGTAACCACAGATGGAAGCCATTTTTCCGAGTTCGGAATCGGCATCCTCAATGTTATTTCTCGTATTAAATGTGCTCACTTGGTCTTTCAATTGTTTATCTTCAGTTTCATAAGAAATGGGGTGGCCGAACATATAGCCTGTCTTGGTATCAATGATTTCAGAATCAAATGAGTTGTTCAGCTTATTGTTTACCTTGTCATCAATACGCTGCACTTTATCGGTTCCCGCACTGCCATAATCAATGATGGACCGTGTTAATATGGGAACGCCAGCCGGATCAGCCTTATATCTTGCATATAGTTTCATCACTTTTTCACGAACGGGGCCGTGTTCATCAATCATCATCTTGATAATGTCGCCGGTGATTCCACTCTGACGAATTAGATTTATATATTCCTTCATCGTTAATCACTCCCCCTTTCTATGTTTCGGCTTATTGTGGGTATACAGAGCGTACCGGAGAGCATCCAGCACATCGTCCCATTCCTTCACAGGATCGCCGGTCTTTGGATTCCATACATACATGAAAATTTCTTTTTTGAAGCGCTCCACCTTTTCTTTCACGACATATAATTCTTTTCGCTTAAACAGCCGGGCCACTTCTTCAATACCGGATATGATCGCCTTATCAGCGTTCAGGGCACGTAACTTCTCCCGCCTGAAGCGCTGAACATGCTCTGGCCGCGCAGAATCGCAGTAGAAATTAATATTGCCGTACCGCTCCTTTACGCCTTTTGCTACTTTCACCCAGTAATCAATTTCCTCATGTTGCTTGGCATGTTCTTCGAGCAAATAAAAACACCCCTGGTCATCTTGTCCGATTACGACAATAGAACCCGGGTGCTCGTATCCCCAGTCGACGCCAGCAAAATACTTTTTGAAATTGACACGTCTGTTCTCCAATTCCTCAGAACTGATATAATGAATGTCCTTATTGAAGTCCCGGTAAATGACTCCTTCAGACGCCACCCAATATCCGTTTATGTCCCGATCGGTAAACATACCGCTGGGCGTCGATGCCACGATACTCTCCACATACTCCGGATCGAGGAAATTGTTATCGAACAGCGAGAAATGAAATGACCGGATGTTCAGCCGGCCGCTCTTCAACTTTTGCCCGTCTTTGTCGATATAATCGGTTTTGACGGTGTGCATCGGGTTTTCAGGGTTTGTATCCATCATGACCACAGCGCCTTTGTAAGAGCACCGGGAAATGACTTCTTTTACAAATGAATCATGCAGGGCAGTCGCTTCATTCAGAAATGCGCCGGCTGACGTGAAACCCCGCGCTTTTTTCCATGAATTTGCGTTTGCTCCGTCAAAGCAATATACCTGATTACCGAATATCTCAACGGCGCTCGACTTATTGAGTTTCAATTCCTTGCCGAGAATCTGCTCTAAATCATTCAGAACGTTCCGCCTGATAGTTCCCAGGTTCGCCCCGCCGATAACAAAATTCAGTCCCATGTTTTGATACTTGCTGACGTGAGCAAGAAACGCCAAAAGGAGCACGAATGTTTTTCCTGCCCTCTTTGCCCCGCTGCATATTAAAATTTTGGGCTGCTCTTTTATGAAGCTGTCCCAAACTTCCTTTTGTTTTTTATTCAGTTCCATCGGCATCCACCATTTTTCTCAACATTGCAGCAATCTCATTTTCTTTGGTGTTTCCGTCGCTTCCGTTAACAGCCTTCTTCGTCTTCTCAATATTCAAGCGCATTTGCTCCAATTTAAGGCGCCGTTCATCTTTCTCATGCGCCAGCTGGTCGAATTGCTTGATCAAGCTCCGGAGCTCCCCCATTGCCCGAGATTGAGCGTTCAGGAATGTTGCATGACGATCCCAGGCGAATTGAAACTCCCATTCTTGCTCATCACCAAACGCACCCGGCTTCTCTTTTTTCAAAACTTTGGTCATGTCATCCTGATCCTGCACAAACATAATGCGCTGTGCCCGGATAATGGCCGCATATTGTATTTGAATTTGATCCCATATCATATCAGCAGGGGAACGCTCCTGAATCTCTTCCATAATGGACAGCGTTTCTTCTGGCAGATACTTCGAGAAGAACCCATGCGATACCGCGTTTTGATTTCTCTCCGGGGCGCCGCCGTTGTTTCCCAATGCATTTTTATTGCCGGGTGGGGCGCCTGCCTTTTTTGTGTGCACACCTTTTTCAGAGGGTGCACCCTTTTTTCGTTCCCAACCATGCCGCTGCTTCCATGATTTAATGGTGTTCACTGACACCCCGTACTTTTCTGCAAGGTCCTTGTATTTCATGCCTTTGGCGTAATCCTTATACGCCTGAATGTGCTTTTCGGCCATCTACATCCACCGCCGCCTCCTTTTGAATTGAGTTGTTTTGGAAAAAGATATTCCCTCTAAACCGACGCCGCACTCAGACCGTTAACCGCCGATAGTTTTCCGAGATTTACCGGAATCGGTTTACAGAGAATATAAAAAAGCACCTGGAATGAGGTGCTTTAAAATAAGTTTTGAGTTATGAATCTTATTCTGGGATTATGTCTTTTATATTTATTTATATTTATTCATAGACATACTTACGTATATTTCATTTGCTTCATCAACTGTTATACCAAACTTTTCGCTTGCCAGCTCAGCAACCATTGAATCATGGATCTCTGGGGTGTAATTTTCCCCGTAATTTGTAATTCTATTAAATTCGTTTTCCATGTAATTATATATGGTTTGATCATTAGCTGATTGTGCCTCTTCTTCTGATGAATTTTCTTTTCTTTTCTCTTTTTCATCCTTTAAATCAAAAATTACTTCATCATTTTTTTCTAACTGGTACAAAGAATCCACATGTTTAAAATCAATTGTATAATCATCGTTTTTATACTTTGCATGTACTTCATCTACTGAACAAGTATACTTATCCCCACAGCTGATTACCTTAGAAAAACCTTTATCCTCAATTAACTCATAAACTTTGTAAAGAATTTTATATTTTTCCTTGTTAGAAAGTTGCGTGAATTTCTTATTCATGGACAGGTTGATTTTAAAATCATAATACTTCTTTATAGGGTTAGTGTAATCTAAAGTTGGCGCTTCACTAAGATATTGTGATACTGTTTTATTTTTAGATAGCTCTTTTAAAAACGTTTCAGCCTCTTTTGTATCCACGCCGCAACCTGATAGAACAAAAATCAGTATAGGAATGATTATAAATATTTTTTTCAAAACTTCTTCCCCCTCCCACCTTATTATCGGTTAAGGAGTAGGAAAAAGGAACCATTCGCAAAATTTGTCGAACGAAAGCGCCCTTCATAAATAGGTGGCAGTCGTAAGACAAAAAAAGCGCCCAATCAGGGCGCCACAGCATAGCGTTATTATTTATTTGAATTTGTATGTTCCTGTAAGGCTTTAAATGCTTCAGATAACAGTTCAGCATGATTATGAATTTCTTTAGATTTATTCTTTGTTGTTGGGAATGTTATTATTGACATATGTATTCTCCTCTTTAAACTTCATTTCCAATCGTATTAACCTTTTTGAGTTTAAGATCAGCTAATTTTTCACTTAATTCCTTTGTTTCCTTTAGGAGCTCATTAGAATGTAATTTTCCTGCCCACACTTTATACAATTCAACAGTATTGCTAAAATTATGTTCTCTATGTCGTCTAGAAAAACAATAAAAATCATAGTGACGATCTACAAAGTTACAAAAGACCTGAGAAAGTGGATTAAATGCCAATTCTTCATCTGCCAAACCACTCATCATAGCTGCGCTAAAGAATTCTAATTGATTAGCAAGGTCCAAAGCTCCTGCTTCAAGTTTATTACTAATACTCTCAGCATGTTCTTTAAATGAAGATTCTGACGCTACGAATTCTTTTTTATGATCTCTCTTAGACACAATCACGGGCTTATCACCCAGTTTTTTTGAGTATTCGGCTTGCAAAGGAATAAATGAAGTTGCAAACCAGTTTAGATACTCTATACTTTTTTCAATCGATGCACGCTTATTTTTAGTTTTAATATCTTTCTTCATTAAATTTAATTGTTTAATCGCAATAAAAACCCCAGCTGCTAATCCAATACTTGCAATATAATAAAGCATTGTAATTACTTCTTTTACGACTGGATATATATTCATACTATGCTCCTTTCTAAATGAATTCAAGTTATTTGAATCATCATTTTTTAGTATATTACACCAAATATCGACAGTAAATAACAAATCTTAATAGTTTTACGTTCAAAATGTAACTTTAAATAAAAAAGCACCCATCAGTTTTGGGTGCTCATTTCCGCCTATGTTTTTGAAAATCCAAAATATCCTCTTTCAGAAAAAGCCTGTCCCGAGGCATTTCTTTCATCGGCTCCAATTCCCCGGTCTTTACTAACTGATTCAAATACTGACGGGTGAACCCCAATATCTCCAACGCTTCACTTGTATTGAGTATCTCTTCATTCAAGAACTTCTTGATTGCGTCACGCTCTTTAGGCTTGTACATTTTTGAATCATCCTTTTTTCTCGCGATATTTCAAGTAAAGGGAAAATGCTTTCTCAATGATCGAAACAACAAATAAAATGATTAGACTGATGTCGAGAGCCGTTTTTAACGGTCCCGCTGCCACATCCTGACGGAAAAACAACATATACGCCAGGGCGAGAAGAACAACAATATCGGTAGTGGACTGTACACTTTTCATTTTTTTGAAAGTGGCTGGCTTTCAAGTATTTTTCATTATTCATTGCATTTGTTATACTTGGAGCAAGGGAGAAGCGCTACCTTCTCCCTCGGCTCAAAATCATCTGCGCTTTCTTGGACGTCGGCGTTTTTTGATTTTGGGCTTTTTTGTTTTGAGCTTTTCTCTGATGATGAGGATTTTTTCAACAACTGTGAGAGTTGTAAGGATAATCCCCAGTACCAATGCGATTTCAGCCACTTTCTTTCCCTCCTTTCTATACTTTAATTATACCCCATAACTTTACTTGAGTAAAGTAATTTAATGGGCTTTTTTCATTATTTTTCTAATAAAAAAGAGCCTATTCACGCTAAACAGAATAGGCTGTGATCTGCTCTATTTTTCATTTTCAGACGGGAACGTTCAATGTTCTTCTGCACTGTTCCTTTTTTAATCCCCAATAACTGCGCTATCTCTTCGAATGACATGTTTTGCACAGAATGCATCATGAATATGTCTTTTTCTCTTTCTGTGAGGACGGAAAGGGCATCAGCGATTCTTTCCTTATCCCAATCGCTTACCTCTCCCTCAGCTTCTTGAACGATTGCATACTCTTCCGGCAGCGCATCAATTAAGCGTGGCTCAGCCAGAATCGTCCTTTGATATGCGTCTCTTCTGTCAGCACCTCGGCGTGCACCGGGCTGTCTTCCGTTCTGCAACCATTCAAGAGTGTACTGGATGTCACTGATCATGCTACTGATAATCTTTTTGTCGTTGAGTTGTTCAGCCGTCAGATTGACTTCAGCTGTATCTTTATAGAACCGATACATTTTTCTCGTTTCCCTTAAAGCTCGTTTGTATTCAATGATTAAATCCTGCATTCTGATTCCTCCCTTTATTTGCGCTTAAATGCGCCACCCTTGCCTCGTTTAAGTGTTTGCATGTTCGTGTTCATCATTTGTTGCCAGAAACGATCTGAGCGCTCCTGTTGCTTCTGTGATGGTTTCTTTTTGGGCTGTTTCATGTCTCACCACTCCTTTCACCGATAGTAATCGCGATAGACATCCAGATAGTTGCGAAATAAAAAAACGGACACCAATCAGAGCACAGTAATTCTGTGCAATGATCAGTGTCCGCAGGCTTTCCGTCTTGGACTTATTCAGTTAAAGCAGCACATATGTAGCAATGTTGCCGATGATTGCTGCGATACATATTGCAGTTAAGTGATTTCTAAGCTGTGAATCCTTTTCCTCTCCTATAACGCCGACAAGAGAAATTATCAGAACCAGCAGGAGAACTATTTTAAAGGTTATTATCACTCGCCTTCCCTCTTCTCTATATACTTATCAATATCTTGAAAAAACGCCGCGGCCGTGAATGCAATGATTGCTCCTATTAACGTGATGTTCGCTTTCATGTCCGGGCGGTAATCGTACTGGAAATAAAACCAGAATCCTAACCCTATCAGCAGAAAAACTATTCTCAGTGCCATTGTATCCCCCTTATTTGATATAAAATTTCGCTGATTCAAACGTACCGATATAGTTCCGTTTGCCGGAATCAGAATAGCAATCCAGCTGGATGACATAGGTTCCTTTCCCGGTTTTATTCCGAATCGTTTTCACGTTGAATGATTTCAGAGGCGTTGCCGTTTTGAAGCTGCCCCGCTGTACCAGATTCGTATCAGTCAGCCCGCCGCCGCTGCGCTTCTTGTAAACGCCTGCCGTGTAATAAAGAGTGCTTGATCCTTTCTTCTCTGCTTTCCAGTCCACTGTGGATGCGTTGGCCGTATAAGTTGTGGCGTCCGTAAACACCCGACCGCTGTACCCGGATTCATTTTGCCAGCCGGACCATGCTGCGGAAGCCGACGGCGCAACGGCCACCGCTCCCGTAAGTAATACTGCTGATAGAATGATTGATTTGAATAGTTTTTTCATAGTTCTTCCTCCTCCTCGTTGTCTTTAAAACCGTTAACATTATTTTCGCCTACCCATCCGCATTTACAGATATATTGAAAGAATGTCGGTTCGAGATAGCTCCTATTTAGGCACTTTCCTGTCTTAACGGAAAAGTCAGCAGACCACGCCTCTTGCACTCTCATTTTAATGCTGCTGTTCCCACATTCCGGGCATTCGGTGTATTCGCTCATTCCGCGCCCTCCTTAACCTGGTTCATCCTGCCAGTGAAATCTTCCTCACGCCTTAAATAATCTCGGGCGCTTTTGTAACTCGGAAACCATAAATACAACCTGTCACCGAGAAAATTAATTGTTAAATCAAAGTTGCCGTCTGCTCTTTCGTCTATGGTGTATGTGTAATTTCCTTCTTTCGCCGTCCACTTCTTCATTCCGCGCCCTCCATTCACGACATAACCCTTTAAAAGCGCCGTATTCAAGTCATCAGCGGACATGCTGTTGAGTGGTTCGAATAGTCCGTCCCATGGTGTCAGATCGCCTGATCTAATAACAAAATGCATGTAGACAAATTGACGTCTTGCAAATTCCTCGGGTTTATTACTGCCGCATGACCTTTCCACCATGTCGGGATTAGCTTTGGCCCGCATGAGAAAATAATCTTTCCCCTCCTCAATCGCCCAAGCTTGTGCCTCCGTGACTTCAACCTTATCGCTTTGTTTGTTTGTGATTTTCGCTTTTGTCATAATAGGGAACCATCCCAGTGGACGGGCTGGCCGTACGGATGAAATGATCGGGTTGTCGGTGTGGTTCATTCCGCGCCCTCCTTTGCTCTAATCTTGTATCGCGTTTTACAATCCTTGCTAACTTGTTTCAATTCAGCAGCGAAACAGTCGAGACAGATATTTTCTTGTTTTCTATGGTCACCGGTGTTTTGTTTTAGTTGCTTAACATCTGATCTAAACGCACACCTTAAAGGCTTTTCAAAGATAGGTGCAGTATTTTCATGAATATCTAATCCACAAGTTTCACAACATAAATTCCCCATATTATTTTCTCTCCCTTATTTCCGCCCGCCGACGGTATTTTGTAGAAATTCATGCACATGACACATCAGCAGCATGCCGCCTGTTTCCGGTCCGTGCTTTTCACGGAAGACAGCCAATGCTTGTTCGAAAGCCTGCCTGTAATCCTGTTTCATTGTTTTACCTCTGTACCGCAGGCATTCAAAGCCACTATGCAAATTGCCATTTGTGGCGTTTCGGCAATCGCTGTGAAAACGCGTTCCTCTGTCGGTATTACTGCAAGGTATGGCGCATAACTTCTGTTTGAATCCCTATCAATTTTCACATGTTTGAATTTCTCTACTACCAACCAGGCTTGATCAAGGTTTTCGGTCGGAGAAAATTGATCCGGTATGGTCATTTCTCCATCTTCTGTATAGGCAGATGTCACACCGATGTTAGGAAAGGTTTGAGTTTGCCAACCCATCACCTTTTCAGCAATCAATCGGTCAATTTCTCTTTTATTTTTCACGCTATTTCCTCCTCAGCGCCCATGCCGCGGCCACAATGCGGGCAACGGGCATCTGCGCGAATTTCTAAATCAAGTCTTGTATAATCGCAGTCCGGGCAATGGTATTCGATCATTTACTATCCACCCATTCATCAAAACTGTAGGCGTAATCAACGCTTTCAATGAAACCTATCTCCTTCGCCTTCTGACGGATCTTCATACATCCCTCATAGCTGTAAGCCCATATTTCTTTATAATCCCTCAGCTCGCCGCATTTCCCTGTTATGATGAACTTTCTAAAGCTGTTGACCAGTTGCCACATGTTGCCTCCATACGAAAAGCCGTTTGGACCACCGTATCCCAATTCATACGGATAAACGTCAGCCCCCGTGTAATCATCAACGAAGAACAGTTTTTTCTTAAACCTGAAATACGCTATCTGATTCTTTGACTTACAGTAGAAAGTACGTCTATCAATGCTTGCGATAAGCTTGATCAAATCGTTTATGTCATTCATGCGTTTTAATTGCTCTGCTGTTGCCATCCCTTAACCCCCGATCAAATTCGGTAGGACAGAGATAGCGCAGAAGATGAATGCCACGCATGCCCCGACCAGCCAGATATTTGTTTTATCCCGTTTAGCGATAATGGTATTGCCTATCATTTTTAGATCGTCAGACCGAGCGACCAGCGTATGGATGTATTCCGGGGGAACCTTCAAAAGCTCGGCCGCCTGCTCGACGGTCATTGCTTCGTCTTTTGTGGCCTTAACGCTCCGTTGCAGTTCTACTTGTAATGGCATCATTCTGCATCGCCCTCCATGTCAAAAACTTCAATCGGCGGCATTTCGCCAAGCATGTTGAATATGTCCTTTCTTTGCTCAATGAGACTCTTATCAATAACAGCCGTACTGTGCTTATTGATGATTCTGATTAAATCCTCACCAACGCTTTCAAATAATTTCAACGTGTCTTCTTTGTTGGATGTCATCTGATAGATTTTAGGAGTCATTGGAACTTTAAGGAACTGCAGTCCGGTTGTTACTTCTGATACGTTAATGTGATCAAACGCCGGGATAGCACAAAAGCGATATTTTCCCACTTGAATTTCATGACCAACTGCCGGAACCCAATGGCAGTCCTTCGGGTTACTTTTATTAATAAAAGCTAAATAGAACTTTTTTAACTGTTCATCTACTGTGATTTTCATTCCGCATCACCCTCCAATTCTTTGCCTTCAAGAAGCTCCTTCGCATATCGGGAATACCTTTGAATTACTAATTCAGGCGCCGTTCTCTCTGTTTTCATATTTGCGAACAGATGAAAGGCTTTTCTGAACCTGTCATTCTCTTTTGTAAGCCGGTGAATCTCTTCCTGAGCCTGACGGAACTGATTGACCGCAATTTTTTCCTGCCGGTGATGTTCCCGATTAATGGCCTGTTGCATGATTACCTCAGTGGCGAGCTTGTCTATTGCTATTTCCAAAGAGATTGGCATGGGCGTATCCGCTGCCCCTTTTGAAAGGGTGCAAATGTAAGTGCCTGTATATAAAACTTCACCGTTCGACAAGTTGATTTTGTATTCTTTCAAGACCGTTCCTCCCCCGCAGGGGAAAACCCCTGCTATTTGAATTTATGGCCGATCTCGTAATCACAACGAGCCAGGCCGCCTTTTATTGTTTGAATGATTGTTTTACCGTGTTCCGGGGCGTCCATTAAATGAGCAGTCCCTTCAGTACCATCTAAAACGATGATGCGGACTTTCCCCGGCTCGATGCTTTGCTGAATAGTTGTTTCATAGTTTTTTATTTCTGTTGGCTTGTTCACTCTGGCCGCCCCCTGTGCTATGATAGAAGTACCAGTTCATATCAATGCATCGGGGCCACGGCTTCGGTGTTTTTTGTTTTACGACGGCAGCCGCATTGTTACGCCAGCTGACGGTTTTAATTCCTCGTGGTAGATGATCGGATGCTTTTCGATGTATGCCGCCAACTGCTCCGGCGTCATTTTCCATTCCTTAACTGGTCCTGGCTTGTAGTGGTTGATTTTTTCTAGCATAGCGATAACCTTCTGAATTGATTTTTGGTATTTCTGAACCTCCAAGCTTTTTACAATCCGCTCCCATGCGGCTGGCGCATCGTCTGTATTCGGAACAGAGCGTCATGCAGGCCATGAGCTTATCTTCCTCCTGCACCCACAAGGGCCGATCGTCTGCGATTACCACGTTTTGCAGTGGTCTTCCCCGCCTTCCTTTTGAGTTTTTTCAGCTCGTCCAGCTCAATGAAGCCGAGTGCCTTATCCAGAGCCAGTACCTTCAGTGGTGTATCGTATAGGCGCTCATATAGCTTGCGTTTGATGGCAAATTCCTTTGTTTCCACGCCTTTGATGTCAATGACCTCGATGCTGCCATCCAAGTTATGAACCTCGAAGTCTGCAATATATTCAATCTTCCGAAAAGTTTTGCCGTTCTTTTTGAATGCCTCTTGCAGCAGGAACCTTGGCTGCAGCTTAAAATCTTTGATTTGCTTGCTCACCTTGAGCCATTTCAATTGCTCATAGTATTTGGCTTCGGCCCGGCTATCGAACGTAATGCCGTCCACCTGTGTTTTTCTGGCGCCGTACTTATTCGTTTGCATGTGCCGCCTCCCGAATAGCCTCGGTGATCGTTTGTTTCGTTTGGTGAATCAGCGCTTTTAATTCTTCGAAATTGTTCGCCTGCCCCGTTAAGATTTCCATGTTTAGGATTCGATTGCACGCAGACTCTAAATCCTTGAAATATCCAACTGGCTTGTACCCGACCTCGCCTGACGGATTGCCCTCTTTATCCTGCTTTTGAAATTCGATGCTCAAGATAACGTTCATTGGATCAGATGTAATTCTGTATTTACCGATGTCTAAATTCATTCTTCCGCCTCCATATCTCTGACTATTACCTTATCGGCCTGTTACCGCGTGCCGTCGTTACCTCCCGTCAATTTGTTCCCAATGATGAATCTGCTTTTCTTTGTATGGTGCCGTTAGTATGATGGCGGGCAGCAGAATAACCGCTTTAAGCACTGCGCATCAGCTCCATTTGTTTGATTTTTTCCTCAAGCACCCGGATAGCCGGGGTAAGGTCCTGACCGCCCGTTTGTTCAGCAGGCCCGAACATGTACATGCCGCCGGATGCCGTGAAACTTGCCTGTTTATCCATTCCTCAACCCTGCCAATCTATGATTTAATAGCATCCTGTCTCCCTCAATGACCACAACATAGTCGGCACACATTTCATAAAGCCGGGTGCCGAGCGCCTCGTCTATCTTTACGATTTGCTCGATATTCAATTCGCTTGAGATCAAGACTGGTTTATGGTTCAGATAGCGATAGTTGATGACAGAGTACGTTTGCTCGACCTGCCAATCAGTGGCCCGTGGCTTCCCGTTCAGAGGCTTGAACAGATCATCTATAAACAGGACTTCAACTTCTTTCATTCGCTTGAGCTTTTCTTCAAGCTTGTCAAAATCATCTTTCAGGTCGTTGAATCCTTCGACGTATGGGAAATACTGAACAGCGATATTTTTCGATTTGATCAGCTTGTTTGAGATTGCAGTAAGCAAATGCGTTTTGCCCGCCCCTGGCTGCCCGAGAAGGGCAATGCTGTTGTTGCGAGTACTGCGAATGTTATCGAATTCCTTGTAATATTCGACTGCTGTTTCATAGGTGACTTTTACCATTGCTGGCTTGCCCTCGGTTATGAAATTCTTGAATTGTAATCTTTCAAATTCCGGGGTAATGTCACTGGAGTTCATTAATTTCCGAATGCGACGGCGCTCGATGCACCCACATCGTACCCATATTTCATAGCCGTCCTTGTTTTCGATATAGCCGAGTTCGTCTTTGCAAGTGGGGCAGTCATATTCAACCTTTTCTTCTGAGGCGGCCGACTTGTCCGCCGAAAATTGAGCCGACCTGTCCTGAAGTTCTTTCATGACTGCCGCCATCGCCTCGTCCGTACTTTGTGTTCTGTTGTTTGTTGGCATACTGCTGTTTCTCCTTTCTTTTCTGGCTGAATGGGTTTGATAGGATCGTTTCGATGTAATTCAGATTGACGTTGTTGCCCTTGTTTCTGAAAGCCAGTTTCATTGCCTCCATGACTTTCTCTTCGCCGTAATCTTCCACCATATAGTCGAGCCGTTGAACCTCCATCGGGCCAATGGTACGGGCTGTTCTGTTTTCGAATAGTTCAAATGCGTTTTTCATTTTTTCGTCAACCTCCTGCTGTGCTTCTGGCATTGCCGCCGGGTCTTTCTTCTTGTTGTAATTTCCTAACTGTATGTACTCGGCATAATTCAACACCGTCACAATGAAACCGCGTTTTTGCGGCAGCCGGTCTAGTTTCAAATACTCTTGCTTTACCATCCGATCTAACGAGTATTTGATCTGATCAGAAGACCAGTTGAAGCGTTTGGCTAAATCTACAAGCTTAACAATTGTCTGTCCGAGCTTTAGTTCTTGGTCTGCCCTGTACTCCGCCCGTTTGAATAAATAATCGTATATTGTCTCATCTCGTGAATCTTTAAATGGCAGGCGGGGCAGGACCACATACCCCAAACCTTGCATATCCATGCCGCTCACCTACTTCCTTTCACACAGTGCTGTCATGCCGCTGATGCGGACTAAACGTAAGCCAGGTTCATTTGTTCTGAGATAGCCTTCGACATAATCACGGAACAGTTGGGCGCGATTTGGTGTCCCTTCCGTCATCCACTTGTAACAGAAAGGGATGCCTACCTTAATCAAATGGGATGTCATTTTCACTAATATCAACAGGCTTACCACCAAAAGGATCAGCATCCTGCGCACTTGGTTTTTCTGCCTGTTGTTCAGATTCACTCAAAAACTGATTTCCGCCTAAATCTAAAACATTTTCGTCATATACTGACTGGGCTTCTGCTGTTA
>NZ_LSAZ01000013.1 GCF_001584325.1 Bacillus nakamurai
GTATTCCATACCCGCTTTTAACTTAAAGGTGTTTTTTATTTGTCTCACTCTATGGGGTCAGTCCCCGGGCTCCCTTGGGTTTTTTTATGCTTGAAAGAGGATGCGGCGTTTTTCGGAATCAGGATCGCTTTCGACTGAAACTGCCGTGTTGAAAATCAAGGTGTCACGTGAGCTGGTTTGATACTCAGGCCAATTGAAGTGAGGGGTATTCGGGTTTCCGGTTTTTGCAAAAGCCAGCCATGCGGATTGGATTTGCTTGGAAAGCTGTTTTGTGTCCTCACCGAGCGGTTCTTGCAGTGTCTTTTTCAAAGAATCAAAGTTTCCGAACACAAACGGCAATTCTAAAGCGTGCACAGCTTTATGAAACGGCGGTGTTTGGCCGTGCCAATCAAAGCGGTACATCCAGACCGGCGCGTATTGCGACTGTCCTTGTGCGAAAGCGACAGCCGGCCGCCAGAAAATCAGATCCGTCATCATATTGATTTGTCCCGTTAAAGAATGCGGGTACAAATCTGCCGCTTGCTTGGTGCAGTTCTCTCCGAGATGATGAAGCAAATAGTCTTGCTGCTTTTTCTCGGAATGAATTTCTGTATCAGGGGTGAAAAACAAATATGCTTCATCACGATTGGTTCCGATGATCATCGGTATGCCTTCAGCGGCCCCGTCTGCAATGGCTTCTGCCGGTTCCGCAGGTAATGTAGCCGGATCGATGGCGGGCTGAAACAAAAGCTGAAAAATGTTTTGTTCTTTTGTGCTCCGCACTTTATCCGCAGTTTTGAGCATGTCATTAACGGAAAGCCCCTGCAATTGATCAGTGCCGGCTTCATTAATAAATGCCGTTGTGATGTCTTTTGCCATGTCCGCCGTCATCGTTTGAGACGCGCCGCTTTCTAAAATCGCTTTGTGAAACAGGCCTTTTGCATCAGGCATTGCCATGAGGGATGCGATGCTCATGCCGCCTGCAGATTCTCCGAACACCGTGACGTTATCAGGGTTGCCGCCGAAAGCGGAGATATTGTCTTTCACCCATTGCAGCGCGGCAATTTGGTCGAGCAGGCCGATGTTATTGGCATAGGATTCATCAACTGCACCCATATGTAAAAAACCGAATGGGCCCAGCCTGTAGTTGAGTGTCACCACAATGACGTCACCCTGCCCGGCAAGCGCAGATCCGCCGTACATTGGCTCACTGCCTGCTCCTAAATAAAACGCGCCGCCGTGAATCCATACCATGACTGGCCGGTTCGTTCCGGGGGAGCCGGGGGTGAAGACGTTTAAATAAAGGCAATCTTCAGATTGAGGCGGTATGTCTCCTGAAAATGACATGAACAGCAAATCAGTCGGCTGCGGACAGATAGGACCGAATGAATCGGCACTTTTTATACCTTCCCACGATGCGGGCGGCTCAGGCGCTTTGAATCTCAACTTTCCGACCGGCGGCTCTGCATACGGAATGCCTTTCCATGAATGGACGCCGTGTTCGGCCGTTCCTTTTAAAGCTCCGTAACGAGTTTGAACGGTAAGTGCAGTCATAACATCATCCCCCTTTTTCTTTTCATTATAAACAGAGAGGATGAAAGGAAGCGAATAAAAGCCCTTTCATATGCATATCATCAGTAACGCTTTCGTTCTAAAAAAGATCTGACCTCCTGAATGGACAGGCCGAGTTCTTTTGCTTCCTGCATGAGCGCTTTCCATTCCTCGATATTGGACTCGGTCAGCTTTCTGTTTCTGTAGGGAGCGGGCTCCTGCCGTTTTTCGGTCAGTTTGTTCGTAAAGGTGAACAGCTCTTCCTTCGGCATTCCCGACTGCACGGCTTGAACGAGATGAATCCGCCATTCATCTTCTTTGCCCCCCATATGATGAAGCATCGTTTCAGCATCAAAGAGTTCTGTCAGATCTACCTGCAGGGTGGCGGATACTTTTTTCAGAAACTGTATAGACGGATTTGAGTGAACGCCTCTTTCTATCTTGCTTAAATAAGACTTAGAGACACCTGCTTCGACTGCTAGCTGATTAATAGAGTAGCCTTTTCTTCTGCGGTATAAACGAATTATTCTTCCAATCATTGTGCTGGATTCTCCCCTGTGTACTGGCATTTTTTCGTTCATTATAAGAAATTTTTCGTTCTTTATAAAATTTAAAATTATAAGGTAAGTGCAGTAAATAAGAGGAAAATCATGATAATGTTCTCTAAAGAGAACTTAATGGCTTAATTTGAAATTTTCAAATTTCAAGGTTTTCTTTTATAATCCAATCATTAACAGAAGGGGGCGTAAAAGCCTGCTGCAATAAGGCTGAGGGCTATATATTACATGAATGAGAATATGAGTTTTAAAGAGTTATTCGGAATTATCAAGCACAGATTTTTACTGATCTTCATCATGACTGCAGTTGTGACGCTCATCACGGGATACATTCAGTTTCGGGTGATCTCTCCCGTTTACCAGGCGTCGACCCAAGTGCTCATTCATGAAACAAGCGGTGAAAAAAACTCGAGTCTCAGCGACATCCAGCTGAATCTTCACTACAACAACACATTTCAAACCATTATGAAAAGCCCGGTTGTGCTGGGGAAGGTGAAACACACCTTACATCTTTCTGAAACGGCGTCTGCCTTAAAAGGAAAGATTGCGACAAGCAGCGAAACCGATTCTGAAATCATTACGGTTGCGGTGCAGGATCAAAATCCGGCCCGGGCAGCCGCTATTGCGAACACGATGATCAAGACGTTTAAACAAGAGGTCCGCGACAGGATGAATATGAAAGGTGTGGTCGTTCTGTCTGAGGCAAAGGCTTCGGAAAGTCCGATGGTCAAGCCTTCGCGCCTCCGAAACATTATCATGGCGTTCGGTGCGGCACTTATGGCGGGCGTTACGCTGGCGTTTTTTCTGCATTTTCTGGATGAAACCATTAAAAGCGAGCGGCAGCTCAGCGAAAAAACAGACTTGCCTGTATTAGGGGTTGTGTATGACATCAAAAATAAGCAGACACAATCTGATGAAAAATATTTCGGGGAGTGAGGCGTTTGGGCTTTAGAAAAAAGAAAACAAGACGAGGGCTGGCTCAAATATCCGTTTTACATCATAAATCATTGGTAGCTGAACAATACCGCACCATTCGGACAAACATTGAGTTTTCCTCTGTCCAGACCCATTTACGCTCCATTCTCGTTACGTCTTCCGTTTCGGGAGAAGGCAAGTCATTCAGCGCCGCTAATCTTGCGGCGGTATTCGCGCAGCAGGAGAAAAAGGTGCTGCTTGTGGATGCGGATTTAAGAAAACCGACAATCCACGAGACTTACCAGCTTGAAAATGTACAGGGCCTGACGAATGTGTTAGTCGGAAACGCTTCTCTCGGCGAAACGGTTCAAAAAACACTGATTGATAATCTCTACGTATTAACGAGCGGGCCGACGCCGCCGAATCCGGCTGAACTTCTTTCTTCAAAAGCGATGGGAGAGCTGATCCAGGAGATTTATAACCAGTACAGCCTGGTGATTTTTGATTCCCCGCCGCTTTTGGCAGTGGCGGACGGGCAAATTTTGGCGAACCAGACAGATGGGAGCGTGCTCGTCGTCTTAAGCGGCAAAACCAAAATGGATACCGTCCAAAAAGCGAGGGACGCGCTCCAGCAGTCAAAAGCGAAGCTCTTGGGCGCGCTGCTCAATAAAAAGAAAATCAAAAAAACAGAGCATTACTCGTATTGAGCGGTGCAGGTGATGTCTCCTTACCTTTATCAACGGAGGCACTCGGCTCTGCTGTGGGCAGCGGTTGAAGCTGCCTTAGATGCTGGTCGTCGGTGGCGGGGTGTGAGGACGGGTTAAATGCCCATTTTATCTTCAAGATGATTCAGGTTATCGGTTTAGCTGTTACGCCTGTTTTTTAAAAAGAAAACCGTATCAGCTAAACCGATAAATGAGGAGGGGAAAGATTGAGTTACCGGAGAAGACTTTCAATGATTTTCGCATTGGATACTTATCTCGTTTTACTTTCCATTATTATAGGATATCAATTTTTTGAGGATTCTTATCATTTTTACGACTCCGGAGCATTGCTGCTGACTGCGGTCAGCATGCTCATCAGCCACCATGTATGCGCTTTTTTGTTTCATCAATATAAGCAGGTGTGGACGTATACGGGGATCGGTGAACTGCTCGCCCTGATCAAGGGGATTACGCTGTCCGCCGCCATGACGGCAGCCATTCAATATGCGGCGTTCCACACGGTCTTGTTCCGCCTTTTGGCCGTCAGCTGGATGGTACAGCTTTTGTTTATCGGCGGGAGCCGCATGGTCTCGCGAGTGCTGAAAGAAACGATCGGGAAGAAACAGAATTCCTCTTCCCGCGCGCTTATTATCGGGGCAGGATCGGGCGGCACGCTGCTCGTTCGGCAGCTTTTGCAGAAAAATGACCTTGGGATGACGCCTGTTGCATTTATTGATGACGACCAGACGAAACATAAACTTGAAATCATGGGGCTGCCCGTGGTCGGCGGAAAAGAAAGCATAATGCCGGCGGTGCAAAAGCTGAGAATTCACCGCATCGTGATTGCGATACCGTCGCTTCGCACCCATGAGCTTCAGAGGTTATATAAGGAATGTGTGCAGACGGGCGCCCATATTAAAATCATGCCTCAATTTGACGAAATTCTGCTCGGCTCACAGACGGCCGGCCATATCAGAGATGTAAAAGCTGAGGATTTGCTCGGGAGAAAGCCGGTGACGCTTGATACGAGCAAGATTTCAAACAGCATAAAGGGTAAAACGATTTTAGTCACGGGCGCAGGCGGCTCGATCGGTTCGGAAATATGCCGGCAGATCAGCGGATTTCAGCCGAAAGAGATCGTCTTGCTCGGACATGGGGAAAACAGCATCCACTCCGTCCATGCCGAACTGGCCGGACGCTTCGGCAGGCAGGTGGCCTTTCATACGGAGATCGCTGATATTCAGGACAGAGATAAAATCTTCACCTTGATGAAAAAATACGAGCCGCACGTCGTCTACCATGCGGCTGCCCATAAGCATGTGCCGTTAATGGAACATAACCCTGAAGAAGCTGTCAAAAATAACATCATCGGCACTAAAAATGTGGCGGAAGCCGCCGATATGTGCGAAACGGAAACGTTCGTGCTGATTTCTTCTGACAAAGCGGTCAATCCCGCCAACGTCATGGGGGCGACGAAACGTTTCGCGGAAATGGTCATCATGAATCTCGGCAAAGTCAGCCGCACCAAATTTGCAGCCGTCCGCTTCGGAAACGTGCTCGGCAGCCGCGGCAGCGTTATTCCGATTTTTAAGAAGCAGATCGAAAAAGGCGGCCCCGTCACAGTCACGCATCCGTCGATGACGCGTTACTTCATGACGATTCCGGAAGCGTCAAGGCTTGTCATTCAGGCCGGCGCGCTTGCAAAAGGCCGGCAGATTTTTGTGCTGGATATGGGGGAACCCGTAAAAATCGTCGACCTGGCCAAAAATCTGATTCATTTATCAGGATATACGACAGAACAGATTCCCATCGAATTTTCCGGCATCCGCCCCGGAGAAAAAATGTATGAGGAATTGCTGAATCATAACGAAGTACATACGGAACAGATTTTTCCGAAAATCCATATCGGGAAAGCGGTAGACGGCGATTGGCCCGTGCTGATCCGCTTTATGGATGAATTCAGCCGGCTTTCGGAAGCGGAGCTGAGAAAAAGGCTGTTTGAGGCGATTGAATCAACACAAGAACAAGCGGCGGCCGGCGTTCATTAGGGGGACTGGAATGATGACAAAAAAAGTGCTATTTTGCGCCACTGTCGATTATCATTTTAAAGCTTTTCATCTTCCGTATTTTAAATGGTTTCAAGACATGGGCTGGCAGGTGCATGTTGCGGCTCATGGCGAAATGAGCCTTCCGTTTGTGGATGAGAAGTTTTCCGTCCCGATCCGGCGGTCGCCGTTTCATCCCGATAACTTTTCCGTTTACAAACGGCTGAAACAGCTGATTGAAGAGAACGGGTATGACATGGTTCATTGCCATACGCCGGTCGGCGGCGTGCTTGCCCGCCTTGCGGCGAGACAAGCACGGCGGAAGGGGACAAAGGTGCTGTATACCGCACACGGGTTTCATTTCTGCAGCGGAGCGCCGCTGAAAAATTGGCTGATCTATTATCCGATCGAAAAACTGCTTTCTTCCTATACAGACTGTCTGATTACGATTAATGAAGAGGATTACAAACGGGCGAAAAACATGAGGAAAACAGAATGCCGGGCAAAAAAGATACACGGCATCGGCGTTGATACGGACAGATTCAGGCCTGTCAGCCAAACAGAGATTGAGCGGCTGCGGGAAAAACACGGTTTCGGCGCCGGAGAGTTTATCCTCGTGTATCCCGCAGAATTAAATGTGAACAAAAATCAAGGCCTTCTCATCGAGGCGGCCGCATTGCTGAAGAACCGCATCCCCGGGCTGCGCCTCGTGTTTGCCGGAGAAGGAACGATGGAAGATTCGTACAGGAGGATGGCTGAGACACTCGGAGTGTCAAAGCAGGTGCGATTTTACGGTTTCTGCCGTGACATCCATGAGCTGATTCAGCTTGCAGATCTGTCTGTCGCTTCCAGTGTGAGAGAAGGGCTCGGCATGAATGTGCTTGAGGGAATGGCGGCCGAAAAGCCCGCTGTCGCTACAGATAACAGGGGGCACCGGGAGATTATTCAAGACGGAGTGAACGGTTTTCTCGTCCCGCTCGGAGACAGCGAATCATTTGCAGACCGCATTGAACGGCTGTACCGCTCGCCTGATTTGAGGAAAGCATTGGGGCAGAAAGGGCGGAAAACGGCCGAAACATTTTCAGAAACACGTACGGTAGAGGAAATGGCGCGTATTTACGCCGTTTACATGGATAAAAAGGAGAAAAGCGTATGAATTCAGGAGCACAACCGAAAATCTCTGTCATCATGGGCATTTATAATTGTGAACAGACATTGGCAGAAAGCATCGAATCTATTTTGAGCCAATCCTATAAAAATTGGGAGCTGATCATGTGTGATGATGCGTCAACTGACGGTACGCTTCAGATTGCGCGCAGGTATGCGGAACATTACAGCGACCGGATCACGCTGATTCAAAATAAAACGAACAAACGGCTTGCCGCTTCCCTTAACCGCTGTCTTTCATACGCAACGGGCGCCTATATTGCCCGGCAGGATGGGGATGACATTTCTGCCCCGCGTCGGCTTGAAAAACAAGCAGCCTTCTTGAATAAGCATTCCCACTATCAAGTTGTAGGAACGGGGATGCTCGTTTTCGACGAATACGGTGTAAGAGGCGCAAGGCTGCTGCCGGCCGTTCCGAAACCGAGAATTATGGCGAAAGGGACGCCGTTTTGCCATGGCACCATTATGATGCGGGCCGAGGCTTACCACACGCTTAACGGCTATCGTTCTGTAAAGCGGACCCGGCGGATGGAGGATATTGATTTGTGGCTGCGCTTTTTTGAAGCAGGCTTCAGAGGCTACAACCTTCAAGAGACGCTCTATAAAGTAAGGGAAGACAGCGAAGCATTTAAACGGAGATCGTTTACGTACTCGATTGACAATGCGGTGCTTGTTTTTCAGGCATGCAGACGGCTGAAGCTTCCGCTTTCTGATTACATATATGTCGCAAAGCCGCTCATTCGCGCGGTTACACCGCCCGCTGTCATGAACCGCTATCACAAAAACAGAGGCCTCCGCCAAAAAGAAGGGCTTGCCGAACATGAATAACGGAACACAGCGGGTGCTGCACATTTTCAGCGGGATGAACAGAGGCGGCGCCGAAACGATGCTGATGAATTTATATCGGAAGATGGACAGGACGCAGGTGCAGTTTGATTTTTTAACCCATCGGAATGATCCGTGCGCTTATGATGAGGAGATTCTCTCTCTCGGCGGACGGCTTTTTTATGTGCCGAGCATAGGACGGACAAATCCGATTGCGTTTGTGAGAAATGTGAAGCAGATCATTCAGGAAAAAGGGCCGTTTGCCGCCGTCCATGCCCATACTGATTTCCAAACAGGATTTATCGCTCTTGCGGCGCGGTTAGCGGGCGTTCCCGTGCGGATCTGCCATTCTCACAGCACGTCGTGGCGGGCGCGGTCATCCTTTCTCGGCCGGATGCAGCTGTTTGTATTCAGACGGCTGATTACATCTTGCGCCACGACACTATGTGCCTGCGGGGAAGACGCGGGCCGCTTTTTATTCGGGGAAGCAAAACTGAAGCAAAAAGCCGTGCACCTTGTGCCGAACGGGATTGATCTAGACTTGTTTTCCGGTGATAAAACGGGAGCCGAACATGAAAAAAAGAAGCGGGGCATTGCCGCCGATCGGCTGATTATCGGGCATATCGGACGCTTCACAGAAGAAAAAAACCACGTGTTTCTGCTTCGGCTTGCCGCTTATATGAAGGAGCGGGGAACGGATTTTCAGCTTGTTCTTGCCGGAGACGGACCGCTTCGCCCCCAAATCGAGGAGATGGCGGAGAAGCTGGGGCTCGGCGATAATGTGCTTTTTGCGGGCATAGAGGAGCGCGTTCATGAGTTGATGAAGGCGATTGATGTGTTTGTTATGCCGTCGCTTTATGAAGGCCTGCCGGTCGTGCTCGTCGAAGCGCAGGCATCCGGTCTCCCGTGTGTGATTTCAGAAGGCATCACAGAAGAAGCCGATGCGGGGCTTGGGCTCATAAAAAGGCTCAGCATTGGCGTGCCGCCGGAAGAATGGGCGGCCGCCGTTTTGCAGGCAGCCGCCGAGCAAAGGCCCGACGAGGGGCACATCAGGCGGATTCTCGGGAGGCTCGGTTATGACGTGAAGGAAAATGTGGGGGTTGTCATGAAGCTTTACAATATGAACTGTGAAAAAGGACAGTAATCGATGATTGTATATGTAGTCAATATGGGAATTGTTTATATTTGGTCATGGTTTGCCAAAATGTGCGGCGGCCGTGATGAGTCACTTTCGACCGGATATCGGCCGAATCAGCTTGTCATGCTCGTTCCGCTGGCATCGCTGATTTTTGTCTCCGGTTTACGCTACAGAGTCGGAACGGATTTTCAGACATACGCGCTGATGTACAGGCTAGCGGGAAACTACAGGAGCATATGGGAGATATTTGGAATCGGCGCCAAAAAAGCCGCTGTTGATCCCGGTTTTACCGCCCTTATTTGGCTCATGAATTTCATAACGAAAGATCCGCAAATCATGTATTTTACCGTTGCCGTTGTGACGTGCACCTTTATTTTAAAGGCGCTCGCCGAGTTCGGCCGGCCGTTTGAGCTGAGTGTGTTTTTGTTTTTAGGCACTTATCATTATTATGCCTCCTTCAACGGCATCAGACAGTATATGGTGGCGGCGGCGCTCTTTTGGGCTGTCCGCTATGTGATCAGCGGGAGCTGGAAACGCTATTTTTTGATTGTGCTGCTGTGCTCGCTCTTTCATTCCTCGGCGCTGATCATGATTCCGGTTTATTTTATCGTCAGAAGAAGGGCATGGTCGCCGGCCATTTTCGGGCTGTCGGCTTTGTTTCTCCTCATGACGTTTTTGTATCAGAAATTCATTTCCGTGTTTGTCGTTGTGCTTGAAAACAGCTCATACGGCCATTATGAAAAATGGCTGATGACCAATACGAACGGGATGAATGTGGTGAAAATTGCGGTGCTGCTGCTGCCGCTGTTTTTGGCATTCTGCTATCGTGAAAGGCTCAGAAAGCTGTGGCCGGACATTGATGTAATCGTTAATTTCTGTCTGCTTGGATTGTTATTCGGCCTGCTGGCGACAAAGGATGTCATCTTTGCCCGGTTTAATATTTATTTCGGTCTGTACCAGATGATCTTGATTCCTTATTTTGTCAGAGTTTTTGATGAAAAATCGAATGCGCTGATTTATATCGCCATTATCGTTTGTTATTTTCTCTATAGTTATTTGCTTATGCCGGTAGATTCATCTGTGCTCCCGTACAGAACGATTTTTTCCCGGTAATTTATACTGGAGGTTCATATGGAAACACCCGCGGTCAGTTTGTTAGTTGCTGTGTATAATACGGAAACATATATAGAGCGCTGCTTGGAATCACTGCTCCATCAGTCGCTTGGCAATATCGAAATCATTCTCGTCAATGACGGGTCCACGGACAAAAGCCCGGATATGATTGAAGTCTATGAAAAACGGGATGAGAGAATCCGCGTCATTCATCAAAGTAATCAGGGGCTCGGCGCGGTCCGCAACAGGGGCATTGAGGCGGCGAGGGGCGAGTTTATCGCTTTTATTGACGCGGACGACTGGATTGAGCCTGATTATTGCCTGCGTATGTATGAAAAGGCGAAGGCTGATGAAGCCGAGCTTGTCATTTGTGAATATACGGCCGAGTTTGCCGATACGGGCAAAACCGCCGTTTCAACGATCGCTTCGGCGTATCAGGGCCGGCCGAAACAAACGTATGTGAAAGATTTATTCGAGGGGAAAGTCAGCGGGTTTTCGTGGAATAAGCTGTACAGCAGAGCCATGATTGAAAAACATCAGCTGCGCTTTCCGCTTCGGGATGAGCTGGAGCATGTGGAGGATCAATATTTCAGCCTGCGGGCGCATTTTTTCGCACGGACGGTATCGTATGTGGAAGAGCCGCTCTATCACTATAGGATTCATCTGACCTCCATTGTCCAAAGCTATCAGAAAAAGCTGTTTGACTCAGGTCTCGTTCTTTATCGGCTGAACGAGGCTTTTTTGCGTGAAAACGGCAATTTGCAAGAGTATCAGCAGGAGCTGGATTTCTTCATCGTGCAGCACGGCACAGTCTGCCTGCTTAATGAATGGAAACGGAATAACGGAGGCCTGCTTGCCGAGAAATGGAGCAATATCAGCCGGATATGCGCTGATCCGGTATTCCGGCTAAGCCTGTCGAAAACAGGGACTGCGCCGTTTGACGCCAAACGTTCATGCCTCTTGCTTTTGGCGAAGCTGAGGCTTGTTCCGTTTGTCTCGCTGGCGTCGGCGGTGTATCAAAGAGCAATCGAGTACAAAATGAAAATCAGAGGGTGAAGACATGTCGATACAATCATGGAAAATCAATCTCGCAGAGTGGCTTCTGCTCAAGGTCAAATACCCGTCCGAGTTTCACTTCGGGGCGGCAAAAGAGAAGCAGGGACAGACAGCCGCACGCAAAAAAATCATTCTGACCCTGCTCCCGTCCCACGATAATCTCGGCGATCACGCCATCGCTTACGCGAGCAAAACGTTTCTTGAACGGGAGTATCCCGATTTTGACATCATTGAGGTGGATATGAAGGATATATACAGGTCTGCTAAGGCGCTGATCAAAAAGCGCCACCCCGAGGACATGGTGTTTATCATCGGCGGCGGGAATATGGGCGATTTGTACCGTTATGAAGAATGGACGCGCCGCTTTATCATTAAAACCTTTCATCAGTATAAAATCGTCCAGCTTCCGGCGACGGCTCACTTTTCTGACACAAAAAAAGGGCGGAAGGAGCTGAAGCGCGCCAAAAAAGTGTACAATGCGCACCCGGAGCTTTTGTTAATGGCGAGGGACGAGACGACGTATCAATGGATGAAGCGCCATTTTCCGGGAAAAACCGTTCTCAAACAGCCTGACATGGTTTTATATTTAGACAAAAGCGAACAGCATGTTCCGCGCGAAGGAATTTTTCTTTGTTTACGGGAGGACCGCGAAAGCGCGCTTACCGATGATGAGAGAAATAGGATAAAAGCCGCTTTGACCGAGGAATTCGGGGAGCTGCACTCTTTTACCACGACGGTCGGCCGGAGGGTCAGCCGCCGTACACGCGAAAAGGAGCTTGAAGCGCTGTGGGATACGCTTAAGGGTTCGGAGGCCGTCGTGACTGACAGGCTCCACGGGATGATTTTTTGTGCGCTGACAAAAACGCCCTGTGTCGTCATCCGCTCCTTTGACCATAAAGTGATGGAAGGCTATCAATGGCTGAAAAGCATTCCGCACATGACATTCATTGAGCGGCCCGAGCCCGAAACGGTGGCAGCCGCTGTAAACAGGCTCCTTGCTTCTGAGACAGGGGAAGGCGGTTTTTCGCACAGCGTCTATTTTGAAGGGCTGAGGGAAAAGATCAGCGGTGATGCCAATTGACCGCCCCGCTTGTGAGCATTATTGTCCCAATGTACAGGACAGAGCCTTTTATCAAAGAATGTGCGGCCTCTCTTATGAAACAGACGCTTACATCTGTCGAGATCATTTTCGTCAATGACGGTTCGCCGGATGAGTCCGGCCGGATAGCTGAAGAACTGGCGGCTCAAGATGCAAGAATTCAAGTGATTCATAAAGAAAACGGAGGACTCAGCTCGGCCCGCAATGCCGGGATCAAAGCTGCACGCGGCCGATACATCGGCTTTGTGGATGGTGATGACTATGTGGCCGACACGATGTTCGAACGGCTTTATAAAGAAGCGGAAAAGGGACGGCTTGATATTGCAGGCTGCGGATTTTACAAAGAAACGCCGTTAAAGGAAAGGACATATGTGCGGCCGCCGCTTCCCGCGGGCCGCGTCTTCACAAAAGCTGATATGACCGATCAGCTGACACGCGCGCACGAATTAAGATTCATTTGGTATGTGTGGCGCTATATTTACCGGCGTGACGCATTAAACGGACTTTTATTTGATGAAGACATCCGGTTTGCCGAAGATTCTCCGTTTAATCTTGATGCGTTTCGAAAAGCCGCCCGTGTCAAAGTCATTGACGAGGGTTTGTATATCTACCGGGAAAACCCTCAGAGCCTTACAGAAATACCATTTAAGCCTTATTTAGATGAGCAGCTTCAAAAGCAATACGAGGCGAAAATGGCTTTTTACGAGTCAAACGGACTGACTGAAGCTTGCCGGACAGATATTGATACGTATTTGTGCAAGCATCAAATTCCCATGCTTTTGGCCAATGCCTGTGCTTCCCCGCAGCCGTCACATGAAATCACAGACCACATCCGGCGGATCTTATCTTATGACATGGTGAAAACCGCTGTCCGTAACACGCCGTGCAGGCATAAACAGCTCCTGACGGGGGAGCGGGTTGTGCTCGGCTTATGCAAAATGCGCCTGCCTATTCTCCTGCAAGCGTTCTTTGAACGGAAAACGAAAGAGAAAGGCAGTGCGGAAGGAGCATGAAATTCGCCATTAATTTCGGCACCAATGTGACGGCGTTTTTACTATCGGTCTTTTTATCAGTCTGGATGACACCTTTTATTGTGAAAACATTGGGCGTAGAGGCTTTTGGATTTGTTCATCTGACGCAAAATATCATTAATTATTTCTCCATTATCACCGTTGCGCTCAGCTCGGTCGTTGTGAGGTTTTTTACTGTCGCTGCCCACAGGGGGAACAAGGAAGAGGCCAATGCGTATGTAAGCAATTATTTAGCCGCGTCTGTCATTATATCGTTATTGCTCGCTGTGCCGCTCGCCGGGACGGCTTTTTTTATTGACCGGGTGATGAATGTGCCGGAAGAGCTTCTGTCGGATGTGCGTCTGTCCATTTTGATCGGCAGCGTGCTGTTTATGCTGACGTTTTTTATGGCGGGATTCGCGACTGGTCCGTTTTTTGCCAACCGTCTTTATATCTCAAGCTCCATTCAGGCCGTGCAAATGCTGGTCAGGGTGCTGTGTGTGCTGTTTTTGTTTACTTGTTTTACGCCGAAGATTTGGCAGATTCAGCTTTCGGCCTTAGCGGGAGCTGCTTGTGCTGCGATACTGTCTTTTTTCTTTTTTAAAAAGCTGATTCCGTGGTTTTCGTTTACACGTAAAAATTTGTCGTTTCAAACGAGCAAGGTGCTGTTTCAGGCGGGGGCGTGGAGCTCGGTCAATCAGATCGGCGTGCTGCTGTTTTTGCAGATTGACTTAATGACCGCGAATCTTGTGCTGGGGCCGTCTGAGGCCGGGATATATGCGGCGATTATTCAGTTTCCTCTCCTGCTCAGAAGCTTGGCGGGGACTCTTGCTTCCTTGTTTGCGCCGATTTTGACATCGTACTATTCAAAAGGCGATATGGATGGTCTGATGACGTACGCCAATCAGGCCGTGCGGATGAACGGGCTTCTCCTCGCGCTTCCTGCAGCTTTGTTAGGGGGGCTTGCTGAACCGTTTCTTGCGATTTGGCTCGGCCCGTCGTTTGTGCAGACCGCGCCGCTCTTATATATTCACGCCGCGTATTTGGCGGTCAGCCTGTCGGTCATGCCGCTATTTTACGTATGGACGGCTTTTAATAAACAAAAAACGCCCGCAATCGTCACGTTATGTTTAGGCGGGCTGAACGTCATCTTGGCCGTTGTCCTCAGCGGGCCGGCCCATCTTGATTTATACGGCATCACCATTGCCGGGGCCATTGCCCTCGTTCTTAAAAATGTCGTCTTTACGCCGCTTTACGTATCGCATATTACAGGCTTTAAAAAACATGTGTTTTATAAAGGCATGTTCGGCCCGATTGCGGCCGCTGTATTTGCCTGGGCGGTCTGCTGGGCGATTCGGCTGTTTTATCCGGTTGACAGCTGGGCCGGGCTCATTGCCGCGGCGCTTGCCGTATGTATAGGCTATGCGGTATTTGCCTTTTTCTTTGTTTGTACGAAAGAAGAAAGGCGGCTTGCTTTTAAGCAATTCAGAAAAGGGAAAGGAGCTGTTCAGATTTGATGGCGAAACGCTTATTTGATACGGCTGCGGCCATTCTTTTATTGTGCGTCGCAAGTGTTATTCTCCTCTTCGCCATGGCTGCCGTCAGATGCAATATCGGTTCACCGGTGTTTTTTAAACAGACGAGGCCCGGACTTCACGGGCGCCCGTTTACCTTATATAAGCTCAGAACGATGACGGATGAGCGTGATGAAAACGGCGTGCTGCTGCCGGATCATCTTCGGCTGACCAAAACGGGGCAGCTGATCAGAAAGCTGAGCATTGATGAGCTTCCGCAACTTATTAATGTCATAAAAGGAGATCTCAGCCTTGTCGGCCCTCGTCCTTTGCTGATGGACTATTTGCCGCTTTACACAAAAACGCAGGCGAGGCGCCACGAGGTGAAGCCGGGCATTACGGGATGGGCGCAGATCAACGGAAGAAACGCCATCTCATGGGAAGAAAAATTCAAGCTCGATGTTTGGTATGTCGACAACCGCTCTTTCTTTCTCGATCTGAAAATTCTGCTGTTAACGGTCCGAAAAGTCCTTGTTTCAGAGGGCATACACGAGGCCAACCATGTGACGGCGAAGCGTTTTACGGGCAGCGGGGATATCTCCTCATGAAACAGGTGGGGCTGATCGGAAACGGCGGACACGGCAAAGTAGTAAAAGAGATTGTGAATGCCCGCTCTGATATGCAGCTTGCGGGCATATTTGACGACAGCTTCAGCGGCTTTGCCGGCCGGGAAGGCTTGTATACAGGCCGCCCGGACGACATACACCTCTTGCGGAAACTCATTCCCGATGTCGTCTTTGTCATAAGCGTCGGAGATAACGGCGTAAGAAAACAGCTCGCTGAACGGCTTGGGCTGCGGCATGAGGATTGCACCTCCCTCATTCACCCGGCAGCAATCGTCAGCGAAACGGCCGCCATCGGAAGCGGAACGGTCATCATGGCGGGAGCCGTCATTCAGGCTGACGCAAACATTGGCGCACATTGCATTATCAATACAGGCGCAATCGCGGAGCACGACAATTCAATCGGAGATTACGTCCATCTTTCACCGCGCGCCGCACTTGCGGGAGGCGTAAAGGTTCGGGAAGGAGCGCATATCGGAATCGGCGCATCAGTCATTCCGCAAATAGAAATCGGCCGCTGGAGCGTCATCGGCGCAGGGGCGGCCGTGATCAGCCCGATTCCCGATGATGTGACGGCCGTCGGTGTTCCGGCCCGTGTCATCTCCTCTATTCACACATAAAAAAGGATGATTCCATGCAAACAAACAACCGAATTTATTTATCTCCGCCTCATATGAGCGGGAAAGAACAAGAGTACATCGCTGAAGCCTTCCGCTCTAATTGGATTGCGCCGCTCGGTCCGCTCGTCAACACATTCGAAAAACGGCTGGCGGATTATGCGGGCGTTAAAGGTGCGGCGGCTGTCAGCTCGGGAACGGCGGCGATCCACCTTGCCCTGCGGCTTGCGGGCGTTACAAAAGGAGACACTGTGTTTTGCTCCTCCTTTACTTTTGTCGCCACCGCGAATCCGATTTTATATGAGCAGGCGGAGCCCGTTTTTATTGACTCAGAATGGGAGACGTGGAATATGTCGCCGGATGCGCTGGAACGGGCGCTGCAGGATGCGAAGCGGCGCGGCATACTGCCGAAAGCGGTCATTGCCGTCAACCTTTACGGCCAAAGCGCGAAAATGGATGAATTGCTGAGCCTTTGCGATGCATACGGCGTTTGTCTCATTGAAGATGCGGCTGAATCGCTGGGATCGGTATACAAAGGCAGGCAGAGCGGCACGTTCGGCCATTTCGGCATTTATTCATTTAACGGCAACAAAATCATTACGACATCAGGGGGAGGCATGCTCGTTTCAAACGACGAAGCTTCCATTGAAAAAGCGAGGTTTCTTGCATCACAGGCCCGGGATGCGGCCGTTCATTACCAGCACAGCCAGATCGGATATAACTACAGGCTCAGCAATATTCTCGCAGGCGTGGGGATTTCTCAGCTGGAAGTGCTGGAAGAGCGCGTTCAGGCGAGGAGAAAGGTGTTTGACCGGTATAAGGAAGCATTAGAAAGGTTTCCGGGCATCCGCATGATGCCGGAGCTTGAAGGAACGGCATCCAACCGCTGGCTGACCGCCCTGACGCTTGACAACGGCGTGACGCCGAATGACGCCATCGCCTGCCTTGCTGAACAAAATATAGAAGCCAGGCCGCTTTGGAAGCCTCTGCATACACAGCCGTTATTCTCATCATCTTTGTTTTATCCTCACAGCGATCAGGAACGGGTCTGCGAAAATCTTTTCAGCCGCGGGATCTGTCTGCCGTCAGGCTCAAATCTGTCTGAAGCGGATCAAAACCGCGTGATTGCTGCACTTGTGCATCTGTTTGAATCGAAAGGGGCGACATCATGGACAGCCAGCATGTCATGACCGGTTTAAAAGAAACGCTGACGGGTCTCCTCAGCGTCATACCGCCGCAATCTGAGATCATTTACGCCGACTATCCCCTATACGGAAATGTAGGGGATTTATTTATTATGAAAGGGACGGAGGCTTTTTTCAAAGCGCACGGCATCCGCGTGAAAAAGCGCTGGAATCCGGACAATTTTCCATTCGGCCGGCGGGTTGGGCGGAACGCTGTCATTGTCTGTCAGGGAGGCGGTAATTTCGGAGATCTCTATCCGTATTATCAGGCCTTCAGGGAAAAAATCGTCAAAGCCTTTCCTGAAAACAGGATCGTCATTCTGCCGCAATCCATTTATTTTCGGGATGAAAAACAGCGGCGCCGGACAGCGGCGCTTTTCTCTGAACACAGGGATCTGCACCTTTTCACAAGGGATAATGTATCTTATGAAACGGCGAAACGTTATTTTTCGGCTAACCATATTGGGCTTATGCCCGACATGGCCCATCAGCTGTTTCCGATTATCCCGAAATCCGCTGCTTCTTGCGGGAAGCTGCATTTTATCCGCATGGACGGCGAGGCTAATCCGGATCTGCAAATAGTTGATCCGGTCCAAAGCTATGACTGGAAGCACGTACTGTCAGCCGCCGACCGCCGGGGAATCGCTTTTCTCCAAACGGTGAATGTCCTGAATAAAAAAGCGGGAAATCCGCTGCCGATGGCGCTCATATGGGGAAAATATTCAGATTACCTAGTGAAAAAGGCGATCCGATTTTTCAGCCGTTATGAAGCGGTCGAAACGTCAAGGCTTCACGGCCACATCCTTTCCTCGCTGCTTGGAAAGAAAAATACCGTCATTGACAATTCGTACGGAAAAAACGCCAACTATTATCACACCTGGATGAAAGAAGCGCCGAACACCCGGCTCATCCGGGAAACCCCCGAAACGAAGGAAAACCTTCCTGCTCTGACATGAGCGGAAGGTTTTATTTTGTTTCTCCCCGTTTGACTTTGTTATAAGCTTCGTCCAAATGCTGGATTCTTTTGAGCACAACCGCGTTTTTCGTCAGCTGATCCTGTACAAGGGTTGAAACGACGGAGCGGTAATAGCTGTTCATCGCATGAATTCGGTCTTCATTGGGATTCATTTCAATATGCTGTGTAAAGTTCTCAATAAAATAAGGAACGGAAAAAAGTTCTGACATTTATAAAGCACTCCTTTTAATAAATATATACGGTATGAAGCCAATCATGTACAATGAAAAAAGGGGAGTGAGCATGATGGATATCAAACTTCAGCAAACACAAATACTAAAGCCTCAATTAACTCAAGAGCTTAAACAGGCCATTACATTACTCGGATATAACTCCGCGGAACTGGCCGAATATATTGATGAGCTCTCACTGGAAAACCCTCTGATTGAACGAAAGGAAACAGACACACCGCCACTATCTTACCACAAAATAAATAAAAACAGGATGAAAGCGCAGGACGGAAGACAGCAGATAAGCCACACCCGGAAAACCCTGCAGGATGCGCTGAAACAGCAATCTTTAGATATTAAGCTGTCTAAGAATGAGGAGAAAATTTTTAATTATCTGATACATTCGCTCGATTCAAACGGCTATTTACAAGAGGATATCCAAGCTGCTGCCGATCATGTGTCAGCTACGGCAGAGGAGACGGAGGCGGTTCTCGGAAAACTCCAGTCGCTTGAACCGGCCGGAATCGGCGCCCGTTCTCTGCAAGAGTGCATCATTCTTCAGCTGCGCCGTCTTCCTGAGCGGAACGAACAGGCGGAACGGATTATCGGTGACTACTTTGAGCTATTTGCAAGAAAAAACTGGAAAGCGCTTACATTAAAAACGGGCATATCGCTCATGGACATTCAGGACATTTCTGATATGATCACGGCGCTCGACCCGAGACCCGGGCTTCGCTACGCACATGAGGAGCCGGGCTTTTATGTCGAACCTGATATTTTCATCACGGTGAAAAACGGCAGCATTAAAGCGCAGCTGAACAGCCGTTCTTTTCCGGATATTCAGCTCCATGCCAATTATCAGCCGCTGTTATCATCCGGATGCCGGGATACGGAAGCCTACCTGTCGGCGAAATATCAAGAATGGCGCTGGCTGCGACGTGCTTTAACACAAAGAAAACAAACCATCACCAGAATCATCAGCGTACTGACGGAACGGCAAAGATCTTTTTTTCTGACAGGGAGAAGCGGGATGAAGCCGCTGACGTTAAGAGAGGTCGCTGAAACGCTGGAGCTCCACGAATCAACGATCAGCCGGGCCATTAAAGGAAAATACGTGCAGACGCCATACGGGCTGTACGATATGAAAACCTTTTTCTCGGCAAAAGCAGAATCATCAGGAGACGGGGATGCCTCCAATTATGCCGTCAAAGCCCATCTGGAAGCACTCATCAGCGCAGAAGATAAAACGAAACCGCTTTCAGATCAAAAACTGGCTGACATGTTATTCGGCCAATATGACATTCGGGTATCAAGGCGCACCGTCGCCAAATACCGTGATCAAATGAATATCCCGCCGTCCTCGGCGAGAAAACGATACAGCTGAACCTCCCCGCGGCAAGTACGGGGAGGTTCTCCGCATTATGGGATCATCCATGAAAAAACATGGTGCTGCAAAAAGGTAATGATACAGACGAGCAGCAGCAAAAAGAGGCTGTGCTTAATGGTGAACCGAAAAAGATCTGCCTCCTTGCCGGCAAGGCCCACAGCAGCGCATGCGACCGCAATGGATTGCGGAGAAATCATTTTTCCGGTGACGCCTCCTGACGAGTTCGCGGCGACGGAAAGAACCGGGTCCATACCGACAGATAGTGCCGTCACCTTTTGCAAGCCGCCGAACAAGAGATTGGCCGAGGTATCAGAGCCTGTAATAAACACGCCGAGCCAGCCGAGAACGGGCGAAAAGAAGGTGAACATCGCACCTGTCATCGCAAGCGCCAGGCCTAACGTCGTACTCATGCCGGAAGCGTTTGTCACATAGGCAAAACCGACGACAGAACCGATGGTTAAAATCGGGAGCATTAATTCCTTTAATGTCTCCGCAAATGCTTCGCCCCATGCTTTCCATGACATGTCCAAAACGAACTTGGACATAATGGCGGCAATGAAGATCGCCGTACCCGCAGAACCGAAAAGCTCCAGCTTATACACCGCTTCGATCGGAGTGCCGTCCGCATGCAGAATTTGATTGTTTACAAATGGAACGGGAGGCGTAAAGGTCAATGCTTTTCCGGCCGCATTCAGCCAGGAAAGCCACAGCGAAGTCCCGTCGTAGTGTCCGGTCAGCGCTGCCTTCATCTGCGGAATGCCCCAAATGGAGATCATGGCTGTCAAAAGAAGGAACGGCGACCATGCTTTAAAAATGGCGGCGCCTCCGTACACCGCCGGCGCATCATGATCAGAGGCGGCCGCTGATTCCCGTTCCGCCGCAAAGCGGAACGCTGTTTTCGGCTTCCAAAATTTCAGAAACACCGCAAGCGCACCCATAGAAACAAGAGCTGACAGCACATCCGGCAGCTCAGGCCCTAAAAAATTCGAGCTGGCATACTGCACGGCCGCAAAGGAAACGCCGGATACAACAATTGCGGGCCACACTTCAAAAGCTTTCTTAAACCCGCTCATCAGAATGATTAAATATAGCGGAATAAAGACGGATAAAAACGGCAGCTGGCGGCCGACCATTTGCGAAATCTCCATTGCCGGTATGCCTGTCGGGCCTTCGACTGCGGTAATCGGGATGCCGATCGCGCCAAAAGCAACGGGCGCCGTATTGGCGATCAAGCAAATACCCGCGGCATAAAGCGGCTGAAAACCGAGTCCGACGAGCAAAGCGGCTGATATCGCTACAGGTGCGCCGAAACCCGCGGCGCCTTCTAAAAAAGCCCCGAACGAGAAGGCAATGAGCAGCGCCTGCAAGCGGCGGTCATCTGTGATCGACAGCACCGAGCTGCGAATGATGTCAAATTGCCCCGTTTTGACGGTGATTTTATACAAAAAGACGGATGTGACAATGATCCAGCCGATCGGAAGCAAACCGTACACCGCTCCCTGCGAAGCAGACAGCAGTGCTTTCTCCGCCGGCATTCCATAAACCAATACAGCAGTCAAAAGCGAAACCCCTAAAGTCAAAAGTCCCGCTATGTACCCCTTCATTCGTTTCACAGCAAGCGCCCAAAAAAAGAAAACAATCGGCACGAGCGCACAAGCGGCCGACAAAAGCAAGTTCCCCCCTAAAGGAGCATACTCCTGTGTCCATTGCATCCCAAAAACCCCTCCCCGTATTATGTAAGCGATTGCGATTTATGATAAGGTCATCAGATGACCGGGTTAACTAGCATTATATTTTGAGAAATTTGAAAGTTCAATACTTTTCTTAAATAAATTGTCTGAATCTGTTGACGGAACGAAAAAAGAAGTATAATAGACGATAAACATCAAGACTCACAAGTCACGGGGTGATACGCGTTGAAATATAAACAGATTAAAACGAAAAAAATATACGAGGAAGTTGCAGACGCGCTGCTGGAGAAAATTAAAGCAGGCGAGCTCAAGCCCGGCGAAAAGCTGGACTCCGTTCAGGCGCTTTCTGAGAGCTTTCAAGTGAGCCGATCTGCGGTCAGAGAGGCGCTGTCAGCCTTGAAAGCGATGGGGCTCGTGGATATGAAGCAGGGGGAAGGCACGTACATTAAAGAATTTGAGCCGTCCCATATCTCCCAGCAGCTCTCATCGGCACTCTTAATGAAAAAAGAGGACGTCAAACAGCTGCTTGAAGTCAGAAAACTGCTCGAACTCGGCGTCGCCGCCATGGCCGCCGAAAAACGAACAGAAGAAGACCTGAACAAAATCCATCAGGCGCTCATCGAGATGAAAGACATCGACGGAGACGAGGAACTGGGAGAAAAAGCAGACTTCTCCTTTCATATGGCGCTGGCGGAAGCTTCACAAAACGAGCTGCTCAAGCATCTCATGAACCATGTCTCCGCTCTGCTTTTGGAAACGATGAGAGAAACAAGGAAGATCTGGCTGTTCTCTAAAAAAACGAGCGTGCAACGGCTGTACGAAGAACATGAACGCATCTACAACGCCGTCGCCGCCAGAGATGCAGCTAAGGCCGAAGAAGCGATGACGGCGCATTTGACGAATGTGGAAAGGGTGCTTGGGGCTTATTTTGAAGAAAATGTGTGAAAAAGCTGATTGGTGAAAGGGGATATGATCAAATGCAGGCCGAATCCTTTTTTTCTGAAAACATCAGGAAAGCTCTTAAAAATGATCCTCCGGGTGAATGGATGCCGGCTGTTCCTCATGAGTGTATCCATCTGCATTCCGGCTATCCCGATCCTGCTCTCGTACCCTATGAGCAGCTGAAAAAAGCCGCATCCGATCTTCTTGAAGAGGAGCGTGATTTGCCGCTTCATTATCTTGGGAGCCCAAGAATCAACGCATTAAAAAAGCAAATTCAAGATAGGCTGTCGGCCCGCGGTATTCACTCTTCAGATGATGAGCTCATGATTTCATCAGGTGCTTGTCAGGCGATTGATCTGATTGCCCGGATACTCATTGACGACAAAACGGCAGTTGCCATTGAGTCTCCATCATATATGGAGGCGCTGGAGATTTTTAAGAACTATACGCCGCATATCATGAGCATTCCGTCAGATGAGGACGGCCTTCAGACAGATCAATTAGAAAGTATGCTGGAGGAAAGAAAGCGCAAAGGGCTTGTCCTTCCGCGACTTCTCTATACCATTCCAGCCTTTCAAAACCCTGCGGGAACCACCATGTCAGCGAAGCGGAGAACCCACATATTACAGCTTGCCGAAACGTATGATTTTCTCATCTTGGAGGATGATGCGTACGGAGAGCTGGGATTTACCGACATCCCCCCGCCGCTGAAAGCCATGGATCAAGATCACAGGGTTCTGCACGTCGGTTCATTATCAAAGATCGCGGCACCGGGAATGCGGATCGGATGGATAACGGGGGCAAGTAAATTTATTAGAGCCCTGTCATGGTTTAAAAAAGATTTAGACCATCCCTTTTCCCAAGCTGTGACCGCTGTATATTTACAGCAAACGGATTTCAATGAAAGGCTGGCCGTCATACGTGACACATACCGGACCAAGTGTGCCGTCTTAATATCAGCATTAACACAATATGTCCCGGAATCCGTGTCCTGGCACGTTCCGAAAGGCGGCTACTTTGTATGGATAAAAGTCCCGGGGGCGGATACTTCAGCATTGCTGACTCAAGCTCTTTCTCAAGGCGTTTCGTTTGTACCCGGCAAATATTTTTTCTTAGACCCGCAAGACGGAACCGAATTTCTCCGTTTATCGTTCAGTTACGCTGATAAAAACAGCATCGTCAAAGGCGTTCAAAGCCTGGGAAGTATCTTAAAACAGAATGTTAGAAGCTGAAAGAGAGGCCGGAAGAGCTTCTCTTTTTTATAGAGAGAACATCCGCAAAAAGGAATTTCCCAGAAAACACTTCCATTTCATATTCAGAATAGTGTACGATATTCATAGAGGTTTTCCTAAAAACAGGTCATCAGATGACCAGATCATTATTGAGGATGAAAGAGGGGTTCATCATGAAAGTCTCATTATTTGTCACGTGCCTTGTGGATATGTTCCAGACCGATGTCGGAAAGGCGACGGTTGAGGTACTGGAGCGGCTTGGGTGTGAAGTTGATTTTCCCGAGGGACAGATTTGCTGCGGGCAGCCTGCGTATAACAGCGGGTATGTGACCGATGCGAAAAAAGCGATGAAGCGGATGATTGCCGCGTTTGAGGAGGCAGAGTACGTTGTCAGTCCGTCGGGTTCCTGCACGACGATGTTCCGTGAATATCCGCAGCTGTTTCAGAACGACCCGAAATGGGCTGAGAAAGCGCAGCGGCTCGCGGACAAAACGTATGAGTTAACAGACTTTATTGTCAACGTCCTTGGGGTAGAGGATGTCGGGGCGGAGCTGCATAAAAAAGCGACATTACATACATCGTGCCACATGACAAGGCTGCTCGGCGTGTCAGAGGAGCCGATGAAGCTTTTAAGCCATGTAAAGGGGCTTGAGTTTACGCAACTTCCCGGGAAGCATCAATGCTGCGGCTTTGGAGGCACGTTTTCGGTGAAAATGGCGCAAATCTCCGAACAGATGGTAGATGAAAAGGTTGCCTGTGTGGAAGAAACGGAAGCCGAGGTGCTGATCGGAGCGGATTGCGGCTGTTTGATGAATATCGGGGGAAGGCTTGGCCGGAAAGATAAACATATCAGAGTAATGCACATCGCCGAAGTGCTGAACAGCAGATAACAGGCAGAAACGACAGAGGGGGTAAAATCATGGCGATGAAAATCGGTACAGCCGCATTTAAAGAGCGGGTGTCAGAGGGAATAGATAATGAGTTTATGAGAGGAGCCGTTTCCGGAGCGCAGGAACGGCTGCGGACAAGGAGGCTCCAAGCGGCCGAGGAATTGGGAAACTGGGAGGAATGGCGTTCACATGCGGAAGAAATCAGGCAGCATGTGCTGAACAATCTTGATTTCTATTTGGAACAGCTGGCCAAAAACGTCGCCGAAAGAGGCGGCTGCGTTTTCTTCGCTGAAACGGCGGAAGAAGCGTCCTCGTATATTCGTGATGTCATTCAAAAGAAAAACGGCAAAAAAGTCGTCAAATCAAAATCAATGGTGACAGAGGAAATCAATTTAAACGAAGTGCTTGAGAAAGAAGGCTGTGAAGTGGTCGAGACCGATCTGGGTGAATACATCCTCCAGATTGACGACCATGATCCGCCATCACACATCGTCGCGCCCGCCCTCCACAAAAACAAAGAGCAGATCCGCGACGTGTTTAAAGACAGGCTCGGCTACAAACAGACGGAAAAACCGGAAGAACTCGTCATGCATGCGCGCGCCGTTCTGCGGAAAAAATTTCTCGAAGCGGACGTCGGCATCACCGGCTGCAACTTTGCGATCGCCGATACTGGCTCGGTCAGCCTCGTAACAAATGAAGGAAACGGCCGTCTTGTGTCCGCCTTGCCGAAAACGCAGATTACCGTGATGGGCATGGAGCGGATCGTTCCGTCTTTTTCTGAATTTGAAGTGCTCGTCAGCATGCTGACGAGAAGCGCGGTCGGTCAGCGGCTGACAAGTTATATCACGGCGCTGACGGGGCCTCGGCAAGAGGGCGAAGCTGACGGTCCGGAGGAATTTCATCTCGTGATCGTGGACAACGGCCGATCCCGAATTCTCGGAACGGAATTCCAATCCGTTCTGCAATGTATCCGCTGCGCTGCTTGCATCAACGTCTGCCCCGTATACCGGCACGTCGGCGGCCATTCGTACGGTTCGATCTATTCGGGCCCGATCGGCGCCGTCTTATCGCCGCTTCTCGGCGGATATGACGAGTATAAGGAGCTTCCGTACGCATCGACCTTGTGCGCGGCTTGCACAGAAGCGTGCCCGGTAAAAATTCCGCTGCACGAGCTGCTTCTCAAGCATCGGCAAAACATCGTCGAAAAAGAAGGCAAAGCGCCGATCAGCGAAAAGTTGGCAATGAAAGCGTTCGGGCTTGGTTCGTCTTCCCCGTCCCTGTATAAAATGGGATCGAAATGGGCGCCGGCTGCCATGACCCCGTTTACGGAAGATGACAAAATTTCTAAAGGGCCGGGGCCGTTAAAAGGCTGGACGTCAATCCGGGATTTTCCGGCGCCGCATAAAACAAGATTCAGAGACTGGTTTACAGATCGGGAAAACAAAAAGGGGGAAGAGTGATGGCGAAGGGAACCATTAAACATCAAGAATCCTTTTTAAACCGAATCGCCGAAAGCCTTGGCAGGGAACGCAGAACAGAAGGCGTGTCCGTACCTGAGTGGAACTATCAGCCTCAATATAAAACACACGCAGGCTGTACGTCAGATGATCTCGTTACAATGCTGAAAGACCACTGCGTCAACATCCATACCGAGCTGATCGAAACGGATGCCGCCGGGCTTTATGACGCATTGCGAGCGCAGGTGAGCCGCTTTGAAGGAGGCCCTGTCATCATTCCGAAAGACAGCAGGTTTGAAGCTTACGGCTTACAAGGGCTTTTGACAGAAGACTGGCCGGCTGAAGGGATTCCCGTTTGGGAATGGGATGCGGAACAAGGAGCGAAAAATATCGAAAAGGCGGAACAAGCGAATGTGGGCATTACATTCAGCGAGATCACACTTGCGGAATCAGCTACTGTCGTTTTGTACGCTTCTGAAAATGCCGGGCGTTCCGTCAGTCTGCTTCCGACAACGTATATCGCGATTATCCCGAAATCTACCCTTGTGCCGAGAATGACACAGGCCAGTGATATAATGAAACAAAATATCGCAGACGGGGTCACCGTCCCTTCCTGCATTAACTACATTACAGGTCCAAGCAACTCAGCCGACATCGAAATGGATTTGGTCGTCGGCGTCCACGGTCCTGTAAAGGCGGCTTATATCCTCGTAAATGACCGCTAACATCAAAAGCCCCGGCTATTATAGCCGGGGCTAACTTTATTAAATAAATGCGTTAATCATCATGATAAAACAGATGGCGCTGACAGAAATTATCGTCTCCATCGCCGTCCAAGTCAGGAAAGTCTCTTTTACCGTCATTCCGAAATACTCTTTAATGAGCCAGAAACCGGAATCGTTGACATGAGACAGGATCAGAGAACCCGCTCCTGTGGCTAAAACGAGCAATTCACTGCTGACGCCGGGCATCACTGAAGCGATCGGCGCAACAATGCCTGCCGCCGTCATCATGGATACAGTCGCTGAGCCTGTGGCAATGCGAATGACCGCAGCGATCGTCCAGCTTAAAAGAACGGGAGAAAAGCTTGAATGCTTCGCCATATCCGCAATATAAGTGCCGACGCCTGAATCGATCAGCACATTGTTAAAGGCGCCGCCGGCTCCGATCACAAGCAGAATGGAAGCAATCGGTCCTAAGCAGTCATTGCTGAATTTTAAAATGCTGTCCCTGTTAAAGCCTTGGTAAAATCCGAGGCTGAAAAAGGAGTAAACCGTTGCGATCAAAAGCGCCGTAACAGGATCACCGATAAATTTAAAAGCTTGATAGAGTGTGCTTTTTTCCGGCAGTACAATGTCGGCGAGCGTCGCCAAAAGCATCAGGATAACCGGTACTAATATCGTAAACAATGTATTTGCGAATCCCGGAAGCTTGCGATTTTCATTCCGTTCGATAAATTGTTTTTTCAAAAGTTCAGGAACGGGTTTATGAATGCGCTTACCAATCCATTTTCCGTAAAGCGGCCCTGCAATAATGGCCGTCGGGATGCCGACGATTAATGAATACAAAATCGTTTTTCCGACATTTGCGTGATAAATGCCGACCGCTGCCATCGCCGCCGGATGGGGAGGAACCAATCCGTGAACGACGGAAAGCCCCGCGAGCAGCGGAATCCCGATCGTCACTAAGGAAACGCCTGTCTCAATGGCAATCGTAAACAGCAGCGGCACGAGCAATACAAAGCCGACCTGGAAAAAGACCGGAATGCCGACGATAAAAGCGACGGCCATCATCGCCCAATGGACGTTCTTTTTGCCGAAGCGGCCGATCAGGGTATGGGCGATCCGCTCCGCCCCGCCTGATTCAGCCATCATTTTTCCAAGCATCGTCCCGAGGGCAAGCACAATCGCAAGAAGAGAAAGCGTATTGCCAAGCCCGGTTTTCATAGATGTGATAATGTCCTGCATGTTCATTCCGGTTGCGAAACCGACAAGAATGGATGTGATGAGCAAACTGATAAACGGATTTAACTTAGCGACCGTAATCAATAGGAGTAAAACGATAATAGCGGCAATGACAATAAACAGTAACATGACCTTTTCACCCTTTCAAAGAAGAATTAACGACTTTGTTTGAGCTGAAATTCACTGATGACGTCAAATTCATCCTTGAGCTTGTCATACAGCCGCTCGTATAAGTAAAACAGCTCAATATAAATTTCGCTGTTTTTGACATCCGGTTCGTGCCGGTGGGAAATTCTGATCCAGTCCTGCACATCCTCAATCCGCTCCATTTCGCCGAGGCTGTGTAAAGCGAGGACAGCCGCTCCGAGTGCTGATGCTTCATAACTTTCCGGAACGAGAACCTCCCGCCCCATCGTATCGGCCAAAATCTGCCTCCACAGCGGCGATCTCGCGAATCCTCCCGAAGCCCGCACGTCTTTTGCAGGGCCTGCCAAATCTCTCAAGGCAATTCCGATGGAAAAGACGCTCATGATGACACCTTCCAGCACCGCCCTGATAAAATGCTCCCGTTTATGGCGCAGGCTGATGCCGAAAAACGTTCCGCGGGCATTCGGATTCCAAAACGGCGCGCGTTCCCCTGATAAAAACGGGAGAAATAACAATCCTTCAGACCCCGCAGGCACTTTATTCGCGATGTCAATCATTAAATCGTACGGGTCAACGCCCAGCCGCTTCGCCGTTTCGACTTCAGAGGAAGCGAATTCGTCACGAAGCCAGCGCAGCATAATGCCTCCGTTATTGGTCGGGCCTCCGATGACCCAATGCTTGTCCGTCAGCGCATAGCAGAACGTCCGTGATTTTTCATCCGTCACCGGGGTATCCGTCACAGAACGCACCGCTCCGCTTGTGCCGATCGTAACGGCAACCTCGCCTTTGCCGATCGCTCCTACGCCTAAGTTGGCAAGCACTCCGTCATTTGCGCCGATGATAAACGGTGTATGTACATGAATGCCCATCCGCGCCGCGATCTCAGGCGCAAGCCCGCTCAGCTGATGAGTGGTCGGCACGATATCCGACAGCTGGTCTTCACGGATTCCGGCAATCCGCAGTGCTTCTTCATCCCAGGAAAGCGTGTCTAAACGGAATAACCCCGTTGCCGAAGCGATGGAATAATCCACGACATACGCCCCGAAAAATTGATGCAGAATATATTCTTTAATACTGATGAATTTGGCGGCTTTCGAAAATGTTTCCGGGTCCTGCTCCTTCATCCACACAATCTTGGAAAGAGGGGACATCGGGTGAATCGGCGTGCCTGTTCTTTTATAAATATCGAACCCGTTCATATCTTTCAGAATTCGTTTTGATTGCTCCGTACTGCGGTTGTCAGCCCAAATGATGCTTTTTGTCAGCAAGCCGCCGTTTTGATCGACAGCAATCAAAGAGTGCATGGCGGTGCTGATACCGACCGCAAGCAGATTGTCAGGGCTGCATCCGGCTTTTGTGACCGCGCCTCTGATGCTTGCGATGACTGCTTCTAAGATGTGCTCAGGATCCTGCTCGGCCCATGCCGGCTTTGGCTGTATTAAATCATAATGAACCGAATGCTTGGATAGCACCTTGCCTTTTGGTCCAAACAGAACGGCTTTCGTGCTGGTTGTTCCAATATCCAGACCGATAACAGCTTGGGTTTCTTTCATATAATATCCCGCCTAATCTAATGAATAAAATGATAGATTCATAATGTATGCCCTTACAAAGTCAATTATAGGAATAATTTTTTTATAAATCAACGATAAGGAAGAAAAATTTTTTCATAAAATTTCCTTATATCCCGCTGTATCGGCATTTTTGCTTTTAAAAAATAAATCTTAAGAAAACGATTACAAACGTTTGTGCGCGATCATTTTTCTGATTTTCTGGAGGTTGGAAAGCGTTTTTTCCTGCCTCAGGCGCGCCGTCGCGAAATATAACGTATCAATGACCGTCAGCTGGGCGAGTCTTGCGGACATCGCTTCCGTCCTGAAGGCCGTCTCCCTTGTTGATGTATATAAAACAACATCAGATATTTGAGTGAGCGGCGATTTTTGGTAGCTGGTAATGCCGATCGTGCCGGCGCCGAGCGATTTAGCCGTTTTTACGGCATCGAGCACATCCTTGTTGCTGCCTGAATGAGAAATCCCGATGACCACGCTGCCGGGACCGAGAAGACCCGCTGACATCGCCTGAAAATGGGAATCGGTATGGGCGATGCAATTTAAGCCCGTGCGCATAAACTTATGATAAGCGTCAGTGGCGATCAGCCCTGAGCCGCCGTTTCCGTAAAACTCGATTCTGTCGGCCTGATGAATCAGCTCTACCGCTTTTTCTACATCAGCGGGATCTAATAAATGAAAGGTATCCGTGAGGCCGGAAATATTCGTACGGAAAACTTTCTGAATGATCACCTCGATATCATCATCCGGGCTCATATCTTCATGCAGATGCTGGACCGGCTCCTGAACGATTTCCTGGGCAAGCGCGATTTTTAAATCCTGATAGCCGGAAAAACCGAGCCGCTTGCACAGCCTGAAGATCGTCGCTTCAGAGCTTTTTGTTTTTTCTGCCAGCTGAATGATGGACAGGTGAATCACATCTTTCGGCTCCTTCACGATATGGTCTGCAATCGCTCTCAATTTTGGAGACAAGCCTTTGCTGGCTGCTTGGATTTTCCCGATGCTGCTTGTATTGACAGGGGTCATACTATAACCTCCCTACTCGAATGTAAACGCATACTTTTATGATATAGCAAGTTCTGTTATAAGGGAAACAGGTTTTTGCTTTCTTTACCACGTATTGAAGAAAAGAGAAAAGTATGGCGGGGACACCGCCTCAGCGAAACTTAATACACCCGCTTTTTACAAAAAGTGAGTGTTCTCAGAAAAGTGCCGGTTCCCAAGTAGCTGGCCATGAGTCAAACTCATTATGGTAAGCTGTCCTGTCACAGCTCAGTTTCTAGTGAGTTGCCAGTGCCTGAAGTTCTAGATGAAATGATTGATTCTTCAAATGGAATAAGTTCTCTATTCTCATCAATTCCGAAGGATAATAATACAATCGAACACATTGAAACTTATGAAGAACAACCTATGAATGATTCGTTATAAGTTGATCTAGATGTAAGTGAGGAGATACCATTATGAATTCACTTGAAGAGGTGTACGAAACGAGTAGGCCTATTATGAGCAGTACTGACCTCTAAGTCTTCCACCATTAGCAGTCAATTCATTATTAACTGCATTTATCAAAAGAGAAAGATCATTTAGTCGGAGACCGCCTGAGAAACACAGTTCTAATCAAATTTTTAATTTAAATCATTGTAGTTTAGCTTCTCAGAAAAACTTTAAATTAATATAATAATCTAATTGCTCTGAAACGCGTACCATACTTTATACTTTCAATGATTTTTAAAATCTAGGGAGGAAATTCACATGAAAGTAATTGCAATTGACTTAGATGGTACGCTGTTATCAGAGAACTTAACTATCCAAGAACAAGATGTAAGTGCCTTAAAGCTTGGACAAAAACAAGGGCATATTGTAACAATCGCTACGGGAAGGGCTCTATTTGATGCAAAACACATCATCAATAAATATAATTTAAATTTTCCGATCATTGCTTCAAACGGAGCTCAAATTTATGTAGAAAACCAGGTTATATTCGAACATTTTATGGATTCAGATGTAATCCAGCCTATCATAACATGGTTAAATAAAGAGGAAATCTATTATCAGATTTACTTATCTGACAAAATTGTCGTATCAAATCAGGGGATTCAGCAACTTGAAAAAGAACTTTACGATACAGTAATGGAAGAGCCTCATTTTAATCAAGAGGTGTTTTGGAATTCTATTAAAGCTCAAATACATCAATACGGGTTAGAGGAAATACCGGGTACAATTGACCCTATCGATTATCGTTATGTCATAAAATTTATGATAGTTTCGCTAAACCAAAGAAAATTAAAAAAAGCAAAAGAATATTTTGGGCAACTGAAGGAGTGTGTCGTAACTAGTTCAGGCGCATTCAATCTCGAAATCACAAGTGCAGGGGTAGATAAAGGAGCGTCATTAAATAAGCTTTGTGAATATTATGAAATTGATGCGGAAAATGCAATAGCAATAGGTGACAATCTAAATGATCTGCCTATGTTTAATGTAGCAGGAATAGGGATAGCCATGGGAAATGCTGATAAGAAGCTTATTCAATTGGCTACTTTCAAAACGTTATCGAATTATGAGTGTGGTGTATCTTATGCTTTCGATCACTATATTCTAACTAAAGAAGAAGACCCTAAACCGCGGAGTATACAATCATGAGCCATTTTGTTAAAAGATGTTTAATTTATATTGTTGGATTGTTTGTTTTATCCTTAGGGGTTGTATGTATGATTAAATCTAATACTGGGATTGCCCCCTGGGATGCTCTAAATGTGGCTTTATCAGAACTCATTGGCCTTACAATTGGGTCATGGGTTTTCATTGTCGGAGGAATCCTTATCTTTATAAATAGCCTAATAAAAATGCGGTTTCCTAATCTAGCCGGTTTTATTCCGATTTTTATTATTGGAGTTTTTGTTGACCTTTTAAACTTAAAGATTCTTTCATTCTTAAAAACAGATGCTGTAATTCTTCAATGGAGTTTATTTTTGATAGGGTTATGTATATTGGCTATGGGAATCGCTATTAATTTAAGAGCATCTTTTCCTTCGATACCGAATGATGAATTAATGTTAGCTATTACTGAACGTACAGGTTGGGGTATTAATATTACAAAGACTATAGGGGAAGCTTTAGCTTTTGTACTTTCAATCATTCTTCAGGGGCCGGTTGGGATAGGGACCATCATTGTGTTGCTATGTCTAGGGATATTAGTAGGTTTATTTGATAAACTATTACACAAGATGGGTAAGCCTCGTTCTATTTATAGTGAGGGACATAGTCAGGAAAGGGCACATTTTAATATACGCCATGATAAAGTCAATTAATTATGCTTATCCTTGATTTAGAGTATTTTTCCTTGGTGTTGTTTAGCGTAAAATCCTGATAACGCTGCCTAAGAAGGAGTAATAGTAATGACAAACATTACAGAGATAGCAAAGAAAGCGAACGTTTCTCGGACAACAGTATCTAGGGTTCTCAATAATCATCCTTATGTAAAACCTGAGAAACGAGACGCTGTTTTAAAAGCTATGAAGGAATTAAATTATGTACCAAATTTCAACGCGATTAACCTATCTAGGGGGAAGACAAATGTATTCGGAGTCATTGTTCCTAAAATCAACCATCCATTTTTTAGTAAGCTAATTGCTGGAATAGGTGAAGAGTGTAATAAACATAATTATAGTTTACTTGTGCACCAGTCAAATAACGATCCTGAACAAGAACTAGAGTTTTTTAACAGATTAAAATACAAACTTATTGACGGTCTTATTTTAGGATCCTGTATAAGCCCCCGTCACGTACTCGACGAGATATCTGGATTTGGTAATATTGTTTCCTGTGAAGCTTCTGCAAGCAAACAGGTTGCACATATATTTATTAATCATGAGTCAGGAATCAAAATGGCTATTGATCATTTGCGAAATCAAGGACATCAATCCATTGGTCTATGTATAGGAAATCCTAAGAGTGGTGTTGGCATAAGTAGAAAAAAATCATTTTTTTACTTTCAAAATGAATACGGATTGAAATGGAGTTATAATTGGTACTTTGAAGAACAGTACACCATTGAGAATGGTATTGAAATAGCAAAATCATTTCTAAATAAATCACCTCGTCCTACGGCAATGGTTGTAGGAAGTGATTATGTTGCTGCTGGGATCATTTATGAAGCGAAGAGGCAGGGAATACGAATACCTGAAGAACTGGCGGTTATAGGATTTGATAATCAGCCGATATCTAAGGTAATAGAACTTTCAACGATACATCAACCCATTAAAGAGTTGGGACAAACAGCAGCAAACTTATTATATAACTTAATTAATAACAAAGATGTCCCCAATATAAATAAGTTGGATCTAAAATTTATTAAAAGAAAGTCAACTTAAAAAGACCACTTTAAAGTGGTCTTTTTTGCTTAGTCTAGAATCAGCTCTGGGATAGGCGCTTTGAAATGAGTTCTTTTTTTCGTTTCATCTATAAAACTGAATGGCTTCATGGATAGGTTTTCAAGTTCATTTAGGAAATTACAAGCTTTTAATGGTACAAATGAAGTCATATTCCATACAATCTTCTCATTAAAACCTATAGCACGAATATTATGCATAAGTCGATCAATTGTGTAAGATCCTGCTGCTACATACCCTTTTCCTTGATACCACAAATTATTTCCTTCAATTTTTTCTAATGATTGGCCACACATGGAGTCTGTGTCAATACGATCTGTCATTGCTATAATACCCTGAGAGCCAACAAGTTCTACAACTCGTCGTGCAACTTCTAAGTCTACATGTTCACTATCAAAATTCATACAAATTGTTAACAAACCTTCTTTCGCGGCTCTCATCAAAGTACCAGGAACTTCTCCGACAAGTGTGTTTATATTATCTAAGTTTCCATTTATCTAATCGAGCATCTTTTAACCCCTCTAATCTATGTGTTCTTTCTTGGGGTGTTCTCCAGGTGTGTTTAAAATTGTTTGGCATATCATTAACAAATGGTCTGTTAAAACAGCATCTGATCCAGCATAATTGCTGCGTTTTTGCGCTGTATCTATAACTTTCATTATAAGTCTAGAGGTTTCCTCTGGATATGCTTTTTGGAAGTGACCTAGCGCCGGCTTTACTCCAGCCTCCACAAGTGTATCTACAATCCATTCTAAACTTGGATGTTCTTCAGTGATATATTTCTTTAGATAGGAGTTTTCAGTCATAGCATCTGGAGACAGTACAGTATAAATAAGACCATATTCTCCACAAGACGCGATCTTTTCCCATTCTTCTTTTAATGGTGCCCAATTCCCTCTTTCTGGTGTGCCTGCAAAGCTGGCCAATAATGGTCCTTCTAGTGAAATACCTAAAATATTACGGTAACGTCCCTTTCTCTTTTGTTTATGGAATTCTTTCATAAAGACTACAAATTGGTCTAATTGATTATGAGGAAGAAAGATAGAGGGTACACAGAAAATCCCTTCTAATTCAGCTAGTGTATTGATCTTTTCAATATCTAATTGATCTAAATTGCTAAAATATAGTGACCGATTCCATGACAATGAAACTCTACTGGAAGAGATGGGACTAAATAAGAACCTGATTTCTTAAAAATCCCTTCTCCGCCAATTTCGAAGTTCAGCCATTCACTATTACTATAGGTTATATTAGCGATTTTCATTACTCCATTTGTTTCAAGGTAAGCTGGGCTATTAAATGATGTACTAGACTGCATAGGTAATTCCTCCTGGAAATGTTTATTTAGTATTCAGCGAAGACATATCATCATCTTAAAGTATGGAACCCGTACCATATCAACCTTTTATTCTCATTTTTTTTGTAAAAATATAGGTAGGTTGTTTAACTTCCTATAGCATTTCTTCTCATCATTATGATTTCTTTTTCCATTAATTCTTTATCCATATTTACAAGCAGTGTATTTAATTGCAATAATTCCATTACTTTTAGTTTAAAAGCAAAAGGAGCTTTATTTTTATTCATCCAATCAAACATAACTATTTCATTCATATCCTGAAAATCTCCTTTAAAAATTCAAACAACACTAGCTGTAACGCCACCAATGCTTCTATACCCTTTCGTGTTACGCCAACTAGTGTTCTCCATGAGTTTAATTTGTGGAATTGGTTTCATGTCAATGGCTTTAAAAAAATTAGAGTATTATTCCTAATTTCTACATGGAATTTAGAAAAATAACTAGAGTTAAATTAAAAGAAAACTTTAAAGAACTCTGCTTACTCCGATGGATCTTTATTCAAACTTATTAGAAATGAAATGAGGAAAGTCGCTAAGTTGAGATACCCCGAAATAAGAGTAAACCATGTTCAGTCATAATGTTTTATATAGGAATGAAAAGAAAACCAGCGCAAAATTTGTGTATTGACTTTGAAAATAGAAGGCTGTATATTATGTTACTATATTCAGAAAATAAAAAATCAGCAGATTCAAATATAAAACACTGTGAACGGGAGCAGTAAAAGAATCCGGTCAGAAAAAAGAGAGCCGCGGGGTGGTGCAACGCGGACTGATCGGTCTTTGAACTCGCCTGGAAGTGGCAGGACGGAACGGAATTGTCGGAATATTCCCTATGTCCTAACGGCTGACCTTCGTTACCAGGTTCAAAAGCTGGATTCCGGATGTACGGAATCAACAAGAGTGGTACCGCGGTTGGCCTAAGGCACGCCGTCTCTTTTACGGAAGAGACGGCGTGCCTTTTTTATGTGATGAAAAAAAGAAGAGGGCGTGCGATAGATGGAAAAGGACAAACAAACGTTAAAACGGACGATGTCGTCCAGACATATTATGATGATGGCGCTGGGAGGAGCGATTGGAGCGGGGCTGTTTAAAGGCAGCAGTACGGCAATTGATGAAGCCGGACCGGCCGTTTTATTGGCGTATCTCCTCGGAGGAATTATTTTGCTGTTTATAATGCAGGGTCTGGCCGAAATGGCCGTGCGGAACCGGAATGCAAGAACGTTCCGGGATTTGGTTCAACAGGCTCTCGGCCCGTACGCGGCGTACTTTTTAGACTGGATTTACTGGAAAATGTGGGTGCTCAATATTGCCGCGGAGGCGGTCGTCGCCGCGATTTTTATCCAATATTGGCTTCCGGATTGCCCGATTTGGGTGCTGGCCTTGATCATTTCCGTAGTGGTAACGGTCGTCAATATGCTTTCTGTAAAACTGTTTGCTGAGACAGAATACTGGCTTGCGCTCATTAAAATTACAGTGATTGTCTTGTTCATCCTATTCGGTATCCTGCTGTTATTTTTCTCATTCGGCAATCACACAGCGACGGGCCTGTCGCATTTAACGAGTCACGGCGGCTTTTTCCCGCATGGGGCGGGCGGCGTCATTACGGCGATGCTTGTCGTCATCTATTCATATGGCGGGACGGAAATCATCGGTGTTACGCTTGCGGAGACGAAAAATCCCGAGAAGGTTATTCCGAAGGCAGTGCGCGGCACATTGACGCGGATCGTCGCTTTTTATTTGCTTCCGTTTTTCATTATCGTCAGCCTGATCCCTTGGAATCAAGTGAACAGCGCGCCGGAAAGCCCGTTTGTCATGGTGTTTAAAATGATCGGGATTCCCGGGGCTGACCATATCATGAACGCCGTTATTCTGCTGGCGATCATTTCATCCATGAACTCGGGGTTATACGGCTCCTCCCGCGTATTATTTACGCAGGCGACGGACGGCCGGGTGCCGAAGATCTTTTCAAAGCTCTCAAAGAAAAAGGTTCCCGTTTACGCGATCTTAACATGTACGTCGTTTTTATATGTAGGCGTTCTGATATCCTTATTTGCGGGCAGCCAAACCTTTAATTATTTAATGGGCTCCCTCGGCTATACCGTTCTCTTCATTTGGCTGATCATCGGATTCGCCCATTTGAAATCAAGAAAACATGTAACGGAACAGCCGGCGTATTATGTAAAATGGTTCCCGTACACGACATGGTTTGCGGTGATTGCATTACTGGCCATTCTTGTCGGCGTCATTTTCACGACATCGATCATCATCACATGCATCACGGCAGCCATCTATCTGCTTATCACGGCTGCGTATGTTGTGAAAGGGAGACATCATCAATAAGCAAAAAACTCTTGCCGTGTGGCAAGAGTTTTTTTATTGGACGGCCTTTTCTTCCGCGGCTAGAGCCGGTGTTTTCAGCTTCTTCGGTGTCATATTGACAAGGCATATGCTTGTGACGATCAAGAGCAGCCCGGCCAGAAGGCTGAAAGTCAGCGGCTCATGTAAGAAAATCGAACTTACGACAATAGAGATCAGCGGAATGAGGAAGGTGTAAGAGGCAACCTTGCTCGCTTCCCCCGAACCGACAAGCGTAAAAAAGACAAGCCAGCCGAGCGCGATGACAAATACCGAAATAAAAAGAAGGCTGAGAATGAACGGAGCCGTCCATTGAATCGCGGACCAGCTTTCGGTAAATTCTCCGGAGCTGACAAGCAGCACGCCGCCGATGAGAAGCTGAAGAGCGACCATCCAGATGGAATCGACGCGGCTTCCCGTTTTTTTCATAAATACAGTGCCGAGCGCCCAGCTGACCGCTGAACCGAGTGCCAAAAGGATGCCCGTAAACGAGATATGCCCTCCGAAACCGGCGGCGCTGATGACGGCCACCCCGGCAAATCCGAGCACAAGCCCGGCGATTTTCAGCGCAAACATCGATTCTCCAAGCCAGAGCCAAGAAAAAATGCCCATCAAGACAGGCTGAAAGAACACGATGGCAGAAAATAAACCGGCCGGCAGGTAATTCAGGCCGATCGTTTGCAGGCCGTAAAATAATGTAATATTTAAAATGGCAGAAACAAGATAGATCGGCCACGTTTCTTTAAACCGCAGCTTGCTGAAACGGGGCAGAGCGACAATCAGCAGCAGCAGCCCGCCGATAAGCGTCCGAATTCCGGCGAAGAGAAGGGGCGGTGAATAGGCGAGCGCCGCTTTTGACAGCGGCCAGTTAATCCCCCATACGGTGACTAAAAACGCGAGCAGAAGAGCCGTCTGTATTTTAGTAGGCTGTTTCACTTCGTTCACTCCTTGTAGACTAATTCCATCATATGATACGGTAATCAGTAAGATAAATAAAATGAATCTTTTTTATAAGGAGCATAAGTAAAACGTTATGACGATCACACAATTACGGGTTTTTGTCAAAATTGCAGAAACGGGAAGCTTTACAAAAGCGGGGCAGGCGCTGAACATGACACAGCCTGCTGTCAGCCACGCGGTCTCGGCGCTCGAATCCGAGCTCGGCGTCAAGCTGATCATCCGCGACCGCCGAAACGGCTTACTGCTCACAGATACAGGGAAAAAAATCCTCGTTCATATCAGAGAGGTGCTCAAAGGCATTGAAAAAGTCGAGCAGCTGGCCGCCGCAGAAAAAGGGCTGGAGCAGGGCACGATTCACATCGGCACATTTCCTGCCGCTTCCGCTTATTTTATGCCGAAGCTCATCAGCGTGTTTAAGCAAAGGTATCCGAAGCTTGAGCTGGTGCTCCACGAAGGAACGGCGGACGAGGTGAAGGAATGGCTTCACTCCCGGGTGATTGATGCCGGCATCCTGCTTTTTCCGACGGAAGACATGGATTATCTGCTGCTGAAAAAAGACAAAATGGCGGCAATTATGCACAAAGATCATCCGCTGTGCGCCCGTTCATCCGTGACGATTAAGGATTTGGACGGCGAACCGATGGTCGTGTGCGACGGCGGTTACACATCACCGATTGCAGGCCTGTTTAAAAAAGCCGGCGCCGAGCTTTGCGCCGCCTTTACCGTTTTTAATGTCAGCACATCCATTAATATGGTCCGGGAAGGTTTAGGTTTGGCGATTTTATCAGAAATGTCGATGGCCGGCACCCCGCTTCCGGATGAAGTGGTTGTCAAAGAGTTTACGCCGGACGTATTCAGGGAGGTGCAGCTGGCCGTTCCTTCTATAAAAGACGCATCGCTTGCCGCCAAGCTTTTTATTGATATCGCAGAGGAACTGTTCATCCATGAGAATACCGCCGCTGAGTGATTGTTCGAATTTCATCGAATCAATTTCTTTAATTTACGGCAAGAGCTGTGGTAAGGTGTGGATATAGACCTTCTTAAAGATCTGACCACACTAAACCATAAAGGAGAAAATGATGGCTGAACATACATTGAAAGATACTGCCTTTTCCGTATTAAATTTATCTCCGATCGTGCAGGGAGGAACGGTTGCCGAATCGTTTCGCAACAGTATGGACCTGGCCCGCCGCGCCGAAGAATGGGGCTACAACCGCTATTGGCTGGCGGAGCATCATAATATAGAAGGCGTCGCAAGCTCGGCGACGTCAGTGCTGATCGGGCATATTGCCGGCGGCACGAAAAAAATCCGCGTCGGCTCAGGCGGCATTATGCTGCCGAACCACTCGTCACTTGTCATCGCCGAGCAATTCGGCACCCTTGAAACGTTATACCCGGGGCGGATTGATCTCGGGCTCGGACGCGCGCCGGGAACGGATCAATTAACGGCAAGAGCATTAAGACGAAATATAAACAGCGGTGAGGATTTCCCTGAGCAGCTTGAGGAACTGAGAAATTACTTTAAGCCGTCAGGCAATGTTCGCAATCAAGTCCGCGCCATACCGGGCGAAGGGCTTGACGTGCCGATTTGGCTGCTTGGCTCAAGCGGTTTCAGCGCCCGTCTTGCCGGAGAGCTGGGGCTTCCGTTTGCATTTGCGGCCCACTTCTCGCCAAAAAACACGGTGCCGGCATTAGAACTGTACCGCAGCTCCTTCCGCCCGTCAGACGTGCTCGATAAACCGTACGCGATGGTCGGCGTCACCGTCATTGCGGCAGATACGGATGAGAAAGCGGATTATTTGGCGACATCACATTACCAAAGATTTTTAGACCTCGTCCGCGGCACGCCGAACCAGCTCAAGCCGCCTGTAGAAGATATGGATCAAATCTGGTCGCCGTATGAAAAAGCGATGGTCAATGAACAGCTCAGTTCAACAATCGTCGGCGGGCCGGATAAAGTAAAAGAGAAGCTGGAAAGCTTTATCCGGACGACGCAGGCAGATGAAATCATGGTCAATTCAGAGAGTTTTGAGCATGCTGACAGAATGCGTTCATTTGAAATTATCGCGGATCTAAAAAACGGCTGATCATAAAAAAAGCAATGTGCGCGTAAACTGCGTCACATTGCTTTTTTATTCTCCAATCCGCTTAACAGAATGCCGGATAATCAATTCCGGCTCATACACCACATCTTCCTGCTTCGGTTTTTTATGTTCCAAGCAGTCAATAACATATTTCGCCGCTGCTCTCCCCATAACCGATTTCGGGTGCTTAATGGAGGTGAGCTTCACCTCGGAAATTTGGGCGAAATGAGAGTCGTCGTAGCCGATGACAGACACATCATCAGGCACCTTTAATCCCAATTCCCTCAGCAGATTAATCGTTTTCAGCGCGATTTCGTCGTTATAACAAAGAATCGCCGTCGGGTATGAACCGCTGTTTTGTTCAAGCGTGCGCTTTATTTTTTCAAGCAGCACGGTTTCTTTTTCTCCTGTCGTGAATGTCACAATCATGTCGGGGGAAGGGAACAGCCCCCGCTCCCGATGCGCCTGCAGATAGCCGTTCATCCGTCTGACGCCCTGCGTGTCATCGGCTTTAAAGATGCCCATAATGTGAGAGTGGCCGAGGGACATCAAATATTCAGCCGCCATCATGCCGCCTTTCACATCATTGACGGAAAAGCTTGGCGCCGCAAGCTCCGAATACGAGGCGTTAATCATGGCAAACGGAATGCCGTTTTTCTCAAGATTGAGATAGTAGCCGATATTCGGCGTTTGCAGCGCGCTTTTTGTAGGCTCGACAATCAGCCCGTCGATATTTTTGGACAGCAGGTTTTCAAGCCCTCTTCTTTCGCTTTCTGTATTGTTGTTGGTGCTGGTCAGAAGCATCGAGTAGCCCTGCTCGCTTAAATAAGATTCGATTCCCCTGATGATGCTCGGGAAAATATAGTCTGATATGTAGGTTGTAATGACACCGATCGTTTTGTTTGAATGCCTGGCTGATTTCGCCGAGCGTGAAGCGACAAAGGTGCCCCCGCCCTGAACGCTGTAAAGCAGGCCTTGCGAGACCAAATCCCCGATCGCTTTTCTGATCGTATGGCGGCTGACGCTGAATTGCTGCATCAGCTCATTTTCCGTAGGCAGCTTTTGATCAGGCTGTATTTTGCCTTGATTGAGCCAGGAACATATTTCTTCTTTTACTTGTGCATATTTCGGTAGCATATGAATTCCTCCAAAATGTATACGGACAAATTCCAGTATAACATAGTAAGCCCTTTCATAAAATGATAAAAATAATTGACAGAAAGTGAAAAACTGCTTATTCTTTATTTGTACGTACTAATTTAGGTAATTTTTAGATAAAACTCTATATAAGTACGTACAACCTGAAGACGCCGCCGGCCTTACAAAACAGAAAGCGGAGCGCCGATATTTGTAAACGTTTTTATTCTGTTATTAGCGGGAGGGTAACATTCATGAAGAATCACCCGGCACCAATTGATTCAAACGTACCTGTCACTCGGCAGCATTCCATGGGGTTTGTCATCCTCATTTCATGTGCGGCCGGACTCGGAGGGCTTTTGTACGGTTACGACACGGCGGTGATTTCCGGCGCGATCGGTTTTTTGAAGGAGCTGTACCGCCTGAGCCCTTTCATGGAAGGTCTTGTGATTTCAAGTATTATGATCGGCGGCGTTTTTGGAGTCGGCATTTCCGGATTTTTGAGTGACCGCTTCGGCCGGAAAAAAATCCTGATGACGGCGGCGCTTTTGTTTGCAGTCTCAGCGGTCGTCTCCGCGCTTTCTCAAAATGTTTCTTCCTTAATTATCGCCAGAGTCATCGGCGGCTTGGGTATCGGAATGGGCTCCTCGCTTTCTGTCACGTATATTACCGAATCCTCCCCGCCGGCCATACGGGGCAGCCTGTCATCGCTGTATCAGCTGTTTACGATATTAGGAATCTCCGGCACTTATTTTATTAACCTCGCCGTCCAGCAATCAGGCTCATATGAATGGGGAGTGCACACCGGCTGGCGGTGGATGCTCGCTTACGGAATGGTTCCGTCCGTCATTTTTTTTATCGTCCTGCTCGTTGTGCCCGAAAGCCCGCGCTGGCTGGCAAAAGCGGGGCGTACGAAAGAAGCCCTCACCGTATTGACGCGTATTAATGGAGAAACCGTTGCGAAAGAAGAATTCAAACAAATAGAAACTTCATTACAATTAGAAAAAATGGGCTCGTTATCCCAGCTTTTTAAACCGGGTCTCAGAAAAGCGCTGATCATCGGCATCCTGCTGGCTCTGTTCAACCAGGTCATCGGAATGAACGCGATCACGTATTACGGGCCGGAAATCTTTAAAATGATGGGCTTCGGCCAAAATGCAGGATTTGTAACGACCTGCATCGTCGGTGTCGTAGAGGTGATATTCACCGTCATTGCGGTCCTTTTAATCGATAAAATCGGCCGGAAAAAACTGATGGGCGTCGGTTCGGCCTTTATGGCGCTGTTTATGATATTGATCGGCGCGTCCTTTTATTTTCAGCTGGCCAGCGGGCCTGCGCTCGTCGTCATCATTTTAGGATTCGTTGCCGCTTTCTGCGTTTCGGTCGGGCCGATTACATGGATCATGATTTCAGAAATCTTTCCGAATCATCTCCGCGCCCGAGCCGCCGGCATTGCGACGATCTTCTTATGGGGGGCAAACTGGGCGATCGGCCAGTTTGTGCCGATGATGATCAGTGCATTCGGCCTCGCGTATACTTTTTGGATATTCGCCGTCATTAATATCCTCTGCTTTTTGTTTGTTGTGACGATCTGCCCGGAGACGAAAAACAAAACGTTGGAAGAGATAGAGAAGCTCTGGGTAAAATGAAAGCGTTTTAATGAAGAAAGTCCCCTCAAGCCTGCCGCAGCGGGCTTTTCTCCGTCACCTTTTCACCATAATTGTATATTATAGCTGTATAAAGGAGATACTGGTAAAACCCAGCGAAGAATGTCGAGGAATTGGCCTTTAACAGTTGAATTAACAATGTCACCCTGTTAAAATAATTAAAGAAAGCAGACATAATTTTTTTTGGCTATGATGGGACGTTTTTTGTCATAGCGGGACATTTTCTGTCCAGTATGAATAGGAAGGAACGTTTGAGTCATGAACCAGTTAATACAAGCTCAAAAAAAATTATTGCCTGATCTTTTGCTTGTGATGCAAAAAAGATTTGAAATCTTGCAGTATATCAGGCTTACTGAACCAATCGGCCGCAGAAGTCTGTCAGCCAGCCTCGGGTTGACCGAGCGCGTGCTCAGAAGCGAGGTTCAGTTTTTGAAAGAACAGAATCTCATTGATATTAAAACAAACGGCATGACACTGACGGAAGAGGGCTATTCACTGCTTTCGATTCTGGAAGATACGATGAAGGATGTTTTAGGATTGACGCTTTTGGAAAAGACATTAAAGGAGCGGCTTAATCTGAAAGACGCCATTATCGTTTCCGGAGACAGCGACCAATCTCCTTGGGTCAAAAAAGAATTAGGGAGAGCGGCCGTCGCATGTATGAAAAAGAGATTTTCAGGAAAAAATATCGTCGCTGTAACCGGCGGTACGACAATTGAAGCTGTCGCCGACATGATGACGCCGGATTCAAAAAACCGTGAGCTCCTGTTTGTGCCGGCAAGAGGCGGTTTAGGCGAAAACGTCAAAAATCAGGCGAACACCATATGCGCGCATATGGCAGAAAAAGCTTCAGGCACTTATCGGCTTTTGTTTGTTCCGGGACAGCTGTCACAAGGGGCCTATTCATCTATTATTGAAGAGCCTTCCGTAAAAGAGGTGCTCAACACCATTAAATCAGCGAGTATGCTGGTTCACGGAATCGGCGAAGCTAGAACAATGGCGGAGCGCAGAAACACGCCTCTGGAAGATTTGAAGAAAATAGATGACAACCGCGCAGTGACAGAAGCATTCGGCTACTACTTTAACGCGGATGGCGAAGTCGTCCATAAGGTGCATTCAGTCGGAATGCAGCTTGATGACATCGACGAAATTCCCGACATTATCGCGGTAGCGGGCGGATCATCAAAAGCGGAAGCAATCGAGGCTTATTTCAAGAAGCAGCGAAACACGGTTCTCGTCACGGACGAAGGAGCCGCAAAGAAGTTATTAAGGGATACCAGTCCCTCAATATAAATATCTCTCACTTATTTAAAGGAGGAAACAATCATGGCAGTAAAAGTCGGTATTAACGGTTTTGGTCGTATTGGACGTAACGTATTCCGCGCAGCATTAAACAATCCTGAAGTTGAGGTCGTAGCGGTTAACGATTTAACAGACGCTAACATGCTCGCTCACCTTTTACAATATGATTCTGTACACGGAAAATTAGACGCTGAGGTTTCAGTTGACGGTAACAACCTTGTTGTTAACGGAAAAACAATTGAAGTTTCTGCTGAGCGCGATCCTGCGAAACTCAGCTGGGGCAAACAAGGCGTTGAAATCGTAGTTGAATCTACTGGTTTCTTCACAAAACGCGCAGACGCTGCGAAACACTTAGAAGCAGGCGCGAAAAAAGTTATCATCTCAGCTCCTGCTAACGAAGAAGATATCACAATCGTTATGGGTGTTAACGAAGATAAATACGATGCGGCTAAACATGACGTTATCTCTAACGCATCTTGCACAACAAACTGCCTTGCGCCGTTTGCTAAAGTACTTAACGATAAATTCGGCATCAAACGCGGTATGATGACGACTGTTCACTCTTACACGAACGATCAGCAAATCCTTGATCTTCCGCACAAAGACTACCGTCGTGCGCGTGCAGCAGCCGAAAACATCATTCCTACATCAACTGGTGCTGCAAAAGCAGTTTCTCTTGTTCTTCCTGAACTGAAAGGCAAACTGAACGGCGGAGCTATGCGTGTGCCGACTCCAAACGTTTCTCTTGTTGACTTAGTTGCTGAACTGAACCAAGACGTAACGGCTGAAGACGTAAACGCAGCTCTTAAAGAAGCAGCTGAAGGCGATCTTAAAGGAATCCTTGGCTACAGCGAAGAGCCATTAGTATCAGGCGACTACAATGGTAATGCTAACTCTTCTACAATCGATGCTCTTTCTACAATGGTTATGGAAGGCAGCATGGTAAAAGTAATCTCTTGGTACGATAACGAAAGCGGCTACTCTAACCGCGTTGTTGACCTTGCAGCTTACATCGCGAAACAAGGTCTTTAATTCATAGCTCCCGGAAAGGGCCGGACTTGGTTCTTTCGGACAGAAACGCTATAATGAAAGCGGACAAGGGAAGGGGACGGACTCCCTTTCCCTTTTTCCATGAGGACCTGCTTTCAGAAAACGCCGGAATGGTGAATAACGCTCGCGTTTTGCATCTTTGCGGCACTTTCGTTTCCGGGCCGCCTGCCCAGGCTCCGAAGACGATCTGCCCCGTGCCGACAGCTGCAATCTGCCCCGCGGCGGAACGCATCATAAGGCGGTTTCACGTTTTTCGTGCTATGTAAACCATTTTGAAGGAGGATCTCCTAAGGCATGAATAAGAAAACAGTAAAAGACATCGACGTAAAAGGCAAAGTCGTATTCTGCCGCGTTGACTTTAACGTTCCAATGAAAGACGGGGAAGTAACAGACGATACTCGTATCCGCGCTGCGCTTCCAACCATTCAATACCTTGCAGACCAAGGCGCAAAAGTCCTTCTGGCAAGCCACTTAGGCCGTCCGAAAGGCGCAGTTTCAGAGGAGCTTCGTTTAACTCCTGTCGCTGCACGCTTAGGCGAACTGCTCGGCAAAGAAGTGAAAAAAGCGGATGAAGCTTACGGCGATGCTGTAAAAGCAAAGATTTCTGACATGAAAGACGGAGACATTCTCGTATTAGAAAACGTACGCTTCTACCCTGGTGAAGAGAAAAACGATCCTGAGCTGGCAAAAGCATTCGCTGAGCTTGCAGATGTATATGTCAATGACGCATTCGGTGCTGCCCACCGCGCGCATGCATCTACAGCAGGAATCGCTGAACATCTGCCGGCCGTTGCAGGGTTCTTAATGGAAAAAGAGCTTGACGTTCTCGGCAAAGCCGTTACAAATCCTGAGCGCCCGTTTACGGCGATCATCGGCGGAGCGAAAGTAAAAGACAAAATCGGCGTGATCGAAAGCCTGCTTGATAAAGTGGACAACCTGATCATCGGCGGAGGTCTTGCTTACACATTCGTCAAAGCCCTCGGGTATGAAATCGGTAAATCTTTGCTTGAAGAAGATAAAATCGAGCTCGCGAAATCATTCATGGACCGTGCGAAAGAAAAAGGTGTGAAATTCTACATGCCTGAAGATGTATTGGTTGCGGATGATTTCTCTAACGATGCAAACGTAAAAATGGTGCCGGTTTCTGAAATTCCAAGTGATTTAGAAGCGATTGACATCGGAACGAAAACACGCGAAACGTATGCTGACGTTATTAAAAACAGTAAACTTGTCGTGTGGAACGGACCGATGGGCGTATTCGAAATCGACTTGTTCGCTCAAGGCACAAAAGCTGTGGCTGAAGCGTTGGCAGAGGCAAAAGATACATACTCTGTCATCGGCGGAGGAGACTCTGCGGCAGCCGTTGAAAAATTCGGCCTTGCTGACAAAATGAGCCACATCTCAACAGGCGGCGGCGCTTCCCTTGAATTTATGGAAGGCAAAGAGCTTCCAGGGGTAGCTGCGCTGAACGATAAATAAAAACTGCTATAAGGAAGTGGAACAGATGAGAAAACCAATTATAGCCGGTAACTGGAAAATGAACAAAACACTCGGCGAGGCTGTCAGCTTCGTTGAAGAAGTGAAATCTTCCATTCCAGCAGCAGACAAAGCGGAAGCCGTTGTTTGCGCACCAGCTCTTTTCTTAGAGAAGCTGACTTCTGCTGTTAAAGGAACTGACTTAAAAGTCGGCGCCCAAAACATGCACTTTGAAGAAAACGGTGCGTTCACAGGTGAAATCAGCCCGGTCGCTCTGAAAGACCTTGGCGTGGACTACTGCGTCATCGGCCACTCTGAGCGCCGTGAAATGTTCGCTGAAACTGACGAAACTGTCAACAAAAAAGCGCATGCCGCGTTCAAACACGGCATCGTGCCGATCATCTGTGTAGGTGAAACGCTTGAAGAGCGCGAAGCCGGCAAAACAAATGATCTTGTTGCCGATCAAGTGAAAAAAGGCCTTGCGGGTCTTTCTGAAGAACAAGTTGCAGCTTCCGTTATTGCTTACGAGCCAATCTGGGCAATCGGAACAGGCAAATCTTCAACTTCTAAAGATGCAAACGACGTGTGCGCGCATATCCGTCAAACCGTCGCTGAAAGCTTCAGCCAGGAAGCAGCTGACAAGCTCCGCATTCAATACGGCGGAAGCGTAAAGCCTGCAAACATTAAAGAATATATGGCAGAGTCCGATATTGACGGTGCTTTGGTCGGCGGCGCAAGCCTTGAACCGCAGTCTTTCGTTCAATTATTGGAGGAAGGTCAATATGAGTAAAAAACCAGCTGCACTCATCATTCTTGATGGGTTCGGATTACGCAATGAAACAGTCGGAAACGCAGTCGCACAAGCGAAAAAACCGAATTTCGACCGTTACTGGAACCAATACCCTCACCAGACGCTGACCGCTTCAGGCGAGGCTGTCGGACTGCCGGAAGGGCAGATGGGGAACTCCGAAGTCGGTCATTTAAATATCGGCGCCGGACGTATTGTGTACCAAAGCTTAACACGTGTGAACGTTGCCATCCGTGAAGGAGAGTTTGAACGCAATCAAACATTCCTTGATGCGATCAGCCACGCGAAAGAAAACAACAAAGCGCTGCACCTGTTCGGCCTTCTGTCTGACGGAGGCGTACACAGCCATATCAATCATTTGTTCGCGCTGTTAAAGCTGGCGAAAAATGAAGGGCTGACGAAGGTGTATATTCACGGTTTCCTTGACGGCCGCGATGTGGGCCCGCAAACAGCGAAAACCTACATTCAGCAGCTGAATGAGCAAATCAAAGAGATCGGTGTCGGCGAAATCGCCAGCATTTCCGGACGCTACTATTCCATGGACCGCGACAAACGCTGGGACCGTGTGGAAAAAGCGTACCGCGCAATGGCGTATGGCGAAGGCCCGTCTTACAAGAGCGCGATGGATGTAGTAGACGATTCTTATGCGAACGGCATTTATGATGAATTCGTCATTCCGTCCGTCATTACAAAAGAAAACGGTGAACCTGTTGCGACGATTCATGACGGCGATTCTGTGATTTTCTATAATTTCAGACCGGACCGCGCCATCCAGATTTCCAACACGTTTACCAATAAAGATTTCCGTGACTTTGACCGCGGAGAAAACCATCCGAAAAACCTGCATTTCGTCTGCCTGACTCATTTCAGTGAATCAGTTGACGGATATGTAGCTTTTAAACCGGTAAACCTTGATAATACGGTCGGTGAAGTATTGTCACAGCACGGATTAAAACAGCTTCGCATCGCGGAAACCGAAAAGTATCCGCACGTCACGTTCTTTATGAGCGGCGGCCGCGAAGAAGAATTCCCGGGTGAAGAGCGTATTCTCATTAACTCGCCGAAGGTTGCAACATATGACCTGAAGCCTGAAATGAGCGCGTATGAAGTGAAGGATGCCCTCGTAAAAGAAATCGCGGCTGACAAGCATGACGCGATCATCCTGAACTTCGCAAACCCTGACATGGTCGGCCACTCCGGAATGGTCGAACCGACAATTAAAGCGATTGAAGCAGTGGATGAATGCTTAGGCGAAGTGGTTGACGCCATTATCGCTAAAGGCGGACACGCCATCATTACCGCTGATCACGGTAATGCAGACGTTCTGATTACAGAATCCGGCAAACCGCACACTGCCCATACGACAAACCCAGTCCCTGTCATTGTGACAAAAGAAGGCGTGACATTGCGTGACGGCGGAATCCTAGGCGACCTTGCACCAACGTTATTAGACCTTCTCGGTGTTGAAAAACCGAAAGAAATGACTGGAACATCTTTAATTCAAAAATAACTTGAAATCAAAAGGAGAGACAAACTCATGCCATACATTGTTGATGTTTATGCACGCGAAGTATTAGACTCCCGCGGCAACCCAACAGTTGAAGTTGAAGTATATACAGAAACAGGAGCATTCGGCCGCGCATTGGTTCCAAGCGGTGCTTCTACAGGTGAATACGAAGCAGTTGAGCTTCGTGACGGCGACAAAGACCGTTACCTTGGAAAAGGCGTGTTAACTGCGGTTAACAACGTAAACGAAATCATTTCTCCAGAGCTTCTCGGCTTTGACGTAACAGAACAAAATGCAATCGACCAGCTTTTAATCGAGCTTGACGGTACTGAAAACAAAGGCAAGCTTGGCGCCAACGCAATCCTTGGTGTATCTATGGCTGTTGCACGCGCTGCTGCTGATTTCTTACAGATTCCTCTTTATCAATATCTTGGAGGATTCAACTCAAAAACACTTCCTGTGCCGATGATGAACATCGTAAACGGCGGAGAGCATGCTGACAACAACGTAGACATTCAAGAATTCATGATTATGCCTGTAGGTGCGCCTAACTTCCGTGAAGCGCTTCGCATGGGCGCTCAAATCTTCCACAGCCTGAAATCAGTTCTTTCTGCTAAAGGAATGAACACAGCTGTAGGTGATGAAGGCGGATTCGCTCCAAACCTTGGTTCTAACGAAGAAGCTCTTCAAACAATTGTTGAAGCAATCGAAAAAGCCGGCTTCAAACCTGGCGAAGAAGTAAAACTTGCAATGGATGCTGCATCTTCTGAGTTCTACAACAAAGAAGACGGCAAATACCATCTGTCTGGCGAAGGCGTTGTGAAAACATCTGCTGAAATGGTTGACTGGTACGAAGAAATGGTTTCTAAATACCCAATCATCTCTATCGAAGACGGACTTGACGAAAACGACTGGGAAGGCCATAAGCTTCTTACTGAGCGTCTTGGCAAAAAAGTTCAGCTTGTTGGTGACGATCTCTTCGTTACAAACACGAAAAAGCTTGCTGAAGGTATCAAAAACGGCGTAGGCAACTCTATCCTGATCAAAGTAAACCAAATCGGTACATTGACTGAAACATTCGATGCAATCGAAATGGCGAAACGCGCAGGCTACACTGCCGTTATCTCTCACCGTTCAGGTGAAACAGAAGACAGCACAATCGCTGACATCGCTGTGGCAACAAACGCAGGCCAAATCAAAACAGGTGCTCCGTCACGTACGGACCGTGTTGCGAAATACAACCAGCTTCTTCGCATCGAAGACCAGCTGGCTGAAACTGCTCAGTTCCACGGTATCAACTCTTTCTATAACTTGAATAAGTAATAAGAAAAAACCTCCCCGGCAAGGGGAGGTTTTTCTTATTATATTCATACATCCGCATACATCCTCACCATATCACGGCACTGAATCCCGTTTTCAAAAATCTCCTCCTCGTAATGCCTTACGAAAAAATCATGGTCGATGGCTTGGAGCCTGAACCCGCATTTTTGATAAAGCGCGAGCTGGCCGATGCTGGAGTTGCCGGTCCCGATTTCAATAGTTGCCGCTCCCATTTGTTTTGCCTTTTTCATAGCCTCTTCTACGAGCTTTCGGCCGATACCGTTGTTTTGCATGGATTCTTTTACTGCGATGTTTACGATTTCAACCGTTTTCGGTCTTGTTTTTAAAAGGACGAAGACACCTGCAAGCTCATCAGAGGTCCATGCCGTATAGCATTCGCCTCTTACAAGATATTCATCTGCAATTTCTTTCGACGGATCGGCGAGAAGCAGCAGATCATATAATGCCTCGTTTGTCTCTGTCGTTCTTTGAATGCTGAGCTCTTGCATGTTTATTCCACCTTTTTATGATGATAGACATCTATTTTTTCTAATACGCTCCAATTTCATTCTATTTTATTATAAAATATGTAAGATAGGAAATGTTATACAAGTTAGTAGAATTGAGTAGGAGGAAAGTCATGTTTTTTTGTAAGCATTGCGGCCAGCAGAATAAGGAAGAGGCGCGTTTTTGTAAAGAATGCGGAAGACCGATCGGGGGAGGAAGCAGGCCGGAACAGCAGGAGACAGCAAGTGCCGCTGAAACTGCGCCCCAGCCGCGAAAGCCGATCCCTAAAAAAACGATCTTAATATGGAGCAGCATCGCCGCGGCTCTTATCATATTATTTGCCGCATATAAAACCGGAGCCTACTTGACGTCAAAGGAAAGGCTTGTTGATCAATTAGAGCAGGCGGTTCATGACGGGGACGCCAAAAAGCTGTCTGCGCTTCTGACACCGTCAGACAGCAAGCTGACGTTAAATGAAAGCAATGTAAAACCGCTTCTCACATATGTAAAGAAACATGATGAACTGATTTCATCGCTTCGCGGGGCTTCTTCAGAAAAAGATGCCGTGTACACGGATAAAGACGGCAAAACCCTGCTGTTTTTTGATCATTATGAGCTGAAAATCGACCCGGTCTATTTCCGTGTGACGAGCAATTATAAGGGCGCCGATCTTTACATAAATAAGGAAAAAACGGGCTCAGTCAAAAAAGCCGGCGAAACCCAAATCTTCGGCCCGTACACACCCGGCGACTATACAGCGGAAGCCAAGCTTAAAAATGACGTGGTGGACGTGGTCAAAAAAGAAGAGATACAAGCTGCGGGCAGCAGAAATTTTGACCTTGACCTGCCGTTAGACGCCGAGGATGTGACGTTCACGTTAGCTGATCGCTTTAAAAACGCCAAAGGGGATCTGCTGATTAACGGAAAGTCCATCCATAAAGACCCTTTCAAATCGGTCACATACGGCCCGCTTTTGACGGACGGCTCTATGACGGCGGCCGTGGAAGCGGATTTTCCTTGGGGAAAAACAACAACAGCAGAGGTGCCGATAGACAATAAGGAGATGGATTTATCTCTGATTCCGGACCAAGATACACAACAAACAATCATGGACACGATTGTCAAAACAACGAAACAGTACACGAAAGCCATGGCAGACGGCAATACTGATCAGATGACCGAGGCGGGATCAGCGTGGAAAGAGCAGACGAAAGAAGCGGTTTCCGGCATGAAGAGTTCCGGCACTTTTCTGAAGGATCAGTATAAAGAGACTGATTTTGATCTTGATTCGTTTGCGATTTCTCAAGAGAACGGCAATTGGCAAGTAACTGTTACGGGTAAAGAGCTTCATCAGTCGGCTTATTTCGACGAGAATACAAAACCTGATATGGAAGAGGCGGAGCCGAGCTTTCATTATTTGCTCTCATATGATACAAAAGATAAAAAATGGGTTTTTGAAAAAGCCGATCCAGCCCCTGATTCCGCAGGGACAAACATGAAAAAGATAAAAAATGATCATCCGGAAACCTACACATCCGCATGGGCATCATCAAAAGGTAACGCAGCAGCTTCCGGCAGCGTTACACGCGATCAGGTCACATCATTTATGTCTGATTACCTGACAAACCAATCAAGCGCCGTCGATCTTAACGAATTCGCCATAATGGCGGGCAATTTGGAAGAAGGAAGCCCTTTGTACGCCGACCAGCAAAAACTGGTCAAAAAATTACACAGCGAGGGAACGACAGAAGTATTTAACGATGTTACTGTGAAAAGCTTCAGCCAAGACGGCTCGCATATCACGATTAAAACGTATGAAGAGTTTTATATTACAAAGGCCGGCGGCAGCCCGAAACTGAGAACCTATAACTGGACCTACAGCGGCGTTGTCAAAAACGGAAGAATTTATTTAACATCCATTCAATAAAAGAATCCCCGGCACCGATCAGGCGGCGGGGATTTCTTTTTCAGAATAAGAAATAGCTGATAAGTTCCTTAACATAATGTTTGATGGTGTACTGGGACGTAACGCAAATGATCAAATAAATAACGATGACAGAATAGATAATATCTGCTTTTGACGTGAGCAAATGCTGATAACTCGCCAGCATGAGAGCGGGAACGGCGAACGCCGCGCCGATCAGGCCGACAGCGAGAACGGTAAAACAAACAGTTGTGTGCAGTAACATTAAAATGAGTGCGAAAAGTAAAATGGCTGTAAACGGGATCAAAAACGCCCCGAATCTTGAGATCGAATCTTTAAATGACACCTGTGCTCCGCCCGCCTTCAAAGCGATAAAAATGAGGAGATGCAGACAGAAAATGATCAAAGCAAAGGTAAGCGCAGGTTTCAGCACTGTGCCTGCGAAACTGATGTCGCGAAAGCCGTCTGATAAAAGGATATACAGCATAACCGGTGTCACAAGGCAGAAAAGAACCATTGTGATGATACTGCTGATAAACTGTTCGCCGCCTGTTGTTTTGCATGTCTGATAAGGACTTTTTAAGACATCCAAGCCGAATAAAGCAAATTGCTTTGAGGCTTTCTTTGCGGCGGCCCCGGCTTGTGCGGCCTGGCCTTGTATTTGGCCTGCACCTGCTTGGCCGGGCTGAGGCGCCCCGCATTTTTCACAAAACTTTCCGCCATCTGTTTGATGACCGCATTGAGGACAATACATTCTAAAACTCCTTTTACATGAAATATAGGTATTTTATTCTAATATTTACATTATAAAAGAAAATAGAGAAGAAGTAACTGATAGATCTAAAAATACATGAGTTCTTTTTCTGATGCTTCCCTACTAAAAATTCAAATGCGAAATGAGATATTTTGCAATTGTTATTAGTGGAAAAGTACATATTATGGTAAAATCTTAGTGATTAGGGGAAAATGGTTTCCTCCTCTTAGACTGATGCAAGGTGACAAAGGAATTTAAAATGCTTAAAAAGTTAAAAATGCTTTATCGGCTGTTGAAATTCGGCAAGGGATTATCGAAATAGCAATGGGAAAAAAACCGCTCAATACATGGGCGGTTTTTTTCTTTTTTACCAGGCGCCGAGTCTGTCGGCTGACGTTACAAAAAGGCGCCGCCGGGGTAAAAACCATGCATAAGAAACAGCCGGCAACAAAGAATAAATCAATAACGGCCGACATAAGGAGGTACTCATGTTTTCACTGATCATCCATGTCTTCATTTCTCTATTTGCGGTTTCCAACCCGATTGGCAACGTGCCGATTTTTATTACATTGACAGAAGGGTACACGCCGGAAGAAAGAACTGCGATCGCGCGCAAGGCTGCCGTGCTGTCGTTTCTCATTTTGGCAGCCTTTTTAGTCTTCGGCCATCTCATATTTAAGCTGTTTGATATTAATATTCACGCGCTGCGCGTGGCCGGCGGTATTTTCATTTTCGGCATCGCTTATAATCTTCTGAACGCGAAGGAATCTCATGTGCAGTCCCTTCATCACGATGAGCATAAAGAGAGCAAGGAAAAGGCTGATATCTTCGTAACGCCTTTATCCATTCCGATCATTGCCGGGCCGGGCACGATTGCCACGGTGATGAGCCTGTCGGCGGGCCACGGCGGAATCACTCATTATATCAGTGTGCTTATCGGCATTGCCGCTGTCATTTTGATGACATTTGTTTTCTTTCACTATTCCTCTTTTATCAGCAATAAGCTCGGAAAAACGGAAATGAACGTCATTACAAGGCTGATGGGGCTGATATTGGCGGTGGTGGCGATCGGCATGATCGGCGCCGGCTTGAAAGGCATGTTTCCAGTATTGGTCTCCTGACAGAAAAAAAGCAGTTCCCGGTTACTTCTGGGGGCTGCTTTTTATGGTTTTCGGCACATATTGAAACACTTCTTCACTTTCGAAAAATTCAATCAAGCGGCTCAGCCAGTCATAATAATTGAGCCATTCCTTCAATTCATCCAAAAGCTGACAGACTCTGTCTTCGATTTCCGGACTGAGGTTCTCTGACTCGAGAAGCTCGGTCAGCTCACGGTTCAGCTTTTTATAGAGCATTTTATTTCTGCTGACCACCTTTGTCCAATTTGCCGTAAACAGGGAGATGAATGTCTGGTAGTAATCCTGCTCCACGTCGTACAGGTCTTTCCGAACGCCTTTTTCAAATACTTTTTCAGCCAGGTTGGCATCTGTCATCTCGCGGACGACCTGGCTCATTCTTGTTTTGCTCATCCCGGTCGCTTCTGACAGCTCATTTAACGTCATCGGCTTGCGGTTCATATAAATAATACCGAGCACACGCCCGAGTGTAGACGGCATTCCGAATGTATGCATGTTTTCAGCGATTCTCTCAATGAGATGCTCTTCAGCATGTCCGATAATATCAAGAGCGTTTTTTTCCACAGCTGATCATCCCTTCACTGGCTTTTCATGCTGTCAATATATCATATTTTTTACAGTTGTTGAAAAAGGCGATGCGGCAGGATATGCGAGCTATTGCGAGCGATTCTAAGAACTTCGGCATTGTCAGCGGGATAACATGAAATAAAACGTATATCTTATATAATTTCAACACATTGTAAACTTTTTATTTTACAAATTTCATCTTATAATAAAGATTATACTTTTCAGAAAAATAACGGAAACCTTACGGAGGTGCACGGATTGCTGAGATTAGAAAATGTAACAAAAACGTATAAAGGCGGAAAAAAAGCTGTCAACAGCATCAATTTAGATATCGCCAAAGGCGAGTTTATTTGTTTTATCGGGCCGAGCGGCTGCGGAAAAACAACGACGATGAAAATGATTAACAGATTGATCGAGCCGTCATCAGGAAAGATCTTTATCGACGGCGACAATATTATGGAGCAGGACCCGGTGGAGCTGAGAAGAAAAATCGGCTATGTCATCCAGCAGATCGGACTTTTCCCCCATATGACCATTCAGCAGAATATTTCCCTCGTGCCGAAGCTGCTGAAATGGCCGGAAGAAAAGCGAAAAGAACGGGCGCGTGAGCTGTTAAAGCTTGTCGATATGGGCCCTGAATATTTAGACCGCTATCCTCACGAGCTGAGCGGAGGTCAGCAGCAAAGAATCGGTGTGCTGCGTGCGCTGGCGGCGGAACCCCCGCTTATTCTCATGGATGAACCCTTCGGAGCGCTTGACCCGATTACGCGTGATTCGCTTCAGGAAGAATTCAAAAAACTGCAAAGAACGTTAAACAAAACGATTGTGTTTGTCACGCACGACATGGATGAAGCAATAAAGCTTGCTGATCGGATCGTGATTTTAAAAGCGGGAGAGATCGTCCAGGTCGGCACTCCTGATGACATCCTTCGAAATCCGGCCAATGAATTTGTCGAAGAGTTTATCGGCAAAGAGCGATTATTGCAATCAAGACCGGACATTGAGCGTGTCGAGCAAATGATGAACAAAAAGCCTGTGACCGTCACAGCGGACAAAACGCTTTCTCACGCGATTCAGCTGATGAGAGAGCATCGTGTTGATTCCTTGCTTGTCGTGGATGACCTGAATGTGCTGCAAGGTTATGTCGATGTGGAAATCATTGACCAGAACCGAAAAAAAGCGAGCTTTGTCGGCGATGTATTCTGCCCTGACCTGTATACGGTTGAGCGCGGAACACTGCTTCGCGATACGGTCCGCAAAATCTTAAAGCGCGGAATTAAGTATGTTCCGGTCGTAGATGAGAAGCATCATTTAGTCGGGATCGTCACAAGAGCCAGCCTTGTCGACATTGTTTATGATTCAATTTGGGGCGAGGAAGACCAGCTGGTGACGGGCTGACAAGAGGAGGAACTCTTACAATGAATGAGATGATGAAGTTTTTGCAGACGAACGGCGGAGAGCTGTTATATAAAACATGGGAGCATTTATATATTTCCATTATCGCCGTGATTTTAGGCATTATCGTCGCGGTTCCGCTGGGGGTCGCGCTGACGAGAATGAAAAAAGGAGCTGGCGCGGTGATCGGTGCCGTCAACATCGTGCAAACGCTGCCGAGCCTTGCGATCCTGGCTTTCTTTATCCCGCTTTTAGGTGTGGGAAAAGTGCCTGCGATTGTCGCGCTGTTTTTCTATTCGGTGCTGCCGATTCTCAGAAACACCTATACCGGCATTCAAGGCGTAAACAAAAATCTGTTGGAATCAGGAAAGGGCATCGGCATGACAGTCTGGGAGCAAATCCGGCTTGTCGAGCTGCCGCTTGCGATTCCGATCATCATGGCCGGAATCCGCACGTCAACGATTTATCTGATCGGCTGGGCGACGCTCGCTTCATTTATCGGCGGCGGAGGGCTCGGCGACTATATTTTCATCGGCTTGAATCTGTATCAGCCTGAATACATTATTGGCGGCGCCGTGCCTGTCACCATATTGGCCATTATTATCGATTATTTGCTTGCGATGACAGAGCGGAAGGTGACGCCGAAAGGGCTGAAGGGATTGAAGGAAGTATCATAAGGAGTTGGCTGTTTTGAAAAGTAAACAAAAAAGATGGGTGTGCGCGCTTGCGCTGTCATTTGCTTTGCTCTTAGGCGGCTGTTCCCTGCCGGGGCTTAGCGGAGCCTCCGATGATACGATCAAAATCGGGGCGCAAAACATAACGGAATCAGAAATTTTAGCCAATATGCTCGCACAGCTGATCGAACATAATACAGACTTGAATACGGCATTAATTAAAAACCTCGGATCAAATTATGTGCAGCAGCAGGCGATGCTCGGCGGAGACATCGATATTGCGGCCACGCGCTACTCCGGGACTGATTTAACGAGCACGCTCGGCATGGAAGCGGAAAAAGACCCGAAAAAGGCATTATCAATCGTTCAAAAAGAGTTTGAGAAACGATTTCAATATAAATGGTTTGATTCTTACGGATTTGAAAACACATACGCTTTTACCGTAACTAAAGAACTTGCGGAAAAAGATCATTTAAACAAGGTGTCTGATATTAAAAAGACTGCTGATCAATTTAAGCTCGGGGTCGACAATGCCTGGCTGAAGAGAAAAGGCGACGGTTATCAGGGCTTTGTTGATACGTACGGCTTTGAATTCGGTTCGACTTATCCGATGCAAATCGGGCTTGTGTATGACGCCGTGAAAAACGGAAAGATGGACGCCGTCCTCGCTTATTCAACGGACGGGCGCATTAAGGCGTATAATCTGAAAATTTTAAAAGACGACAAACACTTTTTCCCGCCGTATGACTGTTCGCCGGTCATTCCCGATAGTGTGCTGAAACAGCATCCGGAGCTGAAGGGCATTGTCAATAAACTGATCGGCCAAATCGATACGGAAACGATGCAGGAATTGAATTATGAAGTGGACGGCAAGCTGAAAGAACCGTCTGTCGTGGCTAAAGAATTTTTGGAGAAACATCATTATTTTGAATAAGGAATGAGGTGGGGCAAATGGAAGTGCTGCAGCAGCTTGGCACTTATTATTCTCAAAACGGCGGCTATGTGCTTCAGGAGTTTTACCGGCATTTTCTCATGTCGGTGTACGGTGTTTTATTTGCGGCGCTCGCCGGCATTCCGCTCGGCATCTTCATTGCGAGGTACAGAAAATTAAGCGGCTGGATTTTCGCGGTGACAAACGTGATTCAGACCGTGCCTGCGCTGGCGATGCTGGCGGTGCTGATGCTTGTGATGGGGCTTGGCGCAAACACGGTCATTTTATCATTGTTTTTATATTCGCTTCTTCCGATCATCCGGAATACGTATACGGGTATCGTCAGTATTGAACACGCTTATTTGGAATCGGGTAAAGCGATGGGCATGACGAAATTTCAAGTGCTCCGCATGGTGGAGCTTCCCCTTGCGCTCTCCGTCATTATGGCCGGTCTTCGGACGGCGCTTGTGATCGCGATCGGCATTACGGCAATCGGAACGTTTGTCGGCGCTGGCGGACTCGGTGACATTATTGTCAGGGGATCAAACGCCACGAACGGAACAGCGATTATTTTAGCCGGTGCGATTCCGACAGCGCTGATGGCAGTCATCGCCGACCTTGTCATGGGCTGGCTGGAGCGTGCGTTAAGTCCAGTGAAAAAGAAAAAGAGAAACAAACTGCCGAATGCGGCATAAGAAAAACGCCTTGGATTCCAGGGCGTTTTTTTATGGCTTCGGGACATGCTTGAAAATTTCTTCACTCTCAAAAAACTCAATCAGGCGGCTGATCCAGTTGTAGTAGTCGAGCCATTCCTTTAATTCCTTCAGCAGTTCATTGATTTTTTCCTCCGCCTCTTCCGGCACGCCGTTTTCCAGCGCGTTTGTCAGTTCGCGGTTGAGCTTTTTGTGCATCATTTTATTTTTGCTGACGACCTTGCTCCACGTGGCCGTAAATAACGTAATGAAGGTTTGGTAATAATCCTGCTCGACGTCGTATAAATCTTTGCGAACTCCTTTTTCAAACACTTTTTCCGCCAGATTGACGTCAAGCATTTCTCGGACGGCCTGGCTCATTCTCGTTTTGCTCATGCCGGTTGCTTCTGATAATTCAGTTAAGGTCATCGGCTTGCGGTTCATATAAATAATGCCTAAAATGCGCCCTACCGTAGCGGGCATTCCGAATGTATGCATGTTTTCAGCGATTCGTTCTATTAAATGGTCTTCAGCTTGTTCGATTACGTGTAACGGATCTTTCTCCAACAGTTTCAATCCTTTCAGGTGGCAATTCCGATGTCAATATACCACATTTTTAAACCGGGGAAAATGCTATTACCAGAGAATTTGGCAGGAATTCGGAGCAATAAGAAGAACATCGCCGGTCCATACGGGTAAATCAGCGCTTACACATACTTTATATAAAATATAGACAAATTATAAACTTTTTATTTTATAAAGTTTAATTTATAATGGGAAACGTTCAATTGTCTGAAAAATAAAATATGATTTTAACAAATTGAATAAATTTAATGACGGAGGTGTGGAAGTTTGCTGACATTAGAAAATGTCTCGAAAACGTATAAAGGCGGAAAAAAAGCCGTCAACAGCATCAATTTGAACATCGGCAAAGGCGAATTTATTTGTTTTATCGGGCCGAGCGGCTGCGGGAAAACGACGACAATGAAGATGATCAACCGGTTGATTGAGCCGTCAGAAGGCAAGATCTGTATAGAAGGCGACAACATTATGGAACAGGACCCGGTGGAGCTGAGAAGAAAAATCGGCTATGTCATCCAGCAGATCGGGCTGTTTCCGCACATGACCATTCAGCAGAACATTTCTCTCGTGCCGAAGCTTTTAAAATGGCCTGACGAAAAACGAAAAGAACGGGCGCGGGAGCTTTTAAAGCTGGTGGATATGGGGCCTGAATATTTAGACCGTTACCCTCATGAATTAAGCGGAGGACAGCAGCAGCGAATAGGTGTATTACGGGCACTTGCCGCAGAGCCGCCGCTTATCTTAATGGATGAACCGTTCGGGGCGCTTGACCCGATTACGAGGGATTCCCTTCAGGAAGAATTTAAAAAACTGCAGAAAACCTTACATAAAACCATCGTATTTGTTACCCATGATATGGACGAAGCGATCAAGCTGGCGGACCGGATCGTCATTTTAAAAGCGGGAGAAATCGTCCAAGTCGGAACGCCCGACGAGATTCTCAGGTTTCCGGCGAACGAGTTTGTCGAGGAATTTATCGGCAAGGAACGGCTGATTCAGTCATCCCGCCCTGATGTGGAGCGGGTGGAACAGATCATGAACACCCAGCCTGTGGCGATAACAGCTGAGAAAACGCTGTCCGAAGCCATCCAGCTGATGCGCACCGAGCGTGTGGATTCGCTGCTCGTCGTTGATCAGCAGAACGTCCTGCAAGGTTACGTCGATGTAGAAATGATCGACCGTGAACGTAAAAACGCGGCGCTCGTTGCCGAAGTGCTTGAGCGGGACATTTATACGGTAGTAAGCAGCACCTTGCTGCGCGATGCCGTCCATAAAATTTTAAAACGGGGCATGAAATATGTGCCTGTCATCGATGAAGCCGGATGTTTAACGGGAATCGTGACAAGGGCGAGCCTTGTTGACATCGTTTACGATTCCATCTGGGGAGAAGAAAACCAGCTTGCGGTGATGTCATGAGGAGGCGGAATTGACATATGAATCAGACCTTTCAATTTTTACAGGCAAACGGCGGAGAACTGCTTTATAAAACATGGGAGCATCTGTACATCTCATTAATCGCCGTAGTGCTGGGCATAATGGCCGCCGTGCCGCTCGGCGTCGCGCTGACAAGGATGAAAAAAGGCGCCGGCACCGTCATCGGCATCGTCAATGTCATTCAAACCTTGCCGAGCCTCGCCATTCTTGCGTTTTTTATTCCGCTGTTAGGCGTAGGCAAGGTTCCCGCAATTGCCGCACTGTTTTTCTATTCGGTGCTTCCGATTCTGAGAAATACGTATACAGGCATTCTCGGCGTGAATCAAAATCTGCTGGAATCGGGAAAAGGGATCGGCATGACGGCGGGGGAGCAAATCCGGCTTGTGGAGCTTCCGCTTGCCGCTCCTGTCATCATGGCCGGCATCAGAACATCCTCCATATATTTAATCGGCTGGGCGACGCTCGCTTCCTTTATCGGCGGCGGAGGGCTTGGTGATTATATTTTCATCGGGCTGAACCTTTATCAGCCGGAGTATATTATCGGAGGAGCCGTCCCGGTGACGATAATGGCGATCGCCGTCGATTATGTGCTGGGGCTGACGGAGCGGAAGGTTACGCCAGACGGACTGAAGGACTTGAAGGATGCTTCATAAGGAGGGGCTCTCTCATGAATAGAAAATACAAAACGCGGCTGCTCGGGTTTGCCTGTATCGGCATGCTGCTCCTTGGGGGCTGCTCGCTCCCGGGATTGAGCGCGGCCTCAGAGGATACGATTAAAATCGGCGCGCAAAGCATGACCGAATCAGAAATCATCGCGAGCATGCTGGGCCAGCTCATTGAACACAATACCGATTTAAAAACGACGACAATTAAAAATCTCGGCTCCAACGCCGTCCAGCAGCAGTCGCTGATCAACGGAGAAATTGATATCGCCGCAACGCGTTATACCGGCGACGCGCTGACGGGCACGCTGCGCATGGAGCCTGAGAAAGACCCGGCCAAAGCGCTGCGGCTCGTTCAGCGTGAATTTCAAAACAGGTACCATATGAAATGGTTCGACTCCTATGGGTTTGACAATACATACGTCTTTACCGTTTCCAAACAGCTTGCCCGCAAATACCATTTAGAAACGGTATCCGATGTGAAAACAGAAGCGTCTCATCTGAAATTCGGCGTTGATAACTATTGGATGAAGCTGAGAGGCAATGGATATGAGGATTTCATGAAAACATACGGGATGACGTTTGAAGGCACGTACCCGATGCAGATCGGCCTCGTGTATGATGCGCTGAAAAGCAATAAGATGGATATCGTGCTCGCCTATTCCACCGACGGAAGAATCATCTCCTACGGCCTTAAAATGCTGAAGGATGATAAGCAGTTCTTTCCTCCGTACGACTGTTCACCCGTCGTCCCGGAACGTGTTTTAAAGGAGCACCCCGAGCTGAAAGGCGTGATCAATAAAATGATCGGCAGAATTGACACGAAAATGATGCAGAAGATGAACTATGAAGTCGACGGCCATTTGAAAGAACCGTCCGTCGTGGCAAAGGAATATTTAGAGAAGTACCATTACTTTGAATAACAGAAAGGGGATGCCGGATGGACACGCTGAAAGAACTTTTCACATATTACTCTCAAAACGGCAGCTATGTCCTGTATGAGTGCTGGCGCCATTTTCTCATGTCGGCGTACGGTGTCATATTTGCCGCCGCTGCCGCCATTCCGGCCGGAATTGTCATCGCCCGGTATCGGCGTCTTTCCGGCTGGGTGTTTGCGGTGACGAACGTCATTCAAACCGTGCCGGCGCTTGCGATGCTCGCCGTCCTGATGCTTGTGATGGGGCTCGGCGCCAATACGGTCATTACAGCCTTGTTTTTATACTCACTCCTGCCGATTCTCCGGAATACGTACACGGGCATCGTCAGCATCGAACACGCCTATTTGGAGTCTGGAAAAGCGATGGGTATGACGAAATATCAAGTGCTGCGCATGGTGGAGCTGCCGCTCGCGCTCTCTGTCATCATGGCGGGTCTCCGAACGGCGCTCGTCATTGCCATCGGCATAACGGCAATCGGCACATTCGTCGGCGCCGGCGGGCTTGGCGACATGATCGTCAGAGGGTCGAATGCGACAAACGGAACCGCCATCATTTTAGCGGGCGCCATCCCGACCGCGCTGATGGCAGTGGCGGCAGATCTGTTGATGGCTTGGCTTGAACGGGCTCTCAGTCCGGTGAAGAAAAAGAAAAGAAAACCGTTTAAACCTGTACGATCTGCATCATAATCAATCAGCATTCTTCCTCGCGAAGAATGCTTTTTTCGTTTCTTGATTAAATTTTGATAACTCTGCCGTAAAGTCATTTATATCAAAAACAAAGCGAAGGGGTAATCATATGGGCAACATCATAGAAACCAGACAGTTACAAAAAACATTCGGAAAACATCAAGCTGTGGCTGATGTGTCGCTGCAGGTCAAACGAAACAGCATATACGGGCTTCTCGGTCCGAACGGCGCCGGAAAGTCTACTACACTTAAAATAGTGACGGGCATGCTGAAGCAAACATCCGGCGACGTCTTATTCGACGGCCGTAAATGGAAGCGGGAAGATTTGAAAAACATCGGTTCACTGATTGAATCTCCGCCGCTTTACAGCAACTTAACCGCTGCTGAGAATTTGAAAGTCCGCTGTACATTGCTAGGACTTCCCGATTCAAGGATTGCTGAAGTATTGGAAATCACGGATTTAACGGGAACCGGAAAGAAGCGCGCCGGCCAATTTTCCATGGGGATGAAACAGCGGCTCGGTATCGCTCTGGCTTTATTAAACCGCCCGTCGCTGTTAATTCTTGACGAGCCGACCAACGGATTAGACCCGATGGGCATTCAGGATTTGCGGGAATTTATCCGGTCCCTTCCGGAGCAGGGAATGACAGTTATTTTATCAAGCCATCTGTTATCAGAGGTCGAGCAGATCGCCGACCATATCGGAATCATCAGCGACGGCATTTTAGGTTATCAAGGAGAAATCAGCCGGGAAGACGATTTGGAGCAGCTGTTTTTGGATGTTGTGAAGTCAAGCAGGGAGAAAGCGGGGGCTGCGAAATGATTCGGTATATGCAGGCGGAGCACCTTACATCCAAAAGAACGTTTACCAGAAAACTTGTTGTTCTTATCCCGCTTCTGAACACAGCCTTCTCTTTCCTTCTGAATGCCGCTTATATTATGATAGGCACCTTCAATTGGTGGTCGGTTATTTTCATGCCGTTAATGATCGCTTTACTATGCGGCTTATCTATTAAAAAAGAGAAAAAATCAGCGAACGACCGAGCGGTGTATTCATTGCCTGCGAGCCTCAGAAACATATGGCTGTCGAAAATAGGCGTCATCTCACTGTATTCACTCGCGTCACAAATTGTTTTTTTAGCCCTTATGTTCCTGATGGGGCTTGTTATGCCGGGTTTTGCGGGAGTACAGCCAAAAGGCGTAGAAGCAAGCGCTTTGCTTTGGCTGACGACGCTTTGGGAAATCCCGCTCTGCTTATTAATTGCCAGACAATTCGGCTTTACTGCTGTCATTCTCGTAAATATATTAGCGGCCTTTATTTTCGGTATTGCGCCGGCGTCCGGTTCGTTTTGGCGGCTGAGTCCTTGGAGCTGGCCGCTCCGGGTGATGTCTCCGGTTCTCGGAATTCACCCTAACGGCTTACCGCTTCCTGAAAACAGTGTTTTATTAAGCGGGCATGTTATCATCCCGGCAATCCTTCTGTCTATCATTCTATTTATGGGTCTCAGCATCTTATCTGCTTTGCCCTTTTCAAAAGGAGGACGCTGATAATGGACGTGCTGCTCCGATATATATGGGCTGATGTACTAAAAACAAAACGCACACCGCTCATATGGATGCATGTGGCGGCTCCGCTTTTACTCGCAGTATTTTTCCTTCTTTATATGTATGGAAGGATTCATGAGCCTTTTGCACTCTATCACGTTTATACCGCTACGATTGCCGTGATATACCCGCTTTTGATCGGGATTGTTTGCGGGATGGCTGCCTCTGTTGAGGAACAGGCGGGCCATTTTCAAATGATGCTGGCGGTGCCGCATTCTAAAATCGTCAGTTTCGCCAGTAAGCTTTTGCTGCTGCTTTTGCTGAATGTCTTATCAGTATGTCTTGCGATCGGTCTTTATCTGATCGGACTGAAATTTGTTCTTCATGTACATGACCTCCCTTATCTCGCCTTTTTAAGGGGAGGAGCCTGGCTGATCGCCGGAAGCGTTCCTCTTTATATGCTGTCCTTTTTTGTCAGTATAAATTACGGAACGGGGCCGTCCAGCCTTTTTGGCGGAGCGGGTTTGTTAATGGCGGCTCTGATGAACACGGGATTGGGTGATATTATTTGGCGGTATGTGCCGTGGGCATGGAGTGTGCGGTTGGCCGGGCTTGAAGGGCTGGTGCATTTTGAAAAGGTAAAAAAAGAGTTTCTCCCCTATGTGAGGCACGATATGAGAATCGGAGAAATATTGTTATATTTTGCTATAATCATATTATTCCTTGCCGGTCTCTTTTGGTGTAAAAGATGGGAAGGCAGGCGTTCTTATGAATAAAGACAAAGGGTGATCGCCCGGTGGCAAACATTTTGGCGGTAGACGATGAGAGAGATATTCTCGTCCTCATCAAAAACATTTTACAGCGGGATAAGCACAACGTAACAGTGCTGGAAAAGGCAGAAAATGAGCCTTTAGCATTTTTTCAAGGATATGATTTAATTTTGCTTGATGTCATGATGCCCGGTACAGACGGCATCGAGCTCTGCCGGCGGATTCGGCCGCTGGTAGACAGCCCGATCCTGTTTTTAACGGCCAAGTCGGATGAGGAATCCATCGTAAAAGGGCTTATGACAGGCGCTGACGACTATATCACAAAGCCGTTCGGCGTACAGGAACTAATGGCAAGAGTGAACGCGCACGTCAGAAGGGAGCAGCGTGAGAAACATCAGACAAAAAGGCTGATATCAGGTTTTATGTTTGATTTCAATAATAAAGAAGTATTTATCGGTGACCATCAATTATCCCTTACAAAAAATGAATATAAAATCGTTGAATTTCTGGCACAGCATAAAAACAGAACGTTCTCACGCGAACAGATTTACGATGAAGTGTATGGATTGGACGGAGATGCGCTCTACTCAACCATCACGGAGTTTATCAGAACGATACGGAAGAAATGCAAAGAGCATGGGGCAGATCCTATAAAAACGGTTTGGGGTGTAGGGTACAAGTGGGAATAACGAAGGGGAAATCAAGTATCCGAAAAGAGCTTGTCAAATTCACAATCACCCTGTGTCTGAGCACGATGGGCGTAGCTGCTTTATGCGTCACGCTCAATGCCATTGCGCTGAATGCCGGCGCAATTCTGCCGGCAAACTACAGCGAGCATGCAGCGGAAAACATCAAACCCCGCCTGCAATCAGCAAAAAGCATAAAAAAAGACATGATTCCTGAAGGCATTTCGTACGCCGTTTTTGATAAAAAGAGCAAACGCATGTCAGAGGGAACGATGACTGAAAAAGACGCGTCCAACGCCAGAAAAAAAATTCAGCATCAGCCGTACTTTCATTTTTCTCAGAAAGGGTATATGGTGATTGATCGGAAAAACGAGTATTGCGTCTTGCAATATTCGCTCAGGTCGGAATTTCATTCACCGCTTTTACGGCGCTATCTGCCGAATTATGAACTGACGGGACTTTCCATTCTGGTCGTCATGCTGCTTCTGACTGTTTTTATCGTGACGACACGTTTTGCCAATCAGCTGAGGCGGCATTTCCACACGCTCAGTTCCATAACGGGAAGCATTCAAAAACAAAATTTAAATGTAGATCCGCAGCGCTCCCGTATTAAGGAATTTGACGATGTCATTGACTCGCTGATGAAAATGAAAGACGCGCTCCAAGCTTCTCTTGCGGCGCAATGGGAATCAGAAAGAACAAAAAAAGAACAAATCGGCGCGCTTGCTCATGATATTAAAATTCCGGTAACCATTATTAAAGGCAATGCGGAACTGCTGAGTTTAACAGAGCCTGATGAGGAACAATCGGAATACACCCGCTATATTCTGGATGCCGGAATGAAGATTGAGCAGTATGTCAGGCAATTAATCCAACTGTCAAAAACGGAGGAGGCCGTCTCTGTATATGTGGAATATACAGGCATTAAAGGGTGGATCAAACATGTGCATCGTGATGCTGCTGCGCTGATGGGGCCGAAACGGATTGATCTCATTCTCAGCGAACGGGGCACTGACGGAATAGAAGCGGCAATGGACAAGCACCTGCTTCACAGGGCAATCATGAATATCGTTTCCAACGCTGTTGACTATACGCCCGAAGGCGGAGAAATCTGTATGGAAACAGTGTGCACCGATACGTTTCTCAGCATTGCTGTATCAGACAGCGGCAGGGGTTTTTCATCCGCAGCGCTGAAAAAAGCGACACAGCTTTTTTACACGGAGGATAAAAGCAGACATTCAGCGGGGCATCACGGCATGGGGCTTACGTTTGCCCATAATGTCGTCAACCTTCATCACGGTGAATTAAAGCTTGAAAATAAAGAAACGGGAGGCGCCCGGGCAGAAATCCGTATTCCTCTAAAAACTGTCAAACAAAAACAAGCCCTTCAGATATGAGGGCTTGTTTTTTTGCTTAAATCGTAAATTGCGCCATCCGTTCGTTCAGCTTGTTTGCCAAATCTTCCAGCTCCTCGGCTTTTGATAATACCTGATCCATGGAGTGGGCTGACTGTTCCGTGATGGAAAATGTTTCTTCAATGCCTGCCGCTGATTCTTCGGAAACAGAGGCGATATTTTCGATCGAATGGCTGATTGTAACCGATTGTTCAGTTAACTTCTTCAAACCGCCAGTCACTTCTTCGATGCTTGCAGCCACATCCGTCATTGACCGTTTGATTTGCTGCATTGTGCTGCCGGTGTCTGTAAGGTTTGCTTTTCCTTTTTCTACCTCGGTAAAGCTGCTTTCTAAATAGTGAATGACGGTGCTGATTTCCTGCTGGGTGCCGCCAACGATTCTCGTAATATCCTGGACGGAGCCCCGGACGCCATCGGCGAGCTTTCTGACTTCTTCGGCCACGACAGCGAAGCCTTTGCCGCTTTCTCCGGCACGCGCTGCTTCAATTGCGGCATTTAAGGACAGCAGGTTCGTCTGTTCGGCAATGCCGTTAATGACGAGGACGAGTTTATTAATGTCTTGGGAATGCTGATCAAGCGCCCGTACTTTTTGAACGGATTGCTCGACGATGCTGTGGATGGATTCCATCTGCTTTAACGACGAATCCATATTTTCATTTCCGTTTACGGCTAAATCCAGCACGTTCTGTGATGTGCCGCTGATGGTCATGCTGTGAGAATACGCTTTATCTATCCGGTCTGTGAAATCGTTCATTGTTTCGGAAATCGTGACGGCGTCTTGCGCCTGCTGTTCTGATCCTTCCGCCATTTCGTTCATCGTTTCGGCAATGGCCTGGCTGCCCGACCTTGTTTCGTTCGTCGCAGCCGTCAGCATTTGTGAAGACGAAAGAACATGCTGAGAAATTCCTTTCGAATAGCCGACAATGTCTCTTAAATTTCCGACCATCTGCTGAAGCGCGCCGTTCAGATCGCCGAGTTCATCTTTCGCATTGAGCGCTTCAAGATCATTTGAGAGATTTCCCCCCGCAATCTCGTCGGCAGATTCTTTCATGCGGATGATTGGTTTGACGATTTTCCGGTTGATATAGATCCAGATGAAGACGCTGATAAGGACAGCGGCGGCGAGCAGCAGAATCGTAAACGTGATGCCTTTGCGGTAAATCTGTTCGGATTCATCAACCGCTTTATTGCTGCCTTCTTTGTTTAAATCAACCAGTTCGTTAATATGATCTTTCATGGTGTCAAACTTTGTTTCGGATTGGACGAGCAGTCCTCTTGCCATATCTGTATTATCGCTTTTTCCGCTCTCCACAATTTTCGAGTGAACGTCTTTATATTCCGCGATCTCGCTTGAGAGCGTCTCATAAATCTTTTGTTCCTTCGCGCTGGAGATTGTTTTTTTATAATCGGTGAGACTTTTGTCAATCTCATTCAGGGTCTGATCCATTGATTTCCGGATCGTCTCCAATTTCGTTTTATCTTTGTTAATTAAATACTCTTTTTCTTGAGAGGAAAGGTGCTCTGTTAAATAATCTACCTTTGTAATTTGTTTAATGCCGTCAATCCATTTTGTGTTCATGTCATTTGTCTGCCGGATCAAAAACTGCATATTAAGCGCCCCGAGTCCAGCGGTGAGCATCATAATCACAATCAGTGTGGCAAAAACAAGGCTGAATTTGCGTGAAATCGTTAGCCGCATATCAAATCTCCTTTAAAGTGATGTCGTTATTGTTTATATCGGCTATTGATCCGCTTTTTCTTTAAAAAAGCAAAATAAAAAACGGCTGCCCGTTTTGAGATCAGCCGTTTATTGGCGGGAGAGTTTATTAGGAAGGATCTATCCATTCTGAAGACCATTTAGAAATTTCTCCTAAAATGGGGGCTAACGCCTTTCCCTTATCGGTCAATGAATATTCAATGCGGACAGGCGTTTCCGGAATGACTTCCCGTTTGATCACACCTTCTGTTTCAAGTTCTTTCAGCCTCTCTGACAGGACTCTGCCGCTTAAATTCGGAAGCGCCGCTTCAATTTCGCTGAATCGCTGCTGTCCGTTCAATAGCTGAAAGACGATAAGAGCGACCCAGCGTTTACTCAAGATGTCGACTGCCTTTTCAAATCTGGGACACATTTCTGATTGCTTCATGCTTTTTCACCTCGTCTGTTGCTATTATACCGCAAAATCAGAGGGAAAGTACGTCTGCCGCTTGTTAAGTTGGGGAGTGCATCAGGATGAGGAGGAGGAGGTGGAGGAACGTTTTTTTGCTTCAGCCGCGATAAAATCAAAGTATTTACTGACGCTTTCAATATCTTCTTTTGTGAAGTGCTGCCATTTTCTGCTGTCAAACAGCGGAAGCTGCTCCGCGCCTCTGGCAACGGCCGTCTGATAGATGGTGTAAATGGATTGATAGCTTTCAGGGGCCTCGCGGATTTCCTCCTGAAATGCTTTAATGTGTCCTGCTCTTGCCATTAAATCCTCATACGGGATTTTTAATGTGTCCGCCAATTTTTTGATGGTGGCGGGCTTGGGAATGCCGCGGTGCCCGTTTTCAATTCTGGAAATGGTAGCCGAGCTGACGCCGGAATAGACGGCAAGCTGATTGACCGTTAGTTTTCGGGCGCGGCGCAGCTCTCTTAATTGCTTTCCGAATGTGCTCAATATGATCGCCTCGCATGTGCAGATTCATTATTCTTCATTCGTTCTTTTTTTGGCTTCAGCCGACAAGAACGTGAAATATTTATCAAGCAGGACTAAATCTTCTTTCGACAGGTACTGCCAGTTCTCGTGCTCCAAAAGGGATAAATCGTTCAGCTGATACATTTCTGCTTTTTCAATCAATTGGCAGCTCGTGCCGTATGGAGCTCTCGTTTCTTGAACGGTCTCAATGTATCCGGCTTTTTTCATGAGTTCCTCGTAAGGGATTTTCAGCGCTTCTGCGAGCTTTTTGATGGTTGCCGGTTTCGGCACCCCGCGTTTGCCGTTTTCAATCCGTGAGATTCCGGCTGCACTGACGCCTGAATACGTTGCCAGCTGGTTCACTGTCATTTTTCGTTTTTCCCGCAGTGTCCGTAATTGTTTACCGAAGCTTTCCACAGTCTCTCCCCCTCCCGAACGCTACCTCTATTCTAGTATGTTCGTTGACTAAAGGGAATAGCTGGACTGGAAAAGTATTGACAAAAGTTAACAAAACCCGTATCTTATGTAGTAAGACAGAAAGTATTATACAGAACGGAAGGTGAAGAAAGTGGTCGAAAAGATACAGATCAGAAGAGATTATGTGCTGCAATATATGGTCAATAACGACTACTCGTTAAACCAGCTCGCCCTGGAGATCGGAATATCCCCCGCCACACTGAGCCGCGTACTGAATGGAGAGAGGAGGCCGGGCCAGCTGGTCATCGGAAAGATGCTGTATTATTTTGACATGAAATTTGAGGACCTTTTTTACTATGATTTTGTTGACAAAAGTCAACGATGAAAATTGAATCTCATTTTATTTCAGTTTTTGTGATGTGCTATGTATTGATACGGCGTGACATGCCAATGCTTTTCATGTAAAATAAAAGTAATGTAGGCCAGTCAGTCTGGAGGTGTATGGGATGCACACATTTTTGATTACCTTATTGGTTATCGTCAGTATTGCACTTATTATTGTCGTATTGCTTCAGTCCAGCAAAAGCGCCGGTTTATCGGGTGCGATTTCAGGCGGGGCGGAGCAGCTCTTCGGAAAACAAAAAGCAAGAGGCCTTGATCTGATTCTTCACCGCACAACCGTTGTGCTGGCAGTCTTGTTTTTCGTTTTAACGATTTCGCTAGCGTATATCGTATAAGGCAATGTTTGTATAAGGTCTGATTTAATATCAGGCCTTTTTCTTGTTGAGAGACGGTGTTTGTTTCTCGGCAAACTGTGGAAAACTAAATTGAATGTGCAAAAAAGGGGTTATAATTATGAAAATCGTGACACCAAAACCATTTACATTTAAAGGCGGAGACAAAGCGGTTCTTCTGCTGCACGGATTTACCGGAAATACGGCCGATGTCAGAATGCTCGGACGTTACTTAAATGAACGCGGCTATACTTGCCATGCGCCTCAATATAAAGGGCACGGCGTTCCTCCGGAAGAGCTTGTTCATACGGGGCCGGACGATTGGTGGAAAGACGTTATGGACGGTTATGAGTATTTAAAATCTGAAGGCTATGAAAACATCGCGGCCTGCGGACTGTCCCTCGGCGGGGTTTTTTCATTAAAATTGGGTTACACTGTACCCATAAAGGGAATTGTTCCTATGTGTGCGCCGATGCACATAAAAAGTGAAGAGGTTATGTACAAGGGAGTTCTTTCCTACGCGCGCAATTATAAAAAATTCGAAGGAAAACAGCCGGAGCAGATTGAAAAGGAAATGAAGGAGTTTGAAAAAACGCCGATGAATACGCTGAAATCACTGCAAAAGCTAATTGCCGATGTGCGCCAAAACGTCGACATGATCTATTCCCCGACATTTGTGGTTCAGGCCCGGCATGACCATATGATTAACACGGAAAGTGCAAACATCATTTATAATGAGGTAGAAACGGACGATAAGCAGCTGAAATGGTACGAAGAATCCGGACATGTCATTACGCTGGATAAAGAACGTGACCTCGTTCATCAAGATGTGTATGAATTTTTAGAGAAACTCGATTGGTAACAAACAGGAGGTCGGATAATGGAAAAAGAAGCGTTTATGGACCGCCTTGTCTCGTTCATGAAGGAAGAGGCGTACAAGCCCCTTACCGTTCAAGAGCTTGAGGAGATGATGAATATTACGGAAGCGGAGGATTTTAAAGAGCTGGTGAAAGCTTTAGTGGCGCTCGAGGAGACAGGCCAAATCGTGCGCACGCGGAGCAACCGCTACGGGCTTCCGGAAAAAATGAATTTAATAAAAGGAAAAATTTCGGCGCATGCGAAGGGTTTTGCTTTTCTGCTGCCGGAGGATACCGCTTTAAGCGACGTGTTTATCCCGCCGACTGAGCTGAATACGGCCATGAACGGCGATATTGTCATGGTGCGGCTGAATTCTCAGTCAAGCGGTTCGAGACAGGAAGGAACGGTCATCCGCATTTTAGAAAGAAGCATTGACCGCGTCGTCGGCACATACACAGAAACAAAAAGCTTCGGCTTTGTCATCCCGGATGATAAAAAAATCACGAGTGATATCTTTATCCCGAAACACGCCAAAAACGGCGCGGCGGAAGGCCATAAAGTCGTGGTGAAGCTGACAAGCTATCCGGAAGGCCGGATGAACGCCGAGGGAGAAATCGTTGAGATTCTCGGACATAAAAATGATCCGGGCATTGATATTTTATCAATTATCCATAAGCACGGTCTGCCGGGAGATTTTCCGGCTGAAGCGATGGAGCAGGCAACAAATACGCCGGACACCATTGATGAAAAGGACATAAAAGACCGCCGTGATTTACGAGACCAAGTCATCGTCACCATCGACGGCGCGGACGCGAAGGATTTGGATGACGCCGTCACCGTGACAAAGCTTGATAACGGCAGTTACAAACTCGGTGTCCATATCGCCGACGTCAGCCATTACGTCACAGAGAACTCGCCGATTGATCAAGAAGCGCTGGAAAGAGGCACAAGCGTATATTTAGTCGACAGGGTTATTCCGATGATTCCGCACAGACTGTCAAACGGGATCTGCTCTTTAAATCCTAAAGTCGACCGCCTGACGCTTTCCTGCGAAATGACCATCAATCAGCAGGGGCAAGTGACAGAGCATGAGATTTTCCAAAGCGTGATCAAAACGGCGGAAAGAATGACATATTCAGATGTCAATCAGATTCTCACCGAAGACGACGCCGAGCTGAAAGAAAGATATGAGCCGCTTGTTCCGATGTTTAAAGACATGGAGCGTCTGGCTGAAATTCTCCGGGCCAAGCGGATGAACCGCGGGGCCGTTGACTTCGATTTTAAAGAAGCGAAAGTGCTCGTCGATGATGAAGGCGCCGTAAAAGACGTCGTGATCAGAGAGCGTTCCGTCGCTGAAAAGCTGATTGAAGAATTTATGCTTGTCGCAAACGAAACGGTGGCCGAGCATTTCCATTGGATGAACGTTCCGTTTATTTACCGGATTCACGAAGAGCCGAACGCCGAAAAGCTCCAAAAGTTTTTGGAATTTGTGACGACATTCGGTTACATCGTAAAGGGAAAAGCCGGAGATATTCATCCGCGCGCATTGCAAAGCATTCTCGACGAAGTGCGGGACCGTCCGGAAGAAACGGTCATTTCAACGGTTATGCTGCGTTCCATGAAGCAGGCGAAATATGATCCGCAAAGCCTGGGGCATTTCGGGCTGGCAACTGAATTCTACACTCACTTCACATCGCCGATCCGCCGCTACCCTGATTTAATCGTTCACAGATTGATCAGAACGTATTTAATCAACGGGAAAACGGACGAAGCAACGAGAGAAAAGTGGGCCGAGCGCCTGTCGGAAATCGCTGACCATACGTCAACGATGGAACGGCGCGCCGTAGATGCCGAACGGGAAACGGACGATCTGAAAAAAGCGGAATATATGCTTGATAAGATCGGAGAAGAATTTGACGGCATGATCAGCTCCGTTACCAACTTCGGGATGTTCGTCGAGCTGCCGAATACAATTGAAGGGCTTGTGCATGTCAGCTTCATGACGGATGATTATTACCGTTTTGACGAGCAGCACTTCGCTATGATCGGCGAACGCACGGGCAACGTTTACCGCATCGGAGATGAAATTACGGTCAAAGTCGTTGACGTCAATAAAGACGAAAGAAACATCGACTTTGAAATTGTCGGCATGAAAGGCACCCGCCGTCCGAGAGAAACAACAGGCGACCGCAGAAAACGCGGCAGACCGGCGCGAAAACGTGTATTAAACAGCAATACACCTGCTTCCCCGCCGCCATCAGAAGAAAAAGGGGAATGGTTTACAAAGCCGAAAAAGAAAAAGAAGAAACGCGGCTTCCAAAACGCGCCGAAGCAAAAGCGCAAAAAGAAGAAGTAACAGAGAAAGCAAATAGGGCAAAATGCTCTGTTTGCTTTCTTTCGCAAGCCGCATATTCATTGTCGTTACGCGTTCCTTTTGCTAAAATAGAGCGTATCGCACATACGAACGGTTTTTTGGAGAGAGGAGGGCAAGGCATGCCAAAAGGATCAGGCAAAGTATTATCGCAAAACAAAAAAGCGAACCACGATTATTTTATAGAAGAAACCTATGAAACAGGCATCGTGCTGCAAGGAACGGAGATTAAGTCCATCCGCGCCGGCCGCGTAAACATGAAGGATTCCTTCGCAAAAATCGAACACGGCGAAGTGTTTCTGCACAACATGCACATCAGCCCGTACGAGCAGGGAAACCGCTACAACCATGACCCGCTGCGGACGAGAAAGCTTTTGATGCACCGGAAAGAAATCAATAAGCTGATCGGGCTGACAAAAGAAAAGGGCTATTCCCTCGTGCCGTTAAAGCTGTACTTGAAAAATGGCTTTGCCAAAGTATTGATCGGCCTCGGAAAAGGCAAAAAAACATACGATAAACGTGAAGACTTAAAACGCAAAGACGCCAAGCGGGAAATTGAAAGAGCGTTCAGAGACAGACAAAAAGGCTTCTGATGCATACAGCTTGATGTGATGATCAGCCTTATGCTATACTGTTCACACATCAAGTTCACAGGCGGTTTTTTTTTTGAAGTAATTCCCAATTGAATTTGTCTGTGACCATGATATAATAAGAGTACAGCCAGTGAGCAAGAGCTTGATATATCTCCCGTATACCCTTTACAAGGGGACGTTACGGATTCGACAGGGATGGATCGAGCTTGAGCTGCGAGCCGAGAGGCGATCTCGTTAACACGCACCTAAATATAACTGGCAAAACTAAAAGTTTTAACCAAAACTTAGCACTAGCTGCCTAATAAACGCAGCGAGCTCTTCCTGACATTGCCTATGTGTCCGTGAAGAGCACATCCAAGTAGGCTACGCTTGCGTTCCCGTCTGAGAACGTAAGAAGAGACTGACAGACTAGCTCTCGGAAGGCCCGCCCGCAGGCACGAAGACGAGTGAAACACTAAATATGCAGGCTACGCTCGTAGACGCTTAAGTAATCGATGTTTCTGGACGTGGGTTCGACTCCCACCGTCTCCATACATAACGCCAAACCACAGTGTAGTCTGTGGCTAAAATAAAGCATAAATTGTCCAAAAGGACAGTTTATGCTTTATTTTTTGCAATGATTTATATGAAATGAATGCAATTTGTCGAGCGAATATTATGCATTAATGTGTATTAAATATATTTTAGGAAATGATGATCAATAAGTTTTGGAATCTTATGAAGTTATTAGAGCAAGGAGTTATAGCCCCCATGCTTATAAGCTTTTTATAGATACTATCTTTCGGGGCCTGTTCTTACTTATTGGTTCTGTTAAACAAATATTGTTGATTTTCTTTAACTGAAAGGGCAGATTAGCGACTAAAACTTTCCAGGCCAGATCTGCTTGACACGATAACAATTAATGTTTCATTATAAATAGTTGGAGAAATTGAGTACGAATATCCTTAACTGTCAGATGATCGAGAAATTGAAGAGGGGTGTTCCTTGATGACAAATAGCAGTACGAATCCTAAGGTTGATGAATATATAAGTAAAGCCACAAAGTGGAAGGAAGAATATGAGAAGTTGAGAAATATTGTTCTTGACTGTGAGCTGACCGAAGAATTTAAGTGGATGCATCCTTGTTACACGTTTGAGAAAAAAAACATCGTTTTAATACATGGATTTAAAGAATATTGTGCGCTTCTGTTTCCCAAAGGGGTCTTGTTACAGGATCCGCATGGAATTCTAATCCAACAAACAGAGAATGTACAGGCGGCGCGCCAGATTCGGTTCACCAATGTTCAAGAAATAGCTGAAATGGAAACCATCTTGAAAGCCTATATTGATGAAGCCGTTAAAGTTGAAAAAGCCGGTCTGAAAGTGAATTTTAAAAAGGAAACAGAATTCACAATTCCTGAAGAACTTCAAAATAAATTCGATGAAATCCCCGCCTTGAAAACTGCGTTTGAAGCGTTGACGCCCGGTCGGCAAAGAGCATATATTCTATATTTTTCTAAAGCCAAACAATCCAAAACGCGAGAGTCAAGGGTTGAAAAATATGTACAGCACATTCTCAATGGAAAGGGATTAAATGATTAATCGATTGAGACAATAAATGAATCAAACGTTAAGCTCCTTTTTGGATCGCAGGTAACACTCAATCAATAATTTAAAATGGAAAAAACATAAAAGTGATCCGTTAAGTATAAGCAAACAACTACCGTAACAGTCCTACGCATTACCAGCTAAGAAAAGAAAAATACTGCACACAAAAGCGTACTCTTTGGCTTTTTGCTGAAAGGTACGCTTTTTTTGCATTCCAAATCCCTATTTTTATGGTTTAAATGTCAATGTGACGGCACTGCGTTTTTGTGAAACAAAAAAAGGAGAATGCGCTTCATGAAAGAAGTCATTATAGACAGAAAAGATTTTAAAAAGATAGAAGCTTTTCATCATTGAAAGATAAGTTAGACTCCCGCACTCCTATGGATTTTGAGTTCAGTAAAATGTATGTAGGTGCAGATGCCGATGATGTATTAGAGATATTTCAAGAGGCACAAGAAGAATTGGGGAATAGGTTTCTCATTAAAATAGAATAGGTTACGAAGCCGAAATTGAATACCTTAGCAGCGGAATGAATTCAGTTTTGTTTTAGTAGCTGGTTACATCCCTTTCAGCTGCTGCATCATGTATCCCTCCCGGTCATAGTCAAGGATTTCCTTTATATATGGACAGAAATTGAAACGCAAAACCTTTTAATCCGGACCGACATCTATTATAGAAAATAATGACAAAAAATATTTATTTTAACAAAAGAACAGCACCTTATTGTATACTAAACCAGTAGTTATCTTATGTTGAAAGGGGTAATAGAATGAGAGTCCGTTTGAAGGCAAAAGTAGTTTCATGGAGAAGGGCAGCAATTTCTTCACTTATTCTGGCCGTGATTTTTACCCTGATGATGAACGAAACGGTTTTTGCAGCGGGGCTGGACAAGGATCAGAAGCGTCGAGCGGAGCAGCTGACCAGTATTTTTGAAAACGGCAAGACAGAAATTCAATATGGATATGTGGAACATTTGCCTGATGGAAGAGGCTATACTTGCGGCCGGGCCGTCTTTACAACCGCTACCGGGGATGCACTGGAAGTAGTGGAAGTGTATACAAAGGCAGTACCGGATAACAAACTGAAAAAGTACCTGCCTGAATTGCGCCGCCTGGCAGAAAAAGAAAGCGGTAATATAAGCAATCTCAAGGGATTTGATTCTGCGTGGCGCTCGCTTGGAAACGATAAGGACTTCCGCGCTGCTCAAGACGCTGTAAACGACAGCTTGTATTATCAGCCTGCCATGAAACGGTCAGATAATATCGGACTGAAAACGGCACTGGCGAAAGCTGTGATGTACGATACAATTATCCAGCATGGCGATGGTGACGACCCGGACTCCTTGTATGCATTGATCAAACGCACAAACAAAAAAGCGGGCGGCTCTCCTAAAGATGGAGCAGATGAGAAGAAATGGTTAACTAAATTCTTGGATGTACGCTATGACGACCTGATGAATCCATCAAATTCTGATACACGTGATGAATGGAGAGAATCAGTTGCCCGAGTGGATGTGCTTCGCTCTATCGCAAAGGCGAACAACTATAATCTGAACGGGCCGATTAAGGTTTCATCAGACGAGTATGGTGACTTCGTGATCAAGTAAGCAGCAACGAGTTGTGCCGGAGGGGGATTCCCAAAACATGGGCGGCCGTTTTGGCCGCCTTTTAACACGGCCTGCTATTTTTTTGTTGGCAATTATGATTCATCAATAGCAGTTGATCGTAAAGAGTGTACAAGTAGCATTGAGAAACACCGAATTGATTTAAGGTTTTTTGCCTTAACATTGTAAATCCGCGTATATCCCCTTTTTTAATTACTCCTTGAGCTAATGACAGCTTTTCTTACTAATTTGATTATTAAATCGCGAAGAGTATAACCAGCCAGTTTATGAAACGACCCTACACATTGTTCAAGTTTAATACTCCAACATAATCCGTTTGTAACCCAGAAATGTCATCATGCAAACATATTTTGTGACACTGTTATAGTCTCCCTATAAGAACCCATATTCATCCATGACCAGTGATTCGCCAGCTATCCAAGGCCTGCAGCCTCTAATCACTATAGCCCAAAAAATAAGATTTGAAGCTTTCTTCTATCTTTGACAGCACCCATTTGTTGCATTTTTCGCTTAAGCAGGTGAAAGGGATTTAAGGAAATTTTTCATTTGAACAATATCAATCAAAGGAACTCCTGCCGCGATTGCCTTTCTACATTAAACGTATATCTGCTATTTTCTTGGTGGTAAATTGATGCTTCGTACAAGGGCAATAGCCAGAAGTTCAGCTTCTCTTTTGTCTTGGTACTTATTCTGTGGCGATGTTTGAGCCGGTGACAGCTGAGATACCTAAAGCCAGAACAAAGACAATAGCCAACCTGTTTTTAAAACGCCCTAATACACTATTTATTCAGAATATTCCTTAATTTAAACTAAAATTCTTTTCTAAGTGAGGTTACTCAAACTTAAAATACATATTGCTTATGTTATTTATTTAAGGATAGAAGTAAATGAAAATCCCTTATTTTATTAAATATTAATATAAAATAAGGAATTTTTATAGGTTGATAAAACTATATTTATGTGTTATACCTATTAAGGGAATTATTTAAAATTTATAAAAATATATGAGAGGGAGGGATGATTTGGCACATTGAATTGAGCATGTAATAAGCTAAAGAATAAATTGGAGGAACTAATGGTGAAAAAAATCTTAATTGCTATTCTAATTATTTTCATGTTTTCAATGATTAATTTACCGAATTACATAAAGCCTGAAAAAGCAATTGCTGCTTCAAATGAAATAAACAAGAAGGATCTTACTGATTTAGACAAAGCTTTAAATACGCTTTTAAAGCTTCAGGAAGAGTATCACAAATTAGACAAGTCTAAACAAACAAAATGGGTAGAAACCAAAAAGAAAGCAGTCAAAAAAATTATTGACAGCGAAATTAAAAGTGCAAAAAAATTAATAAGAACTAAGGTTATCCCAGTAGTGCAAAAAGCAGTAGATGATTATAAAATTCTTGTGCGGACTTTGAAGGAAATTGGTAACGATATTGATGAAATAGTTGCTGCATTAGATCAATGTAATAAAGCTATGGATGAAATTAATGTTATTCTTGATGGAGAAGTAAAAAATCTTAACGAAATGAATAAAGCCATGGACGGATGGGTTAAAAACCTGGATGACATGAATAAAAAAGTAGACGAAATGAATAGGGACTTAGATGATATGCAAAGAGCCATGGATCAGTGTAATCGTGGTTATGATCAAATGAACCATGCACTTGTCGGTCTGAATAAAGCAGCAGACGAGACAAATGCAAATCTTAAAGCTATTGATTCTAATATAAAGCAAATGACCAAATCAGTTGATCAGATTAATTCTGGAGTTACGCAAGTATCCAAAAGTATGAAACATGTGAATAATTCACTTGATAAGCTAGATAAAAACTTGGATGCTATAGGTAAAACTAAAGTGATTTATAATTACCATTATTATTCTTCAGATGGTTTAACGACTACAAAATTAAATAAACTAAATAAAAAAACAAAGGAATTGGAGAATTCTCAAAAAAATATAAAGAAAATAGAAGTTAATATAAACAATATCTCTCATTATGATGCAGGTAACCTAAAAAATGCAAAAAGCGTGTTCTCTGTTACTGCTGACCTTATTCCAATTTTATCGAATATTAAAGGGGGGAGCGAAGCCATATCAGGTAAAGATCTCATTACTCAAAATGATCTTTCCGCATTTGATAGAACAGTAGCTGCATTAAGTATAGTAGGGGGAGATTTAACTAAGCTTCCAGGGAAATTAGCGGGCACCGTATCAAAGGCTAACAAAACATCAAAATATGTTGAGAACAGTGTTAAAGCTAATAAAGTACTAAATAGCTTCAATGAAGTGGCTGATTTTGTTTCTAAACACGGTAAATTGCCAAATAACTACATAACAAAAGCAGAAGCGAAAAAATTGGGTTGGGTAAGAAAAAAGGGAAATTTAGCAGATGTAGCACCGGGAAAAAGTCTTGGTGGAGATATATTTATGAACGAGGGAAACCCTTTACCTTCAGCGAAAAATAGAGTATGGTATGAAGCGGATATAAACTATACTAAAGGGTATAGGGGAAATGACAGGCTGCTTTTTTCGAATGATGGTTTGATTTACAAATCAACTGATCACTATAAAACATTTCATAAAATAAAATAATGGAGGGCGGTTTTAATGATAGAAGTAATTATAGACGGTAAAGATTTTACAAGCATAGAAGCTTTACACCGCATATTAAAAGATAAGTTAGATTTCCCGGACTATTATGGTGAAAATTTGAATGCATTATGGGATTGCCTTACAGGCTGGATGGAACTGCCGCTGACTTTGGTTTGGAGACATTTTGAGACCAGTCAAATGTATTTAGGTTCGGATGCTGATGATGTATTAAGGATATTAAAAAAGGCTGAGGAAGAATTGGATGATGAATTTTTCATTAGGATAGAACAGCCGTCAGATGGGAAAACTGACAGGCACTAAAAAGTGCGTACTTCCCGTCAGCCATTTTTCTATCCGATAATAGGGATGAAGAGGTTTAGGCTTTCGATTTCTGTCCATATATACGGAAACCCCCGCGGGTATAGAAGCTTCTGAATGCGCCGTGGCCGTAAAGATGGAGACGCCGATACCGTCCGGATCGGTGACAAAAGCACAGAAAAAGCTGTATGCGCAGCTGCAGGAAGTGCTCAATGCCGCATCAGGTGAGCCGGACCAAAAAACAGAACAGATCCGTCTCCGATCACCGTTTCTCTTTCTGCGAAACGCTTTAAGCTGGGATTCCCCGGTTTTCATCAGGGCGCTAAAATACGGAATCGTTCTGATGGTTGCGTCATTGTTTGCGGGAGGCCTTGGGTTTCACTGCTCGTATTGGATTCCTCTTTCAGCATCGGCGGTTATGCTCGGAACAACGGTTTTGTTCACCTTGCACAGGGCGATTCAGCGTTCGGCCGACACCATTATCGGCGTCATCATTGCGGCGGCTGTTTTGTACGGCAGGCCGGAGGGCGTTTATATTGCGTTATGTGTGGCCGTTCTCCAATGCCTGCTTGAGCTGTTTATCGTCCGCAATTACGTCTTTGCCGTGCTCTTTTTGACAGCGAACGCGTTATTGATTGCCGAAAGTATGCATGCAAACGAGAGCATCGTTTATTTTATGACGGCAAGGCTGACGGATGTCATATTGGGCAGTTTAATCGGACTGGCGGGTACGATGCTTTTGTGGCGGCGCTTTTCTTCAAAAAGGCTGCCGGAGCTGTTAAGCGGCGTCATCCGCCGGGAAGGTGAATTTTTGCAGATTTTATTAATGCCTGACACCGGAAAGAAACCGTTTGATGTGCACCGCTTGAGGGTCAGCCTGATTCAGCTGAGAGATGAGTATGATAAGGCGCTCGGCGAGTACCCGAAAAGCCATTCAGATGTGTTATGGCCAGCCATTGCCGGGGCGGAGCATTTAGGCTATTCCCTGCTGTCGGCTTACAAGTATAACCGCCGCCCCGCCATCGATCAGAAAGAAGTGCGGCGAGTTGCGGCATTATTTGATAGCATGGCGGAAGCCGCTTTGAAACAAACACAGCCCGCTGACGGAAGTGCCGACGTTACAGGCATATCCAAGGATCAGCGGGGAATTATCCGTGCTTTACAACGGATTGCGGACGGCCTATAAACGGTAAGCCGTCCGTCTTTTTTAAAAAAATACACTAATTTCGAGATATTATAGTTGCTAAATGATTTTTTTGTAACTATAATTATTACAGAGTTGAATAGTATAAAAAAACATTCATATTTCATAATAAATGTGTGTGTAATCTGAAAACGAAAGGGCTGTTATACTATGGCAAAAATACTTTATATCACTGCTCACCCTCACGATGAAGCAACATCTTACAGCATGGCAACCGGAAAAGCGTTTATCGAATCTTATAAAGAGTCAAACCCGAATGACGAGGTTGTACATATCGACCTGTATAAAGAAAACATTCCTCACATTGATGCGGACGTATTCAGCGGCTGGGGCAAACTTCGATCAGGCACTGGTTTTGAAGAGCTTTCTGAAACGGAAAAAGCGAAAGTCGGCCGTCTTAATGAATTGAGCGATCAATTCGCGTCAGCTGATAAATACGTGTTTGTCACACCGCTTTGGAACTTCTCATTCCCGCCTGTGATGAAAGCGTATCTTGATTCTGTAGCAGTAGCAGGAAAATCATTCAAATACACAGAACAAGGACCGATCGGCCTTCTGACTGATAAAAAAGCGCTGCACATTCAAGCGCGCGGAGGCTATTACTCTGAAGGCCCGGCGGCTGATATGGAAATGGGCCACCGCTACATCGGCATCATGATGAACTTCTTCGGGGTTCCTTCTTTCGACGGATTAATCGTGGAAGGCCATAATGCTGAGCCGGATAAAGCGCAGCAAATTAAAGAAGATGCGATTGCCCGCGCGAAAGAAGCCGGAAAATCCTTCTGATCCCGATAAAAACCTCCCTGCTTTATACGGCGGGGAGGTTTTTGATTTAAGATTCCAGTATAACTGTCCGTTTTTGTTCATCGCTTTTCATTGCGGCTTCAATGATGCGAATGACTTGAATGCCTTCCTCAGCCGTAACGGGAAGCGGTTTTTCTTTCTGAATGCTGTCTGCTAAATGCTTATAATACGTAAGGTATGAACCGTGCAGCGAGGGAATTGTGTCTGTATTTCTCTTATTACCCTCTGCGATTGTCAGCTTTCCGAAATAGTCGGGATCGTCTGCGCCCCAGCTGTCATCAACCGGTTTTTTGCCCGCAAGCAGCGCGTCCTCTTGTCCGTCCCGTATTTGATAAAGCTTGAATGCTTCCCGTGAATTTGGTAGCGGGGACCGCTTGCCGCATTCATAGAGCCGGAGTGAAGAACGGCATGAAGCTTGCTGTAATGCAATGTGACATGAAAGCAGTCGGTTGTTTCGCTGTTCTCCCGCTGTTTCATCACATGTGCCGTGACAGCTTGCGGCATGCCGAAGAGGCAGAGGGCCTGGTCGATGATATGCGAACCGAGATCATACAGCGTGCCTGTGGCAGCTCCGCTTTTTTTCCGCCATTTTTCCCGTACTTCCGGATGTATGAATGTCCTTAAGCGATCCGTCTTGAATAAGCTTTTGAATCGTTAAAAAGTCATTGTCCCAGCGGCGGTTATGATACACACTCAATAGGACCCCTTTGTCTTCAGCCGTTTTCTTCAGCTCTTCAGCTTCAGCGGCCGTGGCCGTCATCGGTTTTTCCACAACGACATGTTTTCCCGCCAGGAGACATTTCATCGCTGATTCATAATGCATTCCGCTCGGTGTAGTGACGATGACGAGGCCGATGTCAGGGTCGCCGGTAATCTCTTCTATCGTGCGTACGGCATCAGCCCCGGGCAGATCCCGTTTCACCTCATTCGTTCTGGATGTCATGACTTTTTTAATATGGTAGTCCTCAAGAACGTCTAACAGCGGAGCATGAAAGACGAAACCTGACAAACCGTACCCTAATAGGCCGACCTGTATTGTATTCAATGATTCTCCCCCTCTTCATAACAGATAAACGTTTTATACCCTATGTGCCGGCTGGTAAAACCTGTGAGGTGAATTATTTTTACATCAGTTTTCTGAACTTGTATAATGAGAATGATTATGAGAAATAGAGGTGGATGAATGGACAAGCATACGGAGCATCAATCGTTAAATCATAAAAGTTCAAAGGAAAAAGAACAGATTAAAAACCGGCTGAAACGGATTGAAGGCCAGGTGAGAGGCATTCAGAACATGGTAGAGAATGAGCGGTACTGCGTGGATATTCTCGTTCAGATTTCGGCCGTACAGGCAGCCATGCAAAAGGTCGCTCTTCATCTGTTAGAAGACCACACTCATCACTGCGTATCAGATGCGATTAAGAGCGGAAACGGGGAGCACGCCATTACCGAGCTGCTGGATGTGATAAAAAAATTTGCGAAATCCTAAACAAAACGTTTTGAAATACCCTACAGGGGTATGGTAAACTGAATGTGAAAATTATATGTGGAGGGAAGCATCATGGAACAAAAAACGTTACAAGTAGAAGGCATGTCCTGCCAGCACTGTGTAAAAGCCGTGGAAACGAGCGTCGGAGAGCTGAACGGAGTCACCGCGGTTCAGGTGCATCTTGAAGCCGGACAGGTTGACGTTACGTTTGATGAAAAACAAGTCTCCGTATCAGATATAAAAGACGCTATTGAAGATCAGGGCTATGATGTCGTGTAATGCCTTATCGCGCTTGGGACACGGGCGCGGTTTTCTTTTATCGTTTTACATACCCCATGGGGGTTTAATGAGAGGTGAGTGCATTGAAAGAACATAAAGAGATGACGATTCAAGTGGCAGGCATGACTTGCGCCGCCTGTGCAGCAAGAATTGAAAAAGGTCTGAAACGTATGGACGGGGTTACTGACGCCTCCGTCAATCTGGCGCTTGAGACGTCAAACATTTCCTATGACCCTGACAAAATCGAATCTGAAGCGATTAAAGAAAAAATTGAGAAACTCGGATATCACGTCGTCACAGAAAAAACGGATTTTCAGATTGAAGGGATGACCTGCGCCGCCTGTGCCAATCGGATTGAAAAGCGGCTGAATAAACTAGAGGGGGTCGACAGCGCGCCGGTTAACTTCGCTTTGGAAACAGTAACCGTTGAATACAATCCAAAAGCCGTTACAGCCGCAGACTTAAAAGACACAGTCGCAAAACTCGGCTACCGTTTAGAAGAAATGGGAGATGACGAGGAAAGTTCAGCCGAAAGCCGCAAGCAAAAGGAACAGCGAAAACAGCTGATCAGGCTGATATTTTCCGCCGTTCTCTCATTTCCCCTCTTATGGTCGATGGTTAGCCACTTTTCATTTACGTCCTTTATCTGGATGCCTGACATCCTGATGAACCCATGGATGCAATTCGCACTCGCCACACCGGTACAGCTCATCATCGGATGGCCTTTTTACACAGGAGCGTACAAAGCCCTCAAAAATAAAAGCGCCAATATGGATGTCCTTGTTGCGCTCGGCACGACGGCGGCATATGTTTACAGCCTTTATCTGACTATCACCGGCCTCGGCCGAAACGGTCATGCTGAGGGGCTTTATTATGAAACGAGCGCGATTCTGCTGACTTTGATTTTGTTGGGGAAACTTTTAGAAACGAAGGCGAAGGGGCGCTCATCAGAAGCGATTAAAAAATTAATGAAGCTTCAGGCGAAGACGGCCGCGGTTGTGCGGGACGGCCGGGAACAGGTGATTCCGATCGAAGAGGTCCGCACCGGTGACATCGTATATGTGAAACCGGGAGAGCGCGTGCCTGTAGACGGTGAGGTCATCGAAGGACATTCAGCGATTGATGAATCTATGATCACCGGAGAAAGCCTGCCCGTTGATAAATCTCCGGGGAGCACCGTAATCGGCGCAACGATTAACGCAAACGGCTTTCTCAAGATCAGGGCAGTCAATGTCGGAAAGGATACGGCCCTCTCTCACATTATTAAAATTGTGGAGGAAGCACAAGGATCAAAAGCGCCGATTCAGCGGCTCGCGGATCACATATCCGGCATCTTTGTCCCGATTGTGTTAGGCGTTGCCGTGCTGACCTTTCTCATTTGGTATATATGGGCGGCGCCGGGACAGTTTTCTGAAGCGATCGGCAAGTTCATCGCGGTTCTCGTCATCGCCTGCCCGTGCGCCCTCGGACTTGCCACGCCGACGAGCATTATGGCGGGATCAGGCCGGGCGGCTGAATTCGGCATTCTGTTTAAAGGCGGAGAACATTTAGAAAAAACACAGCGGCTGACGACGATCGTGCTTGATAAAACGGGAACCGTTACAAACGGCAAACCGGTTTTGACAGACGCCGTTCCCGCAGCCGGCGTGAAAGAAGAGGATCTGCTGAGGTTTGCGGCTGCTGCTGAAACAGGCTCGGAGCATCCGCTCGGCGAAGCAATCGTATCCGGTGTGAGAAAACGGGGCGTCACCATTCCGAAACTGACCCGTTTCGAAGCCCGCGTCGGTTCCGGCATACAAGCCGAAGCGGAAGGCAAAACGATTCTCGTCGGGTCAAGAAGGCTGATGGAAAGTGAAAACATCGAACATGAAGCGCTTCTTTCTCAAATGTCTGAGCTTGAAGCGGAGGGGAAAACGGTCATGCTTGCAGCCGCGGACGGAAAAGCAGCAGGGCTTATCGCTGTCGCCGATACAATAAAAGATACGTCAAAAGCTGCGGTGAAACGCCTGACGGACATGGGTCTTGATGTCATTATGATGACCGGAGACAACAAGAAAACAGCGGAAGCCATCGCAAAAGAAGCCGGCATCACCGCTGTGATTGCTGAAGTGCTTCCTGAACAAAAGGCTGAAGAAATTTCCCGGCTGCAGCAAGAAGGCAGGCTCGTGGCCATGGTCGGCGACGGTATTAACGATGCTCCGGCACTGGCGACGGCTGATATCGGCATGGCTATCGGCACGGGGGCTGACATTGCAATGGAGACTGCGGATATCACGCTGATCCGCGGAGACCTGAATGGCATCGCAGACGCCATCGGCATGAGCCGTCTGACTATGAGAAATATTAAACAGAATTTAGGCTGGGCTTTGGGCTACAACAGCATCGGCATTCCGATTGCCGCAGCCGGCTTTTTAGCCCCGTGGGTTGCGGGCGCGGCAATGGCTTTCAGTTCAGTATCGGTGGTCCTCAACGCATTGCGTTTACAAAAGGTGAAAAAAGGCAAAGTCGGCTGATGCCGGTTTTGTCTTTTTTATTGACACTTTATTCAAAACCGGCATATAATAAATGTATCTAATATATGAATATGTGATCATATATATAATTTGTTTACTTACATTCGTGTTTTGGGAATCCTGTTACGGAAGGTAAGGTGAGTCAAAATGAAAGCAGCCAAACGGGAATTTGTGTTAGACGGACTGGATTGCAGCAACTGTGCGAAAAAAATTGAAAACGGCGTAAAGTCCATTGACGGCGTTGACGGGTGTGATGTCAATTTTGCGGCGAGCACCATCACGGTTTCAGCCGGCGGCAAAGACGAACAATGGATGAAAGACGAAGTTGCGAAAAAAGTAAAAACCATTGATCCGCACGTAACCGTCCGTTCGAAACATGATAAAAAAACAGGCGGCGATGTATACCTCAAAAAATTGCGGATGATGATGGCGAGGCTGGCCGCAGGCGCCATTTTGGCGGCAATTGCTTATTTCGTTCACGCGGGGGCCGTCCTTGAATTTCTGCTCTTTTTCGCATCTTATTTGATCATCGGCGGTGATATCGCGGCCAGAGCGGCCAAAAATATTGTGCGGGGCCAGGTGTTTGATGAGCATTTTCTGATGGCGCTTGCCACAATCGGCGCTTTTATCATTCATCAGTACCCGGAAGGCGTCGCGGTCATGCTGTTTTACCAAATCGGCGAACTGTTTCAGGGAGCGGCAGTCAACCGATCCAGAAAATCAATCAGCGCGCTATTGGACATTCGTCCTGAGTACGCAAATTTGAAAACAGAAGAAGGCATTACGGCGGTTTCTCCGCAGGAAGTAAAGGCAGGACAGGTCATTGTCGTCAATCCGGGAGAACGCATTCCGTTAGACGGAAAGGTGCTGAGCGGATCATCAATGGTTGATACATCCGCCTTGACCGGAGAATCCGTACCGAAAAAAGCGGCGCCCGGACAAGATGTGATGGCCGGTTTCATGAACCAAAACGGCGTTTTGCACATTGAGACGTCAAAAGGGTATGAAGACTCTGCCGTATCGAAAATATTAGATCTTGTTGAAAATGCGGGCAGCCGGAAAGCAAAAACGGAAAACTTCATCACGAAATTTGCCAAATATTATACGCCGGCAGTCGTCATTGTTGCGGTGCTTCTCGCCTTTTTGCCGCCGCTTCTCGTCCCATCCGCCGCGCTTTCCGACTGGGTGTATCGGGCGCTGATTTTTCTTGTGATTTCTTGTCCGTGCGCGCTCGTCGTCTCCATCCCGCTCGGCTTTTTCGGCGGTATCGGAGCCGCGTCAAAAGCGGGGGTGCTTGTGAAAGGCAGCAACTATTTAGAAGCGCTTAATCAGGTGGCTTACGCGGTTTTTGATAAAACGGGAACCTTAACAAAAGGCAATTTTGCCGTTACTGACATCAAACCGGCGGAAGGTTTCACAAAAGACCGGCTGCTTTATTCGGCGGCACTTGCAGAAATCCATTCCAACCACCCGATCGCAGCATCCATTCGCGAAGCTTACGGGAAACCGCTGGCTGCTGAAAAAATAGACGATTATGAAGAAATTCCCGGACACGGTATTCGGGCAAAAGCTGGCGGATCAACGATTTTGGCTGGGAATAAAAAGCTCATGGAAAAAGAACAGATCGCCTTCAGCAAGGGTGAAGACGCCGGAACGGTTGTCTATATAGCCATTGATCAGCAGTATGCCGGAGCCATCGTGATCGCTGATGAAATCAAGGAGGATGCCAAACAGGCCATCGCTTCCTTAAAAGCACTCGGCGTCAAACGGACGATGATGCTGACAGGCGACTCAAAACAGACCGGAGAGGCCGTCGGCAGAGCGTTAGGCATCGATGACGTATATGCCGAGCTGCTGCCAGAGGATAAGGTGCAGCGTATTGAAGAACTGGAAGCGAAGCTTTCGCCGAATGAAAAACTGATGTTCGTCGGCGACGGGATTAATGATACGCCTGTGCTTGCCAGAGCTGATATCGGGGTTGCCATGGGCGCTCTCGGTTCGGATGCCGCTGTGGAAGCAGCTGATGTGGTCCTGATGACAGACCAGCCGTCAAAAACAGCAGAAGCCATCCGGATTGCACGCCGCACCCGCCGAATCGTCTGGCAGAACATCGGCTTTGCGTTAGGCGTAAAAATCATTTTTCTCCTGCTCGGCGCGCTCGGATTCGCTACGATGTGGGAAGCGGTCTTTTCTGATGTCGGCGTCACGCTTATTGCCGTTGCCAACGCCATGCGCGTCATGAGAGTGAAAATCGGATAAATGTCAAAGATAATTCGTTTTTCAGGGTTTGCTCCCGAAGGTTGTCTTGGTAAAATAGAGAAGCGGGCCATCCGGCATCCGCTTCTTTTTTATTTTAAAAACAATGAGGTGTCTGAGTGAAAAAGAAACAAACGTCTGCGAAATTTGCGGTGATCCTGACGTTGATCGTTGTCGTTTTATTTGCGGCCATCGTGATTATGAATAATCAAACAGAAAAAGCGGGCGAAACGGTCGCCAGCCAGCCTTCCATTAAAGGCCAGCCAGTGCTCGGCAAGGAAAGCGCTCCGGTCACGGTAGTGGAATTCGGAGATTACAAGTGTCCTTCCTGTAAAATAGTTAACAGCGATATTTTTCCGAAAATCAAAAAGGACTTTATTGACAAAGGCGACGTCAAATTTTCATTTGTGAACGTGATGTTCCACGGAACGGGCTCCCGTCTGGCCGCTCTTGCTTCAGAAGAGGTCTGGAAAGAAGATCCGAAATCATTCTGGGCATTTCATGAGAAGCTGTTTGAGGAGCAGCCGTCTAGCGAACAGGAATGGGTCACGCCTGCGCTTCTTGAAAAAACGGTGAAAAGCACCGCAAAAAAGGTTGATCCTGAGAAGCTGAAAGAAAACCTCGATAAAGAGACCTTCGCAAAAGAGCTTAAAGCTGACACTGACCTGAATGATAAATTAAACATTACGGCTACACCGACGATTTACGTGAATGATAAGGTGATTAAAACATTCTCTAATTATGATGAAATCTCAAAAACGATTAAGAAAGAGCTGAAAAATGAAAAATAGAATCGTATTTTTATATGCTTCTTGGGTTATCGCTCTTGCTGCCATGCTCGGCAGCCTTTATTTCAGCGAGATCAGAAAGTTTATTCCATGCGAGCTGTGCTGGTACCAGAGGATATTGATGTACCCGCTTGTCCTGATCTTGGGAATCGCCACCTTCCAAGGTGACATGCGTGTGAAAAAATATGTGCTCCCGATGGCCGTTATCGGTGCGTTTATTTCAACCATGCATTACCTGGAACAGAAGGTGCCCGGTTTCAGCGGCATTAAGCCTTGCGTATACGGCGTGCCTTGCTCATCTGAATATATTAACTGGTTCGGTTTTATCACGATTCCTTTCTTAGCCCTTACGGCATTTATTCTCATTATCATCTGTATGTGTTTTGTGAAAACGGAACGCACTTCAAAATAAAGAGCCTGCTCAATTTGAGCGGCTCTTTTTCTATTACTTATACCAAGATTTATTTGTCTCAATCTGTCTGTTATGGGAGCTGTCCCAAATATCTACTGAGTACGCGTAATCATAGTTCATGACGCAGCGGATGCCGCTTCCTTGGGCGTCATGCTGCAGCCCGAAGTTATGGGAAAATTCATGCTGAGCCGCTTTTGCGGTATTGGCCGTTCCTTGGTCAAGGTTGACGCTGAAAGCGGGGCCGCTCGGCTTTCCGTTATATACATACGCAATACCGCCTGCGTCAAAGCTCGATTTTGCGGTAAAACCGACGACAAAATGATAATTTTGATTGCTGAAGCTGTTTTGGAGATTAGATAAAATTTGAGAACTGTTAGAGCCGGAGGAATTCCACGCTTGGACAGCCTGAACAACGAAATCAATATTGTGATCACGATTGAACGCGACATCGACCTGCTCCACAATCTGGACGATTCTGGTTTGCCAGTCGCTGTATTTGGCCCGGTATTCTGCGTCCGCCACAGCGAGCACTCTTACCTTTTGGCTGCCTGTGCTTGCTTTTGTCGAAGCTTTATTTTGGCTGACATTGGCGTTAAACCGTTTTGTGCCGACCTGTTTTCCGTGTTCATCCAAAATTTTCGTATCAACCGTCTGTTCAATCTGGACGGGACCGTTTATATCCTTAAAATGATCAGCCTTCGGAAGCGGGTCCGTATACACCGTCTTTGCAGGCTCTGCATGGCTGTGCGAATGTGTATGGCTTTCGGCAGATGGCAGGCCGGGGATTAATCCGGCAGTCAATAAAACAGGAAAAACAAGTGAACTGATTTTTATCTCATATACCCCCTTTAAGTTAGAAAAGTAATTCAATGAAAATCGCAAAATACCTTCCATTAAAGTGTAAAATAGGAAAATATTCTGGGACTCCAACCGTTTGGGATACGGCTGTCCCGGTTTTGGAACGGAATGAGGCCTATCAGAGATCAGAATCTTTCAAAAATAAGGTTGATTTTAAGGGAAAGCGATTATAAAATCTAAAGGTCGTCAGAAAATTTAACAAATAAAAAGGAGCATATGGAATGGCCTGGGAGCTGCTTAGTGTAATCGGCATCATTGCGTTTGCGGTCAGCGGAGCGATTGTTGCGATGGAAGAGGAGTATGATATTTTAGGCGTGTATATTTTGGGGATTGTCACGGCGTTTGGCGGAGGCGCCATCCGAAATCTGCTTATCGGTGTTCCGATCTCTGCCTTGTGGGAGCAGGGCGCGTTTTTTCAGATCGCACTCGCATCAGTTACGATTGTCTTTTTGTTTCCGAAGCTTTTGTTAAGGCACTGGAAGAAGTGGGGGAACCTATCGGATGCGATCGGGCTTGCCGCGTTTGCCATCCAAGGCGCTTTGTATGCCGTCAAAATGGGTCATCCGCTCAGTGCGGTGGTTGCAGCGGCCGTGCTGACAGGCAGCGGGGGCGGCATCATCCGTGATTTGCTTGCGGGAAGGAAACCGCTGGTGCTCAAGGCGGAAATTTATGCGGTCTGGGCCGCACTCGGAGGATTAATCGTAGGACTCGGCTGGGCAGGAAATGCCATCGGCTTGTATGTGCTGTTCCTTGTGCTTGTGGCATGCCGCATCTGTTCCTATGTATTCAGATGGAGGCTGCCGAATCGTTCCTATCATATAGATCAATAAAAAACCGATTTCCCAAAAGGAAATCGGTTTTTGTATAAACAGGCCCTCCTTGAAAAAGTCCTGGCTGATATGATAAGATGAATTGTATTTGACTAAAATATTGAATAATATATATTAATATCCAATTTTAATTTTAAAGTATGTCAGCTTGTTTGTCAACTTTTATGTCGGAGGTGCCGCTGATGGCAAAGCATGATCAAGAGTGGAAAGAAGAGCAGGCAAGGATAGATGCCGTACTGGACGAACTTGATAAAAAGCAAAATCGGCTTGAATCGTCGTCCGGCGGACTGAAGCAGGATATTATCGGTCTGAGAAAAACGTTTTGGGAGGATGTCACCGTTAATTTGGAGGATGACCATGAAAAAGCGGAGACGTTTTCAAGCATCAAACAGCAGGCGGATATGCTCTCAGAACGTGAACGAAACCATCGGCATCAATATCAGCAGCTTCAGAGAATCAAAAAGCTGAAGGCATCTCCTTATTTCGGCCGTGTTGATTTTACGGAAAAAGGAGAGTCTGCATCGGAGCAGATATATATTGGACTGACCTCTCTGATGGATGAAAAAGACGAGCGATTTCTCATTTACGATTGGCGTGCCCCCATTTCCTCACTCTACTATCAATATTCCCCGGGAAAAGCCCGTTATGAAGTGCCGGAAGAAACAATAGAAGGAGAAATCACGCTGAAGCGGCAGTTTATGATTAAAAACGGGACGCTTAAAGCGATGTTTAATACGGATATGACGATTGGCGATGAAATGCTCCAAGAGGTGCTGAGCGACCATTCCGGCTCGCAAATGAAAAGCATCGTGTCAACCATTCAAAAAGAACAAAATGAAATCATTCGGAATGAAAAAAGTAAATATCTGATTGTGCAGGGAGCCGCAGGAAGCGGAAAAACATCCGCAGCGCTTCAGCGTGCCGCCTATTTGCTGTATCGGGGGCGCGGTGTGCTTGATGCCCGCCAGATTGTTTTGTTTTCTCCAAACATTCTTTTTAACAGCTACGTATCCGCTGTATTGCCCGAGCTGGGAGAAGAAAACATGGAACAGGCAACCTTTCAGGAATACATCGTCCGCCGGCTCGGGCGCAAGTTTCATTGTGAAAGCCCGTATGAGCAGCTCGAATATTGTTTGACAGAGCAAGATAATGCCGCTCTCTCTGTGAGGCTTTCTGCAATTGCTTATAAAGCATCATCATCGTTTCAAAGTCTCATTGACCGCTATGTCAGTTCACTGTCTGCTTCCGGCCTCCTTTGTAAACATATCAGCTTTCGCGGAGAAACCTTGATTCCAAAGGAGCAAATTGAAGCTTATTTTTATTCGCTTGATCATCATCTGCCGATCCCGAACAGAGCGGAGCTGACGGCTGAATGGCTTCTTGCTGAAATCAGCGCGCTGGAAAAAAAGGAACGGCGGAAGGAATGGGTGATGCAGGAAAGCGAGCTGCTCGATAAGGAAGACTATGCTGATGTATATCAAAAACTCCAAAAAAAAGAGGCGTTTGGCGAGCATACCTTTGACGACCATCAGCGGGAACAGCGGCTGCTTTGCGCCATCATTGTCAGCAAAGCCTATAAGCCGATTAAGCAGGCGGTCAGACAGCTCGGCTTTCTCGATATCAAACGGATGTATCTTCAGTTATTCTCAGACTGGGGAACCTTTGAAAAACCCGATCAATGGCAACTGATCGGGGCACTGAGCAGCAAAGCATTTGCAGAGCAGACGCTTCCGTACGAAGATGCAGCCCCGTATCTTTACTTGCAGGACTTAATAGAAGGAAAAAGAAAAAATACACAAATGAAGCACATATTCATTGATGAAGCGCAAGATTATTCTCCGTTTCAGCTCACTTATATACGAAGCATCTTTCCCGCGGCGAGAATGACGATACTTGGTGACGTAAACCAGTCTATCTACGCTCATGCGATGAGAGGCCCTTCTTCACTCGCCGGATGTATTCAGGGAGGAGAAGCGGAACGCATCAGTCTGACGCGGACCTACAGATCGACTAGGCAGATCGTCGAGTTTACGAAAGCGCTGCTGGCCGATGGCGCTGACATTGAGCCGTTTAACCGGAACGGTGAAATACCGAGTGTCTGCCGGACGGACACAGCAGAAGCGCAGCAAGAAAAACTGGCGGATACGATACGGGAGCTGCAGCAAAAAGGATTGGGAACAATCGCCGTCATTTGTAAAACAGCAGATGATGCGAAACGGCTTTACAGTGCCGTCAGCGAAAAAAACAGCATCCGATTGATCAGCAAAGAAAACCATACCTTTCAACAGGGCGTTTGTGTCATTCCGGTTTATTTGGCAAAAGGCATTGAGTTTGACGCCGTCATTGTGTATGATGCCTCCTTTCGCCAATACAGCAGCGATCATGACCGCAAGCTTTTATATACAGCCTGTACGCGGGCGATGCACCATCTGACCGTGCTGTCTCTCGGAGAAGTGACACCCTTCATTACAGAAGTCCCAGCTGATTTATATGTGTAAGTCCTTTGCCTGCCGCAAAGGGCTTTTTATCATTAGAAATCTTAATCATTATCATCATGATTATATATTTTACTTACATACAAACTTTCGGTAAAGTTCAATTAGAACTTATTTTGACAATTCCTATAGAAATAACGTACATTACGTTTAATTCCTTGTGAGGTGGATATCGTTGCAACTTCAGGTCATGAACAGCCCGTTTAATCAGGAGCAGGCAGAGCTCCTTAACCGCCTTCTGCCGACCTTGACCGAATCACAGAAAATCTGGCTGAGCGGTTACCTGGCTGCAGCCCGAACCGAATCCGTCGACACCGCGGCACCTGCCGCAGGGCTCCCGGCTGAAAGCCCTGCGCTCTCCAAAGAAGTGACCGTATTATACGGATCACAAACCGGAAATGCGGAAGGTCTTGCGAAACAGACGGTAAAAACGCTTGAGGAACGGGGATTCCAAGTCACCGTCGCGCCGATGAATGATTTTAAGCCGAATAGTCTGAAAAAAATAAACAATTTACTGATCGTCGTGAGTACGCACGGAGAAGGCGATCCGCCGGATAACGCGCTGGCTTTTCATGAATTTCTTCACAGCAGACGCGCTCCGAAGCTTGATGCTCTCCGTTATTCCGTATTGGCGCTCGGCGACAGCTCTTATGAATTCTTCTGCCAAACCGGTAAAGAATTTGATCAGCGCCTTGAAGAACTCGGCGGCACGCAGCTTGCGCCGAGGGTTGATTGTGATCTTGACTATGATGAACCATTTTCGGAATGGCTTGATGCCGTTATTGGCGGTTTGAGCGAAGGAGAGGGAAACAGCGCAGCCGAAGCTCCGGCTCAAGCGCCGCAGACCGGTGAATCCGTTTATTCCAGAACGAATCCGTTTCGGGCGGAGGTTCTTGAGAACATCAATTTGAACGGACGCGGCTCAAATAAAGAGACACGCCATCTTGAGCTGTCTCTTGAAGGCTCGGGTCTGACGTATCAGCCGGGAGACAGCCTCGGCATTTATCCCGAAAATGATCCGGCTCTCGTTGACGAGCTTCTCAAAGAGCTGAAGTGGAATCCCGAGCAAGAGGTGGCGGTGAATAAACAAGGAGAGGTCCGCTCGCTGAAGGACGCGCTCACTTCTCACTTTGAAATCACAGTGTTAACAAAACCGCTCTTGCAAAAATTTGTCCAGTTTACGTCTGACAATAAGTTGAGTGAGCTGCTGGCGGAAGGAAATGAAGAGCAGGCAAAAGCCTATCTTGAAGGCCGTGATCTGCTTGATCTTATCCGTGATTTCGGACCGTGGGAAGCATCCGCGGAAGAGTTTATTTCCATTCTGCGTAAAATGCCGGCCCGCCTTTACTCGATTGCAAGCAGTTTAGAAGCGAATCCGGAAGAAGTGCATCTGACGATCGGAGCAGTCCGGTACGATGCGCATGGCCGGGAACGTAAAGGCGTGTGCAGCATCCTGTGTGCGGAAAGGCTCCAGCCCGGAGACACACTGCCGATTTACATTCAGCACAACCAAAACTTCAAGCTTCCGGAAAATCCTGATACACCTATTATCATGGTGGGACCGGGGACAGGCATCGCGCCGTTCCGTTCATTTATGCAGGAGCGTGAAGAGTCCGGAGCGCAAGGGAAGACATGGCTGTTTTTCGGAGACCAGCACTTCGTCACAGATTTTCTGTATCAGACGGAATGGCAAAAGCGGCTGAAAGACGGTGTGCTGACAAAAATGGATGTCGCATTTTCTCGTGATGCAGAAGAAAAAGTTTATGTGCAGCACCGCATGAAAGAGCAAAGCAAAAAACTATTTGAATGGCTGCAGCAAGGGGCTGCCGTTTACATCTGCGGAGACGAACAGCATATGGCGCATGACGTGCACCAGGCGCTGCTTGACATCATTCAGGAAGAAGGCGGCATGAGCCGTGAAAAAGCGGAAAGCTTCCTGGCTGACATGCAGCAGAAAAAACGCTATCAGCGTGACGTATATTGATTTTGGTTTGAAAGGAGTTTTTCAGCATGGTGAACAACATTTTAAAAGCGCCGGAAGGCCCTCCGAGTGATGTTGAGGAAATTAAAGAAAAAAGCGATTATTTACGCGGCACACTGAAGGAAGTCATGCTAGACCGGATTTCAGCCGGCATCCCGGATGACGACAACCGCCTGATGAAGCATCACGGCAGCTACTTGCAGGATGACCGCGATCTCCGCAATGAACGCCAAAAGCAAAAGCTTGAACCGGCTTATCAGTTCATGCTGCGCGTCCGTATGCCCGGGGGCGTTTCAACGCCGGCACAGTGGCTTGTGATGGATGAACTGTCGCAAAAATACGGCAATCACACGTTAAAGCTCACAACGCGTGAGACGTTCCAGATGCATGGGATTTTAAAATGGAACATGAAAAAAACGATTCAGGAAATTAACGCTGCGTTATTAGATACAATAGCCGCCTGCGGAGACGTCAACCGAAACGTCATGTGCGCTTCAAACCCGTATCAGTCTGAGATCCATGCGGAAGTATATGAATGGTCAAAGAAACTGAGTGACGACCTTCTCCCGCGCACAAGAGCCTATCATGAAATCTGGCTTGATGAAGAGCGTGTGGCAGGTACGCCGGAAACGGAAGAAACAGAGCCGATGTACGGGCCGCTTTATCTGCCGCGGAAATTCAAAATCGGGATTGCCGTGCCTCCGTCCAATGATGTCGACGTTTTTTCTCAAGACCTGGGCTTTATCGCCATCGTGGAAGAGGGTAAGCTGATCGGCTTCAATGTGGCGATCGGGGGCGGCATGGGAATGACGCACGGTGATACGGCCACTTATCCCCAGCTTTCTAAAGTAATCGGATTCTGCAAACCGGAGCAGCTGTACGATGTAGCGGAAAAAGTCATTACGATTCAGCGTGATTACGGAAACCGCTCCGTCAGAAAAAACGCCAGATTTAAGTATACAGTTGACCGCCTCGGGCTCGAAAACGTAAAAACCGAGCTGGAAAACCGCCTCGGCTGGCGTTTGGATGAAGCGAAAGCTTATCATTTCGACCATAACGGCGACCGTTACGGCTGGGTAAAGGGCGTTAAAGGAAAATGGCATTTTACGATGTTTATCGAAGGCGGCCGCGTCATAGACTACGAAGATTACAAGCTCATGACAGGCTTACGGGAAATTGCCAAAGTCCATACCGGCGATTTCCGCCTTACGTCTAATCAAAACCTGATTATCGGCAATGTCACAAGCCAGAAAAAGAAACAAATCAGCGAATTAATTGAACAATACGGCTTGTCCGACGGCAGACAGCATTCCGCCCTGCGCCGCAGCTCAATGGCCTGCGTCGCTCTTCCGACATGCGGACTCGCAATGGCGGAAGCGGAGCGTTATCTGCCGAAGCTGATTGATAAAATTGAAGAAATCATGGATGAAAACGGGCTCCGTGATGAAGAAATCACCATCCGTATGACGGGATGCCCGAACGGCTGCGCCCGCCATGCCCTTGGTGAAATCGGATTTATCGGCAAGGCGCCCGGAAAATATAACATGTATTTGGGAGCGGCTTTTGACGGCAGCCGCTTAAGCAAAATGTACCGTGAAAATTTAGGCGAAGAAGAGATTCTGAGCGAGCTTCGGACGATTCTCCCGCGCTACGCCAAAGAACGCGAGGAAGGCGAACACTTTGGAGATTTCGTCATCCGAGCCGGGATGATTAAAGCAACGACAGACGGAACGAATTTTCACGAATAAAAAGAGAGACGCAATGCCAAAAATAAAAAAGGATAGAGAAATGCTGACTAAAGAGCAGCTTTCTCTATCCTTTTTCAGGGTAACTTCAAGCACCTTATCCGAGTGAGGAGGAGTCACATTATGTCAGCAGCAGTAGAGAAGACTGGGGGCGGCTATACAGCCGTGTATCATTGTCCGCTGCATCATTCACCAGAAAAGGTTTGGGCGGCATTAACTGAAAATGATACATTGCAAAAATGGATGCCTAACCTCCAAGTGAAAGATCTTCGAAAAAACGGCGCGATCACATTTCATATGAACGACGGGACAGGTGCTTCTTTTGATATGAAAATAACAGACTTCAAAGAACAATCCTTTCTCCAGTACGAATGGGGGGAAGGCTGGGTGCGCTTTGAGCTTTATCCTGAGAATGATCGCTGTTTATTGATATTAAAAGAATATATTCCGGCTCTCAGCGATCATACCTCAAAAGACCTGGCCGGATGGCACGTATGCCTTGATGTATACCGCGCATTACTGGACGGTGAATATATGGACTTTCCAAAAGACGAATGGGAAAAACAGCGTGAGAAATACGCCGCGATTATCGATCAGTTACCATAAACAAGAACGAAAAGCGTGTTTTTTCAAAACAGGCTTTTTTCTTGTTTCTATAAAAAGAAAAAAGCCTGCGGCAAAAAAGTTCGCCGTGAGCGCATTGTGAGAAATATTAAATAAAAAAGGGTAAAATAAAAGAAGACACATGGGGCGAAAATGGTATTGGATTGTCAGGTAAATAGCGCTGACCCTTGGCAAAATGAACAAGACAGGCAATGATCATCATAAATCGATGCAGCAGATGAAGGAGGTCATGCGTTTGGACATATTTTTAGTTGTACTCGTACTTTTATCCATCATTGCGATCTCAAATATCGTAAATCGGTTTGTCCCCTTTATTCCAGTGCCGCTGATTCAGGTGGCGCTCGGTATTATTGCGGCTTCATTTCCGCAGGGGCTTCATTTTGAACTCAATACGGAATTGTTTTTTGTTCTGTTTATCGCGCCTCTTCTTTTTAACGACGGGAAGAGAACGCCGCGGGCGGAGCTTTGGAATTTAAGAGCGCCGATATTGCTGCTGGCGCTGGGTCTTGTGTTTGCCACCGTGATTGTCGGCGGTTATACGATTCACTGGATGATCCCGGACATTCCGCTTGCCGCCGCATTTGGGCTGGCGGCGATCCTGTCACCGACTGACGTTGTGGCGGTCAGCGCGCTGTCAGGGCGTGTGAAGATGCCTAAAGGGATTCTCCGTTTGCTTGAAGGGGAAGGTCTGATGAATGATGCGTCAGGTCTTGTCGCTTTCAAGTTTGCGATTGCGGCTGCCGTGACGGGCGCGTTTTCGTTGACGCAGGCCGCGTTCAGCTTCGTTCTTATCTCAGTCGGCGGCCTGCTCAGCGGTGTCGTCATTTCCTTTCTGATCATCCGTTTCCGATTATTTTTGCGCCGCCTCGGTATGCAGGATGTCACGATGCACATGCTCATTCAAATCCTGACGCCGTTTGTCATTTATCTGGCTGCGGAAGAAATCGGTGTATCAGGCATTTTAGCAGTTGTGGCTGGCGGCATTACACATGCAGTCGAGCAGGATCGTCTTGAATCCACGATGGTCAAACTGCAGATCGTGTCTTCAAGTACGTGGAATATCATTCTGTTCATTCTCAACGGTCTCGTCTTTGTCATCCTGGGAGCACAAATACCGGATGTCGTGTCTGTCATTTTTAATGATACCGCGTTTAACAATATGATGGTCATCGGGTACATTCTCGTCATTACAATGACGGTAATGATTCTCAGGTTTTTATGGGTGCTGTTTTTTTGGAACGGGAAATGGTTCTTTAACAAGGATCAAAACATTTATAAACCGGGACTGCGCACCACCCTGCTGATTTCTGTCTCTGGGGTAAGGGGAGCGGTCACGCTTGCAGGTTCGTTTTCAATTCCTTACGTGCTGGCTGACGGCACACCGTTTCCTGAACGGAATTTGATTCTCTTTTTGGCTGCGGGCGTTATTCTGTGCACATTGGTTTTGGCCACGATTGTGCTTCCGATATTGACTGATAAACCGGAGGACAATGTAAAAGAAAAGAAAGTCAAATTGCTGACAGCGAGACGGAAGCTGATTAAGGCTGCTTTAACGACGATTAAGGAAAACATGAATGATACAAACAAAACAGCGTCTCTTGCGGTCATTGCCGAATACAATGAGAAAATGAAAAATCTCAGGTTTCAGCAATTCACTGTTAAAAAACGCACGAAAAAAGATGAACGAAAAGTTCGCGCGCAGGGTATTCAGGCTGAACAAGAAGAGCTGCTGCGGCTGATTGACCGGGGAGAGATACCGGAAGAAACGGCTGAAAGCCTTCAGGAAAGGTTTGATGAGCTGGAAGTGCTGTACACCAACCCATTTAAAGTCGGCTTATCAAAGACGAAGCTGAAACGGCTTATGTATTGGATATTTTTCGGCGAGCATAAAAAGCCGGAAATGTCGATTTTAAATGAAGAAGGTTTAATCCGCACAACCAGGGTCAAAACGGCTAAAGCGGCCATTGAAAGCCTAAAAAAACATATGACGGATGAAAATAAAGACGTTACGCTCGCCGTCCTATCATTTTACAATCATTTGATCTTCAGGCTGGAGAATACGTATCAAGAGCAGAGCCCGAGCCGCCGTTTTGAAAATCAGAAGCTTGAAATTAAGCTGAAGGCCGTACAGGCCATCCGTAACGAAATTCAAACCTTATTCGAAGAACGGGAAATTTCCCGGGACATGTCACATGAGCTTCGCCAATACATTAATGATGTGGAAGCGGCAATGCTTGACGGAGGGGAATAAAAAAGGCCGGCGCATAAGGCGCCGGCTTTTTTTGCATATTACGGGCGATGGAATTCGACAGAGTTGCCGTCGCGGTCGAACCAGCCTCTGAAGGCCCAGTTGATCCAGCCGCCGTCGCCTTTATTGGTGAAGCTTCCGTCTTCAAACACCCAAATGCCGTACGTAATCCCGTCATAAACCGCGGAACCGTAAAACTGGACGCCGTTTAAATGGTCTTCATATTCCTGGCTCAAATTAAACACCATGACATTATATTTTTGACCGGATGAGTAAAAAGAAGACTCCATTAAATTTTTCACAAATCCATCACGGTTTTGGGCGGATTTAATCGCGTCAGCAATTTTGCTGTCGATTCCTAATAGGTCAACGTCGATGTTTAAACCGACATCTTTTGCTGTGACGTCTGATGATTTCTGTGAGATGTTCTGAGGAGCTGGATTTTCTTTCGCAGATACAAAGGACATAGGAGCGAGTGACAAAGCGGCGCCGAGGGCAACGGTCATAGGGATACGTAAACGTTTCATGTATCTCCTCCTTTAATGTTTGGTGGGTACAGTTGGTTTTACCCGGTCAGCCACCCAGTTAACCAGCTTTTTATAAAATAGGAAAATAATAACGTTTATGGTTCTTGGGAACTAAAGATGGTTCCCTATATGGCTGCGAGCGTATTGTTGGTTTCAGACGGTAAAAATGTGAGATAATAATAAACGTTTACATAGTGAATAGAAAGGATGGTTCAAAGTGGCTAATAGCTTAAAAGATACTGTGAAGCTGCATAATGGTGTAGAAATGCCGTGGTTCGGCCTTGGTGTCTACAAGGTAGAAAACGGAAGCGAAGCGGCAGACTCTGTCAAAGCAGCGATTAAAAACGGTTACCGCAGCATTGACACGGCGGCTATTTATAAAAATGAAGAAGGCGTCGGTGAAGGCATTAAAGCTTCAGGCGTTGCCAGAGACGAGCTGTTCATCACGTCAAAAGTGTGGAATGAAGACCAAGGGTATGAAAAGACACTTGACGCGTTTGAGAAAAGCCTTGAGCGCCTCGGCCTTGATTACCTGGATCTGTATTTGATCCACTGGCCTGGGAAGGACAAGTACAAAGACACATGGCGCGCTCTTGAAAAGCTGTACAAAGACGGCAAAATCCGCGCGATCGGCGTCAGCAACTTCCAAGTGCATCATTTGGAAGAGCTGCTGAAGGATGCCGAAATCAAGCCGATGGTCAACCAAATTGAATTCCATCCTCGTTTGACTCAGAAAGAAGTAAGAGATTTCTGTAAGGCGCAGGGCATTCAAGTGGAAGCATGGTCTCCGCTTATGCAGGGGCAGCTGCTGGATAACGACGTGCTGTCACAAATCGCAGAAAAACATAACAAATCGGTTGCCCAAGTGATTTTGCGCTGGGACCTTCAAAACGAAGTCGTAACAATTCCAAAATCCATTAAAGAGCACCGCATTATAGAAAATGCCGACATTTTTGATTTCGAACTGTCACAGGAAGAAATCGAAAAAATCAATGCATTGAATAAGGACGAGCGTGTCGGTCCGAACCCGGATGAGCTTCTGTTCTAATCAAAAAAACAGCCTGAAAAGGCTGTTTTTTTGCGGCTTCGACGCCATTCATGACCGGCATGCGGACGTCCAAAAGGGCGATATCGACGGGGTTGTTTTTGCAATAGTCAACAGCCTCCAGCCCGTTTTCCAATGTTGCTGATACCGAAAATTCTTCATATGTGTGTAAAATGATTTTCATTCCTTCTCTGATGAAAGAATTATCATCCGCAATAATGACGTTAATCATCATGGCCGCACCCTTTACCTGTTTTTGTTTCATTATATACCAACCCGATTTTAAAAGAAAAAGCCTCCCGTAAAACTTTACGGAGAGGCGATGATGGTTACACCGGTTTTTTCAATTGAATGAAAAACAGCATGAAAAAAGAAATGATCATAATGCAAATCACCCAAGCCCAAGCGAGCGTTTCGTTGCCGGAATCCATCGCGACATAAATCGCGGTCGGCAGAGTTTGGGTAACGCCCGGGATGTTTCCGGCAAACATTAACGTTGCCCCGAATTCGCCGAGCGCCCTTGCGAGACTGAGAATGCTCCCTGTCAGTAAGGACGGAAAGGCGAGCGGAACGGAAATATGGGTAAAAACCCTCCAGCTTCCGGCTCCGTCTACTCTCGCCGCCCCTTCGATGTCGGGGTCTATCGCAGCGAAACCGGTTTTGGCTGATTGATACATGAGCGGAAAGGCAACAATGGCCGAAGCGATCACGGCGGCCCACCAAGTGAAGATGACGGGCTGATGAAAGATCCATTCAATCGCCCGGCCGAAAAAGCTGTGCTTTCCGAAAATGATAATAAGGATAAAACCGACAACGGTCGGAGGAAGAACGAGCGGAAGCATAAAAAGGGTTTCCACAGCCGTTTTGCCGAAAAAACGCGCTTTCGCCATCCAGGCGCCTGCAAGCGTCCCGAGAATGATGACGGCAATGCCCGCTGCCGCAGCCACTTCAAAAGAGAGGGCGACAGGGGTGAAAAACTCCGCAGCCGTCAGGTTACTTGGCAGTAAATCCATATTTCTTAAACACTTTCATTGCTTCCTTTGATTGCAGATACATATAAAATGCCTCTGCCTCTTTCCGATGCTTCGTATCCTTTACGATCCCAAGCGGATAAACAATCGGATCGTGTGTTTTCGCAGGCGCTTCATCGGTAATCTTCACTTTCTTCGAAACGAGCGCATCGGTTTTATACACAAGCCCGGCATCGACATTTCCGGTCTCAACATAGGAAAGCACTTGGCGGACGTCTTTTGCATATACGACTTTGCTTTTTACCTGATCCCACAATGACAGTTTCGTCAGTGACTGCTTCGCGTATTGGCCGGCAGGCACCGATTCAGGCGTGCCGAGCGCGATTTTTTCCGTGCTGTCTTTTTTCAGGTCATCTAAATGGTTAATGTGGGCGCTGTTTTTCTCAGGCACAATGAGTACAAGCTCATTTTTCAGAAGATCCTTGCTGTCTTTTTTGTCAATATCTCCGTCATTGACAAGCGTATCAAATTTATCTTCGGCGGCTGAGAAAAATAAATCCGCTCCCGCGCCCTGTGAAATTTGTTTTTGTAATGTCCCGGATGATCCGAAGTTATCTTGGATGGTTACGTTTGAATGAGATTTTTCGTAGTTGGTTTGAATTTCTTCAAGCGCATCCTGAGCGCTGGCTGCCGCAGAAACGGTAAGCGTTACTTTTTTTTCGCTTTCTCCGCCTTTGGAGGATTGTCCGGATGAGCACCCAGCAGTTACTAAGAAAACAGCCATGGCCGCAGTTGTTAAGATTGTTGCTTTCTTTTTCAAGATGATTGCACCCCTTATAGTTAAATATCATTAGATCAAACTAATTATAACGTAATTGTACGAAATGGTGCTGTTTTTTTTCAACATATGAACAGTTATAATAAAAGCGGAGCGTGATAATATGAGCGAAGCCACTTCCTATACGATAGAAGAAGTTGCGGGTCTGTTGAAGGTCTCAAAGCTTACCGTATATGATCTGATAAAAAAAGGACTCATTCCGGCATACAGGGTCGGAAGGCAGATGAGGGTCGATGAAGAGGACTTAAAACAATATAAAACGAACATGAGAACGACTGCAAAGACACCGGTGAAGGAGACATCGGACATGTCCGGCAGACAGGAGCCGGAACAAAGGCAGTCTGTCATCATCAGCGGACAGGATGTCTCTATGGACCTGCTCAGCAAACAGCTGGAGCAAAAGATACAGGCGGCACCGCTCCGCAAATACAGCGGCAGCTTAAACAGCCTGATTGAGATGTACCGGGGAGCATGCGACATCGTCAGTCTGCATTTATACGACGGCGAGACGGGGCAGTACAACATTCCGTATGTGAAGCGCATCCTGACAGGAGAGCCGTTTGTACTTTTCCACGTCGTGCTCCGGCAGGCAGGATTATATGTGAAAAAAGGAAACCCTCTGAACATTCAAGGCTTCAAAGACTTGAACAGAAAGGATGTCCGCATCGTCAATCGTGAAAAAGGGTCAGGCGCAAGAGTGCTGCTGGATGAACAGCTGGGCTCACTCGGCATGAAACCGTTTGAAGTCGCCGGTTACAACGATATTGTGACGGATCATTTATCCGCGGCGTCTCAAGTATCAAGCGGGAAGGCGGATGCGGGAGTCGGGGCGCAGCATGCGGCGCATATGGCCGGAACGGATTTTATCCCAATTATCCGGGAGCAGTACGATATTGTCGTATTGAAACAAAACCGGGAGCTCGTTCAAAGCGTAAAGGATATTCTTCATTCAGAGGAATTCCGGTCTCAGCTGTCTCAATTAGCCGGCTATGATACGAAAATGACTGGACGTCTTTTATACGAAACATAAAAAAATCCCCCTGGACACGGAGGGATTTTTTTATTGTTTGTAAAACCGAAGCAAGTCGCCGTTCAATACTTTATCTGAGAGCATGAGCTCTTGCTCCGCTTTCTCTTTATCATGTCTGCACGCACCGTCTTCAGGCAGGGGTTCTCCTGTTTTGCGGCGGTAACACGTGTTTTTCGTATAAACATGATCTTTCGTGATAAAGCTGCCGTTTCTCAAAACGGCAAACGGTGCTCTTTCTTTGGAAAACAGATCATTGCCGAACTGGATGCTGCCTTTCGTTTCTATACCGAGAAGATGCAATAAGGTCGGCTTCACATCAACCTGTCCTCCGGCCGCAGAAATCGTTTCGGGCGCACGGTCGGTCACTCCCGGTATATGAATGATAAACGGCACGCGCTGAAACTGAACCGTGTCATACGGAGTGATCTCCTCTTTTCCTAAAAACTCGGCGAGCCCATTATTATGGGCTTCCGAGATGCCGTAATGATCTCCCATCAGGACGATCATCGCGTTGTCATACAGGCCTTCTTCTTTCAGCTTTTTGAAAAAGTGTTTCAGGGCTTCATCTTCGTAGCGGACCGTTGTCACATAGCGATTTAATAAGCTGCTGCTTGTGTCGGATTCATCAATGAGTTTATCCTGTTCCCCGATTTCAAACGGGAAGTGGTTAGTCAAAGTCAGCAAATTGCTGTAAAAGGGCTGAGGCAGTTTTTTTAATTTTGCAGCGGACTGCTCCAAAAACTCTTTGTCCTTTAATCCCCAGCCTGTTGATGTTTCCGGTGTCACCTTAAATTCATCTACATCAAAAAAACGGTCAATTCCAAATGTCTGATACATCTCGTCCCGGTTCCAAAAGGCCTTATTGTTGGCGTGAAACACGGCGGAATAGTAATCATGGTCTTTTAACGTATGATATATCGTATGAAACTGATGGCCGCTTTTTGTAAAAAAAACGGCGCCGCTTGAAGACGGGTATAACGAATTGGCGGTGATGAATTCCGAGTCAGATGTTTTTCCCTGCTCGGTCTGCTGATAAAAATGGGTGAAATCATAACTTTCTTTCCGCAGCTTATTCATAAACGGGGTAATTTCCTGCCCGTTGACCCGCTTATTCATGACGAAGCTCTGCGTTGATTCGAGCGTGACAAAGATTACATTGCGCCCCTTTGCCAGCCCGAACTTTGATTCGGACGGCTTGCTGTAATCCGCTTGGGTGTAATTAGAAACCGCTGCCAGGCTGTCTTCGTCAGCAAACGCTTTTGCGCCGGCATAGAAGGTTTGCGAAACGGTGTCATACAAATGAAAGTGGAACAGCCCGATTCCTTTCACAAGCGCTTCGCGGTCAAAGGGATGCGTGAACAGCTTCGGCTGCTCAGCTTCCGAGAGCGCGAGATTGCACAGAATCAGGCCGGCAGAAGCCCAGGCGTACGTCTTGACGGTGCGGGCGCCCGCCTTTTCTTTAACGGACGCGTTTCTTTTCCCAAGATAAAAAAGAAGCGCAATATCGATAAACAAAGCGATATAAAGCGGGTGAAACAGCTCTTGGACGCTGCTCCCCATATCGCCCATATTGCTGGCCTGAAACAGTACCGGAATGGTAATAAAATCAATGTAAAACCCGTAAAAAACCGTGTTTGCGATCAAAATCCCCGTCAATATGACGTTGGCGGCGAGCAAAAATATCCGCTGTTTTTTTCCCGCCAGCAAAAGCCCGATTCCGAACAGCGGCAGAATAAAGCTCAGCGGATTCATGAGAAGCAGACATTCCTCCAGGAAGGAATTAATCTGCAAATCAAAGCCGAGTTTATAGACGAGATAGGTTTTTATCCACATTAACAGAATAGACAGGCATAAAAACCATTGTTTTTTTATGAAGATTGCTTTCATATGTATGACTCCTCACCCTCGCAGCGCCGGTCATATCCCGAACGCTTTCGTTTATGAGATGCGGCCGTGAAACAGTTCGTAAAAATAATAGCAGGATACAATCGTTAAGCCGGCCAGTACAAGCTGTTCCGAAAAGCTTCCCGTCCTCATGTATAAAGGAAGCCGGAAGCGGATCGCGGACGGAAACAGCAGTTTAATTCCGTTAACCGTCCATGCGTCCAGCACCAGATGGCTCGCCATCCCGATCATCAGCCCGGCAGAAATGCTTTTATTAGGAATGTAAGCTGCCGTAATCAAAAACATAATGAGCATAAACAGCAGGCTGTGCGTAAAGGTCCTGTGGCCGAACACCGTACTCACGACTTTAGACAGTAAAGGCAGCGTCCTGCCGATTTTGCTTTTCGTATGGCATATATCGGGAATTAACGCTCCAATGGCCCCCGATGCCGTCATAAGAACCGGATCAAACCCGTAATAATATGCGATTGCCGAACAAGAAGCGATGCCTCCCATGATGTGTGTTTTTCCTGTCATTTTCGCTTCTCCTTTTTATTTTTGCCAAATTCCCCTGAATTACAAATATATCAAGAGAATGCATGTTTGAGCAACAAACTTTACCTGTTCCGCCAAAAGGAAGGAGACGCGGATTTTCGCATATTATGCTGCGGAAAAAGCCACATTATAGGTGTACCCATTTTTCATAAAGAGGTGATACTGATGGCTTTCTTTAACAAAGAAAAAGGAAAAAACAACGATAAAGACAAAAACATCATGCAAGGCGCGCTTGACGACGCCGGTGCAGCTCTTAAAGACGATCCGCTTCAAGAAGCGGTTCAAAAGAAAAAAAACAATCGCTGACACATCAATCGGATAGGGCAAACGCTCTATCCGTTTTCCATCTAATTCCCTTTGACAGATCTTTTTATCTCTGATAACCTCTGATTAGAATTGAATGATAAAAATCCTCACTCTTTCTCGGTGAGGTAGAGGTTGCGCTTGATGATGAGTCGCACATGCCAGGCTGACAGGGGCCGCAAAACATGTGTTAAAGGCATCAGCGCCGAAGTGTAAAGAATGCCGATCCTTCTTTATGCTGGGACTGTATCTGAATAAGTGCAGGACTGCCGCGTGCTTTTTCGCGGAGGGCTATCCGGAGATCAAGGGTGTGTGTGTTTCTTTAAGCATGGACTTTTGTTCAGGCTTTTTTTGTGTATAAATGTGGTCTCGGGGTCTGGTCCTTACGAATGAATAATGTGGAGGTACTGGAATGGAACAGACGAAAAAATGGGGTTTTTGGTTATTAACGGCATTTGTCGTAGGGAATATGGTAGGTTCGGGCATCTTTTCGCTGCCGAGCTCGCTTGCGGCCATCGCGAGTCCGCTCGGCGCTGCATCAGCATGGCTCTTAACGGGAGCCGGCGTTTTAATGATCGCGCTTGTTTTCGGGCACTTATCCATCCGTAAGCCTGAGCTGACGGCCGGCCCGCAAAGCTATGCAAGAGCGCTGTTTAACGATCCGAAAAAAGGCAACGCCGCCGGATTTACAATGGTTTGGGGATATTGGGTGGCGAGCTGGATCAGCAACGTGGCGATCATCACGAGCCTTGCCGGTTATTTAACGTCGTTTTTCCCGATCTTGACGGATAAGCGCGACATGTTTTCAATCGGCAGCCAGACGGTGACGCTCGGCCAGCTTTTGACGTTTGCCGTATGTACGGTTTTATTGTGGGGCACTCATACGATTCTCGTTTCCAGCATTAACGGTGCGAGTAAGTTAAATTTCATAACGACGTTTTCAAAAGTGTTAGGATTTATCTTTTTTATCATTGCAGGTTTGTTTGTGTTTCAAACGTCGTTTTTTGATCATTTTTATTTTCCCGTTCAAAGCGCACCTCATACAGTTGACGGAATCGGCGGCCAAATTCACAATGCGGCGATTTCAACATTATGGGCATTCGTGGGAATTGAATCGGCCGTTATTTTATCAGGCCGCGCGAGCTCACAGCGTGACGTCAAACGCGCGACTATTACCGGCTTGTTAATCGCGCTGAGCATCTATATCATCGTCACATTGATTACGATGGGGGTGCTTCCGCATGATAAGCTTGTCGGCTCGGAAAAACCGTTTGTTGACGTGCTGTATGCGATTGTCGGCAGCGCGGGAAGCATCATTATGGCAATTTTGGCCATCCTTTGCTTGTTCGGAACAATGCTCGGATGGATTCTGCTCGGTTCCGAGGTACCGTATCAAGCGGCGAAATCTGGCGACTTTCCCGCAGTTTTTGCGAAAACAAATAAACAGGGCAGTCCGGTTGTTGCGCTTATCGTAACGAACGTGATGTCTCAGATCTTTATCTTTTCGGTGATTTCCCGGACGATTAGTGACGCGTTTACATTTTTGACGACGGCGGCGACGCTCGCATACTTGATTCCATACCTTGTATCGGCCATCTACAGCCTGAAGCTCATATGGAAAGGCGAGACGTATGATCAGCTGAAGGGTTCAAGAGTGAAGGACGGCATTATCGCTATTCTCGCCTGCGTATACTCTTTATACGTGATTGTGACCGGAACTGCCGATTTAACGACCTTTATTCTCGGCATCGGGCTGTTTTTCGTCGGATTGATATTATATCCGTTTGTGTCAAAGAAATTTATCAGAGGCAAACAGACGGTATGAAAAAAAGACACTTCACAGATGTGAGGTGTCTTTTTGTATCGGCTTATTTTTTTACAGCGTGAATATAATGAATCGTTTCAAATGCTGACAAATAGTCCGTACGATTTCGAAAGAAAAGGTCATGGATTGCAGACGGCGATAAATGTTCGTAAATGAGTAAACCTGATGCTTCTGACATTTTCTCGATTTCATCATAGGTAAAACATGACTTCATTGGTTCTCCGCTCGCTGAAGCCATTTGTACCATATGTTCAACTCTGTCAGACATCCCTTTTTCTTCAAAGAGTTTTTCGTCCGCATAATCAAACACGATAGAACTTCCTGCCGGGACTTGGGCAAATAAGTGATTGATTAAGCGTGCAATGTCCTCCTTCGCTACATAATAAGAAACGCCCAAAAGGCTGAAAAAGGTTTTTTTGCAGCCAAATCCATGCTCTTGTAGCTGTTTGAAAGAAAACGTATCGGTGAAGTCCATCGGAACAAAGTGAAGATGGCTCGGAATGCTAAAACCAGCAGCTTCCAGCCTGTTTATTTTACATTCCTGTGAAGCCGGGTGATCAATTTCAAATATGTCTAAGCTGTTTTCCAATTCCGGATGCCGGAAACAAAACGTATCCATCCCGGCTCCAAGTATGACATACTGCCTTGCTCCTAACATCACTTCGTTAAGCAATGCTTTTTCACAATACGCGGCACGTGCTAAGGGTGTTGGAGAAAGCTGGACTTGGGTAATCCATTTCAGAATTTCTTCCGGATCATCCTGAAACCGTTGAGCAATATCTTTGCTGAAAAACTGTATACCTTGGATCATATGATCTTTGATGTCTGAGAACTCTTTTTGGGAAATGAGATCCTGGGCGATAAAATCATCAAAAATTTTCGGACGATCGTATTTACTGTGATAGGCCCGCCCAAAAGCTGATATTAAGGAAGTTACACTCGATTCATTTTGCTTCATGCTATTCATCCTCCATATAAAAAAATAAGATTCCCCCGACCGGGAGAATCTTATTATACACGTTGATCCAAATTTGTAAATTTTAGCATAAATAAATTTCTTTGTCAAGATATTTACGGAAAAAGAGCCGCTGTTTTAGCGGCTCTCCGGTTACTTCGTTAAACTTTTCGTCATGTAGTCAAGCTGGCCCTCAAGTGAGATCGGATCAGAGAAATAGAAGCCGATCGGGTCAATATGGTACACATGCTTTTGTTTCACGGCATCGAGGTTTTTCCAAATCGGGCTGTCGAGTACGCCTGTGTCGCCGCCCGCCTGCCACGGTCCCATAAAGATATAGTCTCCGGCGAAGTCAGGAAGTTTTTCAAGTGAAATGCTGGCATAGCCAGGTCCTTGATTAATAGCTTTTTCCTTCGTCAGCTTTGTAGCATTGAGCCCCAGTTTGTCGTAAATGATGCTTCCGCCCCGGCCGAAGTCTTTACCGAATACGTAAATATCTTTGCCGTTTGTCTGCATAATGGAGATGGTTTTCGAGCCGACCGCTTTATGAACCTTTGTTTTAGCGGCTGCGGTTTTTTTATCCCATTCGGCGAGCCATTTGTCGGCTTTATCTTCCGTGCCTGTCATTTTCGCAAATTCTTTGAACTGGTCTATGTTGTTCAGCTTGTCATATTTGATGGCAACCGTCGGAGCGATTTTTTCAAGTTTTTCTATATCTGCGCCCTGTGTCGTCCAGACGACGATTAAATCAGGCTTTAAGTCGACGATTTTTTCAACGGATGTGCCGTCGCCGATATTTGTAACGCCCTTTGTTTTTCCTTTGTAGTAAGGGTTTTTAAATACGTTTTCCGGCGCGCCGACAACGTTGATGCCGAGCTGTTTAAAGTCGCCGTAGTAGCCGTCAGCCATGACGACGACCCGTTTCGGATGCTTCGGAATTTTGATATTGCCGTTTTCGGCTTTATATGTGACGGTTTCTTCTTTTTGAGAAGAACCTTTCGTGTCTGATGAATTTCCGCAGGCGGCCAAAGCGGCGATGAGCAATACGGCAATGAGCGCTGCGCCGATCTTCTTGTATGTATAGAACATCTGTCATTCCCTCTTTCATAGATTATGGGTGATAAAGAGAATCATTATCAATGTGATTATATCATTGCGGTTTCAGAGAAGCACGCTATTTTTTAAAGAAATCTTTCTTTTTTATATGAATTTAGTCCTTACAAGGGAAGGTAAAGATGCTATACTGAAAAAAGTCATTGATAATCATTATCACTATTGTCGTTTTGAGAAAGGAAGAACGAGTGTTGGGTCTATTGAAAAAGAAACAGACAATGACGGCTCAAGGTGCTTCAGGGAGCGAAATTCAGTGGACGGCGCGTTCCTTCAGAGCGGTCATTTTGCTTTGTGCAGGTATTGCCGTCTTACTGATCGGCGCAGCTCTTTCCGTTTCTGTCGGGGCTGCTGACATTCATCTTCGGACGGTGTGGGATGCTCTCTTTCACTTTCAGCCGCAAAATACATCCCATCAGATCGTACGTGATCTGAGGCTGCCGAGAACTGCCGCTGCCGCTTTGGTCGGGGCTTTTTTAGCTGTGTCCGGGGCTATTATGCAAGGGCTGACGCGAAACCCGCTGGCTGAGCCTTCCATTATGGGAGTGACATCAGGGTCAGGATTTGCAATCGCTTTGGCGTTTGCTTTTTTTCCGGCATTGTCTGCCGCCGGGCTTGTATTATGGTCCTTCGCTGGTGCGGGCATCGGGGCTCTGGCGGTTTTTGGCATCGGCATGTTTTCTAAAGGCGGGCTGACACCGGTGAAGCTTGCGCTGGCCGGTACGGCCGTCGGCTATTTTTTAACGGGGCTGTCAAGCGCGATTGCGATCCGTTTCGATGTCGCCCAAGATGTGAAGTTTTGGTATGCCGGCGGAGTCGCATCCGTGAAATGGCAGGGCGTGCAGCTGCTTTTGGTTGTCGGGGCCGTTGGATTGGTGCTCGCATTTCTCATTGCGCGTTCAGTAACGGTGCTCAGTTTAGGGGAGGAGCTGGCCAAGGGGCTCGGGCAATACACAGCGCTCGTGAAAGTCGTCGGAATGCTTGTCGTCGTCCTGTTAACGGGCGTTTCTGTCTCAGTCGCCGGAGCCATTTCCTTTATCGGCCTGGTCATTCCGCATATCACCCGTTTTTTGGTCGGGGTTGATTACAGGTGGATTATTCCTTGTTCAGCGGTTTTCGGCGCTGTCCTGCTTGTGTTCAGTGATATTGCTGCAAGACTCGTGAATGCGCCGTTTGAAACACCGGTCGGCGCTTTGACCGCCCTCATCGGCGTTCCCTTTTTCTTTTATTTGGCGCGCAGGGAAAGGAGAGGGCTGTAATGAAAACAAAAACGAAAAAACCGCTGGCCGTTATGGCCGTTACGTTTCTTCTTATATTAATCGTCTTTTTTATCAGCTTAAACATGGGCGTCATCCGCATCGCTCCTTTAGAGACGATTCGTGTCTTTTTCGGACAGGGAGACGCCCGCGACCAGCTTGTTTTATTTGAATTCAGATTGCCGCGAATGGTGCTGTCCTTATTGGTCGGCGCCGGAATTGCTGCGGCAGGCGCGATTTTTCAAAGCGTCTCTCAAAATGATTTGGCGGAGCCCGGAATTCTCGGCATTAATGCCGGGGCTTCCCTGTCCGTTGTACTGTTTATTTTCTTTTTCCAGGGGACCGCTGCTGATTTAAGCATGTTCAGCACGTGGCTGCTGCCGGTAAGTGCGTTGGCCGGAGCCTTTCTCGCCGCTCTTCTCATCTATGTCCTGGCCTGGAAAAAAGGAGTCTCGCCGGTTCGGCTCATTTTAGTCGGGATTGGCGTAAATGCGGGATTTAACGCTCTATTGCTGATTTTCCAGCTGAAAATGGCGCCGCAAGACTTCATGCAGGCGCTGGTGTGGATTTCCGGCTCGATTTGGAATGCCAATTGGAAGATGGTGCTGTCCATTTTGCCGTGGCTTTTGATTCTTTTGCCGTTCAGCCTCTATAAAGCCCGGTATTTAAATGTGCTCCAGCTTGGAGATCAGCTGGCAACGGGGCTTGGAACAGCGGTTGAAAAGGAACGGCGCATTTTGCTGATTGCTGCCGTTGCGCTGGCCGCTTCATGCGTCGCTACTGCTGGCGGAATCGCATTTCTCGGCTTGATTGCGCCGCATTTGGCAAGAAGGCTTACAGGCCCGCGCCATCAAACGCTTATCCCCGTTTCCGCTTTAATCGGCGCGTTTTTATTTCTGCTGGCTGATACGCTGGCGAGAAATGTACTCGCTCCGTCGGAGGTTCCGGTCGGTTTGGTGATTTCCGTGCTCGGAGCGCCGTATTTTATTTATTTGCTGATGAAAACGAAATAAAGGAGGGAGACTGCTGCGATGAACTCATTATTGGCAGAACAGCTTACTGTCGGTTATGGCGACCGTTTGATTGCGAAAGACTTGCATATCGCCATACCAAAGGGAAAAATCACAACGTTAATCGGTCCTAACGGCTGCGGAAAATCGACGGTTCTTAAAACGATGTCCAGAATCATGCGTCCGAAAACGGGCGCCGTCTATTTAAACGGACAGGCGATCATGAAAATGTCTACGAAGGATATAGCGAAGGAAATGGCGATCCTTCCGCAGACGCCTGAAGCGCCGAGCGGGCTGACCGTATACGAACTTGTCTCCTACGGCAGGTTCCCGCATCAGTCCGGAATGGGGCGCCTGAGTGAAAAAGACCGCGAAATGATCAAGTGGGCCCTTGAGGAGACGGGAATGGCCTCCTTTCACGACCGTCCGATCGAGGTGCTATCAGGAGGACAGCGGCAGCGTGTATGGATTGCCATGGCGCTTGCTCAAGAAACAGAGCTGCTTCTTCTCGATGAACCGACCACATATCTAGATCTTGCCCATCAGCTTGAAATTTTGCAGCTGCTGGATAAATTAAATAAAGAACAGGGCCGCACCATTTTGATGGTTATTCATGATTTGAACCATGCCGCACGTTTTTCCCATTATATGATCGCGCTTAAAAAAGGGCGGGTCATGAAGGAAGGGACTGCGGAGGAAGTCATGACACCCGGCATTTTGGAAGAGGTCTTTCATATTGACGCGCAAATCGTAAAAGATCCGCGCACGAACAAACCCGTTTGCTTAACCTACGATTTAATCGAGCATGAAAGCGTAACGGTGTAACGCAAAAAACGCAGCCATCCGGCCTGCGTTTTTTTAGTGTTCCCGTGTGTTTTTATGGCCGGAAAAGCATTTATCCAAAACAAAAAAAACAGCGGCTACAATCAGCTCCTCCGTCGTCGACAGCCAAATGTCCCCAACCAGCTCATCTGTCATATAGGCGGTCATCCAGAGAAATAACAGCTGCACGGTGCTTGCTAAAAGGATAAAAGACAGCCTGCCCGTTTGAAAAAAAGTGAAGCTATGTATCATCAGCCGCTCAAGCGGTTCAAAGCATAATCCGAGAAAGATAAAAAGCACGGCAAAAAGCAGGACGTACGCAATTGATCCATAGCTTGTCCCGGCTAAAGAAAACACTGTCATCATTACGATAAAATAACCGAATAATACGGCTGCCGCAGCTGCTGTATATTGAAGCACTTGAAGAAGAAACACTTTCGGGGTTTGAGTGATCATCAGTTCAGCTCCTTTTCACACAGAGGAAACTTGCAGAGGCGGAACTCTGCAAGTCCATTTGTGTCTTTATTTTTTCTTTTTCACAACAGGATGTTTTTCTTTTGAAAGGATATCCGTAAAGTCTTTGCCTAATTCAAGGTGCTGCTGAACGAATGTCTCAGGAAGCATGGCGAGCCATTGGTTCAGTGACACATCGGCATAGTGATCATCCTTAAAGATTTCTAAGAAGACAAGCGGCTCATCTCCAAGGTTCTCAACATAGTGGCCCATCGCGAATGGAACGTAACCGACATCGCCCGCCTGATAGTTAAAGGTTCTCGCATGGCCGTCAGAAGCAAACACCGTCATACGCGCTTTGCCGGAAATATAATATTGCCATTCATGCGTATTCGGATGCCAGTGCAACTCCCTCATTGCGCCGGGTTCTACAACAACGAGCGCGGAAGCAATTGTTTTTGACACTTTGAAGTTTGCAGAATCGGCGATATATACTTTACCGCCGTCTGTTTCCGCAGTCGGCCCTTCATCAAGCAGACGGTACGTGAATGGGTAAGGCGGTTCGCCGTTCGGCCCTTCTGTAATATCATCCTTCAGGCAGCCCGGAACCGGTTCTTCAAAGATATATTTTTCTTTCGCCGGAAGATTAGCAAGCTCTTTCTCCGTTACCCCGAAGTTATTCGCGATGACATCCAAAGGCGTATGGGCAAGCCAGTCTGTTAATTGGAACGTACTATTTTCAGAGAATGACCCGTCATCAAAGACAAGCAGGAATTCACAGCCTTCTTTAAGCCCCTGAATGGAGTGGGGAAGACCTGACGGGAAGTACCATAAATCCCCTTCCTTCACATCATCGATAAAGCTGCGGCCTTGTTCATCAACAATGGTAATGCGCGCTTTCCCTGTCATCATATAAGCCCATTCCGCTTCCTTATGCCAGTGAAGCTCGCGAATCGCCCCTGGTTTTAAACGCATGTTGACAGAAGCCAGATTTTTTGAGATCGGCAGCTCGCGCACGGTTACCTCACGGGCGTAACCGCCTTTTTCTAACCGGTTGTGAACATCTGAGAACGAGAATTTCATGTTGTCGACTGTACCGTGATCTGTTTCCGGCGGCACCAGCATATCAGGGTTTTGGCGGTCCCTTTCAAGGTTTCGGGGAATGGTGACTGTAGCCCCTTTGTCTCCTCTGATCGGCTGCGGGATATTGCCGTTGTTTTCTTTTGACATGTAAATCGTCCCCTCTCAAACTATGTTTTTTTGCCAGAAAGAGAATGTGAAAGGCCTTTCGTTTTCCCTTCTGCTTAGTTAAGTGATGCGTTCCGATGAAAAGTCAACTTCGTTCGAAAATTAATTTTTCATCTTCTGGTCTTTCAGTTCCGTCATCAGCTCGATCAGGTGGTCAAACTTTTTCTCAAACCGGGTGAGAAGGTACATGGCAATCAGTGCGGGGAAACCGAGATTGCCGATTTGTCTCACAACTTCTTCTATAAAAACCTGATCCATCTCCTACCACCTCCTGTCTTGATCTGTAGTCATGTATATAAGTGAAAGATAGAACGGATATCGTAAACCTGAAAGCCCGGGAGCGGTTCTTTTTTTGTCCGATAAAAAACTGGGCCATAAGGGATAAGAAACCTTAGGCGGAAAGGAGTAGTTTACTTTTTTTGCTTTCTTTCATTTAATGTAACTAGGAGGCGGTTTTATGGACTATCAAGTTCTTTTACGGTCAAAATGCAAGGAAATTATGAAACACCCTATTGTTAAACATTTTTTGAGCAACCCCCAGCATTACGAGCAGTTCAAAAATGTGATGGAACACTCAAATGAGAAGGATGCAAAATCACTGGACGAAAATTTTAAGCAGTTTTATAAGGAAATCCGGATCATTAAATATATGAACTCGATGATCCGGATTTTCTCCATCGACTTTGACAAGCGCATCCGTAAAAACCAAAAGCGGTATCCGCTGACGGTTGATCAGCCGGAAGGAGGCGAACCGCTTCCCTATGAAATGGGGAAAGACGCATATGAAGAGTTTTTGCGGCAGCAGGGGGATTTGAGCCAGCACGTCCAAAACCGGGACTTGTACGAAGCGCTTCAAACATTAACCGATAAACAAAAAAGTGTATTAACGAACATTTACCTTCACGGGGCAACAATGAAGGAGATTGCCGAGTCGTTAGGCGAATCCAGGCAAAACATTTCCAATATTCACAAAAAGGGGCTGGACAATCTCAGAAAACAGCTGGACAAGCAAAAAAAGGGGGAAAAGGAGCAGTGAACGGGCCATTTGAATGCAACAAAGAGAAAACAGATCATGACGAAATGGAATACTTCATTTCGCGTTTTTCACCAATGATAAAAAAAAACTGAACAATACTTCTTACCAGGAAAGAGAGGATTTGGAACAGGAACTGAAGATCAAGATATTTGAGAAAGCGGACATGCTGTTATGTCAGGAAGTACCGGGATTTTGGGAATTTATTCTTCATCTTATTAATGAAAGCTCCTGAGGCGAACGGCGGCTTCAACTATACTCTGCCATCACACACGAGAAAAACGAGAGCAGCTGTCCGGTCTCGTTTTTCTTTTCTGTGCCCCGTAATACCTCCGCACTAAAAAAGTACCAAATCTCATCCATATAATGATATGATGAAAAAAACAGAGAGAAAGGAACGTCAAAGTGGAAAATGCGTCAATTTTAATTGTAGACGATGAGAAGGCGATTGTTGATATGGTTAAACGCGTTCTCATCAAAGAAGGCTATCATAACGTAAAGTCGGCCGGAAGCGCTGAGGAAGCCATAGAGCATGTCAAGCATGAAAGCGTCGATCTGCTTGTGCTGGATGTCATGATGGAAGGGATGTCCGGTTTTGAAGCGTGCACGGAAATACGAAACTATACCGACGCTCCGATCTTTTTTCTGACTGCCCGGTCATCTGACGCGGACAAGCTGTCAGGATTTGCATTGGGAGCAGATGATTATATAACGAAACCGTTTAACCCGCTCGAATTGGCGGCGCGCATCAGAGCGCACTTAAAGAGAACATATAAGCGGGAAGATAAAGAGGCGGAAAAGACGTATTCATACGGCTATTTTTCATATTCACCGCAAAACGCCGAGCTGATTGTCGGCGGCCAGCCCGTCAGCTGCTCCGCGCAGCTTCTGCAATTGCTGCAGTTTTTCTGCGAGCATCCCAATGTGGTGCTCTCAAAGGATCAAATCTATGAAAAAGTATGGGGATATCCGTCTTACGGTGACAACAATACGGTCATGGTGCACATCCGTAAGCTAAGAGAAAAGATTGAGAAGGACCCAAGCAATCCGGATTATATCGTGACCGTTCGCGGCCTCGGCTACCGGTTCATTCCCGATCAAGGAGAAAAAGGAACCGAATCATGAGGATGCGCGGGAAATTTCTGCTCCATTTTTTCGGGCAGCTGCTGCTTGTCATCCTGCTGATTACCGCCATGGCCATCGCTTCGTTTTTCTATTTGGATTGGCGCTTCAGTGAAGCTGAAGCCAACGCCGGCCTCACAAAAGCGACGGCTGACTCCTTTGAAGCATGGCTTGATAAAAATGAGGACGGATCATGGGAGGTCGATGAATTTTTAAAGATGTCGGTCAGAAAACAGCATGGCTGGCTTCAAATTATTAATGACCAGGAGAAAACAGATTACGCTTACCGTGTGCCAAGAGATGTGCCGAGCCATTACAGCAGAAAAGAGCTCTTATCCATTTATCAGAATAGAAATTTTGACAACTACAAGCTGAACTATTGGACAGTCACGATTAATGATGAGACCTATTTAATTTTGTTTGGCTGGAAATCTGCCAGTGAACAGCTCTTCACGTACATCGAGTCACATGAACCATCTCTTTCTTCCCTTACTCAATACAAAAAAAGCACAAAAGATTTTATTAAACGGGAAAAAGGCGCGGTGTATCTTCTTGAGGCCAACGGCAGACTGCTCGGAGATATCAACAGCACGAAAAAAGAGCGGGAAAATATAAATGAGCTCGAGCTTTTGAAATACAGTTCAAAGCCGTGGAATTATAAGCGGGAATTTTCCTTTAAAAGAATTGATAAAACAAAATGGATGGTCGCGACAGTTCCGAATCCCGTTTATATTCCCGATCATGAATTTAATAAATCATTTTTGAAAAATGTGCTGAAAACCCTGTTTCTGCTGATCGGAGTTTTGGTTTTCATGATTTGCATGCTGACGATTTGGTATTCCTTCCGTTTCGGATGGCCGCTTTTTCACACGATCAGATGGCTCGTCAACTTATCGAAAGGCCGGCTTGAGGAGCCGCGCAACCGAAAAGGCCGCCCTGTCAGCAAAAACAAAAAAGGCAAAACAAAGCATCCGTTCCGCTTTTTCTCCGAGATTTTCGAATCAATGGATCAGCTGACCGACACGCTGAAACGGGACAAGGAAAACAGGGAAAAAATTCAGACGACAAGGGAAGAATGGATCGCCGGTCTGTCCCATGATTTAAAAACGCCGCTCAGTACGATTTACGGCTACAGCATGATGCTGGAGTCGAAGCAATACGACTGGACGCCGGAAGAAGTCAAAGAAATGGGGCAGATCGTCAGAGAAAAATCAGAATATATGTCTAAGCTGATTGAGGACTTAAACTTAACGTACCGGCTGAAAAACGCCGCTCTGCCAATCGAAAGAAGAATGATCAGCGTCGTTCCCTTTATCAGAAACGTCACGAATGATTTTACGAAAAATACATTTTCAGAAGGCTATGACATTACATTTTCTACGAAAGATGAAGACATTCTTTTCGCGATTGACGAAGCATGGTTCCGCCGCATCCTGGAGAATCTGCTGGCGAATGCTGTGAAGCATAATAAGAAAGGAACCGCCATTCAGGTCGTACTTGAGGAATCCGCAGAACAGCTCATTCTGAAGGTAAAGGATAACGGCAGAGGAATGGACGAAGAAACCATCCATCAGCTGTTTAACCGCTATTACCGCGGAACGAATACGAAGGGTCCGTCAGAAGGCACGGGGCTCGGGCTTGCGATTGCCAAGGAGCTCGTTCATCTCCATAACGGAACCATCCATGTCAACAGCAGAATCAATGCAGGAACGGTAATTACGATTCTTTTAAAAAAAGATTGAGTTTGGACGCCGCTTTGTCGGGAATAACAATAAGAGAACGACGAGCAAATGAGGTGTGCAAACATGGAAGCAGCATTACAAGCAGATACGAGAGCAGTCATCGGAGAAGGCCCTTTATGGGACAAGGAGAAAGAATGCCTGTACTGGGTAGATATATTGGGCAGCCAGCTCCATATGTTCACCCCGGCTGACGGAATAAACCGTTCCGTTAAATTTAAATCGTTTGTGACGGCGCTTGCTTTGTATTCAAAGGAAGAATTGGTCATGACGATGAAAGATGGATTTTATCTTTATCATCTTCAGGAAGATACATTGACGAAAATGAAGCGGCCGAAGGACATGCGGGACGGCATCCGCTTCAATGACGCGAAATGTGATCCGTCCGGAAGGCTTTGGGCGGGAACGACGAGTATGGAAGGTAAGGAGGAGGAGGCTTCGCTGTACCGGTTAAACACGGACGGCAGCCTAGTGAAAATCAAGGATCAAGTCTCCACCTCCAACGGATTGGACTGGGATCGGAATCGAAACCTGATGTACTATATCGATACCCCGACACAGGAAATCGTCTGCTACACATACGATCCTGAAACCGGAGATGTATCGGATCCTAAAACCGTCTACCGGTTTCCAAAATCGGACGGGTCTCCTGACGGAATGACCATTGACCAAAACGGGATGCTGTGGGTGGCTTTATTCGGAGGCGGACGGGCCGTTCAGATTGACCCGTTTCAGCATAAAGAAATCGCGTCGATTGACGTTCTCGCAAAATATGTCACCTGCTGCGCCTTCGGAGGCAAAGAGCTGAAAACGTTGTATATTACGACGGCGACGGAAAAAATGACGGAAGCCGAGAGACTCGAACAGCCGCACGCTGGCGGCCTGTTTTCGATCGAGCTTGAGACTGGGGGCTGGGAGCCGGTCCCTTTTGCAGGCATTGTATAAAAAAGCCCGGGCACCTTGGGGGACTGTCCCCCTTGTGCTGGGCTTTTTGTATGGGTTAAATGGAGCGGATAATGCCGCCTTCGACCCTTTGCGCGGTGCCGTTAATGGCAGAAGCCGTCTCAGACGCGAGAAATACAATCGTGTTGGCTACTTCTTCAGGAGTGGTGTAACGCTGAATGAGCGATGTCGGCTCGTTCACTTTGAAATAATCTTTCACAAAGGTATCCGTATCTTCACCGGCAGCCTTTGCAGCTCCTTCCATGTAGGAAGCGACGCCCTCGGTCCAAGTAGGCCCCGGCAGCACGGAATTGACGGTGACTTTTGTGCCCTTTGTCATTTCCGCCATTCCTCGGGATAAACTGATTAAGGCTGTTTTAGTCATTGAATAAGGAATCATTTGTGCAAGCGGTTTGACACCTGCTTCACTGGAAATGTTCAAAATCCGGCCGCTGTTTCTCTCGAGCATTTGCGGCAGATAGCGGCGGCACAGGCGGACGGCGCTCATGACATTCACCTCGAAATACCGGCTCCATTCTTCATCCGTCACCTCAGCAAAATCCTTCACTTCAAAAAAGCCGAGGTTATTGACGAGAATATCCACTTCTCCGATGCGGCTGACCTGTTTTATCAGCTCGTCGGCCTCCTCTTGGCGTGATAAATCGGCGGCAATGCCGTGAACCGTCCCGTAAGCGGAAAGCTCTTCAACCGTCCGTTCAACGGTGTCTTTTTTTCTCCCGTTCACAATCACTGCGGCTCCTTCGGCTAAAAAGCATTTCGCGGCGGCTTTTCCGATGCCGGAAGTTGACCCTGTAATGAGAACGAGCTTCTGTTCAAGCTGTAATTGCATGATGATCCTCCCTTTTGCGCGATAATGTAACAGTATACACGATGGATTTTAGTGTTTACGAACAACCTGCTTTCATGTAAAAAGGACTGATATACAAGCTTGACAGACATATAGTATAATTACTGCGAAAAAAGGATACGAATGTCAGAGGGACAAATCGTTTATCATAAGCAGGGGGAGTATAAAAAATGAAAAAAATCACCGCAATCTGGACGGCGCTGCTTGTCACCGCGTTCCTGATCGTCGGCTGTTCCGGCGGCCATGAAGAAGGAAGCCAGACCAAACAAAAGGCCGTCTCAACCGAGGCATTCCCGGTAACCGTCAAGGATGCCGCAAATGAAAAAGTAACCATTCAGAAGGAACCGAAAAAAATCGTTTCGCTGATGCCGAGCAATACCGAAATTACATACGCTCTGGGACTTGGAGATAAGGTCGTCGGCGTCACGACAAATGATACATATCCAAAGGAAACAAAAAAAATCGCGAAAGTCGGAGATATGAATATTAACGCAGAGAAGGTGATCGCGCTGAAACCTGATCTCGTGCTGGCCCACGCGTCATCCATGTCCGCTTCGGCTGATGCGATGAAGCAATTAAAAGATGCAGGAATTACCGTCCTGACGGTCAATGACGCGCAATCGTTCCAAGATGTGTACAAGTCTATTCATATGATCGGAAAAGCGGCCGGCAAAGAGAAGGAAGCAGACCGCTTAGTCGGAAAAATGAAATCAGACCTTTCTGCCATAGAAAAAAAGGCGGATTCTATTTCTGAAAAAGATGAAAAGAAAGTATTCGTCGAAGTGTCTCCTGACGTCTATACGACGGGCAAAGGCACATTTATGAATGAAATGCTTGAGGATATACACGCGAAAAACGCCGCCGGCAGCCAAACCGGATGGGTGCAGCTGACGGATGAAGCGATTGTAAAACTGAATCCTGATGTCATCATAACGACGGACGGCGTAAAAGCCGCTGAAGTGGAAAAACGCGCCGGCTGGGGCGCCATCAATGCGGTGAAAGACCATCGTGTATATTCGGTTGATCCTGACCTTGTCACACGTTCAGGCCCGCGCCTTGTAAAAGGGGTCGAGAAACTTGCAGAAAGCGTTTATCCTGACACGTTTAAAAAATAACCGCGCACTGGCATATACGGTAAGCCTTTTGTTTTTAGCGATCTGTATGCTGCTCGGCATCTCGATCGGGAGCCTGCATATTCCTGTATCCGATGTCGTTATGATCGGAATCGGCCGGACGTCTTCGGTTGATCCTATGTACACAAATATTATGATGAATATCCGTTTGCCGAGAGTCGTCCTGGCAGCTCTTGTCGGAGCAGCGCTTTCGATCGCGGGGGCGGCCTTTCAGGGGCTTTTGAAAAATCCGCTCGCTGATTCGTATACGCTCGGCGTTTCCTCAGGGGCCTCCGCGGGAGCTGTCCTGACCTTGTTTTTCGGTATTCAGCTGCCTTTCTTCGGACGATTTACACTGCCGGTTATCAGTGTCGCCGCAGCTCTTGCGGTCATGGCGGCGGTGCTGTTTTTCAGCCGGCTCGTCCATGCGTCCATGTCTGTTTCGACGCTCATTTTGACCGGCATTATCATGAATTCATTTTTAGGCGCCCTCATTTCTCTTGTGATCGCCTTAACGGGAAATGATCTGCTGCCGATCGTCCGCTGGCTGTTAGGGAGCGTGTCGATGAGGGGCTGGGGCTATGTCGCGCTGTTTCTGCCTTTTTTTCTGGCCGGGACGGCGCTTTTGCTCATCAACGGGAGAGAATTGAACGTCATGACCTATGGAGAGGAAAAGGCGAGGCTTTTGGGCGTCAGTGTCCAGAGGAGAAAATTTCTCATGATCATTGCCGGGTCTCTGCTGACGGGAGGAGCTGTGGCCGTATCTGGAACCATCGGTTTTGTCGGCCTGGTCATTCCGCATGTGACACGGCTTTTGTGGGGAACGGACCATCGCCATTTGCTTCCGCTGTCTGCATTGACGGGCGCCGGTTTTCTCATTCTGGCAGACTTGTTTTCCCGGACCGTGATTGAACCGGTCGAATTGCCGATCGGCATTATGACAGCCTTGGCGGGAGCGCCCGTATTTGCGCTGATTCTGCTTCGTCAGCATCATGGGGGGAAACGTTTATGATAGAGGTTAACAGCCTGTCCGGAGGGTACGGGGAACGGCTGATTGTGAAGGATGTAAGCTTTACGGCTGAAAAGGGTGAATTTCTGGGAATTCTCGGGCCGAACGGATCCGGGAAAACAACACTTATGAAATTGCTGACAGGAATGATGGCTCCGGAAAAAGGGGATGTGCTTCTCTGCGGCAGGCCCGTCGGCGCATATAAGCCGAGGGAGCTTGCGAAAATCATGGCCGTTTTGCCGCAGCAAACAGAACAAGCTTTTACATTTACCGTGAAAGAAACGGTGTCCTTCGGCAGATACCCTTTTCAAAAAGGCCTATTCAGGCAGACGAATCAAAAAGACGAAGAAATCGTTCAAGAAGCGATGGAAATGGCAGGCATCGCTCAATATGCGCACCAATCCGTTCGGCATCTGAGCGGCGGAGAACGGCAGCGTGTCTATTTGGCTCAAGCCTTGGCCCAGCAGCCGAATATTTTATGCCTGGACGAGCCGACGACATTTCTCGATCTCAAGTACCAAAAAGGCCTGCTCGATATCGTAAAGCGGCTGACGAGAGAAAAAGGGCTTACGGCAGTCAGTATTTTTCACGACCTTAATGCCGCAAGCCAATACTGTGATCATCTGCTGATGATGAAAGAAGGCTGTGCTTATCCGAAACAAACGCCGGAGCAAGCCTTGACGAAACAGAAAATCGAAGACATATACGGTACAAACGTCAGCGCTGTTCATCAGGAAACGTCGCCTAAACCGCTAATCACGCTTGTATCGGAGGATGGGAATCAAAAAGGAGCGGAACCCGTTCCTTTTTCATCACTCATAAACAAAAGCGGAAATACTGTGACACTGCATACAGACCAACCGCTGAGAATATTGTCAACGGCGGCTGACGGCTCAGGTTTCTCATGGAGCCGCCGGCTTATGAGCACATGCGGCGAAAAAGAGAGCGATTATGTTTGCCTCACGTTTGATTCGGTCTGCATTACCGTGACAGCACGTCACAGCCTTTGGGTGCTGATCAGCGGCTCTTTATCTGATCAAGCGTTTGCAAGGTTTTTAATGGCGGCGAGCGAAGCGAGAGCGCAAGCCCTTTGCGGCAAACAAGCAAAAGGCGATATTGTCATTGCCGCTTCGCAAACCGGACATGAACTGGATGTAAGCCATGCGGAGCAGGTGATCCGCCGCGGCGTGAGGCAATGCGTAAAAGAAGCGGAAGAAGGAGGGATGTAGCCCATGAGGCTGTATACGAAAACAGGCGATAAAGGCCAAACAAGTCTGATCGGCGGAAGAACGGACAAAGACAGTCTCCGGGTCGAAAGCTACGGGACGATTGATGAACTGAACAGCTTTGTCGGACTCGCGCTTGCGGAGCTTTCCTGCTGCCCGGACTGCAGTGATCTGCAAGCCGAGCTGCAAAACATTCAGCACGAGCTGTTTGACTGCGGCGGCGACTTGGCGGCTGTTACCGAACATAAGGAATACAAATTGAAAGATGAAGCGGTTTCCGTTTTGGAAACCTGTATTGACCGTTACACGGCTGAAGCGCCGCCGATTGAGAAATTCATTCTGCCTGGCGGGCATAAGGCGGCTGCGCAGCTTCATATCGCGCGGACCATCACGAGACGGGCGGAGCGGATCGTGGTGAAACTGAGAAAAACTGAAGATATAAACGAAGCGGTGCTGCGTTACTTGAACCGCCTGTCAGATTATTTCTTTGCGGCGGCGAGAGCAGTGAACGCAAGACAAGGCGTCAAGGATATCGAGTATGAAAGAAGCGCAGCCGTATTCCGAGACGATAAATAAGCTTTTCGCAGCCGGTACATTCGCCATGCCGGCTGTTTTTTTATTTATCGCTCAATTGATCCCCTATTGCCCGTAGGAAAATGTATCTTATGCATTATTGACTGAAAAATGAAACAATGAGATATTGTAAGAAACATTGTAAAAAAATGGGGGATTTGATAGATGGATACATATAATAAGAGCGAGAGCATCTGGCATAAAAATTTCACCTTTCTGTTTATCTCCAGGCTTATCAAATTGTCAGGTGACGGTTTTGCCTTCAATTCAATTCTTTGGTTTTTAATTTTTGACGGGGAAGGCGCGATCGGCACAGCGCTTTTAATTGCTGTCACTTTTCTTCCGGAGGCGATGCTGGCGCCGATTACCGGGCCTTTTATGAAGCAGCATACGCTGAAATTCTGGATGTATTTTTCTGATATTACACGGGCCGCGGTCGTTTTAATCATTCCGATCTGTTATTTCAACGGTTTTTCTCCCTTATGGTTTGTCATGCTTCTGATGATTGTCCATTCGGCGACTGGCGCTGCCTATAATCCCGCCTCAATTTCTTTAATCCCCAATATTGTCGGAGAAAACAGCCTGCAAAAAGCGAATGCGGTTATTCAGTCATCCGGCCAGATCGTGAGGCTTGCCGCGATTACGTTAAGCGGGGTGTTTTTGACTTTTATCAGTCCCGTCTATTCCATGTTTATTGCACTTATTTTCTATCTTCTATCAGGTTTTCTCGTTCTTTTTATTACATATCAAGTGAATCAGGCAAAAACGGAAGCTGTCGCCGTCAAACAGCGGGGTACATATTTTGGCAGGCTCAAACGGGGCTTCACCCTTGTCAGAAAGCACCAGATTTTATTTCCGCTTGCGATTTACTGTATTTTCATGAATTTTGCGGCCGCTCCGTGGGAAGCGCTCTCGGCTGTATATGTCGCGGAGGAATTAAACATGCCGCCGCTTGTTTTCTCTCTTCTGAAGGCGACGGGCACCGGGGGAGCGTTTTTAATGGGATTTATTCTGGCTAAGGTGAAGGTGAACAAATACGGGCTCTTATTTGTATCGGCAGGGATCATTGAAGGAGCCGCGTTTTTTATCACAGGCATAAACACGTTTTTGCCGCTCGTATTCTTCGCAGCCTTTGCGTTCGGTTCTGCGGTCAGCGCCATCAACGTGCCGGAATATACCATTATCCAGACCTCTGTCGATCACGATGATCAGCCGCAAGTCTACGCGGTCATCCATATGATCTCTAATATCTCCATTCCGCTCGGCGCCGTCCTCTGCGGATATGCCGCAAATGCCTTCGGCTCCGGGAAAGTCATTGCGGCGGGCGGTTTGGTTGAAGTGCTTTCCGGTATCGGCATCTTGCTCTTTACGAAGCTGGCGAAAGCGGAACGCTCTGATTTAATCAGAGAAAAAGAAGCAAGCATCCGAATATAACATACTAAAAAACGCCGTTTCCAGCGGCGTTTTTTTATTTGGGGTCCGGGGCCTTATACGACTCCGGTCTGATGTGAAAATCAATCTCTGACTCGTTTTGCCGGCGATCCGTTTTGTTTATAGTAAAGACAAGGAAAACGAAAGGAGGATATACATGAATATAAATGTAAAAACTGCAGGCGGTTTTCTGCTTATCGTGTTTGGACTTTCCGTCTTTTTCGGAGGAGGCCATTTCGCATTTATCATTCCGCTTGCCATCGGCGGCCTCTTACTGTATTGGGGAATCAAACGCTTTTCAAAAGGCAGCGCCGTTACAGGTATGATCGCCGGATTAATCGGGGCGATGATTCTCGTCGCTTCTCTTCCGTTTATCGTTGCGATCGGTCTGGCGGGAGCCATGGTGTACTTTGGCTGGAAAATGATGAAGCAAGGCAGCTCATCAGCTGACGCCCGCTCATATGAGCCGGAAACGGCATCCCCCGGCTATCAATCTAATTTTGATTCAGAGTGGGAAGAATTTTTGAAGAAAAAATAAGGAGGAATAAAAAATGGTCTTAAAAAGAATAAGAGATATGTTCGTCGCATCTGTTAACGAAGGGTTGGATAAATTAGAAAATCCGAAAGTCATGCTGAATCAATATGTGCGTGATATGGAGAGTGACATCGCCAAGGCAAAACAAACGATTGTCAAACAGCACACGATCGTCCATCAGTTTAAGAAAAAGCAGGAAGATGCTCACGAAACGGCGGCTAAGCGGAAAAATCAAGCCCAGCTCGCTTTTGATGCCGGTGAGGAAGAGCTTGCGAAAAAAGCTCTGACTGAAATGAAATACCTGGAGGGTAAAGCGGCTGAACATGCAGAGGCCTATGAGCAGGCGAAAACACAGCTGGCCGAGCTGAAGGAACAGCTTGATACGCTTGAAACACGCCTTCGTGATGTAAAGGATAAAAAACAGGCGCTCATCGCCCGCGCTAATGCGGCAAAAGCGAAAGAGCATATGAATGCATCTTTCGATAAGATTGATAATGAGAGCGCCTACAGAGAGTTTCTGCGGGTTGAAAACCGCATTGAAGAAATGGAAGTCCGCGTAAAATACGGAAATTCCGCAGAGGCAAACACAGAATACAGCCGCTCGCAATATTCGGACGAGGTGGAGGCCGAGCTTGATAAGATGCGCTCGCTGTCCTTGAAAAAAACAGATCAGCCGACAGCTGTCAGTGAATAATGTGCAAAAGGGAAGATCGGCGTATAAAGCCTCTTCCCTATATGCACGTATCAATTATCCGGCTTTTCCTTTATAATAAAATGAATAAAAAAGGATGGAACGTAATGAAGCCCATGTTTGGCAAATTGCTGATTACGGCAGGCGTCCTCATTTGCTGCTTGTTTTTGGTGAAAGATGTTTTTGCAGAGCGGCTTTTTCCTCTGAATGGAACTGAAGCAGAATCGGCAAGCGTTTCGCCTCGGGAGATCAGCAGCCTGGCGGTTTCTTCGGAACAAATGGATGTGAAAATCATTGCCGAGACCCGCAACGACATTGCGGCACACGTCACAGGCCAATCCGGAAAACTGTTTGTCCGCAGTCAAGGCAAAACGTTAAACCTCACGGCAAAGGAAAAAGGCTTTCAATTTTTGAATGTCTTTCACCGCTCCATTTTAATCGTCCGCATTCCATATGAATATAAGCAGGACATTACCGTCCGCTCGTCAAGCGGAAACATTGAAGTTGACGGAAACAGGGGATTAGGCTTAGCTCACCTGGGCGTCCGTTCCTCAAGCGGCAGCATGACATTAAAGAAGGTCCGCGCTGAAACGTTTGAAGCGAAAGGATTATCAGGCCATCTGATTGCTTCCGATCTTGCCGCAAAAACCGCAAATGTCCGCTCATCCTCCGGAAATGTTAATTTGCATCATGTGGCGGGCGCTTTTAACGTGCTGGTTACTTCAGGAAATGTAAATGCATCGCTGCAAGAAGCAAATGCTCCTGCGTCCGTCAGGCTTACGAGCGGCAGCGCAGCAATCAGCCTGCCGAAAGACGGGGATTTTACGGTCAACGCCGAATCGGCAAGCGGAAATATCAAATCGTCTTATTCATTTGACGAGACACATCAAGAAGGCGAAAGGCTCACCGGCGTCAAAGGGAATGGCGCTCAGCCGATCGAAATAAAAGTCACAAGCGGGAATGTTGCGTTACAATAGACAAGATCGGCACTGGAAAGGAGGCGTAAGCAGCTGAAATGGCAAAAAAACAGATTCTCGGACTTATCATCGCCTTATTAGGCATCAGCATGTTCTTACGTATTATCGGCATCGGCGATTTCCTGTTTTGGCCGCTCTTTTTTCTGATTGCAGGCTATATTTTTAAAAAGTATTCCCGCAGCTGGTTCGGCTCCGTCCTGTATATCTTCGCCGCCTTTTTGTTTTTAAAAAACCTGTTCAGCGTCACGTTTAACCTGTTCGGCTATGCCTTCGCCGCCTTTCTCATTTACGCGGGCTACAGGCTTCTCAAAGGAAAGCGTGTGTTTGAGCATAAAGAGAAGAAAATCAATCTGGAAAAAGAAGAAGACCCGGAGCCTTCTTCCCAGCCGGACAGCAGACAACCGGATCTCCGCAGTTTTTTTATCGGCGAGCTCAGGATGATGAAGGACCCGTTTGATCTGAATGATTTAAATGTATCCGGTTTTATCGGTGATGTGAAAATCGACTTGTCAAAAGCCATCATTCCGGAAGGAGAAAGCACGATTACAATCAGCGGCGTCATCGGCAATGTAGATGTATACGTCCCGCCTGATATTGAAGTCGCCGTCAGCTCTTCCGCTTTTATCGGCGACATGAGTCTGCTCGGTTCTAAAAAAAGCGGTATGAGCACGAAGCTGTATACGGTATCCCCTGATTACGGCGATTCACCGCGGCGGATTAAAATATCAATTTCTTTATTTATCGGCGATGTGGATGTGAACTATTTATGAGGAAAAAAATACTCGCCAATATCCAGTGGCGCGCCATGCGGATGACAACGGGCATCAGCCTGCTCCTTTGCGCTGCGTTTATCACGCTGATGCTTTTATACTACCAGCTTGACCCGGTGCTGCTGCTTTCCTCCGGATGGTTCGGCATTCCGTTTGTTCTCATCCTGCTTTTAACGAGCCTTGCAGCCGGGCTGATCTCCGGATATATGTACGGAAACTACCTCAAAACGAGAATGGATAAGCTGATTGAAGCGATTTTAAAATTTGAAAACGGCAATTTTGCTTATCGGGTGCCGCCTCTCGGTGATGACGAAATCGGTTTGGCGGCAGACCAGCTCAACGAAATGGCCAAGCGGGTTGAGCTTCAAGTCACATCGCTGCAAAAGCTTTCGAACGAGCGGTCGGAATGGCAGGATCAAATGAAGAAATCGGTCATCTCTGAAGAACGCCAGCGGCTGGCGCGTGACCTTCACGATGCCGTCAGCCAGCAGCTGTTTGCCATCTCCATGATGACGTCCGCCGTCTTGGAACAGGTGAAAGACTCTGATGACAAAATCGTCAAACGGATAAAAATGGTCGAGCATATGGCGGGAGAGGCGCAAAACGAAATGAGGGCGCTGCTTCTTCACCTGAGGCCTGTCACGTTAGAAGGAAAAGGCCTGAAGGAAGGGCTGATTGAGCTGTTAAAAGAGTTCAAAGCAAAGCAGCCGCTTGATATTGAGTGGGATATCCGCGACACAGGTGTGTCAAAAGGTGTGGAAGATCATCTGTTCAGAATCGTCCAGGAGGCGCTTTCCAACGTATTCAGGCATTCCAAAGCGACAAAGGTCACAGTAAGGCTCGGCGCGAAACATCAGCAGCTGCAGCTTAAGGTGATTGATAACGGCGCGGGTTTTACGATGGATCAAGTAAAGGCTTCCTCTTACGGCTTACATTCTATTAAAGAAAGAGCCAGTGAAATCGGCGGTATAGCAGAAATCATTTCTGTAAAGGGAAAAGGCACACATGTCGACGTGAAAGTCCCGATTTATCGGAAACCAGAAGGAGAGAACGACAGTGATTCGAGTGTTACTAATTGACGATCATGAAATGGTCAGAATGGGACTGGCCGCGTTTTTAGAAACGCAGCCTGATATAGAAGTCATCGGCGAAGCATCAGACGGACAGCAGGGAGTCGACCTTGCCGCAGAGCTTTTGCCCGATGTGATCTTAATGGATCTTGTCATGGAAGGCATGGACGGCATTGAAGCGACGAAGCTCATCTGCGCCAGACTGGCAGATCCGAAAATCATCGTGCTGACAAGCTTTATTGATGACGACAAAGTATATCCGGTCATTGAGGCGGGAGCCCTCAGCTACTTGCTGAAAACATCCAAGGCCGCAGAAATAGCCGAAGCGATCAGAGCGGCTGCCAAGGGAGAGCCGAAGCTTGAATCGAAGGTTGCCGGAAAGGTGTTATCAAGACTGCGCCATTCAGAAAACACGCTTCCGCACGAAACGCTGACAAAAAGAGAGCTGGAAATCCTTTGCCTTGTCGCGGAAGGAAAGACGAATAAAGAAATCGGCGAAGAGCTTTTTATTACGATTAAAACGGTGAAAACCCACATTACGAATATATTATCAAAGCTTGACGTCAGTGACCGGACTCAGGCTGCGGTATACGCCCATCGCAATCATCTCGTGACATAAACGAAGGAGAGCCGCGAATGCACACTCTCCTCCGTGTCGTATTATTGGGACATTCCCTTTGTTCCGAAATCTTTGATGGCCACTTTGACCTTGTATTCTATATCTGATTGGCTGAAATGATGGTCCCAGTCAGCCGAAACCTTTCTCCATTTAACCGGGTAATGGATCCTGACTTGATCGCCTAAACCTGTAATATCAACCTTCAATTCATGCTGCAAATAATCGATGAATGTGGTGACATCTGAATGAATGCTGCGTTTTACCGCATTTTTGATTTCATTAATATAGGACTCCTTAAAGGAATCTTCCTTCGGATTCCAGTCCTCGGACAGCCGGCCTTCAACGAACCGGGTCACGATAAATTTAAATTTCCCGTTTCGATACTTCGTGTCAACTTTGTAGTTGCTGGAAAAAATTTCGAATGATAAATAGCGGTTGTCGTTCTTTGTATACGTAACCCCTCCCTTTACCTTGCCCGTAAACAGATTCAAATTCTCAACTTGAATAGGCGTTAAATTCGCATACCAAAATTTATTTTTAATAATGGTCGCGCCCCAGATTTCCAGTCTGCCGCTTATTTTGCGCACTTGAGGAATGGCGAAGGTTTCTCCTTTGGCGATTTTCTCAGACAGATCCCCCAATGTCACGGGCTCCATCAGCCGGATGGTCACTGAGTTATTCTCCGTTAAGTCGTAAATGGTGTTTGACGCAGGCTCTCCCTGATCACTGACTGAGAAAATGTCTTTCGTTTTGTCGGGCACCGTCAGCACATTGCAGCTTCTTCTTGTTCCGTTATCCCTGATAAATTGGTTCATCAGTGCGTCAAGCGGGATGCCGTCCTTTAACAGCGCTTCAGAAAACAGCATGACGCGCAAATGCTGGGAAAAAGCAGGATGATTTTTTAATGAGGCCGTCCTCAAGGCTTGATGAACGGTTTCCCCGGGGGTGGAAGTCACCTTTGTCGTGTCGCTTGACGATGATTGCTCGGAACTGACTTTTTTCGGAATCAGAATTTGCTGCGTCACTTCCACGTTTTCTTCCGCCGGCTTATCCAGCCCGACTCCGATGACAAGGCTTAAATCCTCAATATTCCGGCTGTCCCAGCATCCGGCCAAAAGCAATGTGCAGAGAATGATGACGATGGATTTCTTCATTGCGCTTTTTTCACCTTCCTTTTCACGGCAACGACTGCAAACATCAGCAAAGGCAGCAAAAACAAACCTAAGAAAATGTAGCCGAGAATATCACTGAACAGCATCAGCTTATTGGCGTCTTTGGACAATAACGATCCGAAGTATGTGACAATAGCCACGAAGATAACGCCTATTTTCTTCTTCAGCCCGAAAATTTTATTCAGCCCTGACGTGGCGAAATATCCGTACGATACATAAGTGCCGAAAAACTGGATAATCCATACAGCAAGTAAAAAGGACTCAAACCTTTCGATAAACAGCCCTTTTATTTCAAAGGATTGAAAGAGCGCAATCGTCGGCCAAATCATTGTTTTGACATCCTGGAGGGTTAACGCCCCGACGACGAGCACGTATGTAATGATGTATAGCATAATGGGGATGGAAAAGCCCATAGCCGACAAACGAAATGTATCCTTTTTATTCTTGAGGTATTCGGGCAGAAACAGCATGATTTCAATCCCTAAAAAAGAAACTGAAACGACAGTCAGAGAGTTCATAATAGAAGAAACCCCCTGTCCGAGCACCGGCCTCAGGTTGTCTAAATCAAATATTTTAAAGCTGAAAGAAAACACAACCAATAAAATAATAATCGTGATCGTCAAATAGAAAGGAAACAGCCGGCCCATATCGCTCATGCCCCCGATGATCAAATAGACGGCGCAGGCAATAAAAATAAAGAGAGTGACCGGCACGGGCGTTCTTTCCAATAAGAAGAATTTGACCATCTCCGCCATCGCCCGGGCTTCAAAGCTGGCGACTCCCATAAAATACAAACAAATCATGAGATTCACGATATTTCCGGCCCATTTGCCGAGCCCTTCTTTCATATAATCGAAAAAAGAAGAGTACTGGTGCTTTTTCATAATGAGCGTGTTGAGATAGATCAAAAAGATAAAAATAATGCCTTCCAGCCCTAATGCAATCCAGCCGTCAGGCGAATTTGACTTTAATGTCAGCGCCCGCGGCATGGTGAGAAGGCCGGCACCGAGCATTGTATTGGAAATCACGGCCGTTCCTTGATAGGTTGTGAGCTTATTTTGAGTTGTTTTCTGGCTCATTTGCGTTTTTCGCCTCTTTTGGTTTGTTTTTAATAGGGAGACGGAGAATAGAGTCATTGGCATTTTTTAAGCTGAAAAACCCATTCGGCGAGAAATACGGAGAACCGAAGCTTCGTTGTCTCGATAAATGAGTGTAAATCGCCAGCATAAATAAAATCATGCCGAACAGCCCGAACGCTGCCGAAGTGAACATTGAGATGAACCGGAGCACACGGAATGACAGCCCCATCCCGTACTGCGGCACCGTAAACGAAGCAAGCGCGACAATGCTGACGACGATCACCATGATAGAGCTGACGAGGTTGGCTTCAACGGCTGCCTGTCCGATAACGACTCCCCCTACTAACCCGATCGTTTGGCCGAGCGGGCTGGGAAGCCTTAAGCCTGCCTCTCTCAGCAGTTCAATCGTAATTTCCATCACCATCGCCTCAATGATAGGCGGAAATGGGACATTTTCTCTATTCGCCGAGATGGTGACAGCAAGAGACGTCGGCAGAAGCCCTTGATGAAACGATACGAGCGCGATATAAATCGACGAAAAAAACAGCGTGATAAAAATAGATGTGAACCGCAGCGCCCGGATGAGCGAGGCTGAGATCCACCGTTCATAATAATCGTCGGGAGACTGCATCAAAATGCCGAGTGAAGCAGGCACCACCAGAGCGAACGGAGAGTTGTCCACCAGTATGGCAACCCGGCCGTTGAACAGGGCGGAGGAGACTTTGTCAGGCCGTTCTGTATTTTGTATTTGCGGGAACGGCGAATACTTATTGTCCTCAATGAGTTCCTCAAGCGTCCCGGAATCTTGGATGTCGTCCAGCTGCACTTCGCCAAGGCGCTTTTCAACATCGCTGACGACAGACGATTTGGCTTTGCCCTCAATATACATGACGGTTGCGTATTTTAACTTGCTTTCTCCGATCAGGATTTTTTTCGTTTTCAGCTTCGGATGGTTTGTTCTTTGTCTGATCATGGCAATGTTTGAATCGGTATCCTCGGTGAAGGCGACTTTCGGCCCTCTTACGACCTTTTCGGATGTAGGCTCTGTTATGCTTCGCTTTTCCTTTTTACCCGTGGTCAGAATGTATACGTTGTCAAGCCCGTTAATAAAAACGGCGCAATTTCCTCTGAGAATGGAAGTGACGGCTTCTTTTGCCGTAGTGACGGGGCGGGCGTCAATCATATCGAGACGTTTTGTTACGGTTTCTAATGTAAGAGTCTCCTCTTCCTTCACCAGAGTTTTGATTGCTTCTTTTATTTTGTCTTCATCATTCAGTTCGCTGAGATACAAATAATAAAAAACAAGGCCGTTTGAAAGCATTTTTTTATTTTGAATAAGATCATCGTTCTGTTCAACGTGAGGAAGCACCATAGCCAGATTAATGTGAATATATTCCTTGAATTCCGATTGTGCCACCGCAATCACCCCGCCTTCCAATCCTTATGTAGAGGTTATCTTTTCCTGTTAAAAAAATGATATACTATGTTAAAGTATTTCATGGTACAAGTTTTTTTTATGAAAGCGGAGGAGAGATGTGGCACAAGTCAGACTGGCAGGGAATGCCGAAGAAATTGAACAGCTTATCAAATCATTTGAGGCGCATTATGAGGTAGCCTATACGTCAAAGGAGTACCGGAAAACAAATCCGAAATATAAATACTCTAAGGATTCGCGCGTCTATCTTGAACTGAAATTAAAGTCCGCAAAGATCGAAAAATAAAAAAGGGTTTCATCTGTTACTGGCGAATAATACTCAGGGTGAAGCAACTGTTATGGAGGGATACATAAAATGGAATACAGAATTGAAAAAGACACCATGGGAGAAATAAAAGTTCCGGCAGATAAGTTTTGGGGCGCTCAGACACAGCGCAGCAAAGAGAACTTTAAAATCGGTTTTGAAAAAATGCCTCAGCGTGTTGTGAAGGCGTTTGCAATATTAAAAAGAAGCACGGCGATCGCTAACGAACGCCTCGGCAATTTAGATTCTGAAAAAGCACAGGCGATTGCGGCTGTTTGTGATGACGTGTTAAAAGGCAAATATGACGATAACTTTCCGCTCGTCGTTTGGCAGACGGGAAGCGGCACACAAAGCAACATGAATATGAATGAAGTGGTGGCGAACCGCGCGACTGCTTTATTGAAAGAAAAACATTCTGACCTTACGATTCATCCGAATGATGACGTCAACCGCAGCCAAAGCTCAAACGACACATTCCCGACGGCAATGCACGTTGCGGCGGTTCTTGCCGTATACGAACAGCTCGTTCCGGCGCTTGACCAGCTCCGCGCGACACTTGATGAAAAAGCGAAGGCTTATCAAGACATTGTTAAAATCGGACGCACGCATTTGCAGGACGCGACTCCGCTGACGCTCGGCCAAGAAATCAGCGGCTGGGTCTATATGCTTGACCGTTCGAAAGAAATGATTCTGGAAGCCACTGAAAAAATCCGTGCGCTTGCCATCGGAGGCACGGCGGTCGGAACGGGAATCAACGCCCATCCGCAATTCGGTGAACTCGTGGCTGAGGAAATCACAAAAGTAACGGGGCAGACGTTCAAAAGCTCGCCGAACAAATTCCATGCGCTGACAAGCCATGATGAAATCACTCACGTTCACGGCGCGTTAAAAGCACTTTCTGCCGACCTGATGAAGATCGCAAATGACGTCAGATGGCTGGCAAGCGGCCCGCGCTGCGGCATCGGCGAAATCGTCATCCCTGAAAATGAGCCGGGAAGTTCTATCATGCCTGGTAAAGTCAATCCGACTCAATGCGAGGCGCTGACTATGATCGCCGCTCAAGTCATGGGGAATGACGCAACAATCGGTTTTGCAGCAAGCCAAGGCAACTTCGAGCTGAACGTTTTCAAACCGGTTATTATCTATAACTTCCTGCAAACGGTGCAGCTTCTCAGCGACGGAATGAATTCCTTCCATGACAAATGTGCCGTCGGAATTGAGCCGAATAAAGAGACGATTCAAGAAAATCTGTCTAACTCATTAATGCTCGTTACGGCGCTCAACCCGCATATCGGCTACGAAAACGCCGCGAAAATCGCCAAGCTTGCCCACAAGGAAGGCTTGACGCTGAAAGAAGCGGCATTACAGCTGAACCTGCTCACAGAAGAGCAATTTAATGAAATGGTAAGACCGGAAGATATGGTGCACCCGAAAGCATAAAAAAGAAAGAACGGCTGCAAAAACTGCGGCCGTTCTTCTAAATAAACTGCTGTTTTAATAAATAGCTGAGCTGCTCTGCATCTTCAGCCAGCAGTTCTGATTCCTTCAAATTCAGAATCATCCCTTTTATAATTGCCGGTTTCGGCGACTTTTTCTTCATTTCCGCTTCCAGAATCTCCAAGCTCTCGGTGAATTCAGATGCTTGCGATTTGTCCATCGTGCTGATTGAGGCACGGAGGGTCTGCAAAATCGATTTACTTAAAGGATCGGGCTGTCCGTTATGAAGCGGTCCGAACAGTGAGCTTGCCTCATCAAGAGAAATAAAAGGTTCATCCCGTCTGTCCGCCATCCCGTTCACGATGTCATCAATTCTATGAATCACCGTATCCGCCAATGCGGCCGGCTGTACGGCCCGTCCCGTCAAGATGATATATTCAAGATATATCTGATTGATTCCTTCTATTAAGAAACAAAGCTCGGCTGTATACGGCTCAACCTTTTCTCCGTAAATATTGAGGAGGCTGTCAATGTGAAATTGCAGAATCGAACTGCGGATTCTTTTTCCGCACTGCGCCACTTCCTCTGTATAAGGCAGAGATCCGTCTTTCATCTGAACCGTAATAAAATCCTGATGCGTGAGAATCGATTCATAAAACACCGCAAGCTGTTTCTGATAAGCGGCTCTCGGGCTGTCACCTTCTGTTTGAATCGTAGTGATACGGGTAAACGTTTTATCATAGTAGTAATTCAGCATTGATAGAAGCAAAGCTTCTTTGGAAGGAAAATAAATGTAAAAAGCGCCTTTGGAGATTTTGCATTCATCGGCAATTTCTTGAACTGATGTTGATTTGTACCCTTTACGGGCAAACAGTTTTATAGCTGCTTCAATAATCAGCTTTTCTTTTTCCTTCAATGGTTCCACCCTTTCGGAGCCAGGAGGCTGGCGTCTGCTGCTCATGTATGACTATGTGGTCATATTGATTTTCCATAAATTTAACCTGATTGTAACTTGTTTTTTTGTTTTGTTTTATTTATATTATAAAGTGAGATGACCGAATGGTCAAAGTTCTGGCGAAAGGGTGAATCTCAAATATGAGAGAATTAGACGAAATGATCAGCCGCTTGCGAAACAGAGGGATTAAAGTCGAAAAGGTTAAATATCCAAAGCAGACGATATCTGAAAAGAAATGGGTTCATCAATGCCAAAAACCGCTGAAAACGAACTACAGAGATTTTAACGGCTATTCCTTCACATGAAAAAAGACTGCAATAAAAAATTACAGTCTACTTTGGAACGATAATTCGGTAGGTAACACCCGATTGATCATTTTCAATTGTAATAGATGCTTTGTGCAGTGTTAAAATCCGTTTTACGATGCTGAGTCCAATGCCAAACTCGCCTTTCTTCCCTTTATTAAAAGGCTCGTATAAGCTGGATAGCATCTCATCCTCAATCGGAGGACCGTCATTTTTAACCGTCATCACAATCTGCTGCTGATTTTGGCTGATTTGAACGTGAATCGCCGTTTCGGCGTAGCGAATTTGATTTTCCAGAATGTTTTCAAGGAGCTTGCTCCATTGCTCCGGATCACCGGACATCATCGTCACATCTCCCGTGTCAACGGTCCACGATAATTCTTTCCGCGCCCATTTGAGCCGCTCAATCACTTCTTCTGTCACCTTTACAATGTCGAATGTTTCATGATGAATCGGCTGTTTCAGTAAATAATCAAGTTTCGTTAAATATAATAAATCCTTAATTTTTTTCTCAAGCTTTTCAGCTTCGCCTTCAATCACGTCAATTGTGTTTTCAAGATCACCTTTAGGAAAAATCCCGTCTTTTATCGACTGGGTATAACCCCTTATAACCATAACAGGCGTTTTTAAATCGTGAGAGATATTTTGTAAAAGCGTTCTTTCTGTCTCATCCTTTTGAACCAGCTTGCTCCGCATATCCTCAATGGTATGGCCTAATTTTCCGATTTCGTCTTTTCGGTCGACGATGACCGGATCATCCCAATCCTGTTCAGATATCCGCTTTACATGCTTTTCTAAGGAAACGAGCGGCCGCGATAAATATTTGGCGAGCCAAATCGCCGGAATCCAGCTTAATAAAATAACGCCTGCAATAATAAACAGAAGCTGCCTAAACAGTGTGTATGCCAGATCATCCCGATAGGAATCAAGTGCGTAAGACAGCATCATGGCATTTTGTCCGTTAATGGTGAGGCCTTTTTTAATGACAAAAAACACCTTCTCCCCGCTGACTTCTGCGCTGTATCGTTTCGTGATGCTGTGCTGGCGGCCGGCGAGCTTGTACACCTTATGGATAAACGAGTTAGAAAGGTAGCTCAAATCTCTGTCGCTGGCCGATTCTTCCCGCTCCGGCAAAAGGACGTGCTGCACCGGACGGAATGTAGTCGGGGCGGTCGCTTCCTCGCTGTAATATCCCCGCTCAATAGATCCGGGCAGACGGTACTCCGTCAGGACATGCTGTTCATTTTCAATTGTCGTGTATGTTTCATCCGTGAAAAAGTCACGCAGCGTATTTGAAAACAGCACGAGCAATAGGATAGAGATGGCTAAGAGGATGCCCGAAATCACAATCCATATTTGAAAAGCGAGCGGTTTATTTTTCATGACGTCATCATCCTGTAGCCGAATCCGTAAATGGTTTCAACCTTAAGCTCGGGCATTTTTTTCCGCAGCCTCCGGACAAGATCATCGACCACCCGGTCAGTACCGAAATAGTCATGGCCCCATATTTTTAACAAAATATCCTCTCTGGAAAAGGGATGGCCTTTATGATGAATGAATAAAAGCAGAAGATCAAATTCCTTAGACGTGAGATTGATCAGGTTCCCATCTTCGCCATAAACCTCTCTGGCTTCTTCGGCTACATTGTAGGAGGATACGGCGGTCCCGGTTTTTTTAGCGGCAGGCTGTTCTTTATAGACAAGCTCCAACAGCTTTTGAACCCGTATAATCAGCTCTCTGGGCAGAAAAGGCTTTGCGATATAATCATTGCTTCCAAGCTCTAAGCCAAGGACTCTGTCAATATCCGCGTCCCGTGCGGAAATAAAAATGACCGGCACATCAGGATCTTTTTCTTTTATTTCTTTTATGAGGGTGTAGCCGTCTGTATCCGGAAGCATGATGTCAAGAATCCACAGGTGGGGAGACGGCTGCATCCGTTTTCTGGCATCCTCACCTTTTGTAAAAGATGTAATGTTCCAGCCTTCATTCTCTAAATATTTTGTAAGCAGTTCATTCAGATTATCCTCATCTTCAACTAGATAAATGGTGTATGACAAGGCATCTCACATCCTTTCAACGTCATTATACTAGTTTTAACACATTCAAGGCGCATTTTCATAATTTCACATATTCTTTTCATTTTTATCCCACAATGTTTGTTTATGATGTGTATAAGGGAAGAAAGGAAGAAAAAAAGCGGGGAAGATAACATGTTCAAACACATATTGTTTTGGTGCTTTGCTTTTCTCCTTATTATTGGGACAATAGAACTTGTACATGCAATGAATATGCAATGAATAGAATGAAAACATGCTAAAGGAGCGTGCATGAATATGAACGATCACCGAGATGACAGTATCAGCAGGGATCAGTCAGATCTTTCACATACGGAACAAAATAAACAGGAACCGAAGCAGATAAGCCATCAGGAGCAGCAGCTGCTTGAAACGCCAGCAATAAAAGAGACAGCCTCGTCAGCAGAAATCGAGAAGACGGCTGCAGTGAAAAAAGAAAAGAAACGGAGAGCCGCATGGCTGAGCCCGATCTTAGGCGGAATTATCGGCGGAGGTTTGGTGCTTGGCATTGTGCCGAATCTGCCGAGTGAGCAGCATAAGATGGAAGCTGTTTCAGATACAAAGCAGGTGCAGTCCTCAAACTTTACGTCAGCGCCTTTAAAAAATACATCAAGCGTAGCGGATATGGTAGAGGATTTGGAGCCCGCCATCGTCGGAGTGTCCAACTATCAAGCATCTCAAAGCAGCCAGTTCGGGTTCGACAGCAGCTCAAGCTCTGAAACGGAGAGCGGCACGGGGTCCGGCGTCATCTTTAAAAAGGATGGCCAAAAAGCGTATATCATCACAAATAACCATGTCGTAGAAGGCGCCAACAAACTGGCGGTGAATCTATATAACGGTAAAACCGAAACGGCGAAGCTCGTCGGAAAGGATGCCATCAGTGATTTAGCCGTGTTGGAAATCAGCTCGTCAAATGTCAAAAAGGTGGCCAGCTTCGGGGACTCCTCTAAGCTCCGTATAGCGGATAAAGTCATTGCCATCGGCAACCCGCTCGGCCAGCAGTTCTCCGGCACCGTCACTCAAGGGGGCATCAGCGGGCTTAACAGAACGGTTGACGCCGATACGTCACAAGGCACGGTGGAAATGAACGTCATTCAGACAGACGCGGCAATCAATCCGGGTAACAGCGGCGGCCCGTTAATCAACTCAAGCGGCCAAGTCATCGGGATCAATAGTATGAAAGTCAGTGAAAACGGTGTGGAATCACTCGGATTCGCCATCCCGAGCAACGATGTAGAACCGATTGTTGACCAGCTGCTGGCCAAAGGGAAAGTCGAACGCCCATTTTTAGGTGTGCAGATGATTGACATGGCGCAAGTGCCGGAAACGTATCAGCAAAATACGCTCGGATTGTTTGGAGACCAGCTGTCTAAAGGCGTTTATGTAAAAGAAGTACAGTCCGGTTCACCGGCGGCCAAAGCCGGCATCAAGTCTAATGATGTCATCGTAAAATTAAATGGAAAAGATATTGAAAGCAGCGCAGATATCAGACAGATCCTTTATAATGAATTGAAAATCGGTGACAAGACGTCTATCCAAGTCCTCAGAGGCGGAAGCAAAAAGACGCTGGATGTCACGTTAACAAAACAAACTGAAAGCGCAAGCTGAGGCGCATAAAAAAGCTGAACCCTCAAATTAGGGGTTCAGCTTTTTTTCGTTATTCACCTAAGTATGCTGAAAGCATCCACACATGTTTGTCCGCTTCTTCCGCTAAACCGACAAAAAGATCGGCTGTTGAAGGGTCGTTTTGTTCCTCGGCGATGCCGATGACAAATTTCGATTCGCTGCTGATTTGTTTGTAATCGTTAATCAGCGTTTGCACCATTTCAGAAGCAGTTTTTTCACTGCCTTCATCAGAGATGGAGGCTTGTTTAAGATAGCTGTTTAATGTTGCGGCCGGCTGTCCGCCGATGGCCAGAAGCCGTTCGGCAATCGTATCGGCTGTTTCCGCCGCTTGATTATACAGCTCTTCAAATTTTTCATGAAGCGTAAAGAAGTGAGGCCCTTTTACATACCAATGGAAGCGGTGCAGCTTAGAGTACAGAATAAACCAGTTTGATAATTGGGTATTCATTGAGTTCTCAACTAAAGATTCATTTTTTTTCGTATGTTGTGTGTTCATATTTATCGTCCTCCCTGTGATCTGTTGATTTAATTATATCACATATCAAATAAAAATCAATACTAAATTATAATAATTATAAATAAGGTCAGTGGAACAGCTTTTTCTTAATGGCGGATTCCCATGCGGACCAGGAAAAAACCGAGCGGAAGGCCAGAGTCAGTTTGACGCCTTTGCCGATCGGATACCTTAATTTTTTCAGCTGTTTTTGCTGGGCTAATTGATAAATCAGCTCCGCTACCTCACGCGGATCCCCGCTTTTTGAAGCGCTGTTTTCGACGTAAGCCTTAATGGGTTCATAATAACGGTCATATGGCGATTCTTTGCCGGGAGGCGTAATTTGCTTTGCGAGAGATGTTTCCCAAATAGATGTCTTATATGATCCCGGTTCAACTAAGGCGGCAGCAATCCCTAAAGGCAAAAGCTCTAAGCGCAGGCATTCTGTAAACCCTTCTATCGCAAATTTGGAAGACGCATAAGGAGAGAGGGCAGGAAAGCCTGTCAAGCCGCTGATACTGCTGATATTAATGATTTTCGCGCCGCCATGTTTTCTCATATACGGCAGCACGGTTTTCGTGACGTTGATCAGGCCGAATACATTCGTCTCAAACTGCCTTCTGTAATGTTCCATCGGCACGTTTTCAATAAATCCTCCGTACGCCGTACCGGCATTGTTTACAAGCAGATCGACAGCTCCGTAATCGCTGATCGTTTTCCCGAAGTCAGAAACGGATTGTTCATCTGTCACATCTAACGGAACAATGGTAAGATCCCCGCCAGCCCCTGATTGAGCGGCCGTTTGCTTTAGCGCCTCAGCTTTTTCCGGCTGCCTTGCTGTTGCGATGACGTGATAAGGCCCGGCAAGCTTAATGGCTGTCAGCAGCCCAAATCCGCTCGTTGCGCCCGTTACAATGGCAATTTTTTTGGTCATATCGTGATCCTCCCGTTTTTTTCATATACATAGTGTATAACATCTTCCGGAAAGAAGGGAAAATCGTTCGGAAATCTGTCAGAATTGTTCTATAATAAAAATAAACTCGGATGAAAGGGGTTTTACAAGATGGCTTTAGAGGGTTTGAACGAAACGTGGGATTTAAGCTCAATTTTTAAAGGCGGAAGCCAGTCGGAAGAATTTCAAGCGTACATCAGCAGGCTGAAACATCATCTCAGCGCTTTTCAACAAGCGGCAGAGGCGTTTAAAGCCCCACAGCATGCAGATGATGATAAGGAGCTGACCCGTCTGATTGATATGTTTGAACGGTCAGCCATCATGATCAGGCAGGCCGGAGCATTCGTCAGCTGTCTTCAGGCCCAAAATATTAAAGATCAAAAGGCGAATGAATGGAAGGCGCAAATTAATCAGCTGAGCAGCGATTTTAAATCCTCTCTTGTCACGCTGGACCATACACTTGCTCAAATTGATCAATCCGTATGGGAAGGACTTTTGCAACAACCCGGCCTGCAGGATCTCACATACATATTAAATGAAAGAAGAGACAGGGTCGCAGAGAAACTCAGTACAGCAGAAGAGAAACTGATTGAAGGCCTGGCCGTTGACGGCTATCATGCCTGGGGCGACTTGTACAATGCGTCAGTCGGCAGAATGAAGATCCCGTTTCAGGATCAGGAGCTATCAGTCGGCCAAGCGGAAAACATGATGGCGAACCCGGATCGTTCCGTCAGACAAAACGTGTTTGAGAGGTTAAATGAAGCATGGGAGCGGGAAGAGGGATTGTTCAGCAGCACATTGAACCATCTGGCCGGCTTCCGTACCGAAACATATAGAGCGCGGGGCTGGGAAAGCGCCTTAAAAGAACCGCTTGCAATCAACCGAATGAAACAAGAAACGTTGGATGCGATGTGGCAGGTCATCACTGATCATAAACAGCCGTTTGTCGAGTATTTAAATCGAAAAGCGTCTCTTTTGGGGCTGGAGCGGCTGAATTGGTATGACGTGAGTGCTCCGGTAGGTGAGGCGCCTAAGGAATACACATATGATGAAGCGGCCAATCTGATCGTCAGCCAATTCTCGACGTTCGGCAAAAAGCTTTCCTCATTCACGGAAAAAGCGTTTCGCGATCGCTGGATCGAGGCGGAAAACCGCAGCGGCAAACGGGTCGGCGGCTTTTGCACGAGCTTTCCTGACAGCGGGGAATCACGCATTTTTATGACGTTTTCCGGCAGCGCTTCAAATGTGTCAACGCTTGCGCATGAACTTGGGCACGCGTTTCACCAGGAGGCGATGCTTCAAGTGCGGCAGTTAAACAGAGCCTATGCGATGAACGTAGCCGAAACCGCTTCAACCTTTGCAGAAATGATCGTAGCCGATGCCGCTTTGAAACAAGCTGAGACAAAGGATGAAAAGCTGTTTTTACTGGAGGATAAAATACAAAGAAGCGTAGCCATGTTTATGAATATTCATGCGAGGTTTTTATTTGAGACACGTTTTTATGAAGAGCGGAAGCAGGGAGTCGTCCCGGCAGACAGATTAAATGAGCTGATGGAAGCGGCGCAGAAAGAAGCATTCTGTGATTCATTAGGAGAATACTATCCTCATTTTTGGGCGTCAAAGCTTCATTTTCATATTTCGGGAGTTCCGTTCTACAATTTTCCGTATACGTTCGGTTATTTATTCTCGCTTGGCATATACGCAAGAGCGCTTCGGGAAAAAACCGATTTTGAAGAAAAATATATCGCGCTGTTGTGCGATACTGCTTCCATGACGGTTGAAGATTTGGCAATGAAGCATTTAGGCGCGGATTTAACGAAGCGCGCGTTTTGGGAAGATGCAGTCGGTCTTGCCGTACAAGACGTGAAAGATTTTTTGAAGCTGACTGAATCTTAATCTTCATACGCAGCAGCCGGAGTGTTCACCGCTCCGGCTGTTTTTTATCTTGAATGAATGACGGAGCCCGCCCTTGGACATACCTAAAAACGATCGGAAATGAATGGGAGTGAATCGCATGAAATGGATCAGGACGGCGGGCGCCGTATGTATCACGCTGATGCTGATTGCCGGATGCCGATTGAATGAACAAGAACGGGAAGCAAAAGAAGACATCACACCCGTCTCATCCGCAAAGCCGGTTCCTTACGAGAGCTTTTCCCTTCGGGTGAACTACGGGGACGGCGAGCATAACCGCTATGAAGGCATGTATAAAAAAAAGGGCCGTGACGAAAAGGCGGACATACAAGATAAGCTGTCAGGCGTCCATCGGGAAGGTGAAGAAGCGCTTGATGAAATGAAGATGATTCTTGGAGAACTGGCTTTAAACAGCCGGATGCCGGAAAGGGAAGTCGTTCGGCAGGTGCTCTCTGCGTTCAATTTAGACAGCCATTATGACCATTTTTATTTGAAGCTTAAGAAAAGCGACGGGGAAATGACAGAAATCAAGAACTAAACCGCAGCAATGCCTTTTTTGCCTGAAACTAATTGATAATGATACTCAAAGTCATTAATTTCTGTTACAATATAATCATGATCTCATTGTTGAATATTTAGGCAATTTGTTTATATACATAGTGTTGGGAAACACAAAAAGGAGCGGTTAGCGGAATGAGTGCAATTTCTACAGAAACGTTGAGCTTAGGGTACGGGGAAACCGTTATTATTGATGAGTTGGATGTGACAATTCCAAAAGGCGAAATTACCGTATTGATTGGCAGCAACGGCTGCGGAAAGTCGACACTTTTACGTTCATTGGCACGGCTGATGAAACCGAGGGGCGGATCTGTTCTTTTAGAAGGAAGAGCAATTGCCAAACTTCCGACAAAGGAAGTGGCAAGAGAGCTTGCCATTTTGCCGCAGAGCCCGTCGGCTCCCGAAGGCCTTACGGTGCATCAGCTTGTGAAGCAGGGAAGATACCCTTATCAAAGCTGGCTGAAGCAATGGTCGGCAGAGGACGAAAACGCAGTGGCGAAGGCGCTCAAAGCGACGAAGCTTGAGGAAATGGCCGACCGCCCGGTAGATTCCTTGTCAGGCGGCCAGCGCCAGCGCGCGTGGATTGCGATGACGCTCGCTCAGGATACGGATATCATTCTGCTTGACGAGCCGACAACCTATCTCGACATGACCCATCAAATTGAAATTCTTGATTTGCTGTTTGAATTAAATGAGAAAGAAAAGCGGACGATCGTTATGGTGCTGCACGACTTGAATTTGGCGTGCCGCTATGCCCATTATCTCGTGGCGATTAAGGATAAACAGATTTATGCGGAAGGCCGCCCTGAGGAAGTCATCACTTGCGATCTTGTGCAGCAGGTATTTGCGATGAACTGTCAGGTTACGCAGGACCCGCTCTTCGGCACGCCGCTTTGCATCCCGCACGGACGCGGCAGATGTATCGTTCAGGAAGCGGCCCTCTCCGCCCGTACGTCATAATCATTGAAGAGGGAAGGGAACGGTATGGAAGAGAAGCTTCAGCAGCAGCTTGACGGTTTGCTTGAGAAATACACGGAGCTGTTGCTTGGCGAAACCGATCATGAATTAAAGGAAGAAGTCAAGCAGTGGATTTTGTATACACATATCGCAAAAAGCATGCCTCCGCTCGTAAAACATTGGAATGAATCCTATCCGGACGCCAAACAGGGTATTAAAGATACGATACAGCATATAAAACTGCTGAATGAAAAGCACAGAAAAAAACAATAAAAAAGCTTCCGGCATCAGATAGAGGTGCCGGAAGCTTTTTTTGCTGAAAAAGAATCAATAAAAGCCCGCAATGCGCTGCTCATATACGAATCCTTCCGCGTGACAAATGCTGTTTTTTATAAAGCTGAATGCTTTCGGAATGGTCCAGGTTTGGACGGACCCTTGTGCAGCATGCTGTTCAATGACGCTTTTAGGAAGCAGCGTGGTGCCGAGTCCAGCCGTCACTCCGCCGATGATCGCTTCAAGAGTGCCGAATTCCATAATGGCCGGGTGTGCCGTTCCGGCGGAGTGAAGCCAGCGCTCCAGTGTGTACGTGCAGCCCGTGCTGTACACAAGGATCGGCTTTTTCACTGCCTCTTCTAAATCAGTGACAGCAGCCGGCGTCACGACCACCGCTTCTTCTTCAAACGCCGGGACAGATTGCAGTTCCGGATGTTTGATATGACAGCCGATAAATGCGCCGTCTAATTCGTAACGCAGAACTTTGTCGGTTAAAAATTGAGTATGACCTGTAGAAAGTGACAGCTGTACGTCAGGATAACGTTCATAATAGGCTGCCAGGAGCTTCGGCAGCCTGACGGCGGCAGTCGTTTGAAAAAAAGCTGAGTACGGCTATTCACAAAACGATGACGGAAATCATTGATGTGCCGCATGATGACTATTTTCAGGTGGTGCATCAGCATCAAAAAGGCGAGTTTTTCTATGATCCGTCCTATCTTCAAGTCGAGCGGACCGATGATCTGATTTATGTGCATTTTACATTGAAGAACTCCAGAACGGCCGAACAGAAAAAAGCATTTTATCATCAATTGGCAAGCCGCCTTCATGAAGACCTTGAGATCAGAAAAGAAGACGTGTTTATCGTGCTTTCCGGAAATACGGAGGAAGACTGGTCATTCGGAAACGGAATGGCGCAAATGATAAGTGAGACATAAAAAAAGCCCGCGGCTTTCGCGGGCTTTTGTACATTATACGGCTTTCGCCTTTTCTTCTTCTTTTCCAGATTTTTTGTTTGTCAGTTTAATTGATTTCACGAACAGTGTCAGAACAAATCCGGCTGCGATGAAGGCCAAACCAGTATAAAACACGCTGTGAAGCGAATCCATTAACGACGTTTTCAAAACCGGCACGATATGGGAAGAGAAAGCGGCCGGAATTTGCTTAATCGATTCCTGGCTGAACAGGGATTGAAGCAGTCCTTCAGGATTGCTCGCAATCATGTCTTTAAACTGAGCGGCAAAGGCACTGGCCTGTTTCGGAAGTGAGTCTAAGTACGGCACGAGTCTGTCGGTTAAAAGGGTGCCGGATCTCGCATTCATGACGGCGCCGAGCACCGTAATTCCGAATGTTCCCCCGATCATCCGGAAAAATTGGCTTGAAGATGTAACCACTCCAAGCTCTTCTTTTGAGAACGTTTCTTGCAGCGCAAGTGTGAGAAGCGGCATGACAAGTCCCATGCCCAGCCCGATCACGGCCATATAGCACGTTGCCGCAAGCTTGCTAGTATCCAGCTGCAATGTGGTTAATAAAAAGAATCCGACGCCCATAATCAGCATGCCGATCATGATTTGCGGTTTAATGCCAATCTTATAGACGAGCTGGCCTCCGATTATACTTGTAATAATCATAGAAACCATCATCGGCGTCATAATGGTGCCGGAAGCAGTGGCGCTGACCCCGATAATGCCCTGCATAAAGAAAGGAACAAACGTTACGGCGCCAAACATACCGATACTCATGAAAAAGCCGATCAAATTCAGCACGGTAAATGTTCTGTTTTTAAATAAATGCATCGGAAGAATCGGCTCTTTTGCTTTACATTCAGCAATGACAAACCCGACAATGCCGATAAGGGCAAGCGCAAAGAGACTGATAATCTGCCAAGAGCCCCATGCGTAATCCTTGCCGCCGAAGCTGAGCGCGAGAAGGAGGCTGACAATCCCGACAATCATTGTGAAAATGCCGGCGATATCAAAATTGATCGGTCCTGTCTGTTTCTTGCCTTGAAGCCCTCTTGCAATAAAGATTACGGCTAAGATTCCGACTGGAAGGTTAATATAAAAGACCCATTTCCAATTTAAAGAGTCGACAATCCATCCGCCGATTTGCGGGCCGATAACGGATGCAAGGCCGTAAATCGCTCCGAACAGACCTTGGAACTTGGCGCGCTGTTTACCTGTGAACAAATCTCCGATGACAATCATAGCCATCGGCATCATGACACCGCCGCCGATCCCCTGCAATCCGCGGAAAATAATCAATTCAGTCATATTGTTGGCCATTCCGCACAATGCGGAAGCGCCCATAAAGATAATCAAACCTGAGACATATACGACGCGGCGTCCCAATAAGTCAGCAAGTTTCCCCGCAATCGGAACGACCGTGGTAGAAGTCAGCAGATATGCCGTGGTAAGCCACGTCATCATGCTTAATCCCCCAAGATCGCCCACAATTTTAGGAATCGCTGTTCCCACAATTGTGCCGTCCAGGGCTGAGAAAAACATGGCGATGATTAAGCCTGTTATTAATAATGTGCGTTTTGAATTCGAATGTTCAGTGCTCATTTTCGGCAACTCCTCTTTTCTTTTTCATGTCTGTCTTCCGCCGTCAGGTGATTGTCGGCGGCATCCGCAACTTTTTGAATGATCTTCGACGCCTGTATCAGCTCTTCTTCAGACAGAACGGAAAGGCTGCGCGCTAATATCGCTTTTCTTCCCGCGACAACGTCTTCGAATTTTTTTTCGCCTTTTTTTGTGAGGCTGATATCGATGACTCGTCTGTCCTGCTTATTATGTGTGCGGACGATAAGGCTTTTTTGCTCAAGGCGGTCGGCCATTAAGGTCACCGCGCTCGGCCTCACCTCCATGCGCTCCGCAATCTCAGAAACCTTGCAGCTGCCGTGTTTTTTTAAACTGGCTAAAACAAATAATTGGGCGGGTGTCACCTCTTGCTTTGCCATGCTTTCCACCATTTCCGGCTGTATTTTTTGCAGCAGGGTCTGAAGGGATGCTTGAATATCAGACACATATTGATCCGCGTTTTTCATAAATCCTCCTAATCTGTTCCTCGGAAAATAATTAACATTAGTTAAATATAAATAAGGATTAATGATATGTCAATCCTTTTGTAAAAAAATAAAAAAAAAGGATTTGATGCTTGGCGAAAACATCAATCCTTTACACTTCTTATTGCTGATAAGGAGATTGCTGCTGAATGGTCTGCTGAAATTTCTGGTACGATTGCTGAAGCTTTTGGGTATCCGCTGCTTCGAGGGAATACCAGCCGTTTTGAAACATCACATCGTATAATCTTCTTTGCGCTTTTTGTGACTCATCGAAAATAGATTGAATATCTTGATAAAGAGACTCGTGGCTGAATTCGTGCAACGCTGTACAGTATGATGACGTCATATATTTTTCAGTCGTCAGCAGCTCATTCACCAAGTCTCTGTCATTCATTTGCGCCGTATTCGGCACCGGGGTTTGCGGGTTGCTGATTTTTTGGTTTTGCTGATTCATATTTTTTCCTCCTATTGCATATAGCCTGTTGTCTGTCCGCCTTGGGCAGGATTCAAATGGCCTAATATTTTTTGAAAATGTTTTTCATGCATCTGGCCGATCTGTTCAAGCTCTTGTTTTAATGTCTGATCCTGACATTGTCCTGCCATAAAGTGCGCTTTTTTCATAGCAAGCAGATTCCAGTTCAGCATGTCCTCCAGATACAAATGATCCTTCGTTGAGATAACGGCAGGCGGCATGTTTGCGTGCTGCTCTTGATTGTTCATATAAACGCCTCCTTTGATTTCTGTTCTTGTTAGGTTTCTCTATGCTCGTGATTTCATACGGATAAATTAAAAGGTGGTGCTCATCCTTGCTGCGGAGCATAAGTTTGTTTTTGTCCAAAAATAAAATGCTTACCAAACTTGCCCAGGCTTACGGCATCCGTTTCGGCGCAGGAAGATTCGTCGCAGGCGAAACGATCGGCGAAGCGGTGAAAACGGTGAAGCGGCTCAATCAATCAGGATTATCGGCCTCCATTGATTATTTAGGTGAATATGCCGGTTCAAAGAAGGATGCTGGGCGGACGGCGGAAGAATGTAAAAAAGCGATCAGAGCCATTGCCGATCATCAATTAGATTGTGAGCTGTCTGTGAAATTAACTTCCATCGGATTGGATATTTCAGAGAAACTCGCTGAGAATCATATAAGGGAGATCCTGTCAGAAGCGAAAGAGCGGAACGTTCCTGTAACGATTGACATGGAGGATTACGCCAGATGCGGACGAACGCTGGAGCTGTATAAACGGTGCAAACCGGATTTCCCTATGCTCGGAACCGTGATTCAGGCGTATTTGTACCGCGCCGCTGAGGATATCGGAAGCCTTCAGCCATACAAGCCGCGGCTCAGGCTTGTAAAAGGCGCTTATAAAGAATCGGCGGCTGTTGCATTTCCGGATAAAAAAGGGACCGATCTCCATTATCAGCAATTGATCAAGCTCCAGCTGCTGAGCGGCCATGAAACAGCGGTGGCGACCCATGACGATGACATGATTTCTTACACGAAAAAACTTATCTCCGAACACGATATTCCCCGTGAGCAATTTGAATTTCAAATGCTGTACGGGATCAGGACGGAGCGGCAGAAGGAGCTTGCTGCTGAAGGATACCGGATGAGGGTGTATGTGCCGTACGGAACCGACTGGTACAGCTACTTTATGAGAAGGATTGCTGAACGTCCGGCCAATGCAGCGTTTGTGTTAAAAGGGATCTTCAAAAAATAACGGCTGCCCCGAAAAGCAGCCGCTGCCTGTTATTCCATGTTTTCTTTTTTATATTGCTGATTTTGGCTCGTACGTTTGCCGCCGCCATGCTTTTGTGTCGGCCCCGCATTTCCTTTAACGCTGGCCGCGCTCACTGCCGCAGAAGACGGATCTTTTTTTACCCGCACCATTCCCTTCACCTCCGGCTTTAAGATTCCCGTCTTCGCTGCGGATCATGCGAAAGCCAAAAAATTTAAAAAAATTCCATATTAGCTATTGAAGTCAGCCTCGAAATCTTTTAAGATGAAAGAAGAAAAGGGTTTCATTTTTTTTGCTGAAAAAATGAATGATTATTCATTCAAAGTTCAAGGGGGATGACTCATGCACAAGTTTATAAAGAAAGCAGCTGTTCTTGGATCAGGAGTAATGGGGTCCGGAATCGCCGCGCACTTGGCTAACATCGGAATTCCCGTCCTGCTGCTTGATATTGTGCCAAACGAGCTGACAAAGGATGAGGTGAAAAAAGGGCTGTCATTAGAAAGCCCGGAGGTCCGCAGCAGACTGAGCCGATCGGCCGTGAAAAAGCTGCTGAAGCAAAAGCCTGCACCGCTGACTTCTGCTGCCAATCTCGACTATATTACGCCTGGCAACATAGAGGATAACGCGGCTGATTTGAAGGATGCCGATTGGATTATTGAAGTCGTCGTTGAAAATCTCGACGTGAAAAAACAGATTTTCTCACTTGTTGATGAATACCGCAAACCGGGGAGCATCGTTTCAAGCAATACATCCGGTATTTCTGTCACGAAAATGGCAGAAGGAAGATCAGCCGATTTTAAAGCTCATTTCTTAGGAACCCATTTCTTCAATCCTGCCCGCTATCTCAAGCTTTTGGAAATCATACCGATTCAGGAAACCGATCCAGCCGTTTTGGAATTCATGACATCATTTGCTGAAAATACGCTCGGTAAAGGTGTCGTGATCGCAAAAGACACGCCTAACTTTATCGCCAACCGCATCGGAACTTACGGCCTGTTAGTCACTGTAAGAGAAATGCTTTCCGGCGGCTATCGCATTGGCGAAGTGGATACCGTGACGGGGCCGCTGATCGGCAGACCGAAAAGCGCAACCTTCAGAACTCTCGATGTCGTTGGGCTTGATACTTTCGCCCATGTCGCAAAAAATGTGTACGATAAGGCTGACGGCGCTGAAAAAGACATGTTTAAGCTGCCTGAATTTATGAATGAAATGCTGAATAACAACTGGCTTGGCAGCAAGTCGGGCCAAGGCTTTTATAAAAAAGAAGGTAAGACAATATATGAGCTTGATCCGCTTACCATGACATATGGTGAACGCTCAAAAATGAAAACGCCCGCTTTAGAAGCAGCCAAACAGGCAAAGGGTGCCAAAGCCAAAATGAAAGCGCTTATATACTCTGATGACCGTGCCGGACACTTGCTTTGGAACATCACCTCGAAAACACTTTTATATTCCGCTCAGCTGCTGGGCGAAATCGCTGATGATATAAAAGCAATCGATGAAGCCATGAAATGGGGCTTCGGATGGGAGCTCGGGCCGTTTGAAATGTGGGATGCCATCGGCGTCAGTGAGTCGGTAAAACGTCTTGAAAAAGAAGGCGCGGAGCTTCCCGGCTGGGTGAAAGAAATGCTTGATAAGGGTAATGACACTTTCTATATGAAGGAAAACGGAACGCAATTTTATTATGCAAACGGCCAATACAGGGCGATCAAAGATAATCCGAAACGAATCAGTCTGCAAACGATAAAAGAAACAAACGGCGTCATCTGCAAAAACGGGGGCGCGAGCCTGATTGATATCGGCGATGATGTCGTACTTTTAGAATTCCACACGAAAAGCAATGCGATCGGGTTAGACATTATCCAAATGATTGACAAAGCGCTCGAGGAGACGGAGCGGAATTATAAAGGGCTTGTCATCGGAAACCAAGGCAGACATTTCTGCGCGGGCGCCAACCTGGCGATGATCTTAATGGAAGCCCAGGATGATAACTTCTTGGAAGTCGATTTTGTCATCCGCCGTTTTCAGCAAACGATGATGAACATAAAATACAGCGCCAAACCGGTCGTGGCGGCACCATTCGGCATGACGCTCGGCGGCGGAACCGAAGTCTGCCTTCCGGCGGCGCGCATTCAAGCTGCAAGTGAATCATACATGGGCCTTGTCGAAACAGGCGTCGGTCTGATTCCGGGCGGCGGCGGAAACAAAGGATTGTACATGAATTACGTGGATAACGGAGCGGAATTGATGGACGCGGCTATTAAAACGTTCGAAACAGTTGCTTTAGCCAAGGTGTCAGGCTCTGCGCACGAAGCCCGTGATATGAGGATTCTGTCTCCGGCTGACCAAGTCAGCATGAACCAAGACCATCTGTTACATGACGCGAAAAAGCTTGCGGCGTCCTTATATGACAGCGGCTATCGTCCGCCTGCACGGAAAAAAGTGAAAGTTACCGGAGAAACCGGCTGTGCGGCCTTGCTGCTCGGAGCTGATCAGATGAGGCGTTCAGGGTATTTATCAGATCACGATATGAAGATTGCGAAAAAGCTTGCCAATGTCATTGCCGGCGGAAGAGTTCCGTTCGGTACGGAGGTTTCTGAAGAATATTTACTCGAGATTGAAAGAGAAGCCTTTTTAAGTCTCGCTGGCGAGGCGAAATCTCAAGCCAGAATGCAGCATATGCTGGTCAAAGGCAAACCTTTACGGAACTAGGAGGGTGTTTATGAGAGAAGCAGTCATTGTGGCCGGTGCGAGAACCCCGGTCGGTAAAGCGAAAAAAGGGTCGCTGGCAAACGTTCGTCCTGATGATTTGGGAGCGCTTTGTGTCAAAGAAACGCTGAAACGGGCAGGCGGCTATGAAGGAAATATCGATGACTTAATTATCGGATGTGCAACACCTGAAGCCGAGCAGGGCTTAAATATGGCGCGGAATATCGGCGCGCTGGCGGGGCTTCCCCATACGGTGCCGGCCATTACGGTAAACCGATACTGCTCTTCCGGACTTCAATCCATCGCGTACGGAGCGGAAAAAATCATGATCGGCGCAGGTGACACTGTCATCGCGGGCGGAGCGGAATCTATGTCGCAAGTCCCGATGATGGGGCATGTGACGCGCCCGAATATCGCTTTGGCTGAACATGCACCTGAATATTATATGAGCATGGGCCATACAGCGGAGCAGGTTGCCGAAACATACGGCGTTTCCCGCGAGGATCAGGACGCATTTGCCGTCCGCAGCCACCAAAATGCGGCGAAAGCGCTGGAGGAAGGGAAATTTAAAGATGAAATCGTGCCCGTCGACGTGTCGCTGACAGAAATCGGCGCTGATCATAAACCCCGGGAAAAGCACTTTGTTTTTTCTCAAGATGAAGGGGTGCGCGCGGGAACGTCAGCTGATATTTTAGCGAAGCTCCGTCCGGCTTTTTCAAAAACCGGAACCGTGACAGCCGGAAACTCATCACAAACGAGTGACGGAGCAGCGGCGGTCATGCTTATGGATCGTGAGAAAGCTTCATCGCTCGGATTGGCGCCGCTTGTGAAATTCCGTTCCTTTGCCGTGGGCGGCGTCCCGCCTGAGGTGATGGGAATCGGGCCGATTGAAGCCATTCCGCGTGCCCTCAAGCTCGCCGGGCTGGAATTACAGGATATCGGGCTCTTTGAATTGAATGAAGCCTTTGCTTCACAAGCCATACAAGTGATCAGATCACTCGGAATTGACGAAGAAAAAGTCAACGTCAACGGCGGAGCGATCGCTCTCGGTCATCCGCTCGGCTGCACGGGAACGAAGCTGACTCTTTCACTCATACATGAAATGAAACGGAGAAACGAGCAATTCGGCGTGGTAACAATGTGTATCGGAGGCGGCATGGGGGCTGCCGGCGTATTTGAGCTACTTTAAAAGGGGGAAACAATCATGAAACAGGAAACGGTCAAAGTCAAAAAAGGCGGCAGCTTTCTTATTGAAGATACCGCATATGATCAGGTGTTCACACCGGAGGATTTTACAGACGAACATAAAATGATCGGAAAAACGACAGAAGACTATGTCGTAAACGATGTTCTTCCGTACATTGATGAAATCGAAAACCATCAGTTTGAGCACTCTGTCAGACTGCTGAAAAAAGCCGGCGATCTAGGCCTTCTCGGCGCAGATGTGCCTGAAGCATACGGCGGCATCGGACTTGATAAAATCAGTTCGGCCTTCATTACAGAGAAATTTTCACGTGCTGGCAGCTTTTCTCTTTCTTACGGCGCCCATGTCGGCATCGGTTCATTGCCGATCGTGTTTTTCGGAACGGAAGAGCAGAAAAAAACATACTTGCCGGATTTAGCTTCAGGTCAAAGAATCGCGGCATACGCTTTGACAGAGCCGGGATCCGGATCAGATGCGCTCGGCGCAAAAACTACCGCCGTTTTAAATGAAGCGGGCACGCACTACATTTTAAACGGAGAAAAACAATGGATTACAAACTCAGCGTTTGCCGATGTATTTGTCGTCTATGCAAAGGTGGACGGAGATAAATTTTCCGCATTTATTGTAGAAAAAAATTATCCGGGTGTGTCAACCGGCCCTGAAGAGAAAAAGATGGGAATTAAAGGCTCATCCACAAGAACGCTTATTTTAGATCAAGCAGAAGTGCCGAAAGAAAACCTGCTTGGCGAAATCGGAAAAGGCCATGTGATTGCGTTTAATATCCTCAATATCGGGCGCTACAAGCTTGCGGTCGGCACGATCGGCGCTTCAAAACGGGTCATTGAGCTGTCAGCGGCTTATGCAAACCAGCGCCGCCAATTTAAAACGCCGATCTCAAGCTTTACCCTTACTCAGGAAAAGCTTGCGACAATGTCAGCAAAGCTTTATGCGATGGAAAGCTCTGTATACAGAACGGTCGGCCTTTTTGAAGATAACATGAGCAGACTGACCGAGGAAGCACAAAAAGACGGCCGCGAAGTCGCAAAATCCATTGCCGAGTATGCGATCGAATGCTCGCTGAATAAAATGTGCGGATCAGAGACGCTTGATTACATTGCCGACGAAGGCGTCCAAATCCACGGCGGTTACGGTTTTATGCAGGAATATGAAATTGAGCGCGCTTACCGCGATTCGAGAATCAACAGAATCTTTGAAGGAACGAATGAAATCAACCGTTTGATCGTGACGAGCACATTCCTTAAAAAAGCTGTAAAAGGGGATCTTCCGCTCTTTGATAAAGCGAAGGCGCTTCAAGAGGAATTAATGATGCTGATGCCTGAAGAACCGGGTTCAGAGCCTCTTGAACAGGAAAAATACATCGTCAGACAGGCAAAGAAAATCGCCCTTTTAACAGCCGGTCTTGCGGCGCAGAAATACGGGAAGGCGATTGACCGCGAGCAGGAAATCATGGTAAACATCGCTGACATCGTCAGCGCGCTGTACGCGTTGGAATCTGCCGTCCTCAGAACGGAAAAAGCGATCGCGGCAGACGGCGCTGAAAAAGCCGCGCAAAAGCTGTTATATACAGAAATCTTTGCGCAGGAAGCTCTTCAGGACATTGAAGCGCACGCAAAAGAATCATTAATCGCCATGGAAGAAGGCGATTCACTCCGAATGATGCTTTCCGTGCTGCGCAAACTGACGCGCCTGACACCGAAAAATCTCATTCAGAAAAAACGTGAAGCGGCAGCCGTCATTTTCAGAGAAGAAAAATATACGGTATAATGCACAGCTTCTGTAAGCGCTCCGATTTCGGAGCGCTTTTTCATGAAGCAACGTTTTAGGTTTTTACCAGTGATTGTGTTAAAATAACGACGATCATTTACAAGGGGTGAAGAAGATGTCGATAAATTTTTACTGGTACCCTAAATGCGGAACGTGCCGTAATGCGAAAAAATGGCTGGAAGACCACGGCAAGGAAATAAACGAAATACATATTACGGAACAAACGCCGACGAAAGAAGAAATCAAAGACCTTTATGAAAAAAGCGGCCTTGAGCTGAAAAAGTTTTTCAACACGAGCGGCATGAAATACCGTGAGCTGAACTTAAAGGAAAAGCTGTACCACATGTCAGAGGATGAACAGCTTGAACTTCTGGCATCCGACGGAATGCTGCTTAAGCGTCCGATCACGTCCGACGGCACAAAAGTCACAGTCGGCTTTAAAGAAGACCAATTCGAAAAATATTGGATTTAATGTCAGTATCAAAGAATTATGGTATCTTCTTATTATAAGCATAAAAAATGGAGGGATTTAGATGAGCACACCGAAAGATTTACGTTATTCAGAAGAACACGAATGGGTAAAAGTTGAAGGCGAAAAAGTCCGTATCGGAATTACGCATTTCGCGCAATCTGAACTTGGCGATATCGTATTTGTCGAGCTTCCTGAAGTCGGCGCTGAAATTAAAGCGGACGAGCCGTTCGGCAGCGTTGAATCCGTAAAAACGGTATCTGAACTGTACGCGCCGATCAACGGAACGGTGACGGAAGTAAACGAAGACCTCGATGACAGCCCGGAATTCGTGAATGAGTCTCCATACGAAAAAGCGTGGATGATCGTCGTTGAACCGGCTGATGCAAAAGAAATCGAAAACCTTATGACTGCCGAACAATACGAAGAAATGACGCAGGAAGACTAATCGGATAGCAAAAGAACCATTTGGACACTCTATCTGTAACGGGAGGTGTCCATAATGGCTTTTGATAAACAAAAGGTTGATGTAACGGAGAACGTAACGGGCCGCTTGCAAAACGGCCGGTTTTCCTTGTTTCATGAAAATGAAGCCATCGGCCAAATGACAGGCATGAACCAATATGAGCTCAAACCGGGCTTTTCATTTGAAAATCAAAAATTTTATAAAACAGCCGATGTTGTATCCGGGAAGGATCCGAAATACGTGGATTGCGACTATGAAAGCGGCTGGTGTTAACAGTTGGCGGTGAATTTCACTGCCTTCTTTTTCAATCTGAGGCTAAAAAAACCGGCAGGTGATGCGCAATGAATATCGGCGATGAAGAGAAGGTTTTAATCGTAGAAGGAAAATCAGATAAAATCAAAGTCAGGGAAGTGCTCAGTGCACCTCTGGATATTGTCTGTACAAATGGAACGATCGGCCAAACGGAATTGGAAGATTTAGCGGACCGTTTGTTTGACAAAGATGTTTATATCTTAGTTGATGCAGACGATTCAGGAGAAAAATTAAGAAAGCAGCTGAAACGGGAGCTTCCTGAAGCCCGCCATATCTATATAGACAGAACATACAGGGAAGTTGAGGCGTCTCCAAGCCACCATCTTGCATCGGTGCTTCTTCGCGCCGGACTGGATGTGGACCCCGTATTTTTGAAAAAGAAAGACCTGAGGTGGTAATCAAAATGAAAGAACTCCAAGAAAACGAACTTGAATCCATTAAAGATGATGTGTATCTCCTTTATTTATACACCCCATTTTGCGGCACGTGCCAGCTGGCGGCCAAAATGCTGTCTGTTGCCGAGGAAATGCTGCCCGGCGTCGCCTTCTATAAAAACAACGTTAATTATTCCCCCGTCTTCGCCAAAGCCTTTCAGATTGAGAGTGTCCCGTGCTTTCTGCTGTTTAAAGACGGAAAGCTTGTTGAGAAAGGATACGCATTCCGCTCCGTTTCCTATTTATACGAGCTGATTAAACAAAAAACATCTCAAACGTCCTCTATGTGACATTTTTTATAGGAAAATGTCGTCCGTTTTATAAAGGGTTCTTCCCGTTAAAAGAGAACTTTGTATGTACGGCCAATAAACAGGAGGTTATACGAGTGGAGAAAATAGAAGTTTTAGAGAATGACGGACAGCATCTGTTTTTGAAACCCCTATTACATACCTCGACGCTGCTGATTACGTTCCAAGGTGAAACAGAAGCTTTAACGGTCTCAATTAACGGGCAGGGAGAAATGAGAAAAACCTCGGCCTCAGCCGAAGGGTCTAATTTGACCTTTTACGGAAACCAAACAGAAATCATTCATTTGCTGCACGGCGACATCTCCCTGCAAAAGCTCATTCAAAGCGGAAGACTGAAAGTGAAAGGATCATTCAGAGCCCTGTTGAAACTGGAAGCCATCCTGTGGCTGACAAACGGATTTTTTCAAACGATCAGCAAAAGGCCTTAAAATCTGCCAATCTACTATGTGAAAATATCTATCATTATTTATTTTATTGACTTTTTATCATTCGCCATGCTATCCTACATTAAGAATTTCCGGACGAAAAGACGATATGTTTTCTCTTATCAAGAGAGGTGGAGGGAAGTGCCCTATGAAGCCCGGCAACCATCAACTATGTTGAAATGGTGCCAATTCACTCGAAGCAATCTGCTTTGGAAGATGAGAGAAAGGCCTTTTTCAATAAGCCTTTCTGCTCAATTGTGCAGAAAGGCTTTTCTTTTGCTGAGAATTCCGGAAGATTTCTTAGAATAGTGTAAGGCAGGTGATTGCTTTGATCCATCTTCAAAATGTTTCAAAAGTGTACAAAGCGAAACATGGGGATGTCAATGCTGTCCAAGATGTCAACCTTGACATCAAAAAGGGCGAAATTTTTGGAATTATAGGATATAGCGGAGCTGGTAAAAGTTCCTTAATCCGTCTTCTGAACGGTCTTGAAAAACCGACTTCAGGTACCGTGGAAGTCGCGGGGACGGAATTAAATAAAGTAAGCAGCCGCGGTTTAAGAAAAGCGCGCCAGGAAATCAGCATGATTTTTCAGCACTTTAATCTGCTTTGGTCGCGCACCGTTCGTGATAATATTATGTTTCCGCTGGAAATTGCCGGCGTGAAAAAAAGAGAACGGATCCGCCGTGCTGATGAACTGATTAAACTGGTCGGATTAGAAGGAAAAGAAAAATCGTATCCTTCCCAGCTGAGCGGCGGACAAAAGCAGCGTGTCGGAATCGCGCGGGCGCTCGCCAATAATCCGAAGGTCCTTCTTTGTGACGAAGCAACGTCAGCGCTTGATCCGCAGACGACAGATTCAATTTTAGATCTTTTATCCGATATAAATGAAAGACTCGGTTTGACGATTGTGCTCATTACCCATGAAATGCACGTCATCCGCAAAATCTGCAACAGAGTCGCCGTCATGGAAAACGGTAAAGTCGTCGAAGAAGGCGAAGTGCTTCAAGTCTTCAGAAATCCGCGCGAACAGATGACAAAGCGTTTCGTTCAGCAGGTAACCGAACCTGAGGAAACGAAAGAAACCATTCAGCATCTGCTTCAGGAAACAGCGACAGGAAAAACGATTCAGCTCTCGTTTGTCGGTCAGGCTGCTGAACAGCCTCTCATCACTGAGATGATCAGGAACTTCAATGTGGATGTCAACATTCTGCAGGGCAAGATTTCTCAGACGAAGGACGGGGCGTACGGTTCTTTATTCATCCACATTGACGGACAGGAAAAAGAAGTAGAAAACGTGATCCGGTTCATTAAAGACAAACAGGTAGAAGCAGAGGTGATCACAAATGTTTGAAAAATGGTTTCCGAACGTTGATGTAAGTGAACTGTGGACCGCAACTTATGAAACCCTTTATATGACGATTATCGCTTTACTCTTTTCTTTTGTCATCGGGGCTATCCTCGGTCTTCTGCTCTTTTTAACGGGCAAGGGAAGCTTATGGCAGAATAAAGCGATTAACAGCGTGATTGCGGCAGTGGTTAACGTATTCCGGTCTATTCCGTTTCTTATTTTAATTATTCTGCTCCTCGGTTTTACTAAGTTTTTGGTCGGATCGATCTTAGGTCCGAACGCGGCTTTGCCCGCTTTAATTATCGGATCTGCGCCGTTTTATGCCCGCCTTGCGGAAATCGCGCTCCGGGAAGTTGATAAAGGAGTCATCGAAGCTGCCAGATCAATGGGAGCGAAAACTTCGACGATCATCTTTAAAGTATTGATTCCTGAATCAATGCCTGCGTTAATCTCAGGCATCACCGTTACAGCCATCGCCCTGATCGGTTCGACCGCTATTGCAGGCGCCATCGGTTCAGGCGGACTCGGAAACCTTGCATATGTAGAAGGCTACCAGTCAAATAATACGGATGTAACGTTTGTGGCAACTGTATTTATTCTCATCATCGTCTTTATCATTCAGATTATCGGTGATGTGATCACAAATATAATAGACAAAAGATAAGGGAGGATTTACATTGAAAAAGATTGCGTTAAGTGCGCTGTTTCTTGTTTTTGCAGGAGTTTTGGCTGCCTGCGGATCAAGCGCCGGCTCAAATAAAAAAGAAATCGTCGTCGCCGCGACAAAGACACCGCATGCTGAAATTTTAAAAGAAGCGGAGCCGTTACTGAAGAAAAAAGGCTATACATTAAAAGTAAAAGTGCTGAACGATTACAAAATGTACAACAAAGCATTAGCTGATAAAGAAGTGGATGCCAACTACTTCCAGCATGTTCCTTACCTTGAGCAGGAAATGAAAGAAAATAAAGATTACAAACTCGTTAATGCCGGCGCCGTTCACCTTGAGCCGTTCGGTATTTACACGAAAAAATATAAATCACTGAAAGACCTGCCAAACGGCGCGACAATCATCCTGACAAATAACGTCGCTGAACAAGGCCGTATGCTGGCGATGCTTCAAAAAGCCGGGCTGATCACGTTAGATCCGAAAGTGAAGACGGTTGATGCAACAACGAAAAACATCGCAAAAAATCCGAAAAACCTGACGTTCAAAAAAATCGCGCCGGAATTAACGGCAAAAGCATATAACGAAGAAGAAGGCGACGCGGTCTTCATCAACGTCAACTATGCGATCCAAAACAAATTAAACCCGTTAAAAGACGCGATTGAAGTAGAATCAACGAAAAACAACCCATACGCAAACATCATTGCCGTGCGCAAAGGTGACGAAAACTCAGCAAAAATCAAAGCGCTTATGGAAGTTCTTCACTCTAAAGAAATTAAAGACTTCATTGAGAAGAAATACGACGGAGCCGTGCTTCCCGTATCTGAATAAGACGAAAACCCCGGATGAACAATCCGGGGTCAGCTTGTAGAGAAAACCATGTTTTTTCTGC
>NZ_LSAZ01000014.1 GCF_001584325.1 Bacillus nakamurai
AAAACGGGGGTCAGTCCCTGATACCGCAAGGTTTTTTTCTTTATCCTTTTTTCACCCGCTGAAACACATCCGGGTAGTTTGTAAACACGCCGGTCACGCCCCAGTTCAGAAGGCGGTGCATGTCCGCTTCTGTGTTTACCGTATAAGGGTGTAAAAGAAGACCGTGATTGCGAATCGTACGGACGTTTTCAGCATTGAGCGCTTTGTAGTCCGGTCCGATGCCGACTGCGTAAGTTTTGATTTCGTTTAAATCAGCATCAGTCATTGAAGAAAGCTGTTCGGCCTCTAACAATTGTACGGTCGGCATTTTCGGGTCTAATGTTTTGATCTTCAGCAAGCTGTCTTTGCTGAAAGATTGAATGATAACTTGTCCCGGTTTTGCATGCTTTCCTGTCAATTTATATTTCTTCAGTGAGGCGATCAGTTTTTCTTCCATTCCCGGGTAAATCTCAGGTGCTTTTGTTTCAATATAATAGTTTGCGTGTCTGCCGAAACGTTTTAACACTTCATCGAGCGTAGGAACCTTCAGGTCGGCGTATTGGGGCTTTGCTTTTTCCGGATAGGCTTTATTAAACCAGGAACCGGCATCAAGCTTTTTAATCTCAGCTAATGTATGGTCTTTCACCCAGCCTTTTCCGTTTGTGGTGCGGTCGAGTTTTTCATCGTGCATCACAATTAACTTGCCGTCTTTTGTCATTTGTAAATCCATTTCGATATAATCTGCTTTCATTTTCCGGGCGGTTTCGTATGAAAGCATCGTGTGCTCCGGCACATATCCCGAAGCACCTCGATGGGCAATCGTTAACACTCTGTCAGGAGACAGCAGGTTTCCTTTTCCCTTTGCCGATACAGGTGTGACGATGAAGGACAGCAGACCGAAAGAAAGCAAAACCAAAGCGAGTAATCTATTTTTCCGCATTTTTTCTTCCCCCTTATAAACTATCAATATCTGTCTTTATCTTAGAAAGCGGTTGTAAATTGCGTGCAGCAGAAATATTAATCTTTTATGTTGTTTTCTTACACATGCTCCGCTCTTTTCCCTGTATTCCAAGTAAGCGCTAAGAATACAATAGACAATACACAAGAACCGACCAGCATCATAAAGCCTCCGGTCCAGTTAAAGCGGTCAACGACAAAGCCCATGATCGCGTTGGCGAAAGCGGAACCGCCGATATAGCCGAAAAAGCCAGTTAACCCCGCAGCTGTACCGGCTGCTTTTTTCGGTGCAAGATCAATGGCCTGCAAACCTATCAGCATAACCGGTCCGTAAATCAGGAAGCCGATGCTGATGAGCGCGATGTTATCGACAAGCGGGTGGCCGGCCGGATTCAGCCAGTACACCAATACAGCGATAAACACACCGGCCATAAACAAGACGCCTGCAGGTGCGCGGCGGCTTTTGAAGAAACGGTCGCTGATCCATCCGCATAGAATCGTTCCCGGAATTCCTGCATATTCATAAAGGAAATAAGACCAGCGTGAGTCTTCCGGTGAGAATCCCTTCGCTTCTGTTAAATAAGTCGGCGCCCAATCAACGACACCGTACCGGACAAAATATACGAACACATTTGCAAACGCGATATACCAAAGAAATTTATTGTTCAGGACATATGTAAAAAGGATTTCTTTGGTGGTCATTTCTTTTTCCTGATCTTTAAACGCATGTATCGGATAGTCATTCCGGTATTCCTCAATTGGCGGAAGTCCGCAAGATTGAGGGGTGTCCCGAACCAGCAGAACGATCACAAATGAAATGACAATCGCAATGATGGCAGGAAAGAAAAACACGCTTTTCCAAGTGACAAACATGGCGATTCCAAGAGTGACAAGCGGTGCCAGAATCCCTCCGCCAATATTGTGGGCGACATTCCAAATCGACATCTTCGTCCCGCGTTCACTAATGGAGAACCAATGGGCCATTGTCCGCCCGCATGGCGGCCAGCCCATCCCTTGAAACCAGCCGTTAATAAACATAAAAATGAACATAATGGTCACGCTTGAAGTGACCCACGGCATGGAAACAAACAAGATATTTACGACACCTGACAGAAATAAACCCGTCGCGAGGAAGTACCTCGGGTTGCATCGGTCGGACACCATGCCCATAATAAATTTACTGAAGCCGTAAGCAATGGATACAGCTGCAAGCACCAGCCCCAGCTCGGTTTTTGAAAACCCTTGTTCCTGAAGATAAGGAATGGCGAAGGCAAAGTTTTTCCTCAGCAAATAGTAGCCCGCATATCCGATGAAAATTCCTAAAAACACTTGCAGCCTCAGCCGCTTATAGGCCGCATCCGTCTTTGACTCATCCAGTCTATCAATGTGCGGAGCCGGCTTAAAAATCTGAAACATAAAATCCTCCCCTTTGTTGAACGTCTATCATGATGTATGTATGACACTCCCTTCTGTGAAAATGACAAAAAAGAACCAGAAATCACCCCTGTTAAAAGGGGGGGTTATTCTGGCTCTCCTCATCTCCATCCAAAAACGATTAACTTGTATATGATAGCGCTTTCTTAAATTATCATAGTCTGGAAGGAATGTAAATGGTTTGTGAAAAATTTCATTTTTTAAATAAATTGTAAGAGGGGATTTCAGCCTGAAAGCGAAGGTGTTTTCATCACGGGAAAAGCTTTCTGTAATCGTTTTGGAACGCGGGCATATGATGTGTTAGGCCGATGTAAGAAATGCGAAAGGAGTGCATAGGTTGATAGATGAATTGGATTTTGCGTTCGGCGTGCTGCCGCTTTGTATCATCATATTGTCAGTCGCCGGAACGTATCTTTTTAAAAACGCGTATGTCATGCCGCTTGCCGCCTTGGCGGTTTGCCTCATATGTACGTTTACCGTATTGAATAAAACGTTTATAGGGTGGGCTTTGCTGTATACGCTTGTGTCTTTAGCGTTATCGCATATTACGATGGTGGTACTCAGAAAAAATAAAGAATAGGGGCGGCGGTTCCCCAAAAAGCGGTAAGAAGCAGAGATTGTTTTCTCTGCTCTTTTTATTTATAGATGTTTAAGAATTTGCTTATAGCCTCAACTTGTTTTTCTTTCGGATAACTATTGTATAAAAGACTGGATAAGCGGACAGGGTCCCCGAAGAAGTACCTTTCATATTGGGTTTGCCTTGTACCGAAAGGGCTCATGGTCAGATCCCATGCCAGGCGGAAAATTTTCACCCGGTCCATGGCATTCGTTTCGGTCGCCTGTAAATATTGATCAAGATCTCCCCTGATGTCAGAAGCAAAGGCTTTTTCAGTCGGCAGCGTAACCATTCCGCTTGCTCCAATCAATTGAATAATCTCCGTGAAGCGGGGATAGATTTTAGGGAAGACAGCGCTGATCACCCGCAGAGGGATCACGCTGGGCCTCATATATCCCCATTCATCCGTCTCTGCGTCATTCTCGGATTTTTCCAATAGCGCCTTCATTGTTTCAAGGCCGATAATGACTTCTGATATTTTATCCTGGATATGCTGATATTCACTTACATTAATCGTTTCTACTAGAGTCTCAGCAAGGCCCAGCAGGAATTCCGTTTTGACAATTTGCCTGGTGACGACTTGATGAAATGCAAACGCATTAAACGAGCTTTTGAGGATGAATTCATTAGCTGCTTCACCATTGTCGTAAAAAAATACACGATCCCACGGAACTAAAACATTATCAAACACAACGATCGAATCCATTTCTTCATATCTTGAGCTGAGGGGATAATCATATGAGGATTCCCCTAAAACGAACGATTCCCTGCAAATAAACTTAACTCCCTTTGTATTTGAAGGGATAGAAAAGGCAAAGGCTTCATCTGTCTCAAAATAGAGTCTCGGAGAAGAAATAACGAGCACTTCATCCGTTAAGCCGCCTTGTGTAGCAAGAAGCCTGGCGCCTTTAATCACGATGCCTTCTTCATTTTTATCAACTACTTGTGCGGAAATCGGCTCTTTAGAAAGTTGAAAGTTCATCTGAGAGCGGTTCACCTGAGGCGTAATAAATGTATGTGTAAACGAAAGATCCTGTTTCACAGCACGTTCGTACAGCGCTTGAATATTTTCTGGAAAACAATGTTCCCGTCCATGTAACAGCGGCGCAGAGGAAGCAAAACTCATGACCACGGTATTCATGTAATCAGGGCTTCTGCCCATCATTCCATGCGTATGCCGGGCCCAGTGCTCAATCATCTTTCTTCGTCTTCTTAAATCATCTTTCGTTTTCGGCTGCAGGTATGAAAGCCCGGCCCGTTCTTCTTTTCCTGGCAAACAGAACGTCATCTGATCTTTTATGCCCGGTTCTGTTTGCAAATCATAAAGAGAGCTCTTCGTTTCCAGAAGGCCCTTAAATGCAGGATGCTCAGAAATCTTTCCCTCAACTCTTTTACCATCAAACCAAATGTCATTCTCAAGCCCGTTTAGCCGATCAATAAACGTTTTGCCATTAATGATTCCCATAATGTCTCTCCTTCTTCATTTACGAGTTTGACTATTTTATTATATTGGAAAAGAAGTATGGCTGTTCTAGGTATTCCGGTTGGGAAAAGCCTTTTTTAGAAAGAAATTTTCGGAGTATACACGAAGGGAGAACCTTATATTGGTGAGAACGAGGATAATCTATCTCAAAATAATGTTTGTTCTTTTTTTATGAAAAAACCCCCTTATGAAAGGGGGTTCACTATGTCTTTATATCTTTGTTCAAGAACGAAATCAATCATTCCGACAATACGGGCATTTTCGGATTTTTCTTTGAAGTTTTGTGAGATTTGTATTTTTCGGTTGTTTTTGTAGACAGAAGCAAGCCAGAGAAATCCTATAACACCAAAAAATAATCGGCAAATCATTCCTGTTAAATGAGAAAGTTCATTGGTTGCAAAAAACATAAATAAGGTAAGCAACGTCCCGCATACTGTGATTTTTATAGAATGAGTAAGTGAAAGCCGAGGTTCGGAAAAATAGGTTTTTAACCTGTTGAGTGTAACGGAATCTTGTTTTTGAAGGTTTGTAAGCAGTTCCTTTTCGTTTTTACTGCTATTAAATCATTCTGATTCTGCTAGGTTTTTAATCTCTTCATATATTTGATTGTCAATTTTTACATCATCCTCCTTAAAAAAACTACATGAATACATTTAACAGTATTCATGTAGTAAAAAATGATAAACGTTACAGTGGTTGCAAGTCTATCAAGTCAAAACGGCTGAAGTTCTAAAAAGGGGGACAAGGACCAAAGGTTTTTCATGACTTTTGAGTAGTATATTTTCTGAAACCTTTTTAACGGGAATAAGAAAGCAGACCGCTACAATAGTCTGCTTTGCGTCAATCATTACTAACCCATTAGGGGATTCGAAAAATAATTAATCCTTCACATTATATTTTGCTTTTATTTTTAATAAGAGTTTTTCGGTGTCTTCAGTATGTTCAGGGTGTTTTTCGATATAAAAATCACATGCCGCTTCTAGGTAATTACATAGTTCTTCGTGTGTTACGATATCTTCCCAATCTTCGTCTGTACCGTAATAGAATAAGACTTTATTTTCTCCGAAATACTCTTCATCATTTTTATCAAATTCACTTGAAAACACTACTCCAACGGTATCCCGCCTTACGACATCTTCTTGAAGAAAACCATTCAGGATGTCTTGAAAATCGTAAAGCAAAATAAACTCTACCAAAACATCTACTACATGACTTTTATTTAAATTTCGCTTTTTAAAGTACTCTATACATGATTTGCTATCCTTAAAAATATGTTCCACAAAACTTGCTCCTTTATTTTTCGAATTCGATTACTGGGAAAAAGTTATCAATTTCTCCAGTTTCAATATTTCTAATCCCTTCAAATTTCAGCCCTTCACTTGAAATACCGTATATTTTTTCTTTATTTTGTGTTGTTAAGGCTCTTTTCCGATTGTTGTTTAATCCTTCATCCATTGCTTCCTTCCCTAACTTCACAATTTCCTCGTTAGAAATTACATTCGGGTCGTAAACGGTTTTTTTAAGAGGTGTAACTCCTTCTTTAGGCACAAATTTAAACTCGCCAGTACCTTGTCCTCGATAATCTTTTATTTCAACTTTCAATCTATATTCGATATCATATACACCTTTAATATCTGGATGCTCAAGTTTTTGGACTTCTTCTAATTTGTATTGTCCGTTGTTGTGGAAGTATTTTTTGAATTCGTCATAGTTATGTCCGCCGCTTACACCATGGCGTTTGGTGCATTTTTTTACTTCTCCGGTTAAATGTTCTGCATAGTACCCCTCTTTATAGGTAAGGTTTCCATTCCCTTTACCCCCATGTTCACCCCCATCAATCCGCACAACACTTTCCTGCTTCTTATCCAATCCCTTCTCCATCTTCATAAGCGGAGATTCAATGCTGCCGGCTCCTTGTAAAGCGGGGTTCAGTTGATTGGAGTGTGGCCCTTTGAAGTAGGGTTTTGTTTTTTTACTGATAGTTTTTGCCACATTTTTCTGATCCGCGATAAAAGTCTTCGCTTCGTTCGTCACGAATTTCCCTGCTTTGGTTACTCCGGTGACTTTTCCGACGCCTTTTGCTCCTATGAGAGAGGCGACGGCGTAGGCGATGTAATGAGTGCGGCTGTAGGTGTCTCCGTGGATGATGTTGTCGTTCCATGAAGTTTTGAAGGATTGAACCATATAATCGAATGTTTCGGGTGCGCTGTAAACGGTGCTGATGAGTTCTTGCCCGGCTTTTGCTTGTTCTATAGCTCCGGCGCGTCCTTGTGCTCTTTGCAGCCAGACGGCGATATCGTAAGCGCCGATGACGGCGTCTTTTCCGGCGTCCCATATCCCGAGCGTGATGCCTTTTGCTCCGTCGATGAGCATTTGTCCGGTTTGGCGCATGGCTTTTAGCTGGACGAGGCTTGAGTAATATTGTAATTGTTCGGCGCTCATGTTGTCAGCCCCGAGTTCTTCCGCAATGTTTACATATTCATCCGGGTCAGTGGTGCGGTCCAGTTTTTTCTGTAAAAAGGCGGTTTCTTCCTGCTGTTTGATTTTGATGTATTGATGGGCTTGTTTTTGTATATCGGCTTTTCTTTTATATACGTCAGTGTCGTAAAAGGCTTTGGCGTTAAAAGCCATCGGGCCTCCGGCTTTACTTGTTAAGTCGGCAAGTGTCCGGAAAAAGGCGTCAGCTTCGTGTTCAAGTGCTTCAGATTCAGCATACTCGTGCAGCAGTTTTGCATCGAGTTTATGTAAGTGTTCTGCCGTTTGCCGTTTTTTGTGCTCAGCGGCGTCCAGTTTGCCGGTGACAGCGGATTTGTCAAACGGCGATAAGGGCAGAATATCGTCAATTGACCTTAAAATTCGGCTGATCTCGTCGTGCTGGCCGTCAATGATATGGCGGGCTTTCCCGCCGGCATGCTCCAGCTCACTTTCAAGAAATGATTCTTCCAGCAAGTCATTTTGGCCGAATCCTGCCTGTTCTATTTCTCTCGGAATGCTTTTGAAAAAAGAGATTTTCATGTCAAAGAGATCAAGCCACAGCCCTGCCCCGGAGGCTTGTTCATTGTAAAAGGCTTTAATGGCGTCCGCGCCTCTCCCTGTCATGGCATCCATATTTGCAATGTCGTGAAACTGTTGTTTCAGAGCGGCCATTTCATCTCTCGTTTTTTGATAAGCTTTCAGACGGCTGTCGGCTGAGTGAATGAGAGTGCTGGTTTCGAGTAGTTTCATATCCAGTGTCCTTTCGCCTGATTTTCTCTAACCGTATTTTACCATGATGATTCCAATTTCTGATCATGATTTGAGAAAAAGAGGAAAAAAGGTTCTTTTTTACTGATTCTTTTGATTCATTTAAAATTGATCCGATATAAAAAAGGCGCCCGGCGGTGTAAAATGTCATTATTCATAAGTGTGGAGGTTAAGATGGATCAAGATTATATCACTGAGCTTGTCTCAGTCCAGTTAAAGCGTATCCGGTCGGAGAGGGGTTATACCCAAGAGAAAATGGCAGATGTGCTCGGGCTTTCAAAAAAGTCGCTGGTGCAGATTGAGAAAGGCCGCTCGCTTGCGGGATGGGCGCATGTTGTGGCGGTGTGCGCGCTGTTCAGAACAAGTGAAGCGCTGCAATCTGTATTGGGAGATGATCCGCTGGAGGTGATAGAAACGGTTGCCCACCGCACGATTGACAGGCCCAAAGGGAAGACAATGGGCGGCAAGGTATGGTGGAAAGCAATCGAGAAAAAAGGAGAATTCCGCTTACAGCAGCATTTGATTTCGCACCATTACCGCATATTGGATTCCTATGATGATTTGTGGTTCAGCAGCTTTGAAAAGCAGGAGGCGTTAGAGCGGCTGGATGAGCTGTATTTCGAGGCTGAGGAGGCGAAACGCTGATCTAACGCTTCCTTATATCTCAGGTTGATGTATTTTCTGACAAATGAGAAAATACATTTTATTAGAATCCAATCAAAGGAGAGATTCATATGAAGCCTGAAGACATCGTGCGAAGCGGCCCGAATCAATACATATGCAAGGAAGGAATCGCAAAAGAGCTTCCCGGGCTGTTGGAGGTATTCAGAAAACCTGTTATTGTGAGCGGAATCAAATCCTATCAGGCGTTTGCCGATTACAGCGGCCATTCTTCTTGGGATGTGATTCAGCATAAAGGATACTGTTCACCTGAGTCGGTGCGACAGATCTGTGATCAGGCGGGGGATGCTGATGTGATCATCGGTATCGGCGGCGGTACGGTGTTAGATGCGGCGAAATCGGCGGCAGACCTGCTGGACATTGAAGTTGTGATGGTTCCTTCCATTGCGGGAACATGTGCCGCAAGTACGCCGTTAAGTGTCATATATGATGACAGAGGCAATTTTATCAGAGTGGATTATCATAAGCGTTCAAGCTATGTAACGCTCGTTGATCCGTTATTATTGCTTTCGTCTCCCATCGAATATTTTAAAAGCGGAATCGGTGATACGCTTGTAAAGTGGTATGAAGCGGAGGCTGTCATCAGAAATACGGAGAATACGGTGTCTTTAATGGCGCAAACAGGCCTGCGGCAAGCGGTATATATCCGTGATTTGTTATTGAAATACAGCGGGCAAGCCGTTGAAAGCATGGAGAAAGGTGAACTGTCCGTACCGTTCATCCATACGGCAGAAACGATCATCACTCTTGCAGGCACGGTTGGCGGTTATGGCGGCCGTTTGTGCAGAATGGCGGGGGCGCATGCGGTTCACAACGGACTCAGCTTTATTGAAGAGACGCATCAGGTGCTTCACGGCCAGAAGGTTGCTTACGGTATATTGGTGCAGCTTGCGTTAGAGGAGCGGAGAAACGAGATTCAAGAGCTGATCCCGTTTTACCGCCGGCTCGGGTTTCCCGTCCGCCTCAGCGGCCTTGGCATCGATAACAATCAAGAGGAAGCAAAGCGGCAAATCGCTGCCCATGCCTGCAAAGCGGAAGAATCGTTATGCTTAATGGGGGACTATGGAGAGAAGGACGTGGCGGCTGCGATCGAGTCGCTTGAATTATAGGGAAAAGACAGGATAAGGGACGGTTCTTATCCTGTCTTTATTTTTTGAATATTTCCGTTATAATGAGTGAGGTAAAGAGAGGGAGGGGCAAAAGGACATGTATCAGGCGAAGAAGATGTTGTTATTAGGATCAGGCGAGCTGGGGAAAGAAGTCATCATTTGAAGAATTTACAGAAGCAGCGGAAAAAATCGGCTTTCCGTGTGTGGTGAAGCCGCTGATGAGTTCTTCCGGGAAAGGACAGAGCGTGTGCCGTTCAGCTTCCGAGCTGAAAAGCTGCTGGGACATGGCGATGGAAGGCGGCCGTGTGAAAAACGGCCGTGTGATCGTGGAGGAATTCATTCCGTTTGAATCAGAAATCACCCTTTTGACGGTTCGCGCAGCAAACGGAACGTCCTTTTGCGCGCCGATCGGCCATGAACAAAAGGACGGGGACTATATTGAATCGTGGCAGCCGCATCACATGACGGATCAGCAGATAGAAGAGGCAAAACATATCGCGAAAAGCATAACGGACGAGCTTGGCGGATATGGCTTGTTCGGGGTTGAGCTTTTCCTTGCAAAAGATAAAGTATATTTCAGTGAAGTGTCTCCGCGTCCGCATGACACCGGACTCGTGACCCTTGTAACACAGAATTTATCAGAGTTTACGCTGCATGTCCGCGCGATTTTAGGATTCCCGATTCCTGACATCACACAGCTGTCGCCGGGGGCAAGCCGGCCGCTGAAAGCGCCGGAAGAGCTGGCTGATTATACGATCGAAGGTTTGGAGAGGGCTTTGTCTGTATCAAATACTCAGGTTCGGGTATTCGGAAAACCCGTCACGAAAATCGGGCGCCGTATGGCGGTTGCGCTTTCTGCTGCTGAAACGGTTGAACAAGCGAGAGAAAGAGCGGCCGAAGCGCTCAGCCATTTGTCTGTTAAATAGATTTCCGTGCAAAAGGTGTCTTTACCGTAAGGGTAGAGACGCCTTTTTTATTTGGGCAGACTATATACTGGAAAACGGGCTTATGAGATAATGTACTGGTTAATTTTACATAAGCTAAGGCGTGTTTTCATTTTATGAAACTTTTCAAGCCTGCAATCGTTATATGTAATGTTCTCTTTTGAAAGGGAAGAAAATAAAAATTACATCAAATGGCTGGAATGTTTTTGTTTCTGCAGCAGCGGACAAACTTCCTGTTTGGCATTACGATTTTCCGAGACACGGGTCATGGTATATTTAAGCAGAACATTAAAGAATAGAGATGAACCCGAATGTTTAACTTAAAACGAACAGCTGCAAAAAACAAAAATCACCAGAATAGATTGTTCAAATAACGCCAAATGCTGTATAATAAAAGAATTTGAATGATAGCATTGAAAGAATTTCATTTTATGTTTCCATAAAATGTTTTCATTATGCATACGCAGTCCGATTTGATATGGTTTTAATTGGAGGTTTGTGTAACTGTGAATTATATACCTAGTATGATTACAATTGGAAATTTTATTTGCGGGCTTCTCTCGATTCATTCCCTTTTGTATCATAATATTCATTCTGCGGTGATCTTTATTTTCACCGGAATGTTTCTTGATTTCTTCGACGGTTTAGTGGCTCGTAAGCTGAACGCCGTTTCGGAGATGGGGAGGGAGCTTGACTCATTTGCTGATCTCGTCACATTCGGCGTGGCGCCGTCCATGCTTGCTTATAGTGTCTCATTATATACGATTCCGTTTATCGGAATTTTTATCGCGCTTTCCTACAGCATCTGCGGGATGATCCGTCTCTCGAGATTTAATATTGAACAAAGCAAGCTGCCGACATTTATCGGCATGCCGATTCCGTTTGCGGGCATGTGCCTCGTGATTTTAAGCTTTGTCAATAATTCCATCCTGTTGGGTGTCGGAACGGTTGCACTCGGTTATTTAATGGTCAGCAACATTAAATTTCCCCATTTTAAAAAACAGGCGCCTGAAAACCTGGAGAGCAGAAGATGGAACTAGTTCAGCAATTAATTTCTGATTACGGATACATCGCGATTTTTTTAATGCTGACGCTTGGAATTATCGGATTGCCTGTTCCTGATGAAGTCATGATGACGCTCGTTGGCTACTTCACGCATTTAAAGGTGCTGAATTATGAGCTTTCCATTCTCATCAGCTTTATCGGTGCGCTTTTGGGGATGATCATCAGCTACCTCATCGGCAGAAAAGCAGGCCGCCCATTTATTAATAAGTTCGGGAAGTGGGTCGGTCTGAAGGAAAAGAGAATGGAGAAAGTAGACAGGTGGATGAAGAAATACGGGCCGTACACGATTATTTTAGGCTATTTCATCCCCGGAGTCAGACATGTGACCTGTTACTTTTCAGGTATCGGCAGAATGGATTTCAAAACCTATTTTTGCTTCGCTGCCATCGGAGCGTTTTTATGGTGTTTTATTTTTATTACTATAGGAAAATTCATAGGAGTAATCAATGTTTAATACTGCTGTAAAAGTTCTTTACCGTTCACTGATTGAACTGACAAATAATCGTTTTACGTCTTATCTCATTAAGGGCTTCTGTGAATCGAAGCTGAGCAAGCCGATGATTCCGCTGTTTTCTAAACATTATCGCATCAACTGGAATGAAACGGAGCGTACAGCTTCTGAATTTGATTCACTGGCGTCCTTTTTCATCCGTGATATTAATCTGCATCTCCGCCCCGTGGCAAAGGAGTCCAATGCCGTTGTCAGCCCGGTGGACGGCGTCGTTCAGACAGTGGGGAAAATTAACCCGAACCAAACCTTCATGGTGAAAGGAAAAGATTATTCGTTCGCAGAACTGACGGGGTTTAAAAGCGCCGATCATAAATATAACGGAGGCTATTTCGCCGTTCTTTACCTGAGCCCGAGACATTACCACCGTTTTCATTCTCCGATCAGCTGTACGTATCAGAAGCTGGCCGAGCTTGGAAAACGTTCCTATCCCGTCAATCAAATGGGATTAAAGTACGGAAAAGACGTTCTCTCAAAAAACTACCGCTGTGTGTATGAGCTGACCCAGGATTATAAACAGATGCTCATGATTCCGGTAGGCGCGATGAATATTAACTCTATCGTTCAGACCAGCACAGGAAACCGGCTGGAAATGGGCGAGGAGCTGGGATATTTTTCGTTTGGATCGACCGTTATTTTAGTTTTCGAGAAGGATATGTTTACCCCTTCGGATAACCTGACAGAAGGCCGCGAGATTCAGGTCGGCCAGACCATTGGTTATGCGGAGTCACATGAGGAGGCGCCCGCTTTATAAAAGCTGCTCCTCTTTTTTATATGGTATAAGGAAGGTGACCGGTGTGGAAGAAAAGGATGTGGCAAAGCAGATTGAACAGTATCAGTGCACAGGCGATAAACAGCTGCTTGAACAAATACGGGACGCCTGCTGGCCTGTGGTCGAAACACTCATTCTGGAATTGGGAGAAGACAGCGCCGATTTGCTTCGGGAAAAAGGCCGGGCCCGTTTTCCGTTTATCATCAGCAAGTATCAAACGGCTGTCCGGCTTCCGATAGAGACCTTTTTACGCAATACGTATCGGTTTTATTTTCAACAGGTGTTAAAAGAAGGCAAAGTGTGACTGGAAGAAAGAGTACAGACGGAAATGTTCATCTTTCACACATTTTCCTGTATGATATAGTAGAGTGTGCATCATCATTAATATAATTGAACAGGGTGTATAAATCATGGAAAAACAATATAGAGTTTTACTTTATTATAAATATGTAACGATTGAAGAGCCTGAAGAATTCACGGCTCAGCATTTGGCGTTTTGTAAGGAGCTTGGTTTGTTAGGGCGTATTTTGATTTCTGAGGAAGGCATTAACGGTACGGTGTCCGGCACGATTGAACAGACAGATAAGTACATGCAGGCGCTTAAAGCTGATCCTCGATTTGCCGATATGCCGATCAAAATTGACGAGGCTGACGGCCACGCGTTCCGAAAAATGTTTGTCCGCCATAAAAAGGAGCTTGTCACACTTCGATTGGAGGATGACGTTGATCCGAATGAAATAACGGGAAAACATTTGAAGCCGAAAGAATTTTATGAGCAAATGCAGGATCCTGATACGATTGTCATTGATGCCAGAAATGATTACGAGTACGATCTTGGCCACTTCCGCGGAGCGGTCAGACCTGATATTGAGGCTTTCCGCGAACTGCCGGAATGGATTGAAGGGCATAAAGACATGCTCGAAGGCAAAAAAATCCTGACGTACTGCACAGGCGGCGTCCGCTGTGAGAAATTCTCAGGCTGGCTTTTGAAGCAGGGCTTTGAAGACGTATCCCAGCTTGACGGAGGTATCGTTACTTACGGCAAAGACCCTGAAGTGCAAGGAAAACTATGGGACGGACAGTGTTACGTATTTGATGAAAGAATCAGCGTGCCCGTCAACCGTGTAGAACATGTGATTATCGGAAAAGACTACTTCACCGGCGAACCGTGCGAGCGTTATGTGAACTGCGCAAATCCGGCATGTAATAAAAAGATGATCTGCACACCGGAAAACGAATACAAATACATGCGCAGCTGCAGTCACGAATGCCGTACAAACGAACGCAACATGTATGTGAAAGAGCATGAGATGACGCCGGAAGAAATCAATGAAAGACTCGCTCTCATTGAGAAGGAAGACCATGCGGCGATTGATTAATAGAAAGAAGACCGCCTGAATCACAGGCGGTCTTTTTTGTTTACATACTTTCTGTTTGGGCCGGCTGTTCTCGTGTGACAGGGCCTTTATAGTGGAAAGCTTTTTCCCATTTTGACACGACGATACAGGCGACCGCATGGCCCGGTACGTTCACGCCCGTTCTTGCCATGTCCATTACACGGTCCACACCAGCAATAATGGCGACGCCCTCTGCCGGAAGCCCGACGGCGTTTGCGGTCGCCAGAAGCACGACGAGTGAGCCTGACGGGACGGCGGCAATGCCCTTGCTTGTCATCACAAGCACAAGCATCATGAGCAGCTGCTGAGAAAGCGGCATTTCCACATGGAATGCCTGAGCTAAAAAGATGCAGGAAACAGATAAATACAGGCTGGAGCCGTCGCAATTCAGCGACAAACCTGAGGGGACTACAAAGGAGACTACCCGTTTCGGACATCCGTATTTCTCCATGCGATCCATCAGCTGAGGCAAAATGGTTTCAGTGCTTGTTGTGGAAAAAGCGATCAGAAACAGATCCCAAATCATTTTCAGCACTTCAAAGTATTTGATTTTAAAGAGAAGGCCCACAATTGGAAAGAGAACAAACAGGATCAGAAACAGTCCGAGGAACACGGTGCCGATCAGTTTCAGCATCGGAAGCAAAAGCGCGATTCCGAATTGGCCGACTGAGGCCGCCATAAGAGCGAGAACACCGATCGGAGCGGTAACCATCACCATTTGCGTCAGCTTGAACATGATGTTAGCGGTAGATTCAAAGAAATTCATGACAGGGGCGGAGGCTTTTCCGATGCCGGCGGCGGCAACACCGAATAAGATCGCGAAAAAGATGACGGCAAGAAGATCATTTTTTGCCATGACATCAATGATGTTAACGGGGATAATATCAAGAAGCATTTGTTTCAGATCAACTACTTTTTCCGTATAGCCGGAAAGCTCATGAATATCTTTTTTGGCCAAATGAGAGAGGTTAAGGCCGACTCCCGGCTTCAGCACGTTGGCTAACAATAGGCCGATGCCGAGTACAAGCGTTGTAATCACTTCAAACCAAATAATCGTTTTGATGCCGAGGCTGCCCATTTTTTTCATACTTCCGCTGCCGGCCGCTCCGATGACGATTGTAGAGAACACGATCGGCACAACAATCATTTTAATCAGGCGGATAAATCCGTCCCCGATGGGCCGCAGCGCCATCCCGAAATCCGGGAAAAAATGGCCGATGACTGCCCCGATGACCAAGGCGATTAAAATTTGAAACGCGATAAATTTTCTCAAGCGAATCCCCCTTTTACTTACGCATTTCTTACGTAATTCGTTAAACAGGCGGAAACCACCTTCCTCTCTGCCACAAAATTGTCACAGAAATTGACAGTCTGAAAAGAGAGGATGGTTTAGATTATGTAAGCGCAAACATTGAATATGACAGAAAGTCCTCATGTGAAAAAAAGGAAGGGCATATGATAAAAAAGAATTTTGGTAAAAATTATAATTATTTTGCCGATAATGCTAGTAACAGTGGTATATTTAATAGGATACTTTCAACTGCATTCTCATTTATCTGTGCATAAACGATTCGGACAGAGGAAACATGCAGCTTATAGAAGACTGAAAATTCAAACAATTAAAAGAAAGGTGTGCTTTTGTTGAACAAACTGATCGAAAGAATCAAGGTCTCAGCAAGAAAAGAAAAACCGGATTCCGCTTCACTGGGGTTCGGCCAATACTTCACAGACTATATGTTTGTGATGGATTATGAAGAGGGCAGAGGCTGGCATGATCCGAGAATTACGCCGTACGAACCGTTTACGATCGACCCGTCCGCGTCCGTTTTTCATTACGGGCAGGCGGTGTTTGAAGGATTAAAGGCATACAGGGCGGAAGACGGACGGGTATTAATGTTCAGGCCGGACCAAAATATAAAAAGGCTTAATAAATCATGCCGCCGGATGAGCATGCCGCCGCTTGACGAAGAGCTGGCGCTCGAAGCTTTGATACAATTGGTTGAATTAGAGAAGAACTGGATTCCGAGAGAAGAAGGAACATCTTTATATATCCGTCCGTTTGTAATTGCGACTGAGCCGTCATTAGGCGTCAGGCCTTCAAAGAAATACAAATTTATGGTCGTGCTGACACCGGTCGGTTCCTATTATGGCGATCAGCTGAAGCCGATTCGTATTTATGTAGAAGATGAGTACGTGCGGGCCGTCAGCGGGGGAGTGGGCGATGTCAAAACCTCCGGGAATTATGCGGCCAGCTTACAGGCGCAGCAGAAAGCGGAGGAACTGGGGTATGACCAGGTGCTGTGGCTTGACGGGGTGGAAAAGAAATATGCTGAAGAAGTAGGCAGTATGAATATCTTTTTTATCATAAACGGGGAGGCCGTTACGCCGGCGTTAAATGGAAGCATTCTCGGAGGCATTACCCGCGCATCGGTGATTGAACTGTTAAAAAGCTGGGGCATGCGCGTCAGGGAGGAACGGATTTCAATTGATGACATTTATCAGGCCGCAAAGAGAGGCGAAGTGTCAGAAGTGTTCGGGACGGGGACGGCGGCTGTCATCTCGCCGGTCGGTGCACTTCATATTCACGGAGAAACGATTGAGTTTCATAACGGCTTGATCGGTGAAGTGTCCGAAAGGCTGTACGAAACAATTACCAACATTCAGCGCGGGAAGGAGCAGGATTCCTTCAGATGGGTGACTGAAATTTAAATAAAAAAGAACCCTTGCGTGAGGCAGGGTTCTTTTTCGATTAATGGGATTTTGCCGTTTGGCCGGACGCGCGGCTTTTCCGGTTTTTCAGGTGAAAAGCGGCGTAACAGACGGCCATAAATGCAATTCCGCAATAAAGGGCGATGCTCTGATTCGGATCAAACGCAATGCCGATACAAGAGGCGAGACACATAAGGAAGGCGGCAACCGGCACAGCCGGGTACCCCGGGGTCCGGTATTTCAAATCCGAAAGCTGACGCCCTTCTGCAAGAAACCGTCTTCTGAACATGAACTGTGCCGCGGCAATACTCATCCAAACCGCTACTACCGCAAAACCGGAGATGGAGACGAGAACGAGATAAACGGTATCAGGCGCGAAAACGCTCGACAACAAGGACAATATGCCCCCGATCATACTGAAAATCAAGGCATTAAAAGGAATGCCTTTAGATGTCAGCTTCGCAAAGGACGGATGAAGCTCCCCCTCCTTTGACAAAGACCAGAGCATACGGGACGACGCATACAGCCCGGAATTGGCCGCTGAGAGAAGCGCCGTCAAAATGACAAAGTTCATCAGATCGGCTGCATACGGAACACCGACTCTGTCAAACACCGCAACGAAAGGGCTTTCAATGACACCTGCTTCTTTTATAGGGATCATGCCAGACAGCAAAAAAATCGTTCCGATAAAGAAAAGCGCCAGCCGCCATACCGTGGTTTTAATGGCGCGCGGGACGGTTTTTTCCGGGTTCACGCTTTCTCCGGCGACAATGCCGATCAATTCCGTGCCTGAAAAAGCGAAGTTCACCGACAGCATCGTCATTACTATAGGAAAAAAGCCATTCGGGAAAATGCCGCCTTTTTCATCCGTGAAGTTCGACAGCATGGGCGCAGCCTCACCGCTTTCGATCGGGATGATGCCGAAAATCGCAGCTCCTCCCAATATGATAAACAGTACAATGGCCAATACTTTAATGCTGGAGAACCAAAACTCCGATTCAGCGAAAAATTTGACGGAGAAGGCGTTTAATAAAAAGATGAGCAGGGCGAATACAGCGCTCCACATCCATACCGAGGTTGAGGGAAACCAGCGCTGCATTAAGAGCCCAGACGCCGTAAACTCAGAGCCCAGCGCCACGGTCCATGTCAGCCAGTACAGCCATGCCACCGTAAAGCCAGTCGCAGGCCCAATATATTTGGCTGCATAGGTATGGAAAGCGCCCGTCACCGGCATGGCTGCGGACAGCTCGCCGAGGCAAAGCATCACAAGGTACACAATGCCAGCGCCCAATAGGTAAGCGAGGATGGTTCCCGCAGGTACCGCCTGATGAATGGTGTAGCCTGAGCTTAAGAACAGCCCGGTTCCAATGACGCCTCCTAATGACAGCATAAAGAGGTGCCTGCTTTTCATACTTCTCTGAAAATTCTTCTCATTCTTGTCGTGCGAGGGTTTCATTGTTTTCCAACTTTCTGCAGGGCCGTTCTAATAAAAAATCTCATGCCGGCGGGCGGCACGAGATTCCGGCGAACCGGCTTTTTGAATAGAATATACAAACTATTCTGATAAGTCAAGTGGTTTTTAGGTTTCTGGCCCAATCGGCAATCGCCTGAATGTCCTCGGGCTTCGTTCGGCAGCAGCCGCCGATCAGTCTTGCGCCGTTTTCGTACCAGCTTTGCGCGCTCTTTCCGAAAGACATGGCGCACGCTGAGCCTTTCCAGGTTTTTGTCACAGGATCATATTGCTCGCCGGAATTCGGGTAGACGATAATCTTCTATTAAAGACGGAATATGCTGCGTCGGTGTGCAGTTTATGCCGACAGCCGCGATTTGGCTGTGCTGATCAAGCCAGGCCGCACACTCGGAAACAGGCGTTCCTTCGCTGATATGCCGTCCGTCTTTGGCGCTGAAACTGATCCACGCATATATGCCGGGGAATTCCTCCAACAGCCTTGTGATCGCTTTTGCCTCTGACAGGCAGGGAATGGTTTCACACGCCAATATGTCTGCGCCTGCTTCAATGAGGGCTTTCATCCGCGGCCGATGAAAGTCGATCAGCTCATCCTCCGTCAGCCCGTAATGTCCGCGATATTCGGAACCGTCGGCAAGGCTTGCGCCGTATGGCCCGATTGAAGCCGCGATAATCGGTTTTGGCCGGTATGAACGGTTCTCTTCGTGCGTCCAAAATTCGTCACGGGCTTGGACGGCAAGCTTTACAGATTCCTGAATAAGCCGTATCGCTTCTGCTTCTGTCACACCGCGTGCCGCAAATCCTTCAATGGTCGATTGATAGCTGGCGGTGATCGCGCAATCAGCGCCGGCGGTAAAATAGTCGCTGTGCACCTGTTTGATCAGATCCGGCTGTTCCATCAGGATTTTGGCCGACCAGAGGCTGTCATTCAAATCACAGCCCATGCGTTCAAGCTCAGTGGCCATCGCGCCATCAGTGATTATTACGGGAAATTCATCTAATATTCGTGTAATGGGATTCATAGGCATTCCTTTCTGACTTTTTGAAAATATATGAAAAGGGTAATGGACGGCTTTCTCTTTGTCAATGAACGCCAACAGAAAAAGGTATTCAGGACGGCTGCCTGAACACCTTTTTCTTAGGAAATATGTTTGCTTTTCGCATTTTTTGCGATGTCTGAGTACTCCCAGCATTCTATCTGGTCGTCATCGGGCAGCACATCTCTATAAAAGACGGGGTCCTTTCCTGCCTTTTTCTGCCGCACATAGTCATTGAGCGCGGCAAACGCCTTTTTAGACAGCAGGAAGATCGCTATTAAGTTTACGACAACCATTAATCCCATAAATAAATCGGCCATATCCCAGACAAGCTGAACCTTTGAAATGCAGCCGAAAATGACCATCGCCAGCACGCAAATCCGGTAGATGAAAAGCCATTTCTTATTTTGGCTCAAAAAGCCGATATTGGTTTCTCCGTAATAATAGTTTCCGATTAATGCGCTGAAGCCGAACAAAAGCATCAAGACGGCAAGAAAACCTGACGCCCACGCGCCGAGATGCGCGCTCAGTGCGGCTTGAGAAAGCGCGATGCCACTGAGGCCCGGCTGTTGATAAGCGTCTGAAAACAAAATGATAAGCGCGGTGCTTGTACAAATGACCAGGGTATCCGTCAGCACACCGAATGCCTGAATCAGGCCCTGTTTCACGGGGTGGCTTGTTGTTGCGGTCGCGGCTGCATTTGGCGCGCTCCCCATCCCTGCTTCATTTGAGAAAATTCCGCGTCTGACACCCTGCATTAATGCGGCACCTAAAGCGCCGCCCGCCGCCTGATCGATTCCGAATGCATTTTTGACGATAAGCGCGAAAACGCCCGGCAGCTGGGTAATGTTTGTGAGGATGACAAAGAATGCAATACCGATATATAAAACAGCCAAGACGACCACGATGTATTCCGCCAGTTTCGCAATTCGTTTAACGCCGCCGAAAATAACAGCGCCAAACACAGTAATTAAAATGATGCCTAATGTAAGCCGATTGGTTCCGAACGCGTTTTCAAATGCGAGGCTGATCGTATTTGATTGAACGGAATTAAATACGATTCCGAATGACAGCGTGATTAAAACGGCAAACAGCGCGCCCATCCAGCGTTTCTTCAGGCCTTTTTCCATGTAGTAGGCCGGGCCGCCGCGGAAGCCGTTTTGATCTTTTACTTTATAAATTTGGGCGAGTGTGCTTTCAACAAAGCTTGAGGCAGATCCGATAATCGCGATGATCCACATCCAGAAAATCGCGCCGGGTCCGCCGAGAGCGATCGCAATGGCAATACCGGTAATATTTCCGGTTCCGACACGGGCGGCCATGCTGATGCAAAACGCCTGGAAGGGGGAAATATTGTTTTTTGACCGGGTGGCGGCGCCTTCCTTTAATACCCGAACCATTTCTTTCAGCATGCGGACTTGCAGACCTCTTGACCGGAACGTGAAATACAGTCCCAAAGAAAGAAGCAGTACAATTAAAAGCTTTGACCATAAAAAATCATTTGCTGAGCCGATTATATGTTGAAGGAATTCCTGCATCCTATCACCTCTTGGTTCGTTTGATTAAAAAATACTGAGCTCCCACTCCTGTGCGATATGTTTCAGCAGCATGCCGCCGGTCAGGCTGTTGCCGTATTCATCAATGGCCGGACCGTAAATGCCGATGCCGCAGCCATTATGAAAGGGCTGTTCTCTTCTGGCGCTCGGAGGAACCAATGCCATAATGCCGCCGGATACGCCGCTTTTGGCCGGTACACCGACGAATGCCGCATATTTGCCTGACGCATTGTACATGCCGCACGTCAGCATCAGAGCCTTGGCCAGTTTTGCGACATCTTTAGGAATGACTTGTTCCTGGCGGATCGGGTGATAGCCGTCATGCGCCAAAATCATTCCGATTAAAGCGATGTCCTCGGTTGTGCCTTCCATGGCGCAATGTTTTAAGTAAACCTCTAATGTTTCTTCCACATCTGCTTCAAGGAAATTTGTTTCTTTTAAATAGTAGGCAAGCGCTCTGTTCCGGTGGGCGGTTTGCCATTCGGAGCGGAATACTTCCTCATGGATATGAGGCCGTTTTCCTATCAATTTTTCAAAAACGGAATAAAGGTATTCTAATTTATCGTGCGCTGTTTCACCCGGAAGAAGGGAAGCGACGGTGATGGCTCCGGCATTAATCATAGGGTTGAAAGGTTTTCCGGGTTTATGGATTTCAAGCCGGATGATGGAGTTAAACGCATCTCCGGTCGGTTCCACATCGACACGCTCCAGCACGTAAGAAATGCCCCTGCTCATACAGGCTCCAATAAAGCTGATGACTTTTGAAATGCTCTGCAATGTGAACGGAACATTCCATTCGCCGGCATGAATCATTGCGCCGTCCGGCTCTAATATGCAAATGCCCAGCTGGGAGTCATTGATTTCTCCGAGGGCGGGTATATAATTCGCGCTTTTTCCATTTGCGGAAAATGGGCGGTAATGATTTACCCATTTTTGTAATAGCGAAGCCAGTTCCTCTTTTTCAAGGCGCTCCCTGATCATATCTTTCATAACATTCCTCCTCTGTTTCATGCCTGTCCATAAGCGGAATCGGGGGCTGGAAAACGTTTTCGTGCATAGTGTGCGTAGATTTAATGTATAATGACATCTACAGAATCATACAAAATACGACAAAATCAATCTTAAAATAAGCCGATAGATTTATAAAAATGGCAGAGCGGATAGCCATACCGGGTCTAAAGAAATTTGCGGGCTGCCCCGGTCTTATTCAAAATAGATAAGAGAAGGAAGTGATTGTGATCAGGTTCGAATATTTATTAAAAAAAGACGGCTATCTTTTCGCCCTTATGCTGATCACCGTGCCGCTGGCGGGAGAACTGAAATTTTATCCTTTAAATGAGGTGTACAGAATCAGCTTCGGCGCCCCCGCTTTTTTCTTTTTCCTGCTGCTGTTAAGACATGTGCCGGCAGTTTTGTCAGGGCTTTTGACAGGCGCGGCCGTTGTGTTATTTCGTATCGGCTTGGAATGCTTGGGCGGAGGGCATGCCGGATTTATGGATGCTTTTCACAGCCAATATTCAAGCTTCTTTTTTTACTTTACATATGCTTGTTTGTTTCATGTGCTGAAGGTCAGGAATTTCCGCGATCGGCCGTTTATGATCGGTTTCCTCGGCTTTCTCATTGAAGTTGCCTCGGACGCCATTGAACTGGCCGTTCAGTTTTCTGATGACAAAACGATGATTACGCCTGAAAAGCTGACGGACATCGCGGTCATCGCCGTGTCTCACACATTTATCGTGCTGAGCTTTTTCAATGTGATGAAGCTGTACGAGGCGCAAGTCAGAGAAAAACAAACGAGGAAACAGCATGAGCATATGCTGATGATCGTGTCTAATTTATATGAAGAAACGATTCATTTGAAAAAGACGCTGAAAACGACGGAGCATGTGACTAACGAATCCTATCAGCTTTACCGGGAAATAAGCGGGGACAATCAGGAGATCGGAAAGAGATTGCTGCGTCTGGCCGGGGAGATTCACGAGGTGAAAAAAGACAATCAACGCATTTTTGCCGGGCTGTCCAAGCTGATCTCAAATGAAAGATTTCGAGATTACATGGATGCCGCAGCTTTAATCGGCCTTGTGATCCGAATCAATGAAAAATATGCTGAATCATTAGGAAAGGACATCGCCTTTCGATGCACGATCGAGGGAGATCATCCTGATTACCATGTGTTTACCGTACTGTCGATCATGAATAATGTCGCGGCAAATGCCGTTGAAGCCATGGGCGATAAGGGAGAGATCCGTCTCGGGCTGCGAAAGGCAGAAGGAGATATGGCGGAATTCCAAGCGGAAGACAACGGTCCGGGCATCCCGGAAAAAATCGGAGAGATCGTTTATGATCCGGGATTTACGTCGAAGTATGATGAATTCGGCACCCCCTCCACGGGAATCGGGCTTTCTTATGTGAAGGAAATCGTGACAGAGCTTGACGGAGACATCTCCTTTCACAATAAACCAAAAGGCGTGATATTTACGATCAAGCTGCCGGTAAGGCATTTGATTGCAGAAAGGATGAGCTCATAATATGCGTTTTTTTATAGCTGATGATGACCGGGCAATCCGTTCCATTTTAAGACAGATCATAGAAGATGAAGACTTGGGCGAAGTGGTCGGCGAGGCAGAGGACGGAAGCCAGATCGAAGGGCATCACTTGCATTTTAAACAAGTGGATATTTTATTAATTGACCTATTGATGCCGGGCCGGGACGGGATTGAGACGATTCGCCGTCTTCAGGATTCGTACTTTGGAAAAGCGGTGATGATTTCGCAAGTGGAGGCGAAGGAAATGGTGGGAGAAGCGTATTCTCTCGGCATCGAATACTTTATCCACAAACCTATCAACAAGATCGAGATCGTCACCGTTTTGCGAAAAGTAAAAGAGCGGATCGAACTGGAAACTTCGATCGGCGACATTCAAAACTCTTTAAGCCGGCTAGTTCAGCGGAATGAACCGAAACAAAACCGGCCGAGGGATGTGCACGAGAAATCAATCAAAGAAACCGGAAAATTTCTTTTATCGGAATTGGGCATCGTGGGAGAAAGCGGCGCGCATGACCTCATGGCCGTCCTTCACTATTTATTTGAGGATGAACAGGCGGAAAAAAACATTCCGTCTTTAAAGCAGATGTTCACAAACGTCGCGATACGGAAGCTGGGGCCTGCGGCGTCACAAGCCGAGATCAACAGAGAAATCAAAGCCTCGGAACAGCGGATCAGAAGAGCCATCATTCATTCGTTAAACCATTTCGCTTCATTAGGCACAACTGATTTTTCAAATCCTAAATTTGAACATTATGCCTCAAAATTCTTTGATTTCCCGGCCGTCAGCAAGAGAATGAAGGAAATGCAGTCCAAGGAAACCGTGCCGCTTTCACCGGTTAAGGTCAATATGAAAAAGTTTATTCATGTCTTCTTTTTAGAAGCAAAGGATTTACATGAGGGGACGAAATATGTAAACAGCGGCAGCCGGTAAGCAGATAAAAACCGTTTACTTATATAAAGTTTTTGTGTAAAATAATGTTAATTCGAAAAGAACGGAGGGGTCCTGATGGCAAATCAAATTCCGGTTTTCGCACTAATCAAATAGTGTCAATGTCTCTGCCTTGTGTGCGGAGGAAACCGGGATTGATCTGCCTGAATAAAGAACCCTGACAGTTATTGATAAGGGGGCGGCGATTATGCCGCCCTTTTTTTGGTGTCTTGACATATCTCTTTTTCCTCCGCCTCATGCGAAGCTCTGCTTCAGTAAATAAGGGAAATGGGGAAACAAAATGACAAAACAAAAGGATATAGAATCCGTTCTGAACATCGCAAAGGAAAATGGCTTACATTTAAAACATGAAGGGGCGGACATCAATGAAACGGGGATGGACTTCCAAGTCGTATTTGCTGAAGATGACAGCGGCGTGACATGGGTGCTCCGAAAGCCGCGCCGTCCCGATGTTATTGAAAGAGCGGCTGCTGAAAGTGACGTCCTCACGTTTCTCCGCAGCTATGTCACGGTATCTGTGCCCGATTGGCGGATTCATACACCGGAACTGATCGCTTATCCGAAACTGGACGGAATACCCGCAGCCGTTATTGACCTGGAGAAGAAACAGTATGTCTGGAATATGGAACACGAGCCGCCTTCAGACGATTTTGTCCGCTCCCTTGCCGCCGCATTAGCCGGGCTGCACGGGGCAGATCCGGCTACTGCCTCTAAGTCCGGTATCGAAATCATAAAGCCGGATGACGTCAGGCAAAGGGCAGCGGAATCAATGGATCGGGTAAAAAAAGAAATCGGGGTCTCAGAGCCGCTTTGGCAAAGATGGCAAACTTGGATAAATGACAGCTCGTATTGGCCTGATTTTTCCGCGCTGATCCATGGCGACTTGCATCCCCCGCATATATTAATCGGCCCGAATCAGTGTGTGACGGGGCTTCTTGATTGGACGGAGGCAAAGGTTGCCGATCCGGCCAAGGATTTTGTCCTTTATCAAGCCATATTCGGAGAAAAAGAAACGAAACGCCTGCTTCAGAGCTACCAAGCTGAAGGCGGAAGGATCTGGCCGAAAATGCAGGAGCATGTGACAGAATGGCAGGCGGCTTATCCTGTGGAAACAGCGAAGTTCGCGCTTCAGACGGGGCAAGAGGAGCATATGCAAATGGCGCGGGACATGCTCGGCCTGGCCGATACGAAAGGTTATCGACTTCCGCCGGATGACAGCGTATGATACATTTTAAAATAAAAGAACGGCTCAACAATGCTGAGGAAGAATAAGTACGTATCAGCGTGCGGTGTTCAGAGAGTCGGTGGCTGCTGTGAACCGATCCCCGCCCGGTGCGGAATGGGCTTCTGAATTGCTATGCTGAAAAACAGTAGGCGGTGCCGGGATTCTTTCCCCGTTATCAAGAAAGGAATATCGAGACGGATGTTTCTATACTTGTTGAGAGAATGGCTTTTCAGCCGTTAATAAAGGTGGCGCCGCGACAGCCTCGTCCTTTGATGGACGGGGTTTTTTTGTATGGTGTAAAGGAGGTGATGGCCGTGGAATCTGATTGGAGCAGGACAAATAAACAAAAAAGGAGGGATTCACATGGTGATCGCAGCAGACGACCTCGAAGTTACATGTCCGCATTCTGAAGGGACGGGTGCAGGAGGAAGGGACACCCTGCCCGAAATGCGGCGTAAAGGCGTCATCTGGACGGCGCAAGAATTTTATCAGAAAGCATTTGAACTGAAAAATATATGATATAAAAAACACATGTTTTTGATTACATGAATGTAACTGAAACATGTGTTTTTCAGGCTGGTATATGATGCTGAAACTAACTTCGATGATCGGCATTGCCTCCGCTTATTGGACGGTTCATAAAGCCCGCCGGCAGGATGCCATATAAAAAAGGCCGCCATCCGGCCTTTTTGCGTTATTCAGATCGGGGCTCTAAAAAACGGGAGTTGCCCAAGTCTTTTCTCATGATATAGAAATGGAAAAAATATTCTGCGACAGCGATAATAATGGCAGAAATAAGAGCTGCAAATGCAAGCTTTCCTCCGGAGATGCCCATTGACAGAGGCATTCCCACCAGCCACACGACGAGAAACGCGAGTCCGAAATCAGCTAACGCCGCCGTAATGTTGTTCCATTTCGGCAATACGTAAAGATCACCCGTAAAGTAAGAAACAGCCCCTAACACAATGGTCATCAGCAGCGCGTCACCGAATGTAAAGTTAAAGCCTAAGCCGAGTACCAGATACAGAATAATGAGAGTCATAATGCCTTTAATGGCAAGTGCTTTAATATGCGCCATACGTATTCCTCCTTTTGGAAATCATGTTAGTATGTTTCCTCATATTGAGAAATATAAACCCTTTTTCATGAAACAAACGTTTAAATAAGTTTTCTGCCTGCCGGCTGTCATCACTGGGCCGCCGCTGAATATGATGAAGGGAGAAAAGACGGGAGGTGTCATGATGGCAGTTGTAAAAGCGTCGAGCGCCGATGTGGATTTAATGGCAAGGCTGCTCAGGGCGGAGGCAGAAGGCGAAGGACAGCAGGGAATGCTTCTGGTCGGCAATGTGGGAATCAATCGGGTGAGGGCGAATTGCTCTGATTTTAAAGGCCTCCGCACCATCAGACAGATGGTGTTTCAGCCGCACGCGTTTGAGGCGGTGACTCACGGATATTTTTATCAAAGGCCGCGCGAAACCGAACGGAGGCTCGCACGGCGGAACATTAATGGAGAACGATTTTGGCCGGCAAAATTCAGCCTGTGGTATTTTAAACCGCCGGGAAACTGCCCGCCGACTTGGTATAATCAGCCGTTTGTGGCCAGATACAAGTCCCATTGTTTCTATCAGCCGACAGGCGAAACGTGCGAAAACGTGTACAACACATTTTAAGGCCGGACACACCGTTCATCTATTTGAACGGTGTTTTTTTAAAATCATGTGAAGAAAAATAGGAACAAAGTGCGCTTGACGGATGAAGCGCCGTAAAGAAACAGAAGGGTTTTTTTACGCTGCCGCTATCGTTTGTCGAAACAATGTGAAAAATGTCTCCTTTCGTTCCATTGTCATGCTTACAAATCCTTTACAGTTCTTCATAGCGGTTTAACATTTCTTTTCTATAATGAGGGCGATCAATAAGAAGAAAGGGGAACTGACATGACACATGACGGCCGTATAGATGAATGGATCAAGGAGCTAGAGGAGAAAAGCTTTCAGAACAATACGTTTGACCGCCGTAAATTTATTCAAGGAGCCGGGAAAATCGCCGGCCTCTCCCTCGGATTAGCGATCGCGCAATCATTCGGCGCTTTTGAAGTAAATGCCGCTCCTAAGTTTTCAAGTTACCCGTTTACACTCGGCGTGGCATCAGGCGATCCGCTGTCTGACAGCGTCGTGCTCTGGACGCGGCTCGCTCCTGACCCGCTAAACGGAGGCGGCATGCCGAATCAGGCTATGCCTGTAAAGTGGGAGATTGCAAGCGATGAACACTTCCGGCACATCGTTAAACGCGGGACAGAAATGGCCAAGCCGAACCTCGGACATTCCGTTCATGTCGAGGCGGATGGGCTGAAGCCTAATAAAGTGTACTATTACCGCTTCAAAAGCGGGCACGAGCTCAGCCCTGTCGGCCGGACAAAAACATTGCCCGCACCAAACGATAAAGTATCGAGCATGACGTTTGCGTTTGCCTCATGCCAGCAGTATGAACACGGCTATTACACGGCGTATAAGCACATGGCGAAGGAAAAGCTTGATCTCGTATTCCATCTCGGCGATTACATTTATGAATACGGCCCTAATGAATATGTGTCAAAAACGGGGAATGTCAGGACACACAGCAGCGCTGAGGTGTATACGCTTGAAGATTATCGCAACCGGCACGCCCAATACCGTTCAGACGCCAATTTAAAATCGGCACACGCCGCGTTTCCGTGGGTCGTCACGTGGGACGACCACGAGGTGGAGAACAATTACGCCAATGTCATCCCTGAAAAAGGCCAATCGGTTGAAGCGTTTGTACTCAGGCGCGCGGCTGCCTATCAGGCTTATTATGAGCATATGCCGCTCAGGCGCATGTCACTGCCGAATGGCCCTGATATGAGGCTGTACCGCCAATTTTCATATGGCGATTTAGCTTCGTTCAATGTGCTTGATACAAGGCAGTACAGAGATGATCAGGCGAACGGCGACGGGAATAAGCCGCCTTCTGATGAATGGAGAGATCCGAAACGCACATTGATGGGGACAGAGCAAGAGCAATGGCTGTTCGAAAATTTGGCCGCCTCCAAAGCGAAGTGGAATGTGCTTGCGCAGCAAATCTTTTTCGCGCAATGGAATTTCGGCACGACCGCAAATCCGATTTTTAGCATGGATTCTTGGGACGGCTATCCTGCCCAGCGGGAGCGTGTCATCAATTTCATCAAAAGCAAAAATCTTAACAATGTCATCGTGCTGACGGGAGATGTCCATGCGAGCTGGGCGTCGAATCTGCACACGGATTTTAATAAAACCAACTCGCCTATTTTCGGAGCAGAATTCGTCGGCACCTCTATCACGTCGGGAGGGAACGGCGCGGATAAAAGAGCCGATACGGATCAAATTTTAAAACAAAATCCTCATATTAAGTTTTTCAATGACTACCGCGGTTATGTCCGCTGTACGGTGACCCCGGCGCAATGGAAGGCGGACTACAGAGTCGTGCCGTATGTGACTGAGCCGGGCGCCGAGGCGTCGACGCGGGCATCATTCATTTATCAAAAAGACCAGACAGGGATTCGTAAGGTTTCGGCAGCAGCTGTTGCAGGCGGTTTGAAGCAATCGGACGAGGTAGAGGAGGACCGCTTCTTCGCCCATAACAATGCCCATGAAAAGCAAATGAGGAAGAAACGGGCCAAAATCTCACAATAAGGAGGGAAACTCATGTTTTCAAACATAGGAATTCCCGGGTTACTCTTAATTTTTGTCATCGCCCTGATCATTTTCGGGCCGTCAAAGCTTCCGGAAATCGGCCGTGCTGCAGGCCGCACGCTGCTTGAATTCAAAAGCGCCGCAAAGACACTGGTTTCAAATGAAGAGCCGGACAAGCAGGCGGCTGAAAAAGATAAAACGGCAGGGTGAATCCTGATGAGGCAGAGGGATTCACTTCTGCCTCTTTCTTCATATACAAGGAGGATGTACGGATTGGATAAAAAAGAAACCCATTTAATCGGGCATTTAGAGGAAATCCGGCAGCGCCTCATTAAAACGCTGCTTGCCTTTCTCGTGTTTTTAATCGGCGCGTTTTGGTTTGTGCAGGATATTTATGACTGGCTGATTAAGGATTTGAACGGAAAACTGGCTGTTTTAGGTCCGAGTGAGATCCTATGGGTGTACATGATGATTGCCGGAATATGCGCGATTACGGCAACTATCCCGATTGCAGCCTTTCAGCTTTGGCGGTTTACTGCGCCGGCGCTGACAGCATCTGAACGACGGGCCGCTTTATTGTACATTCCGGGTCTGTCCGTTTTGTTTATCATCGGCATTTCCTTCGGGTATTTTGTGTTATTTCCGATCGTGCTCGGCTTTTTGACACAGTTATCCGCCGGCCATTTTGACATAGTGTTTACGGCGGACAACTATTTCTCATTTATGCTCAACCTTACCCTGCCGTTTGGTTTTTTGTTTGAAATGCCCTTGGCCGTCATGTTTTTGACGCGGCTCGGCATTGTGAATCCCGCCCGGCTGGCAAAAGCGAGAAAGCTATCGTATTTTCTGCTGATTGTCGTATCGGTGCTGATCACGCCGCCTGATTTTATGTCTGACTTTCTCGTCATGATTCCGCTATTGGTGCTGTATGAAATCAGCGTTACGCTTTCACGGATCGTATATAGAAAGAAATGGGCGGAGGCGCCGTCAGCGGTTTAGTGAAGCTCGCCTCCGCCGGTATGAATGTCATCCTCATGCGCTGCGGCCGTCACCGCAGCGATTTTGAGCGCTTTCACCATGAGGTTCAGGCTGAGGCTCGGCGCTGCTTTTTCCAGTGTTTGTTCGGGGATGTACGGGATGTGAATAAACCCGCCCCGAATGTGTAATGGCAGTCGGCTGAGCTCATCCATCAGCCCGTAGAAGAGGTGATTGCATACAAAGGTTCCCGCCGTGTAGGAAACGGCCGCGGGAATGCCTTCTTTCTTTATTTCCTCCACGATCCGCTTAATCGGAAGCCCGGTCCAATAAGCTGCGGGCCCGTCAGGTGAAATCGGCTCATCGATGGGCTGGTTTCCTTCGTTGTCCGGTATGCGCGCCTCATTCAAATTAATAGCTGTCCGTTCCGGCGTGATCTGCATTCTGCCGCCTGCCTGTCCGACACAAATGACGATGTCAGGCTGGTGCTTTTTGATAGCTTGGCGCAGAACGGTGAGTGACTTATCAAAAACTGTCGGCACCTGTTCAGACACCATGATGACGGAGCCTTCAGTGAAGCCGTTAAGCTGTTTGACGGCTTCCCAGGAAGGGTTCACCGATTCTCCGCCAAATGGGTCAAAGCCTGTGAACAATACTTTTTTCTCCATAACAAACCCTCCTTTTCTCTTTCTACATACTCTATAATTGACATATATTCCTGCCGGAGGAGGAACATGCCTTGGACTCTTCACTGACACAATACCGCAATTTATTCCCGTCGCTTCAAACACATACCATGCTCGCGAGCTGTTCTCAAAGCGCTCTGGCTGCACCGGTTTCGAAAGCGATCACCGAATATCAAGAAAGTTTGCTGCAAAAAGGCGGGAACTGGGATGAAGCCATTGAAAGGACGGAGAAAGCAAGAAGCGAGTTTGCAAGGCTGATTGGCGCTGAGCCTGAGGAGATTGCCGTTTTGCCTTCAGTGACGGATGCCGCGGTATCCGTTGCCTCTGCTTTATCCAATTGTAAAAAGAAACAGGCGGTATATACGGATTTGGACTTCCCGGCGATTGCCCACGTCTGGAAGGCGCAAGCTGATGTTACGCTTTCAGTTATCACGTCCGATGAAGGGATGATCCCATTAGAGCGATATGAAACGTTTATCACAGATCAGACGCTGGTAACTTGTGTGCCTCATGTTGCATACACGAACGGTTTTGTACAGAATGTGAAGCAAATTGCCGCGATAGCCGCAAAGAAAGGGTCGCTCCTTTTTGTTGATGCCTATCAATCAGCGGGGCATGTCCCGATTGATGTGAAGGAATGGGGAGTTGATATGTTAGCCGCGGGCGCGAGAAAGTATATGCTCGGTATACCGGGAACGGCATTTCTTTATGTCAGAAAGGAACTGGCAGAGCAGCTGAAGCCGAAAGCATCGGGCTGGTTCGGACAGCAAAAGGACACAGCGTTTGATCTGACCCGTTTTTCTTATGCCGACGGAGCGAAACGCTTTGAGACCGGAACCCCGGCATTTATCAGCGTGTATGCGGCGAATGCGGCTTTATCGCTTCTGAACGGCATAGGCACAGCCCGTATCCATAAAGAAGTGAAAGAACTGAGTGCGTTTGCGTATGGATACGCGTCTGAAAAGGGGCTGAACCTTGCAGGCCCTCCATCATGCGAAGACAGGCCTGGCATGATTTCGATTTATGATGAAAGAGCATCAGAAACAGCGGCGCTCCTGAAACGGCAAAACATCATATGCTCACCCCGGCATCATGTCATTCGTCTTGCGCCTCATTTTTATAATACAAAGGATGAATTGGCATATGCGATTGATCAACTGGCTTTCGCACACCGCCGTATATAAAAAAACAGCAGACTCAAGCGAGCCTGCTGTTTTCTTATGAATGATCAACTTTGACGCGTTTCATAAAGAAGGCGCAGAGCAGACCGATAATGGCCACAATCATTGCGAAGATAAAGGCGTGCTGGACGCCCGCAGTCAGCGCGTGCGGAAAGACGGCGGGGTCAGCGGGATTTTTGACGGTGCTCATATAGTTCTTTTGTCCGGCCGCCATGATGCTTACCGCCACCGCAGTGCCGATCGCTCCGGCCATCTGCTGGAGCGTATTCATAATGGCTGTGCCGTCCGGATAAAATTCCGGCGGAAGCTGGTTTAAGCCATTTGTTTGCGCCGGCATCATAATCATGGAAATCCCGATCATCAGGCACGTATGAAGCACGATTGACCAGAACGGCCGTTGAAGCAACTGAGATGTTTGAGAAAAACCAAAGAACAGCCGCAACAATGACAAATCCCGGAATCACAAGCCATTTCGGACCGTATTTATCAAACAGCCGCCCGGTAACCGGGGACATAAAGCCGTTTAAAATACCGCCCGGCAGAAGAATAAGCCCGGACGTAAAGGCCGTCAGCATCAAGCCGCTTTGTAAATACATAGGCAACAGAAGCATCGTTGATAAGATGACCATCATACAGATAAATACAATTACGACGCCGAGAATAAACATCGGGTAACGGAATGCGCGAAGGTTCATCATCGGCTGCTTCATTGTCAGCTGGCGGATCGAAAACAAGATCAGCGCCACAACACCGACAGTGAGTGATCCGACAACCGTCGGGCTCGACCATCCCCTGATCCTTCTCCCGCATTCTGAATCCGAATACGATGCCGCCGAAGCCGATCGTGGACAGAATAATAGAAAGCACATCGATTTTCGGTTTTGTAATGTCTGACACGTTTTGCATGTAGGCGATGCCGAATAAAAGAGCCAGTACGAGAAACGGCAGAGAAATCCAGAAAATCCAGTGCCAGTTTAAATGCTCTAAAACAAGCCCTGAAAAAGTCGGCCCGATGGCAGGGGCGAACATAATCACAAGCCCGATCGTTCCCATTGCCGCTCCGCGTTTATGAGGCGGAAAGATGACCAGGATGGTATTAAACATAAGCGGCAATAACAGCCCCGTTCCTAAAGCCTGAACGATTCTCGCCGCTAAAAGAAACGGAAAACTCGGCGCGATCGCGGCAATGAAAGTGCCGATAATGGAAAAGGCGAGTGAGACGATGAAAAGCTGTCTCGTCGTAAACCATTGCAGCAGCAGCCCCGAAACCGGAACAAGAATGCCCAGAACGAGCAAATAGCCCGTTGTTAACCACTGCACGGTAGAAGGAGTAATATGTAATTCCTTCATCAGATCAGTTAACGCGATGTTCAGCGCCGTTTCACTGAACATGCCGATAAATCCCGCCGTCAGCAAAGAAATCATGATCGGCATGACTTTATATTGTTTGGAAGTTTGAGCTGTTTCCAATATCATTCTCCTCTCTATTTACGGTAAGATGTCTCTCGTATTTTTATGTCTTCAGCAGTTTAGGGATTTGTTTTGAAATATGGATGATCGGCATGCGGTCTTTTTTAGCCAAAGACAAAATGATTCCGCCTTCGATCATGGCATTAAGGACGGTGCTGATTTCCGCGGCCTTTTCCTCGGAAAAACCGGCTGCTCTTAATTTGCCGGCAAATAAGTTTTCCCATTCCTGATAAGCATTCTGGCAGGCTTTTTGCAGATTTTCGCTTGTTAAAGAAGTCTCAGCGGCGAGTAACCCGACAGGAAATCCTTCAAAGTTTTCCGGACATGTAAATTGGCGAGACAAATCCTTTAAAAATAATTGAATGCTTTCCGCCGGATCAGGATGGGCATCAAGGCTTTCTTTTATTTTCAAGCGGATATAATCACTCATTTCATTTACAGCCTCAATCGCAAGCTGCTCTTTTCCGCCCGGGAAATAATAATAAAGAGAACCTTTCGGCGCGCCGCTTTCTTTAATAATCTGATTCAGTCCCGTCCCGTAATACCCTTGCACCTGAAACAGCCGGGTCGCTGCGGCAAGTATTTTTTCACGAGAATCTCCATAGCTCATAACGTTCCCACCTTACTGATAAATGACAAACTGAAAATATAGTGACTGGTCTATTATCTTGATGCGGTGTCAAGGATTTTATCGGATATTTTGTGCGGAAGATTGCCTGCCGCACCTTTTGACCAAGTATGAAAAATCATTCATTAATAAATACTAACCCCATGACTAAAGGAGAGAGAATAATGAAAAAACGATTAATGCCCATCGTCACATTTATAACAGCCCTGCTGCTGATTGCCGTCGGCTGCTCCCAGTCTCCTCAGGCGAAAGAAGCTCCGCATCAAACGAAAAATGGCTCTTCATCCAAAAAAGGGAATCTCCCGAACATCAAAATTCTCGCCACCGGCGGCACGATCGCAGGCGCAGATAAATCAAAGACTTCCACGACGGAATACAAGGCCGGCGCGGTAGGAGTGGATTCGCTTATTCAAGCCGTTCCAGAAATGGAGGACATTGCTCATGTCAGCGGAGAGCAAATTGTGAATATCGACAGTCAGAATATGGACAACAAAACGTTGCTGAAGCTGGCAAAACGCGTCAACGAGCTGCTCCGGTCTGACGATACGGACGGCATTGTCATCACACATGGGACAGATACACTTGAGGAAACAGCCTATTTTCTCAATCTGACCGTAAAAAGCGAGAAACCGGTTGTAGTGGCCGGATCAATGCGACCGTCAACCGCGATCGGAGCGGATGGCCCGTCGAACTTATACAACGCCGTAAAGGTGGCGGCGGCGCCCGAAGCGAAAGGAAAAGGGGCGCTTGTCGTCTTAAATGACCGAATCGGTTCGGCACGCTATGTGACAAAAACCAACACAACTGCGACAGATACCTTCAAATCAGAGGAAATGGGGTACATCGGAACGATCGCCGATGACGTGTATTTTAACAATATCATCACCCGAAAGCATACGAAGGATACTGATTTTAATATAGCCAAGCTGAAAAAACTGCCTCAGGTTGACATTATTTACGGCTACCAAAACGACGGAGGCTATCTCTTTGATGCCGCCGCAAAAGCCGGAGCAAAGGGCATTGTGTTTGCAGGGGCCGGGAACGGTTCCATGTCTGACACGGCAAAAAAAGGCGCTGTAAAGGCGGTCAAAAACGGCCTGGCGATCGTTCGGTCAACAAGGACGGGGAATGGCGCCGTAACGCCAAATCGTGAGTTTGAAAAAGACCGCCTGCTGGCTTCAAACTCTCTTAACCCTCAAAAAGCGCGTATTTTGCTGATGCTCGCTCTGACAAAAACAGATGACCCCGAACGGCTTCAAACCTATTTTAATGAGTACTAGAAGATGAGGGCCTGATGTCCTCATCTTTTTTTCATTTGCCGTATTAAAGCATTAGTGCATGAAAATGAAAGGTGTATTTTTCTTATTTTACAGTCTTTTTATTCTTGTATAAAACAGTAAAAAGCGCACTATTTTTCCTCTTTTTTCTCAAATAGAATGAATATTGTGAATTTATTGCGAATCAGGAGGGAAAATCATGAAACATGTAAAAAGTAAACTTCTCGCTATCATCACAATTTGTATGCTGTCTGTCGTCTCCGTATTTGCCATGCAGCCAACCGTGTCGAAAGCCTCCTCGGAACACAACCCTGTGGTCATGGTCCATGGGATCGGCGGTGCGTCATTTAACTTCGCAGGAATAAAAGCGTATTTAGTGTCTCAAGGCTGGTCAAGTAAACAGCTGTACGCCATTGATTTCTTGGATAAGACAGGGAACAATAAAAACAATGCGCCAAGACTATCAACTTATGTGAAAAAAGTGCTCAGTGAAACGGGAGCAAGCAAAGTCGATATTGTTGCGCACAGCATGGGCGGCGCAAATACGCTTTACTATATTAAAAACATGGACGGCGGAGACAAAATCGCTAACGTCGTGACGCTTGGCGGAGCCAACGGCCTGGTCACAAACAGAGCGCTGCCGGGCACCGATCCGAACCAAAAGATTTTATACACATCCGTTTACAGCTCAGCTGACTTGATCGTCATGAACCCGCTGTCACGATTAATCGGAGCGAAAAACGTGCAAATTCACGGTGTCGGCCACATCGGCCTTTTGATGAACAGCCGTGTAAACGGCCTGATTAAAGAAGGGCTTAACGGTGGCGGTGAAAATACGAATCAATAGAGTCAGAGAGCCTCGGAGAATCAATTTCTTCAAGGCTCTTTTTTGTTTCCTCCGGCATCCGGCAGATAAACGAAACGCGGACGTGACGAATACACCTTGGGATAGTTCTATAAGTAAGTGCTGGTATCGAATTTCATGAGCATAGAAAGAAAAAAGCACAAGTTTATTTAGTTTCTATTTTTAAGTTGATAGGAATGGGGCTTTAACCCGGAAAGCCTAGGGGGGGAAGGTCTGAATGTCCCTTTTTTACCGACAAACTTTATTGTTGAAAAAAGTAATAAAAACACTGTTTATACATAATTTTCTGACTTATTATAAAGATTGATCATTCATTACAGAATGGAGGAAAATGATGAAAACAGTGAAAAATAAATGTCTGGCGGTATTGATGATCTGCATGCTGAGTATCGTCTCCGTATTTGCGTTGCAGCCATCCGTCACCAAAGCCGCCTCCGGGCACAACCCGGTGATCATGGTGCACGGAATCGGCGGGGCATCTTTTAACTTCGCAGGCATTAAAACCTATCTAATCTCCCAAGGATGGTCCTCCAAAGACCTGTATGCGATTGACTTTTGGGATAAAACAGGGCATAACAAAAGAAATGCGCCGAGACTATCAACGTATGTAAAAAAAGTGCTCAGTGAAACGGGAGCAAGTAAAGTCGATATTGTCGCGCACAGTATGGGCGGCGCAAACACACTTTATTATATTAAAAATTTAGACGGCGGAGACAAGGTTGGAAATGTCGTGACGCTGGGCGGAGCGAACCGCCTGGTCACAAACAAAGCGCTCCCGGGCACAGACCCGAATCAAAAGATTTTGTACACATCCATTTACGGTTCACTTGACTTGATTGTCATCAACGGACTATCCAAATTACACGGCGCGAAAAATGTGAAAGTCCGCGGTGTCGGCCACATCGGCCTTTTGATGAGCAGCAAAGTAAACGGGCTGATTAAAGAAGGTCTCAGCGGCGGCGGAGAAAACTTGAATTAATAGAGTCAGAGCCTGCGGGAATACAAGTCTTCGAGGCTCTTTTTTGTCTTCTCCGGCATCCGGCAGATGGTTTCCATATTCTTTTTTCACCGTAAACCAAGCCCTCAGAAGTTATTTTTGTTAAAATAATATAGTTATATCAGAATTCGGAGGGTTTATTGTGGGAAAAGTGAAAAGAAATGCCCCTTGTCCATGCGGCAGCGGGAAGAAATATAAAAAATGCTGCGGAAGTAAAGCAGCTGATATTCCGGCAGACATCGCTGCAAAAGAAGCGAAGCAGATTCAGGAAAACTTGATGGAGTACGCCTTTACCGTACATAGAGAAAGCATTTCATCGTTTATTAACAAGCATGAATTCATCTCTTCTATGGACAGGCAGACAAAGGACATCAGCGTATTTAATCTCGGCATCTGGGGAATTTTCTTCCGTGAGCTTGCAGACGGCAAGACGATTTTCGAAGATTATCTTCAGAAAAAAGGCGGCAGCATCAACCGCCCGAAAACGCGTGAGATCGTTGAATCATGGAAAAGCATGACCCCGGCGCTCATGCTGCTCGAGGACATCAAAGAAGGTATGATCCACTTTGAAGATGTAATGACGAAAAAACAGTTCAAGGTGGAAATGGATGCAAACCAGCAGGATCTTCCGCCTGTGGGAAGCCTGATTCTGGGCTATCCGATTCACGAAGCGGAAAAAGCGGAATTCTTCATGCAATTCACAATCTTCCCTGTGAAGCGGACGGACGCCCTGATCAGCAAAGTGAAAAAGGCGGCGGTGCAAGGGAAATCGCCTGAGCGCTTTATGGAGGAAGACTTCGATACTGTTCTGGCCGCTCTTTTAGGAAATGCAGAAGAGCCGAAGCCAAGCACTGAAGAAAACCGTACGGAGTGGGCGAATGATATGGAGAAGGAGACAGCGGATGCCATTGAAAAAGGCATGACCGGAGATGAATATCCGGCAGAGCTTCTTCCGGCCGTCATCGACCTGTGGAAATCCTTCTGCGACAAAAAAACGCCGACCATCAGAAAGCCGGAAGCCTTTGCGGCGGCGGTCGAGTATTATGTGAACAGCATTTCTCTAAGCGGCGCTTCCGTTTCACAAGCTAAGCTGGCGAAAAAATACGGCGTAAGCGCCTCAACCATTTCCAGCCGCTATAAAGAAATCGAAAGTGCTTTGCAGGACGAAGCCGATCGCTTCGCGGCAGCGTTGACATCTTAACAGAACATGACAAAAACCTTGAAGGGCAAAAGCTTTTCAAGGTTTTTTCTGTCGGTTTGACATGCTGATTTTCCCCGCAGGCAGGATAATAAATTCCATCTATCTAATAATAACAGGAGATGCTTTCAGGAAGGGGAATGAACAATGGAGCAGACACGTGCGTTAGGCAGGACAAATTTACGGGTAAAGCGAATCGGTTTTGGCGCGAATGCGGTCGGGGGACATAATCTGTTTCTGAATCTGAATGATGAGACGGGGAAAGATCTCGTCCGCACGGCTTTGGATGGCGGCGTGAATTTTATTGATACAGCTTTTATATACGGATTGGGGCGTTCTGAGGAGTTAATCGGAGAAGTCGTACAGGAACGCGGCGCCCGTGACAGGCTGGTTATCGCTTCAAAGGGTGCCCATAAAGAGGTCAACGGACAAATCGAGCTGGATAACAGCCGCGAATTTCTTCGGGGAGAGGTGGAAAAAAGCCTCAAGCGGCTGAAGACGGATGTAATTGATTTGTATTATGTTCACTTCCCTGACGGCAAAACACCGATGTCCGAGGTGGCGGGCACATTAAAAGAACTGAAGGATGAAGGGAAAATTAAAGCCATCGGCGCCTCCAACCTTGATTTTCAGCAATTGCAGGAGTTTAACGCCGACGGCTATTTAGAGGTCTTCCAATCCGAATACTCGCTGATTCAGCGCGATGCGGAAAAGGAACTGCTGCCTTACTGTGAAAAGAACGGCATTTCCTTTATCCCGTATTTCCCGCTCGCCTCCGGCTTACTGACGGGAAAATTCACAAAAGACGCGGCATTTGACGACATCCGAAAGGATAATCCGCAATTTCAGGGAGAAACGTTTCTTCAAAATCTGGAAAAAGTGGACAAGCTGAAAGCCGTCGCCGAAGAAAAAGGAACGCAAACGGCGCATATCGCCCTTGCCTGGCTGCTATCAAGGCCGGCGGTTGACGCAATCATTCCAGGCGCCAAACGCCCTGACCAGCTGAAGAACAACCTGCAGACGCTAGATGTTCAATTAACCGAGGACGAGGCTCAGTATATCAGTGACATCTTTAAGTAAGTCGAAAAAAAGGAAATAGCCCGCGCTATTTCCTTTCTTCTTAACGATTCATTTTTTCACGAATAAGGAAGTGTACATATGAAAAGGGAGAAATTAAAACAGGCTGCAGCCCGGATTGGAAATGTTCCGGCTCATTACCAAATGGATGCGGAGGATTATGAGGATGAACGTGCGCTGTTTTGGTGGAGTGATAAGGGTAATGAAGACAGCAGTATCATGGTTGAATTGGAGCTGAACGGTCAGTTGAAATCCTTGTCCCGTCCAGCTCCGCAAACCGACCAGGCTTCGCTTCCCTCAGAGGAAATAGAAAAGCGGATGCTCAGTTTTACAGACACGCATTATCCCGGAGCAGCTGCTGAATTTGTACGGGAGGAAAACAGGGCTGTATGTGAAGATAAAGTGAGATATTCATATGTTCAGATGGCCGACGGGCTGCCGCTGCCCTTCACCGGATTTTACATTCACCTCTCTCTTACAGGAGAGGTGATAGAGTTTTGCTATCATGGAAAGGCAGATGGACTGATGAGGCCCGGACAAATTGCGGACAAACAGGAGGCAATGGCTCATTTTGTAAAGGACATTGACGTTGAGCTTTTCTTTTCAGTACTCCATCGTTCAGTTTATGAGCAGGGAGATGATAAACCCCATCTCATTTATGAAACTGTATTGCCGAGCCTTCCTATTTCGGCCGATTTGAAAGAAGAAAAGAAAGAGTACGATGATATTGAAGACGATACGCCGCAGCGTTTTCCGCTTTCACCGCTTGAGGATATTACGGATCATATTGATGTGAATCATATGATCGGGCTGCATGCCGGCTTTCACAAAGTGAGAGAGTCAGATCTTGGGGACGGCAGGATCGGCATGGCCTGGCGCCATGAAGAAACAGAACCGGCCCGAGCCGATAAAAGCTTAATGAGTCTTTTTGAGCAGCGGACGAATCAAGTATTAAAAACAATCCATCACAAAAAATCCGGCAAGCTTGCCGGAGTGATGTCCTTTATGCGTGAAGAAGGCGCGCCGGTGCTTTCTGAAGCCGAATGTGAAAACATTGCGCTTCGATTTCTGTTTGCAATGTTTCCGGAAGCAGATGAGTTCTTTCAAATTCAATATGATGAACCGGACGATGAGCAGGAAAATGCGGGGTTTACCTTCAAGGCAGAGGCGGGCGGCGTTCCTATCCGCTTCGGGGAGTCGAGAATCTGCGTCAGTAAAAAGACGGGACGCATCAGTTTTTATATGCCTCCGGAAATAGACCCGGCAGAGCTTAGGCATATTGATCCGGTCCCTTCATTGACGAAGGAGGAGGCCAAGGCGGCGATTCTGGAAGCGATCCGGGTTGAACTGGCCTGGGACAGGCATGATGACGGCAGCGGACAGAATACGTATCGTCTCGTTTACAAGCCCATTTACCCTCACATTATAGAGGCTCATACAGGCAGAGCTATTATGAGTTCAATAGGCTGAAAGTCATGACTTTTCCCCTGCGGCATCAGGGGATGTATGAAATTTGAATCAGAAAATGCCGTCCTGAATCCGAAGCTTTTCCCGCTTTGCTAAAAATAGACACATAAAAGGACCTTTCTTCCCTTTAAAAAAAGAAGGGCGTTTTTATATAATAAAACACAGTTCTTTTTGTATACTCTTTTGAAAGGATGACTTCATTGCTGAAAGAACATCTGAGAAAAAAAGCGTTGGAGATCGGGAATATACCGCCGCATTATGAGCTTGAAATAGAAGATTATGACGAAAAACAAAAGGCGAAAGCCTATTTTATATGGAAAGACCCTTACCATTCAGACAAAACGGTAACAATTGAACTGGGAGAGGACGGATCTTTGCTTACGTATTCACGCACGGACTCCCCGAGTTCAGACATCCAGCTGTCAGACGCGGAATTAAAGCTGACGGCTCTTCGGTTTGCGGCCGAGCACCATCCGCTTACCTTTATGAACTTCACCTTTCAGGCGAGGGAAGAACGAAATGGGCGCATTCGTTTTATTTATTCAAAAAAAGTGCTTGATCGGCCGCTTCCCGATTCGGGTTTTTTCGTTGATGTAACGAACAGCGGCTTCGTCGTTCAATTTCTGTATTACGGAGATAAGGGAGAAGCGCTTATTCCTGAGCAGTTCGTCGATCAGGAGAAAGTCGTTTCCCACTATATGAGCGAGCTTACGTTTAAGCTCGTGTATGACGTTGTCAATTTTGAGAAAACGCCTCGCCTTGTCTATGAACCGATATTGCCCGCGTACAGTTATCCTGCCGGAGAGGACGACATCGTTCCGGATCAGCAGCTGTGCGATGAGAGGGCTGAAAAGGCGAAACCGCTGCCGGAGCTGCAAAAAAAGCGGGATAGGAACCTGTATGAAATGATGGGTTTTACCGCTGATATGATTCAAACGCGCGAGCGGGATCTCGGGGATGAAATCGGCACAACATGGCGGAAAGGATCAGTTCCGGAACGAAAAGATTTGAGCATTGAAAGTTATTTCGAAAGCAGCAACAAAAACACAATGAAGATGAAAACGGACAAAAAAACGGGGAAGATGACAGCCTTTAAATCTTTTATTGAGCATCAGGGCCCGGCTTTTTATTCTGAAGAAGAGTGTGAGGCCGTCGCGCTTCAATTTTTATATGCGCTCTATCCGAGGGCAGACGAGTTTTTTAAACTGAATCCGCTTCGGATTGACGGAAGGGGCAGGTACCGCTTCCATTTTTCTGTATGGCACCAAGGCATTCCGCTCCGATTTGGCGCTGCGCGAATTCTCGTCAGTCCTGTAACGGGACTTGTGGAAGCTTATATGGCGCCGGATATTGACCCGGAGCAATTAGAATCTATCAATCCGATACCGGCCGTTTCGCCAGAAGAAGCAAAAGCCGCGTTCTTATCTGACTTCCGCCTGCATCTGGAATGGCAGCACGATTTCACACCGGCCGGCGGACAAGGGTATAAGCTTGTCTACAGGCCCGTGTATCCTCCGTATATTGACGCACAAAAGCGGAAAAAGAAAAGGTTTTATTAGCTAGGGATCATTTGTAAATGAGGATAGTCTTTAAAGCCTCTCCAATCGCCTCCCCATTGAAAACCGAGCTTTTTGGCAATCGTCACGACCTCAAGCCAATCGGGCGTGCCGTTATGGTTGCCGTCGCACGTCATATCCCATAAAAGGCTTCCGTCCTTTTTCTGCAGGGCGAAGTCAATGGCAAGGCCGTAATTGTGATATGATTCCCCGCCTTTTGCGTAGGTGACAATATTCCCTTTTTTTGAGCGTCCTTGGCGGTACAATTCGTTTTGTTCCTCAATTGATCTGAAACCCTCTGTGATAACCACGGTTATGCCTTTTTTCGCAGCGGCGGTCTGCAATATCTCCGCATTCTGCTTAACGAGCGGATGAAGAGCGGCCGGAACGTCTCTTTCTTTTAACACAGTTTGAGGCCTCAGTTCCTTCTGCACATAGGAATAACAAAGGTCTGCGGAAAAGAAGAGCATCAGGAGTAAAGCTATTTTAACTGGTAATCTCATATGGAAGACTCTCTTTCTTAAGCGGTTAAAATCTGTGTTTGCTCTCTGTATTAAATTTGCTATGATAAAATATAACATAATTAGTAGCCAGAGGAAGGGGGCAGATGTATGAAATCCAAGATTCCATCTGAGGAAGTAGCGGTAAAGATGAATGAATGGTATAAGCTGATCCGCGCGTTTGAAGCTGATAAAGCCGAAACATTAAAGCGGGAGATCGAATATGAACTGGATGACATGGAAGAGAATCAGGATTTATTATTGTATTTTTCATTGATGGAATTCCGGCACCGCATCATGCTGGATAAATTAAAACCGATGAAAGAAAGCGACAGCCAGCCTCCGTTCTCTGATATGCTGACTGAGATTGAGATGAACCAGCAAAAGCTGACCGGCTTATTGGAATATTATTTTTACTATTTCAGGGGAATGTATGAATTTAAGCGAAAAAACTTCATCTCAGCGATTTCTCATTACAAGCATGCTGAAGAAAAACTTGAATATGTGGAAGATGACATAGAGAAGGCCGAATTTCTGTATAAAATTTCTGAAGTGTACTATCATATCAAGCAGACTTTTTTTTCTATGAATTATGCGGGGCAGGCGCTTGATATTTATAAGAAGTATGAATTATACGGAATGAGAAGGGTGCAGTGTAAATTCATCATTGCCGGAAATTTGATGGACGCCCAGCAGCATGAAAAAGCGCTGGAGTACCTCGAGTGCGCCTCAGAGCACGCGGAACGGCTTGATGATGATTATATGATCGCTGCGGCCCATTATAATATTGGGCACTGTATGTACAGTTTGGGTGACTTTTGCAAGGCGGCGGATTACTTTGAAAAAGCGGCCGCCGTTTTTGAAGCGCACAGCTTCCAGCAGGTCATCCAAGCTGTTTTTTCACTCACGCATATTTATTTTAAAGCGGAAAAGTACAGTGAAGCCGCTGCCAGCTATGAACGGGGCATGAAAAGCGCCGCCGAATGGGAAGATGACGTTTACTTGACGAAATTCCGCCTGATTAAGGAACTGTATGCTGGAGACGGCAGACTGGAATTGCTGAAAGAGTTGTTTGACAAATTGGAGTCAAAGCAGCTGTTGGCTGACACAGAGGAGCTGCTTCAGGACGCAGCCCATTTCTTTCATAAACGGGAAAGCTACAAAGCGGCATCTTATTTCTTCAGCAGGCTTGTGGATGTACAAAAGAGGCTGCAAATGAACAATTATGCGTAATGACAGGAAAGAACGCAGGGAGCCTCAGGCTTTCAGCGTTCTTTTTATGAGCCCATTTGTTTTCATGCCAAAAAAACCGGGTACATGGTCTGTATAAACGGCAGGGAGGAAAGACGATGTATCAGGATTTGCAAGGAAAGACAGCAATTGTAACGGGTTCTTCAAAAGGAATCGGAAAAGCCATCGCCGAACGCTTCGGCAAAGAAAAGATGAATGTTGTGGTGAATTACCGCAGCGATCCTGCCGGTGCAGAGGAAGCCGCAGGCACCATTAAGAAAGCGGGAGGCCGGGCGGTCACAGTAAAAGCCGACGTATCCACAGAGGAAGGAATTCAGGCGCTGTTTGACGCGGCCGCAGAGCATTTCGGTGATGTAGACGTTATGGTGAATAACTCCGGCTTTAACGGCGCTGAAGCGATGCCTCATGAAATGAGCCTGGAGGATTGGCAAAAGGTCATCGACGTCAACGTGACCGGCACCTTTCTTGGGGCAAAAGCCGCCCTCAAACATATGATGGAACGCAAGAAAAAAGGAACGGTCTTAAACATATCGAGCGTCCATCAGCAAATACCCCGGCCTGAAAACGTGCAGTACGCAGCGTCAAAAGGCGGAATAAAAATGATGACAGAAACAATGGCGCTTCATTACGCCGACAAAGGCATCCGGGTAAATGCCATTGCCCCTGGGACAATCGCCACGGAGTCAAACAAAGATCTTCAAGAAGAAAAACATAAACAAGCCCAGCTGAAAAAAATTCCGATGAACGCATTCGGAAAACAGGAGGAAGTCGCAGCCGCGGCCGCTTGGATGGTATCGGAAGAAGCGGGTTATATCACCGGAACGACACTTTTCGTAGACGGCGGCATGACGCTTTATCCGTCGCAGCTTGAAAGATAAAAGAGAAGGGAAACCTTCTCTCAGCTTGTAGAAAAAACCATGTTTTTTCTGC
>NZ_LSAZ01000015.1 GCF_001584325.1 Bacillus nakamurai
TCTATGGGGTCAGTCCCGTATGGATCGGGTGTTTTTTATATAATGAGAGATAGCGAGATTCAAAAAAAGCAGACCATTTATCATGATCTGCTTTTTTCAATTCTTTTTTACCAATCTTTTGTAAAACTTAGTAAATGGTTTAAATTGTTCATTTACTAACCCTGTTACCTCTGCTATGATTTGCATAAATACAATCAATACAAAAATGATAAACAGCGAAAGCCAAATCGTCGCGCTTTTCAGCAGGATTGCACTGATGCTGAAAATGAAACCTATTAAATAGATGATAATGACCGCCGTGCGGTGAGACAGCCCGAAGGCCATCAGCCGGTGGTGTATATGTGACTTATCTGGCGCGGAGATGGGCTGTTTATTTAATATTCGCCTGATCACAGCGAATGTCGTATCAAAAATCGGCACGCCCAGAATGATGATCGGAATGATGATACTGAACAACGTAACACTTTTATATAGGCCTAATAATGAGAGAACTGAAATGACATACCCCAAAAAGAGTGAGCCTGTATCCCCCATAAATATTTTTGCCGGATGAAAATTATAAAATAGAAATCCGAGTGTACTTCCAATGACAACAAGCGAAAGTGACAGGATGAGGATTTTCCCTCCGGAAAGCGCCATCACTGCGATGGTTGACAGTCCGATGATCGACAGGCCCGCCGCGAGTCCGTCTAATCCGTCAATCAGGTTCATCGCGTTTGTAATACCTACGATCCACAACACAGTTAACGGGTAAGCGACCCATCCTAATTCTAAACGTTCCGTTAAAAACGGAACTGAGAAAAAGTCCATCTTCAGCCCCGTGCTCACAATCATAATGGCAACGGCTAATTGGACGAAGAATTTCACTTTTGCGCTTAATTGGTATTTATCATCAAGGATTCCTAAAATGACAATAATAAACGCGCCTACCGTGATGGCGGTCAACTTATTTTCATTATATATGCCGGCTGCAAGAACACCTGCCGCCACGCCGATAAAAATGGCCAATCCGCCCATACGGGGCATTATTTTATCATGTACTTTTCGGTTGCTGGGCTGGTCAACTGCACCTATTTTGATCGCAATTTTTTTTACGATAGGAGTTAGGATTAAAACCGTTAGCAGAGAGACAAAAAACGCAACAACTATGCGAAACATGCGTTCGTCAAGCATAAAGAAGTCTCCTTTGGAATTATATGAAGTCTTTTCTGATATTGAACCGTTCCTTCCATTATAATTCTTACTAGTTATTATAACAAGCTTCATCAAAAAGAAACACATATAATAAAAAATGCGCCTTCCCTTTTAATGGGAGTGCGCTTTTTTTAAAATGCCTGTGCATTCCAGCATATGACGGAATAAAACATTCCAGTCCCGGCGGCGGGCCATTTCACGGCGCAATGCCTGATATGATCCGTGCCGGTCTGCTTCCAACAGCGTGTCACAAGCCGAGATAAAGTCTGACGGATCGCTGCCTTCGATGTATTCGTAAACATACTGTTTTTTTATTTTTGCCGTTGAAGAAAGGTTGCAGCCGACAACAGCTTTCCCGGCCGCTAAAAATTCGAAAAGCTTGAGCGGAAAGACCGCATCATTATACGGTGATTTTTTATAAGGCATAATCCCGATGTCAATGAGCTGCATATAGGACGGAACCTCATCCGGCGCGGCCGGTCCCGTCCAAATGACATTCGGGCGGTTCAGAAGAGAAATGAAATCCGGATCGTCCTCTGCGGTATTCGGCCCCACTAACAAAATCGTCCAATCAGGACGCTGGTCTGCTGTCTGTGCTAACAGTGAGAAATCAAGCTTCGGTTTAATGCCGCCGATGAAGCCGAGAACCGCTCCGCTTCTTCCCTGTAAAATGTCTTGCTCAAGCTCCCTGTTATTCCCTGTAAACAGGTCATATTCAACTCCGTTTTCAATGGTAAATACATTTTGACGCTGATCCGCCAGTTTTTTGCCGACTTCGCGGTGGAGGCAGTCTGATGTGCAGGTAATTGAATCGGCACGCTGAATGATTCTCATTTCCGCATGCTTAATGATGTTTCTTCTTACATTTGCCAGAATACTGGAGCGGCCGTTAATCGGAGCCGCCCATAGATCACTGCAATCGTAAATGACTTCATCCCACGGATACAGAGCCGACAAAAGCGGAAAGCCGGGGAAGGTATACCATAAACAGCAGCGCGATCCGTCCCCTTCTTTTTTCAGCGTCTCTACTAATGGGGAGAGTTTGTGCTTGTAAAAAAAATCTGTGTACCTGCCGAACCGGAACATCTTGTTTTGCAGCAGATCCTTCACCGCAAATTGCCGAATCCCCTGTGTAATGTCTGTAAATGAGTCCTCTTGTTCTTTTGGTGACGGACACACCCAGATGACGCTCTTCGTTTCTTTTTGCCGGGCGAGAAATTCAGCCAGCCTGTGCCGTCTGTACCTCAGCTGGTCATGGCCCCATTCTGCCGCGCCGACGATGACATGAATCATTGATTCCACCTTCATCACCTAGCTCTCCGGAACGCCTACAGCCTTTTCATGACTGCGTTTTTCGCATATTGCACAAAGCACCACGAAGCCTTGATAAAATGCAGGCGTTCAATTTCTCTATAGACAAACCATGTTTTTTTTGCAGCTTTCCACTTGTTGCTTGAGATTGAGTTTTGAACCAATCTGTATTCAGCCAAGCATTCATTTAAGCCGTAAGCGGTAAATCCTCTTTTTAAGAGAGCAAGCCATGTCGCCAAGTCTTGCCGCGTTCTTATGTCCGGCATTTGAATCTGCCCCGTCTGTTCTCTGTCAATCATGACCGTCAAACATCCGATAATTGTGTTTTTTAAGGCTTCTTCATATGACAGGCTTTCGGGCGCGTGAATCGTTTTGTCAGTCGGCGATCCGTCCTGCTCCATCACGCTGTATCCTGTGAAGGAAAAAGCACAGGCGCGCTCAGACATAAATGCAAGCTGCTTTTGAAGTTTTTCCTTTTTCCATCTGTCATCGCTGTCCAAAAATGCAACATAACGGCCCTGTGCATGTTCGAGGGCTTTATTTCTGGCAGCGGCGGCTCCTCGGTTTTTGTCTAAATAGACGACGCGGATCCGCTCATCCTTTTTTTCGTATTGCCGTAAAATGTCTCTCGTTCCGTCGGTGGAGCAATCATCCGCAATAATCATTTCCCAATCCGGATGGCTTTGATCCAAAACCGATTGGATCGTGTCTTCAATATATTCACTTGCATTATAAGACGGTGTAATGACAGATACAAAAGGTTTCCAGTTTTTCATGGTCACAACTCCATCGCAGATTTTTAAAAGGACTCTCTAAAAAACTCGGGAATGACAATGTACATAAACGCAATTGCAATACCGATCAAAACCCCCAGAACCGCTTTCTTTTTCGGCGGCATCCCGTGTCCGGCTAATTCATTAGTCGGTTCAGAATTCATGACACTGGCTGCTTTCAAGTTGAGCTGTGTGTTTTTCAGTTCGTATAAAAACCTTTCCTTCTCTACTTTGGCATCCGCACTGACCGTTTCTCCTTCCAGCGCACCGATGCTCTGCCGAACCACCTTGGCTCTTTTTTCAAACAGCGCTTGATCATTTTTCAGAAAAGCCGCTATGATCGCCTGAAACACCGATTCGGCCTCCTGCTTATTTTGATCGGTGTAGCTGACAGTGATCAGTGCATCTGATTCTGTATTGACGGTAAGTTTACTTTTGACGGCCGCTCTGTCTTCGTCTGTCTTATCAGGCAAGGCCTGCTTTAAAAAGGCGTCGCTTGTGATGAGAAGCGGAATTTCTTTTGTATTGTTATAAAGCGGATGATCATAGTTTCCGGCCGCGATCGCGGCTTCTGATGTAAAACTGCTGCTGCCGGTGATTTTCGACGGCAATATATAACCCGCCGCCCCTAAAATGACGGGCAGCGCAATGAGCCAAATGATATTTTTTTTGATACGCCGGGCTATTCTTGTCAACATATCCTTCATCTCGCATCTCCCTGTTTTTCATAGTTCGCCGTAACGGCAGGCTCCTTTTGTGAACGCCTCAGAATGTTAACAGCCGCAATCACGAGTGAGAGAAATACCCAGTGAAAAAATAAATTTGATACGGAGCTTGGGCTGATGCTGCTTACTAAAAAACCGACCAATGCCGTTATAAGTCCTTCTGCGATCAGTTTTGACTGATTTTCCAATTTTCTTTCATGAAATTTGTAAAGTGTCCAAAAAAGGTACAAATAGACCGTGAGATAGCCGAGCATCATAAGCAAACCAAAGTTGGCCATAATCTCGACGAGCCAGTTGTGCACCTCGGCTACACCGCCTGTATCATAAACAGGCTCAGATGCTAAATAGTAAGACACATTTCCCGCTCCCACTCCGAAGCCGTAAGAATCAATCACATAGTGAAACGCGTTTTTCAACAGATTTGCCCGCGCCAGGTTGGAAGGAAGCGGCTGGTGCGCAGACACCATCTGCGGGGCAAAAAACAAATTCCAAACCGCATTGATGATGCGGCCGGCAAATAAAGCGGCAAACACGGCAGCGCCTGCGGCCGCAAAAAAGACGGCGAGTTTTTTTAACAAGGAAGGCAGCAGAATGAAGATATAAACAGCCGCCCCAGCACACACGCCGAGCAGGCTCGCACGCGAACCGGTCAAAATGATTAAGTACAAGGCGCTGAACGCCAGAAGGAGACAGACCGCCTTCACATAGCCGTTTTTAACGTTTTTGACTGCCGCCGCATACAGAAAGAAACTGATTGACAGAAACGTCGCGAAATCATTTTGATTAAAGAAAACGGACGTCGGATAGTGCTGTTTGTACTGCGGCCCGTTATAGAGCGTGGAGGTCGGCAAATGGTGCAGCGTAAAATGGTTGTAAAAGCCGATCACCATGATAAAAACGGTCATCACGAGCCAAATCGTATAAAAAATGACCAGCTGATCCATCTTCTGAATAAACATCACGATGAGATAAATCATAAAAATCCCCATCGCCATTAAAGCTAAATATTTAATGCCGTATGTCACAGATTTTGCCCACAGCAGCGAAACGAGCCCGTATGTAAACCATAAAGCGAAAAACAGCAGTATGCCTTTTACATTCACCCGATTCCATCTGTCGATATGAGTGCGGTTTTTCAGGATGCCGGCAATGTGCAGGCCTCCTGCAGCAATTAATAACAGCCGGTACAAAAATAAGCTGAAGAATCCGAGATGGATGGCGAAGAAAGCTTGATTTAAAAATGTACAGGCGATCAGTAAATAGATCAGCCCCATAAACATCCGGCCGTTCGTTGTGAAGGCGGACAAAAAAGCAAGTCCGGCTGCACCGATCATAAACACAATCAGCAGGACGGTGATTTTTCCAAAGCCGACATCCGTCCGGACCGCCTCCAGCATAATGAAGACTCCTGCGATGACAGCGGCAAGCATCACAATGATATGGACCGCTGAACGTTTGATACTCACATGACAAACCCCTTTCCAAAACCGGCAGCCGAGCCGCGGCGGCCGAGAGCCTGAACCTTTTTCTATTGTGCCAGTTCTTTCATTTGTTCATCAGCATGGACCGCCGGACGGCCGATTGAATGATAGGTGAACCCGGAGGCCCTCATATATTCCAGCGGGAAGATATTTCTTCCGTCAATGATGAGCGGCTGTTTGAGCAGCTTCTTCACTTTCAGAAGATCCATCTCCTTCACTTCCGGCCAATCGGTTGTGATCAAACACGCGTCTGCATTGGCTAGGGCATTGTACAGCTCTGTGTGATATTCAATGCCGTCCCCTAAAACAGCCGACGCTTCCGGAATCGCGATCGGATCAAAAGCTTTAATGTGGGCGCCCTCCTTTTCGAGCCTCGCAATAATATCGAGAGCCGGGGCAGACCGCACATCATTTGTATTCGGCTTAAAGGCAAGACCTAATACGGCGATGGTTCTTCCCTTTATATTTCCAACAGCATTAATCAATTTTTCCGTGATACGCTCCCGCTGCTTTTCATTCGTTTCAATCACGGCTTCCATCATCTTAAACGGATAGTCAGCGGCGTTTGCCATATGCAATAAAGCCGTCGTATCCTTCGGAAAACAGGAGCCGCCGAAGCCGATTCCCGCCTGAAGGAATTTACTGCCGATGCGGCTGTCCAGACCGACACCCTCAGACACTTTAGAAACGTCCGCCCCGACCCGCTCACAAATATTGGCGATGTCGTTGATAAACGAGATTTTAGCGGCAAGAAAGGCGTTTGCGGCATATTTAATCATTTCTGCGCTTTCCAGATCGGTTTTTACAATCTGCGTGTGAAAAGGCTTGTGAAGCTCTTCAATGACCGCAGCCGCTTTATCGCTTGTCGCCCCGATCACTGCCCGTTCCATCTGCATCGTGTCGCGGACAGCTGAGCCTTCCCGGAGAAATTCGGGATTGGATGCGACATCAAACCGATAGTTTCCCTTTGAGGCTTTGCGGATGATATTATAGACGAGCCTTCCCGTCCCGACCGGAACGGTGCTTTTATTCACAATGATTTTATAGCCGTTAAGCTGTTCGCCGATCGTTTGCGCCGCAGCCTTGATATACGTCAAATCTGCTTCGCCCGTCTGTGACATCGGTGTACCGACGGCTATATAGATAATGTCTGCGTTCTTTACCGCTGACGCAATCCCGGTTGTGAAGGACAAACGGCCTTTTCTGACATTCTTTTCGGCTAATTCGTCAAGCCCCGGTTCATATATCGGGATGACTCCGTTTTGTAAGCTTCTGATTTTCGCTTCATTGATGTCGCAGCAAGTGACATTATGACCGATTTCCGCAAAACACGTTCCTGATACGAGACCTACATACCCGGTTCCTAATACAGCGATTTTCTTCACAGCTTCATCCCTCTCTCGAAACATTCTCCTCTTTCGCGGCCCGTTTTATGACGGCCCGGTATCTCTCTTTCAGCGCCTTGGCGTTTTTGCTTGCGTCAAAATGAGTGCTGACGGTTTGATACAATTCATCGGCTGTTCGCGGCGTCCAAGCCCCGCCATGTTCATAATGCCTAATGGCTTGTGCCAGGGCTTCAGGTGAGCCGGGCTTGATCAGCAAATGCCGATGTCTTCCGAATAAGGAAGCCACACCGCCTACATCAGTGCAAATCACCGGAATCTTCAGCGCGAGCGCCTCGATGACAACCGTCGGCATCCCTTCACTGTAGGAAGGCAGCGCCAGCACATCTGACGCCAGCAAGTAGTCCTTTATCTTGTCATTCGGCACTTGGCCTGTGATGATGTGCCCCGCCTGCTCCCCCAATGAAGATTTGGCGGGCCCGTCACCGACAAATACGGCTTGATACGTGCCATCCAATGACTGAACGGCTTTTGACAAGTCGAACACGCCCTTTTCTTTTACGAGCCTGCCGATGAAAACGATCAGCTTTTTGTCCGGCGGAAGGCCGAGCTGCTTTCTGATGTCTTCCTTTGACTTCTTCCGTTCTTGAAAGGCATCAAGCGCGATGCCTATCGGGAGTACGGTGCAATCCGTTTCGCTGAGCTTTTTCATTTCTTCCCGAAGCCTGCCGCTGACGGCATATATGTCCGCGGCGCCTTGCACTGCAAGTGTAAAAGCTTTGTGAGCGCTTTTGCTGTAGTGCGGATAGACATTGACATCACTGCCGTGCAGTGTCAAAACATAAGGAATTCCCAGCGCCTTAGATACGATCGCGGCAGCTCCGCCTGACGGCATGGCAAAATGGGCGTGAATCAGCTCGGGCTTCAAGCCTTGCCTTCTTATGGCGGAAAGAACCGATGCCGCTATTCTTTTATGGGGCTGCGCCCACTTTAATTGACCGGGAACAGCCTGATAAAACGGACGGTGGACAGAGACACCTTCCCGCCATTCATGAGCAGGCCGTGCTTCCTTTTTCCGATATGACTTTTTCAGCATCCGAAACGGTGCGGCCAGTTTAGGCCTCGGGCAGATGACGGTGATCTCCGCGCCAAGCTTTCGCAGCTCCTGCACCTGAGTTTCATGAAAAACGCCTTCTCCCGGTTTTTCAGCGCTCGGATATACACTTGTCATCCACAATACCTTCATAACAAACGCCCTTTTCTTAATTTACTTTTCATATGCGGATACGCTTTTAATAATAGAAATAGATAAAATAACGCGCCGCAAGCCACCGAAATCGCCAGACGGAGCTTCACATCCAAGCTGATGCGCTCCGTCCCGAAGCTGGCTGCAAATGCAATGGCACCCATCGCTGCCGTGAGCAGAAACGGTTTTGCTACGGCTTTGAAATAAGCCGAAAGCTGCAGCTTAATGACATATGCCAAAAGCCAGCGTCCGATCAGAAAATTCAAGATGCTGATAAAGGCGTACGTCCAGGCTACAGTTAAAAGGTTTCCGGACAGGACGGCTGCATACAGAGATGCACCGTACAGCAGCATGACCCCTGCGTCCCAATAAAACGCCAAATCCGCTCGCCCTTTTGCCAGCAGCACAGATCCGTTCGGGTTCATCAACACTCTTAAAATGCCGACAATGGCAAGAACGTTTAAAACAGGAACGGCCGTAAGCCACTTTTCTCCGAAAACCGAAGCAACAAACGCATCCGACACAGAGACCAAGCCGAGCAAAAGCGGAAATGAAACCAGCGCGAGCATTTTTGTCATATTGAGAAATCCTTCTCTAAGGACGCTGTTTTCATGCTTATTTTTCGCAAAGACGGGAAACGCCACTCTTGTAATAATCGGATTAATCTTTAATACCGGAAGCGTGACAATTTGATAAGCCAGATTGTAAATACCGAGCGCCTCGGCTCCCATGAATCCGCCGATTAAAATCATATCAATGTTCGACCCAAGCCGATTCACAAGCCGGGATGACAGCTGAAAGGCTCCGAAAGATAAGAAGCCTTTCATTTCCCTCAGATCAAAAACAAGCGACGGGCTCCATGTTTTCCTGTATGAAGCCCAATACAGAAGGCCTTTGCAGGATTGCAGCAGCACCTGGGAAATCACATATGCGAAAATCGGGTCCATATAAAAAACCGTAACGGCCAAATAAATAAAGGACAGCATATTTGCAAAGATTTCAATTTTACTTAACGCGTTAAATGCCAACGCTTTTTGAAGCATATACTGATATTGCTGTCCGATCGGAGCGATTAAAAACATAATGGCCAGCACACGGATTAAGTGCGTCAGCTCCTCCCGCCGATAAAAATCGGCGATAAACGGGCTGCTGACATACAGCAATGCGAACAGCAGAATGCCAGTTGCGATATTCAGCCAATATAAGGAAGACAGCTGTCTTTCCGTCACATGATCTTTTTGGATCAGCGCAGCGCCAAGTCCCATATCAAGCGCGATTTGGGCAAACACGACAACCGTTGTGATCATGCCGACAAGGCCGAATTCCGCCAATGACATGACCCGGCCGAGCAAGGCAAACTGAATCACCTGTATGACCGTAATACATACAGTCGAGATACTTGTCCACTTAGCGCCGCTTAAAATTTGATTTGTAATACTAGGCATCGTTTTCCCTACTTTTTGTCTGCTGACATGATTTTTCTATCTTGCCCCGTCACCAGTCCAGATCACTTTGCATGTTTTGATCATAATTTTCACTTCCAATGAAAAGGTCAGGTTGCGGATATAATATAAGTCAAACATCAGCTTTTCCCTTGGTGTCATGTCATATCCCCCGTTAACCTGAGCCCAGCCGCTTAATCCCGGCTTAACGGCAAGCCGCTCTGTAAATCCCGGAATCTCAGCCTGAAACTGCTTTGTAAAAACAGGCCGTTCAGGACGCGGGCCGATCAGGCTCATTTCGCCCCGTAAGACGTTCAACAGCTGAGGCAGTTCATCAATACGCGTCCGCCTGATAAAAGCGCCGACCTTTGTCACACGGGGATCCTTTTTCAGCGCCCACACCGCCCCCGATTTTTCAGCATCTATTTTCATAGAACGGAGCTTATACAAATGAAACGGCTTCCCGTTTTTCCCTACGCGCTCCTGCTTATAAAAAGCCGGGCCGGGCGACTCCAAACAGATCAATATGGAGAACAGCGCCATGATCGGCAGCGCAGCCAAAAGCCCCGTCAGCGCAAACAAAATGTCCATGAATCGCTTAAAAGCCAAATAACGGGCCGTTTTTTCCGTTACAGCAATGGAATTGCCTTGCCGCAGTAAATACTCATCATTCACATTCATGCTTTTCTCTGCTCCCACTGACACACACCTCACGATTTGTTTGGGATGTTTGATGACCTATGCCAGTGAGTTTAGCAGATGGATGTTAATTGGAAGTAAAGGCGGTGTTAATGTTTGTTAGAATGTTTCGATTTTTGTTTTTTTATTGTAAATCTATTCATATCCATAAAGGGCTGTTACTATAATGGGAAAAGTAAATTTTAAGAGGGTTTCAGGTTCAGAAAAAAAGCCTGCCGATCATGTTGATCGGCAGGCTTCGGGCAAAACATATAAAGTTATTTATAATAAGATACGGCTCCATCATTTATTGCTTGAGCTGCCTTGTCCTTATAAGCTGCTTGCTTTAATTTACCTGCATCAGACGGGCTTGTAATAAAGGCAGTCTCTACTAGCACACTAGGCATTTTAGAATATTTGATGACATAGAAAGGGGCTGTTTTAACCCCTCTGTTTCTTGTGCCTAAAGCATTTACTACCTTAGGCTGAATCTGTTCTGCTAAACGTTTGCTTGCAGCGGCTTGATACGTTTCATCATAGTATGTCTCTGTTCCATTTGCAGAAGCTGCATCATTTGCATTGCCGTGGATACTGATAAATAAATCCGCTCCTGCTGTTGCGCCTTTATTCACTCTCTCCTGCAAGGAATAAAATGTATCATTTGATCTTGTCATGACCGGCAAAGCACCAGATGCATTTAATTTCGTATTGAGTCTCTTTGCGATATCCAGGTTTACGTCTTTTTCCAAAATTCCATTGCCTATCGCGCCGGAGTCTTGATCTCCATGGCCCGCATCAATCAAAATCGTTTTTCCCGCCGCTGGATTTTTCAGCTGATTTGCCACATTTGAGCTGACAGCCGGCGTATTCCCTATAATGGTAAAGCTGCTCAATTTTTTTCTGCCTATAATCACCCGTGTCTCTTTTGAAAGATTGCTGCCATTTGTAAGGATTATTGATTGCTTTTTCTTTGCAGCCAAAGCTGCACCGGCAATAGAGTCTGCATATCCGAATCCGTTGCTGACAAATACATTGCCTGTCGGCAGATTTAACTGCTGAACAAGATTTGCAGCAAGTTCATATCTGTTACTTCCGCTGATTCTTTTGGGAGAAGGTAGCTTATTATAAACAGAAGCGTTAATGCTCCCGGTGCCCCCGGCAACAATTGAACTTTTGATTCCTTTATTTTTAATAGCTCCTGTTGTCGCACTGTTTATGTCTGTTTGATTAGTAAACAAAATGGGATAACCGTTCATTGCGGCATATGGAATCACAGCTATTGCATCTGCATATAAAAATCCGTTTACAATTACGGCTTTTGATGCGGCCGGCATTTCTTTTGCTACTTTAGCTGCTGTATCATAACGGTTACTCCCGGAAATCCGCTTAATGCTGATTCCCAATGCTTTAATTTGATTTGCCGTATTCGCTGATACAGCAGGTGTTCCGCCGACAATAATCACCGTTTTTGTTTTTAATTCTTTCAGACGTGTTTTTGTCTCCGATGACAGATTATCTTTATTTGTATAAAGCAGCGGAGCATTTTTTTGATAGGCCAGCGGGGCGGCAGAAATAGCATCTGCATACGATCCTCCCCCGACTACAATCGCTGTATCGGCTGTCGAATACACCTGCTTGGAAAGTGCAGCTGCCGTGCCGTACCTGTTGCTCCCCCCTACTCTTTTGACCGCGTTGTCAGCTAATGCTGACGGGATAAATAAGATCAGTCCTAACATAGAAATCACCAGGACTTTAAGATAAGAATGCAATTGCCTTCCTCCTACTCTCGTTGAATTAATAGTTAGTCAATGTTGTGCCGGGATAGTAAAATTTCAAAATCGTACTATATGAATCTCCTGATGCAGCTCTTGCCTTAGCGCCATATTGACTCATTCCGATTCCGTGCCCATAGCCTTTTCCGTTTATGGTAAAAGCAGAACCAGTCTGGCTGACACTCACATAAGTGCTTTTAAATACTGAGGCTCCGATCATTGTTCTCAGCTCAGTTACCGGCACAGTCATTGTCGACGTTTTATTTGTCTCATAATTTCCGTTATTGCTTTTGGCAACATAACTCACTTTTAAAGACGCCGTTTTAGCCCGCTGTCCTTTCGTTGTTCCGCTGAATTTTAAATCTTCTATTTTCACAATTTTAATTGCGGACGCGCTTGTTTCCTTATTCTTCAACAGCCAGTTTTTGATTCCGGTCAGTTGAGCTGCATTCGTCTCATTCTTTGAAGCGAACCAAGATGCCGGCTTATTTAAATCAACGGTATCAGAGTTGATTTGCTGTTTAGATAGAGTAAGTGTCCAGCTTGTTTCAGGATCTTTTGTGTCCTTTTTTGCGGCTAAATAAGGGACGCTGGAACCCCACACTTCATCGCTGGCTTCTGTATATCCGCCATTACTGGAGGAATAAGCAGCCGTAATCAAATTTCCGTTGTAGGTCAGAACTTTATTCTTTGTCTCTTGAACGGCTTTATTGGTTGCAGCATTCCAGCTGTAACCGCCATACACTTGAAATGCTGTTGTATCGGCCACGGTGCTTCCGGCCTTCGTAATGGAGTATGTTCTTGCCGCAACGGTCTGTGCCTTCAGTGCTTCAAGCGGCCAGCTCGCAGGCATTTCATTGGGTACGACTCCTTTTAGATAATCTTCAAATGGAATGTTCTCATTTACAGGCCTGATATATGTGCCCGACTCTATTGAAAAGTTAACCGTACCGAGATACTCTTTTCCATTCAGGCTGATTCGGTTGGATTCGTTGTATGTTTCTGGTTTTATTCTGAGAGAATTCCCGTATGTTTTAATATTTTTCAGATTTAATTTTCCATTATTGATTTGTAAATCATAGGTGCTCCCGCCGGCCAGGTAAAAATGATTTGAAAGCTCATTTTCAACACCGGAAGAAATAGAGCTTGTACTTCCGATAAAGTCGTATGCGTATGAAGCCTTCTCCTTTGTTACTGATTTTGCTGCGGAAGGAACATCATCTTGTTTTATATATAATATTTGACTGCCTTTTTTGGCGGCGAGAGAAGCCCCAACCAAGACGTCCGCGTACTTAGTTCCATTAGTCATTACGACTTTATCAGCCTTCAACTTTAACTGGTTAATGATATTGGCAGTCAATTCATACCTTGTGGATCCCGGTATTCTCTGCACAGTTGAAGTTTTTTTAATTTGATTTTCTACAGCATCACTCACACTGAATGAACTGCCGATAATCAGTACTTGCTTCGGCAAATCATAATCTGGCAGCTTATCTTTTTCGGTAAGTAATATCGGGTAGCCGTTAGCCGCGGCGTATGGTGCAATGGCTAAAGCATCTTGAAAGACTTGTCCTGTTACAACAATTGCTTTATTGTAATTGCCCATTTGTTTTGCGATGTTTTCAGATAGCACATAACGATTTTTTCCGCTGATTCTTTTCACAGCTCCATAAGTTTTAAGCTTGTTTTCAACGTCCTTCGAAATGCTGTTTGCTCCGCCAATGACCAAAATATTATCCGGATTAAACCTAGCAATCTGTTTTTCTGTCGTTTTTGTCAAAGTGTCCGGCTGTGTAAATAACACTGGCGCATCTAACTTCTTTGCCAAGGGAATCACCGGTAATGCGTCGATAAAAATATCGCGGTTGACAAGGATAACTGTTTTAGGATTTGACCACTGGGCGTCGGATGCGAGAGCTGCCGTCTCGTATCGCGATGCACCTGAAAATCGGTCGGTAACAGCCACGTGATCTCCGGTAACTTGATATGACCCCGTTGGAGATAAAGAGATACTTGATTGATTTCCTATGTAATTTGTCAGCTTAACTGATATTTCCGAATCAGCTGCAAAAGAAACCGTCGGTAAAAACAATAAAATCACAGCAAGAGTCAGTCCTATTAATTGTTTGCAAGATTTCAAAATTACAGGTTCCTCCTATTCTTAATTGGTCTGTTCAATATCCTTCAGCAAAAGCTGACCTTTACTATTTTTTTGATACTTTACAGTCACTTTGTCGCCATTATTCAAATCCTTAATATCTTTTGCAGATTCATCAGTAATATCAAAACTGACAGGCTCGTTATCAACAGTGACTTCAATTGTATGAGTATCCGCCATCCCTACATAAGTGCCCTCTTTTGTCACTAGCTTCTCAGCTGCATCTTCGCCTTGGGATTTTTCGTTATTAACTCCGCATCCGGCAAGAAGCAGTATAAAGAACAAACATCCAAATATTTTTTTCATTTTTTTCACCTCATTATGGAGTATCGACAACATATTATTTATTTTAAAGAAAAATTAAGAAACAATGAAACTTTTTTCGATAGTATTCGACTATATTAGGATTTATTGTATTCTATTATAAAAACTTGTATTTGCTGGCAGTCTGGCTTTCAATTAAAACAGATGGGGTGTAATGAATGAGAAGTAAACGAAGAAAAAAGAAAAAGACTTTGTTACTGGTCTTTCTGACAATCATCGGCGTTTTCATTTTAGTATCCGGCGGCTTTACATACTATCTATGGCACAAAGCTGCCTCGACCGTCGCAAGCATTCACGAAGACATTAACAAATCGAAAAAGCGGAGCACTGAGGTGAACATAAACAAAAATGATCCGTTTTCTGTCTTGATCATGGGAGTAGATGAGCGTAAAAATGATAAGGGCCGGGCTGACTCACTCATTTATCTTACGGTTAATCCTAAGACAAACAAGACGGAAATGGTCAGTATTCCGCGTGATACATATACAAAAATAATCGGCAAAGGTACAATGGACAAAATCAACCATTCATACGCATTCGGCGGCACACAGATGGCGGTTGATACTGTTGAAAATTTCTTGAATGTTCCTGTTGATTATTTCATTAAAGTGAATATGGAAAGCTTTAAAGATGTTGTTGATACACTGGGAGGCATTACAGTACACAGCACATTCGCCTTCAGCTATGACGGTTACTCCTTTGGCAAAGGAAATATTTCGCTAAATGGCGATGAAGCGCTCGCCTACTCCCGAATGAGAAAAGAGGATCCGAGAGGCGACTTCGGCCGCCAAGACAGACAGCGGCAAATCATAGAAGGCATCATTAATAAGGGAGCAAATATCTCCTCTGTCACTAAGTTTGGAAATATGTTTAAAGTAGTAGAGAACAATGTAAAAACCAATCTGACTTTCGAGGATATGTGGGATATTCAATCTGGTTATAAAGGCGCCCGTAAGAAAGTGATTCAGCACGAGCTGAAGGGTGACGGCACCAAAATAAACGGAATTTACTATTATAAAGCTGATGAAGGCGAGCTGGCCTCTATCACAAAAGAGCTGAAAAACAGCCTTAATCTCTAAATCTGACAGAAACAGCAGCTTCGCACACTTTATGCGAAGCTGCTGTTTTAATGCACCTCAAACGAGTCAGGACGCTCTTTACGATACCCGTAATAATACAGCAATTCCTCTGCAATACGGCGGGACGCCTGGCCGTCGCCATAAGGATTAGAGGCTTGTGACATTTTTTCATATTCCCGCCCATCCGTTAACAGCTGCTTTGTAAGCTGATAAATTGTTTCTTCATCGGTCCCCGCTAGTTTCAGCGTTCCAGCTTCAACTCCTTCAGGCCGCTCGGTTGTATCACGTAATACAAGAACAGGTTTGCCTAGAGACGGCGCTTCCTCCTGAACCCCTCCGGAATCAGTCAAAATGAAATGGGATCTTGACGCAAAATTGTGAAAGTCGATCACTTCTAAAGGCTCAATTAAATGAACCCGATCCGAGTCACCGAAATGCTTCTGAGCCGCTTCACGTACGGCCGGGTTAAGGTGTACCGGATAAACGACCTGTACATCATTAAACTCATCTGCAATCCGGCGGATGGCTTTAAACATATGTTCCATGGGCTGGCCAAGATTCTCCCGGCGGTGCGCCGTCAGTAAAATCATTTTATCTGCACCGATTTTATCAATAATCCGGTGTGAATAATTGGTATGAACAGTCGTGCGCAACGCATCAATCGCTGTGTTTCCAGTAACGAAAATGGAATCCGTTTTTTTATTCTCATTTAATAAGTTTTGCTTCGCTTGTGCAGTCGGCGCAAAATGCAGATCGGCGATTGCTCCTGTCATTTGGCGGTTCAGCTCTTCAGGGAATGGAGAATATTTGTTTCCCGTCCGAAGCCCGGCCTCAACGTGCCCGACGGCAATCTGATGATAAAACGCTGCAAGGCTTCCCGCAAAAGTCGTCGTGGTGTCACCGTGAACGAGCACAATATCAGGTTTGATTTCCTTAAACAGCCCGTCCAGCTTTACAAGGGCATTAGAGGTGATTTCTGCCAGCGTCTGGCGCTCTTTCATAATATTCAAATCAAAGTCAGGCTTGATTTGAAAAGCATGAAGGACTTGATCCAGCATTTGTCTGTGTTGGGCGGTTACTGTAACATATGATTCAATTTCCTGATACTTTTTCAATTCGAGCACAAGCGGTGCCATTTTTATCGCTTCAGGTCTGGTGCCGAAGACTGTCATGACTTTAAGTTTTTTCATGTGTTTTTCTCCTGTATCTAGTTTCAGATTATATCACTTCTTTATCAATCCATTTTACATGATATACCCCAATGGTTAAATATCTCGTATCATTTTACCCTAAATGAAAAATGATATATCATTAGAGCTTTTCGGATAAAACTTGTTTAATAATGGTTTATCTTATATCATTAAAAGTGTTAAAAATGAAATATCGGGTATACAGAATATATCAGCAAACCTGAGTCTGTATTGATATAATATAACCTATAAATAAAGTGACGCTAAGGAAGGTGCTTTAAAGTGAAAAAAGTACGCAAAGCCATAATCCCCGCTGCAGGTTTGGGAACCCGCTTTCTGCCAGCAACAAAAGCTATGCCGAAAGAGATGCTCCCTATCGTAGACAAACCAACTATTCAATACATCATTGAAGAAGCGGTGGAAGCCGGTATTGAAGACATTATCATTGTTACAGGGAAAAGCAAAAGAGCAATTGAAGATCATTTTGATTACTCACCGGAACTTGAGAGAAATTTAGAGGAAAAAGGAAAAAAAGAGCTTCTGGAAAAAGTCCAAAAAGCCTCTAACCTCGCAGATATTCATTATATCCGTCAAAAAGAGCCAAAAGGCCTTGGTCATGCCGTTTGGTGTGCGCGCAATTTTATCGGTGACGAGCCATTTGCCGTTCTTCTAGGAGACGACATCGTTCAGGCAGAAACACCGGGACTTCGTCAGCTGATGGATGAATACGACAAAACGCTTTCTTCCATTATCGGAGTTCAGCAAGTGCCTGAAGAAGAGACACATCGCTACGGCATTATCGATCCGCTGACAAGTGAGGGACGCCGCTATCAGGTGAAAAACTTTGTCGAAAAGCCTGCACAAGGAACTGCTCCTTCTAACTTAGCGATTTTAGGCCGCTATGTATTCACCCCTGAAATCTTTATGTATTTGGAAGAACAGCAAATTGGCGCCGGAGGGGAAATCCAGCTTACTGACGCTATTCAAAAGCTGAACGAAATCCAGCGGGTATTTGCCTATGACTTTGAAGGCAAGAGATATGATGTTGGTGAAAAGCTCGGTTTTATTACAACTACTTTAGAATTTGCGATGCAGGATCATGAACTGCGCGATCATTTAATTCCTTTTATGGAAAACCTTTTAAAAAAAGGAGAAGTATAAGACAAAAAGCTATTGGATATAAAATCCAATAGCTTTTTTATTTTAATCTGCACGTTAATGTTTTGTTGTCATTATTGATGATGAAAACAGTTTTATCAGTTCCGGTAATAAATTGCTGATTACTGCTGCCCTTTAATACATCTTGATCACTTAAAGATAAAGAAGCCGGCGTAATCGTTGAAATCCCTCTGAAAGTAAGTTGATCTGCCTTACCATCTTTTATCACATAACTGACTTGCCCATTTTTGAGATAAAAGTTTTTTTGACCGTTGGCTGTTTCTTCATGCCCCTTTACTTCCTTCTGTATACGATTTTCACTTTCTCCCAAAAGTGAAACAAGATGTTCAGCGGAAGATGGTGATTGCGTAACATACGGTGCAAAATCGGAGACCTTCAAGTTTGTATTCTTTACATCATCAGCGGCTGCGTCTTGATGAATATAATATGAATTACCGTTTACTTTAATCTTAGCTGCATGTTTGCTTTTGGAATACACTTTGACTTCAGTCCCAAACGAAAGCACGATGCCTGCTTTATCTTTCAGCAGCTTATCTTTATAAACTTGTGTCTGATCCTTTAAAATGTAGCCTGTTTTATTCACCTTTACTTGGTCTTCCAATTGGCCTTTGCCCTTATTGATATCATCTTGATATCCAATCTTTCCGAAGGAAGCGATTGTGCGGAGCGGAGCACTAAAAAACATTGTTCCGGCCATAAACACAAGCAGGATTGATAAAATTGCAATCTGAATCGCATTACCAGCTGATCTGGGTTTATTCTTTTTCTTTTGATCACGGGCAATGGCCTGCTGCTCAGGTGATTCTTTTTTACGTTCAGCAACCTGCTCTTTTTTATATTTTTCCTTTTCTTTTTTGGAAAGCTTATTAAACCAATCAATAAATGATTTGTACTCCTTGACTACGGTCTCGGTATCATCAAACATTCTTAATTCACCGTAGTGCATCCAAGCGACACGATCACACATTTTTTCAATCTGACCGATGGAATGGCTGACAAAGAAAATCGTTTTCCCCTGTTTCTTAAATTCCTGAATCCGGTCAACGCATTTCTGATAAAATGTCTGGTCTCCTACAGATAGTGCTTCGTCAATAATTAGAATATCGGGATCTATATGGACTGAGATCGCAAAACCGAGGCGGGACTTCATACCGCTCGAATAGTTTTTGACCGGCTGATTAATAAAATCACCAATTTCAGCAAACTCAACGATGCTGTCATACATGTCATCGATCTCTTTATTGGTCAGCCCCATCATTAAACACTTAAGCCTTATGTTATCGCGGCCTGTTAATGCATTATTTAAACCGGCTGAAATCGCAATCAGCGACGGCTGGCCATTCATTTCGATTTCACCGCTTGTCGGCGGGATCACTTTCGCAAGCAAATTCGACATCGTCGATTTGCCAGACCCGTTAATTCCCACAAAGCCGATTGTCTCCCCTTCATACACGTCAAAGGAGACATTGCGCACAGCGAAAAAACCATTATCTTTAGCCGGGAAAAACAATCCTTTGATCTTGTCCGATTGTTTTTCATACAGATGATACTGCTTTGAAACATTTCGAAACGAAACCTTTAGTTTCATCGTACAATCTCCTTACGTATTAAAGAAAGTCAATAAACTTATCTCTGAATTTCATGTGCAAGATAGAACCTACTGTCAATAAAAACAATGTAAACAGCCAGAAATACAGTGTGTATTTTACATCTTGGAAAAACCACTGGCCATCTAAGAAACTGTTCCTGAATCCGTCAATGATATAAAAGAGCGGATTCAGCTTCAGGACAGGCACCAGTTCCGGGTGATTTGCACCAAGCTTCGAGTGAATATCCCAAAAGATCGGCAATAGGAAAAATAAAAGCCTTGTCACCGCTTGGAGCAGAAACTGATAGTCTCTGATCAGCACGCTTATAGTTGAGTTGAACAAGCTGAACGAAAATAAGAAGGCCATTAAACACACAAAATAATAAATATATTGCAGCCAATGAAGGCTCGGATAAATTCCGCTGGCGAGCAATGCAATGATATATATTACCATCATGATTGCATAACTGAACAAATTAGAGGCAATGGCAACGGATGGCAATGAACTGATCGGGAAATTCATTTTTGCAACCATTTTAATTCGCTTAAATACACTATTTGATCCGTCTAATATTGTCGGGCTTATAAAAAACCATGGGATCAGACCAGCAAGCATCCACAGAATAAAAGGCACTTCGCCTGCACCTGTAGCCATCGGACCTCCTTTTCTGATCCCCAATCCAAAAACAAACCAATAGGCAAGCATTTGAATAAGAGGATTTAAAAACTGCCATAAAACACCCAAATAATTCATTTGATATTTAGACTTTGTTTCGTAAGCCGCTAATCGCAGTATTAAAGGAAATGATGTTACTTGCTCTTTTAGTATTTTCACTACAGCATTCATTTTAATCTTCCTTAGATTGAATAGATTTTATAAAGCATCGCTGATAATTGTAACAGAAAACAAGTTTTTTTTCACTTTCCAGCCGCATGCAAATGCTGCTAAGAGAAAGCTTGGAAAACCAAAGCCTTTTTACGCATCTCTAATAGAAAAACCCCTTGATACAAAGGGGTTTTTTATTATTCAGACTCAAACACGATCTTCACGACCTTTTCAGAAGACCGTCCTGATTCTAAATAACAGAACTTATCATAAAAAGGTTCGAATGAAACGGGATGCTGATAATCCGGTGAAGAAATATGTTTGATTGCCTCAATTGTTTCCTCTGTTGTTTTCACTAACGGCCCAGGTGCATCTTTTTCGAAATCAAAGTAGAAACCTCTGAGTTTATCCCGATACGTTTCAATATCCGGTACGAAAAATAACATCGGACGCTTCAGATTTGCAAAATCGAAAAATACAGATGAGTAATCTGTAATTAACAAATCTGAAATCATATACAATTCACGAATGTCTTCATGTGCAGAGAAGTCATAAGCAAAACCTTCAAAAGGACCTAGATCAAAATTCTCAGCCACAAGATAATGCATTCTCAGAATAACCAGATATTCATTTCCAAGCTCTTCCCTCAGTTTATGCAAATCTAAATCAAGGTCAAATTTATACCGTCCTTTTGCATAAAACTGATCATCCCTCCATGTCGGTGCGTATAGGATAATTTTTTTGTCTTCTGGCAAGTTCAATCTTCTTTTGATCTCAGTTATCGTCTTCTCATTATTATCATTATGCAGAAAGTCATTTCTCGGATAACCGGACTCAATCATCGTTTTTTCAAATTGGAATGCACGGGCAAATATTTCAGACGAATAAGCATTCGGCGAGATTAAATAATCCCAGTTAGAAGCTTCTTTAATAAAATTCTTTTTATACCTTTTTGTATTTGTTCCCGGCATATGAACTTCTTCCATATCCATTGCAAGCCTTTTTAATGGTGTACCGTGCCATGTTTGAAGGTATGTGGTATGTTCCGGCTTCGGAATCCACAAGGGCAGACGGCTGTTGACTACCCAATACTCTGCCCGGGCCATAGCAAACAGCCATTTGATTGAAAGCCTGTTTATATATTGAATGCCCTTTTCTTTAAAAGGCGCCGCGTACTGTTTATTTACGCTCCAGTACATCTTATATTCAGGATGATTGATTTGCATGTATTCATAAATGGCTCTTGGGTTACAGCTGTATTGTTTGCCATTAAAGCTTTCAAAAATAATGGTTTTGCTCTTAACAGGCATTTTGCTAGCCATTCTGAAAACGACTTTATAGCCTTTTGTAATGAGGGAATTTCTGCGTTTTTTCAGTTTTTTCATTTTAGAAACGAACCGCTTCTTTTTTCCCTTTATAAAAAATTTCACTCTCGTTTTCAGGCTATAATCGTTTACACGTATGCAAACCGTCTGTTTTTTCCTCTTTTTATATACTTCATATCTGACCGGCCCATTTTCAGCGTTCACGATGCTTATAAGGCCTTTCAGTTTATTTTTTCTGTCTCCCAGCACCAGAGGAGTACTGTTAAGAACAATACTCTCAGCCTCCTCATTTTCGCAATGAAATTCCATAAACATACGGTAGACAAACCGTATTTCCGAAGAATAAGGAATATCCTTTAAAGGAATTGTCACTTGAAAATCGTAAATTTCAGGTATAAAGGCATCCTCCCGCAGCTGTTCCAAGTTTTCCGTTTTCTTAGTCATATGAATTGGAAAACGTTCTTCAATAGGAGTTTCTCCGCCTTTTTTAATTAAGAACTGAAGACTTTTTATTGATAGTTGGTTTTCTGAACTAAGGTAACCCGCATATCCAGTTATATTGATTTCTTCCGCATTCAATTGAATTTGATCAAACTTCACAACTTTTGCTTCTCTTTTTATTTTTAAAGAGAAATTGCCTTTATCTGTTGTGTACGGCAAAATCAAAAGTTCAGTCGTATGATCAAGATGGTAAGCACGTTCAATAGCTTCTGCATCAACAGATAAACGCACTTGCTTCGACTGTTCTTCATCCTCCGCCGCCTGTTCACCAAATACAACATAAAAATCATAGGTTTGTCCCATTTCTAAAGGTTCAGGGAACGAATGAATATTAATAGAGGTTTGGTATTGGTGCGGACCCTCTTTCTCTAAAAGAACGAGGTCCTCTGTTCCTGAACGCCGCTCTCTTAATTTTAAATAATATTTCACTTCCTTAGACAATAGTTCTTCGTTTTCAAGTGAAATGGAGAGCGCCAAGTTGCCCGCATTATTTTTTAAGCTTTTCAAAATACATTTAATCACAGTATTTTCATCCATACCTATTTTCTGCTCCTCTGTATCAAAGCTCTTCACTTAGCTGATTTATCTTTAATCAATGTGATCCTTTTTTGTCAATTTGATAGAGAAATTCCCTTTCACAGTCGTATAAGGTTCAAACACATAGCAGTTATTCTCGAACTGATCCTTTTCACCGAACTTGACTTCGCTGCTGGATATCCTTCTGAGGTTCTGAATGTGATCAGCCGTTATAAACTGTATATAAAAATCAAGAACCGAAGTTTGATTAGCCTCGATTTTTTCCATTTTTATGTCTTTCTCAGGACGAACGATAAACTGCTGAGTCATTTGATCCGAAGAAACGGAAATGATTTCAGCTTTGTTTTTTCGATCTATCCCCAGCAGGTTAATCTTTTGAATCGTTTCGTCTTGGCCGGACAATAACACGCTGATCGCTATGCCTGAGTCATCTTTTTTGAAGGATGTTATAGGCTGCTCCTTCGAACCCACTCTTTTGGCAAGCTGTTCTTTTTCTTTTCTGACTTCAATCATTCTAGAAAGGGCCTTCGACCAGTTTTTTATATAATTCGGTTTAGAGTATTTTTCCGCCATTTTAAATGCTTGCTGTGAAAATTTACTGTGAGTGCTTTCATCTTTCATTAAAGAAATGATGGCTTCAGCTAATTTCTCAATATTATATTGCTCGATCACATAGCCGTTTACTCCGTCTTCCACCAGACTTCTGGCCCCGTAATCGTAATCATAAGTCACTACCGGGCATCCATTGCTCAATGCTTCCATATTAGACAGACCAAAACCCTCAAAATGAGAGGTTGAAATTGTCAGCCAAGCTTTTTGGAACTCATAATCCGGATTGTTCGTGTACCCCTTTAGGAATACATTTGCCTGAAGATTTTGGGCTTTAATTTCATTCTTGATTTTTTCCAAATCTTCACCTGACCCGAATATTTCCAATCGAGCATCAGGAATTTCATTAACGACAAGTCTGAACGCTTTAACGGCATGCGTCAGATTTTTCATTGCAGCTAGCCTTGAGATAATAACAGCTTTATTTTTTTCACTAGGAACGTTTAAAACTTCTTCGTCCAGCGGTTTGTTAATGGTATGCGGCGTAAAGAAGAATGTCTCCCGTTCTCCTGAAATCAAAGTGAAATCTTCAATTTGCTCCTCGGTAATGAAAAATACGGCATCTAGATTATTCATCTGGCTGAAAACTTCTTTATAGCGGCCTTTAATTTGATACTTATTATCACCGTAGTGTTTGTTGTGAATGATCGCCGCATAATAGGAAGATGGCGCCTTTTTCACTTTAAAGACATGTTTATCCTGAGGTCTGCTGTCTACAAGAAATAGTTTAGGCTGATCATTTTCATTTTGAAGGCTCTCTATCCAATAACGCCGCATCTCAGATTCATCTTTAAATGTCATCGTATCTTCTTCTGTGTACCATGTAAAATGGGTGAATTGAACTTCTTTACTTTGGCTGTTCCACATATAGTGTTTTTCCAAATAAACCTTATTTTCGGTGTTTATATATTCCTGAAGGTAGATTTGATTAATTTTAGTATCATAATAAGAAACAATGGCAAGAATGCCTGCTTTATTGTATTCTTCTCTTTTTGTCACTTGTTTTTCATCATTCAGATAGTCAACATATCGTACCGCAGCGCCGTCTGAGTAGTAAGTCAGAACATATTCATTTGCTGATTTGCCGAATAACTTAGAGATTGCTTTACTTACTTTTCCCTTGCTGACATGTCTTTTGATTTCATCCAGCTTAATTTTTTCAGAATAGGCCCGCTTGCCCTTTGTCTTTTTGCTTAAGAAATCATCAAATAAATTGATGACTTGAGTATACTCAGAGTCAGCTTTTCCCTTTTCAAACAAATCATTTTTTTTCCTCGCAAATTCTAAATCATATCTAAAAGTAAGAAAGGCTGTATTCTTTTGACTTTCCTCTCCGAATAGTTTAGAACGCAATAATAGTGATTTGGTCAGGCCGCCGTAATTGTCCGGCAGTCCGCCTGAGATAAAATAATACATCATATCGGGAAGCTCATTATTGTAGTTAATAGGCTGATTGGACAAATTTTTTCTCCCTTTCACCATTTGGAATTTAGTAAAACACTGCAAAATAACATCTTTCCCGCAAATTCAAAAAACAAAACCAATTTAAGCATCAAAAAGTACTTCTTATCTATAAATAAGAAGTACTTTGAACAGGTTATTCAATCAATGTAATAAAACTCCCGTATTACACCCCGGCAATTTCTTTTTTAATCTGCGTAGTAGAGATGCCTTCAGTTCTAGGAAGGTAGATCACTTCACATTGATCTTTAAGGAAATCAAATTTGCCTTCCCAATCGTCTCCCATAACGAACACATCGATGTTATGATCTGCTACATCCCGTACTTTTTGATCCCAGCTGTTCTCAGGAATAACCTCGTCAACATAACGGATGGTTTCCAGAATCAACTTTCTGTGTTCATAGCTGTGGTATGCTTTTTTCTGTTTTTGAAGATTGAACTCGTCAGTTGAAATTGCAACGACCAGGTAATCTCCAAGCTGCTTTGCGCGCTCAAGCAGTTTAATATGACCCCAATGCAGTAAATCAAAAGTTCCGTAAGTTATGACCTTCTTCATGAAAACAAAAGCTCCTTTCTGTATTCATACGTATAACAAGTAACTGCCCGCAATAGCGGCGCAGCTGTATCCTTAATCACTAAAGTGCCAATTTCGTACTCATGGAACCTAATTATATCACATAGCCCTGAAAAGGTTAAGCTTATGTAAAGATCAAGCTAATTCCACTTATTAACAAATATTGTTTTACTAGGAGTTTAGCGGGGTTCTATGACGTATGATTTAAAAAATGTTATCTTATTTATCATTTTGTAAAATGATTGTTAAGTTTAGTTGAAGGTTCTATGTTAAAATAAAGCTTAGGCTTAATCACTGAACTTGAGAAAAACCCGTATAAAGGAGGGCGAAACAGATGCAGACTGAAATGGTGCACAACCTTTCTTATGTTAATGGAAATTTACAGGAGTTTATTTCATATTTAGACACTTATTATATCGCACAAAATCAAGGAGCCGTCATTGCGACGGTCAACCCTGAAATCGGATACGCAGCGGCTAAAGATAAAGGTTATCATAATGTCATTTCATCGGCGGATTTCGTCCTGCCGGATGGTATTGGCGTCGTGTTAATGTCGCGTTTGACCCAGCACCCGCTAAAATCAAGGATTGCGGGGTTTGATGTTTTTATCTCGCTGCTCGGTCTTGCAAACCAGCATTCTAAAAAAATATTTTTATACGGTGCAAAACAAGACGTACTGGACGCCGTATTGAATCGGATCAGCAGCGAATATCCTCAGATCGAGGTTGTCGGACACAGTAACGGCTACGAAGCGGATAAGCGTTTTGTCGCCAAACAGATTTCCAGGGCGAAACCTGATATTGTGTTTGTCGCTTTAGGATACCCGCACCAGGAACATTTTATTTATGAATACAAGCATCTCTTTCCTCAGGCTGTAGCAATCGGTTTGGGCGGAAGCTTTGATGTATTCAGCGGCACAGTGAAAAGAGCGCCAAAATGGATGATCAAAACAAATCTTGAGTGGTTTTACAGACTCGTAATGAATCCTTGGAGATGGAAAAGAATGCTGAACATTCCAAAGTATGCTTTCACCGTTCTGAGAGATAATAAATCAAATAAAAGCCTTTACGCCGAACAGGCTGAAGATCAGACAAAACAGCTTTAAACAAAATATAACAGCAAAAGAGATTGGTAATCTATGAACTTGCGATCTTTATTCGCCGCTTTATATTCAATATATTTATCTGTCATCGGCGTCTTGTTCAAACCGGTGAAACCCAGAGATCAGGTCACACTTTTGGTTTCTTTTGAGGAAAATGCACAAGCTCTCATCCGCTCTTACAAGATGCACGCTGAGTCACTTTCCTATGATGTAACGGTTCTTTATACCAGACATGCCGTCAGTTTAAAGAATGAGCTCTCAGGGATTCACTCATTTTATTTTAATGAAAAAAATCCGCTTCACCTTTTGAGAGCTGTTTCTATCCTATTTAAGAGTAAATTTGTGATCACCGATAATTACTTTCTTCTGACAAGCGTATTAAACGGCCGGCCGCAGACAAAGTGCATTCAAGTTTGGCATGCGAACGGCTCTTTGAAAAAATTTGGTCTGGAAGATGTGACAAATCAACTTCGGACTCGATCAGACATTAATCGATTTAAAAAGGTATACAGCTCATTTGATTTTGTTACCGCCGGCTCTGACGCAATGGCTGACATATTTAAAAGGTCATTCGGGATACGGGACAGTCAAGTGTTAAAAACAGGAGTACCTCTGACGGACGTATATTATGATGAGAGCAAACATGCTTTACAACATAAATGGCCGAAAAAAATCATACTGTATGCTCCCACATTCAGGGATTATGATATGCATTCGGTTCGTCTCCCATTCACCGAGGAGCAGCTGGCCGGTCCATTAAAGGGGGAGTATGTGCTGCTTGTCAAGCTTCATCCTGCCGTTCAGCACCAAATCACGATCCCGTCTGAAAATGAATATATCAAGAACGTGTCTGATCTTAAATTGCACGGCCTTTTGAAAGCTGCTGATATATTGATTACGGATTACTCATCCGTTCCTTTTGAATTTGCGATCTTAAATAAACCGATCCTTTTTTTCACGTATGATCTTGAAGAATACGACCGAAAACGCGGGTTAATCGATCATTATGAAACCGTCATACCCGGAAAAGCATGTCCTGACAGTGAATCACTGCTGGAGGAGATCATGAAAGGCTCTTACCATTTAAAAGAAATAAAGCAGTTCTCTGATACATGGAATAAATATTCAGAAGGCAATTCAAGTGAAAAATTATTAACGTTTGTAGAGAAAGAAATAAAGAAAAATGACTGAACACTTGCTGAAAACGGCCGGATAATATTTTTTATAGGTCTGCCGGAACATCATACTAAAAAGGGCTGAAGCGATCACTTCAGCCCTTTTTTTATCCTTTCAGATAAACGGGAACATCATAATAAAGCGTATAGTCATCCAGCAGCGCATATAAGCTGTACATACGGTTTACCTGCTTATATGCCCAGCCGATGTCGGTAGCGTATTGATGGGCTGCAGCTGCGGACCACCTCATTTTGTAGAGAGTGTCCTGTTCGTAGGCTGAATTATGAATGTAAGATGAACCTATAAATTCAGCACCGCCAATAATGGCGGCTTCCGGAGTGAACCAGCCTTGATTATACGCGTATTGGGCGCCGTAGTAGTTCGGATTGCTGTCATAAGCGCCGATTCCGTACATGTTGTAAACTGTTTTTCCATTGTATTTGATGCCGTTTGCAAGCTCTGATGAGCCGTTTCCTGTTTCAAGCAAAGCGTGTGAGATCAAATACACTTCATTTATGCTGTACTTGTTGGCAGCAGTTATAAAGGCTTGTCCTTTCCCCGTAAGAATCCCCTTATTGGCCAGTACTTTTTGGTTGATTTCGGATGCATTAAGCCCAGCCGTTTGAGAGAGCTTGAGAAATTGAAAGTAATATTGGCTGTCCAGCGTGTAGTTGTCTGGATTGACGTATTGTTCGACCTCATCACTGCTGGCATTTCTCCAGTTCATGCTGATTTTGGCCCAGCCGTTTGTTTGGCCGATGATGTTGACTTTGTCGCCTTTTTTCAATTGGCCGATGACATTGCCTGAACTGACTTCCGGGCTTGATCTGACGTTTAAAACATCAGCCGTGACCGTTTTAGAGGCCGTATTGATATACGTAAGCGATGCGTAAGCCGCGGCATCTGTTTGCGGGCTGACTGTCATCTGCTTTTTAACCATATCTTTAAGCGAGATATTGTAATTTGTATTCATGATTTGCGGGCCATTTTTTATTTTCACAATGGACACCGTCCAGCCGTACAGCTGCTTCAGCTTTGCAGAGGCGGCTGATGCCGGCTCCATTCCCGTAAATTGATTATTGATATGAAGCTCGTAAATCGGAAGGCTTTTACTCGTATAGTTTGCTTGTAAATGTTTGGCGCTGAAATAGCTCATGCCGTTGTTTAAAACTGTTTTACTGCTGATCTTCTCAGTTGTGATCACGTACTGTGTATATGCGGTTTTCCCCGTCTCTTTCACAGTGCCGGCCGCTTTGTTTTGCTTAAAAAAAGCTAACGCACGGTCAATGTCATCCTTCTCAAGCAGAGATGCCGTTTCAATCTGGAACTGTGTATACGCCGTTTCCCCTGTTTTTTGTGCAGAGGCGGATACTTTTTTCCCTTTGAAGAAATCCAATGAACGATTGATTTTTGCTGTATCAAGCAGTGATTCAGTTGTGACTTGATAAGCTGTGCCCGTTTGCTTTGTCACCGTTTTTGAAGAAGCGCTCAGCTTATATCCCGCCAACAGATTTAATCCTTTTTTAATCTTTGATTGGTCGGTTGTCTCCTGAGAAAGGAGCTGATATTCATTTTCTGTTGTTTTCCCTGCTGCGGTTTTTGTCGTTTTCACACCGTGCTGACGGAAAAATGCATCCGCTTTGTCAGCCTGAGCAGCCGTGATCTGTGCCGCAGTGATTTGGTAAATGGAAGCTGAGGCTGTCTTTTTTGCAGGAGACGCTGAGCAGTGCCATTTCTTCTTTTTAAAGAAGGATTGAATGCTTTGCAGCTGCTGAGCCGTCAGGCCGTTCATGATGACTGTATAATTATTTTTCGTGCCGGCTTTTTGGTAAGTACCGCTGATGCCTGTATTCGTCTTGATTTGGCTGACGGCATTTTTTACAGCGCTTACTCCGTTAAAATAACCCGATTGAGCATTGTACACGTTCACCGTTTTGTTTCGGGTGATCTTTTGAACAGAGCCTTTGATTCCCGTTGTCTGTTCCAGCTGCTTGGCTAAGCTTGCCGCGCTGTTTGCGTCCTTCATATCAGAGGTCGTCACGGTGTAATTTGACCGGCCTTTTGCCGTCATGTTCAGCGATGATTTTAATCCTGTTTGTCTCTGAAAATCGGTTTGGATTTGAGCGGCTTTTTGGTCTCCGATAATCGTCCCGGATTGAATCTGGAACTGGGCGGCTGCCTGTTTAACCGGCTGGTATGCGGCTTTAACACCTGTTTGCTTTGTCAGGTCTTGAATCAGCGCTTTTGCATTCGCTTCCGATGCCAGCTCTGAGGTCACGACCTGTACGTACGGCTGTTTTGAACCTTTCGGCTTGACGCCGCCGGTCACTCCCGTTTCTTTCTTCAGTTTGGCAAGAAGGTTTTTCGTCTGCTGTTCGTCCGATAAAACACCTGATGTGACGGTTACATACGGCTGTTTGCTGCCGCTTGCGCTGTAGGTGCCGCCCACACCCGTCTGTTTTGTAAAATCATTCAGCACCGCTTTTGCATCAGCTTCATTGTGTAAGCCTGATGCTGATATTTGATAAGTGAGCGGCGCATTTCCGGCTGCCTGAACGTCAGCCTGCCATCCCGTATCCTTTTTCAGTTTGCCTGCTGCTTGCATCGCCTGGCTTTCTGAAGGAAATTGCTGTTTCGTTTCCAATTGATAAATGGAATAGTCGCTGTACACAGCCTTTGCAGGAAGCGATATTGTGCCAAAGACAAGGAAAACGGCGGACACTAACATAGGTGCAACGAATCTCTTTTTCATTCCTTCTCCTCTTTCTTATTCTATTGTTATCTATCAAACTAGTTTATTTATCGGCGGGATTTCTTCATTTTTACAGAGAGAAGGCTTCCAATTTACAAATAAAAAAACTTAATCCCATTCCTGAGATTAAGTTTTGATTTTTATATATGAGAGACGATTAATGTACATTCGCCGTTTATTGTAAAGTCCGGCATCTGATCCGGCAATATGAAATGGGCGCCTTTTTCAAGCTTGCGGGAGGTCTCTTCATAGCTGAGGATTCCGCTCCCCTCTATGACGCTGCACAGCATAAACGGGGCATCCTGCGTCAGCTCGGCTGTGCCGCTGATATCCCATTTGTATACAGAAAAGTATTCTCCCTGCACGAAGGTTTTGATGGTGGCGCCTTTTCTGGATTCTGTTGATTCATCTATAAATCCGTCCACATGAGGAACGGTTGCGGCGTTGATTGCCTTACGGAGATGAAGATCACGCTGGCTGCCGTTTCTATCCGTACGGCCGTAATCATATATCCGGTAAGCTGCATCTGAGTTTTGCTGTGTCTCCAGGACGAGCGTTCCGGCGCAGATGGCGTGAATGGTTCCGCTCGGTACGTAATAAAAGTCCCCGGGTTTGATTTTCACGCGGCGCAGCAGGCCTTCCCAATCTCCGCTGTTGATCATCGTGACAAGCTCTGCTTTGGATCGGGCTGTATGGCCGTATATGATCTCCGCATTTTCTTTACAGTCAATGATATACCAGCACTCTGACTTGCCCGTTTCTCCGTTTTCATGTTCCTCGGCATCATAATCATCCGGGTGGACTTTGATGGACATGTCTTGTTTGGCATCCAGCATTTTCGTCAGGAGCGGAAAGCGGTCTCCTTCGATTCCGCCAAATAATTCTCTGTGCCGGTCCCATAGTTCCATTAGGGTTTTTCCTTTATGTGGACCGCTTTTTACTGTGCTCAATCCGTTCGGATGAGCGGAAATCGCCCAGCATTCTCCGGTTGTGTCTGAAGGTATGTCGTATCCGAATCGTTCGCGTAATAAAGTGCCGCCCCAAATTTTCTCTTTACATACAGGCTGTAAAAAAATCGGCTCTTGCGTCATGTTCGTTCCCCTCCCCTTAAAAAGCGGCTCATATCCCATTCCCGCTGTGTCTCTGTTACAAACACAGCGAGTGCCGCTGCTAAAACATATGTATAAATGGCTGACCTGCTCATTATACCATTCAGACGGGGCCGAAAGCTCAGTCATTTCCTATTCCAGAATAAATCTCCTTGTTTGTCGCAAATTAAAATGACTGATGTAAAGGAGGGGGAACGCCGTGGCAATAAATGCTGAGCTGAAGCGCAATCTCGAGATCTTAAAAAAGCGGTTCGGCCAAAATGATGACATCATATTTTATTCCTTTACTTACGGAGACGATGAATGTGACGCCTGTCTGCTTTATATAGACGGGCTGACAGAAAATAAATTGCTTGCACAATATATTATTTCACCGATGCAGGCCGCCGGGAAAAAACAAGAGGATGGGTCTGAAGAACCGCTCTCAGCCATATCTTTCGGTTACCACCACACTCAGCTATCCTCATTAAAAGACGTTGAAGCAGACATTTTTTCCGGAAAATCGGTTCTGCTGGCCGATGGCTGCGGTGAAGCTCTCTCCTTTGAAACAGAAACGTTTAAAATGCGTGATATTGAAGAACCGCCGTCAGAACTGCTTGAACGCGGGCCGAGGGTAGGCTTTGTCGAAAAGCTTCGCACGAATACCGCGCTTTTGCGGGAACAGGCCGGAGATCCCAACCTGCTGATCAAGGAGATCACACTCGGCAAGAGGACAAAAAAGAAAATCGCGGTGGCGTATATTCGGGATATTGCCCCGGATTACGTGGTAAAAGAAGTGTTTAAGAGACTGGATTCGATTGTGATTGATCATATTCCTGAGTCTGGCACTATCGAACAGCTTATTGAAGACAATACGTACAGCATTTTTCCGACGATTTTAAGCACTGAGCGTCCCGACCGGGTCATCGGCTCTTTGTTCGAAGGACGGGTTTCCATCATTGTAGATGGCACGCCTTTTGTCCTTTTGGTTCCCGCCACTGTCGATGAGTTTATTCATTCTCCGGATGATTACTACCAGAGATGGATCCCTGTTTCATTGCTCAGGATGCTTCGGTATACAAGCATTTTAATTACCATTTATTTACCCGGCCTTTACATATCACTTGTTACGTTTCATGTAGGCCTCTTGCCGACAAGAATGGCGATTACGATTGCCGGGAGCAGATTAAATGTCCCTTTTCCTCCTTTTGTTGAAGCATTTATTATGATTTTTACAATTGAACTGATCAGGGAAGCGGGGCTCCGGCTGCCGAAGCCGATCGGGCAGACCATCGGATTGATTGGGGGGGTTGTCATCGGACAGGCTGCCGTTCAAGCAAATATCGTCAGCGCGATGATGGTGATCGTTGTCTCCATTACTGCCTTGGCCTCTTTTACGGCTCCGTCTTACGCATACAATTTCCCGCTGAGGATTATTCGCATTTTCTCGATGATTTCTTCCGCCGTCTTGGGATTATACGGGCTGATTATGTGCCATCTCCTCGTTATCGGGCACATTATGCGCCTGAAAAGCTTCGGCCAGGACTATATCATTCCGATCATGACCCAGCCCGGACAAGATTTGAAGGATACGGTCGTCCGGCTTCCGACACGGTTTCTCAAAAGGCAGCCGACCAGAAAAGCGACGAAAGATAAAATCAAACAAAGGTGATACCCATGAAGCAATCTGAAGATAAGCTGTCTTTTATGCAAACCTCCATCATGGTAAGCGGAACGATGATCGGCTCCGGCATTTTAACGCTCCCCCGTTCTGCCGCATTAACAGACAGCCCGAGCGGGTGGATCATTATTCTGATTGAGGGCGCCGTGTATATCGGCCTCGTCCTGCTTTTTATGCCTTTTCTGCTGAAGAACAGTGAAAAAACCATTTATGAGCTGAATCGGGACATTATGGGCCGCGTCCTCGGGTCTTTATTGAATGTATTTATCAGTTTTTATTTCATTCTCACCATTTGTTTTCAAGCCCGGTTTCTCGGAGAGGTCACAAATTATTTTTTGTTAACAAATACGCCGATGGGTGTGGTCGTATTTATCTTTCTGGCGGTCGGCCTTTATCATGTGACAGGCGGCGTCTATCCGATCGCTAAGGTTTATGCCTATATTTTTCCGATAACGGTTATCATTCTTTTTGTGCTGCTGATGTTCAGCCTGAGATTGTTCAAACTGGACTTTATTCGCCCTATTATGGAAGGCGGATATAAAAGCTTTTTTGATCTGTTTCCAAAAACTCTTATTTATTTCTCAGGCCTTGAAGTGATTATTTATTTAGTGCCGTTTATGAAAAACCCGAAGCAGGCGAAAAAAGCGGTAGCCTTTGGAATCGGGAGCTCCACCTTGTTTTACAGCATTACTTTGTTTATCGTGATCGGCTGTATGACGATTGCTGAGGCCAAAACGGGAACGTGGCCGACGATTTCCCTTATTCATGCGTTAGAAATTCAGGGCATTTTCATTGAGCGGTTTGATATCTTTTTGCTGGTCATGTGGACCTGCCAGCAGTTTACCTGCATGCTCGGTTCTTTTAAAGGAGCGCATCTCGGATTAAATACCCTTTTCCGGCTGAAAAATAAAAATAATGTCTGGCTTTTGACGGGATTATTGGCGGTCACATTCGGTTTTTCCATGTATCCCGAAGACATCAATAGCGTGTTTGAATACGGAACGATGCTCGGGTATATGTTTTTTGCCGTGATCATGATTCCTTTTCTCATTTGGTTTTCAAGCTGGATGAAGAAAATATTCAGGAGGAAACAGACGTCATGAAACATTTCATAAAATTGACGGCGGCGCTGTTCACACTGATTGCGCTTTCGGGCTGCTGGGACGCCAAGGAGATTGAGAGGCTTTCATTCGCGCGGGGCTTGGCCATTGATGAGACGAGTGACCATCAATATAAATTAACCTATCAAAACCTGCTTCCCCAAAGCGAAAACAGCCAGGCTTCCGGCAGGCCCGCTTTTGTGAATGTGACGTCGCGGGGGGATACCATTCTTGAAGCGGTCAGTGACATCTCTTTAAAGGATCCGCCCGTTTACAGCGATCATTTAAAGGTTCTTATTTTCAGCGATAAATTGCTGGCTGACCAAAATATACTGCAAATGATGAATCATTTTATCCGTGATGATGAATTAAGGCGGAGCAGCTATATTTTTGCGGCAAGGGGAAAAGCATCCGATATTTTGACAGAGCCGACGCCGAACCAGCAGCTGCCCATGCCGGCAGAGAAACTGATCGAACTCACCAATAACGGAGGCTATAACGGAAAAATATTAAAGCCGCTTCGGATTGGAAGGGCATCGGTTTACTGTCATAACAAACTCAGCTTTCTGATTCAGGCGGTCGTGAATAAGAACGGGAAAACGGTGTATGACGGAGCCGCGATTATAAAAAACGGAAAACACAACAGACTCGCCGGTTTTCTGTCTGCTTATGAGACACAGAGCCTCAATTGGCTGATGGGGACAATTGAGGGCGGTGTTTTGCCGGCAGAGATTGAACAACGCCCCATTACTTTTGAAATTAAGAAATCGAAGTCTAACATCACCCCACACTTAAAAAACGGAAAGCTGTCATTTCACGTAGCTGTGAAAACAAAGGGGCTGCTGTCCGAAAATCAATCGACCGCTGAAGATTCATTCGATAATCGATATTTAGACAGGCTGGAGCGGATTTTCGAAAAAAAATTAAAAAGTGACGTAAAAGAGGTCATTGCTAAGCTCCAAGGCCAATATGAAGCGGACCCTGTGTTCTTTTCCGAAAGTGTCAGAATTCACTATCCGGATTATTGGAAGAAGGTCAAACATCATTGGGATAAAACCTTTTCTGAAGCGGCGTTTGATTATGACATCTCTCTTCAAATTGTCAATTTCGGAATGATGGGACGATAAGCTTCAGCGTTTTTTTTCAACGCGAAGCAGAATTTGGTATATCCGGCTTTGTTCAGGCAGCTGCGTAACAGGAAATTGCATAGTCTGCGCCAGGCGGGTAATTTCCTGTAAAAACAGCTGCACCCGCCCATCAACATGGACATACGTATAGGCCTGCTTCTTCACTTCAAATTGGTCTTGCGGAAAGAGTGTATGCACCGTTTGCGGCGTAAAAAACCGCAGGTGGGTGCGGTCCAGAATGCCGGCGTCTCTGTAATTCCATTCACCGAGAAGAAGCGGAAATAACGCTTCCGCATGAGAAATATTCGGAATGCTGCAAACGATCGAGCCTGACGGAGATAAATGGGCCGCATAAGATTGAATGACGCTCCACGGGTCCTTTAAGTGCTCCAGTATGTCAGCAAATATCATACAATCAAAAAAGCCTTCCGGATAAGGAAGCTTCACTTCTTCAACGTCTTCTTCCAAAACTGCTTGGTAATGTCCTTTTGCAGCTTTTGCCGCCAATGGATGCAGCTCGACACCGTACAGCTCACAGGACTGCCTGTTCATCAGCTCTAATCCCGTAGCTCCCGCACCGCATCCGGCATCAAGTATCCGTTTTGCTTCCGGCGGCACAAGCGCAGCAATTTCCGGTCTTGGGTGGGTGAAATAAGTGAAATCGGTGCCCCATTTTTCTGTAAAGCGCTGGCGGTTTGCCATATACAATTCATTGATATTGATATCTTGATTGGCCGTAAATGTGGCGTGGCCGTGGTGGTGTACAAAAGCATCGAGGGCGATTTCCAAGCCGTAGCCTTTTTGCAGGGCCCGCAGGCATAAATCATCATCTTCAAAGGAACCGTATCCGAACCGTTCATCAAACGGCCCTATTTCTTCGATGACGTCTCTTTTGACAAGAAGGCAAAAGCCGACAAGCCGCAGCACTCGTTTCGTTTTGTGCTTTTCCCTTACACAATAAGCCTCTGCAAAGGGCTCCATTTCTTCTAATGTTTGGTACGTATCAGGAAGCATTTGCGCGCCGCTGACATAGTTGCTGACAGGACCGACCATTCCGGTCCGCTCCGATTGATAGAGCACCCGCAGCATATTGCTGAGCCAATTTTTCGTAACCATTGTATCGTTGTTAAGAAAAAGCAGATTGTCCCCCGCTGCCGCTTCGATTCCTTGGTTGCAGCCTTTAGCGAACCCGAGGTTTTTTTCATTTAATATCACTTTGGCGTCCGGGAGCTTTGATAAATAGTCTTTTGTTCCGTCTGAAGAACCGTTATCCACTATAATGAGCTCAATCTCTTCCTGATCGGTGTATTTATCTATGCTGGCCAGACATTTTTTCGTCAGCTCCAGCTCATTGTATGTCAGAATAATAATGCTCGTTTTCACCGGCATCCCCGCCTTTTCCGTGACTTTGTTCTAACGTATGAAATGACCTGGGCTTTTATGTGATAGCATGTGATGGGCAGTCATGTGAAATCCCCTCCAAAATTCCCTTTAATATGATATATATCCTATTTTTTAATGAAAAGTGAAACATCCCCTCCGTCCTTTCGTCCAATGTAATAGGCTGATCTCCCACGAGCACCGGAGAGAATGCTGTAAACAGAGGAGAAATGAGAGGTAGAAAAGTGGAACGATCCGAGCGTCACAATAAGAAAAAGCGCCTGAAAAAATGGGCGGTGATTTTGGCAGCAGCCGCTGCTTTTTTTCTGTTTATCGCTGCTGCAGCCGGAGTTTACGCCTATGTAAAACTGAATCATGCTTCTAAAGAAGCCCACGTTGAACTGGAGCGGGGCAAGCAGTCCGTCAAACGGATTAAAGAATTTGATCCGAAAAAAGATTCTTTCACGATATTACTGTTAGGCATTGACGGGAGAGCCTCACAAGGTGAAACGGTCGATGATGCAAGAAGTGATGCGAACGTGCTCGTTACGTTCAACCGTAAAAAGAAAACAGCGACGATGCTCAGCATTCCGAGAGATTCTTATGTCAATATACCGGGCCATGGCTATGATAAATTCACCCACGCCCATGCTTTCGGGGGATATACCCTCAGTTATAAAACGGCTGAAAGCTTTCTTGATATACCGGTAGATTATGTGGTGGAGGGAAATTTTGAAGCATTCAGAGATGTGGTGAATGAATTAGACGGTGTCCAGGTCAATGTCAAAAACCAAAAAATCGCTGATCAAATAAAAAAAGATACAAAAGGAAAGGTCGCATTACAGCCTGGTGTGCAAACGCTTGACGGGGAAGAGGCGTTAGCTTATGTGAGAACTCGTAAAGCGGATACTGATTTTAAGCGCGGCGATCGGCAAATGGAAGTGCTGAAATCCATTATCAAAAAATCAAAATCGTTAAGCTCGATTCCTTCTTATGACGATATTGTCGATACGTTAGGAAAAAATATGAAAATGAGTCTGTCTTTAAAAGAGGCGATCGGTTTGTTTCCTTTTATGGCGTCGATCAAATCAATCGATACATTGCAGCTGACCGGATCAGATCAGTATCTTTATCATAAGGGAGAGGGAAAAAAACTCTACTACTTAAAGTTAGATGAAGAAAAACTGGAAGAGGTAAAAACGAAGTTAAAGGAAGAACTGGCTTATTAAACGGCGGAGAGGGCCGGTTTGACACCGCCCCCTCTCCTGCCTGATATTACAGATTAGCCGTTTGCTGTTTCGCGGCCGATCCCGAGCCTCCGTTACGGTTTCGCAAATCGTGTTCAATTTCTTCAAGGCTTTTCCCCTTTGTCTCAGTCACTTTAAACCGGACGAACAAGAATGCTGCGACGCCGATAGCGGCATAAATGATAAATAAATAGCTGATACCGACGGCCTCCATTAACATCGGGTACGTCAATGAAACAATTAATGTTCCGGCATGAAGCATTAAGGTCGAGACGCCCGTGCCGATTCCTCTGACATGAAGCGGGAATAATTCAGGAAGCATGACCCACACGACAGGTCCCCAGCTGACAGCAAACACGACGATAAACACGCCTAAACAAATGACCGTCGTCCATGATGCAGCCGCCGTATGTTCAAAAAAGAGATTGACTCCGGCCAGAACGAGCAGACTGACGACCATGCCGGCGTTCCCCGCCAGCAGCAGCGGCTTTCTCCCGACCTTGTCAATGATTTTAATAGCCGCAAGCGTCATGATGACATTTACCGCTCCGATTCCGACCGTCCCTAAAATAGACGCGGAATTGCCGAATCCGACATTCGTAAATGTTTTTGGCGCATAATAAATGATTGTATTCGTTCCAATAAACTGCTGCAGAAACGCAAGCCCGAGACCGGCAATCAGCGCGGGTCTGACCCACGGCTCAAACAGTTCTTTCAAACCGCCTTCGTTTTCTTTCTCCGCTTCTTTCATTTCAATCAATTTCTTCATCAATATCCTTCGTTCCCCGCAATGATTCAAGAATCTTTCTCGCTTTATCTTCTTTGCCGATCGTAAACAGCCAGCGCGGGCTTTCCGGCATAAATAAAATCCCGATCAGCAGAACGACTGACGGCACAGCCGCCAAACCGAGCATCCAGCGCCAAGCTTCAGATTCGGCAAAGATGTAATTCACGATATAAGAAATGAGAATACCGACCGTAATCATCAGCTGATTCAGTGAAGACAGCGCCCCGCGTGTATTTTTCGGGGCCAATTCTGATAAATACAGCGGAACGATCGTTGTGGACGTTCCGACGGCAAGTCCGAGAATGATCCGGAAAAGGACCATCACCTGTGTATTCGGAGCCAGCGCGACGCCGAGGGCGCCGAAAAAATAGAGCCATTTATTCGAATGTATGCTTTTCATGTGTGCGGACTCCCCTCATCCTTCGCTGATCGTCTGTATCAGCGAAGGAGTTTTTTCTAGACATCCTTTAGCCTGTTTTCTTTTATTTCAAACCTTTCGTCCTGCTAATTCCCATTTTTTCACTAATTAATTTTTCTCAAAGTGACGAAACATTTCCGGATTCCTGCCGTCAAATATAGTGTGAACCTGATGCAAAATTAACAGAAAGATGTTGTCGAAATAGAGAGAATGCTCTGGAATCTCCCCGGATGAAGATTTGCTCCTAGTCAACTTTTATGGTACGCTTCACAAAGAATAGAAACGAGAGGTAATGATATGGAACGATCACAACACAGGAAAAAGAAACGACGCCTGAGAAAATGGGTGAAATTTGTAATGGCCACCGCTGCTTTCTTATTGGTTATTGCCGGTTCCGTCGGCACTTACGCCTATGTGAAACTCAATAACGCAACGAAAGAAGCACACGTCAATCTTGACCGCGGCGACCAATCCGTAAAACGGATTAAAGAGTTTGACCCGAAGAAAGATTCTTTCACGGTATTGCTCTTAGGAATTGACGCCCGTGATAATAAAGGCGAAACAGTAGATGATGCAAGAAGTGACGCCAACGTGCTCGTCACCTTCAACCGTAAAAAGAAAACAGCAACAATGCTGAGTATCCCGAGGGATTCTTATGTAAACATCCCCGGACACGGCTACGACAAATTTGCGCATGCTCATGCTTACGGCGGTTATAATTTAACTTATAAAACAGTAGAAAACATGCTTGATATTCCGGTAGATTATGTGGTTGAGAGTAACTTTGACGCGTTCCGGGATGTCGTAAATGAATTGAACGGCATTACGGTAAACGTGAAAAGCCAAAAAATTGCCGATCGTATCAAAGTGGATACAAAAGGAAAAGTGGTGCTAAAGCCGGGAGTCCAAACCCTTGACGGTGAACAAGCGCTTGCTTATGTAAGAACACGTAAAGCCGATACCGACCTGATGCGCGGACAAAGACAGATGGAAGTGCTGAGCGCCATTATACAAAAATCAAAATCATTAAGCTCCATCCCTTCTTATGACGATATTGTCGACAGCTTAGGGAAAAATTTGAAAATGAACTTATCTCTTAATGACGCCATCGGTTTATTCCCGTTCATCACATCTCTAAAATCAGTTGATTCTTTGCAGCTGACGGGAACTGACAGTTATATTTACACCCCTCAGTACGGCAAAAATATTTATTACTTCAAACTGAATGAAGAGAAGCTTCAAGAAGTAAAAACAAAATTAAAAAATGATTTAGCAGAATAAAGTCTGACGGTGAGGTTTTGTAATACCTCACCGTTTTTTTGTTGAAAAAAAGAAGATGAAGGTATAGCCTTTTACTAACGGCTTTTCTGTTGGTTTCGCAAAAAGCTGAACATACTAACCGAAGCAGCTTTATTTTTAAGGAGGGTATCCATACATATGAAACTGATAGCAATTGACTTAGACGGCACATTATTAAACACGGATAGTGTGATTTCTCCGGAAAACAGAGCGGCTTTAAAAAGAGCGGACGAGGCGGGCATTCTCGTGGCCATCTGCACGGGCAGAGCCACTTTTGATGTAAAAGCGCTTCTCGAAGGTTTGGATATTCCGATCATTGCGGCGAATGGGGGCACAGTCCACGATAAAGGCTACCGCCTCGTCAGCCGAATGCTGATGGACCAGCAGGCCGGAAAAGATATCGCCGCTTATTTAACGGCAAAAGAAATTTATTTTGAGGTGTATACGGATGATCATCTGCTCTCACCTTATGATGGTGAGACAAAGCTTCAGGCCGAGCTGGACATCCTGAAAAGCGCCAATCCCAATGAAGATTTTCAGACGCTATGGCAAGGCGCAAAGACGCAGTTCAAGCAATTCGGGATTAAGCCCGTTCAGGATATACAGGCGGTATTTAACGGAGATGAACATATTTACAAACTGCTTTGCTTCTCCTTTGATATGGAAAAACTGAAAAACGCCAAAGAGGAAATCAAACATCATCACAAACTGTCCCAAACCTCTTCCGGCAAGCACATTATCGAAATCCTCCCAGCAGATTCCGGCAAAGGACGGGCCCTGACGGAACTTGCTTCACTTTACGGAATCGAGAAACAAGATATTTACGCCATCGGCGACAGCCCCAATGATTTATCCATGTTTGCAGCAGCCGGCAACAGAATCGCTATGGGCAACGCGATTGATGAGCTGAAGGAACAAAGCACGTACATTACAAAAAGCAATGATGAAAACGGCGTTGCGTATTTTATTCATCAGCTGCTTGAGAATCAAATATAAAATCCGCTAACCGGCGGCAAAAGTCAGATCATTACATGATCTGGCTTTTTTGTTTTGCTGTCCGAAAAATAATACCCAAAACTTAAAATAAATTGTAAAATAAAGAAAAAAGGAGTTATATAATGTCAAATGTTATGTTTGTGCTTGGATTTCTCGCTTTTCTCCTTGCACTTGGCTACGGATTTTTCCACCTCATATGCAAAGCTGTAAAAAAAGAAAAACGATTTTCAAAACGACTGTTTTGGCCGCTTCTCATCGGCGGACTCGCCCTCACCCTCATCGGCGCATCCTTCGCCGAGCCGGATATTTCCGCAAAAAAAGCTGATGAAAAATACAGCGCGCTCGATACGGCTTATCAAAAATTATCTAAAGAGCATGCTGCGCTCGAGAAGAAATACGAAAACATCAGTACAGAGGCCAAAAAAGAGAAAGCCGAAGCAGAGGCAAGCAATGAAAACAAATTCAGCAAGCTGAACAATGAAATTGACGAGCTGAAAAAAACCATCAAATCGCTCAAATCAGAAAACAAGAAATTGCAGGATTCCCAAAAGAGGCTTGAAAAAAACAACAAAACACTGAAAGCTGAAAATAAAACAATCCAGCGGCAAAAAGAAGAAACGAAAACAGCCGAAGCTGCTGAAACGGCACAGGGCGCCGCCCATTCCTCCGGAGGAAGTTCAGACACGAAAGCAGCCGACACCGCTCAAGGCTGCAGCATTAAAGGCAGCCGTAACGGTATTTATCATACACCGGGGAGTACATACTACGACCGGACGACAGATCCCGTCCGAATGTTCTGCTCCGTTGAAGAAGCACAGGCCGCCGGATACAGACCGCCGAAACGATGAAAAAAGACTTCAGGAGTTCCTCTGAAGTCTTTTTTTATGGAATCCTGACACTGCCTGCATACTTATCCTTCCAGTATTGGCTTGTGTTCATATTGGTAATGGTGACACCGGACGATACGGTGGCGTGAATTACTTGGCCGTTTCCGATATAGATGGCCGGATTTAAGCTTTCCGCTTTAAAGAAGACTAAATCACCAGGCTTTACGTCTTGTTTATCAATCGGAGTTCCCGCCTGCATTTGTTTTTCCGCATAACGCGGCAGGCTGATGCCTGCGGCTTTCTGATAGACGTATTGGATAAAGCCCGCCGTATCAAAGCCTGTTTCCGGTGAGACGCCGCCTTTCTGATATGGGGCGATTCCGATATAGAGAGCCGCCTCTGAAACGATCGGGTTTTCTTTGGAAATCGACAAATTATTGAATCGGCGCACACCGGAAAGCCGTTTTTGCCAATAATCTTCCGATAAGTAAGAAATGGTGACCTTTTCTGTGCGGCTGGCATGGATGAATCTGCCCCCGCCCGCATAAATCCCGGCGTGAGAAATTCCTTTTTTATACGTGTTGCGGAAATAGATAATGTCTCCGGGCTGCATATCTGTCACTTTGATTTTTTCACCGACCGCCCACTGCTGTTCAGCAGATCTTGGCAAATAAATGTGCAGCTTGTTTTCAAATACATATTGAACAAATCCTGAACAGTCGAACCCTTCTTCCGGCTTGCTTCCGCCAAAAACATACGGAATGTCGAGATACCGTTCGGCTTCCTGCACAATCGGGTCATTGGCCAGTTCCGGATCTTTTGAAATTCGTCTTGCGCCAAGGTATAAGTTCGTCCAATAGCTGCTTTTTTGAAAACGGGTAACGGTTACTCCGGCGGACTGGGAGCTGTGAATCATCTCCCCGCCTCCGATATAAAGGCCTTCATGGACAGGCGTGTTTCCTGACGAATCTGATTTTCTGAAAAAGACAATATCACCAGGTGAAAGATCGCCTTTTTTTACAGCGGCTCCGACTTTCCATTGATCACTGACCGTTCTCGGCAGATGAATGTTCTGCTTTGCGAAAAGATAATGAATGAATCCGGATGGATCGAAGCCTTCCTTCGGCTGTTCACCCCCGTAAAGATATCTATATCCGACAAGCGTTTGCGCCTCTGCTAACATCGGCGCAAACGCTTGAGAATCCGCTTCGGCGATTTCTGTTCTCGTTATTACAGGTGTCACAAGGCAAATCATAAGGCCAGCAAGCATGTACTTCCTCCAGCTTGTGAGCATGTTCCCTATTCACTCTCCTCCTATTTAGTAGTTTTAACATCGGTATCTTTTAACAAATGTTTAGGAGGAAGCATATAAAAAAGAATGCCTAAAAGAGGCATTCTTTAGATGCCGCAAGCAAAAAAAAAAGACTTGCCGGGGAGCCTGAATACAGGCTGCCGGCAAGCCGGGAGCAATTGCTGCTTATTTTGCGTCTGACGTATCTTCTTGCTGAATTTTCTGCATTTCAGCATCGATTTTTTGTTTCTCTTGATCCGTCAGCTGATCGTTAAATTTAAAAGCTGACATAAACATAAATACCATAATAATAGCTGCGAACGGCCAGGCTGCTTTAATGATTTTCATTGTTCATCACTCCGCTTTCTTTTTTAAAATATCGCTGTGATCGACATCAAACGTTAATTTTCCGTCTTTGACACTCCACTTGAAATTCGATTCTTTTGTCAGTTCACGTATAATCGTTTTTTCATTGATGCTGCCTTTTTTGACCGGCGCAGGCGTCGCTTCATGAATTTTCATCGGCGTGATTTCAAAACGTCCCGTGCCATTTTTCTGTAAATGATATTGGACAAGCGCGCTGTCTCTTGTTCTCGTCCATCCTTGGTCGAATACGAAGTTCCCCAGGCTGTAGAAAATGACGGTGCCGTGGTACATTTCGATCGGCTCTAATACGTGCGGATGGTGACCGACGATAATATCCGCGCCTGCATCTGACATGGCTCTTGCCAATTGGCGCTGCCTGTCATTCGGATCGTTATCGTATTCCTGGCCCCAGTGTGTCTGGACAACGACAAGATCCGCGTTCTTTTTGGCCTTAGAAATCATCGGGATAAACAGCTCCGGATCAGCCGGCAGTACGCCCGGTGCATTTCGTTTGGCGGTAAAGTTTTTTCCGTATACATCTGTAAATCCTAAAGTTGCGATTTTGATTCCGTTTACATCTTGATAAGAGATATTCTGCTCAGCTTCCTTCAGCGTGGAACCTGCTCCGACGAGATCAAGCTTTTGCTGTGAGAATTCATTAAGTGTATCCCGGATGCCCTGTTCGCCGTAATCCATCGCATGGTTGTTGGCGGCTGTCAGAACAGTGAAATTCATATCTTTTAATACTTTTACGGCATCTTTATTTGACTGTAAGTGAATGTTTTTATCCGCTTCTTTGTAGTTCTTTTTATATGTGACCGGGTTTTCAAAGTTCCCTGACACGTAGTCGGACGCTTGGAAGAATGGCTTCGCATAACTGAAGACGCTTTCTGTTCCCTTATGTCCTGTGACTTTTTCCACATATCGGCCCATCATGATATCTCCGACAAAAGAGGCTGACACTAGGTCATCGGCATTCCGTTTCACACTCGGCGTTTCCGCCTTCCCTGTCAATATGCAGACAAACATCAGGCAAAAGACGATGGGCAGAGCGATAAAAACGTGAAGATTGGTCTTCTTTTTCTGCTGTTTTGTCAGCTTCAGCAGTTTTTCTTGAAAGCTTAATTGTTTTTTCATCGTTTGACACACCTTACATTAGATTAAGTAGTAAGCAAACATAATGGCAAAAGTTGCGCCGCTTAAGAACAGCGTGCTGGCAAATGTGATCGTTAATCCTTGTTTCTGAATGGTGTTGGCAATCAATCCCGGGACAATGATACCGATTCCGCGGAATTCGGATATCTCAAACGGGACAATCGGATAGAGAAAATCAAGTGCAATTTTTAAGCATATCCCTGTAATAAGCATTGCTGCGAATTTTCTGCGGCCGTACAAAATCATAAATCTGGATAGCCCGTATTTGACGATGACGTATGTAAGAAGACTGACGAATAGCACGAGCAAAATAAAGACCGGCTGATTAAAAACAAGCCCCAAATATCCCGGGACAACTAACCCGGCAGGCACAATACCCGTTTTTTCCGCAAAAATTAAACTGATTAACACGCCTAAAATAAGTGAGATATATAAATCTGATCCGAACATTTATCCTTTTCCTCCTAGCTAACGAGCTGTTTCACCTTATACTCTTGGATTTTTTCGATTAAAGGTTCCGCTGAACCGTGGATGTTTCCGACGCCATATATGACACGGTTATGCATTCTTGTTTTCAGTACTTCCATAATTTCATCCGTTGATTTGTATTCAAGATCGTGCAGCGTATCGGCCGGTATTTTGCCTTCTTCATAGGCTCTGACAATCGGTTCCGTCGTTTCGCCGATCAGGATGAGTTCTTTCGTTTTAATATACGGCAGTACATCATTAGCGAACTGGATGGTTCTGTCCACACGGTCGGCGCGGCAGTTCATGATGACAACCGGTTCATCTGTCGGGTAGCCGATTTCCTTTACGCGTTTCCATATATTCAAAGTAGAAGATGCATCATTTGCGGCAAAGCCATTAACGAAATGACCCGGCTCGCTCGTACTGAGAAGCGGCAAAATTCTCATGGCCCCTGGATCAGGCGGCGCATTCAGCATTCCTTTAAACGCTGTTTCTTCATCAATGCCGAGCGCTTGGGCAACGCCGAGCGCAAGTGAAGCATTATCCGGGAAGACCATATATTCAAATTTCCGCAAGTACTCATCCGTAATTTTAGAATTATCGGCAATGATGACCTCGGTATTCCGCTCTGCGGCTTTTTCTTTAAAGAAATCTGTGTATTCACTGTCTGTAATAATGAGATGGCCGTTATAAGGAATCGTCGCGGTAAACGCTTCGGCAATTTCATCAAGTGTCGGCCCCATTACATCCATATGGTCTTCAAGCACGTTTACGATGACGCCGATGTTGGCTTGAAGCAGTTCTTCCTGAAAGATAATCTGATAATCCGGATTTACCGCCATACACTCACTGACAATGGCATTAGCTCCGCGTTCTACGGTTTCCTTCATGACTTCTTTTTGCTCGCCGATATTAGGTCCTTGCGGTTTCCGTTTGATCGGCTTTTCCTCAGGCGTATCCCAATAGATCATTCTCGCATCTGTTCCCGTCGTTTTTCCGACTGTTTTGTAGCCCGCCTCCACTAGTATTCCGGTCGTCAGCCTCGTAACGGTCGACTTGCCGCGGATACCATTAATATTGACGCGTACTGGCAGAGCATCGATATTCTTCTGATGCCGCCTTTTTTCTATGATTCCGATGACTAGTACGGCAGCACAGGCTATAATGAGTAACCACATTGATTTTTGACATCTCCTTCTGTATTGATAAATTCATTCATCAGTATATAGGTTCACTATGAATTCTCAATCGGCATTATGTAACATAATCTTCCCGCCCTCACTGAGCCAAACTTCTCTATTACTGGCGCTTTTCTTCCTATAATTCAATTGCTTTTTTTGGGAATAGACAGGACTTCACTCTTACTCCGATTTTTCCGCCGTCAAATGAATCCGTTTACATTGTGACATGCTTTTGAATTTAGACTGATTGGACTACGAGAGACAGGCGAAAAAAAGATGCACTTGAAATCCATCTTTTTTCAGCCCGTTCTGTCAGCCTTTCCCGCTAATGGCGCACGTTTTCGGCTGTATTTCCACAGATGGCCGGACAGGCTGTTTTTTTAAGGATAAGGTCATAAAGTCATTCATTTTTGCCCCGCATCCGTCGGACAGTCCTATTCCAAAATAACTACCAGTGCAGCATGAAAATGACAGAGAAAGGGGAGTCCGGCTTCTTTGCAAGAAATAAACATTTTCTATGCGGAAAGTCCATCTTCTTTTTCTTCGTTTACAGGCCATATCTCACCCTTTTGAAACAATTTTAACAATACTTAATATTCGTTCATGAAATGTTCATCCATAATTGAGCAGACTTTGGCAAAACATCAAGGAAAATCAAGAAATTCCTCCGTTTTATAAAATGAATAAAAACGGAATGCCCGCTGAAAACTACAGATAACCCTGAGAAAGGAGGCGGTCTGATGCCTGAGAAAAGCAAAACAGGCTGTTACCGGGCGATTTTGAATCCGCTGTCCGAAAAATGCAGGAGCTTATGTGTGTTTGCGGAGATTTAAAGATACGAAGGATCAAACTGCAGGAACGCTAAAACGCTTTTTTTTATATTGAACACATGATTGAGGAAAAGAAGCTGAATGAGTTTCTGTTAAGCGACCCCGTGCAGAGCGGCTCGCTTGAGAAAACAATCGATTCCATCAGCAGCACAGAAACAAATGAGATCCGCAGCATTGTGGACGGCATTCTGGCGGGGCAAGTGGTTTATCTCAGCGACGCTTCTGACAAGGCGAAGCTGTTTTCCGTCGGGCAAAACCCGCTGCGTGCCATTACGGAACCTGAATCAGAAAGCATTGTCCGGGGCGCCCATAATGGCTTTGTGGAAAGTTTGGATACGAACATTCACCAGCTGCGGTTCCATATTCAAGACCGCCACCTCTCTGTTCATTACATGGATATCGGAGAAAGGGCCAAAACGAAGGTTGCCGTGATCTATATCGAAAATATCGCAAATCCCGAAATTGTTGATGAAGTGAAGCGGCGCCTGTCCTATCTGCGAATTGACAGTTTGCTGGCGCCGGGAATTATCGAGGAATCGATAGAAGACAATTCGTTTTCCATTTTTCCGCAGATCATTCATACGGAACGGCCGGATAAAGCAAAAGCCAGTATCATGGAAGGCTGCGTTATTGTCATGATGGACGGGAGCCCGTCCGCACTGATTGCGCCGATTACCTTTTTTTCTTTTTTCCAATCGCCCGATGATTACAGCACTAGATGGATTTCTGCCAGCTTTTTGAGAGTGCTCAGATTTTTCGCTTTTATGATTGCGATTACGCTGCCTGCTTTTTATATTGCGTTAATTGCGTTTCATTTCGAGGTCATTCCTAATGATCTGATTATTACGATGAAAAATTCAATTGTCGATATCCCTTTTCCTCCGCTGATTGAAGCCATGATTATGGAAATTACGATTGAGCTGATCCGCGAAGCCGGTATACGGCTCCCGAAACCGATCAGCCAGACAATCGGCATCGTCGGCGGGCTTGTTATCGGTGACGCCGTCGTTAAAGCAGGTCTTATCTCAAATATGATGGTTATCGTCGTAGCCGTGACGGCTGTTTCGTCTTTCGTGCTTCCTTCATATGAAATGAGCACGTCCATTCGCACCGTCAGGTTTCCGCTCATGTTTCTGGCGGCTTCGTTCGGTTTTATCGGAATCGGGCTGGGATTCGGAATCATTCTGATGAACTTATGCAAGCTCGAGTCGCTCGGCGTGCCTTATTTATCATCTCTGACGCCTTTTCATTTCAGTGATTTAAAGGATGCCTTTATCCCGGCTTGGTTCATTAAAAGAAGACCTTTTTATCTAAGACCGAAAGATTCTAAACAAATTAAACATGTTCGGGGGTGGAGAAGAGATGAAACCTAAAAAAATCAGCCAGCTTCAAGCGGTGTGTTTCATCCTTCAGACGCAAATCAGCATCGGTGTGCTGGCGCTGCCTCATTTGCTGATAGTGAAGTCGGGAAGCAGCGGATGGATTTCCATCCTGCTGACGGGGGTGATCGTTCAGCTCACCTGCAGCCTGTAACGGACAAACCGTGAAAGTGGAAGGCTCGGCTTTGTTCAGAGGGCAAAAAAAAGTGACCGAGGTGCTCGGCCAGGATTCCACCCTGCTGACGCTTTTAAACGGCCATTTTTCTAAAACGGCCAACATTAACCTGAAGCTGTGGAACAAATATAAAATGGATATTGAAAATTATATCTCTCTCACCATTACCGATGCAACGCAAAAGATTACATTTTTGAATGCAGACCCTCAGCATATCAAAGTGAAGATTTTCTTAAAACTTAACGCACGCGTCGATGAATATCCGAAAGACAGGCTTGATTCGTATGAGATTGCACAAATCAACAAACAGTCCTCGGCAAACTTAAATGAACAGGCCAAATCAGTCATCCGCCACATACAGCAACACAACACTGACATCTTTGGGATCGGCCGAAAATATCAATCGCATTATTTTAAACAAGGCAAACGCCTCAAATGGCGGGAGGTCTACCCTTCCATCGAGATTATCCCTGATATTCATGTAAAAATTTCTCAAATTGGTATTGTCGATTAAAAGGAGGCCGCCCTCCTTTTTTTATTGCCAACAGAAAATGTTCGTGATAATCTTGTATATGTAAACGGTTACACAAATCAAAAGGAGGCGTGCTTGTTGGCAACGATTAAGGATGTCGCAGGCGCTGCCGGCGTCTCTGTTGCCACGGTCTCCCGTGTGCTCAATGACAACGGCTACGTGCATGAGGACACAAGAACAAAGGTTATGCTCGCGATGAAAAAACTGAATTATTATCCGAATGAAGTGGCCCGCTCTCTTTATAAAAGAGAATCCAGGCTGATCGGGCTTTTGCTTCCGGATATTACGAATCCCTTTTTCCCGCAGCTTGCCCGCGGCGCTGAAGACGAATTGCAGCGCGAGGGCTATCGGCTGATCATCGGCAACAGTGATGAAGAATTGGAAAAAGAGCTCGATTACCTTCAAACGTTTAAACAAAACCAAGTTGCCGGGATTTTGGCGGCCACAAATTACCCTGATCTTCCCGAATACAGCGGCAGCTTTTACCCGGTTGTTTTTCTGGATCGGACAAAAGAAGGCGCTCCCTCCGTATTCAGCGATGGACGGGCCGGAGGAAAAATCGCGGCCGAGGAAATGCTGCGCGGAGGAAGCAAATGCATCACGCTTGTCAAAGGCCCGGATCATCTTCCAACCGCTCAGGAACGGTTCAGCGGCGCACTTGACGTGCTGCAGAACACAGACGCACAGTTCCAAGTGATGTCAGCCGCTTCATTTTCACTGAACGATGCTGCGGCTTTAGCGGAAGAATTGTTTGCCGCATATCCGGAGACCGACGGAGTCATTGCCAGCAATGATATTGCAGCGGCGGCCGTTTTGCATGAAGCGCTGCGGCTCGGAAAGAAAGTCCCGCAAGATATTCAGATCATCGGTTATGACGATATTCCGCAAAGCAGTCTGCTGTTCCCGCCCCTTTCCACCGTTCGCCAGCCGGCATATGAGATGGGAAAAGAAGCCGCAAACCTGCTGTTACATATGATAAAAAAAGAGCCGCTGACAGAGACGGCCATTCAAATGCCTGTCACTTTCATCAAAAGACAAACGACGAGAAAGGATGATGACCATGAGTAAAATTTGCGTAATCGGCAGCTGTTCTATGGATTTAGTCGTTACATCGGATATACGTCCGAAGGCTGGTGAAACCGTACTGGGCACAGCTTTTAAAACCGTGCCCGGCGGAAAAGGCGCCAATCAGGCCGTAGCCGCTTCCCGCTTAGGCGCTAACGTTTATATGGTAGGGAAAGTCGGAGATGACAGCTATGGAAAAGCAATTGTCGGCAACTTACAAGCAAACGGCGTAAATACGGAATATATGGAAACGGTTACACATAAAGAAAGCGGTACGGCTCATATCGTGCTGGCGGAAGGAGACAACAGTATCGTCGTCATCAAAGGCGCGAATGATGACATCTCTCCTGACTATGCGAAAAAAGCGATCGCCGAGCTACCCAGCATTGATATCGTGCTGATTCAGCAGGAGATTCCGGAAGAAACCGTTGAGGAAGTATGCAGATACTGCCGCGCCCGCCATATTCCGGTCATGCTCAATCCGGCGCCCGCCCGTCCGCTGAAAGCAGCAACCATTGAAGATGCCGCATATGTAACGCCGAATGAACATGAAGCATCTATCTTATTTCCTGATCAGACTAAGGAAGAAGCGCTGGCTGATTATCCCGGCAAATTGTTCATTACCGAGGGGAAAAAAGGCGTGCGGTACTCAGATGGCGCCGCAGAACGCCTCGTTCCCGCCTTTCCAGTTGAGGCAATAGACACAACCGGGGCGGGCGATACCTTTAATGCAGCATTTGCCGTCGCTCTTGCGGAAGGACAAGACATCGAACAAGCGCTGCTGTTTGCCAACCGCGCCGCCTCCCTGTCGGTGCAAAAATTCGGCGCCCAAGGCGGCATGCCGTCCAGAGAAGAAGTTGAGGAGCTGCTGTCATGAAAAAACACGGTATCTTAAACAGCCACATTGCCAAACTATTAGCCGATTTCGGCCATACAGACCTCATTGCGATCGCAGATGCTGGTTTGCCCGTCCCCGACGGAGTGGTCAAAATTGATTTGTCCTTACAGGCGGGTGTCCCCGCCTTCCGGGACGTCGCCGGATTACTTGCTGAGGAAATGGCCGTTGAAAAGGTCATTGCCGCTTCAGAAATCAAAGACGCAAACCATAAGAATGCAAGCTTTTTAGAAAGCCGATTTTCAGAGCAGCCGATTGAATACATTCCCCATGAAGAATTTAAACGGCTCACACAGAAAGCAAAAGCCGTCATTCGGACGGGTGAAATGACACCATACGCCAACTGCATTCTGCAGGCGGGTGTGATTTTCTAGAAAGAAGGGATACAGAATGCACATCGTCATGACAGATATTCATAAAGCATTCGGGAAAAACCAGGTGCTCTCCGGCGTCTCATTTGAGCTTCAGCCGGGGGAAATCCATGCTTTAATGGGAGAGAACGGAGCGGGCAAATCCACGTTGATGAACCTGCTCACCGGGCTGCACCGCCTCGACAAAGGGCATATCTCAATTAACGGAACAAAAACGAGCTTCTCCAATCCGAAAGAAGCCGAGAAGCACGGAATCGCTTTTATCCATCAGGAACTGAATATATGGCCGGAAATGACGGTGCTGGAAAACCTCTTTATCGGCAAAGAGCTGACGACAGCATTCGGGGTTTTGGATATGAAGAAAATGAAAGCGCTAGCAAAATTACAGCTTGAGAAATTGGGTGTCTCTCTTCCTCTTGATCTGGAAGCCGGACAATGCTCTGTCGGCCAGCAGCAAATGATTGAGATTGCCAAGGCGCTGATGACAAACGCCGAAGTCATCATTATGGATGAACCGACCGCAGCGCTGACAGAACGGGAAATCAGCAAGCTGTTTGAAGTGATGACGGCATTAAAAAAAGACGGCGTGTCCATCGTCTATATTTCGCACCGAATGGAAGAAATCTTTTCGATTTGCGACCGCATCACGATTATGCGTGACGGCCTCACTGTCGATACGGCACACATCAAAGACACAAGCTTTGATGACGTCGTCAAAAAAATGGTCGGGCGTGAGCTGACTGACCGTTATCCGGAACGCACCCCCTCTCTTGGCGAAAAGGTGCTTGAAGTTAAAAACGCTTCAAAAAAAGGGAGCTTTTCACAAGTCAGTTTCCATGTGCGCGCCGGAGAAATCCTCGGCGTCTCCGGATTGATGGGTGCGGGACGCACAGAAATCATGCGGGCGCTGTTCGGCATCGACCGGCTTGACTCGGGGGAGATATGGATGTCAGGACAGCAAACAAAGATTCATGGGCCGCATGACGCCATCCGCAAGGGACTAGGCCTGATCACGGAAAACCGCAAGGATGAAGGATTGCTGCTGGATACATCGATTCGGGAAAACATCGCATTGCCGAGCCTTACGAGTTTCTCCCCTAAAGGCATCATTGACCGAAAACGCGAAGCGGAATTTGTCGAGCTGCTCATCAAGCGGCTGACCATTAAAACCGCCTCTCCGGAAATTGCTGCGCGCCACTTATCCGGGGGAAACCAGCAAAAAGTCGTCATCGCCAAATGGATCGGGATCGGCCCTAAAGTCCTCATCCTGGATGAACCGACAAGGGGTGTGGATGTAGGAGCGAAAAGAGAAATTTATTCATTAATGAATGAACTGACCGATCGCGGCGTTGCCATTATTATGGTGTCTTCCGAGCTTCCGGAAATTCTCGGCATGAGTGACAGAATCATCGTGGTCCACGAAGGGCGCATCAATGGAGAAATCAATGCAGCAGGCGCCACACAAGAACATATTATGACACTTGCCACGGGAGGGCAGCAGGATGAAAACTGAACCAATGAAATCAACTGAACAAAAGCGTTTTTCTTTTGATACATTTACGCAAAAACTCGGCCCGTTTCTCGGATTATTGATTCTCGTGATCATCGTTTCTATTTTAAACCCGAGCTTTCTTGAGCCGTTAAATATTCTCAATTTGCTTCGCCAAGTCGCGATTAACGCGCTGATCGCATTCGGAATGACCTTTGTGATTTTGACGGGCGGCATCGACCTTTCTGTAGGAGCCATTCTCGCCTTATCCAGCGCCTTGGTCGCCGGAATGATGGTGTCCGGCATTGACCCGATTCTCGCCGTCATCCTCGGCTGTGCGATCGGCGCGGTGCTCGGCATGATCAACGGTTTATTAATCACAAAAGGAAAGATGGCGCCATTCATTGCCACTTTAGCAACAATGACGGTCTTCCGCGGATTGACTCTCGTGTATACGGACGGCAATCCGATTACGGGACTCGGCTCTGGTTACGCTTTTCAATTATTCGGGCGCGGGTATTTTCTCGGCATTCCCGTTCCGGCCATTACCATGCTGATCACGTTTGCCCTTCTGTGGATTCTTCTGCATAAAACACCATTCGGGCGGCGGACGTACGCAATCGGCGGCAATGAGAAAGCGGCGCTGATATCCGGAATTAAAGTGCCGCGGATCAAGATCATGATCTATTCCCTGACAGGTTTGTTATCGGCTCTGGCCGGCGCCATTCTGACATCTCGCTTAAATTCTGCGCAGCCGACGGCCGGAGAATCATACGAGCTGGATGCCATTGCCGCGGTCGTTCTCGGCGGAACGAGCCTTTCCGGCGGACGCGGGCGCATTGTCGGAACGTTAATCGGGGTTTTGATTATCGGGACGCTCAATAATGGATTGAACCTTCTCGGCGTGTCGTCTTTTTATCAGCTCGTCGTCAAAGGAATCGTTATTTTAATCGCGGTATTGCTGGACCGCAAGAAATCGGCATAGGAGGATATATATGAAGAAAGCCATCATTGCGATTGTCACATTATCATTGTTTTTGCTGTCAGCCTGTTCACTTGACCCGCCTCAATGGGCGAAACCGTCAAACTCGAAACATAAAAAAGAATATACGATCGGCCTGTCCGTCTCCACGCTGAACAACCCGTTCTTCGTGTCACTAAAAGAAGGGGTTCTGAAAGAAGCGAAAAAACGGGGCATGAAGGTCATTGTCGTAGATGCCCAAAATGATTCATCTAAACAGTCAAACGACGTGGAAGATTTGATTCAGCAAGGAGTCGACGCATTGTTAATCAATCCGACTGACTCATCGGCAATTTCAACAGCCGTCGAATCGGCGAATTCACTCAGCATCCCTGTCATTGCGCTTGACCGCTCCGCTGAACACGGCAAAGTCGAATCGCTCGTTGCGTCTGACAATATCAAAGGTGGCGAAATGGCGGCTGACTATCTCGCGGATCAACTCGGAAAAGGCGCCAAGGTCGCTGAACTGCAAGGGGTTCCGGGCGCTTCTGCGACGAGAGAGCGCGGCACCGGCTTCCACAACATTGCTGACAAAAAGCTGAACGTCGTAACAAAACAAGCAGCCGATTTTGACCGGACAAAAGGACTGACCGTCATGGAAAACCTGCTGCAAGGCCATCCCGACATTCAAGCCGTGTTCGCCCATAATGATGAAATGGCGCTCGGCGCGCTCGAAGCAATCAACAGCTCAGGCAAACACATTCTTGTCGTCGGCTTTGACGGAACGAAAGACGCCCTTGCTTCGATAAAAAACGGGAAGCTGACAGCCACTGTGGCTCAGCAGCCGGAACTGATCGGAAAACTGGCGGCTGAAGCCGCTGAGCAAGTTTTGAAAGGGGAAAAAGTCAAAAAAACCATCTCTGCGCCATTAAAGCTTCGGACACAAAAGTAACCGCCTGATGTTTATTCTTTAGCCAAAACGTGAAAAGAATAAAATAAAAGGAGAGAGATAGATGAAGAAACCAGCAAAAACAGTGTCCATTCTCACCCTGGCCGCAGGGATTACGGCGGCTTCCGCGGCCGGCATCGCGCCGATTCCGAAAAGCCAAGCTGCAGAAGCCGTCAAAATTGACGACCTATACAGCTATCCGTTAGACTCTTATCTCGTTTCATCTGAGGCATTGCACGTACGAACAAAAGCGTCAGCAACAAGTCCGAAAGCTGATATCCTTCATTTAGGCGACAGCTTAAAGGTTATTTCATATCCGAATGCCGACTGGGCTAAAGTACATTATAAAAACGGCAAAACCGGATTTGTATCAACTCATTATATTGTCAAAGAAGCAACGACGGTGAAAACAACAGCTAAAACAAAGGTATATACAGAAAAAGCTGTCAAAACAACCCTTCCTAAAAACACAAGCGTTTCTTTTCTAGGCTGGAACAAGACCCCGCATGGCGGCTTTGATTTCGGCTGGGCGCTTGTCGATTACGGCGGCTCAACCGGATATATCAGCACAAAAGATCTGCAAAAGTTAAAATAATGTCAAAACGGATTTCGCAATTCGGCGCGAAATCCGTTTTTTATTCCCTAACGGCAGATAGAAATGTCGAAGACCGGAATATTTCCTGAGAATGCACAAATGTGCAATACACAGTCATATGTGCTATGTTTGCGCTTTCAGTATACGGTTTCATGTCAACTGAGTCAATCATTTTTTATATAGAACAAATGAATGATATAAAGCCGATTCGTTTACCTTAATAAATGGAGGTGGCATCATGGATCATTTTGAAGAAGCGTATGAACAATATAAGCACCGCGAGACTGAGAAACAGCCTACGGCACATCCGGGTGAGGAAGAAATTATCGCTGTCAGAAGAAATGATGACGGCAATATCATCGCCGTGAAGACAAACAGGGGCAGGGAACTTGATTACCCTTCAGCATTGGCGGAAGCGAAAGCCGGCCTGCTTGCCCACACGGACGTCTTTCATAAATACGGGCGGGATATATTGCGCAGCGAGCCGGACGGGATAAAGGAAAATAATTTAAGCGAGCTGCCTGAGTTTTAACAAAAAAAAGCCCTGATGATCAGGGCTTTTGCTTAAAATGATTTTTTGATGTAGCCGGCCAGCCGTTTTGCGCTGTCGGCAATGTCCGCCGCACCGGTGTTCATTACGCCGTAAAACGCGAAAGGCGGCAAATATGTCATGCCGGTAAAATTGCACGTTGCCTGAAACGGTTTTAAAAGCTCACTTAATGAAAAATGATTGGCGCCGCCAGCCTGGTATTTATCCTCTTCGGCACCTACAGACACAGCCAGCATCAATTCTTTGCCTCGGAGAGCATTTCCTTCAGATCCGTAAGCCCATCCATAAATCAGCACGTGATCAAGCCATTTCTTTAAAAGCGGAGGCGAGCTGTACCAATACAGCGGAAATTGAAAAACAATCCGATCATGCTGTTCACACAGCTGCCGCTCTTTCTCCGCATCAATTTCTTCATTCGGATATTCTTTATAAAGCTCACGGACAGTAATATCATCATGTGTTTTTAATTCTTCCGCCCACGCCTTATTGACTGCCGAGTTTTCCATATGGGGATGAACAATTAAAACCATTGTTTTCACAGCAACCACACCTTTACCCTTTTGACTGTATTTTACCTTATTGCGTTCAGCCAAACAAAAAGAAAGCCCTCCTGAAAAGGGGCTTTCTTTTTGTTTGATTATTCTGGGCTTCCTTCTGTCGTTTCAATATCTTTCGCAAAGTCAGGGTTATCTAAATTTGCGTTGAAGAAGTCCGCCGTGTTCGGAAGTTTGAGGTTCATGTTCATTTTTTGTGAAATGGTGACGGTGCACTCTTCAATCACATAGTCAAACACGTGTCCGCCGGAATTGCGGCCTTCATCAATAAAATGCAGATGATAGCCGGAAACAGCAATGCCGTTTGCATAACCGGGCGTCCAGAAACCCGCGATCGTTCCTTTAATGTTGTCGAAATTAAACACAGGCTGCGTTTTTACCGCTTCCACCATCGGCACGTACGGCTTCTCCTGACGTTCTACCGTTCTTGTCTGCACCTTCTTGAACACGCCGTCTAAACGGATCGCATAAAATAAGTTTTTGCTCGGCAGAAGGCTGGCGATTTCCTGTTCAAATTCCTCACGCGTCATTCTCGCATCAATTTTGTGCGTCATATCCGGTGTAAAGAACGTAAATGAACAGAAAGGTGACAGGTCTCCGCTTTGCACGGGAGTTGCCGTTCCGTCGCCGCGAAGGCGGTAAAATTGTCCGTCAAATCCGATTAATTCGCCGTCCAGTTTGTTAAAAGTGCCGATTCCGAAATCACCGAATTTCGGAATGTCAGCCATATCAAAATCCCCGTCATATACTCCGTCCAACAGAGATGTCATCGTTGAAACTTGATAAATCTGATCCTCAGGCGAGCCTTTTCCTCCTCGGCTCAGCACTTGGATGTCACTTGCATTTTTCATATTCCCTTCACTCCTTTTAAATTAGGTCTGTTCATCAAAAACAGGTCGTGGTGCGCAGAGTGCTAGAGAGCTTTTACTTTCATTTTTTCTTCAAATTGCTTCGGAAGCATGTCGCTTGATAAATGGATGTTGTCGCTGTAATCGACCGGAATGTCGATGATAACAGGCCCCTCTGTATTTAAGCCTTTTTGCAGCACGTCTGCAAGCTGTTCCGGTGATTCGACACGCAATCCGGTAGCGCCGAAGCTTTCTGCATACTTTACGATGTCAATGTTTCCGAAATCTACGCATGATGTACGGTTATATTTTTTCATTTGCTGGAACGCAACCATGTCATATGTGCTGTCATTCCAGACAAGGTGAACGATCGGTGATTTCAGGCGGACCGCCGTTTCCAATTCCATTGCCGAGAACAGGAATCCGCCGTCTCCTGATACGGAAACCACTTTTTCGCCAGGGTTCACTAATGTTGCGGCAATTGCCCAAGGAAGCGCTACGCCCAATGTCTGCATTCCGTTGCTGATCAGAAGCTTCAGCGGCTCATAAGCACGGAAGTAGCGTGACATCCAGATGGCGTGAGAGCCGATATCACATGTAACCGTCACATTGTCATCGATTGCGCTGCGTAATTCCTGCACGATTTGCAATGGATGCACCCTGTCGGAATTATGTTCGGCGGGAGCCTTTTCACTTTCAAGAAGCATCTGTTTTAATTCGTCAAGCACTTCTTGTTTATGGCTGCACATATCAAATTTCACCGCATCATGTTCAATTTGTCTGACAGTGGCGGCGATATCACCTAACAATTCAAGTTCAGGCTGGTATGCATGGTCGATATCAGCTTGAATCTCGTCAAGGTGGATAATGGTACGGTCGCCTTTTACATTCCAGAACTTCGGATCGTACTCAATCGGATCATAACCGATCGTTAATACGACGTCCGCCTGCTCAAGCAGAAGATCGCCCGGCTGGTTGCGGAACAATCCGATCCGGCCGAAGTATTGGTCCTCCAGCTCTCTGGACAATGTGCCGGCCCCTTGATATGTTTCCACGAACGGCAGTTTCGTTTTAGCAAGCAATTCACGGATCGCTTTGACCGCTTCCGGTCTGCCGCCTTTCATACCGACTAACAGAACGGGAAGTTTCGCCGTCTGGATTTTTGCAATAGCGGCGCTGATTAATTCTTCCGGTGCCGGCCCTTGTTTTGGGGACGGCACGCTGCGCACGTTTTTAACACTTGTGATTTCATTCACAACATCTTGCGGAAAGCTCACAAAAGCCGCGCCTGCCTGACCTGCTGACGCTGCCCTGAAGGCGTTTGTTACCGCTTCTGGTATATTCCCTGTTTCCTGTACTTCTACACTGTATTTTGTAATCGGCTGAAATAACGCCGCGTTGTCCAATGATTGGTGTGTCCGTTTTAACCGGTCGGCCCGAATGACGTTTCCTGCCAGTGCCACTACCGGATCACCTTCTGTATTAGCCGTTAACAAGCCGGTTGCTAAATTGGATGCCCCCGGACCTGAAGTCACCAGGCATACACCCGGTTTTCCCGTTAGTCTTCCGACAGCCGCTGCCATAAACGCAGCGTTTTGTTCATGACGGCACAAAACCAGCTCAGGTCCTTTATCTTTTAACGCATCAAATACCGCATCGATTTTTGCACCCGGAATGCCAAAAACATGTGTGACACCTTGCTCCACTAAGCAATCAACAACAAGCTCCGCCCCGCGATTTTTACCAGAGGTTTTTAGTTCATTTGCTGCTTTTGCCAACACCCTCACTCCTTATTATGCATATTAAATATAAAATTTTAAGTAATTTGTGATATTATTCACTATACACTCTTTGGAAATTGACCTCCAATATCAATTCGCCGTATGATTAATATGTTTCACGAATAATTAACCAAAGGAAAGGAATGGTTAAGGATGGAGCTGCGCCACCTTCAATACTTTATTGCCGTTGCCGAAGAACTTCATTTCGGCAAAGCCGCGCTTCGGCTGAATATGACACAGCCGCCCCTAAGCCAGCAGATCAAACAGCTCGAAAAAGAAGTGGGCGTGACCTTATTGAAGCGGACGAAACGGGTTGTGGAGCTTTCTGCAGCCGGAGAAAGTTTTTTAAAACACAGCAGAAACGCCATCGAACAAATAGACAAAGCGATTGAAATGGCTCAGCGGACAGCCCGGGGAGAGCTCGGCCGCCTCGTCGTCGGCTTTGTCGGCTCGGCCACGTATGAATTTCTGCCGCCGATCATTCGGGAGTTTCGTGAATTATTCCCCTCCGTTAAGGTAGACCTGCGTGAAATATCTTCTTTCAGACAGCAAGAAGAGCTCTTAAAGGGGAATATTGATATCGGCATCCTTCATCCGCCTTTGCAGCACTCGGCATTACATATGGAAAAAGTGCAAAGCAGCCCATGCATTCTCGCTTTGCCGAAACAGCATCCGCTTGCCGCTAAGAAAACAATAGAGATTCAAGATTTAGAAAATGAACCGATTATCACCTTGGCCAAAGAAACATGGCCGACTTTATACCTTGAATTTGTAAATTTCTGTGAACAAGCAGGTTTTAAACCGAAAATCATTCAAGAAGCGACGGAATACCAAATGGTGATTGGGTTGGTAAGCGCGGGCATCGGCATTACCTTTGTGCCCTCTTCAGCCAAAAAGCTGTTCAACCTTGAAGTCGCCTACCGGAACATCAATCAAATTCAGCTTACCGCCGAATGGGTTATCGCCTATCGCAAGGATAATCAAAATCCGATTTTGAAGCATTTTCTCGATATTGTGAATAAACGCCAGGCTTTATTACAAGCGAACGTGACAAACACATAAAAAAGAGGCACGCCGAAGAGCAGCCTCTTTTTTTTTGTGGCTTTTATGGATTTTTATGAAATTAATAGAAACGCTCAGTACACCTTACAGCCGGTACTCGTATACATACAGTACAACTGATCAGCAGGGATAAAAATACTGGTGCGGCATTTACCCCGTTCAAAAGGAGGCAGGACACATTTCACATGCAAACATCATTTTCACCCTGATTTCATTTTTATTGACCATCATTCTTATATTTTGGAGGCCAAAAGGATTAAACGAAGCCGTGCCTGCAACACTGGGCGCCATTCTTGTTTTACTATGCGGAACCGTTTCCTTTCATGACTTGTGGGACATTGGGTCAAAAGTCACCGAAGCATCTATTACGATTATTTCCACGATGGTCATGGCTATTGCGTTAGAAAGCTTCGGTTTTTTTAATTGGGTGGCAGCTAAGCTGCTTCATCGCACAAAAGGATCAGGCATCCGGCTTTTTTGGTTAACGAATCTGCTTTGTTTTTCTATGACTCTTTTCCTGAATAACGACGGCAGTGTGTTAATCACCACCCCCATTTTGCTGTTGGTTTTAAAATATCTCGGACTGAAAAAACATCAAAAAACACCTTATTTGATAAGCGGCGTCTTAATTGCGACAGCAGCAAGCACGCCTATCGGTGTAAGTAATATCGTTAATTTAATTTCCCTTAAAATGATTGGAATGGATCTTTATTTGTATACCAATATGATGTTTGTCCCCGGTATATTGGGGCTTATATTTATGGCGTTTCTGCTGTTTGCTTTCTTTTACAAACGCCTGCCGAAACAGCTTCCAGAAATTCCGGCTTATTTTGATTCGCTGGAGCATAAAAGATACCATCCTCTTCAGCCCCGCCCTGAGCTGACAGAAGACAGGCGGACGAAAGTCATGTTTTGTGTCTTGCTGTTTGTTTTTTTAGTCAGAATCGGTTTGTTTGCAGCTTCGTATACCGGCATATCTGTTTCACTGGTGGCAGTTATCAGCTCTGTCATCCTGCTCAGCTGGAGATGGTGTTATTTAAGAATAGGCCCGAAAGATTTATTGTTAAAAGCGCCTTGGCATATTTTTGTTTTTGCCTTTACTATGTATATTGTCATCTACGGCCTTCATAATATCGGACTGACTGCATTGCTGGTTCAATATCTTGAGCCTTATGTATCGCAAAGCATCGCCCACGCTGCCTTTATTATGGGTCCGGCTACTTCTGTCCTCTCTAATCTATTTAACAACCATCCCGCCTTAATGATCAGCACCTTGACGTTAACAGAAATGACGATTGACCCATTGACCGCAAAAATCATTTATCTGACAAATATAATCGGAAGTGACATCGGCTCTTTGCTTTTGCCGATCGGAACATTGGCTACACTCATTTGGATGCACATTTTAAAACAGCACGGCGAAAAAGTCTCTTGGAAGGAATACGTGAAAACAACCATCATTGTTATTCCGCTCACCGTCATATTTACCTTGACTATTTTATATGTTTGGATCAGTTGGATTTATCTATAGAAATGGAACAGGCTCAATAAAAAAACTGCCTTCTGTATAAAGAGGCAGTTTTATCATTTATGGAAGATGCATGGTTTTCAAATGATTCAATTTCCAAAAAACCGTATGTCCGCTCGCATTGGTCAGTTCAAGGATATTATTTGAAACATCCTTCAACAGCCCCACTTTGTTCGGTATATCCCCTAAATCCAATATAATCAGCTGACCGATATATTTTTTTAATTGCTCCTCAAAATTTCGGACAAGCGGCACATTAGAAGGGACAACCGGCAGCTCTGAGCTTTTTAATGTGTACGGCGTTTGCTCAGTGGAGTAAGGAGTCAGCCATTTTAAATGATGCATTGAGATAAAAAGAGTCTTGTAAACCGGAGAGAAGAAAACGATATAGTCATTTAAAACACTGGTCACATAACCATGGATGGAACGGTCTCCGGTAACGAATACTTCTGTAAATTTGCCTTTTATATTGAGAAGCGTATTCCGGTAAGAAAATGAATTTTCCTGCGTTTCGGGATGCGGATTTTCTTTGTTTGTGTACGCACCTTCATTCAAATCGCCCGGAAGCGACTGATTCATCCGCTGGAGATGCAATAGCGGTATATATAGAAAATGCCGGCCGTCATAAATCACAATGATATCCTGCCCGATATCTAAAAGAGTCCCTGTGAAATTCGTATTTCCCGAAATCTCGATGTCTACTTGTTTATCCAGAAATCTGCTCAATCCAGCCATTTGTTTCCCCCCTCCGCCTTATTTGTCATTCATCGCTCATTTACGGCCGCGCTTCCACCGATAATCTACCGTTCTTAACACCTTTCCGTAATTGTATGAATCTTCTTTGCTTCTTTTTGAGGATTGATGTGATCTTGAAGATCTTGAAGATCTTGATGAGGTTCCAGTTCTTTTAGAAGACGTATGAGACACTTCTTCTGATTTCTCCTCGGCGGAATCCTTCTCATTTTGTTCCTCGTCTTGTTTAGCCGCACCTTTAGAACCCGCGCTTATGCTTTTGATATGAAAAGGATGGATCCGCAGAACTTCTTTATCTTTCACAAGGGTATAGTGGCCTTCCGAATTATCGACAAGTATACCTTCTACAGCTTCAGGGCCCCCGCGGTTGATGGAGACCCATTTGTGGGTCATGCTTTTAAATATACCGTGAAAGTCATCAGCCATTTCATAGTCCGCCGGCTCATCAGCTTCGTCATCTTCCGTATTTTCTGCGCTTACACTTTTAATATGGTCCGTGTTAAAGTACACAATTCCGTCATCCTCGGTTTCCAGCACAAGGAAATCGTCTCCGGCTTCGTGAAGCCTTCCCTTTTTTGATTCCGGACCTCCCTGGTTCAATTGAACAGTCCGGCTGATCATCTGGCGGATTAATTCATGAAAATCATCAGCCTCTTCACATTCAATTGCCTCAGCCGGAGATAAAGTATTATTCGTATCTTCAGTAACGCTTTTGACATGCTTCCATTGATAGTAAATGATTTTATTATCAACCTGAAGAGCGATATAATCCGATTTGATATCTGCTAATCTGCCGGTCTTAGACTCAGGGCCTCCGCGATAGACCGTAATGACCTTTCCTTCCATCGAGTTTAGAAAATTGTAATCAGAACGCTGCCGATTCGTATTGCGTCTCATCTATTGTCCTCCTAGTTATTTATACATATTGGCAAACCATAATGCATATATACGTATCCCGATTATTTTAGGAACTGGTTCACCAGCCTATTTGTATAAAATCCTTCTTTCTTCCCAATTCAGACATTCCACTGCCTTAATTCATTCGTAATAAAAGCTGACCGTTCTTTAATATATTCGCAGATCACATTGGGTTCCCGATCAAAGCGGTCAATCTCATCTTTTTTATAAGGGTCGTTCAGAACAAACGGCCTGATTTTCTCATAAAGCGACATGACTTTCGGTTTCATATGTTCGATTGTAAATTGCGTTTTGAGCGTCTCACCCAAAAGCCTTTGATACGCTTTGCGAAAATACGGTTCATCCAGAAGTCTTGCTGTCAAGGTATTAAACCCTTGGATTCTGACATAATCGGCATCCATCCGCTCTCCGTGAATGTCTCTTCCCCACGTGGCATCGTAGTCCCATGGGATGACTTCAAACAGGCCTGTTTCATGATTCCTGTACAAAGCGTAATTATGAACAAACCCGTCGTAGTTAGACGTAAATACGACGCCGGCAAGCCACCGCAAATATTTATCCACATGCAAGTGCTTCACAATTTCCGCCTTGAACTCTGACTTTGGCACGGTATTAATTTTGTAGATCATATCCTGTAGGCGGAAATCGTCTTCTTCCGTTCCCGTTTTCTTTTCATATCCCAGTTCAAGCGATGTTTTCGTATCCCGCTCAAGGTCGCTGACGAGTGAGAAGTTGGCGTCATCATCAACTGCGTAAAAGATAGCGCCTTTGGCCATGTTCCTTTTCGCCAGAAAGTATTCATCCACTGACTCAAGCTCAAGATAAATCCCTTCATTTTTACCATTGATTTGAATGGAAACGAAATTCGCCTTCGGTGACAGTGTCCCAAGCTCTGCGAAAAAATCCAGAGACAGTTTGTTCCGCATCATGGACGGGTCTTTGTACTCGGCATTTAAATGGATTTCTTTAGCCCCGCGAAACGTTTTTGGCTGATAAAAAGCGATGTGATACGATTTTTTCTTAAAATCCCTTATATGCGAGCCGCGATACGCCAGATCAATATCCAGCCGTTTTTGCTTGACTCTCAGCACAGCAGGCACCGGATCATCATCCCAGATGTCTTTTTTCAGCTCCCGCAAGTCTTTCGGGTGAACAAACAGCTGGTACAGAGGCAATGTTGATTGGTCTTTCACCTGTAAACCCCCTTGCACAATTTTAGGCTATTCCATTTTTACAAAACTCAGCAGAACACTTATACACTTTTCTCAGCACAGCGTACTATGTGTTAGTAAGGAGCGCATCCTTAAACCAAATTTCAAAGAGGAGGTTTCAAAATGGGCCACTATTCCCATTCTGATATCAAAGAAGCGGTAAGATCCGCAAAAAACGAGGGGTTAAAAAGTTATTTGTACCAAGAGCCGCGCAGCAGAAAAAGCAGTAAGAAAAAATTGCGCCGTTCTCACAAAAGATCTCGCAGCCACAAAAAGTCTTTCTGTTCTCACAAAAGATCTCGCAGCCATAAAAAATCTTTCTGTTCTCGCAAAAGATCTCGCAGCCATAAAAAATCTTTCTGTTCTCGCAAAAGATCACGCAGCCATAAAAAATCTTTCTGTTCTCACAAAAGATCTCGCAGCCATAAAAAATCTTTCTGTTCTCACAAAAGATCACGCAGCCATAAAAAATCTTTCTGTTCTCACAAAAGATCTCGCAGCCATAAAAAATCTTTCTGTTCTCACAAAAGATCTCGCAGCCGTAAAAGATCATGCCGTTCTCGCAAAAGATCACGCAGCCATAAAAGATCATGCCGTTCCAGAAAACGCACTCACAAAAGATCTTACCGTTCTCACAAAAGATCTCGCAGCCGCAAAAGATCATGCCGTTCTCGCAAAAAATCATGCAGCCATAAAAAATCCTACCGCTCTCAAAAGAAGAAAAAACGCAGCTGCAAAAAAGACGATTACTGCAGCAAAACAGAATATTGGAAAGACGGAAATGTATGGGTTGTAAAAAAATCCTACAAATAATCCGTGAAAAACCGAATATTATTTGTGTAAAGGCTGCCGGCTAACGGAAGCCTTTTTTTCCTCCGCTTTTTCCTATATAGTTATATGTCATGAGGTAAGATATGCAACCCGGTTTCTTTTGTTGTTTTTCCGGAATTTCTTTCGTATTAATCAATTCATACTCTCAGAAAGGCGGCCCATGTCATGCATACATTACGAGCGGAGGAACTTAACGCAAAGGACATTTACAAATTGCTTTCAGGCACCGTGGTTCCGCGGCCGATCGCATTTGTCACTATGCTTTCATCCATTAACGGTGCTGTAAACGCAGCGCCATTCAGTTTTTATAACGTTGTCAGTGCAGACCCGCCGCTTCTTGCCATCTCTGTCAGCAGAGCGGACGGACGGCAGAAGGATACGGCCAGAAACGCGCTGACGCATAAGGAATTTGTCGTGCATGTCAGTGATGAGTCGATCATTGAAGACATTAACAAAACGGCGGCACGGCTGGGCCCGGACGCCAGTGAGCTTGATCTGACAGCCCTTTCCGCTGCAGATAGCGCCTGTGTCACCGTACCCGGCATTAAAGAAGCAAAAGTCAGATTTGAATGCAGACTGGAACACCATCTTCCGTTCCAAAATGACCGCGGGGAAACCACGGCTGACCTCATCATCGGCAGAGTCGTTTGTTTTCTTTTAGACGATAAAGTATACGATGCGGAAAATGGCTACATACGGACTGAAGAATTACAGCCCGCGGCAAGGCTTGCGGGAAATGAGTACGCCAAACTCGGTGAGAAATATACGCTTTTTCGTCCAACCTGAAATAAGCGCCATTATAATAGAAGAAACTAGTCAAAAAGACCTCTCTCATAAGGGGGCCTTTTTATCTTATTTATACATCTTTACACCAGGAATGCTTTTTCACCCGCTTTCTGCACAGGGCGCGCAAACGGCATTTGAGCTTACAGCTGTCGGGAATGTTCCACTCTTTGTTCACCTCATCATCAACAAACGGATTGTCATACTGCAAAGCTGCGCCCATGCCTTCGTTTTCTAAAGCGGTCCAGTGATCTAGACGCTTTTTCATGCTGTCCTGATCTTCATAAAACAAGACAGGTGCCGGCGCATTGATCGGCGGACACGGGAAATCCGTTCGCCGCATAATCAAGCGCCGGCTTCAGCACCTCGGCCAAGGTCAGACGCCCGTATGCTGTCAGTACGGCATCCCAGCTGTCTGCCATCCCCGGAACGGTAATCGCACTTTCTATCCCCCTCAGCGGAATGGCCCCCCTGTCTTTATATGTTTCTCTCGTCACGTGCTTCCCTGAGCGTCCGCTGCCGTTATATGCTTTGATACTGCCTGTTTCTTGATGATATATAAGCCAAAATGAATCTCCGCCAAGCCCCGTCATATGCGGGTAAACAACCGCGAGGCAGGCGCTGACCGCAACCGCCGCGTCGAACGCGTTTCCGCCCCTTTCCAGAATACCTGCTCCCGCTTGGGAAGCAAGATAATGCGGACTGACGACCATTTGTTTCGTCCCAATGATTGAAGTATCCATGACACGGCCCCTTTAAATGAAATTTTCTCCAATATAAAAACCTCTTCTGCCAGCATCAGCTTCCCTGAAAGATAAGTTCACACACTATTTTCTTTTCGTAAAATATACTCATAAACCTTTTTCATAACGAAAATAAATTAAAATTAATATCTTCAAAACGAAAGTATTCATGATAAAATAATGTCTATCCAAATGAAGGAAGGTGAAGCCGTTTGGAACATGAATACAGCATTCCTAATCTTGTTCTTGATGAAACGGATAAAAACATTCTCTCTATTTTGCACGAGGAAGGCAGGATTTCTTATACAGACCTTGGAAAGCGGATTAATCTATCGCGGGTAGCGGTTCAAAACCGTATTCAGCACTTAATGGAGGCCGGTGTGATTGAAAAATTCACCGCTGTCATCAACCCGGCGAAAATCGGCCATCATGTGTCTGTATTTTTCAACGTGGAGGTGGAGCCTCAGCATTTAGAGGAAACGGCATTAAAGCTGGAGCAGGAGCCTGCGGTCACAAGCCTTTATCATATGACCGGACCGAGCAAGCTGCATATGCACGGCATTTTCGCAAATGATCAAGAGATGGAAGAGTTTTTGACAAAGCGTCTCTATGCGCAAAAAGGCGTCGTCAGTGTCGATTGTCAAATGCTGATTAAACGGTATAAAAGCAGAATGGGCATGAAACTGTAAGGGGGAAACATCAATGAAACATCCCTATTGGGACATAACGGCGGCGATGGTGCGCACTGGCATATTGGGATTCGGGGGCGGCCCGTCGGTTATACCTTTGATCCGTCATGAAGCCGTGAACAAATATAAGTGGATAGATGATGATGAATTCGGGGAAATTTTAGCGATCGCAAACGCGCTGCCTGGTCCGATCGCCACAAAAATGGCCGCATATCTCGGCTACAAGCAGAAAGGAGCGCTGGGCGCCGCGCTTTCTGTCTCCGCCCATATTCTGCCGACCTGCTTTGCCATGGTCGCTTTGTTTACAGCCGTTAATGTGATAAGCCGCTCCTCTATTGTCGCAGGAATGATCGGAGCCGTAACGCCGGTCATTGCCGTCATGCTCGGCATCATGGCCTATGAATTCGGACAGAAGGCCGTCAAAGGGTTAGGCTGGGTGACGGGCATTTTGTTTTTTGTGATTGCGTTTATCGGCCTGCAGACATTTTCCATTAATCCGGGCATTGTGATTCTTATTTTCCTCGCATACGGCGCTTTTCATTTTAAACTGAAAGCACAGCTCACCCGTAAGAAAAAAGATAAAGGGATGACTGCGTAATGTTATTATTTCATATCTTTCTAGCCTTTTTCATTTCGAATTTGTTAGGATACGGCGGCGGTCCGGCCTCTATTCCGCTGATGTTTGACCCTATTTATAAATACGGCTGGATGTCCGGCGGCGAGCTTTCCAACATGCTGGCCCTCGCCAATGCTCTCCCCGGCCCGATCGCCACAAAGATCGCGGCCTATGTCGGCTATAGCGTGGGGAGCTGGCCGGGCTTTATTCTCGCACTAGCCGCGACTGTTTTGCCGTCTGCTATCGCGCTTATCGTGCTGCTGCGGATCATCCGCCGCTTCCGCCAATCTCCGGTTATGAAAGGCATGACTCTGGCCGTTCAGCCTGTGATCGCGGTCATGATGCTTGTTCTCACATACAAAATCGGCGCTGACGGCATACATGCCATCGGCTTGGTTCAATCCTTGGTTATTGCTGCCATTTCGCTAGTTGCGCTTACTAAATTAAAATGGCATCCGGCGTTTTTGATCGCAGCGGCTTTCGTATACGGAGGGCTGGTTATTCCGCATATATAATGATTTATTTCGGCCCGGCGTTTTGGTTTATGATGAAGTGTGAACTGCCGTTTTCAGCTTCATGCTTGATCTGTAAAACATGGCCTGCCATTCTCACATATTGGGTTTCATTTTTTTCTGTTTTAACATACGTCCAGCCGCCGTCATCAGCGGACGGCTGGAAAAGAAACAAAAGAATGATTCCCCTCCCCAATAACACGATTACTTCTTTCATTCATTCGTTCCTAACAGCCGGCGGGCAGCTGATATGGATTGCTTATCCTTAAGAACATCTCCGGGCCGATTGCCTTTTTTGAGGACATATAAAGATAAGTGGATGTCTGTACCATTAGCCGGTTTTATTGAGCTCACGCGTTCAGCTTTTGTGGGAGGGAAATGAAAAAAAGCAGGTATCGCTGCCTGCTTTTTATTGTTTCAGTATTCATTATTAAGTTCTTTCATAAAAATCCGATCCAGCTGCTTCACTAGTTCATTCGGCTCTTCGCACATTACATCTTCTAAGGGATGTTCCCAATCTTCGTTTTTAATGAGCTCAATTCCATAGCTTCCTGTCGGGTCTCCTTCTGGATACCACCCAACATCCAGCAGCAAGTTTTTCGTTTTATGAGAAATTTGCAGAAGATCCTGATTAAAATCAAATAACCATGCCTCATCTTCAGCTCCCAAGGTTTTAGGGTTCGTATCTTTTAATGTATTGTAGTCAATAGTCCAGCCTTCGGGTATCTTAAGCCTTAATAAATTGGGCGGGTCTTGAATGAAAGGCTTTAGGTTATCTAAAATACCGCTGCCAACATTCCAAATGACCGACTCTAATTTGACCACCAAGCTCTCAATATCCAAAGTTGAATCTTCTGCCCATGTCTCCTTTTTTTGTGAATCAGTCACTTTTACATGATATTGGCTATTTTGATATAATACTTCAACAGCGGCATTACGTTTTTCATTGTTCAGTGACAGTAATACAGTTTCTTTACTATTTTTTTGGGAATTTAAATGATTTAATTCTACAGTCCATCCGTCTAAGAACTTTAAGGGCTGCAGATTAAGGTAATGATCACTTTTCAAGTTGTATTCACTTCCTACTTTGGATATATTCTTCTCTTGACATCATTTTATTCAGATAATTTTTGATACGGTCATCATTCATTGGGTGACCATGATACTTACCACCGCTTGTTAGTTCTGCTCTTACCCAATTTGCAGGCTTACCTAAATCATAGCCAACTGGCTGTTCAAAACGATGAAAAAAGTAAATTGTTCCTTTCTTTTCATCAACTATTCTGCCTTTTTCCAAAACAGTTTTCTCCAAAACTCTATTATCAACTGTAGCCAAGTATTGTGCTTGTTTCTTCCCTGTCTCACTAAATAATTTCGCCTGTTCATCGGTCTTAGCCTTTATATGTTTTTTCCCATGATCGAAGTATTCCGCGTTTTTAATCATTTTTCTAAATTCTTTCGAGCTATAATAATTATTATGAGCTACGTAATCATGCAACTTGGAAAAATTAGGGGTTTTGCCACCCACCATCTTCACAATCCCGAGATCTTTCACAGCGGTCTTTTCCACATCTGCGCGGACTCTTGGAAGGCCGATTGGGAATCCGTTCGCCGTTACTGGCTGTTCTGCGTATACCCGGACATTTGTCGGGACTTTGAATTGTTTGACCTGTTCAAGGATGTTGTTTGCTTTTTGGATCTTTGGAGGGGTTGAGAGCGGAATGCCTTTGCGGGCGTGTCTGGCTAACGCACCGGCACCGACGAGGTTCAGTGCTGCTTCCAGCGCCCCTTGCTTCCGTTTTTCTTCTGACACTTGATTTCCGAACATATCCCGGCCTGTGACGGCTTCTGTGAATCCGTTTGAGGCGGCCAGGCCGTAGGCGCCCATTTCCGTCATTTTGAGGATATCCATGGATTTGCCTATTTTGTAGGCGTCCAAGGCGTGTTCTGCTGCGATGACGGTTTTTCCGGTTTTGTAGATGGCTTTCCCGCCTTTGAAGGCTCGGCCCGCCCAGCCGACGACCGGGATGAAGCCCGCTGCCGCCATGGCGCCTGCGGTGATCCGTTCTGCGGCGGATAACGTTTCCCCCGTTACCGGGTCGATCCCTTCAGCTGCTCTTTTATAATCATAGTAGCCGCTGATTTCGCCCGTAAAGGTGCAGATGCCGTCCCATGTTTTTTCGTACCACGGCTTATTGGCTTCCGCTTCTTGCTTTTCTTTTAACCGCCGGGCTTCGGCTTGCTGCGCTTTTGCTTCAATATAGGCTGCACCTTGTTTTTCAACTTCAATGGCGCCTTTATAAATCTCATTGCTATGGAAGGCTTTTTTGTCGAAATACATAGGGGACGCGCTTTTCCCGTTGCTCGTCGCCTGCATCAAAACAGAATACTTATTCAGCACGGCATGATCTAAGGCTTCTATATTTTGATATTCCGCTGTCAGGGAATGGTCAAGCTCCTCAATAGCTTTTACGGTATCCAGCCTGACGTTTTGGGCCTTTGACATGTCATCGGTGAAATCATCGAGTGAATACGGTTCTAAGGCAATGATATCGCGGATGCCTGATAAAATGGAATCGGCTTCGGCTTTTTGCGCCGACATCATTTCTGAGGCTTTTGCCTCTCCGTTGGCAGCCTCATGCTCCAGAAATGAAGTCTCTGCATAAGAATCATTGAGCTTACGGTCTTTAATCTCTCCAGAGATCCCTTTTAAAAAGGCAATTTGAGAGGATACGAGGGTCAGCCAGCTTTCGGCGATTTCCGCTTGTCCCTGAAAGAAATCTTTAATATTGTCCGCGCCTTTTCCTTTAAAATCATCGCCCAGATCGGCTATGCCTTGAAACGCTTGTTTCAGCGTATTCAGCTGCTCTTCAAGCGCTTCATATTGTTCTTTTCTCTTTGCCGATTCGTCAATTAAAGAGTGTGCTTCAAACACTTTGCTCATTTGACTGCCCTTTCTATAGCTATTTTACGGCTATCGCCTCGTCTTGTTCTTTCAATGAATCCACGTTGTCTTTTACGTCCGCAATGTTTTTATGAACGGCTTGTTTATATTCGCCGATCATCGAATGCAGCTTTGCCTCGCGCGAATGAAACTTCGAGGTATAGTCGAGCTTGTTTTTTCCGTTCGGCCCGGGACCTGCGATGGAAACGGCCTCCAAAGCGCGGCTGACCGCTTCAAGCTGCTTGATGACCGCGCTGTATTTCAGCTTTATTTCTGCCATTAAAACCAACTCCAGCTTCTTTTAATTGATTGTATTTTTTCTCCTACTGCGTCAATGGCTTCTTCTCCGAGTGTCAGCATGTGCTCTGCCTCTCTCGCGATGCTTCTGGCGGCAAGGAGGCCTCCTTTTTCAATTTCAAGCTGTGTCATCTTTAAGCCGATTCGGTACACATAACCGTCGTACTTGTCTCCGACGATTCTGTATGCTTGTGTGTGGGCCTGATCGCGCCGGTCATCAAATTCTTCGGCGAATTTACCGGTCCAATGATGATCCAGATGGGGCCTGAGGATGTCTTTGATTTCAGACATGCCCTCCTCCTGCAGTGATTCTATATGTTTCTTCGCTTCTTCTAATTTATCAATTTGGTGTTCGATCTCGCCCAGTTTATGGCTGATTGTGCTGTTAATATGGCTTAATGTGCTTGAATGGCTCATTTTTTTCACCTCGTCTTACTCAAAAAGTCGTACGAAAAGCACAGACTTTTCCATACTATATTTCCATATATTATATTTTAAAATAGACAGAAGATGGCTTAAATAGGTTAAACGACTTATTTTCTCCAGGCGGCATGTTCGGATATAATGCCAAAAGACATACAAATCATTTATTCCGGCAAGCGGTTTTTAATCATAACCGGCCTGTGACAAACGGCCTGAAAAAAGAGACAGAATTTTACTGTCTCCTATCATGATAGATATGTTTTGAAACGAGGTGCAAAACCATGAAGTTTATCAGCCCTATGATGTGGTTTTTCGTTGTGTATCCTTTTCTGTCCGTTTTTATTTTCGGAATCATCGGTACGCTGATTTTTAAAAAACGTGCTTTGTGGCTCATGCCGTCCGCCGTCTTGTTATCATTGCTTGTGTTTATGCTGTATTTTGAGACTTTCGGGCTTGATTTTGTCATTTGGCTTGTTTTGTTTCCTTTACTGACACTGCTGTCTGGAGCCATGACCTACTGGGTGAAGCATTAAGTGCAGTCCCAGTTGTATAAAACGTTTGAGAAGTCTTTTTTCTTCAAATCATCTGGTGTGATAAAGAAATTCGCGATTCCCGTGTCCCCCCACATAGAGCCGATGTCATCGTCTGAATCAATTTGCAAAAGCAGGATCGTATGGTCTTGATAGTCATACCGGGGATCTTCTTGTGTAAAGGAAGCATATCCGCCGATTTTATGGCCGAAGCCGTTTGCCGTATATTCGTCATACACTTCGTCATCAAACTGCTCGAAGTATTCAAAGGCTTCCATCCCGGCATATTGCTCGAATTGGAAGTCAGACGGCAGCACCCATTCAACGGACAATTCCGGAGTGATCGCAGCCTCAGATTGAATCGGAAAATCATCTTCCTCAACCTGAACAAACGAAAAATCATCAACGAGTTCAGCATTATCTTCCGTCACATGTTCAAAGTATTTGATACAAAAGCCCGTTTGCGCGCATTGGTCGTCAAAGTTCAGACCGCAGACGTCATCACTGACTGATATGTAAAACTGAAGAATACCGGAAGCCGGGAAATCAGGAAGCTCAGGCATTTCTGCAAAATTGAGTTGGGCAAGCAATTTCATCGGTTTGCCGCTCTCGTCTGCCGGATATGGTTCATGTTTAACGGCCTCGCTGATTTCTCCAGCGTCTGGCGGCTTGCTTCCATTTGCTCAGGTAATTGAAATGATATTCCCATTATGTATCACCCTCCGTTTACGCTTATCAAAAGACCGGCGCGGGCGGCCGGTCTTTCGAATGTACAATTATGTGGCAGGAATGACGGCTCTTCTTCCAATTGAGACATATTCCACACCCGCTTGCTCTGCTTCTTTTAAGGAGTGGCAGTTTCTTCCGTCGAAAATAATCGGTTCGGCCATCAGCGTTTGATAGGCCGCTAACGGAAAATGTTTAATATCTTCCCAGTCCGTCAAAATCATAACCGCATCCGCCCCTCTGACCGCGTCTTCAATGGATTCGTGATATTCGACCGCATCAGGAAGAAATTGGGAAGCTCGCCCTGAAGCAATCGGATCATACGCTTTCATACGGGCATCAAGGGCGGCCAGGCGATTTGCAATGACGATAGACGGCGCATCACGCATGTCATCCGTGTTCGGTTTAAAAGACAGCCCTAATAAGGCAATGGTCTTCCCCGTTACGCCGCCGAGCCTGTTCAGCACTTTATCGACCAGCATAGACTGCTGGTAATTGTTCACTTTAATGACCGACTTCAACAGCTCAAAATCATGCGCCACATGTCCGGCAATTTGCACGAGGGCGTTTGTGTCTTTCGGAAAGCATGACCCGCCGTAGCCGATCCCGGCTTTTAAAAATTGGTTTCCGATCCGTTTATCCAGCCCCATACCGTGAGCGACTGACTCAACATCAGCTCCGACCTTTTCACATATATGAGAAATTTCATTGATGAAACTGATTTTTGCCGCTAAAAAGGCGTTTGACGCGTATTTGATCATTTCGGCGCTTCTGATATCTGTATGATAAATCGGGATATCAAACGGCGCGAAAACCCGTTCGAGTGTTTCTCTCGTTTGAAGGTCTTCAGTCCCGATCACAATACGGTCGCCGTGAAAGGTATCGTGAATCGCAGAACCTTCACGCAGAAATTCTGGATTTGAGGCAATGGAGATGTTCACATCCGCTTTGAGGCGTGAATGAATGATTTCGCCGATTTTGTCATTCGTTCCTACGGGCACTGTGCTTTTTGTCACCACGATTGCATTTTTCTCTATATGTTCAGCAATCTGTTCGGCGACATTTTCTATATAAGTGAGGTTGGCGTGTCCGTCTTCCTTCTGCGGCGTGCCGACCGCTATAAAAATGACCTCGGCTTCCGCAAGCCCTTTTTCATAACTGGTTTCAAAGGCCAGCCGCCTTTGTCTGATATTTTTTATCATCATATCTTCAAGGCCCGGTTCAAAGATAGGCGATATTCCCTTTCTCATTTGCTCAACTTTACGTTCGTCAATATCTATGCATGTCACGTAATGGCCGATTTCTGAAAGAGACACTCCTGTCACAAGACCGACGTAGCCTGTTCCGATCACTGTTATCTTCATCGTGTTCCCCCAACCGTTAAGAAATTGCTGCTCGGCAGCTTTACCGTTATTATCATATGAACCCGGCTTCTGTTGAATGCCGGACAGCCATATGAAGTAAGAACAGCTTCGGCCGCTGATAATAGCATAAGCATAAAGAGATGATCTTGCAAAACAGCCGCTCCCGCTTTGGAAACAGACGCCGTCATGCATATATGCCGGGGAAACCAGCCGATATTTGTTTTTTATTAAAAAAGGCCCCAGCGCTTACGCCGTGCTGCGGGCAGCGGAGGTTCTTTATAGATGGCTTTGTTCTGCAGCAGAAGCGCCGCATTTTCCGCAAACATGTAAATCGGCTCGGTTCCCGCCTCTTTTTCCAGAACGCCGAGCGCTTCCTGATAACAAAAATTCCTCGTCCCGAGATTATGAGCATCCGATGCCATAAAATGAATCAAATTGGACTCGATAAGCTGAAGCGAAAAGGATTTCGCCTTTCTCCCGAATGCTCCGGCAACGCAGCCCGCCGTCACTTGGGCGGCCGCGCCTTTTTTCACAAGACTGTACAATACGGACGGATTTTCACGGATTTCTTTGTTTCGTTCCGGGTGGGCGATGACAGGAACATAACCGTTCAGCTGCAGCTCATAAAAAAGCCTTTCGGCATAGGCCGGGACGTGATCTGCCGGAAACTCCGCCAAAACATATTTCGTCTCATGCAAAGGAACCAGTGCGCCTCTTTGAAGATCACGAAGCATTTCTCCGCCTATTCTGATTTCCTGGCCGGGAAGAACAGTCAGCGCAATACCTTCATTATTCAAACGTTTGTTTAACCTTCTGACCGCTTCTCTGACCGTATTCCGGTCAGTGTCATACCTGCCTTTGGTGTGGTGCGGTGTCGCGATGATCGTATTGATCCCTTGTCTGACGGCCTCTCTTGCCATCTCCAAGCTTTCTGAATCATCTGCCGCGCCATCGTCTATTGAAGGAAGGATGTGACAATGGATATCAATCAAACTTCAATCCCTCCAATCTTTCAGACCGGTTTTGCTGTTAAAAATAACGGACCGCCCCCATTATCGGCATCAATGACCATAATAGGCGCAGTCCGAGTGTTTCGTTTGTTTCTTTCCGTTCATGACTGCCCCGATAAGCTTGCTTCGGCATGAAACAAGGGCTTCTTTTGCCTTTGCTGCTTTTTCTTTGTCGGTTTTTCCGCTTGAAATCACCATGATAGAACCGTCTGTATAGCTGCCTAAAATTTTCGTATCGGCTGCGGCCAGCACGGGCGGCGTGTCTACAATCACTTTATCGTAAATGGCTCGGGCTTCAGCGAGCACAGCTTTCATTGTCTTTGTTGATAAAAGCTCCGCCGGGTTTGGCGGAATCGGGCCGCTCGTTAATATATCGAGATTGGCTTCGCCGGACGGCAGAACGGCTTCCTTAAACGGCATTTGTTTTAACAATAGCGACGTTAAGCCGATTCCGTTGTCCAGTTTAAAAGTGAAGTGCACAGTCGGTTTCCGTAAATCCGCATCAACTAAGAGCACTTTTTTTCCCTGCTGTGCAAATACGACGGCGAGATTAGCGGCCGTTGTTGATTTTCCTTCTTCCGGCCCTGCCGATGTGATGATGAGCGATTTCACTTCTGTGTCGATTGAAGAAAACTCGATATTCGTGCGAATGGTTCGATATTGCTCTGAATTGATCGACTTTGGCTCTGACATCGTGATCACGCTGCGTTTGTTAAGCTTATTTTTTCTACGCATCAACATGTCCACTCCCCGCGTGTTTTGATTCAGTCCCTTTCAGGCTCTTGGCCGGGTTTTCTTTGGTGCTGATTGAAGTAACCGTTCCCAAAATGGGGATGTCCAGCAGTGATTCCAGCTGCTCCTCCGATTTGATCGAATTGTCCAAATAGTCCAGTAAAAAGGCAAGGCCGACCCCTCCCAGCAGTCCAATGGCAAACGCAATCATGATATTCACGTTGCGTTTAGGCTCCACAGGTGACGGGCTGTCCGACACTTCCGCTTTTGAAAGAATGCTGACATTGTCCACATTCATGATGGATGTGATCTTGTGCTGAAAGACTGAAGCAACCGTATTTGCCATATCGGCGGCCCGTTTGGCGTCCGTATCCCGCACCGCGATTGTCACGACTTGGGAATCCTGCTCGCTGGATACCGTGATTTTAGAATCCAGCTCTTTTGAAGTCATCGAAAGATTCATCTTTTTGATAACCTCATCAAGAATGACCGGGCTTTTAATGATGACATTATACGTGTTGATTAATTGGAGGTTTGTTTGAACGTCATTAAATTGGACTTCTTTCTGATTGTTTTTTGATTGGTTGACCAATATTTGGGTTGAGTTTTCATAGACTGGCGTAAGAGCGAAGAAACTGATGAATCCGCCTGCGGCAACAGCCGCTGCGGTTATGATAAGTATAAACAGCAGACGCTTTCGCAGTACTGAGACGATTTCCTTTAAGCTTTTAGATTCTCCCATATAACCTCCATATCAGCTTGATACATTGAGATGTATTCCTATTCCCTCCAATTAACTTTTTTCCAATTACGATTATACAGCTTTGAACCGCCATTTCTAACCTTTTCAAATGACAATATTCGACAAATAAAGACAATTGGTTCTATTCGGACTATTTTTATAAGCGCTTTAGACACCGATATCATAAGACCTTGAATTCTTCCAATAAAAAAATCCCGAAGCTTAAGCTCACGGGACCTTTATGTTGCATATCCATTTTTAATATGAGAAATCAGATTCTCAAGCATTTCTTTTGTGGTCATCTCAGATGACTGCTCACCGATGTCGTGCGCATGCATTAAAATCTTCAGAAACTCCTCTTGATTTAACTTCGTGTTCTTCATCATTCGTTTCCTTTCGGCTTCCATTAAATTGAAAACAAGATTATTATATGCTGTCGGATGCTGTTTTGCAATCTCTAATACATCATTCGACACATCCGGGTTTTTATGTCCTTTTTCAGGAAAAACTTTTTCCCGGCCCTGTGTTGCGATATAATAGAGGAATTGGAATCTTTTTATTTTGTGACTCGGTTAGGAGCGATAATCATGCTTCAGGATATGATTTCTAAAGAAGATGTGCTGGCTGCGGCTGAACAGCTGAAGGAACTTCTCCCTTACAACGAAGAAAATGTTCAGCTGATTAAAAAGGCACTCATTTTATATCGGCAGGATTCCGTCTATCGTTTACAGGCAGCAGCCCCGACAGAGGTTTCTGCTTATGTGCAGGACGTTGTGCCTGTGCGGGTCACGCTGAACTTGTTTCTTATCGTGAAAAGCGGCTGTTCATGCCCGTCTGACACGATCTGCCGCCACGTGCTGGCCGCTTTTTTATATGTATATGCATTGTTTGAACGGGTCGGTTCTTTTACGGAGCATTGGCTGGAGAGAGAAAAGCTTGAGGAAAGCAAGGAGCTTGTCCGCCGGCAGTTTCAGGAAAAGGTGCTGCCTAATGAAGAGACGCTGTCAAGCTGGCTGGCTTTTTTCGATTCCGAATACTCGCTGTGGGAGGCGCGGACGCCGGCCGGAAGCCAAACGATGCAAGGGCTTTATTACGGCTACCTGTCAGCGCTCAAAAAACACGCCCCGAAAAAACCCGAGCTGAAAAGCTTATATCAAATACATTCGGCGCTTGCCGTCTGGCTTCACATGTTCAGGCTGATGGAGTCAGGCAAATTGGATGCCGAGAAAGATTTCTACAGCATGAATCCGTACGTGGAGCAGCTGATGGATACGATTTACACTTCCATTGACAGGCTGAAAACGTACGCCCTGTCTTTTTCGCTTGATCCCTTTTTGGATCGGACACCCCCGGTATTGCGCAAGCTGCTGTTTAAGGAAGATTACTTTCAATATGAACGCCTCCGGGTATTCGGTGAAATTTGGAGCGCACTTCTTAACCGGCCGAAATGGGTGGCGCGCGAACAGGAAATCCTCGCCAAAGAAGCCGGACGCCGCTTTTCACCTGAAGTGCGATTCGGACGGCTTCATTTGGCGTTTTTACAAAAAGACGATGAAACGGTGTTTGCAGAAATCACCCGCTTCCCTCCTGACGCGCTGCCATATACGTTTCAATGGCTGAGTGAGCTTGGCGCGAAAAAAGACTGGAAGCGGCTGAAAACATGGTACGGACATATCGAACCCCTTGCGGTGAGTTATACGAGGCTTGATAAACCGTTTAAAGAAATGCGCGATTGTATTGGCGAGCTGTTTGTCATGCTGTCAGACTATGCCAAGCATTCTCATGATGATTCGCTGTTTGAACGATTTGCTTCAGGCTGCCTTCCTTACTCGTTTACAGAATACAGCCAGTACTTGTACGAAAAACGGCGGTATGCGGAGTGGGTTGAGATTCACAGCCTCGTCGGCTTTTCCGTATGGGAAATTGAAAAGGACATTCTTAAGGAGATTGCCGCAAACGATCCGGAAGCTCTCATCCCCTCCTATCACAGAGCGGCCGCCTTTTTTATCGACCAAAAAAACCGTAATGCTTACAAAGAGGCTGCCCGCCATTTGAAAAAACTGCGGACTTTATATAAAAAGGCAAAAAAACAGCAGGTATGGGAGCGGTATATCAACCAGCTGAGCGGCAGCTACAAACGGCTCCGCGCCCTTCAAGAAGAATTGCAGAAAGGAAAGTTGATTGATGGCGAGTCTTAAGGAAATTTTCATTCATGTTGAACAAATGGAAGATTGGACATTTACGCTGTCAAGTTATGATGAAAATGAACAGCCGCTTACTCTCAGCCAAATGAAGACCCATTTATTCCAGTGGCATGAGTCTACATTTTACGGAACGTTTCTTGAAGACGTCAGCTTTATCGGCACCCCCGCTGTTTTGCTCAGTCCGTGGATGACGGTCGAGCTGCTCGGCAAAAACTCGTTCAACTCATTCAGCACCGTACAGCTGACAAAAGAAACGGAGCCATTGATCGAAGCGGCTTCCACCATATATGAATTTATCGCGGACGGCGATTTTCTGCCGGATTTTGAAGCATGGAAAAATGGAGTTTTGCGCTGGAAGGATCGCGAGCTGCTTTTGGAAGGTTTTACGGCAGATTGGTTTTCCGCCGCCGTTCAGGACTACATTCAGTATCAAGATGACCTCCGGGAAAAATGGCAGCATATCGAAACCCGGTCGCCGGCGGTTCATACGTTCAGAGGGTCCTTTTTGGATGAGGATGATTTTCTGGAGGGGATCGGCTGGCATGACGACCTGACCCCGTTTACCGTCGGGCTTCGGTTAAACGAGCCTGATTTTGACGGTGACAACTGGAAAATCGAAATATTTTTACGTGATAAAAAAAGCGGCAGCATCACCTTTTTCGACGGATTGCATGGGCTGAAAAAATCGTGGCAGGCGTACAGCGGCAAAATCGCGCGCGAACAGGACCGTTTTCACAGAACGGTCCCCTGGCTTTCGTTTGATTCAGGAACGACCCTTATTTCTGAGGAAGAAGCGTGGATTTTCTTATCAGAAGCGAGTGAGACGCTTGTCGACATGGGTGTGGAGATTCTCCTTCCATCGTGGTGGCAGATTGTCAGAGACAGTAATATGATGCTAAAAGCGAAAGTGTCTTCCGCGCCGCGGGGCGAGTCTTTCGTCGGCATGAACGCGCTGCTTGATTTCAACTGGCGGTTCGCCACAAACGGCATTGAACTGACAGAAGATGAGTTTAATGAGCTTGTCGCAAGCAACAGACGGCTTGTCAACATACGCGGACAGTGGGTGAAAATTGATCCGCAATTCATTAAACAAATGAAAAAGCTGATGGAAAAAGCGGAATCAGAAGGCCTTCATATGTCCGATGTATTGGCGCGTGAGCTGATGGATCAGAATGAAGATGGCGGCGAGGACACGGAATTCATTGACTCGTCAGCGTTTGCCGGCATTCAAATTGAATTGTCAAAGCAGCTCAGAAGCTTGATTCGTAAATTGTCGGACGCGGCGGACCTGCCTGAACATGAAGTCAGCCCGGCATTTCAAGGTGAACTCCGCCCTTATCAGACATACGGCATGAACTGGCTCCTGTTTTTACGGGAAAACGGCTTTGGCGCCTGCCTCGCCGATGACATGGGTCTCGGAAAGACGATTCAAATGATCGCCTATTTTCTCCATGTAAAGGAGAGCGGACGGCAAAAAACGCCGGCCTTGATCATTGCGCCGACGTCGGTGCTCGGCAACTGGCAGCGCGAGCTTCAGACCTTTGCGCCGCAGCTGAAAGCCGCACTGCATTACGGGCCGCGCCGCCCGAGAGGGGACACGTTTGCCGCAGCTTATGAAGACGCGGATGTCGTGCTCACGTCTTACGGTTTGTCGCATGCCGATCATGAGGAGCTTTCCTCCGTGACATGGAGCACAATCTGCCTTGATGAAGCGCAAAATATTAAAAACGCGCACACGAAACAGTCACGCGCGATCAGAAAGCTGAGAGGCGTCCATCATATCGCACTAAGCGGAACCCCGATGGAAAACCGCCTGACAGAGCTTTGGTCGATTTTTGATTTTATGAACAAAGGATATCTCGGCAGCCTGACCGGCTTTCATAAACGCTATGTCCTCCCGATTGAAAAAGACCGGGACGAAAAAAGAATCGGGCAGCTGCAGCAGTTAATCCGCCCGTTTTTATTGCGGCGGACAAAACGTGATGAAGAAGTGGCGCTTAATCTCCCTGACAAGCTAGAAGAAAAAGAATTCATTCCGCTGTCTGCCGAACAGGCGTCGCTTTATGAACAGCTTGTCAAAGATACGTTTGAACATATGGCTTCTTTAACCGGCATGCAGCGGAAGGCACTGATTTTAAGCATGCTCGGCCGGCTGAAGCAAATATGCGACCATCCTGCCCTCTATTTAAAGGAAGAACAGACGGAACTGTTAGCGGGCAGATCAGTAAAACTGGAAAAGCTGCTTGAATTGATGGCAGCTATCCGGGAACAGGGCGAAAGCTGCCTCATTTTCACCCAGTACATCCAGATGGGCAACATGATGAAACGCCTTCTGGAAAAAAGATTCGGGGAACCGGTTCAGTTTTTGAACGGGAGCCTCTCCAAGCAGGAACGTGATTCTCTCGTTGAACGCTTTCAAAAGAAGGAATACCCGACACTGATCCTGTCACTGAAAGCAGGCGGCACCGGCCTGAATCTCACGGCCGCCAATCACGTCATTCATTATGACAGATGGTGGAATCCAGCGGTTGAAAATCAAGCAACTGACCGCGCCTACAGAATCGGTCAGGAGCGGTTTGTCCACGTTCATAAATTAATAACGACGGGGACAATTGAAGAGAAAATCGATTTGATGCTCGAAACGAAACAAACATTGAATGACCAGATTATCCAAAGTGAAAATTGGATTACCGAGCTTTCATCCGAGGAGCTTGAAGAGTTATTCACACTCAGCGCCTCGGCGCAGTCACACTGATTACAAAAAAGGCCGGCCCTCCTAAAGAGAGCCGGCCTTTTATACGTCCTTACTGTTACGCCGCATTTGCCATGAATGCGTCACGCCAGTCATGAACAGTATGGTCAAATCTGTTACAGTAAATTCTTTATCATATGCGCGATGCCGTTTTGGTCATTTGTCAATGTGACGGCGTCAGCGATTTCCTTAATATCTCCCCGTGCGTTCCCCATCGCCACGCCTTTTCCGGCCGCTTGAAGCATTGAATAATCATTTAAGCTGTCACCGGCTGCTGCTGTTTCTGCCATCGGAATGCCGAGCCTTTTTGCCAGCCGCTTGAGCGCCTGTCCTTTAGAAGCGTTTCGGGCGGACAGCTCAAAATTATGGTCTGCTGAACTGACCAGGGTCAGGTCCTCCTGATCCCGGAATCGGTCCCATCCTGCTTTCAGCTTCTTTTCGTCAAATGAAAAACCAAGTATATTGTAGAAGTCCAGATGTTCTTTTGTGTCAAACAGCTCCCGGTACGATTGAATGTAAGCAAAACCGGACTGGCTGTATTGCACCTCTGCCGCCTGCTGCAAAACGGAAAGATCTTGCTCAGGATTGGCGCTTTTCACACGGTCAATCTCGATGTCAAGCAGCTGACGCCCTGTTTCAGGCGTATAGATGGCCTGATTCGTAAATACCTCATAATAATATTCCCCGTTTTCGAGCCAGGACAAAATATCGCGGGCTCTTGACGGATGAATCGTTTCACAGTGGTACAGGCTGCCGTCAGGGGCATGGATGGCCGCCCCGTTTACGCTGATAACCCACGTTTTCATTCCGAGCGGTTCAAAGATGGATAATACGTCAAAATGGGCGCGTCCGGTTGAAACGACAATTTCGATTCCCGCCTGCTGTGCTTCTTTTAAAGCCTGCTCGTTTTCAGTGCTTACTTGGTGCCTGCTGTTCAGCAGTGTGCCGTCCAAATCAATGGCAATCAGTTTCACATGTCCTCATCCTCTTCTTCAGAATCAGTTACAAGCAATTCTACGCCGTGCCGGTCGAGCAAATCACAAAAATCCTGATCAGGCAGCCGATCCGTAATCAGCAGGTCAATCTCGCTTAATGATGCATATTGATAAAAACTTGTGCGGCCAAGCTTGGAATGATCGCTTAAAGCGATGACCTGTTTCGCCTGCCGAATCATTTTCCGCTTGACCATGCCATCCTCTTCATGCGGAATGGTAAGTCCGTTCTCTGAAATGCCGACAACGCCAATCAGCACTTTATCGGCATGATAATCCCCCAATTTTTCTATGACGGAAGCGCCGTATAAAAACCGGTGTTCCTTTTGCAGCTTCCCGCCGAGCAAATGAATATCTATTCCCTCTTTTGCAGAGAGGATTTCCGCTTGATTGATCGAATTTGTAATAACAAGACAATCGGTGACATTTAAATGCTCGGCGCATGCCTGAACGGTTGTCGACGTATCCAGTATGATCCGGTCGCCTTTATGGATTAACGATGCGGCCAGCTTGCCGATTTTGTTTTTTTCTTCAGAAACGGTTTTCAGCCGCCCTGAATAGCCTTGTATTTCCTGATGCTTGGCCGGAAGAATGGCGCCGCCCCGTGTCCTGATAATAGCATGCCGCTCTTCCAGCTTCACCAGATCCCGCCTTGCCGTGTCTCTTGAAATGCGGAGCAGCGAACAAATTTGTTCCGCCGTAATTCGCTGATGCTGTTTCAAATAATCCATAATGGCAATCAGTCTTTCCTCTTGGTACACATCCTCATTCCTTTTCCTTCACTTATCTGTAAGTAATTATAAGTTTTTTGATAAAAAGAATCAATCATATTAAGTGATAATAAGCAAAATTGCTTCTTTATAACCATTTTTTAGCAACTTTTAAAAAACCAGTCTTTCGACTGGCGAATGGGAGGGGGTATTGCGGGGCCCGCCGTTAAGGCGGGAAGAAGAGAGGAAAAGCACGTTATTCAGCGAGCGGCTCCCTTGGTTTTTGATCCATAAAACGAACGGTATCAGCCATTACCTCAGTCACGTAAACTTTTACGCCGTCTGTTTTTTCATAACTTCTCGTCTGGATTCTGCCGCTTACGCCGACTATTGACCCTTTTTGGCAATAAAGCGCGGTGTTTTCAGCTGTCTTTCTCCAGAGGGTGCAGTTGACGAAGTCTGCTTCGGTTTCTCCTGACGCGCTTTTAAAACTGCGGCTTACCGCCAATGTAATATGGGCGACAGCCGTGCCGGCCGATGTAAAACGCAGCTCAGGATCTTTAGTCAGCCGGCCGACCAGCATTACATGATTAAACAAGCCGTATCCTCCTCTCCTTTCGAGGCTGGCTCTATTGTAGAACATGTCTTTCCAAAAGAAAAAAGCGGAAAATGGGGTTTTCTGCTTGGGCCGTTCTTATGTTTTCGTTTTCCTTTCTGACAAAAAAAATTTTTGCTTTTTTCCGCCTATGTAATATGTATTTTTCAGAAATCGAGAGAATAATTTCGTTCTGAACCAGTCCTTCTCAAACATGCGGACAAACCTTCCGCCATCCCATGCGAACCAGTGAAAACTCAGCTTTTTTTCAGGCAGTGAAAGCTGAATTTTATACTGTTCCATGCGGTCCTTTGTTTCATATAAAAATACGACATTTCCCTTCCTGTTAAGATGCACCTCACAATCTTCCTTTTTGCATATTAAGTAAGGCTGATTGCGTTCCCGGCGCGAGTACCCTTCTATATAGATTTCCTTCAGGCGCAATTGATTCATAAGCATCTCTCCATGACAATATTCTGTTACATTATAATGAAAAAATAGAAATGATTAAATGTGCATCAGCTACAAAAGAAGAAGAGGCATGTATTGCAGGATTTTTCCGGCAAAAATGATATGTGTTATAATAAATGAACGAAATCCATGGACAACAGGGGTGAAAATAAAAGATGAAAACCTTTAAACTGGTTGATCTGAATGTGGAACGATTAGATAAAGATGGTCAGCCGATTGAGCAGTTTCCCCTTATAGACGGACTGATTATTAATAAAGAAGACGGTGAAAATCACTGGTTAATCGAAGCTCTTGTCCCGGCCGAGCACCTTTCGTTTTTTCAAAAGCTGATGCAAAGCAAAAAAGAAGCGAAAGTGTTTGTCACCATTACGAAAAAGAGCAACCGTCCCGCTCAGCTGACGGGAAGCATAAAAAACATCGTCGAACTGGAAAAAAGCATTTCAGTCTTAATTTACGGTCAAATGGTCTCGAGAAATCATCCGGGATCGGAAAGCATTTTGGAGTCGCTCGTGAAAGAGGGCTACACAGGCAGCCGCTTAATTGAAGCGTTTAAACAAAAATTGTAGAGACAGCAAAAGGCCGGACGTCGATCATCCAGCCTTTTTTTGCGCCTATCCTCTTTCGTTGTCATGTGCCTGCTGTTTAAGCAAATCTCTGATTTCGGTTAGCAGCTCTGTCTGCTGATCTGCTTCTTCGGCTTCCTTCGCTTCTTCTTCAGCTTCTTTTTTACGTCTCAGCTTGCCTAATGTCCGAATCACGATAAAAATAGAAAATGAAATAATGAAGAAGTTGACGATCGTTTGAATGAAGCTTCCGTATTTGATTTGGGCTTCGCCAAATGTCACCGCAAGCCCTGAAAAATCAAGGCCGCCAAGCAGCAAGCCGACAAGCGGCATAATGATATCCTCAACGAGCGATGTGACAATCTTGCCGAAAGCGCCGCCGATGACGACACCGATTGCCAGATCCATGATATTTCCGCGCATCGCAAAGCTTTTAAATTCTGACCACATGCTATTTACCCCTTTCTGCACACAAAATGGGCTTTTCAAAAGCCCATTTGTTTGTTTTTCAGTCCTGCTTATTCACCAAGCGCAAAGGTTAATTCAGCTTCGCAAACCACTTCGCCGTCAACTTTAGCAACGCCTTTTCCGCGTCCGATCGTACCGCGGGCGCGAATGATGTCAACCTCAAGCTCAAGCTTGTCACCCGGCTTTACCTGCTTTTTGAAACGGCAGTTATCAATTCCCGCAAAAAATGCCAGTCTGCCCCGGTTTTCTTCTTTTATCAGCATCGTCACCGCTCCGACCTGAGCCAAAGCTTCAACGATTAATACGCCCGGCATGACCGGATATTCAGGGAAATGGCCGTTAAAAAAATCTTCATTTGCCGTGACGTTTTTATATCCCGCCGCCCGTTTGCCTTCTTCCACTTCTGTAATTCTGTCTACGAGCAGAAATGGGTAGCGATGGGGAATTATTTCTTTAATTTGCTGAGTATCAAGCATTCTCTTGACATCTCCTTCATTGACAATAGTATGTATAGAAGGTATACGTGTAAACCAATCTGTACATTTGGAAGTATATTATGAATCAATTTCTTTTTCAACTGAGGCTGAACCTGTAACCTGCTGGCAATGAGCCTCGTCCATTAATGTGTTATGATAAATAAAGATTTTTACCATATGCAAAGAGGTTGGAAGATGATAGCTAAGTTTACTGACAAACGATTGCTGACGATGCTGAATGAATGGTATACAGCCATGGGTAGGCGCCAATTTGATCTTGCCTGTTCCCATCAGGAAAAAATCAATCAGCATCTCCCCAAAATGAAAAAGAATACAAAGCTCTGGATCAGGTACCGGCTGTTTTTCTCGCGGTTTCAGCTGCTGTTTGAGAAAAAAGACGGACTCGAAGCGCTTTTCAGTGAGCTGAAGGCGCACAAAGATGTGATGGATCATGAATTGACTTATTATTTCTATTTTTTCAAAGGGTTATTCGACATGGTGAATGCCGCTCCGAATCGTGCGGTTTGCCGCTTTAAGGAAGCTGAACAGCACCTGCCGGCCATTAACGATCGGATTGAAGCCGCTGAATTTTATTATAAAACCGCCGGCGCTTATTATATGATGAAGTCACCTCCGCTTTCTATTCAATATGTCACGAAAGCCTTGCAGATCTACCAAAATCAATTCGGCTACATCAAAAAAATCCTCAGCTGCCAGCTGCTGCTCGCCGTAAATTACATTGACGAGGCGCGCTATGAAGAGGCAGAACAGCTCTTCAATGATTCCATAAAAAAAACGGTCCAGATCAATGACAATAACCTGCTGTGCCATGCCTATTATAATTATGGTTTCTTGAAAACCGCCGAAAAAAAAGATAAAGAGGCGCTCCGCTGCTACAAAAAGGTGTTGAAAAATCAGCGCTTCGAAGAGGAATCACCCGTTTCCTATCTTCATTGTGTATACGAAGCGGTCAGATCATTTTTTAAAACCGGTTCATTTGATGAAGGGCACGCCGTGCTGCAAAAAGGGTTAGATATTTCTGAAAAGGTGCAAAGCAAGATCATGAAGCTGAAGCTGATCACGCTTGAAACGCTTTACACATCTAAGCAAGATCCTTACGATAAATTGCAAAAGCTCGTGCTTGAGCTGGAAAAAATTGAAGCTTGGGTGGATTTAGAGGTACTTTTGGAGGATATTACCGAATACTACAAAAAGAAGGGCGATTTTGAGAAAGCCGCATTTTTTATCATGCGCGGCTGATCAAACCGCCCCTTCTTCTTATCTGACTGAGTTTATTAATCCAAGCATTTGATCTCCCATTGTAATCGTCCGGCTGTTTAGCTGATAGGATCGCTGGGATACAATTAAGTCGGTCATTTCTTTCGACATATCGACATTTGAATTTTCAAGGGCTCCCTGCTCAATGCTGATCGCCTGCCGGTTCGCTCCGGTAAGCTCTTCAAGCGCTGAGGCTTGATTGCCGTTCAGAGAAAACAGATTATCTCCTTCCGCATGAAGCTCCTGCGGATTGTTGATGTTGACGACACCGAGATTAAAGGACTGTGACCGGCCGCCCGTTTTCCCGTCAGAAGCCGTCAGCGTTCCGTTTTTATTGATCTTCACCTGGTTCAATGAACTGTCAATTTGGATGGCCTTTCCATTCTCATCAAGGATGGGATTGCCGCCGGCAGTCATAAGCTGAAGAAGACGATCATTTCCGGCAGCCGGCTTTAAATAAAGCGAGCCGTCTCTTGTATATACCCGACGGCCGCCCGCCTCTGCCTGCAGATATTGATAAGGAGATGTGAACGCGATATCAAGGTCACGGTCGGTTTTTTTAATGCTTCCCTGTCCAGAGTCCATCCTGGCCGTCATAGCCGCTCCGACGCCGAGACGCAGGCCCGGCGGTGTTTTCCGTGTTTTTGCCGAATTTTCTTTTTTGTCATCTATCTGGTCAAATTGCTGTCTGACAAGCTCGGAAAAGCGGGAATCCCTCGCTTTATACCCTGTCGTATCACTGTTTGAAAGGTTGCTGCTGACTGTATCCATCTGCTGCTGAAGCTGATTCAGGGCTGTTGAAGCTGTCAGCATTGATCTGAGCATCATAATTGAATGTCCCCCATTTTCTTACACTTTCCCGATTTCATTAGCGGCTTTATCCATGCTTTTATCGTACGCCTGAATGACTTTCTGATTGGCTTCAAAGGATCTGTACGCTTCCGTCATGTCTGTATATGTACTTGTTACATCCACATTGGAAAGCTCTGAAACGCCTTGTTTTAATGAATAGGAAACTTGCGGATTTGCCGCCGCGCTCGGCAGATCAGTGCCGTCGGCCGTGCTGTATAAGTCATTGCCGTCCCTTTTCAGATTGCGCACGTCCTCTTCCATTCTGATGTCAATCCGTCCCGCCGTACGTCCGTTTGTTGTAACCGTCCCGTTTTCTGAAACGGCAAACTTTTCGTTATCGACCGTGATGGGCTGTCCTGCTGTTGATAAAACAAGATTTCCGTTAATCGTAAGCTGATTGTTATCATTTAATGAGAACGTGCTGCTTTTTGAATAACGGACGCCGCCCGCCGTTTGCACGGGGTAAAACAGCTCTGCGTTTTCATTTGTTTCTGCATTCTTCGGAACCTGGTTCTCCACAAGCGCGATATCCGTCGGCTGATCGGTCGTTTTCAGGCTGCCCTGTGTAAACAGCGGTTTCAGCTCCTGCATGTATACTCCCGTGTTGACAGAACCGACCTTCGTTTTTTTGTCTCCTTCAATTCTGCTCAGCAGCATCTCGGGAAAAGCGCGGATAGAGCCTTGGTCTTCCTTGTAGCCTGACGTATTTGCGTTGGCGATGTTGTTCGACAGCATTTCCGTTCTTCTTTGCTGTGTAATCATTGCGGACGCTGCGGTATATAATCCTTTTAACAAGTTTTCCACCTCTAAAATAGCATTTTTTCCAGTTGTTTCATCGGAACATTTGTTCTATAATGAAGATCAGCATTTTACTATATTATCGGTTTTTCCTATCCGTTCGTGAAGGGTTTTAAGAAAAAAACCCCATTCTTTTTCAGAATGAGGTTTTATGATCAGCTCAGTTTGCGTTTTGGAAGCTTATCCATGTTATCAAGCATTACACCGGTTCCGATCGCAACACAGTCCATCGGGTTTTCAGCGACAAGCACCGGAACCCTCAGTTCTTCAGCGAGCAGCTGGTCAAGGCCGTTTAACAGCGCTCCGCCGCCGGTAATAATGACGCCGCGGTCGATAATGTCAGCGGACAGCTCAGGCGGTGTTCTTTCAAGGACTTGCTTGGCCGCCTGCACAATGACAGCGACTGATTCACGAAGGGCTTCCTCGACTTCTTTACTGTTGACCGTAATCGTTCTCGGCAGACCGGATACCATATCACGGCCGCGAATGGTGATTTCTTCATGACGTGCGTCTGGGAAAACCGTTGCGACCTTCACCTTAATATCTTCAGCGGTACGTTCGCCGATCAGCAGCTTGTACTCGCGTTTGATATAATTTAAGATTTCCATGTCAAACTTGTCCCCAGCCATTTTAATAGAAGAGGAGGTGACAATATCGCCCATTGAAATAACTGCGATATCAGTCGTACCGCCTCCTATGTCTACAACCATGTTACCGCTTGGCTGAAATATTTCCATACCCGCGCCGATAGCGGCAACTTTCGGTTCTTCTTCAAGGTACACATGCTTTCCGCCGCTTTTTTCAGCTGCTTCTTTAATCGCTTTTTGCTCAACGGACGTAATATTCGTCGGGCAGCAGATCAGCATGCGCGGTTTTGAGAAAAGGCCCTTTACATTCAGTTTGTTAATGAAGTGCTTCAGCATGGCTTCTGTTACTTCAAAATCTGCGATTACTCCGTCTTTCATCGGGCGAATCGCAACAATATTCCCAGGGGTACGTCCAACCATTCGTCTGGCTTCTTCGCCGACAGCCAGCACTTTTCCGCTGTTTTTATCAAGCGCCACAACGGATGGCTCATTCAGAACAATTCCTTTACCTTTTACATGGATCAGTACATTTGCAGTACCGAGGTCAATTCCAATATCCCTTGCAAACATCTATTTATATCCTCCTTGACATCTGTTTCACAGTAAATATCCACATTGTGCCCTAATTATATATATTATCATAATTTATCAAAAAAAAGCTCCTGTTCCTTATAAGTTCTTTACAAAATTTTGCGGATATTCATGAAAAAATGCCGGGAAGATAAAAACGGGACGGAAGACGTCAGACGTTACGGCTGCTGAACGGGTTCTCCTTCGAGAATTTCATCCTTTTTGTACTTTAATTTGGTCGCCTCTCCCCCTCTTAAATGCCGAATGGATTTATGATAATCGAGTATTTCTTTCACTTCATTTGCCAGGTCTGGATTGATTTCAGGCAAACGCTCTGTTAAATCCTTGTGTACGGTACTTTTGGAAACACCAAACTCCTTCGCAATGACACGAACAGTTTTTTTCGTCTCCACGATATACTTTCCAATCTTGATTGTTCGCTCTTTGATGTAATCGTGCACACCACTCGACCTCCCCAGTTGGATGTGAGAAGTGTGAAATGAGATCCGTATTCTGTAAAGATTCACTGATGATGTCGCTTCTTCGTTGTCGGATTATATAAGTAGGTTTTTGAAATATGCCCACGATCCCTCACCTCAAACACTCTCTTTGATAGGTTTGTAACAGTGTATTAGCATTCAATTGGGAATATGCTAAAAACTCAATGAGGACAAGGGGTGAAACACAATTTTCTGTTTATTCAAGGGACGAAATCCATTTCTTACGATGGTCTTTACATCCCCGTTCTCCTCCTGTAGAATGAAACAATGAAATTAGTTACTTAGGTAAATTTTTTAGAAGGAGAACGGAAATGACCCACGTCAACAGACGCCTCATTCATCAAATCAATCAATGCGCCCGCCTGATTACCAAAAAAGCCAATGAACGGCTGGAGCCATTCGGCTTGTACTCTTCTCAATGGTCGATTCTATATTGCTTAAAAACGATCGGACCGATGACCCAAAAGGAGATCTGGTCCTATTTAAACGTGGAGGCGCCGACCGTTACAAGAACGATCAAACGCCTTGAAGAAAACGGCTGGATTCAGCGGGAACAAGGAGAAGACAAGCGGGAGAAGCTCGTCGTCCTGACTAAGGAAGCTGAATTAAAATACGATGGCATCAATAAAGAGATGCTGAAGTTTGAGAAAGACATGCTTGCGGATTTCCAAGACGGGGATAAGGAAGCTTTTTCTGAGTTTCTGAATGTGTTTTTAAATAAATGTTAAGAAAGGGAAGTGCTGTACTTTTGAATAAATCTGACTCGATTTGGACCAAAGATTTTATTATGGTCGTACTCGTGAATTTATTTGTATTTGTGTTCTTTTATACGTTTTTGGCCGTGCTGCCTATTTATATGATTCAGGAGCTGGGCGGCAGCGAATCACAAGGAGGGCTTTTGATCAGCCTTTTCCTATTATCCGCTATTATTACCCGGCCTTTTTCCGGGGCGATTATCGAACGGTTCGGGAAAAAGAGAATGACGATTGTGTCGCTGGCTGTGTTTGCCTTATCTTCTTTTCTGTATTTGCCGATCCACAACTTTTATCTGCTTCTCGGACTGCGCTTTTTCCAAGGCATCTGGTTCAGCATTTTAACGACGGTAACAGGGGCGATTGCCGCCGACATCATTCCCGTCAAGCGGCGCGGAGAGGGGCTCGGATATTTTGCAATGTCTATGAACCTCGCCATGGCGATCGGTCCGTTTCTCGGTTTAAGCCTTGTTAAGGTGATTTCGTTCCCCGTGTTCTTTACGATTTTTGCCGTTTTTGTTTCTTTAGGCTTGCTGATCGCTTTAATGATTAAGGTTCCGGGCAAAAATGACAGCGGAACGACTGTGTTCCGTTTCTCATTCTCCGACATGTTTGAAAAAGGCGCGTTGAAAATTGCGATTGTCGGGTTATCGATTTCTTTTTGTTATTCAAGCGTGACGTCTTATTTGTCCGTTTATGCAAAAACGATCCACCTATTGGATGTCAGCGGTTATTTCTTCGTTTGTTTCGCGGTGACGATGATGGCGGCCCGTCCTTTCACAGGGAAGCTGTTTGACAAGGTCGGACCGGGAATCGTCATCTATCCGTCGATTATCGTTTTCTCCGCAGGCCTGTGCCTGCTGTCTATGACAAACAGCGCCTTTATGCTTCTCTTATCAGGAGCTGTGATCGGTCTTGGATACGGATCGATTGTGCCGTGTATGCAGACGCTGGCGATTCAAAATTCGCCCGGCCACCGTTCAGGCTTTGCAACGGCGACTTTCTTCACCTTCTTTGACAGCGGAATTGCCGGCGGGTCTTATGTGTTCGGCCTCTTCGTCGCTTCCGCAGGATTCCATACGATTTATCTGGCAGCGGGGCTGATCGTTCTGATTGCTTTGCTGCTGTATGGCTGGAGCCAGAAAAAAAGAGCGCCGCTCGAAGCGGACGGAAACGTCTCAATTGCAGACTGACATGACAAGAAGCCGGGTGCTGCGCCCGGCTTCTTTTTATTCAGCGGCTCTGTCCCTCACCATTTCTTTCAATGCCTGCGTATAAGGCGGATGGACATACATGAGTGCCGTGCAGCTCAGAGATGACGCCAGCACACCCGCAAACCACGAAATGTCGTAAAGGCTGCTGAACGCGGGCACATACATTCTGATTAAGGAAATAAACGCGCCGAGCAAAGTTGCGGCAAACGCCCGGTAGTTGTAGCCTTTGTAATAAGTGTACCGTCCGGTTTCTGAATAGAGGTCCTCTAGCGGTGCTTCCTGCAAAGGTTTGAATGCCGAGCCACATAATGGCCGTAAATGCCCTGAGAAGCGCCGGAATGTTTGCACCGTATATTCCATACTCTGATAATCACCGGGAACGGAAGCCCGTATTTCGTGCCCGCATGCCCGTTTAAGGCAAGAGCGCCGAACAAAATGAGCGAAGCTGTCACAATAATGGCGAGAACCTGCCATAGTGAAAGGCCGATTGCAATCAGCCCGCCCACCGTCGCATAGGTCGGGATGTTATGAATGCAGCCCATCCAAATGGACGCAAAATTCACTGCTTTCCACGTCCGTTTTTCGTCATCTAATGGCAGCAAATCTTCATTGCTCAGCCGACTGTAAACCTGCTTTGGCTTCTTCATCTTCCCCCTCCTTCATGTACGAATTCCTCACGTCTCACGTGACCTAATATAACTTAAAATTCAGCGAATGGCATTGGACGTTGTCTACAATCTTTGTTTTTGAATTTGAACACATTACATATAAAAAAAGAGACAGACCATGTCCGCCTCTTTCGTAAAAATTTAAAGGTTTTATGATGCCTTTTTCAGCAATACCGAAAACCGGAATGCCATGAATAGGCTTAAGACTCCGACGATAATGAGGATTGTGCCGAGCATATGAAAATGACCTGCGGTAATTTCTTTTCCAAAAAGGATGCCCAATATGACAGATGACAAAATCGAACCTAAATAACGGCAGGTTTGAAACAAACCGGACGTTGTCCCGACCATATCAGAAGGGCTTGTTTTCAGCATAGCCGCTTGAAACGTCACGTTTCCGAAGCCGTACCCGACCCCTAATACAGACAGAATCAGCCCCTTTCCTATCATGGGCGCTTGAAGAAAAAAGAAAGTTAACAGAACAGCTCCCGCAGCTGTCAGACACGTTCCGGCGACAATCGGCTGAAGGAGCCCCTTCTTATCAATCCACTTCCCCGTCAGAGGCGATACCACAATACTCATGCCTGACATAAACAGCATAATTAAACCGCTTGTCTGAACCGACAAATGCATTTCATCCTGAAAATAACTCGGAAGTCCGAAAAAGATACAGTAAAAAAAGATATTCAGCAAAATAAACTGAATGTACACCGACGAGAGCTTTCGATGCGTTTTAAACAGCCTGACATCGATAAACGGCTTTTCCGTCTTTAACTCACGCCAGATAAACAGCCCGATAAACAAGATCCCGAATACACCCTCTATATAATGAGGTTTGGTACTGAAGGACAGCAAAAAAGACAGGAGAAGTATAATCGCGCCGGCAAACAGCAGAATGCCCGCCGTATCCAGCTCGCGGAGAATCGCTTTCATTCCGCCGGTCTTGCGTTTTTCATCTTTCGGGAACATATACATGCCGAGAAAAAAGCTGAGAATGATAAACGGCAGATTGACGAAAAAGATCGCCGGCCACCCTCCCCACACGATCAGAAAGCCGCCGAGGGTCGGGCCAAGCGCCGTCATGGCAGACGCAAAGATGGACAGAACCGCTAATGCCGATGCCTGCCGCTCCCGAATGTTTGAACGGATCAACCCGACGCCCGACGGATAAATCGCACTGCTCCCAATGGATTGAAACAGCCTCATGATCAGCAGGGTCATAAAGGTCGGCGCAAACGGCGCGCCGACTGCTGACACAGCGACAAGGAGTAATCCGAACAGAAACAGCTTTTTCCTGCCGAGCATATCCCCGAGTTTTCCGGTTACAGGCTGTGCCACCGCGCTCGCCAGGTAAAATGAAGAAATCAGCCAGGACACCGTTGTGAACGACAAGTGAAATTGATGCTGAATACTGTGCAGCGCAAGAGAAATCATGGACGAATTCAACGGGTTCAGCATCGTGCCGGAAGCCACTGCCGTCAGAAAGAGGACGCGGCTTTTTTTAGAGATCGTCATTTTGTTTGCGCGATAAATTCTTCCGTCGTCCGGTTTCTGCCGATTTTCGGGAAGATAAACTTGAGCGCCGCCTCATGCTGCTCTTCACTGAATGAAGCCATCGCGTCAGTGACGAATATTTGATGATACCCAAGCTGAAAAGCTTCTCGCGCCGTGCTTTCCACTCCAATGTTTGTCGCAATTCCGCATAATACAATCGTGTCAATTCCGCGTCTTCTAAGCTGCAAATCTAAATCCGTTCCGAAAAACGCGCCCCATTGCCGTTTTGTGACCGTATAATCATTCTCTTTCACTCCGATTTCAGGCACAAACTCCGCCCAATCCGCCGCTGGCGCCGTAAGGCTCTTCACCGGTTCATCCGTCAGCGGCTTCAGTGCGTCCGCTCCGTCATGAAACGCCACATTCACAAAACTGATGAATCCGCCTTTCTCCCGGAATACATCAATTAATTTTTTCGTATTCGGCACAACTGCGCCGCTCTTATCGATCGGCACGATGCCTTTTTGTAAATCAATAATGACTAAAGCTGTTTTTTCAAATTGAAGATTCAGTGATGTTGTCATAAAAATTCCTCCTGATGCGGTTAGTGTTTCTCACGCCGTTTATTTTACTCTTTCTCAGAAAGGATTTCTTTCGCCGCGGCTTCTGGCGGGTATTATACGGATATAAAGTCACGCTTTTTACCATTGGGCGGCCGGCATAACATATCACAAAAAATCATGTTAGAAAAACTGACATGAAAATGTTTTATCATTCTTTTTTCTCTATAATAATGAATTAATAATTGTTTTCATTCTGAATGAGACGGAGGAATAAGACATGCAAATGGGCGATACAGTATTTATGTTCTTTTGTGCTTTACTCGTTTGGCTGATGACCCCCGGGTTGGCATTATTTTATGGCGGAATGGTAAAAAGCAAAAATGTGCTCAGCACCGCGATGCACAGTTTTTCTTCTCTTGCCATCGTATCCGTCGTTTGGGTTTTGTACGGATATTCGCTTGCCTTCGCTCCCGGCAATACGCTGCTTGGCGGGGCTGAATGGGCGGGGCTGAATGGAGTCGGCTTTGAACCCGGGGCTTACAGCGACACGATCCCGCACTCTTTGTTCATGATGTTCCAAATGACGTTTGCAGTGCTTACGACAGCGATTATTTCAGGTGCATTTGCTGAGCGCATGAGATTCGGTGCTTTTCTTGTATTCTCCTTTTTATGGGCCTCACTTGTGTATACACCTGTTGCGCACTGGGTCTGGGGCGGCGGCTGGATCGGCGAAATGGGCGCGCTTGATTTTGCGGGCGGAAACGTCGTTCACATTTCTTCCGGAGTGGCGGGGCTTGTGCTGGCGATTGTGATCGGAAGACGCAAGGACGGTATGGCGGCTTCTCCCCACAACTTAATTTACACCTTCTTAGGCGGGGCTCTCATCTGGTTCGGCTGGTTCGGATTCAACGTCGGCAGTGCTTTGACACTTGACAGCGTGGCTATGTTTGCCTTCATTAATACAAACACCGCCGCTGCGGCCGGAATTATCGGCTGGATTTTCATCGAATGGATTCTGAACAAAAAACCGACAATGCTGGGCGCAGTATCAGGAGCTATCGCGGGGCTTGTCGCGATTACACCGGGTACGGGATTCGTCACACCGTTTGCCTCTATCGTGATCGGTTTTATCGGCGGGCTCGTCTGCTTCTGGGGCGTCTTTTGGCTCAAGAAAACATTCGGTTATGACGATGCGCTGGACGCTTTCGGTCTGCACGGCATCGGCGGAACATGGGGCGGCATTGCGACCGGTTTGTTTGCCACCACATCCGTCAATGACGCGGGGGTAAACGGGCTGTTTTACGGTGATCCGAGCTTGCTTTGGAAACAAATTGCAGCGATTGCGGCGACTTATGTATTTGTATTTATTGTCACTTTCGTTATCATTAAAATTGTAGGTCTTTTCATTCCCCTCCGTGCCAGTGAAGAAGAAGAGTCACTTGGACTTGATTTAACCATGCACGGGGAAAAAGCATATCAAGACTTATAAAGTGAGGAGTGACTTAGATGAGCGGTCAAATGTTTAAAGTAGAAATCGTTACGCGTCCGGCAAAGTTTGAGACACTGAAGCAGGAACTGGGTAAAATCGGAGTCACATCGCTGACTTTCTCCAACGTACACGGCTGCGGCCTTCAAAAAGCGCACACTGAGCTGTACCGCGGGGTCAAAATCGAAAGCAATGTATATGAGCGTCTGAAAGTGGAAATCGTCGTCAGCAAGGTACCCGTCGATCAAGTGATAGAAACAGCGAAAAAAGTACTCAAAACGGGACAACCCGGTGACGGCAAAATATTCGTTTACGAAATTGGAAACACGATTAATATCCGCACCGGAGAAGAAGGCCCCCAAGCTTTATAACGATACACAACGCCCGAAGATGGAATATCCCGGGCGTCTTTTTACGGGCTTTATCAGAACGAAGAAACCTTTTTTTCATGAGAAACCGGGCGCTTGTGCCGTACGGTTTGTTTTTTTGCATATGTACTGATATTGACCAGTATTCCGCACAAAAACAGCGTCATAATTAATGAGGAACCGCCGTAGCTGATAAACGGCAGCGGTACGCCCGTTACCGGGAGAAGCCCGCTCATCGCTCCCAGGTTCAATACAACTTGAAACATTAATTGAAACGTGATGCCGATGGCAAGAAGCTTACCGAACGGATCCGCCGCCCGGACGGCCGTTTTCACGCCAAGAAGCATAAACGCAAAGTATAAACCGAGGACGATCAGCACACCGAATATGCCCAGCTCCTCAGAAATAACGGCCATAATAAAGTCAGTATGCGCCTCAGGCAGAAAATTCATTTTCTCCACGCTGTTCCCAAGCCCTCTTCCGAAAAACCCTCCGCCGGAAATGGCGAAATAGGATTGGATCAATTGGTAGCCGTCTCCATTCGGATCAGCGAACGGATTTGTAAAGGAAACGAGACGCTTCACACGGTACGAAGCCGAAAATGCGAGATACACGACGCCCGACACCGCCGTGGCGCCGAGCACGAGCAGATGGCGTTTTTTCAGTCCGGCACACAATAAAATAGCCCCGCAAGCCGCCAATATTAAAGAAGCCGTCCCTAAATCAGGCTCTGCCAATGTCAGCAGAAAAGCTGTCCCTAAAATCAGTAAAGGCGGCAAAACCCCTTTAACAAATTGATGGATATACGGCTGCTTTTTCGTATAAATCGCAGCGAAATAGAGAATCATGGCGATCTTAGCCAATTCAGAAGGCTGAACGACAAGCGAGCCCGCGCCTAACCACCTGCGTGAAAAATTCCGCTCCAGTCCGATCCCCGGTATTAATACGAGCAGCAATAGAAGCAGCGACCCGACCACAAACAGAGGCACGAGCCGCGCATATTTCTTATAAGGCAGGCAGGCGGCGAAAACAAATAAACATAATCCGATCAGTAATGAGGTTCTTTGTTTATGGTAAAAATAGGTTGGGTCCCCGTATCGCTGAGACCCGATGACATCACTGGCGCTGTACACCATAACCAAGCCGAATCCGCAAAGCAGCAGTATCATGAACACCAGCAGCAGATCGGCGTTTTTCAAACGTTTCAGCAACGGACAAAACTCCTTCGGCTATTCTTTTCCCGCATACTTGACGCATAGTAATACAGACTCGTTTCATTATGTTTACTTTTTTATGATTATTTTTAATACCAATTGTGTCTCATAGAAAAAAGCATTACACTGTTTATATAAAATAATGATAAAAGGTGATATCTGTGAATTATGAACTATTTAAAGCAATCCATGGTTTGTCCCATCATAGTGCCATTCTCGACTCGATTATGGTATTTATTACGGAATATTCGATTTACGCCTACGCCCTCTTCCTGCTGGCCATGTGGCTGTTCGGAAGCACAAAAGGCCGGCAAAACGCCTTATATGCAGGCTTTACGGGCGTTGCGGCACTTATTGTCAACTATATTATTTCAAAAATCTATTACGAGCCGCGCCCCTTCGTCGAGCATACGGTTCATACACTGATTCCCCATGCCGCAGACGCTTCATTTCCGAGTGACCATACGACAGGCGCATTGGCCATCTCAATTGCGATTTTGTTCCGAAACAAAAAGCTCGGCTGGCCGCTTGTCATTTTCGGCCTTTTGACCGGCTTCTCAAGAATTTGGGTCGGCCACCATTATCCGATTGATGTGCTCGGAAGCATCATTGTGGCAATCATTGTCGGGTTCCTGCTGTACAGATTTTCAAATGTGCTTCGCCCTCTTGTCGATCTTATCGTGCGAATCTACGAAAGTATCGTTCATAAAAGCAAATCAACAAACCATAACGTATAAACGAAAGCCGGTGTCTGCCATAGACTACCGGCTTTCATATTTATCAGAGGCAGAATGCTTTCTTCTTTTTGCAGCCGCATACAGGAAATAGAACGCGGCAATGCCGATGCTGTCGATCAGCACATCGCGCAAGGCTCCATTTCTGCCGAAATACAGCTGGACGATTTCTGTCAGAAAGGCAAAGGCCAGCGCACCGAGCACCGCCCTCTTCACATGCCTCCGCTGTCTGAAAAACAAATAGGCCAGCACAAAAAATGAAAAAGCGTGCCCGAGCTTTTGAACCGCGGCTTCGGGTATGGCGAGCTCGGCCAGATCAACGGAAAAGAAGCCGGCTGCATCCGGGTGCGGTGTAAAGCGGAATGCCACCGTCTGCGACACTGCCATATCGTGAAAGCTTTCAGTTAATGTTGAGATTAAAAGAAAGATCAGCCACCCCGCCAGCAAACATTTATTCATTCAGCATCTCCTTTTCCTGTCAATTGGTTTCTATTCGTATAAAGGCACTTATAAGTGATGAAAAGCGCCTATCTGAGCTGATAGGCGCTTTCGCATGAAGATTGGCTCGATTATTTCGATGACCCGTCTTCTTTTAGATCTGTTTTGTCTTTTGAGCCATCCTGTTTCTCACCGGATTTTTCTTCAGTTTCTTTTTTAGGCGTAACGTCTTTTTTCTCAGAAGACTGCTGAATGGAACCTTCTGTTTCTTCTGTAACAGCGTTTTTCTCTTCAGCCGCGGCTTTTTCAATTGATGTGACCGGTTTGTCCATAAAATTCAGCGGGTTCATAGCCAAGCCGTCTTTACGGATTTCAAAGTGCACGTGATTGCCGCTTTCTTCACTGTAAAGGTTTTTGCCTGATTTTCCAATGACTTGATTTTGCTTGACCTTGTCGCCTTGTTCGACACCGACTTCAGAAAGAGATTGATATACGGTGGACAGGCCGTCTGAATGTTCAATTTCAACCACATATCCAAGCACCGGATCTTTAGCAGCTTTGACAACCGTACCGCTCAGAGAAGCGGAAACATCAAATGCTTTCCCGTCTTTCTCAGCTAAGTCAATTCCTTTACTTAGGCTGTACGTGTTATTATAGTTAACGAGTGCTGCTTCTTTTTCTTCTTTTGCGGCATCAGTTTCATAAAACTTTTTCACAACAGAAACATTTTCAGAATGAGCAGCCGGCATTGCGACATTTTCCATTGGCTTGCCTACTTCGACGGCATCGTCTTTGCCGCTGTCATACGCGGAGTTTCCGCCGTTGTTCGTCAGATTGTCCTTTACATCGTTTGAAACGGATTGATACCAAAGGACAGCTGTTAAAATGACGGCCGCACTGACTAAGTAAATTGCAGGGAATATCCAGCGTTTGCGAAAGAACCGCTGAAGTTTTTTGACTTGAGAAGTTTTCTTTTCTTCCTCTCTCATTGTTTCATCACCTCAGCAACATTCTGAACACTTTTCTGAAAATATATACACATCTTAAAAAAACTTTTTGGAAATAGTATGTGCAGATATTTTTTTATTATGTAAAAGAATTTGAAGGGAGAGCTTGAATAAAATGAATTTGACCCTGCGCAGGGCCGTAATGGAAGATTTAGATGCGGTTGTGGCCATATACAACTCGACGATTGCCTCACGAATGGTAACAGCTGATACCGAAGAAGTAACGGCTGAAGACCGGATGGATTGGTTTTTGCAGCACACAGACCAGCGCCCCCTGTTAGTCGCTGAAGATGAGAACGGCAGCATGGCAGCATGGATCAGCTTTGAAACATTTTACGGCCGTCCCGCCTACGAGAAAACCGCTGAAATCAGCATCTATCTCCATGAGAATTGCCGGGGCAAAGGCGCCGGAAGCTTTCTTCTGCAAGAAGCGCTCCGCATCGCTCCTGAAATCGGCATTCGGAATGTCATGGCATTTATTTTCGGGCATAATGTACCGAGCATCAAGCTGTTTGAAAAATTCGGCTTTACCCAATGGGGCGTACTCCCGGGCATTGCCGAAATGGACGGAAAGCGATATGATTTGAACATTTTAGGGAGAGTGCTGTCATGATCAGTATCGATAAAGAGAAAGAAGAAGGCAAGCAGCAGAACAAAAAGGCCCGTTCCCTTGCCGACATTGCGAAATGGGGAAAGATTACCGGTGTGCTGCTTATTATTGCAGGCTCCCTTTCCGCTTTAACAGCTTTAATCACCGTACTCGGCGCCATCCCCGGTGTGCTGCTCATCATTTCCGGCGTGATGCTGCTGCGCTCGGCGAAAGCGGCTGCCAGTCTTCAGAACGGCCTCGAGGAGGATGCTGAAGAAAACATGCTTGACAATTACGCTTCATTTATCAAAATGCAGTTTTTTTACGCAGCGGCGAGCATTGCCGCGGGGATTATCGGTTTTATTTTAATGATCATTGTCTTCGTCATTATCGGTATTTCCGCTTATTACAGCACCGATGCCAATGATTCGCCGGATTCTTATTATTACGAGAACAACCCGTTGTTTGAATAAAAAAAGAGCTGATCCCGCATCAGCTCTTTTTTAATACAGCATTTCCTTTTTCCGGTCTTCTTCCGTTAAAAACTCAATAAAGCTCTTCATTGCAGACGGCTCCTCGGCGATTAATCGGGTATACGCGTTTTTCCGCTCTTCAGACAAAATGTCGCTCTTCTTTATCCTGTTCAGCATGTAGAGCCGGATCGTTTTCTGTATCTGTTTATGCTGATAGCCGGCTTCTTTAAAAAACGCCAGCCCCAATGCCGCCAAGAATGCAAAAATGCCTGCCGATATGAAAGCTCCTCTGCCCGCAGGGGCCAGAAACAGCACCGACGCCAAATGAAATAGAGAAAAGGCGGCGAGCGGGAATGCGAGGAAACGGTAAATGATGCTTTTTTTCATCAGAGGCGCTATGACGGTTTGCATCTTTTGAATTTCTTTTTTGATAAAACCCGGCAACTGTTCTGCGTGCTCAAGCTTCATACCCTCTCCCCCTTGCTGTCATATGTCTTCTTTTTCATATATGCTTATTTTAACGCAGCTGGAACTTCCTTTGAAAGAAAACTGCACTGATCTTTGTCTTCGCCTCTTTATTCTTTCAAAATGCCAATGTTATAATTTGAAATGGGAATCAGATTGCTGCACTTGTCGGAATACTAATGGGCACAGTCTTGATAAATATGATATAGCGGGGTTGCAAAGTGAGCATTTCATTTATTCTTTTCGGATTTTTTTTCGTTTTAAATATACTTTTGGGCGTGATCATGATCTTTAAAGAAAGACGCGATGCCAGTGCTTCATGGGCTTGGCTGCTTGTACTTTTTTTTATTCCCATATTAGGCTTTATTTTATACCTGTTATTCGGCCATAATCTCAGACGCAAGCACCTGTTTCAGTGGGAGGACCGCAAAAAGATCGGGATTGAAAAGCTGCTCAAATTCCAGCTCAAAGATCTGAAGTCGAGGCAGTTTCAATTTAACAACCGGGCGACTGTGGATAATCAGGATCTCATCTATATGCTTGTCATGAACAACCACGCCGTATTTACAGAGGACAATTCAGTAGAGATTTTAACCGACGGGCGCGATAAGTTTAAACGCCTAATGAAGGACATTTCCAACGCCAAAGATCACATTCACCTCCAATATTATATTTACAAAGGTGATGAATTAGGAAAAAAAGTGCGCGATGCCTTAGTGAAGAAAGCAAAGGAAGGCGTAAAGGTCAGAGTTTTATATGATGAACTCGGTTCAAGATCACTCAGAAAAAAGTTTTTCAAACCGCTGCAGGACGCGGGCGGCCATGTGGAAGTCTTCTTTCCTTCCAGGCTCCGGCCGATTAATTTACGGCTTAATTACCGCAATCACCGCAAGCTTGTCATTATCGACGGTGAAACAGGTTATGTCGGCGGCTTTAACGTCGGAGATGAATATCTCGGACTGAACCCGAAATTCGGCTATTGGCGTGATACGCATCTCAGGATACAAGGCACGGCAGTTCATGCGACCCAGACACGGTTTATCCTCGACTGGAACCAGGCCTCCCATCACCATACGCTCACATACGTACCGAATCATTTTCCGGAAAGCGAGCCGAAAGGCAACGTGGGAATGCAGATTGTCACAAGCGGGCCGGATTCAGAGTGGGAACAGATTAAAAACGGCTATATTAAGATGATTTCAACAGCCAAACGGTCGATTCTGATTCAAACGCCTTACTTTATACCCGATTCAAGTCTTTTGGACGCTCTCAGAATCGCTTGCCTGTCCGGCATCGACGTGAAGATTATGATTCCGAATAAGCCGGATCACGCGTTCGTTTACTGGGCGACCTTGTCTTATATCGGAGATCTGTTAAAAGCCGGGGCTTCGGTCTATATTTACGATAACGGCTTTATTCACGCGAAGACGATTGTCGTCGATGATGAAACGGCTTCGGTCGGGACGGCCAATATCGACGTCAGAAGCTTCAGGCTGAACTTTGAGGTCAATGCCTTTATTTACGATGTCACCATCGCGAAAAAGCTCATCTCCTCATTTAAAGAGGATTTGCTCGTCTCAAGAAAATACACATATGAAGAGTATCAGGAGCGCTCGTTATGGATCCGCATCAAAGAATCGATTTCAAGGCTTTTGTCTCCGATTTTGTAATTCCCGGGGTTACGCCCGGGAATTTTCATTTTCGCAATATACGATAATCGCTTCTCGCAAAAAGGCTGCGAGCCCTTTTCCGTATCGGTCAATGTTCTCCGTAAATCGCTGATCGGCCGTATATAAATCGCCTAATCCCCTGAAGATGTCAGGCTTGCATTCATAAAAATAGGTGCTGATGTGGTTTCTGAAATCGTCGATTGCCTCTTGTACTTCGGCGTCGCCCGGCCCTTTTTCCATATTCTTTGCGATGCGTTCATAAATGGCGCCCCATTCTGACATCACGGTGCTCCAATCTTCTTTTGTATAGGCGGCCGTTTTTTTCTCCGTTTGGTCTGTCATATCTTTTCCGTACAGCGCTCTCGCTTCGTCTGCATATTTCGTTTGGTGCTCTTTAATTTCTTTCATGCTGAGTCCTGCAAATAACTCCCGTTCCTTCATTTCCGCTCCTCCTTCTATGGAAGCGATGGTTTTATCCACCGTTTCAATCATTCGGTCAATTCTCTGCCTTTTATTCAGCAGAATGTCTTTTTGGCTTTCGAGCGTGGCCTTCCAAAGCCGGATGATCCAGCATATTTTTAATATCCTCAGCCGGAAGCCGATTTCTTTAAAAAATAATATGTGCTGCAGCCGCTCAAGACACGCATCACTATACAGGCGGTATCCCGCTTCAGACACTTCTTTCGGCGCAAGCAGCCCGATAAGATCATAGTGGTGGAGCGCCCTCACGCTGACTCCCGACATATCGGCCACTTGTTTGACTTGATACAGCATGTCATCACCTCCATAATGGAATCGTAAACGATAACGTTACGTCAGAGTCAATCATAAAAACACATTTTTATATTCAAAAGACTGCCCGAATAGTGTATAAATGAAAAGTAAGTATTTTTTTGTAAAGGAGTGCCGTGTTTTGAAACCAGAATCTGTTAACCGTTCGCTTGTCACCATCTCTAAATGGGGGAAAGCAGCAGGCATTTTATTTATTATAATGGGCGCTTTTGCGGCACTTTCAGGAGCATTTTTCTTCCTAATCGGAGCAATTCCCGGTGTTTTGCAGATTATTGCCGGAATTTTTCTTATGCGGTCAGCAAAAGAAGCGGGGCAAATGGCAGAACAATTCAATGAGCTGTCAGAGGAAAATATGCTGGATTATTACGCAAAGTTCGTGAAGATGCAGGGGATTTACCTCATTGTCAGCATCGGTATTTCAGTTATCGCCGTTATTCTTGTCATCATTTTCATGATGCTCGGCATCGCTGACGGCTTGTTTAATGATTTTGACACAAATACATATTAAAAGAAAATCCCGGAGCTCTGCGCCCGGGATTTTTTCTTTATTCCGCTTCTCCGACTACAGTAAAGCGTTCGTTTTGATAAGACGGTTTTTCAAGTTCATCCAATACGGCGATGGCATAGTCCGCATAGCTGATATAGCTGTCTCCTTTAGAGTTGACAGTGAATGTGTCTTTGCCTTTCTTGTACGATCCCGTACGTTTTCCGTTCGGATCAAACATAGCCGCAGGGCTAAGAAATGTCCAAGAGAAGGAGTCTGTGTTTTCCAGATCCTCTAAATTTTTTGCCTGATTGACTGCGGTCGCCAAGTATTGTTTTGGAAATTCCGGCGTTTCGGCCAGACGAGTGGTTTTGGCTTCATCAACGAAGAGGCTGCCGGCTCCGCCGACGACAAACAATCTTGTATCTCTCGCTTCCTTGAAAATATTGATTAATGCTCTTCCCGCTTCCACATGAAGATGCTCCTGCCCCGCCGGAGCCCCGAACGCATTGACTACGGCATCGAATTGTTTTACATCTTCGGCGTTCAAATCGAATACGTCTTTTTCCAGAACAGTGACGTCCTGGCCATTCATTTTTGAAGCGTCTCTGACAATCGCTGTCACATCATGTCCGCGATCTTTCGCTTCCTTCAAAATAACACTTCCCGCTTTTCCGCTTGCACCGATAATTCCAATTTTCATTTCTTTTTCCTCCTTATTTGTAACCATTTTTGTTACATCTTTAGCGGCATGAAGCCATCTCTTTTTAACAAAAGAGATGATTCATTACATCATAAAGGGACTTGCTTGCCAATTCATTTTCCATTGCCCGCTGTACGCTTCCGAACGTCTCATCAAGCGCCTGCTGAATGTTTTTGCCGACCGGACAGTCCGGATTCGGATTGTCGTGAACCGCAAAAAGCTCTTCCTTTTTCTGCACCGCCCTGTATACCTCTAAGAGGGAAATCTCGGACGGATCTTTTTTCAGGCTGGCTCCGGGAACACCCGCCCGGGATGTAAGAATACCTGCTTTTTTCAGCTGGCTGATTGTTCTCCGCACAACGACGGGATTGGTGTTTACGCTGCCTGCAATCATATCCGACGAAGCCCGTTCATCCGTCGAAATCAGCGATAGGATGTGAATGGCCACAGCAAGACGGCTGTTAATCATGTTTTTCACCACCATTGTAACCATAATAGTTACATTTCGTTTTTTTGTCAACTACTAATATACACTAAAATTCGTCAAAGGATGATATCCAGTTGGCAATAGAGGTGTAAAAAGGCCGGCTGAGCCGGCCTTGGGGGGATTAAAACAAGAAATATCTTTGTCCGAGCGGAACATAGCTGACAGGCTGACATGACAGCTCTTCTCCGTCAGCGAATACCTGATATGTTTTCGGATCAACTTCTATGTTCGGCATCGCGGCGTTCAGCTTCATATCGAACTTGCTCAGCTTGCGGATATGCTGCACCGGAGAAATCGTTTTTTCCAGCCCCAGTTTGCCCGGTACGCCGTTTTCAATGCTTGCCTTGGACATAAAAGTAATGGATGTATTGCGGTTCGCTTTTCCGTAAGATGCGTACATCTGACGCATAAATACAGGTTCAGGCGTCGGAATCGAAGCGTTCGGATCTCCCATCTGGGCGCGGGCAATCATACCGCCTTTGAGTACAAGCTCAGGCTTGACGCCGAAGAAAACCGGGTCCCACAACACAAGATCGGCAAGCTTGCCTGTTTCCACTGAGCCGACTTCATGGCTCAAGCCGTGGGTGATAGCCGGATTGATCGTGTATTTCGCGACATAGCGTTTGGCCCGCACATTGTCATTGCCGTTTTCCCCGGCAAGGGCGCCGCGCTGCCTTTTCATTTTATCGGCAACCTGCCATGTCCGGATAATCACTTCCCCGACCCGGCCCATCGCCTGGGAATCAGATGATGTCATGCTGATCGCACCGATATCGTGAAGGATATCCTCTGCCGCAATTGTGGCCGCCCTGATGCGTGAATGGCTGAATGCCACGTCCTCAGGCACATTGGAATCTAAATGATGACAGACCATCATCATATCAAGGTGCTCGTCCATCGTGTTGACGGTATACGGAATCGTCGGCGTAGTAGAGGACGGCAAAATATTGGCGTAGGACGCGAGCTTCATAATATCCGGTGCATGGCCTCCGCCGGCCCCTTCTATGTGATATGTATGGATAACCCGGTCGCCGATTGCTTCAAGCGTATTTTCTAAGAAACCCGCTTCGTTGATCGTGTCTGTGTGGATGGCAACCTGAATATCCGCATCGTCCGCAACTGCCATACAGGTTTTAATGGCGCTTGGCGTAGTTCCCCAATCTTCATGGAGCTTCAGGCCGATGGCGCCCGCTTCCACCTGCTCAATGAGAGGCGCTTTGTCAGAAGCATTTCCTTTTCCTAAAAACCCGACATTGATCGGGAATTGCTCGGCTGCCTCAAGCATCCTTGACATATACCATGCACCTGATGTGCAGGTTGTCGCTTTACTGCCGGTCGCAGGTCCGGTTCCCCCGCCGAGAAGCGTTGTCACTCCTGAAGAAAGGGCGACTTCCATCTGCTGAGGGCAAATAAAATGGATATGGGTATCCACGCCGCCGGCCGTTACAATTTTTCCTTCGCCGGAAATGACCTCTGTGCCGGCACCGATGACCATATGCGGGTCAACGCCATCCATGATATCGGGGTTGCCGCTTTTTCCGACGCCGACTATACGGCCGTCCTTCACGCCGATATCCGCTTTCACGATGCCGGTGTAGTCCAGAATGACAACGTTTGTGATGACCAGGTCAAGCGCTCCGTCTTTTGCCGTCATGGACCCGTTTTGCCCCATGCCGTCCCGAATCGTCTTTCCTCCGCCGAAGATCATTTCCTCTCCGTAGACGGTAAAATCTTTCTCGACTTCAATCCATAAATCGGTGTCTCCGAGTCTGACTTTATCTCCTGTTGTCGGCCCGAACAGCTCTGCGTATTGCTCACGTGTCATCTTCATCGGATCGCCCCCTCCATCCAGCCGGCTTTCATAAGGTTTGATAAGGTTTTTTCTTTTCCCCGTTCATCCATATAGGTGTCGGCCATGCCGTTTAACCCTTTGATCGTTTTTCTTCCTCCGATTTCAACGAGCGTAACGATTTTCTCCTCACCCGGTTCAAAACGGACAGACGTGCCTGAAGGAATATCCAGACGCATGCCGATCGCTGTATCCCGTTTGAAGGATAGGGCGCCGTTGGCTTCGGCAAAATGAAAATGCGAACCGACTTGAACCGACCGCGTTCCCTTATTGGTAACAGTCACTTCCTTTGTTCTTCTGCCTTCGTTAATAGCAATTGTCCCATTTGCGACTTGGATAGCTCCCGGCTTCATGACTTCACCCCCGCTGTGATCGGCTGATGAACGGTTACAAGTTTGACTCCGTCAGGAAACGTCGCTTCCACCTGGATACTGTCCAGCATTTCCGGCACGCCTTCCATGACGTCCTGATCCGTTAATACATGGCGGCCGGACTCCATCAGCTCGGCGACGCTTTTTCCATCCCGCGCACCTTCCATCAGATAACAGGTCAAATAAGCGGCCGCTTCAGGGTAATTGAGCAAAACGCCGCGCTCTTTTCGCTGTTTAGCCAGCTCTCCCGCTGCAAAAACGAGCAATTTTTCTTGTTCAACCGGTGTTAATTTCATCTGTACTCCCCCTTAGTGATAGTCAAACACAATCATCATGGTCATACCGAAATGCAGGCGGGTACCACCCCCTTCACCTCATGAAATGTTAAGTGATGAAAGAAATTCGACGGCCGACAGCCGAATTCCTTTTACAGAAAATTGAGATATCTGATTTTTTTCTTTTGAACAAACGTTTAATCAAACAGACAGATAACCTAAAAATGTGAAAGGTAACATTCTATGTGAATATTATAAAGAAACCGCTCAAAAATTTATAGAATATTTAAAAATTTAGTTAATATTAACCAAATATACTGGAATTTTTGTCATTTCTCATAACAAAAAGCCCAAAATGTTTTGGGCTCTTGTTTCGTTTATATTACATTAATCGTTACTGAGTTTTTCCTTCGTTTTACCGACGCCTTTTTGCAGGCTGCCTTTTGCTTTATCTTTTTTTCCTTCCGCTTTTAAATCGGATTTGTCTGTCATATCACCGGCTTTATCCTTGGCTTCGCCTTTCATTTTGTTCATGCCGCCTTTTACTTTGTCTTTTAATCCGTTATCGTTGCTCATGATTTTCAGCTCCTTTTTTAATGTGTACTTGTTTCCTTCCCTTTCAGCAAAATGGTAAACCGTTCAACTGTCAGTTATTGATTTCACAGCGTTCACCAAAGCGCAGCACTTTGTAGACGGCTAATCCGTCTGACAGCTTGTTTTCTGCATATTGCACCGGCAGCAGGGCAAAAAAGACATAATACGTTGAAAAATAGACAAATTGGTAAAAAAACAAGTTTGGTTCGAGGACGTCCTGTATGATAAGAAGATTAATTGAAAAAATAGAAGCGAGATTAAACAGACAGCCGCCCGCATAAACGAGCGCATTCGTCAGCCGGTTATCGATCCGCAATGCACCGAACTGGCAGAAAGAATCTATGAAATAGATACGCCGGACCTGTATCGGTCCCAATTTTATGAGGCGCTTTCCCATTCCGATATCTAACGATGCTTTTCCCCCGAATAACAGGGCCATAAAACTGTGGCCGGCTACATGTATGACGGACACCATCGGCAAAATGATGAGAAAAGACATAAAAAACTTTACCATGTCGTTAAATCCGAACAACGAATCCCTCCTTTCAAAATCGCTTACACTCTCATTTTGCGATTTTTCCGATTTTTTCTATGTTCAAACGTGATAATGTGCCGTTTTCCGCAAAAAAATAACCATCTGAGTTCCAGATGGTTAAGAATTATATATCGTATAAACTTTCTTCTTTTTGAATGTTCTCTCTCATGCGGATCGCTTTTTCATAAAAATACGCCGCTTCTTTATACTGTTCGTGGGCGCTGGTATAAACGGCAGCCTCCAAGGCGAAATCTTCTATATACACATACAGCGATTTGTCATTCATATAGTCAAACACTTCATGAATTAAATCGAGATTGACAGATTCCAAATAAAGCGCTTGTAAAAACTTATATTTTTCTAAGCTGAATCGATCGCCGCGGTCTTTCGCGATCTTCATCCCTCTTTCATAATAAGCGAGAGCGGCTTGATCCTCGTGGAGTCTGAAAAGGGTGTGCGTTAAGCTGAACAGCGCCTTCGGAAGCTGTTCAAGCTGATGCTCTTCAAAGATGGGCAGCGCTTTTCTAAAGTAACGGGCAGCTTCATCCAGCTCTCTCTTCTCAGAATAACAATTTCCCAGATTGTAAAGCGCCGATCCGATCAGGCGGGGCTGTCCTTCCAGCAATGCAAGGCGGAGCGCTTCATCTAAATGTTCAAGCGCTTTGTCATAGTTTTTGCAGTCGATATAGTTTCCCGAAATGACGAAATGGCACTGTATCCTCCGCACTCTGTAAAAATCGTGATCCATATACGTTTCAAGCGCCTGAATCGCATGATTCATGGAGAAATGAGTCTGCTTCATCACATAAAAAACTTCAGACATCTTAAAGTGGAACTCTGCCCTCTCAATATCATCTTCGACAAACGAAAGTAATTTCTCAGCTTTCCGATAAAAAGAAATAGCCGAAACGTAGTTATTCTGATCGAATTCATACATGCCTCTGAATAAATGGAAATAATACTCAGATAATCCCGATATGCTGTCCGTACTTTCAATCGTTTTTTGCAGCTCGCTGTACTGAATATGTGATTGTTCCGTGAAGTCCGGCTTGACGTAATCAAGCATAATGTGATGGCGGTAGCTGATCAGCTGATAATATAACAGCAGCAGCTGGTCTTCCTCCATGTGTTGTATATCCTGGTCAATTTCCTCTTTCAGCTTTATGGCATCAGCCGCTTGAAAAGTTAAAATGTACTTGTACCATTTGTTGATTTTGACTCCAACTTGAGATGACGGAATCTCGTGTGCGGTCATGCCCCTTTCACAACCTTTTCTAATTTCTATTGGTTATATTTTATCATAATGTATGGCTTTGGAATTCATTTATCTTGATCAGCATCCATCAAAATTCCTGCTTCATATATTTCGGATGAAGCTGAGTTTTTTTGAACAAGCGCCTTCAGGTATAAAAAAGCTTGCCCCGCTCTAATCGGGCAAGCTTTTATTTCATCCGCCTATATAAGACATTTCCACTTTCTTTTTCCCGGCCTTTTTAGAAAGCGCGCGATCAATCGAATACTGATCCGTACGGTTTTTCCAGACGGAAGCGATAGCATCCGTCAATTCATCATCAGTTAAGCCGCCGCGCACAAGCTTCCGCACATCATAGCCTCCGGAAGCGAACAAGCATGTAAACAGTTCGCCTCTGGCCGACAGGCGCGCCCTGTTGCAGGAAGCACAAAACGCATCTGAGACTGAGGAAATCACGCCGATTTCGCCAGAACCATCAAGGTAGCGAAATCTGGAGGCGACCTCCCCCTTATAATTCGCTTCTATCGGTTCTGTCGGCATGCATTTATTGATCAGTTCGATGATCTCCGCCTTCGTGATAACGTCTTTTTTATTCCACTGGTTCGTATTGCCGACATCCATAAATTCAATAAACCGGAGAATATGGCCCTTTTCTTTAAAATAACGAGCCATCGGCAATATGTCCTTTTCGTTAACACCCTTTTGGACGACCATGTTGATTTTTACGCCGAGGCCGGCAGCTTTTGCCGCCTCAATACCTTCAAGCACCTTGTTCACAGATATTCCGCGGCCGTTGATGGCTTTAAATCGCTCATCCTCTAAAGAATCAAGGCTGACGGTCACCCGGTGCAGCCCCGCCTGCTTCAGCTTCTCTGCGTAGACGGGAAGCAGCGAGCCGTTTGTAGTCATCGCGATATCCCGAAGCCCCGGGATACGCGCGAGCTTTTTGATCAATTCAGGCATATCTTTCCGCATGAGCGGCTCCCCGCCCGTCAATCTGATTTTTTCAACACCGAAGCGTCCGACAAACAGTTTCGCAAGCCGCTCCAGCTCTTCAAATGAAAGCAATTCTTTCTTTTGTAAAAATGGATAATCCGGTCCGAATAATTCGGCTGGCATACAGTACGTGCATCTGAAGTTGCAGCGGTCAGTGACAGAGATGCGAAGATCCCTGAGCGGTCTGTCCCTTTTGTCTGACACCCGGCGCGTTTCTGTATTCATAAGCCAAGACCCCTTTCTATCTTCCAACCCGTTCGGGATGTGTGTATACGTTAAACGATCCGTTTCTGACAAAACCGATCGCCGTGATATTCAGCTCTTCCGCCATTTGCAGCGCAAGCTCGGTCGGCGCCGATTTAGAAATAACGATCGATACACCGATTTTTGCGGCTTTTAATAAGACCTCCGATGAGATCCGGCCGCTGAAGACAATCAGTTTGTCACGGACTGGCATTCCGTTTTGCAGGCAATACCCGTACAGCTTATCCAGCGCGTTGTGGCGGCCGATATCCGTCCGCATGAGCAGCATTTTTTCCGTATCGCACAGCGCCGCGTTATGGACACCGCCTGTTTCTTGGAAAGTGCCGCTTCCGCTTTGCATCGTCTTCATTAATTCAAGACACGCCTCAGGGGTTATTTTGATTCGGCTGACGGCTGTTTTGGCCGTTTTGACATCCTGCTGAAAATAAAAATGCCGGCCTTTTCCGCAGCATGAGCCGATGACCCTCTTCGTATAGTCTTTTTGCTCAAGCACTTCAGGATGCGTAAGCTCCACATACGCAAAACCGAGACTTTCATCTATTGTAAAGCTTTTAATCTCTTTTTCAAATCGAATAACGCCTTCTGACGCGAGGAATCCGATGACGAGCTCCTGTAAATGATCAGGCGTGCAGACGAGCGTAACGAATTCCCGCCCGTTCAGCATGACAGTCAATGGATACTCAGCTGCCATCCGGTCTGTCGTTTTCGTTAATTCCCCTTTTTCGTAACGGTATATCTCCCTTATCGCTGTTGCTTTATCTTCCACTGTTTTCCCCTCCGCAATATCCTTCTCTTTTATTCTTCCACAATCGGCGGATTTTGTCGAATATGCGGTCTAAAAAAAGAGCCCTCCCCGGACTCTTTATGTTTCTTTACGGTGATTTTTGCTCAGGATAGTGAATAAAATGACTGCGGCGATAATGGCTAATATGCTGACGAAAATAAATGCGGCCAGCTTCAGAAAGATGCCGATCAGCACAAAGACCACTGCCGCCAGCACTAAAATAATGCCTGCTCCTTTTAACAAACGTGTCATCTCCTTTTAGTCGTATCATTCCCGCTATCCCAGTTTCTAAACACAAAAAAAGACGCCGGCAAAGGGCGTCTTTTTCAAGTTTATTCATTTGCCAATTGCTGTGCTGCGTCATCCCAAGCCTGCTTGAATTCAGCCGCGCTGTCAGCGGAAACATAAGTTCCTCCGCCTGCTTTCGCCGCTTGTTCAAGGCTTTCGCTTCCTTTTACGCCAAAGTTAAAGCCGATGATGTTAACGATCGTGTTGACGTTCGCTTTACGGAGTTTCTGAATCTCCGCTTGAGGATTTCCCCCGCACGTTTCTTCACCGTCTGTAATTAAATAAACCACGTTTTTCCCTTTAGCTCCGATCCGCTCAAACTCTTCTCTCGTATCAGAAAGCGCTTTTGCGATCGGCGTCCAGCCTGTCGGTTTAATTTGGCTGAGAGATTGGTCAAACGGAGACACGGAATACGGCTGAAGGCCGTAAAGAGTTTCTGTTGAATTACACGACACGGCCTTGCCGGACATTTTGTTGTTGCCTTTATGCCCGAATACCCGCAGCATCAGATTCGTATCTTCAGGAAGGACTTCTGCAAATGATTTGACCGAATCCTTTGCAACGTCTATTTTGCGTTCTCCATCTGTTTTTTGAATCATACTTCCGCTTGCGTCAAACAAAACAGCGACGTTTGTTTCCTCATGCGTTTTCTCAGCCGCAAACACGGGCGATCCGAGAGAAAGCGTCAAAAGACCGACAATTCCCGCAGTAAACATTTTTTTCATCATACTCATTCCTCTCCATTTGTTTTTCGCCGATGGGCCCCTCGGCTCTCCTTTATGCTAGATTAGGAAATAGTAAAAAGATATAGGACGAGGTGCCTCTTATGACGATAACGATACATTCTCAAAAAATGGGTAATGTAGACGCTTCATCCTAAAAAGATTGGATAAAATATGACAAGTTTGATGCCTTTTTTCGTCCTTTTTGTAATATAAGGCGGGAAACTGATCCTTTTTACAGTTTTCTCTTCAACTTTTTTTGAATATTTTGTTAAAAACACGACAAAAAAAAGGCGCCGAAAACGGCACCCTTTTTTATTCCGCTAATGCACGTGCTTCCAATGTAAAAATGTGATTGATATCCTTTTTGCTTTGAGCTTCGTAGTATTTTCCTCCGCCCGCTCTGGCGATTTCATGGAGCTGGCCGTTGTAGCCTTCTTTAAAGTCAAACCCGATGACATTGACCTTAATATGTTGTTTACGAAGTTCTTTCGCCGTCTGAATCGGATTTCCGCCGCACGTCTCTTCACCATCGGTCAAAAGGTAAACCGCTTTATGGCCATTTTTGTGTGCCTCATTAAAAGAAGCCTTCGCATCTTCTAATGCTTTTGCGATCGGTGTCCAGCCCGTAGGCCCGATTCCGTTAAGAGAATTCAAAAAGCTCTGTCTGTCAAATGCTTGGAATCCGTATAGGCCGCGGATGGATTGACAAGATTGTACTTTTCCTGAATTTTTATTATTTCCTTCAGAACCGAATACCGTCATTCTGACTTGTGACTTAGACGGAAGTGAGTCCGCAAAACGAACGATTTCATCTTTTGCCATGCTGTATTTAGAAACGCCGTCTATCCGTTTCGCCATACTGCCGCTTGCATCCAGCAAAATGGCGATATTTTTTTTAGGTTTGATGATTGGTTTGCTTGCGTTCTCAGCAGCAAAAGCAGGAGATGCAGCAGTCAGCAGCAATCCTAGCATGAGTATAAGTGAAAATGTTTTTTTCATCGCTCTTCCCCTTTTCAAAGTGTTTCACGTTCAACGCCGAACAATTCTTATCGTAAATGAGATGAATGGGGAAATAAATAGGACGGGCTTCCTTTTTATTTTTGCGTATATTCACATAGAATCTGCTGTTTATATCAGTGAATTTCACCTGCCGTGTGAGACCCGGATTACGATTGTCCGCCTTTAGGCTTTCGTTATATGAGTCTGTTGGTGCCCTCACCATTCTTGGAATAGTTTTCCGAAAAAAAGACGCTTATCTAAGCGTCTACTTTTTTGCCATATATTTGTTTAAAAATGCGTCAGCATCGGAGATATCTATCCCCTGATAATAATGCTTCACAATATCCGTAACGGACTTTCCTTGCTCTGCCATGTAATTGGCGCCGTATTGGCTCATGCCGACGCCGTGGCCGAATCCTTTTGTCGTAATGATGATGCTGCTGCCGTTTCGTTTCCACTCAAAGTCGGCTGAGCGCAGTCCAAGTTTTTCGCGAATGTCTCTTCCCTTCAGCTTCTTGCCGTTTATCACAGCTGTCGCGACTTGATGGCCGGGTGTTCTGGCGGTAATCTGCCCCACCGAGTTTTGCCCTGATAGCTGAACGCCGAGCTTTTGCTGAAACTCCGCAACGCTCACTGTTTGGGTGGAGAGGTATTTAGGCGATTTTTTATCCCACGGGCTTTGTACGCTTTTTAAATAAGGAATGGCGCTTGTCCAATAGGCTTCTGCATTTTCTGTATAGCCGTTGCTTGTAGAGAAAAAGGACGCCTCAATCGGCTTATTGTCATACGTTAAAATCTTCCCCTGCGTGCTGGCTACCGCGTTTGTAATTTTCTTGAGGTTTTGTGCGTAATCAGATCCCCACTCTTTCTTCAGCTGGCTTTTGCTTTGATAGACTTGAAACATTTGCGTGTCGTCCACAAGTGATCCTTTCGGCGCCTGAACGGCGGAGTCAGCTACCATCAATCTGACAATGAATGTTCGGGCAGCGAGCGCCTGGGCTTTTAATGCCTCGGGTTTAAAATTTACGGGCATTTCGGAAGCTACGACTCCGATGACGTACTCTTCAAGCGGAATATTTTCTACAGAATGATTGGATGTCCGATAGACCGGAATGGATACAGGCGATTCTTTCAATGTCTCTGCTCCTTTTGCTTCTCGTATGGTGTGTGTTGTTCTGTGTCCGGATTCTCTGTTTACCGCAGCTCCTTTTTCTGTCTGAAAGGGAATGACAAGGAGCGTGGGCACGAGAAGAATGAGTACACATAACCCGGATAGTAGAAATACAATTGGTTTCATATATCAGCTGCCTCCTGCTCGGGATTCGACTCTACTTCATCTTATGGGCAGGGACAAGCTAATATGACACTCCTTTTGGACAGAATCTTTATTCCTTTTATTCAAGCTGAAACGTATTCTTTTTTGCAAATCAGAGCATAATAATGATGATAAACCCTATGAAAAAACAGTATGCCAGATGACATACTGTTTTAGAAAATTATGCGTTTAAGTCAGTTACCACTTCTTTGTTTTCTTGCTCAGCCGCCGTTTCATCTACTACACGTTCGATGTCGGCGCCGAGGCCCGCGAGTTTTTTGTGGAAGTCCACGTAACCGCGGTCTAAATGCTTCAGTTCCGTAACGCGAGTATGACCTTCAGCCACTAATCCCGCAAGAATCAGTGCCGCGCCCGCACGCAAGTCCGTGGCGGCAACTTCTGCGCCTTGCAGCTGTACAGGACCGTTAATGATAACAGAACGGCCTTCAATCTTAATGTCTCCGTTCATCCGGCGGAATTCTTCAGCATGCATAAAACGGTTTTCAAACACGGTTTCTGTAATCATGCTTGTTCCGCTCGCACGGAGAAGCAGCGCCATCATTTGCGACTGCATGTCAGTAGGGAAACCAGGATGAGGCATCGTTTTAATATCGATCGGTTTCAGCTGGGCAGGTCCGATGACACGAAGGCCTTCTCCTTCGTCCATAATTTTAACTCCCATTTCTTCCATCTTAGCGATTAAAGAAGTAAGATGCTCAGGAACCGCACCTTTTACTAATACGTTTCCTTCCGTTATAGCCGCAGCCACCATAAAGGTACCCGCTTCAATACGGTCAGGGATAATATTGTGTCTTACGCCGTGAAGCTTGTCGACACCTTCAATTTTAATGGTGCCGGTGCCCGCTCCGCGGATTTTGCCGCCCATTGCATTGATATAATTTGCTAAGTCAACGATCTCAGGCTCTTTTGCCACGTTTTCAAGCGTTGTCGTTCCTTCAGCTAAAGCAGCAGCCATAATCAAGTTTTCTGTCGCACCCACACTTGGGAAATCTAAATAGATTTTTGCGCCTTGCAGACGGCCTTCCACTTCTGCTTCAATAAAGCCGTTGCCTACTTTGATTTTTGCACCCATTGCTTCAAAGCCTTTTAAATGCTGGTCAATCGGTCTGGAGCCGATTGCGCAGCCTCCCGGAAGCGCTACTCTCGAATGACCTGTACGGGCTAAAAGAGGCCCCATCACAAGCACTGACGCGCGCATTTTGCGCACATATTCAAAAGGTGCTTCTGTTTCTAAAGCGTAAGAAGCGTCTACAGTCACTTCATTATTTTCAAAATGCACATCTGCTCCTAAATGACGCAACACTTCATTAATTGTATATACATCGGAGAGCGTAGGTACATCACATATTACGCTTTTTTCTTCACTTGCTAATAAAGATGCAGCGATAACAGGTAAAACGGCATTTTTAGCTCCTTCAACCTTAACTGTGCCGTTTAACTTCTGACCGCCGCGGACGATGATTTTTTCCAAGGTATTCCCCTCCGCGTCCCTATATTCTCTATATTAATATTCAGTCGTAACGATTGGTGTGCCAACCGTAACGGTATGTTTTTCGCCCATTCCCGCACTTCTAAGCGCAATTTGCACATTCATCTTATGCTTTGACGTCATGATGTAATCTGTCCACTTACTTGTAAATGCAGAAACAGAAACGAAATGAGGCTCAACTACATGTTCAACTGGACTTGCTTCAAATTCTTTCATGATTTGGTCTGCTTTTTTTTGCAAAACAATACTCATATTATCATTTAAATGACCCTTTAGACAAGTAAAAATAAATACTTTATTTTGAAATATGTCATGTGCCTGCCGTTCAAACTGTTCATATGTATCATTCCAGCTTTCCGGTTGCTCCTGGCTCATTTGCTCATATAATAAATACGAAGTTGGGTTCTGGTTTTTGAGGGTAGTGACGAGCTGCAGTTTAAATGTTGTGTGATTTTTTTTGTCAGAATACGTGCCGACAGCCTTTACAATTTTATTTTCCTGTGCGGCTTCCCAACGGTATTGCGGGTTCTGCTTTTGTAATTGCTTCACTTTTTCATCAAATTCATTCAGCGACAGGTTCAAATTTTCTTTTGCGTGCAGCGTCCATTCATCAACAGTCACATGCTGCCGCTCCATTCCCGCTGCAATTTGGGCAAGCGGTGACAGTTCACTCGCATGAATGGAATGAAACACCGCAATTAAGGCGCTTAAAAAGACAAAAAACAGAATGGCACGGCCTGCTCTTGTTTTCTTCATATCGTTCTCTCCCCCTTACTCCCATTTTTGCCGGAGCCGGGGAAAGCAATACATGGAAAACTTCGTCAAAACTCGCCAGACAGCCTGAAGAAAAAATTGGCTTCTCCTCCAGCCATTCCCGTCATTTCGACTGATGAAACTTCTTAAAACAAGTATGGAAGCTGTTTCGAATAGGTAAGATAATCTAAAAAGAAATTAGCGACTGCCGTTCCGATCGCAATTGTGAGAAGAATGATCAGAAGTCTGGCCTGCACCACTTTTCCTTTTCGGATCAGCGGGTCAAAGTTGACGGCTTGAAGCGCCCACCATGTAACCGCAATACACACTAAATGAATCAAAATGCTGATTGCGGCCTGCTGTCCCAGTACATTCACAAATTCCATCTCCTTTCATTTTCTTTTCCGCTCCCTCACATCCTCTCTTATTATATAAGAAGATGAGAGAAAGATGATCATTTTCGCACCAGAATTTTTATCCATAATTAGGGGAAACCCCCGCTTAATTGTCCATTCCCCGGCATGGTATACTTTTTTGGAAAGGAGATGGGAATATGAATCATTCCTTTTTTCATCCGGAAAAGCAATATGGAGATTCACTGCCCGTATTTGAACATGAGTGGGAAGCAATTGCATTCTACTATGATTATAGACAGTCCCAAACAGAGGAACTGAATGAATTGTGTCAGTTTTATAACATCTCCCTCGATTATTCACGCGACAGCCTTAAGGAATTGGAATCCTCTACTTCCAAAGCATCAGGGAACTGCTTTTGGCGGATTGGAATCTGCCGATAGACGAGTTTGAGAAAATGCTGAGCGTGTATGTCATAGACTGTGCCATTACGCACCATGACGACGCCGAATGGGTCGTCAAGCCTTATCCGTATACGGACGGCGCTTATACGACAGGCGTCAGAAGAGGAAATAAAACATGGCACACCGACAACTGCTGCGAACATTTATACCTGCAAAAAGAAGAGGATCATCCGCTGCTTGCAGTCTTTGAATCTCTTATGCGCTAATATAGAAAAAGAATCCTTCTCAGACAGCCGAGAAGGATTCTTTTTTAATTTCCTGCAACATCCAATCTGTTTACAGCCCGCTGTAACGCAAGCTCAGCCCGACGAATGTCAGTATCATCTGATCGTTTGTTCAAACGGTCTTCCGCCCGCTTTTTCGCAGCAAGGGCGCGCTCTTTATCAATGCCTTCCGCTGTTTCTGCGGATTGTGCAAGGATAGTGACCTGATCAGGACGGACTTCTAAAAATCCGCCGCTGACAGCCGCCAATTCGGTCTGGCCGTCCTTTTTCAGACGGACGACGCCGATTTTAAGCGGAGCCACGGTCGGAATATGGCCCGGCAAGATACCGAGATCACCGCTCTCGGCTCTTACACTCACCATTTCAATATCAGCATCATATACTGGGCCGTCGGGAGTAACGATATTGACTTTAACGGTCTTCATGCTTTTACCCTCCTAGGACCAGATTAAACTTCTACACCCATCTCTTTTGCATTCTCAATGACTTCTTCAATGCGTCCTACGAGACGGAACGCATCTTCTGGAAGATGATCGTATTTACCGGACAGGATTTCTTTAAAGCCTTTTACCGTTTCTTTAACAGGCACATAAGAACCCTTTTGTCCCGTAAACTGTTCAGCTACGTGGAAGTTTTGAGAAAGGAAGAACTGGATACGGCGTGCGCGGTGAACGACAAGCTTGTCTTCTTCACTCAATTCGTCCATACCGAGAATTGCGATAATATCCTGTAATTCCTTGTAACGCTGAAGCGTTGACTGTACTTCACGGGCAACCGCGTAGTGCTCTTCTCCGACAATTTCCGGAGCAAGTGCGCGGGATGTGGAAGCCAACGGATCAACCGCAGGGTAGATACCCATCTCAGTTAATTTACGCTCAAGGTTTGTCGTCGCATCCAAGTGAGCAAACGTCGTTGCCGGAGCCGGGTCAGTATAGTCATCCGCAGGCACATAGATCGCCTGGATAGATGTTACTGAACCAACGTTTGTAGACGTGATACGCTCTTGAAGCTGACCCATTTCTGTTGCAAGCGTCGGCTGGTAACCAACCGCAGAAGGCATACGTCCGAGAAGGGCGGAAACCTCTGAACCCGCTTGTGTGAAACGGAAAATGTTATCAATGAAGAACAATACGTCCTGTCCTTGCTGATCACGGAAATGCTCAGCCATTGTAAGACCCGTCAGTGCCACACGCATACGCGCGCCCGGCGGCTCGTTCATTTGTCCGAAGACCATGGCTGTTTTCTTGATAACGCCTGAATCGCTCATTTCGTAGAAAAGGTCGTTCCCTTCACGAGTACGTTCTCCTACGCCGGCGAATACAGAGATACCGCCGTGCTCTTGCGCGATGTTGTTGATTAATTCCTGGATTAATACGGTTTTACCTACACCGGCACCGCCGAACAATCCGATCTTACCGCCCTTAATATAAGGAGCAAGCAAGTCAACAACTTTAATTCCCGTTTCAAGAATCTCAACCTCTGTTGAAAGCTGATCAAATGAAGGAGCTGATCTGTGGATCGGATCCTTTTGGGCATCCGCAGGAAGCGGCTCATTTAAATCAATTTTTTCTCCCAGTACGTTAAATACGCGTCCAAGTGTAACGTCACCGACAGGAACCGAAATCGGAGCCCCTGTATCAACGGCTTCCATTCCGCGCTGAATTCCGTCCGTAGATGCCATGGCAATCGTACGAACTGTATCGTCGCCTAAATGAAGAGCAACCTCTAGCGTTAGATCGATGCCTTCATTTTCGCCTGTAGCTGGCTGTGAAACTTTAATCGCATTGTAAATCGCAGGCAAATGGCCGTCTTCGAAACGTACGTCGACAACCGGTCCAAGCACCTGACTCACGCGTCCTTTCTTCATCGCTATCCCTCCTGCCAAAATCTTTCTATTCTAAAGCGGCTGCACCGCCGACAATTTCTGTAATTTCTTGCGTAATCGCCGCTTGGCGAGCACGGTTATATGAAAGCGAAAGTGAATCAATGAGTTCTTTCGCATTATCAGTCGCATTTTTCATCGCTGTCATTCTCGCAGCGTGTTCACTTGCTTTACTGTCAAGAAGCGCACCGAAAATTAAGCTTTCTGCATATTGAGGAAGCAAAACTTCCAGAACCTCTTCTTCATCCGGCTCAAATTCGTAAGAAGCCGTCCGTTTTCCGCCGCTTGTTCCGAAATCAGTTAACGGAAGCACTTTTTTCTCCGTCACTTCCTGCGTAATCGCACTGACAAAATGGTTGTAAACCAAATGCAGTTCATCAAAAGCGCCGTCGATAAACATTTGAACCGTCTGACGGGTCAAATCTTTGATCTGAGAAAAAGTGACCTCGTCGCCAAGCCCTACTAATTCAGACAAAATCGGCATTTCCCGTTTTTTGAAGAAATCGCGGCCGACTCTTCCGATCGCAATCACCGTGTATTCGTCTTTAGACTGATGGCGTTCTTGAATGGTGCGGTAAGCATTTCTGAGAACCGAACTGTTAAACGCACCCGCAAGCCCGCGGTCAGACGTAATGACGAGATACGCCGTCTTCTTCACTTCTCTTGAGATAAGCATCGGATGTTTCGCGTTTTTCGCGCCTTTTCCGACGTTAAAGACAACCTCCTGGATCTTATCCATATACGGAGCAAATGATTTCGCGTTGGTTTCCGCGCGATTCAGCTTTGCGGCGGATACCATCTGCATGGCTTTTGTAATTTGGCTTGTTTTTTTCGTTGACGTGATCCTTGACTTAATATCGCGTAATGAGGCCAAAGATTTCACCACCTTTATTCTTCATTTGCGTAAAAAGAGAGAAAAAGAGAACCTTTTTCTCTCATCTGCATAAGGGTTAGTTGCTTGGTGCAAATGTGCGTTTGAAGCCTTCCAGCGCCGCAGCGAAATCTTCGTCAGCAGGAAGGTTTCCTGTTTGCGCAATGCTGTCAAGCAGCTCTTTATGGTTTTGGTCAAGGTACATATAGTACTCTTCTTCAAAACGTCTGATATCCGCAACCGGAATATCATCAAGATATCCTTTTGTCAGCGCATAAAGAATGGCAACTTGTTTTTCAACCGGAAGCGGCTTGTTCAAATCTTGCTTCAGCACTTCAACTGTACGCGCACCGCGGTTCAGCTTCGCCTGAGTCGCTTGGTCAAGATCAGATCCGAATTGAGCGAATGCTTCAAGCTCACGGTATGAAGCAAGGTCAAGGCGCAGTGTGCCCGCTACCTTTTTCATCGCTTTGATTTGGGCTGATCCGCCGACACGGGAGACCGATAATCCGGCATTGATCGCAGGACGTACGCCTGAGAAGAACAAGTCGGATTGAAGGAAGATCTGTCCGTCTGTAATGGAAATAACGTTTGTCGGGATATAAGCAGAGATATCACCGGCTTGTGTTTCTACGAACGGCAATGCCGTAATTGATCCTGCGCCTTTTGCGTCACTCAACTTTGCTGCGCGCTCAAGGAGGCGGGAGTGAAGATAGAATACATCTCCAGGGAATGCTTCACGGCCCGGCGGACGGCGAAGAAGCAATGACAGCTCACGGTAAGCGGCTGCTTGTTTTGATAAATCATCATATACGACGAGAACGTGCTTGCCGTTGTACATGAATTCTTCACCCATCGTAACCCCTGCATACGGTGCAAGGTAAAGAAGCGGAGCAGGCTGTGATGCAGACGCCGTCACGACAATCGTGTAATCAAGCGCGCCATGCTTACGCAATGTTTCCACTACGCCGCGGACTGTTGATTCCTTTTGCCCGATTGCTACGTACACACAGATCATGTCCTGGTCTTTTTGGTTTAAGATGGTATCAATCGCAACAGATGTTTTACCTGTTTGACGGTCCCCGATGATCAGCTCACGCTGTCCGCGGCCGATCGGAATTAATGCGTCGATCGCTTTAATTCCCGTTTGCAGCGGCTCATGGACTGATTTACGATCCATAACACCAGGTGCCTGGCTTTCAATCGGGCGGGTTTTGCTTGTCAGAATCGGGCCGAGTCCGTCTACCGGCTGTCCCAGCGGATTGACAATACGTCCGATTAATTCTTCGCCTACAGGAACTTCCATGATGCGGCCCGTTCTTTTGACCTCATCTCCTTCACGGATATCTCTGTAAGGCCCTAAGATAACGATACCTACGTTGGATTCTTCAAGGTTTTGAGCCATACCCAAAACGCCGTTTGAGAATTCAACAAGTTCACCGGCCATACAATTGTCAAGGCCGTGCACACGCGCAATACCGTCTCCGACTTGGATGACTGTACCTACGTCATGAACTTCAATTTCAGATTGGTAATTTTGAATTTGCTGCTTTATCAGCGTGCTAATCTCTTCAGCTTTGATGCTCACTTAGGTTTCACCCCTTCTATCGATTTCCTCCGGCAAGTTGACGTTCCATGCGCTGCAGCTTTCCGCTCACGCTTCCGTCAAAAATCCGGTTTCCAATGCGGACCTTAATTCCGCCTATTAAATCCGTCTGCACTTCATTTCTGATTCTGAGCGAAGCGACTCCGGCTTTTTTTGCAAATACTTGAGATAATGATAACATTTCCGCCTCTGACAGCGGCTTTACTGAATACACAACCGCGTCCTCTGTTTGGCGGGCCTGATTGGCGAGTTTGATGAACTCGTCTGTGAGATCAGGCACAATCGAAGACCGGCTGCGGTCAATCAAAAGAAAAATCGTATGCAGCACAGACTCAGACAGTGCGCCGAACGAATGCTGAATCAGCTCTTTTTTCTTAGCAGCCGATACCTTCGGATGGCTTAACACTTCCTGCAGTCCGGCTTCGTTTTGGAAAACTTCTTTTATTACGGTAAGCTCTTCTTCGATTTCATTGATTTGAGAGGTCTCAACGGCAATGTCGAAAAGCGCTGACGCGTATCGTTTAGAGACAGCAGATCCACTCATCGGCTTTCTCCTACCTCTTTAAGATAGTCCTGAATCAGTTTTTCCTGGGCTTGTTCATCAAGCTCTTTCTCAATGACTTTCGATGCGATTAAGACAGAAAGTGATGCGACTTGCTCGCGAAGAGCGGAAACGGCTTGTTCTTTTTCTTTCACAATTTCGGTTCTCGCCGCTTCTTTCAATCTTTCAGACTCGGCACGCGCAGCCTGGATAATATCTTCCTTCTGCTTCTCACCAAGTTTTTTCGCATTTTCAATGAGTGATTGTGATTCCTGTTTTGCTTCTTTTAAAAGAACGCGCTGCTCTTCAATCAGCTGCTGCGCTTCTTTATTTCTTTCTTCAGCGGACGTAATTTCGCCGGCGATATGATCTTCACGCTGTTTCATTATATTTAATAGCGGTCCCAGAGCGAATTTCTTGAGAAGCGCTAATAAAATTAACATAGCTAACAATTGGAATAGGATATCTCCGCCGTTAAACGACAGTCCTAATTCAAGAGGTAATTGAGACATCTACTACGGCAACTCCCTTCTGCAGGTTTTCTCTGCTGATAAAAAGCCGTTTAAGGACGGCCTGCTTATCAGACATAAAGCAATGGCGAAGGTTCTCTTAGAGTGATCTTCGCCATTTTTAGTTCATATAAGGCTTTTTTGCTTAGCCAAAGAACGCTAAGAACGCGATAACGACAGCGATAATAGGAAGGGCTTCAACTAATGCGATACCCATGAACATAAGAGTTCTAAGTTCTTTTCCTGCTTCCGGCTGACGGGCAATTCCCTCTACCGTACGTGAAACAATCAAACCGTTACCAATACCTGCACCAAGTGCGCCTAAACCGATTGCAATCGCAGCTGCTATTAAATTCATGAAAAAGTTCCTCCTTTAAATGTTATCCGAATGGATATATGTTTTAATGATCATGACTGATTTTGTGTGACATGTATACCATCGTCAGCATCGTAAAGATAAACGCTTGGATGGTTCCGATGAACAAGCTGAACGCCTGCCATGCAAGCATCGGGATTATTGCTCCGACTGTGCCGACCAAACCGAGAAAGAAGCTGTCTGAGTAGAAATTCGTCGCAAGTCCTGCAAGGAGGCTCAGAAGAATTTCACCGGCGAATATGTTACCATAAAGACGAAGGCCGAGTGTCAGCGTATTCGCGAACTCTTCAATGATCTTCATCGGGAACATAAGCGGAACCGGTCTGAGATAATCCTTAGAATATTCCTTCAAACCTTTCATCTTCACGCCATAATAATGGGTTAAAGACACTACCATAACGGCAAGAGTCAGGGTAATGGCCGGATCAGCCGTCGGTGATTTCCACCAAAGCTCGTGTCCGACTGTTACGGAAAACGGCAGCCCCAGCATATTTGATACAAATATGTACATCAGCAAGGTTACACCAAGCGCCAAGAAGTTAGCCCCTGTTTTCAAATCCATTGTACTGCCTATAATATTGCGGACAAAATCAACAATCCATTCCATGAAGTTCTGGGCTTTTCCGGGACGGATAGACAGCGTTCTCGTAGTAAGAATCGCAATCAGCAGCACAATCACACTCGCCACAGTTATCATCAGAATGTTTGTCGCATTAAAAGTAAGACCAAACAAATCAAAAGTTCTGTAATTGTGATTCAATGGGTTTTCACCTCTCTTCCATTGATGAACGTTTGAGCTGAATAATGGAATCTATCATAATGACGGGATAAATTGTCATTAATCCAATAATTACGCTTGCCACACTCACTTGGCCGGGATATTTAAAAGCGATAGCCATCGCAAGTATCGCATTGCACCAACGCGCTGCGCTCCCGAGTGATCGTATGGACTTTCCTTTTGCTACGGCCTTGTCAAAAGCATTCATTCTTCTGGTCAAGAGCCAAAGATTAAACAAACTGAAAACAGTTCCCAAAATGAGGCCTAAAAAAATGGTTTTATACGCCGTAAACCCATATCCCAGCAAATAGATTGCTAAGATTACAAATACATATCTTCGTTGTCTGCGGAATGTAAGATTGGGATCGTCCATCAACTATCTGTCTCCTGATGAAAATGTAATATAATTCCTGGATACGGCAATACAAGCGGTTAACCCTAGCAGAAGGCCCTTTTTGTCCCGCAAAACGGCCTTGTTCGAAAAAACCATTCATCCTCATGATCATACGGGATGCTGTTTCATTCGCTTAGATAAATCCTCATAAAACGGGTTTTTTTGGAGGATTCAAAATGAGGATGGATACTAGAAATGAAAGCAATGAAAACCTTCTCATAATACCCTCGTTTAGCATACAATAGCCCCTAACATGTGTCAATCTGTTTAAAGTTAAAAAACTTTTTATACTAAAAGCATACACAGAATGTTCACATTTTCACCTATAAATGTATGAAACCTGCCCATTCAGCAAAAAACTGGATAAAAAAAAGAAAACCCCCGGTGAGGTTTTCCATTTATTTCGTTCCGTACAAACGGTCTCCCGCGTCGCCGAGCCCCGGAACGATATAGCCTTTTTCGTTCAATTTTTCATCGAGAGCCGCGATGTAAATATCAACGTCAGGATGATGCTTTTGCAGCTCTTCCACACCTTCAGGAGCCGCCACAAGGCACATAAAGCGGATGTTTCTCGCGCCGCGCTTCTTCAGGCTGTTAATCGCTTCAACCGCGGAGCCTCCCGTCGCAAGCATCGGGTCCACGACGATAAATTCACGTTCTTCTACATCGGAAGGAAGCTTGACATAGTATTCTACCGGTTTTAAGGTTTCCGGATCACGGTATAACCCGACATGTCCCACTTTGGCGGCGGGGATTAATTTCAGCATGCCGTCTACCATTCCGAGACCCGCTCTCAGGATCGGCACGATACCGAGTTTCTTCCCTGAAATCACTTTGGATGTCGCTGTTTGAACAGGTGTTTTCACTTCCACTTCTTTAAGAGGAAGATCACGTGTAATTTCAAACGCCATCAGTGAAGCGACTTCGTCGACAAGATCTCTGAAATCCTTCGTGCCTGTATTTTCATTCCGAATATATGTCAGCTTGTGCTGGATTAAAGGATGATCAAATACGTAAACCTTTCCCATACTGTGTTCAGCTCCTTTTTCTTTGTCCGAGTGACTTTTTCACACTTCTATTGATTCTACAGAAAAAGACAGCGAGTTTCAAGAAAATCGTCAAAAAAACCCGCCGGATTAAGGTTCCGGCGGGTTTCTTCCATATTAATAATCGAGTTCTTTATATAAAGGAAACTTTTCAGTCAAGGCAGCCACACGCTGTCTCGCTTCTTCTAGTTTCGCTTCATCTTCATGGTTTTTCAGCGCAAGGCCGATGATGGCGCCGACCTCTTCAAGCGCGTCGCCGTCAAAACCGCGGCTTGTCACAGCTGCCGTACCGAGACGGATGCCGCTTGTGACGAATGGTTTTTCCGGATCGTAAGGGATCGCGTTTTTATTTGAAGTGATGCCGATTTCATCAAGCACATGTTCCGCCACTTTTCCTGTCAAACCGAGAGAACGGAGATCAACAAGCACAAGATGGTTATCCGTTCCGCCTGACACAAGCTGAATGCCCTCTTTGTTCAGAGACTCAGCAAGACGCTGCGCATTCGAAATAACGTTTTGCGCATATGTTTTGAAATCATCTTTCAGCACTTCCCCGAAAGAAACGGCTTTCGCTGCGATGACATGCATAAGCGGCCCGCCTTGAATACCAGGGAAAATGGATTTATCAATCTTTTTGCCGAACTCTTCGCGGCAAAGGATCATTCCTCCGCGCGGTCCGCGAAGCGTTTTGTGAGTCGTTGTCGTTACAAAATCTGCGTATGGAACCGGGTTCGGATGAAGACCGGCAGCGACAAGACCCGCGATATGAGCCATGTCGACCATAAATAAAGCGCCGACTTCATCAGCAATTTCGCGGAATTTTTTAAAGTCAATTGTACGAGGATACGCGCTCGCTCCAGCAACGATAAGCTTAGGCTTATGCGCCAGCGCTTTTTCACGCACGTCTTCATAATCTATATATTGCGTGTCTTTATCGACACCGTATTCTACAAAGTTGTATTGAACACCGCTGAAGTTAACCGGGCTTCCGTGTGTTAAGTGGCCGCCGTGGGAGAGGTTCATCCCGAGCACTGTGTCGCCGTGCTCTAAAATCGTAAAGTAAACAGCCATGTTCGCCTGAGCGCCTGAGTGCGGCTGAACGTTTACATGCTCTGCCCCGAAAATCTCTTTCGCGCGGTCGCGGGCGATGTCCTCAACGACATCAACGTGCTCACAGCCTCCGTAGTAGCGTTTGCCGGGGTAGCCTTCAGCATATTTGTTCGTTAATACAGAGCCTTGGGCTTCCATTACGGCTTCCGTCACGAAATTTTCAGAAGCAATTAGTTCGATCTTAGTCTGTTGACGCTTACGCTCATCTTTGATGGCGTTAAACACTTGTTTATCTTGTGCAGGTAAATGTTTCATCAGCGAGATCCTCTCCTATCCGTTTCCTGTTCTTTATTTTTAACACCCTTATTGTACATGGTTTTTCAGGTGAATGTAACAGCTTATTTAAAAAAATCACAAAATTTAATTAGAAAACACGAACATTATATATAAAAAGTATTTTTATCATTCGCATTCATAAACGGCGCGGATCCCGCCGATCAGCTTCGGCCTTGTACGGGCCATCGTCACATGGGCTTCTCCGAGCTCACGGCTTGATATCCGGACGGGTACGGCAACGGGTTTTAAATGCATGCCGATGAATGTATCGCCGATGTCTATTCCGGCGTCAGCCTGAATGGCTTCGGCAAGCACGGGGGATTCCATCTGCCTGTAAGCATAAGAGGCCATCGCCCCGCCGGCTTTCGGAACGGGTACGGCTGAAACAATGGGAAGCCTGAACAGTTCGGCTGTTTCCGCCTCAATGACAAGCGCTCTGTTTAAATGCTCACAGCATTGAAAAGCGAGATATATGCCCGTTTTCTGCTTGAATTCGGCAAGTCCGCCGTAAATCAGCTCGGCCCACTCCCCGCTCCCCGAGGTGCCGATCCGGCTTCCGGCGGCTTCACTCGTACTGCATCCGATCACAAGCAGACTGCCGTTTTTCAGCCCGGCCTGCTCTTGAAATTCAGCCAGCATGTCCGTCCATTTTTGTTTCATCTCTTCCATTGTCCAGCACCTCTTACAGATTTTTTTCTTCGTAATCTGCGATTTTGCCAATCCGTCTTTCGTGGCGTCCGCCCGTAAATTCAGTCGTCAGCCAGATTTTTGCGATTTCGCGCGCCAGCCCGGGGCCGATTACGCGTTCTCCCATGGCGAGAACATTCGTATCGTTGTGTTCACGTGTAGCTTTTGCGCTGAAAGTGTCATGCGCAAGCGCACAGCGTATTCCTTTTACTTTGTTTGCGGAGATGCTCATACCGATGCCTGTGCCGCAAATTAAAATGCCTCTGTCGACTTCGCCGCTCACCACTTTTTCCGCTACAGGAAAAGCGTAGTCAGAGTAATCGACAGAACCGTTTCCGCACTCACAGCCCATATCCATATACTCAATCTGCAATTCATCCAATAGACCCTTTATTTCCTCTCGGATATGGACGCCGCCGTGATCTGACGCTATAGCTACTTTCATTTATTTACCTCCTAGGTGTGGTTATGCGAAGACATCCCTCTCGTGTGGCTTGCCCCTTTCGTTTTTAGGCTCCTGCGATGTCTGTTGACTTTATTCTACTCTTTCACGTCCGTTTTGCAAATGACCTGTTTGCACATTTTCTGACAATTCACTTTCTTTCTTCGTCAAGCAATTGATCGGCAAGAAGGGTAAGCAGCTCCTCCAGCTCGTCTCTCGTCTGTTTATAGACGTCAAGCGAACCGCCGAACGGATCTGAAATGTCTCCCTTGCGCCCTGTCACATATTCTTTAATGGTAAATACTTTGTCCCGGCTGTTTTCAAACCGGCTGATAATCAGCTGTTTATGCTGTTCTGTCATGGCCAGCACCAAATCCGCCGTCTCTATATGTTCTTCCGATAAGGGAGATGAGCTGTGGTTGAGGGCGATCCGCTTTTCAAACAGCGCTTCTACAGCGTGAGCCGATGCTTTTCCGCGCGGAGACGCGAACACTCCGGCTGAACCGACGCTGACGGTAAGCCCTTTCGTTTCCGCGATTGATTTAAAAAGCGCCTCAGCCATCGGACTGCGGCACGTGTTTCCTGTACAAACAAATATAATCTTCATGTCTGTCACCTCTTACTGCTTATTATAAATGAAGAAAAATGAAACGGCATCTTCGTTTCTTTTTTTAAGTATCTTATAGCGGCAAAAGCAGTTTAAGCCCAAAACCGATTAATATCGTTCCGCCCAGCGCTTCGCTGTAGGAGCCGAGCCATGACTGCACCTTGCTTCCGATCAAAAGGCCCGCCCATGTTAAGACGGTGCTGAATGCCCCGAACAGCGCAACGGCTAAGAGCGGCTTTGAGCCGTACATTCCGAGGCCAAGCCCGACAGAAAAGCTGTCAAGGCTGACACCGACCGCAAATATTAATAATCCCGCTCCCGCCGGAGAAATGAACGGCTCTTCTGATTGTTTAAACGCGGCAAAAATCATCTGGGCCCCCAAGATGAAAAGCAGAGATCCGCCGATGTAAACAGCGAGCATCCCCAAAAAACCGGACAGCAGCTGTCCCGCCGCCATCCCGGCCAGCGGCATGATGACATGGAACAGCCCGATAACGAACCCTATATGAAAAATCTTCCTTTTTCTAAGCCGGACCATCCCCATTCCAAGCCCGACAGAAAAAGCGTCCATTCCTAAAGCAAATGCCATCATGCTTAAGGCCAAAAGCTCCCCTATGAATACACTCGACATGATAAAAAAACCCCCTTGGACACGCCCGCTTTTTTTAGCTTATGCATGTCCGATAAGGGGTAGAACGTTTAACGGATAACGGTGCCTCCGGCGGCTTTCATAAGCCTGTTCATCACGGCAAGGCCCACTCCAGTATCAGGAAAGGATTCAGAAATGATCATGTCCACCTCTGCTTCATCAAAGCTGCGGAGCGCATCATATAATGAGGAGGCCACCGTTTCAAGATCAGCCCGTTTTCCGCAGACTTTTATAAAATCAGCATGGTACAGACCGGCGTTTTCCTCTGTCGTCAGGATACCGATCCGCTTTCCCTGCCTTTTATACCCGTCTGCCAGCTCTTGAATTCGTGCGGCGCCGCCTTCTGCGATCGCAAGCGGCGCGGAAGGCGCATAATGTGTATATTTCATTCCCGGAGAAATGGGGATCTCATCATCTTCGGTTAACCCTTTATCCACAAGAATCGGCCCGGCGATTGCTTCAATTTGTTCCTTTGTAACGCCTCCCGGGCGAAGCAGGACAGGCTGCTCTCCCGTGCAGGAAAGAACGGTTGATTCCACTCCGATTCCCGTCGGCCCGCCGTCTACAATGCCGGCAATGCGGCCGTTTAAATCATGGGCCACATGCTCGGCCTTCGTCGGGCTGGGTTTGCCTGATAAATTGGCGCTCGGCGCTGCAATCGGCAATCCCGCTGAGCGGATGACCGAAAGCGCCACGGGATGATCCGGCATTCTGATCGCTACCGTGCTAAGCCCCGCGGTGACACGCGGTGACAGCATACCGGGTTTACACGGCAAGACAAGAGTCAGCGCCCCCGGCCAAAATTCCCTCATGAGCTTTTCCGCTGTTTCAGGGATATAGCTGATGATACGATCAAGCTGGCCGATGTCCGAAATATGAACGATGAGCGGATTATCGCTCGGCCTTCCTTTCGCTTCGTAAATTTTTGCCACGGCTTCCGTGTTTTCAGCGTTGGCGCCGAGGCCGTAAACAGTTTCTGTCGGAAAAGCCACAACCTCATTTTGTTGGAGCAATTCCGCAGCTTGTGTAATTTGTGGATTGTTTGTGGATAATTCCGCTGATGAATCCACAAACCATCTTCTCGTTTTCATGTATAACCAAACTCCTTATTTTAAAGCGGTAAAACTTTATTTTCTCTCGTATATTCCTTTTGAAAGTATAAAAGATGTCCTTCAATAAAACAAGTGTTATCCACAATATGTGGACAACACTCTGCAATAAGTGGATAACTATGTGTATAAGTCAGCTTAAGCGGAGGTTTTCACCATTAAAAATGAACCCTTTGTGCGTAATGAATCGCGAAAGTGCTCGGACGCATACAGCTCTTCAGGCATCTCGCCGCACGTTTCAAACCCCATGACATTCAGAAATTCTGCGGATGAGATCTGGTTGGCCACTAAGTACACATCTTTAATCTGATGTTTTTCACACAGTACTTCCATACTCTGAAACAGCGTGACGATATGGCTTTGATTCAGCCTGTCCGACATGACGAGCGACCGAAGAAGCCCTTTCCCCCCGCTGACTTTTTCGATGCCCAGGCATGCCGCAATCTGCTTTTCGCTGTCCTCCAGCATGATAAACCGGCTGACGCTTTGATCAATTTCTGCATGCGCTGTGTCTGCCTGTCTCAAAAAGGTCTCAAGCGCCTCCGTGTCTTTATCCCTTGCCACTCTCAGCTGATAAAACATACATTTCACCCCGTTTGCATCATCTCTTTCTTCCAATCTATGAAACGAATCTGATTTTATACCTCTTCGTTTCAGGAAAACAGATCAGAAATCCAATCAACGAGGAAAAACTTAACTTCGGTATCACTGTCTTCTTTATCATCTTTTTTAGCCTTATCTGTCTTTTGCTTTAGATCATCAAGGGCTTTTGCCGTCTGTTTCTGTGTTTCTTCCTGCTGCTGATTTTTGTCTTCTTGGTCTTTTACTGCTTCTCCATTTGAAAAATCAAGGAAACAAAGCGGCGGGAACAGGACACACCACCAGTTGGCGCCTTCCCCTTCGCCGAGTGTAATCAAAATCGCTTCGTATTTTCCCGCAGGATAAACCATATTGCCGTAAAGCTTTGTCGGAAACGAGATTTTATTAAAATCGACCGAGACGGATTGGTGCATGCCCTTTTTTTTCATGGTTTCTTTGGCGATTTCCTTGATCTCCGGCAGCTTTGAGCGAATGAGACGGCGCGCTTCTTCAATCGAAGTGATGTCTTTAACCCAGCCCGTGATCTCTTTATTGACGGCATCTCTGATCTGGCGCTTGAGCTTTTGATCTTTGTCATCATCGCTGTTTGCCAATATCCGCAGGCGAATTGCTTCATCTGGTATAACAACCGGTTCATTGGCTGATGCCTGTGCCGTTTCTTCTTTTGTCAAACCTGCAAGCGCACCTGATAATAACAGAAAGATATATATACAAATCATCATTGTTTGTTTCATGGTCCCCACCGTTCCTCTCCGTGCTTTTTATCTTAGTCCCATTATGGACAAGGCAGAAAAGGTTTAAACCGGCGGGGAGAAAAAAATCTAGTAAGCTGATAATCTGTGTTTGTAAACTCAGATTATGGTACGATATTATTTTGATAGGAGGGTTATTGATGAAATATAATTATACCGTGCTGCTGTCGGCGGCCACTATGTCTGTCATTTATTCAATTTTGTATGTCCATCAATTTGTTATTGCAGCTTTAATCACGATGGCCTTTTACTTTTTGTTTCCTTATTTAATTTTTGCCCTGCCGCTTCAATATTACATGAATAAGAAGCCGAAAAGGTTTCATCCGCTTTATTTTATCTATTATTTAGCGGCCTCGTTTATTGCCAACTGCATCATCTTCGGCATTTTACAGCCATCCGGTGAGTCTTTGTTCAGCAATTCGGCCTTTTATATCTTCGCAGTATTAACGGCCGTTGTATATTGGGTATGGGATTCTGTATTGCTGCAAAAACAGCGGCCCGCTACAGAAGCGTAATGAGCAAACAAACGGCAGAAGGAACCGCGGCGAGAAAAAAAGCGGAGGCCATCTTCAAACGGGCGTGCCGTCCTTCTTTTGTTTCCGAATGATAATTCGCCCTCTGCTCTTCTCCGCTGACGGCTAAGCCGGATACAATGATTGACATTACGATGAGAATGGCTGAAACGGTTCCGTAGATCATGTCATGCCGTATTGGCAAAATGAAGCCTGCTGCAAAGGCAGCGGAGGCCAGAATACATCCTGCGGCAAAAGCTTTTTTCATCGCGGGGCCCCTTTCATTTTCTTTTCATTGTAACAAAAGCCTGCCGTGTGCGTCACCGGCAGGCTTTCTCGTTCATTTGATGACCGCGCACACGGTCCTGTCTTTTCCATTAATGTCCTTCAGAACCTCAACCTCTGCATTCGGAAATGAATGACAGAACAGTTCCTTTACGGCTTTCCCCTGGTTATATCCGATTTCAAAAACGACAAGCGCCTTGTCCTTGATGACAAGCGGCAGCTCCTCCATAAAACGCTTATAAAATTTCAAACCGTCGCCGCCGTCAGTCAGGGCGTGAAGCGGCTCATGGAAACGGACGATATCCGATAAGCCGGCCATCTCTTCTTCAGAAATATATGGCGGATTTGAAACAATGATGTCCGCTTTTTCACCTGATGAGATAAATGGGCCGAGCAGGTCGCCTTGAAAAAAGCGCACGTCCGCTCCGAGGTTTTTCGCATTTTTTTCCGCCACTTGGAGCGCTTCTTTCGAAATATCCGCCGCGGATACCGAAAGCCGCTCGTTTTCAAGCGCAAGTGTCACCGCAATGGCCCCGCTTCCCGTGCCGATATCCAATACACTCAGTCTTTCTTCTGCAGGAAACACAAGCTTTTGTTTTTCCAGCAGGTGATACACCACTTCTTCCGTTTCCGGACGCGGGATCAGGACATCATCATTCACAAAAAACTCTCGGCCGTAAAAATATTCTTTTCCGATAATATATTGGATCGGAATGCCTTCTTTATGCATTTCCACATGCCGTTTGAATCGATAAAGCTCATCTTCCCCGACAGGCTCCCGGAGGCTCGCGAGAAGCTTGCTCCGCTCCATGCCTGTATCATTTGACAGCAGCAGCTCGGCCGCGTTTTTGTCTCTTCCCGCTTCAGTTAAATAAGAAGAAGCCCAGCTTAGGGCTTCAAAAACAGTCTTCATCTTAATTTTCCGCCTGCTGGAGCCTGCTTGACTGGTCTTCTACGATTAATGCTTCAACCACTTCGTCAAGTTTGCCTTCCAGGATTTGATCCAGCTTTTGAATCGTCAGGCCGATTCTGTGATCCGTCACGCGGTTTTGCGGGAAATTGTACGTGCGGATACGCTCAGAACGGTCGCCTGAGCCGACGGCTGATTTACGGTTTTGATCGTATTCAGCCTGGGCTTCTTGCTGGAATTTGTCATAAACTCTGGCGCGGAGCACCTTCATCGCTTTTTCTTTGTTTTTGATTTGGGACTTTTCATCCTGGCAGGATACGACGACACCTGTCGGCAAATGCGTTAAGCGTACGGCTGACATTGTCGTGTTTACGCTTTGTCCGCCCGGTCCGCTTGATGCAAATGTATCAACGCGGATGTCCTTTTCATGGATATCCACCTCTACCTCTTCTGCTTCCGGAAGACATGCGACGGTGGCTGTAGAAGTATGGATGCGGCCGCCTGATTCCGTTTCCGGCACACGCTGAACACGGTGCGCTCCGTTTTCATACTTCAGCTTGGAGTACGCGCCTTTACCCGTAATCATAAATATAATTTCCTTATAACCGCCCGTACCGGTCACGCTGGCTTCCATTACCTCGGTTTTCCAGCCTTGGATTTCAGCATAACGCGAATACATTCTGTAGAGATTTCCCGCAAACAGTGCGGCTTCTTCTCCGCCAGCGGCACCGCGAATCTCCATGATAACGTTTTTATCATCGTTCGGGTCTTTCGGAATGAGAAGCACTTTTAATCGCTCTGATAAGGCCTCCGTCTCACCCTGCAATTCGGAGATTTCTTCCTTCACCATGTCTCTCATATCAGCATCAAGCTTTTCCTCAAGCATTGCTTTCGCATCGGCAAGCTGTTCTGATGCGTCTCTGTATTGTCTATAGACATCAACGGTTTCTTGTATATCAGATTGCTCTTTAGAATATTCTCTAAGCTTTTTCGGATCGTTAACCACTTCCGGATCACTTAAAAGCTCATTTAATTTCTCATATCGTTCTTCAATTGACTGTAAACGGTCTAACACGGTCTTCACCTCTGTTTTCCTGTGCGTAACATTATCATTATAGTATAGGGCTTATCACCAGTCAAAAGCAATTCGCCTCTGTTATACTAAAGCAAAAAAAGGAGGAATCGGTTTGCTTAAATCCATCCATCATATAGCAATCATATGCTCTGATTATGAAAAGTCGAAAGCTTTTTATACCGAGACGCTCGGTTTTGAAATCATTCAAGAAACATACCGTCAGGAGCGCGGGTCATATAAGCTTGATCTGGCCCTTGGGGGCTCGTATGCGATCGAGCTGTTTTCCTTTCCTCATCCGCCCGAGCGTCCGACCCGGCCTGAAGCCGCCGGTCTGCGCCACCTTGCCTTCACCGTCACTAATCTTGAAGACGCCGTCCGGGAATTGAGGGACAAAGGCGTCGAAACAGAACCGGTGAGAACCGACCCTTTGACAGGCAAACGGTTTACTTTTTTCTTTGATCCCGACAGGCTTCCCCTCGAACTGTATGAAGCATAACGTTTTTTGAAGAAAAGCCGCTTTCTTTGGCGAATTCCTTCTTGTTTTGTCTAACGTGAAGGGAACTGCTTCTCATGGTCGAATACCTAGCTGAAAAGGAGGTATGTGATCATGAATACAAACATGGCCGCAAAAGAACTCGGCGTCTCCGCAAAAACGGTGCAAAGATGGGTCAAGCAGCTGAACCTTCCGGCTGAACGGAATGAGCTTGGACACTATTCCTTTACGGCTGCAGATCTTGACGTGCTGAAATCGGTCAAAAAGCAAATTGCAGAAGGTACGGCGCTTCAGGACATTCAAGTCCCCCGGCAGCCTAAAAAACGGGCGGGTTTCATTTTACAAAGGACAACAAGCGGCGGCGCCGAACGAAAATTGGAAGAGCTGGAGCGTAAGCTGGACATCCTCACGAAGGAAAAGCAGGACGAGCATCAGCTGCTTTCGAGAATTGAAGAGCTGGAACGGCAGCTAAAGCAAAAGGCAGATGAAGGGGTTTCTTATCAGCTGCTTCAGCACAGACGGGAAATCGACGATCTCAATGCCGAATTGCAATCATTGGCCTCACGCATCCAAGAACTTTCCCAGCCAGACCCCCTCTCAGAAACAGCCGCTTCTTCAGAAAATACGAAACCCAGAAAAAAAACACGGTTCTTACCATTCAAATTTCAATTTTAATAAAAAAAGCTCCCCGAAACAGGGAGCTTTTTTATTATGCAGTCAGCGCAATAATAATCGGCAGTGAGATTAATGATAAAATCGCACTGATGACAAACGCAGACGCAGTTTCTTCCTCTTGTTTTTCAAAACGTGTAGCAATCATCGCAGCTACCGCAGAACCTGGGAAGGCAACTAGCAAAATCGCTTTTGTCGTTTGGTCAGCAGGAAGTCCGACCGCAAGAGCAATCAAGTACATCAGCGCTGGCTGAACGGCAACTTTTAACAGAGCGATACCGAAAGCCGGCAGACTGAGTTTGATTTTACGGATACCGACAGTTACACCGACGGCAAAGAGTGCAACACCGGATGTCGTGCTTCCGATTTGCTCAAGCATTTTATCTCCGAGTTCCGGAAGAGATACACCGAAAAGCACTAAGATGATACTGATAAGCGGTGCAGCAGCGAGCGGCTCGGAAAGACCGTGCAGAATAGACTTCCCAGTCATCTTCCAGAAACTTTCACTATTCTCATCATGTTTCTTAGATGTTTCACCGACAGTAGCGATAATTATCGCAAGCGGATCAAGCATGGCGTTAACCACGATACCTGTTACGGCGATCGGAATCGCCACTTCGTTCGCCCCGAATAAACTGCCGAGTACGGGAATACCCATAAATGCAAACGTCGGCTGTGCTGAGTTTAAAGAAAATACTGATGAATTCGTTAAATCATACTTAAAGATAAATTTGCAAACCAGCAGAATGACGATATAAAATCCGACGATCCCGATGATTAAAGCGACCATCAACGGAACCTGTGATAAAAACGCACTTCGTGAAGTGGTTAAAATACCAGCGATAAAATGCGCCGGAAGCGCGTATTTCGTAACTAAGGTACTTACCCCTTTGGCTGACTTCGCGTCGTAACTTCCGAAACGACCTGCGAACCATCCCAGCACGATCACGAAAAAGATCGGTGCCAGGAGGATTAAAATATCTAAGAAGCTCAAAATGTTCTCCTCCAAATCCTTAATGTCCGTATACTTTAGCCCTATTACAAAGCCTTCCCTCGGACTGTAAAATTAATCGTTTAATTATTTTGCGACAACTTGCTTGTATTCCGGTGTCCACATCGCATCAAGCACTGCTTGTTTCACATCTTCAGGCTTACGGTTTGCGACGCCTTCTTTAATAGCAGCTTCTGCTACAGCAATAGCTACTTTAATTGAGACTTCCTGCAAGTTATCAATGCTTGGCAGAAGACCTGCACCAGGTGTTTCAAAATCAACGCTTTCTGCAATTGCATCAGCAGTTGCCGCGAACATTGCAGGAGTAATCACTTTCGCTTCCACTACGATTGAACCAAGACCAAGTCCAGGGAACGCAAACGCGTTGTTAGATTGTCCGATTTCATGAGAAACGCCATTGTACTCCACATTGTCAAACGGGCTTCCTGTTGCCACAAGCACTTTGCCGTCAGTCCATTTGAACAGATCACTAGGAACAGCTTCAGCAAGCGATGTCGGGTTAGACATCGGCATAATAACCGGACGCTCAACATGTTTCGCCATTTCTTTAACGATTTCTTCACTGAAAGCGCCGCTTTGGCCTGATGTACCGATTAAGATCGTCGGTTTCGCTTGACGGATAACTTCAATGAAAGGAATTTCTCCTTTTTCGTTGCGTTCCCAATCTTTAATTTCTTCAGCTGTGCGCAAGTACGGCTGTTGGAAATCAAGAATGTCTTCCATGCCTTCTACTAACAGGCCTCTGTAGTCCATTGTGTAGAATGCTTTGTTTGCTTCTTCTTCAGAAAGGCCCGCAAGCACCATTGTGTCGCGAATTTGGTCAGCGATTCCGATTCCGGCAGAACCCGCGCCAAAGATAACCACGCGCTGATCCTTAATAGATGCGCCTGTTTTCTTCATAGCTGCAAGCACACCCGCAAGTGTAATCGCGCCGGTACCTTGAATATCATCATTGAACGTAAGGATTTCATGATTGTATTTTTTCATGATATTGCGCGCATTTCTGTTTCCAAGGTCTTCCCAGTGAAGAAGAGCTTTAGGGAAATATTTCAGCGCAGCTTTTACGTAAGCGTCAATGAATGCTTCATAGCGTTCGCCTTGAATACGTTCATGGCGGTTACCGATGTATAATGGATCATTCAGAAGTTTTTCATTGTTTGTACCGACATCAAGTACAACCGGAATCACACGGCTCGGGTCAATACCGGCAGCAGCTGTGTAAACGGCTAATTTACCGATGGCGATGTTGATACCGCCTACGCCCCAGTCACCGATTCCAAGAATGCTTTCTGAATCTGTCGCAACGATAAGATCGATATCGCCGGCAGTCGCATGAAGGTTTTCAAACGCTTGTTCAATCCCTTCAACATTATCGATAGAAAGATAAATTCCTTGAGGTCTTCTGTACTCATGGCTGTATTCTTGAATCGCTTCACCGACAGTCGGTGTGTACACAACCGGCAGCATTTCACGAAGATGATTTTGTAGCAATTTAAAGAAAAGAACTTCGTTGCGGTTTTGCAAATCGTTCAAATACACATTTTGGCGGAGGCGGTCCGGCTGAGCCAAGAACTGCTCGTACGCACGTTTTGCCTGCTCGTCAAGAGAAAGCACCGTCGGAGGAAGAAGTCCGTCTAAACCAAGGCTTTGTCTTTCCTCTGCTGAGAATGCAACACCTTTATTTAAAGTAGGAATAGATAAAACTTCTTTACCTCTTAAAGTAGTTTCTAAGTTGCCTTCCTTCGTTACTTTAATATTATTCAAGAAAATCTCCTTCTTTCATCAAATAGTTAACAAAGTTAAGTAATTACCCATTTAGGCTATTGCGATCATGATCTGCTATATGTTTTTTTGACAATTATTCGAACAATGTCTCATAACTATTTACATTACTTAGTCATTTTATGCCTGAAAAAATGAAAATTCAAGAGATGAAAATTACTTAATTTTTTCATACTCTTTTTTAAATTATTTAACTACATTTTTTTGAAAGAACGTCAAAAAAACACCGGCTTTTTTACCGATGTTTTCATGAAAAGGGTTATTTATCTGTGTGTTTTTTCGGCACCTTATGATGATGTCTGCATCTTGCTTCATATGATTCTGATGCTCCGACTAATATGACCGGATCATCATAGGAAGCGGGCTGCCCGTCAATTAAACGCTGTGTCCGGCTTGCCGGCGAACCGCAGACGGAGCAGACCGCTTGCAGCTTCGTCACCAATTCAGCCATCGCCATGAGATTTGGGACAACGCCGAACGGCTCTCCCCTGAAATCCATATCAAGACCTGCCGCAATGACGCGATAGCCTTTATCCGCCAGCAAGGACAAGTCATCAATGATAGATTCATCGAAAAACTGCACTTCATCTACCGCAATCACGTCCGTGCTTTCACTGATATGATCCCATATCTCAGCAGAAGACGAGATGACATGACTTGTCATCGATGTTCCGTTATGGGAAACGACGGCCTCCTCACTGTAGCGATTATCAATGGCGGGCTTAAACACCTTTACCTCCTGCTTCGCATATGTCGCTCTTTTCACTCTGCGGATCAGCTCTTCTGACTTCCCAGAGAACATGCTGCCGCATATCAGCTCAAGCCATCCGCTTTGCTTCATTATGTACATAGGCTTCCGCTCCCCTTTTCTGATTTATAGACACAAAAAACAGGCAAGAAGTGCTTCTTGCCTGCCTGAAAAATCTATTATTACTTAAGACCGTATTTTTTGTTAAAGCGATCAACACGACCATCAGCAGAAGCGAATTTTTGACGGCCAGTGTAGAATGGGTGGCATTCAGAGCAAATCTCAACGCGTACCTCTTCTTTTACTGAGCCTGTTTCAAATTCATTTCCGCAAGCGCATTTAACTGTTGCTTTTTTGAAATTAGGATGAATTCCTGCTTTCATTGTATCCATCTCCTTCCGCCCTGAATCCCGTGTGGAAACAGAGTTATTATTCCGGATCTATGTCCGAAACGCATATGAGAGAATTATATCAGTCATTTACTGCATTTGCAAATACATTTTTTTGTATCAGCGGCGGGCTGATGATGAGAGATTCGCCTGCTTCCATTCTTGGTTGATCAAATCAAAAAACTCTTGGTTCGTTTTCGTTTTTCTCATTTTTCTCATAAACTTCTCTGCGAAATCCGGAGAATCGGACATCGTTTTGCGGATCGCCCACAGACGGTCAAGATGCTCTTTCGGCACGAGCAGCTCTTCCTTCCGCGTACCGGAGCGGCGGATATCGATGGCAGGGAAAATCCGTCTTTCCGCAAGCGAACGGTCAAGGTGAAGCTCCATGTTGCCCGTTCCTTTGAACTCTTCATAAATGACGTCATCCATACGTGAACCTGTATCTACGAGAGCCGTCGCTAAAATGGTCAGACTGCCGCCCTCTTCGATATTTCTCGCGGCTCCGAAGAAACGCTTCGGACGATGGAACGCAGCCGGGTCAATACCGCCGGAAAGCGTTCGTCCGCTTGGCGGGATAACGAGGTTGTATGCGCGGGCCAGGCGGGTAATGCTGTCCATCAAAATGATGACATCTTTTTTGTGTTCAACAAGGCGCATCGCCCGTTCAAGCACAAGCTCGGCTACCTTAATGTGGTTTTCCGGCACTTCATCAAACGTTGAGCTGACGACATCGCCCGCAACGGAACGTTCAATATCCGTCACTTCTTCCGGTCTTTCATCAATTAAGAGAACGATTAGTTCGGCGTCAGGCTGATTTGTCGTAATGCTGTTCGCGATTTCTTTTAACAGCATGGTTTTACCGGCTTTCGGCGGCGCCACAATTAAACCGCGCTGGCCGAAGCCGACCGGAGCCATCATGTCGAGAATTCTTGTGGATAGATAATTCGGTTTTGTTTCCAGAACCATTTGGCGATCCGGATAAAGCGGAGTAAGCGCAGGGAAATGGACACGCTCTTTAGCGGATTCCGGATCATCACCGTTTACTGCTTCAACGTGCAAAAGTCCATAGTAGCGTTCATTTTCTTTCGGCGGGCGGACCTTGCCTGATACTTTGTCACCGTTTCTTAAGTCGAAGCGGCGGATCTGTGAAGCAGAAATGTAGATGTCTTCTGAGCTTGGAGAGTAATTAATCGGTCTCAGAAAGCCGAATCCTTCTGACTGGATGATTTCGAGCACGCCTTCCATAAACAGAAGATCTTCCTGCTCTGCGTTAGCTTTTAAAATCGCAAAGATTAATTCTTTTTTGGTCAGTTTGCTGTAGTAGGAGATTTTATAATGTCTTGCCAGTTCATATAGCTCTTTTAATTTCATATTTTCCAAAGAGGAAATAGATACGTCTTTCATAAAAACACCACGCTTTTCATAGTCAATATATTGCTGTTTTCAATCAATTGGCTGCTTTGCATGATTCCGCCAAAGCACATTCTTTTATAAAACGGTCAGGAACTTCTATCGGTAACACTTCCACCCATGATCGGCGCTTTTCTTTAAAAGGAATGTCTTAATGAGTTTTGAAAGGAAGCGAGGACAAAAACTTGAGAAGATCAAATATTTATATCGTCTGTATGCGGTAGAATTTAAAATTTCCCAGTACTCAAAAGAAGGAATTACACAGAAAATCGCAGCACTCTTTATTTTTACCTCATTTCAAAAAATTATTCAACTTAAATAATGTTTTGACATATAAATGATAGGGTTGACTCTTTTTTGCAAAAGAAAAGCGGGACTTTCGTTCCCGCTCTTTCTCTCTATTATGGCCGGATGACAAGGTTTGGTTTTTTCTTCAGGCTGTGTCTTCCGTCAACGAACCGAACCGTGCCTGATTTCGCCCGGATGACCAAGCTTTCCGTCGTGCCGACGGAACCTTTGAACTGAACACCTTTTAAAAGCTCGCCGTCCGTTACGCCTGTTGCGGCGAAAATGGCATCGTCTCCTCTTACAAGGTCTTCCATGCGAAGCACTTTTGAAACATCAAGGCCCATACGTTCACAGCGTGCTTTTTCTTCCTCATTTTGCGGCAGAAGCTTGCCGATGATTTCTCCGCCGAGCGCTTTTAAAGCGACTGCGGACAGAACGCCCTCAGGCGCTCCGCCTGATCCGAACAGAATGTCCACGCCTGTATGGTCAAACGCCGTATTGATGGCGCCGGCGACATCACCGTCGTTGATCAGTTTAATTCTGGCGCCCGCCTCACGCAATTCAGAAATGATTTTTTCGTGTCTGTCACGGTTTAAAATCGTTGCTACGACATCTTCAATGTCTTTGTTTTTCGCTTTTGCAACGGCTTTTAAGTTATCAATGACCGGAGCTTCGATATCAATGCAGCCTACCGCTTCAGGGCCGACCGCGATTTTTTCCATGTACATGTCAGGAGCGTTTAACAGCGTTCCGTGGTCAGCGACCGCGATCACCGTAAGCGCATTCCAGCCGCCGCTGGCTACGATATTTGTGCCTTCAAGCGGATCCACGGCCACGTCGACGCGCGGGCCGTAGCCGTTGCCGAGCTTTTCGCCGATGTAAAGCATCGGCGCCTCGTCCATCTCGCCTTCCCCGATCACAACAGTGCCTTTCATCGGCACTGTGTCAAACACGTCACGCATTGCACTTGTCGCCGCATCATCGGCTTCATCTTTTTTTCCGCGGCCCATCCATCTGGCGGATGCTAATGCCGCCGCCTCAGTGACGCGAACCAACTCCATTGATAAACTTCTTTCCATTTCAACACGCTCTCCTCTCAAAAGTACACATTTCTATGAATTTTGGAGCTGTTCTATTTCTTCGTCAGTCAGCCTTTCCCGCCAGATTGTGGCGCCCAGGCCTTCGAGTTTTTTCTCAAGATTGCTGTAACCGCGGTCCAAATGCTCAAGGCCCGTAATTTCGGTTACGCCGTCAGCCATCAGCCCGGCTACGACCAAGCACGCACCTGCACGCAGATCGCTCGCCTTTACCTTTGCGCCTTGCAGCTCGGCGGGACCGGTGATGATCGCCGATCTTCCTTCTACCTTCATGTTGGCGCCCATCCGCCTCAGCTCGTCAATGTGTTTGAATCTTGCCGAGTAGATGGTGTCCGTCACGACGCTCGTGCCGCTTGCTCTTGTCAAAAGAGATGTCATCGGCTGCTGCAGATCAGTCGGGAACCCCGGGTATACAAGCGTTTTCACGTCGACGGGTTTAATATGCTTCTGTCCCCCGAGCATGAGCAGCTGGTCGTCACTCGTCTCAATGTGAAAACCCATTTCCCTCAGCTTTGCCGCTAATGACTCAAGATGGGTCGGAATCACATTATCAATAATGACTTCTTTCCCCATCGCCGCGCCTGCAATCATGAAGGTCCCTGCTTCGATCCTGTCCGGGATGATGGTGTGCCTGCATCCGTGCAGCTCTTTCACGCCGTCAATTCTGATCACATTGGTCCCTGCGCCTTTGATTTTAGCGCCCATGCTGGTAAGCAATGTGGCAACATCGATAATTTCAGGTTCCTTGGCGGCATTTTCTATCACGGTTTTTCCTTCAGCCAGTACAGCGGCGAGCATGATATTGATCGTTGCCCCGACGCTGACGACATCCAGATAAATTCGGGCGCCTCTCAGCCTTTCGGCGCGCAGATAAATGGCGCCTTGTTCATTCGTGACCTCAGCTCCCAGCGCCTCAAATCCTTTAATGTGCTGGTCAATCGGCCGCGGCCCGAGATGGCATCCGCCCGGCAGACCGATAACCGCCTGCTTAAAACGGCCGAGCATCGCACCCATCAGATAATAGGAAGCGCGGAGTTTTTTCACTTTACCGTTCGGAAGCGGCATGCTGATCATCCGGGAAGGGTCTACGACCATCTCTCCGTTTTCGAAATGGACGTTTCCTCCGATTTCTTTCAGCAGGTCACGCAGCGTTTCAATATCTGAGATCTCCGGAAGCCCTTCAATCGTCACTTCGGAATTTGCCAGAATGGTTGCGGGTATCAATGCGACGGCGCTGTTTTTCGCGCCGCTGATATGTACGGTTCCGTTTAACGGATCGCCGCCGGCAATATTCAACTTTTCCATGATAGTCTCCTTCCATAAGAAGATAGCTGCGGAGCGTAAATAAAATGGCATTTTATTCTGTCTCTGCAAATAAAGCTCTTGTCCAAAATGTAGCCAATTCGAAGAGAAAGAATACAAGGACATTATAAAATATCAGGAAGAAAATAGCGAAGCTTTGCGGGGCATTTTTATCACAGGCTGTACAGAGACCCGCCGGCTTTAACATTCCGGGGAAACTCACTCTTCACTTCGATATCAGCTTGAAGGCCCGCTGTAAAACAGGGAAAATAAGGCTGCGGCAAACGGAATGATCCGGTTTGCCGCCCTTTTCGCCCTTATTTATTCCAGTCTGCCAGGAATTGCTCGATGCCTTTATCCGTTAACGGATGTTTTGTCAGCTGATGAATGACTTTCAGCGGCATCGTACCGATGTGCGCGCCGCGTAAAGCTGCTTCAGTCACGTGCTGTGCATGACGGATGGAAGCCGCGATGATTTGCGTGTCGATTTCGTGTACGTCAAAAATCTGTCTGATTTCTGAAATCAGCTCAAGACCGTTATGGCCGATATCATCCAGACGGCCTAAGAACGGAGATACGTAAGTGGCTCCCGCTCTTGCCGCCAGCAGCGCTTGGTTGGCGCTGAAAATAAGCGTGACGTTTGTTTTGATGTTTAAGTCGCTCAGCGCTTTCACGGCTTTTAAGCCTTCGGATGTCATCGGGATTTTCACCGTGATGTTCGGCGCGATCTTCGCCAATTCTTTTCCTTCCTCAATCATTTCTTCAGCGTTTAAAGAAATGACCTCGGCGCTTACTGAGCCTTTCACCACTTCTGTAATTTCACGAAGTCTGTCATGGAAAGACACGTTGGCTTCTTTCGCTACTAAACTCGGGTTTGTCGTTACTCCGGCAAGAACGCCCAGTTCGTACGCTTCTTTAATTTCGTCAATGTTAGCTGTATCAATGAAAAATAACATAAGGAAAGCCTCCCCAGTAAGAAATTTTCAGAACTATAAAACATGATTGCGCTTTCTAAAGATAGACATAAAACCGCCTGTCTAAGCTGTCAGGCGGTTATTGATGTTACAATCGGATTAAGCTTGGTTTGAAGAACCGAACTCACGCATTTTGCCGATAACCGTTTCTTTGATCGCGTCACGAGCCGGTCCAAGATATTTACGAGGATCGTATTCGTTCGGCTTAGCTGCCAATGTGTCGCGCACAGCTTTAGCAGAAGAAATTTGGTTTTCAGTGTTTACGTTGATTTTAGCCGTACCAAGTGAGATAGATTTTTTAATATCAGCAGTCGGGATTCCTGTACCGCCGTGAAGAACTAACGGAAGGCCGGTTGTCTTGCCGATGTCTTCCATTTCTTTGAAACCAAGGTTTGGTTCGCCTTTGTAAGGGCCGTGAACAGAACCTAATGCAGGTGCAAGGCAGTCGATGCCAGTGCGTTCAACAAGCTCTTGGCACTCTTTAGGGTCAGCATAGATAACGCCTTCTGCGATGACATCATCTTCTTGTCCGCCGACAGTTCCAAGCTCAGCTTCAACTGATACGCCGTGGAAATGAGCAAGCTCAACCACTTTAGCAGTAGTCGCTACGTTTTCCTCGAACGGATGGTGTGATGCGTCGATCATGACAGAAGTGAAACCTGCATGAATCGCTTTCGCGCAAGATTCAAAGCTTGAACCGTGGTCTAAGTGAATTGCGACAGGAACCGTCACTTTGTATTCTTCCATCAGTGCTTTAACCATGGCAACGACTGTTTTGAAGCCGCCCATGTAGCGTCCCGCACCTTCTGAAACACCAAGAATAACCGGGGATTTTTCCTCTTGTGCTGCTTGTAAAATCGCTTGAGTGAACTCAAGGTTATTTAAGTTAAATTGTCCAACAGCATATCCTTTTTCTTTAGCTGTATTCAACATTTCCGTCATTGAAACTAAAGGCATGTCGAAAGTCCTCCTTATGTAGCCTGATTTGCTTCTTGCGAAAAAAGCTTTCCACCCTATAGCATGACCATAAAAGCCTGTCATATGTGAAACAACAGATCGCTTTTTCTCCATCTCTAGGATACCAACTTTTCGACAAATGGGCAACATAATGACATTCAATTGTTTCTAATTTTATTAATTCGATTTTAGAGGTAAATATTTTTTCACCGCTTCCCTGATTTCATCAATATCAAAAGGTTTTGCGAAATGCGTGAGGGCGCCGAGCTCTTTTGATTCTTGAATCATATCAAGTTCTCCGTAAGCGGTCATAATGATCACGCGGATTGAATCATCGATCATTTTCATGCGCCTCAGGATTTCAATGCCGTCCATGCCGGGAATTTTCATATCCAAAAGGACGAGGTCCGGCCGTTCCTTCACCACGATGTCAAGAGCCTGAATGCCGTTAGCGGCCTGAAACGTCTGGTACCCTTCTTTATTAAATACTTCGTTCAGCAATATACGAATACCGTATTGATCATCTACGATTAAAATCTTTTCATTCATCATTTTACACCCCAATATTATCATTTTCGTCAAAAGGAAGCAGTCGTTTATGTATTCTGTTTGATTTTCGCATTTCCTTTATTTATAATAGTCTACTTTCCGACATTTTCTGAGCATTTTCTCTTTTGTTGTATACTGATCTTGTATGTGTAAAGGAGGTTTCACTCATGTTAAAGATATTCACAACGCAGCTTGCGGGCATTTTTTCCCGTATTCAGGATAAGGAATCTGATGCAATTGAAGACGGCGCGCGGTTATTGGCGCAGGCAGCCGTCAGCGGCCACTCGATTTATTTATACGGCGCAAATGAGATGCAGGGCATTTTATGCGAGGCGGAACTCGGCTCCGAGCCGCTGCCGTCTGTCAAAGCATTTCCGGAAACAGCTGAGGCGATCACCGAAAGCGACCGGGTGCTGATGTTCTGTTCAGGTCCGGGCACTGCCGGGGAACAGGCACTGGCTGAAGAGCTTTATGAAAAGGGCGTCGGCCTCGTATGCGTGTCTCCTATTGTGAAAGATCAGCCCGGAATTGAGGCGTTTTGCGATGTTCATATTGACAGCAAATTAAAAATGCCCCTTCTGCCTGATGAGGACGGAACAAGATACGGCTTTCCTTCTTTAATGACGGGTCTGTATGTCTATCATGCACTGTCATTTACATTAAAGGAAATGCTGCAGGAATATGCCTAGAAAAAAAGACTTGCCGCTTATGACAACGGCAAGTCTTTTTTTGATTACTTCTGTTCTGCGGCTTGTACGGAGGCACCGATAAAGTCTTTGAACAAAGGCTGGGGTCTTGTCGGTCTTGATTTGAATTCAGGGTGGAATTGGCACGCCACATACCAAGGATGGTCTTTCAGCTCGATAATTTCCACAAGTCGTCCGTCAGGGCTTGTGCCTGAGAAAACAAAACCGCTGTCTTCCATTTGCTGTCTGAATTCGTTGTTGAATTCATAACGGTGGCGGTGGCGTTCATATACCACTTCATCCGCATACGCTTCATAGGCTTTCGTACCTTCTTGAAGCTTACAAGGGTAAAGTCCGAGGCGAAGCGTTCCTCCAAGGTCCTCCACATCTTTCTGTTCAGGCAGAAGATCGATGATCGGATAAGGAGAAGACGGATCAATCTCAGCGGAATGAGCGCCTTTCAGGCCTAGTACATTTCTTGCATATTCAATGGATGCGATCTGCATGCCTAAGCAAATGCCGAAGAACGGAACTTTATGTTCACGCGCATACCGGGCAGCGATGATTTTTCCTTCTACACCGCGGTCCCCGAAGCCGCCCGGCACGATAATTCCGTCTGTGCCGCTTGTCAGCTCTTGAATATTGCTTTCTGTCACTTCTTCAGCGTTAATCCATTTGACTTTAACATCAGCATCAAATGCATATCCAGCATGGCGAAGCGATTCAACGACGGAAATGTAGGCGTCCTGAAGCTCTACGTATTTCCCGACAAGGCCGATTGTAATCGTTTTGGACAAGTTTTTCACTTTGCTGACAAGGCCTTTCCACTCAGTCATATCCGCTTCTCTGCACTCTAATTTCATATGTTCGCAGACAAGCTTATCGAGTCCTTGCTCCTGAAGGTTAAGCGGAATAGAGTAGAGGTTGTCCGCGTCTTCACATTCAATGACCGCTTTCGTATCGATGTCGCAGAAAAGCGCGATTTTATCTTTCATATCTTGAGAAATCGGCATTTCCGTCCGAACGACGATAATATTCGGCTGAATCCCTAGGCTTCTTAATTCTTTCACGCTGTGCTGCGTCGGTTTCGTTTTCAGCTCGCCCGCTGCTTTGATGTAAGGAACGAGCGTACAGTGAATGTACATGACGTTTTCACGGCCGATGTCACTTTTCATTTGACGGATCGCTTCGAGGAACGGAAGAGATTCGATGTCTCCGACTGTTCCGCCGATTTCCGTAATGACGACATCTGCGTTTGTTTCTTTGCCGGCACGGTAGACACGGTCTTTCAGTTCATTTGTGATGTGCGGAATGACCTGCACCGTTCCGCCGAGATAATCCCCGCGGCGTTCTTTCTTCAGAACAGCAGAATAGATTTTACCAGTTGTGACGTTGCTGAATTTGTTCAGGTTAATGTCAATGAAGCGCTCATAATGCCCTAAGTCAAGGTCAGTCTCAGCGCCGTCATCCGTAACGAAAACCTCTCCGTGCTGGTACGGGCTCATCGTTCCCGGGTCAACGTTAATATAAGGGTCGAATTTTTGGATTGTGACGTTCATGCCTCTGTTTTTCAGCAGGCGCCCCAGTGATGCAGCTACAATTCCTTTTCCGAGTGAAGATACTACTCCCCCGGTTACAAAAATATATTTCGTCATTTCGTTTGCTCCTCTCTTCGGTCTTTGCACATTCCTTAAAATGTACCGTTTTATAGAAAATCATTTAAATATATCAAATGATGCTGTAAAAGAATTTGGGAGGTGAAAATAAGAAAGCTCCCTTTCAATTTCTTGAAAGGGAGCGTAGCACTCATATGAATTCTCTTCTTTTTGAAGAGCCCAAAATACATACTACATAGTTCGACAATGAAAGTCAAGATCGTTTTCGAGATAGAATATCAGTCTTTGCGATCCTCATCTTCCTCATCAAACTCCTCTTCATCTTCGTCGATGATCTCCTCATCAATCTCAAGATCTTCGTCCTCATCATCATCATCGATATCTTCGTCGTCAAAGTCATCTGATTCCAGAACCAAGTCCTCTTCAACCTCATCGAGATCGATATCATCCTCATCAATTTCCTCGAATTCGTCAAGGTCAAGATCCTCTTCAACGGCTTTTTTCGCTTTTTTCTTTTTCGCCTTTACGGTCGGCTGTGTTTCTTCATCAAGCTGATCATACGGATACCAGCTGCGAAGCCCCCACGTTTGATCGGATAAAGCAAGAAAGCGGCCGTCAATGTTTAAATCGGTATAAAATTGTGCAATGCGGTCTCCGAGTTCCTCTTTTGTTATACCGAGCAAGGAGACAATTTCATTTAACAGTTCCTGGAAAGGAACTGGTTTTTTATGTTCTGAGAAGATTTCGTGAGCGATTTCAACTAAAGCCATTTCCTTTAGCTGTTCCTGTGAATATTGTTTGATACCCAAGGTCGGACACTCCCTTTCTATTACTTATATGTATCTGTTTCTATCCTATAATAAGAACGATTTTGTATTGTTTTGATCATAAACCATACCTCTCATTATAAACAAATTAAAACAGAATATGCTACCCTTAACAGCGTAATTTAAGAAATTTTAGCAGAGCCCTTTGATAAATCGGCGGATGTGCGAAAACAAAGCCGCCGGCATATGGGACTGACCCCATAGA
>NZ_LSAZ01000016.1 GCF_001584325.1 Bacillus nakamurai
AAACGGGGGTCAGTCCCATTGTGAGGCGGACTTTTTTTATCAGCGGTTTTTATACTTAAAGTGGGCGTTAAGCTGTCCCTCGAGCATTTTATTACGGACCTGCGGGTCATTTTTCAGGGCCTGTTCTTTTTTGCGCATATCTTTTAAAATCTCCGCGGTTTGGACGCCGTCTTCCCGTTTGTTTGCAATATCCATAAGCCGCTCCACATCTGCAAAAGAATACTTTCGCGTTCCCCGCGAAGAGCGCTGCGGATAGATCAGTTTCCGTTCCTCATAATATCTGATCTGTCTGACTGACAATCCGGTTAATTCACTTACAATGCCGATCGAAATTACTTTTTTGTCTTTGTAAGATTGTTCGTCTGTCGTCATTTTTCCACCCCTGGATGTCTTTTACTCATATTATATAAAAAAAGAAGAGAAAAAACCTGACGCTTGTTAGGTTTTCTTACGTGTAATAGAAGATTTTAGAAAAAGCGCGGCAGAAAAATTAACAAGTTAGATGCACGGCCTAATATCCCGTTTTATGCTTGATTATACAGAAACAATGAGGAGGAAGGATATATGGGGGAAGAAAAAGCGGTCTTACTGGCAAAAGAAATTATAGAATTGGATATGAAACGGGATGAAATGATGGAGACGTTTATGCAGCTTGCCGGAGAACATGCTTTTCAATTGCTCAGATCCGTACAAAACGGGCTTTACCGAAAAACATCATAATCCACAGAAGCTTTACAAATGCTTCATACGTCATTGATATAAAAACGTTATCCTATTAACAGAATAACGCACAACAAAGGAGGGCGTCATGAGTCACTTGCTTCAAACCGCACTGGACAAAGAGAGAAGCCATTATTCAAAAAAATTGCTTCAGATCGGAGTTTATACAAAAGAGATCTTGAATTCGATGACGATTACGGAGCTAAGAAAGGAATACGCGTATTTTTTTCGGAACATTCCCTATAGAGAACGAGACCCTTATACAAATTAATTTATGTATAAGGGTATTTTTTATATAAAAAAGAAGGAATTCTGAAAAACAGCACGAATAGAATATAAAACAGAAACGACTCTTATTAATTGTAAGGGTTTACATTATTTTTTTATAAAAATCTTATATACGGGGTAGATATGATGAGATTATCGTTTAACGAAGAGGAAGTTATGCGTTCGATGAATTTGTACAAAGTTTTTGCAAGGGCTTTCAAAAGTGTGTCCGAACACAGTATCCGTGACAGCAAAGAGCATGGCTTTAATCCGACTGAATTTGCAGTGCTGGAACTTTTGTACACGAGAGGCCCGCAAAAATTACAGCAAATTGGGTCGCGCCTTTTGCTTGTCAGCGGGAATGTCACCTATGTCATCGATAAGCTTGAGAGAAACGGATTTTTAGTCAGAGAACAAGATCCAAAGGACAAACGGTCTGTTTATGCCCATTTAACTGATAAAGGAAACGAGTATTTGGATAAAATTTACCCGATTCATTCATTGAGAATTGCGAGAGCGTTTTCAGGACTTATGCCTGATGAACAAGAACAGCTGATAGCCCTATTGAAAAAAGCGGGCATCCACAGCCAGCATTTGCTGTTCCGTTAAACGAAAGCGGGAAACTGGCTTTCTTTCCTTCGCAGTGAAAACGAGCCGGGCACTCTCTGTATAGAGAGTGTTTTTTTCTGTCCGTGACGGTAGAGCCGGCAGCTTTTTTTGCATATGATGGAAAAGGATAGCATCATTATTTACCAATCATAATGTGACACACCTCATGCCAAAATATGAGGGTGCTTTGAACAATAAAGAAGGTGAGCGTGTGAGGAGCTGTCTGCTGTCCATTTGGTATATACTTGATCCGCTTTATTTCTTTTTTACCCGGCTGACGCTGATTGATAAACACCAATCCAATGTGTTTCGCGTCCGTTTAACAAGGTATAAAGGAAAAGAAGTTGTATTAAGCGACGGAACCCGGATTAAAAAGAACGATATATTAGTCAAGATTCATCTTCATAATGTCAAGCTCCTAAAAGAACTCCAGCATATTGAAAATGCGGTCAGAAGAGGGATTATGATATACCAAAAGGTTTATCAATCCATGCCTCATTTAGCGGATTATATTAATCAGCATAAACGAAAAGACGAGATAAAAGGCGTCATCGGCATCACAATGCTTCATAAGGGAGCGGCGAGGCTCGGCTTTGAGGTGATGAAACCGTCCAACGGATTTTACAGATTATTCAAGCAAGTGGCCCATATTCCGATTTTATATTTTACAACAAAACAATTCACCATCAAAAATATCCCTTATTCCTATTATTTAATGATTTCTAAAGAAAAACTGATGTGCACATATCAAGTTGAAAAGAGCTGACGGAAAAAAGTCAGCTCTTTTTCTTTATTTGCTGCAGCACCATTGAAAGCGGCTCGTCCTGCGGCTGGCGATAAAAGTCATAAAACGGGTCGCCATGTTTTTTTACACGTTCAACCACTGTGTCAATCGTATAATCATCAGGCGTCAACGATGTGTTTACTTCGTTCCAATATAGAGGGGCCGCGACGGTCCCTAGTTCATTGCCCCGTGTAGAATAGGGAGAAATAATCGTTTTCCCTTCGGCATGCTGTAAATAATCAAGATAAAGCCTTCCATTGCGGTTTTTTATAAACCGCTCTGTCGTAAAAAGGTCAGGATAGGTCCTGACGCAATAATCAGCAATGAGCATTGTAAACCGGCGGGTATCCTCATAAGTGAAAGCTTCCGGAGAAAGCGGGATGTAGAGCTGAATGCCCTTATTCCCGGACAGCTTCGGAAACGATGTGATGCCGAATGACTCAAACAGCTGTTTCAGCACATGCGCCGCCTGAACGGCCATAAGAAAATCATCCCGTGACGGCGGATCAAGATCAATTACGATTTCTGCGGGTCTTTCGCTTTGTATCGTTTGAAAAGGAACATGAAATTCCAGCGCCAGCTGATTGGCCAGCCATAAAAGAGTTGACATATCACTGCACACAATATGCTCATGGCTTCCGTCAAAAACGGATGAGATAAAGTCCGGCGTGTAATCCGGTTTGTTTTTCTGAAAAAAAGATTCTCCGGGCGCTCCGTGCGGATAGCGGATGACTGTGACTGCCCGGTCTTTCAGAAAAGGCAAAAGAAAATCGCTGATTTGAACGATATAGCAGATAAAATCCTCTTTCGTCTTTTCACGTTTTTTAAAAATGACTTTATCCAGGCTTGTGAATTGCAGCTTCGGGTGCAGTGTTTTTGAGTGAACAATAAGCTGCTTATAGGTACAATCCGTCCAATCCATACCGAACTGAAAGGAAACAAAGGAGACCTCCCGCAGCGTGTCCTGCAAAACGGTTAAATATTGGACGGTCATACAAATGGAAGGCTCGAGTGTATACTCGCCGGTCTTCAGCTTTTTTCCATGGGTCTCCATAATCGTTCTGACGGCGTTTTTTTCTTCCTCCTGCATGCCGTGGGAGACTGAGGCGACGGGCACGATCTCCCCGTCTTTTACAACCGATGCGGTCACATAGCCGTTTTTCGGATTAAATCCGGTTAACAAAACATGTGCCGTTTTCATATGCTTATATTTCTGCCAGTCAGGAGTCCGTTTGTTTTCCACCCATTTGCTGTTTGTTTTTTTCGCCACAATTCCTTCTCCGTCATGCCGGACAACTGTATGCCAAAGCGGGTCAAAATCAGCATGCTCGGGAATGTATTGAATCGCTTCTTTTGCCAGGTGATGAGGAGACGCGGGCAGTTTTGCCTCCGAAAGCAGATCAAAAAGCATTTTCTTCCGCTCAGAATAAGGAAAAGATGCCGTGCTTGATCCCGCTACTTCCAGCAAATCAAACGTAAGAAAGCGGCACGGCCGTTCAGCAGCCGTTTTTTTAATTGTTTCTGCACGTTTTAAACGCCCGCGGATTTGAATACGCTCAAAATCTGCCCGGTACGGATTGATCAAATAGACAAGCTCTCCGTCGAGCGTAAGGGGGAGCTTATCTTTCATCAGCTTAAAACATTGTGCGGCAAAGAAGGTGATTTCCGGAAATTGGCTGGTGAGCGGCTGGCCATTTCTGCTCGTTAACGTAACCTCCGCGGCACCTACATGGAGCAGACAGCGAAATCCGTCATACTTTACTTCGTAGCGCCATTCACTGCCCTCGGGCGGGAAGGAGGTCAAAATCGGCTGCATCGTCAGCACCATAACTATGACGTTCCGGAGGCTTTTTGCCGTGTGGTTTTCCGCTTTTTGCCCCCGCTGCCAGCAGGAGCAGCGTCTTTCGGCTGAGCGGGCGCGGCTTTTTCACGATTGGGCCGCTTTGTTCGATCAATGCTTGCCTGAAGGGCGCTGACGAGATCAATAACATCCTCGCGCGGACCTGCCGCAGCCGGGGTGACGCCCGCTTCCTGATGCTCCAGCTTATCATTAATTTTGGCGAGAAGGGCTTTGCGGTATGTGTCTTCATATTGTTCGGGATGAAACTCGGTTGTCAGCTCGTCGATTAAAGTAATGGCAGTCTGCAATTCCTTTTCATTTACATCCGTCTGATCCGGTACGCCTGGCACATGTCCCGCGCTTCTGACTTCATCCGGGTAATGAATGGATTCCATCACGATACAATTTTCATACACACGGAGAATGGCAAGCTGCTGCTTTGAACGGATGGTGATGGTGGCGATGCCGATTTTACCGGTCGTTCTCAGCGCTTCCCGCAAAAGCGTATAAGCTTTCGTTCCGTTGTCTCCGGGTCCGACATAATAAGAACGGTTAAAATAAATCGGGTCGATCTCTTTTAATTGAACAAAATCAACGATTTCAACCGCTTTTTCTTCGTGTTCCTGCTTTACTTCCTTCAGGTCTTCATCAGTCAAAATGACGTATTTTCCTTTTACATATTCATATCCTTTGACAATTTCGTCAGGACTGAGGCTTTTTTCGCAGCCGGTGCAGATTTTTTCATATTTAATCGGCGCGTGGTCTTCTTTATGAAGACTGCGGAATTTTACATCTTTATCTTCAGTGGCCGCAAAGAGTTTAACCGGAATATTAACGAGGCCGAAACTGATAGATCCCTTCCACATCGTATGCATGAATAAAAACTCCTTTTTGTTTTTATTGTGGATAGACGGCCTCGTTCCATGTGTAGCAACTTATGGGTGGTGCAGCGTTTCGGTAAGCAGCTGTTCGATTCCCTCAGGCGGCAACGGTTTGCTGAAGTAGAAGCCTTGCAGGAAATCACAGCCTTTTTCGTCCAAAAGCTTTTTTTGCATATCCGTTTCCACCCCTTCAGCAACGACGAGAAGGGAAAGCTGGTGGCCCATAGCAATAATGGCGCCGGTGATTTGTGCTGATTTAGGTTCTGTCTGGATATCATCTATAAATGATTTGTCTATCTTTAATCTGTGAATCGGAAAATCCTTTAAGTAGCTGAGAGAACTGTGGCCGGTTCCGAAATCGTCAATGCTTACACTTATTCCCAACTCAGTTAAAGCGGTCAGTACTTTTTTGCTGTGCTCGCGGTCCTCCATCGTCATGCTTTCAGTCACTTCGGCTTCGAGCAGCCGGGGAGGGAGACGATAGGCGGCAAGCGTTTTTTCAATAAAAGGAACAAGCTCCTCCGATTGAAACTGTTTAGCGGAAATATTAATGGCAACAGGCAGATCGTATCCTTTCTCGTGCCACTCCTTCGCCTGCCTGCAGGCTTCGGTTATAATCCACTTTCCGATGTCGATAATCAGTCCGGTTTCTTCTGCGACTTGGATAAAGTCCCCGGGGTTCTGCAGCTGTCCATCTGCTCCGGCAATGCGTAAAAGCGCTTCAGCTCCTGTTATTTTTTGATCGCGTGAGCTGTATTGGGGCTGATAATATAGGACAAACCTTTTTTTCTCAATGGCTTCTCTCAGCTCTATTTCAAGCTGCAGCTTTCTCGCTTCCATGTCACCGATTTGAACAGAGTAATATTTGTATTTGCTCTTGTTTCTGTCCTTACAGGCATACATCGCCATATCAGCCTTTTTCATCAGCTCCAGACCTTCCGTGCCGTCTTTTGGAGAAACAGCGATGCCGATGCTGACAGACGTGATTAATTCATGCTCCTGAATGATAAACGGTTTTTCAAATTGCCCAATGATCTGATGGGCCAGTCCGTCGATTTCACCGTTTTCCGAACGGGCATCGGTCAAAATGATAATAAATTCATCTCCGCCCAGACGGGCAATAAATCCATTTTCAGGAATGATGGAGGATAATCTCTCAGCCGCTAACTGAAGAAGCTTGTCACCGACATTATGGCCGAGAGCGTCATTAATGACCTTAAACCGATTCAAATCCAGAAAAAAAACGACAGTCGCATTTTCCATTGAATGCTCTTTATTCAGCACTTCTGTCAGGCGCTGGACGGCGTGCCGGCGGTTCGGCAAATCAGTGAGTGAGTCATAATGCGCCATGCGGTGAATTTCTTTTTCGGCTTTCCGCTGTTTTGTCATGTCTTTACAAATGACATATACACTGTCAAGGCCGTTATTGACCATAACTGGAATATAGGTCACATTAATATGAAACAGGCCGGCTTGTGTCGTAAGATCGGCATCTATGTGGAATGCCTGCTGTTCTTTTTTGACCTGTTTAAAATATGTTTTCATCTGTCTATTGATATGTTCTCTCCAATTTTGATCGTCCAAGCCGAAGCTGTGAATCATTTCGGCCCCCGCTTCGTTGGAGTAGAGCATTTTTCCTTCAGGAGAAAGGATGAAAATGGCATCAATATTGTGTTTAATCAAGGATTGGAAGCGCTGTTCATTATCTTTCATGCGCTCATTCTGCTGAAAAAATTTACGGTCGAAATGAGAGCTGAAATACAATAATGTTTGAAAACAAAAGATGATTAACGCAATAAAAATTGACCAATGGAACGAATGAATCTCCACACTGCTGCCAGGTTTTCGCATGTCCTCATGAAAGGATGCCGCAAACATCCCGGTATAATGCATCCCGGAAATGGCTGCGCCCATGCAGACGGAACTGATGATTTTATAGAAAAGAAGCTGATCGGTCGGCTTCTTAACGGCTAGATCGAAAAAAACGTTCAGCGATACAAAAGAAGCTGCGATCGCAATAAGGATAGAAAGAGTGAATAAAAACGGATCATACTTAATCATTACCCGGGAAATGGCCGACATTCCCATATAATGCATGAAAGAAATTCCCGATCCCATAAAAACAGACCCGGCAAACAGCCGGTTTATCGTTAGGATTTGCCGGCTGACGATATATAAAGCCGCAAAAGAACCCAGGATCGACGCAATAATGGAACTAAGAACCGGAATAATCTCGTAATGCATATTCATGTTCATATAAACCGCCAGCATTCCGATGAAATGCATCGACCAAATGCCGAAGCCCATGATGACTGAACCTGCAAGCAGCCACAATTTACTGTGAATTCCCGTTTTCAGCGTAACTTTCCTTGAAATTTCAAGCGAAGTAAACGCTGCGAAACAGGCGACAAGGATAGATAATACTACAAGCGGGATGCTGTAATGTACGTGTAATTCCAAATGCCGATTCCTCCCATTGTGTGCCGATCTGAAATGACTTTCATTTATATCGGCATGTCTTTAGAAACATTTCAGTCTCGAGATAAAGTAATCGTTTCATCCGGTGCATCTGTGTTAAAATCATTCTGAAGTTTCGCCAATAGAAGACCTATATGGGGAGTGATACTGATCGAAGATGTGATCCTATCGATGATAGAGGCGTTTAAGAGCTTATCCTACGCCGGAATTTTTTTGGCGCTGAGTATAGAATTCATCCCTGCGGAAATCGTTCTTCCGCTTGCAGGCTATTGGGTGTCCAGAGGAGATATGACGTTTGCCGGCGCAGTGTTTGCGGGGTCGCTCGGCGGTCTTTCCGGCCCGCTTGTCTTGTACTGGATCGGCAGATGGGGCGGACGCCCGTTTTTGCTGAAGTTTGGGAAGTATATATGGATAAAGCCCGAATCTCTTCAAAAATCGGACGAGTTTTTTCAAAAGCACGGCGGTTTTGTGGCTTTCAGCGGCCGTTTTTTACCCGGTGTAAGGACATTGATTTCATTGCCGTGCGGAATTGCAAAGATGAATGTCTGGGTATTTTCCCTTTATACATATATCGCCATGCTGCCCATTACTTACGTTTACGTTTATTTAGGCATGAAGCTCGGGGAAAATTGGAAAAGCGTCGGCTCCATTCTTGATCAATATATGCTGCCGTTCGGTATTTTCATTGTATTGCTGTTTGTTGTTTATATGCTGATGAGAAGAAAAAGCGGGATCAAAGCGGATTCTCGATATAATAAAAAAGTTAAGCATTGACAAACTTAGAAACAGACTTTATGATGAGCGTATAAACCAATATTTCTTGATATCCCAAAGGGGAGTAGCGTCCGGATTTTCCGGAAACAAAGTCGTCAATTCATGGATGATATCCATCGGCTTTGTTGGCATGCCAATCATTTCATGTCTAGCAAGACCTTTGCCTTATATCGGCAAAGGTCTTTTTTGTATGATAAAACCGCCGGTATAAGCTCGGATGAAAGAAAACGGAGAGGCGGAGGAATAAAATGGATATTGCGTTATTGTTGGAGTATGGCTGGGTTCTTCTCGTTTTAATCGGGCTGGAAGGGATTTTAGCGGCGGATAACGCGCTGGTGATGGCGGTGATGGTGAAACATCTCCCGGAGAAACAAAGAAAGAAAGCATTGTTTTACGGACTGGCAGGGGCTTTTGTCTTACGTTTCGGTTCATTATTCGCCATTTCTTTTCTCGTTAATGTATGGCAGGTTCAGGCGATCGGGGCCTTGTATTTGCTTTACATTGCCGTAAGCCACTTGCTGAAGCGCTATGTATACAAAAATGACGGCAAACAGAAAATCCAGAAAGAAAGCGGGTTTTGGGCGACTGTATTCAAAGTGGAGCTGGCTGACATCGCCTTTGCCGTAGATTCGATTTTAGCGGCGGTCGCGCTTGCCGTAACACTTCCGAAGACTCCGCTTCCAGCCATCGGAGGACTTGACGGCGGTCAGTTTATCGTTATTTTAGCAGGGGGAATCATCGGGTTGATTATTATGCGTTTTGCGGCATCCATGTTCGTTTCTTTATTAAAAACACGCCCGAGTCTGGAAACGGCGGCATTTGTGATTGTAGGCTGGGTAGGTGTGAAACTCGCTTTATACACTCTTGCCCATGAGGAAATCGATATGGTTTCCGCTCACTTTATCCATTCGGCGGCATGGAAGGTCACTTTTTGGACGGTTCTGGCGGCGATCGCGGCTGGCGGATGGTTTATGTCAGGATCAAAAAATCCGCAAGAGGAGAAGTATAAAGAAGAATCCGGCGGGAGAGAGCACGCGTAAAAGGGTTAAAAAAGGGAGTCCTGCTTTATCAAAGCGGAACTCCCTTTTTAGTTGAAACGCTTACAAACAAGACATATGATAACAATTTTATAACAGCATTGTTACAAAAAACGCACAGAAAACCCCCTTAATTCTAAATAAGGGCACGAAATCATGTATAGTGCGTCTTATTAGTTTGTCATAATTGAGACAAAAGAAATCGATTTCTCTTTTTCTTCCTTTGCGAATCCCTACTAAATTAGCTATGATTATGAGTAGTTATAGGGAGGAACTGAGGTGAAACCAGTGCTTAGCCTTTTGTTTAAATTGGGAAAAAAGAAGCAAACGCTTGAAACATCTGTTGAAAAAATACAAAAAGGCGACAAAGATCTGCAGAATGATTTAATACAGCAATATAAGCCTTTTATCGCGAAGACGGTTTCATCCGTTTGTAAACGATATATAGATGAAAAAGACGACGAATTCAGCATCGGACTGATCGCGTTTAACGAAGCCATTGAAAAATATTCGGCTGAAAAAGGAAATTCGCTGCTTGCATTTGCAGAGCTGATTATAAAAAGAAAAGTAATAGATTATATAAGAAAAGAAGCAAGAGCCGCTCAGCATATCAATATAGATGTGCAGGAGGGCGATGATCAGGAGTCTTCTCAAAGTCTGATCGAGGCAGAGCTTTCCATCGATGAGTACCGCAAACAGATTGAACAGGAACAGCGGCGGGAAGAAATTCTTTTTTTTCAAAAGCAGCTGAGAGAATACGGATTGTCTTTTAAAGAATTGCTTGAGCAATCGCCAAAGCATACAGATGCGAGGCAGAATGCCATTAAGGTTGCCTATACGCTTGTGGAAAATGAAGAATTGGCAGCCATTCTTCACCAGAAAAAACAGCTTCCGGTCAAACAGCTGGAGCAGCTTGTGTCGGTCAGCAGAAAAACGATCGAGCGGAACAGAAAATATATCATTGCCATGAGCATTATTATTACCGGTGATTATATTTATTTAAAAGATTATCTTAAAGGGGTGTTGCACTCATGAGAAGAGGGATCATTGTAGAGAAAAATAAAAAATTCGTCACGTTGCTAACCCCTGACGGACAATTTTTAAAAACAAAAAATGATCACCGTACTTGTGAAATCGGAGAGGAAATTACGTTTTCAGGCGAAACGCGTATGGGCAGAAGGGCCAGCTTTTTTGATTTTCTGAAACTGCGCCCTTTCAAATTGGGAGTTTTTACAATGACAGCTATTATCTTATTTATTTTAATCATGCTCCCGATTTTTTCTGATAACAAAGCATACGCGTACATGACGCTTGACATTAATCCGAGTATTGAAATGGCGTTAAACAGCAAATATGAAGTCATTGAGCTGACACCGCTGAATGATGATGCCAAACAGGTCATCAATGATATCGGGGATTGGAAAAGCAATGATTTTAAGGATGTCATCAGTGCTATTATTACCGATTGCAGCAAGCATGGATATGTAAAGGAATCAAAAGAGATCTTAATTTCCACGGTTTATGAAAATTCAGATGACCATACATATAAAACAGGCGTTAAAAAACAGCTGGCCGACGTAACGAAAAAATATAAAGACACCTACCATCTGGAATCTCTTGAATCAGATATGGAAACAAGGGAAAAAGCGAAACAGGAAGGAATGTCAACAGGCAGCTACATAAGAAGAAATGAAAAGAAAACAGAAGAAGGCCGGCCCGAAAAGAAAACGGACAGCAATGAAACCGAACATCAGAACACCGGGACAGACACTGATCAAACAGAGCAGCCGGATGCAGATAAACCGGCAGCGGACGATCAACAAAATACTGATGGAGAAATGAAAACAGAGCAGCCGGAAAGCAATGAAACTACTGACACAGATGATCCGAATCTAAACAGCCAGGACGACAATCAAGGAAAAGACACAAATGTAAATTCTGGATCAGAGGAAAAAACACAGAAGGAACAAGATGGGGAAACAGAGCAAACCCCAACACAAGATCCTCAAGAAAACGGAAATGACAAAGGGTATCAACAAAGGTATTATAATCATCGCTGGAATCAGGACCGCAGTGAACACCGCGAATCCTATCACCGGCATGAAGATGCGTCAGACCGCCGGAATCCGAATGGGTACCGGCACGGCTGGGAGAATGCTGATAAACATCAAAATTCGCCGAGAAATCCCGGCGAATAAGCTTTATTATTGAGTTTTCCCGTTTAATTGTGATTGTGCCTGCTGCACAAGCCGTTTTGTCATTTCCCCGCCCACAGAGCCGTTTGCGCGTGCTGCTGTATCAGAACTAAGGTTCACGCCGAATTCTTGAGCCACTTCGTATTTAAATTGGTCGAGTGCCTGCTCAGCCCCTGGAACTACGAGTTTATTTCTGCTCGCCATCTTTTTCATCTCCTTTTCTCTGGCAAGATTATTTACGCGTCTTAGTTTCAGGCAGAATCGTCCCCATTATGCTGGCAATTGTTGTGTGCGTTAAAAAACCCCGTTAAAAGGACCGGGGCTGAAAGCATCTTTTATAAAAAATGGCTTGTCATTTTGTAGGCGGTTGCCTGGATGTGGAATGTCAAAACGGAGAGCACCGTAACGGCGATAATGGTTTTTATTTTTTTCCATTGTTCGTTTCCGAGTTCATTAAAGCAGCCGCGTAGCTTATCCGTCTGCTGTTCAACAAGATCCTGCAGGCTTGTCTCTTTCATCGGAGGACTGTCCTTGTGGTGAATATCATCGATAACCTGAGCGCAGCTTTCATAATAGCTGATCGGGCTGATGATGTCATCGGACCGGTCTGTAATGGTATTGAAGGCAATCTTTAATATGACGCGGATATGTTCAAAGTCATAAATTGATTTTAAATCACGTACAATGAGAAGAATAACAGCTTGTTCAATCGAATATTTTTTTCCTAATTCAGGATGGCCGATTAAATCTTTAATATCGCGTTTCACCCAATTTTGGACAGCCGTTGATTTTAAAGACGTCAGCTCGCACAAGTTGCCGAGCTCGACAATCTCGTTGGTTGAAAGCCCGTATTCTCTCTTCTCTTTTTTTCGCTCAAATCTCGTGAGAAACTCAGGAATGTGAAGGTGGCTCTCCGCTTCATCTAACGTCATATTTGCTGATTTTATTAAGATTTGGAGAGGACTTGTATCTCCTTGGCCTTTTAACGCATAAAGAAGCCGGACCATGTCAGTTCGGGTCAGTTTAAAAGTATTCATTGTTCACCTCTGATTACGTGTTCACTTTGTTAAATCGCTGAGAAATACATTATCATCATACGTCGAAATTGTTGCATTTTCAAACAGATCATATATAATTTGATTAAATAAGTTCTTTTGATCTTAAAATGACGGAGGTTATTATGGCAAAAAGAATATTTCTGTTTATTTTAACGAATATTTTGGTTATTACGACAATCGGGATTGTGCTAACGATCATTTCAAGCGTCACCGGTGTTGGCTCGTATATACAAAATGGCCGGGTTGATCTGACGGCATTACTCGTCTTCAGCCTTGTCGTCGGTTTTGTCGGTTCCTTTATTTCACTTGCTATGTCCAGATGGATGGCAAAAACAATGATGGGTGTCAGGGTGTTAGACCCGAAAAAACAATCACTCAGCTATGAGGAGCAGCAATTGGTTGACCGCGTGCACAGGCTGTCCCGTTCCGCAGGTTTAACGAAAATGCCTGAGGTCGGCATTTACAATTCTCCTGAGGTCAATGCCTTTGCAACCGGGCCGTCTAAACGCCGCTCACTCGTTGCGGTTTCCTCAGGGCTCCTGCAGCAAATGGATGATGCTGCGGTAGAAGGGGTTCTTGCCCATGAGGTCGCGCACATTACGAACGGTGACATGGTTACGATGACGCTGTTACAGGGAATCGTCAATACATTTGTTGTATTCCTTTCCCGTATCGCGGCATGGATCGCAAGCCGGTTTGTAAAAGAAGATCTTGCGCCGGTCGTCCACTTTATCGCGATGATTGTGTTTCAGATTATCTTTTCCATACTCGGCAGTCTTGTCGTCTTCGCGTACTCACGCCATAGAGAATTTCATGCAGACCGCGGAGGAGCCGATCTTGCCGGTAAGGATAAAATGATTCACGCCCTGCGCACGCTTAAATCTTATACAGCCCATGTGAACGAAGAAGACCAGACGGCGGTGCAAACCTTAAAGATCAACGGGAAAAAGCATTCGTCCCTGTTCTCTACTCACCCTGACCTGGATGAAAGAATTCGCAGGCTGGAAGCGAAATAATGTCAAAACCTCTGAACCCGGGGGACTGACCCCATAGAG
>NZ_LSAZ01000017.1 GCF_001584325.1 Bacillus nakamurai
CCCCTGTGAGAGTAGGACGTCGCCAAGCAATTACACGTAAGTGTAATATATGGAGGATTAGCTCAGCTGGGAGAGCATCTGCCTTACAAGCAGAGGGTCGGCGGTTCGAGCCCGTCATCCTCCACCATTCACCTATTACATAAGTTAAGCGTATTGAGCCGGTGTAGCTCAATTGGTAGAGCAACTGACTTGTAATCAGTAGGTTGGGGGTTCAAGTCCTCTTGCCGGCACCACTTTTATATGTTATAATATCTAAGTCTCTTGTAAAAAGAGCCATTAGCTCAGTTGGTAGAGCATCTGACTTTTAATCAGAGGGTCGAAGGTTCGAGTCCTTCATGGCTCACCATGTTTTTCTTGCGGATGTGGCGGAATTGGCAGACGCGCTAGAATCAGGCTCTAGTGTCTTTACAGACGTGGGGGTTCAAGTCCCTTCATCCGCATTGCCAAACGCGGAAGTAGTTCAGTGGTAGAACACCACCTTGCCAAGGTGGGGGTCGCGGGTTCGAATCCCGTCTTCCGCTCCAACTATACCATCCATGCCGGGGTGGTGGAATTGGCAGACACACAGGACTTAAAATCCTGCGGTAGGTGACTACCGTGCCGGTTCAAGTCCGGCCCTCGGCACTTATTACTGCGCCCGTAGCTCAATTGGATAGAGCGTTTGACTACGGATCAAAAGGTTAGGGGTTCGACTCCTCTCGGGCGCGCCATACATACTTTTAACAAAATCGGGAAGTAGCTCAGCTTGGTAGAGCACATGGTTTGGGACCATGGGGTCGCAGGTTCGAATCCTGTCTTCCCGACCATCTTTGGGGCCTTAGCTCAGCTGGGAGAGCGCCTGCTTTGCACGCAGGAGGTCAGCGGTTCGATCCCGCTAGGCTCCACTTGATTTTAATTGTTTTTGGCGGTGTAGCTCAGCTGGCTAGAGCGTACGGTTCATACCCGTGAGGTCGGGGGTTCGATCCCCTCCGCCGCTACCATTGGACCTTTAGCTCAGTTGGTTAGAGCAGACGGCTCATAACCGTCCGGTCGTAGGTTCGAGTCCTACAAGGTCCACCATTATACGGAGGAATACCCAAGTCTGGCTGAAGGGATCGGTCTTGAAAACCGACAGGGGTGTCAAAGCCCGCGGGGGTTCGAATCCCTCTTCCTCCGCCATATCAAATTTCATATTATATCATCGCGGGGTGGAGCAGTTCGGTAGCTCGTCGGGCTCATAACCCGAAGGTCGCAGGTTCAAATCCTGCCCCCGCAACCAAATTTCAAAATGGTCCGGTAGTTCAGTTGGTTAGAATGCCTGCCTGTCACGCAGGAGGTCGCGGGTTCGAGTCCCGTCCGGACCGCCATTTATATTCAAGGCTCGGTAGCTCAGTTGGTAGAGCAACGGACTGAAAATCCGTGTGTCGGCGGTTCGATTCCGTCCCGAGCCACCATTTTAATTCAATATATGTTTTGGCGGTTGTGGCGAAGTGGTTAACGCACCAGATTGTGGCTCTGGCATTCGTGGGTTCGATTCCCATCAATCGCCCCAAACAAATGCGGGTGTAGTTTAGTGGTAAAACCTCAGCCTTCCAAGCTGATGTCGTGGGTTCGATTCCCATCACCCGCTCCATTTTTATATTGTCGTGGGCCTGTAGCTCAGCTGGTTAGAGCGCACGCCTGATAAGCGTGAGGTCGGTGGTTCGAGTCCACTCAGGCCCACCATGACTTTTCTTCCACAGTAGCTCAGTGGTAGAGCTATCGGCTGTTAACCGATCGGTCGCAGGTTCGAATCCTGCCTGTGGAGCCATATGGAGAAGTACTCAAGTGGCTGAAGAGGCGCCCCTGCTAAGGGTGTAGGTCGCGTAAGCGGCGCGAGGGTTCAAATCCCTCCTTCTCCGCCATAAGGCCCGTTGGTCAAGCGGTTAAGACACCGCCCTTTCACGGCGGTAACACGGGTTCGAATCCCGTACGGGTCATTTTAAAAACCTTGCATAGAATGCAAGGTTTTTTTGTTTGGTTTGGTTATTAATTTTTAGTGTAAATAGTAAATGAGAGATATGTGGCAAAAGCGCTCCATAATAAATAAGGAATCAGAAGGCAGGCTGCAGCCTTATGGAGGGTTTAATGCGCCCAGCTTTTCCTTTTTCATAGGCGAACGCTGCGATTAATGCCGTCATCCTAAAGTTCGTATGGGAACAGCATATCGATAAACATGATTTGTTTTTGATTATCTGTGAGCGGTGCTGCTTTTGGTCGGTGCTCCGTTAAGCGGTTGACAGCTGACAGAAGCGATAACAAAATTTGCAGGCACCTTCATCATCATGTGAATTCTGTTTATTCTATTGTCACATCAATCACTCGTAAACCCGTTCCTCCATCATGTATTTCTAAAACAGTTCATCGGGCTATGCCTTTTTAACATATGAAACGTCCGTGTAAGAGTTGCTTCAGTTAGCGAACAGGCGTTTTAAAAAAGACAAATCTGGCAGTTGCAGTAATGGAGGAGGCATTGATTTTCCGTTTGCCTTGTTTAGGACGGATTGATAAACGGCATCAAGTTTTTTGGCGGTATGGAGAAAGGTGAATGACGTTTCCACCCGATGCCTGGCCCTGCGTGTCATTTTCTTTACCAGTGAAGGCTGTAAAAAAACGATGTCGATGGCATGTACGAAGGCTGAAGGTTTTTGACAGTGTTCAATGACGAGCCCGTTTTCTTCGTGTTTGACAACCTCTGTGTTTCCGCCGCAGTTTGTCGTTATTAACGGGGTTCCGGCAGCCATTGCTTCATAATACACACGGGCGAGAGGCTCATTCTTTTGAGAGCTGCGGACAAAAACATCAGCCATGAGAAAAAGGTTCGGCATCTCATGCGGCGGGATAAACTTTGTGAAAATGACATGCTCTTTACAGGGGAGGGCCAGCTTGTGCAAATATTCCATGTATTGATTCATACCGTCACCCGTGATGATTAAAACAGCATCCTTGTGCTTTTGTAATATCCGTCTCATGCTGTGGATCAGTAGGTGAGGCCCTTTTGCCGGGCTTAAACGTCCGGCAAATAAAATGACGTTTTTGTCTTCAACTCCGTATCTTTTGCGGTATTCATTTCTTATGTCTTTCCCTTTTTTTGACCAGACCGGAGGATAGGATGCGAGGTCAACGCCTGAATAAACGACTTTGATGATGTCCTCTGCTTCGGGGAAACGTTCGATGACGGATTGTTTGATAAATGCACTGGCAGTTGTAATCATAGACACATGTTCAAGAACTTCTTTTCCTTGTGCGAATGTCAGTTTTTTTTCTGAGAACATCTCGTTGTGCAGACTCAGAACAACTTGGCTGTTTGGCGAGGCTTTTTTATATAACGGAACATTGAGGGGCCTGTTGAATACGTGTATCAAATCAAAGGAAGCTTCTCTCAGTTCATTGGCGACAGCTTCGCGGTAATGAGTCCTCGGGAGACGAATGTAGTTTACTCCGTTTCTCTTCTCCTCTTTAGGGAGAGCCGGATCTTCAATAGATAAGACGGTTAACTCGTAACGGCTGGAGAAAAAAGGGGATATCCCGTCAATCATCATCGGAATGGAGCCGCCGTGCACGGCGGGGACCGGTAATTTTTCCGTGCAAATCAAGGCCAGTTTCACATTGATTCCTCCTCATACATCGATATGTATTTTTCGTCTCCCGCGTTTTGTCCGGAGGTTAATGCAGCAGACGAAGATACCTATACGATATCGTATTACAAAAAAGGAAGAGCGTGCTTTGTATAAAAGCCTATATGTAAAAAAAAGACCCCGGAAAAAAGCCGGGGTATTAATCAGCGTGCAGGTCGCCGAAAGTCGTCATAATTCCTTCTTCATCCAGTTCCTGTTCATATTTTTCATGTGCTTTGCTGGGATACACAGAAACGTGTTTTCCGGTAATGTCTGTCGCGATAAAGTTTTCATAATCCTCGGCATAGCCGATGTTTTCTTCTGAATTCATTGTCATATCGCCGTAGCTGAGCGGCGGGTCCTCTAAATCCTGCGGCGTCTCCGAGTTTCCATACTCTTCGACATCCTGATAGGCGTCTTCACTGTCGTAGGCTGCCCGGATTGATTCATCATCGTCGAATTCAAACTGTCCGAATGGCGTTTCTTCTTCGATCGGCCTATCTTTTGAAACGGCGTCTTGTGAGGAATATTCCGCAAGCGTCGTAGCGGTCGGCAGAGCTTCCAGTCTGTCGTAAGGAATGTCTTTGCCGCTTGCTTCGCATATGCCGTATGTGCCGTTTTCGATTTTCTTCAGCGAGTAGTTAATGTCGTGAAGATGCTCACGTTCATGTTCGAGAAGAGCGATATCTTTTTCACGCTCGTATAACTCCGTCGCCTCGTCACCGGGATGATTGTCATAGGAAGACAGTTCTCCGACCGAGTCATAAGGAAATTCATCTGTTAATTGAAAATGGTCATTTTCCTTAAACCGACTTAAAATATCGTGTTTTGTTTCTTCCAGTTCTTTTTTCAGATGCATGATCTGTTCGTTTGTAAGCAATTTGATCGCCTCGTTTCTATGTGATGCTTACTGATAGTATGAACGTTTTTACGCTGAAAAATGGTGGATAAAAATAGGTGTTTTTCCTTCTGTGACTCAAGACATACAACGATTGCCGCGAGTGGAGAAAATAATTTAAAGTTTGTTTCTTTATTCATTTGCTCAAAAAGGTTTATAATAAGAAATGCAGGCATTTTGTCGTGCACATTCTGTGTGTTTGACACAATGTAACCACAGGTGTATTGTATTAAAAGCATTTAACGGATTATGGAGGAATGTCTCATGGTGACAACGGTGCAGCATACGTTCCGAAAGGAAGCAGTACATGCATTACATAAAGCCAAACAAGTCAACCATGCTGTCTTATTGAGCTATTCAAGACGTATTGCGTCTTTGGACCCTCTATCATTTTTCAATTACGGAGCAAAAAAATATAAAGGCAAGCGATTTTTTTGGTCAGAACCCGGTAGTGAATTAACAATAGTCGGTCTTGGCACAGAAGCGGTGTTCCAATCGAAAGAAAAAAATGAACAACGGTATCACGACGTTTTTGAACAATGGGAGCGCTTTAAAAAGACGGCTTTTCATATTCATGAGGAAGAACAGGCGCAGCACTCGGCGATAGGCCCTGTCTTATTCGGCGGTTTTTCGTTTAATCCTTCTGAGGAAAGAGGAGACGAGTGGAATGGGTTTGAAGAAGGGCTTTTCTTTATCCCGTCACTTATGCTCACGAAAACAGCTGACGGTGATTATGTAACCGTCAATCAATGGGTTGGTGAGGCGGATCAGGCAGAAGATGTGCTCGAACGCTTGAAATCCTTTTCGGAAGCTTTTACGGTTTCTTCTTTGACGTATGAAGATTATCCGGCATTAACGAAGGCGGAAGAACTTGATGTGGAAAACTGGCTTGAAGCTATTAAAACAGCAACAAACGAAATGAAAGAAAATCAATATGATAAAGTCGTGCTGGCGCGTGAGGTGCTCTTGTCGTATGACGGGCCGATCCCGATTGAAAGCGTGCTGAATAAGCTTTTGACGGATCAAACGACAAGCTATATCTTTGCCTCTGAGCAGGGAAATAAATGCTTTATCGGCGCTTCACCGGAACGGCTTATTAAAAAAGCCGGCAAAAACGTGATGTCATCCTGTCTTGCAGGGTCGATAAAACGAGGGGAAAATGAACAAGAAGATGAGCGTTTAGGCTGGGAATTGCTGCATGATGAAAAAAATCTCATGGAGCATGATTTTGTGGTCAAAATGATACACGGTGCTTTTTTATCGAGCTGTCATGATGTGGAAAAGCCGGCAGGCCCGCAATTATACAAGACAAAAAATGTCCAGCATCTTTATACGCCGATCGTCGGCCGTCTTAAGACGTCAGCTTCGCTCTTTGATTTAATTGAAAAGCTTCATCCTACACCGGCATTGGGAGGCGCGCCTCAAAAGAAAGCCGTTGAAGTGATTGCTGAGCTTGAGCCGATGACGCGCGGATGGTACGCAGCTCCTATCGGCTGGATTGACAGCAGGGAAAACGGAGAATTTGCGGTAGCGATCCGCTCGGGTCTGATCGAAGGCAATGAAGCGCGGCTGTTCGCAGGATGCGGCATTGTTGAAGATTCTGACCCGCAATCAGAATATGAAGAAACACAAATTAAACTAAAGCCGATGATCTCTGCTTTAGGAGGTGAAAGGCTTTGACAAACCCGATTACCCATTATATCGGAAGTTTTATTGATGAATTTGCTCTTTCAGGTGTAACCGATGCGGTCGTTTGTCCTGGATCGAGATCTACTCCGCTGGCCGTGCTGGCTGCGGCCCACCCGGATATCAATGTTCATATTCAGATTGATGAACGATCCGCCGGTTTTTTTGCGCTCGGTTTGGCAAAAGCCCGGCAGCGCCCGGTCATGCTGATTTGTACGTCCGGTACGGCTGCGGCGAACTTTTATCCTGCCGTTATTGAAGCGCATTATTCACGAGTGCCGCTTATCGTGCTGACCGCTGACCGTCCCCATGAATTACGCGAAGTAGGGGCGCCTCAAGCGATTAACCAGCATTTTCTGTTCGGTAACTTTGTTAAGTTTTTCACAGACTCGGCTCTTCCCGAAGAACAGCCGCAGATGCTGAGTTACATCCGGACGTTGGCCGGCCGTGCTGCCAGTGAAGCGGGCAAGCGTCCGATGGGGCCTGTTCATATCAATGTGCCGCTCAGGGAGCCGTTAATGCCGGATCTCTCCGCGCAGCCTTTTGAAAGAATGAGAACGGGACGCCACGTTTCTGTGAAAACAGGCATTCAGTCTGTCGATAAAGAGTCTTTGCGTGAGGTTACAGAGCGCCTTGCCGGCGTTGAAAAAGGAATGATCGTCTGCGGAGAGATTCACAGCAACGACGAAAAACAGCATATTATCGCGCTTGCTGAGACGCTTCAATATCCGATTTTGGCTGACCCGCTTTCAAATCTCCGAAACGGAAAACATGATAAGAGCATGATCATTGACGCCTATGATTCTTTCTTAAAAGATGAAGAGCTGAAAGAGGCCTTGCGTCCTGACGCTGTCATCCGTTTCGGCCCGATGCCGGTTTCAAAGCCGCTCTTTTTATGGCTGAGGGATGATCCTTCTATTGAGCAGTTCATCATTGATGAGGATGGCGGCTGGAGAGATCCTACTCAGGCCGGCGCACACATGATTCATTGCCATCCGGCAGTCTTTCTGGAAGCGGTCCGTTCCGCTGAAGGCGCAATGCGGCATTCGGACTGGCTGGAAAAATGGCAGTTTGTTAATGATCGGTTCCGCCTTCATTTGCAGACCGCCAGTATGGATGATCTGTCATTTGAAGGAAATGTATATCGACAGCTTCAGCATCTCATTCCTGAAAACAGTTCACTTTTTGTCGGAAACAGTATGCCCATTCGTGACGTGGATACGTTCTTTGAAAAACAGGACCGTTCCTTCCGTGTATATGCCAATCGCGGCGCAAACGGAATAGACGGGGTTGTCTCTTCGGCTATGGGGCTGTGTGAGGGGACGCAAGCCCCTGTAACGCTTGTGATCGGGGATTTATCGTTTTATCATGACTTAAACGGGCTGTTAGCAGCTAAGAAGCTTGGCATTCCGCTTACTGTCATTTTGATAAATAATGACGGCGGCGGGATTTTCTCATTTTTGCCGCAGGCTTCTGATAAAACTCATTTTGAAGAGCTGTTCGGCACGCCGACAGGCCTTGATTTTCAGCATGCGGCCGCTCTTTACGGGGGCACGTATACTTGCCCTGATACATGGGAAGCCTTCAGGGCTGCATATGAGCCGCAGGCGGACAAGCCCGGCCTTCACATTATCGAGCTGAAAACAGATCGCACATCAAGGGTTCAGTTCCATCGTGAGATGCTGCAGGCCGCTGTGCGGGAAGTGAAAAAAGAATGGAAACTGTAAACATCAAAATGGCGGACGGAGTGTGCTACCGTGCTGCTGATAGCGGATATGATTCATCGGAAGCGCTTGTATTTCTTCATGGATTTACAGGCAGCAAAGAATCCTGGATGTTTTTGCAGGATGCGTTTCCGGGTGAACGTTTGGTGATGATAGACTGCTTAGGGCACGGCGAATCAGACGCGCCATTACAAGCGGTAAGGTACAGCACGAGCCGGCAAGTTTCAGACCTTGCCGCCATTTTTGATCAATTAAAACTTCACAAAGTGAAACTTATTGGTTATTCTATGGGGGGCAGGCTTGCCTATTCATTTGCGCAGGTGTTTCCTGATCGTGTGTCGGCGCTTGTTTTGGAAAGTTCGACTCCAGGTCTTGGCACGCTTCAAGAACGCAAAAACAGAATTCATTCTGACCGGAAGCTTGCTGATTTCATTTTACGGAACGGCATTAAATCATTTGTTGATTATTGGGAGAACATCCCATTGTTTGCTACACAGCTTTCCCTTCCTGAAGGCGTGCGGAAGAACATCAGGGCAGGGAGACTGAAAAATAATCCGTCCGGACTTGCAGGCAGTTTACTCGGAATGGGGACTGGATCACAGCCTTCTTGGTGGGATGCATTAGACAATATAAAAGCGCCCGTTCTTCTGATATGCGGGGAATGGGATGAAAAATTTTGCATTATTAATCAAAAGGTGCATAACCGGCTTCCATCGAGTAAAATAGAGGTTGTTAAACAGGCGGGCCATACGGTTCATGTGGAACAGCCGCAAATTTTTGGTAAGATCATAAGTGAGTTTTTATCGTCGGAACAAGCATAACCCAGATGCTGTTTCGGCAGCTCACATGTAAAATTAGAGGAGGTCATATAGATGGCTGCAGAATGGAAAAGTGAACGTCAGTACGATGAAATATTGTATGAGACGTATAACGGCATTGCAAAAATAACAATTAATCGCCCGGAGGTACATAACGCATTTACCCCTAAGACGGTGTCTGAAATGATTGACGCATTTGCTTACGCGCGTGATGACGCAAACATCGGTGTTATCGTGCTTGCGGGTGCGGGAGATAAGGCGTTTTGTTCAGGAGGAGACCAAAAAGTGCGCGGTCACGGCGGATATGTCGGTGACGATCAGATCCCTCGTCTGAATGTGCTTGACCTTCAGCGTTTGATCCGTGTGATTCCTAAACCGGTTGTAGCGATGGTATCTGGTTATGCCATCGGCGGAGGCCATGTGCTTCATATCGTATGTGATTTGACAATTGCTGCGGATAATGCGATTTTCGGTCAAACAGGCCCGAAAGTGGGAAGCTTTGATGCCGGTTACGGTTCTGGTTACCTGGCGCGTATCGTCGGACATAAAAAAGCCCGGGAAATCTGGTACCTGTGCCGTCAATACAATGCACAGGAAGCGCTTGACATGGGGCTTGTCAATACAGTTGTTCCATTAGAGCAGCTTGAGGAAGAAACCATTAAATGGTGTGAGGAAATGCTTGAGAAAAGCCCGACCGCACTTCGTTTCCTTAAAGCGGCGTTTAATGCTGATACAGACGGACTTGCCGGAATTCAGCAATTTGCGGGAGATGCAACGCTTCTTTATTACACGACAGACGAAGCGAAAGAAGGCCGCGATTCCTTTAAAGAAAAACGCAGTCCCGATTTCGGTCAGTTCCCTCGTTTTCCGTGATCAGATGACACTTCGAAACAGCTTGAGCCATTCTTCTGGTCCAAGCTGTTTTCTTTTCAAAAACAGTACTTTTACCTCGGAGATGATAACATGCTGACAGAACAGCCTAACTGGCTCATTCAAAGGGCGCAGCTGACACCTGAAAGAATGGCTCTCATATTTGAAAACCAAAGTTTTACATTCAGAGAATTATATGAAGCTTCTAAACAAATGGCGGCGCGGCTGGCCGCATGCTGCTCGTTGAGAAAAGGCGACCGTGTTGCAATTTTGCTTTCTAACCGAGCAGAGATGGTCTTTGCCGTACATGCCTGTTTTTTACTCGGCGCTGAAGCTGTGCTGTTAAATACGAAGCTCTCAAAACAAGAAAGGCTGTTTCAGCTCGAAGATTCGAAGGCGGTGCTTTTATTGACGGATGCCGGTTTTTGCCGCCGGGAATACGACTCTGTGATTGCGACGGCCGACGTGGACGAGCTTCAAGCGGCTGAGGCGGGAGACATTGAGGTTGAGGATTATATGAAGCTTGATGATACGGCGACTTTAATGTACACGTCAGGAACGACAGGGAGGCCGAAGGGGGTCCAGCAAACGTTCGGAAACCATTATTCAAGCGCTGTATCTTCAGCTTTGAATCTGGGGATCACAGAGCGGGACCGCTGGCTTATTGCGCTGCCTCTGTTTCATATCAGCGGGCTGTCCGCGCTGTTTAAATCGGTCATTTACGGCATGCCTGTTGTGCTTCATCAAAAATTTTCTGTCAGTGATGTGCTGGACAGCATCAGCCGCCACCGGGTTACGATCATATCGGCGGTGCAGACGATGCTTTCCGGCCTGCTGGCGGAAACGGATCATTGTCCTGAATCTCTCAGGTGCATCCTGCTTGGCGGGGGGCCTGCACCGCTTCCGCTCCTTGAAGAGTGCCGGCAGAAACAATTTCCGGTGTTTCAATCATACGGCCTGACTGAAACCTGTTCACAGATTGTCACGCTTTCTCCCGAATTCAGTATGGAAAAGCTCGGCTCGGCAGGAAAGCCGCTGTTTTCATGCGAAATTTCGATTGAGAAAGACGGAAACAAGTGTGCTCCGTTTGAACACGGTGAAATTACGGTCAAAGGGCCGAATGTGATGAAAGGTTATTATAACCGTGATGAGGCCAATCGAGCGGCTTTTGAAAACGGATGGTTTAAGACGGGAGATCTTGGCTATTTAGATGAAGACGGGTTTTTATTTGTGCTGGATAGACGTTCTGATCTCATTATTTCAGGCGGCGAGAACATTTACCCCGCTGAAGTTGAGGCAGTGCTGCTTGCACATCCCGCAGTAGCTGAAGCAGGTGTTTCGGGAGCCGAAGATCCAAAGTGGGGAAAGGTCCCGCACGCTTTTCTCGTGTTAACCTCTCCGGTCAGTTCGGCGGAGCTGGCCGCCTTTTGCCGTGAACGGCTTGCAAAATATAAAATTCCGGCTAAATTTTTTGCGGCGGAAGAGCTGCCGCGAAACGCGTCAAATAAATTGATGAGACACCGGCTGAATGATCTTCGTAAAGGAGAGCTGTCATGATTAAGATAGAAAAAATCACCCTTTATCATGTAAATATGAGGCTGAAAAAACCGTTTAAAACAAGTATCGAAACGCTTCAAGACCGTAAGTTTTTGATTGTTGAAGCCATAGACGAATCCGGTGAGGCAGGCTGGGGGGAAGTATCCGCGTTTTCTTCTCCATGGTATACAGAAGAAACGATTCAAACGTGCGCGCATATGCTTAAGGATTTCTTTATCCCAAACATAGTGGGGCGTGAGTTTTCCCATCCGTCTGAGGTGCCGGACAGCCTCGCGCGTTTTAAGGGAAATCGTATGGCAAAGGCAGGGCTGGAATCTGCTGTGTGGGATGTATACGCAAAGAAAAAAGGCATTTCTCTCGCTGAAGCTCTCGGCGGCAAAAGAGATAAAGTTCCCGCCGGCGTCGTGGTGGGGCTTGCTCCGATTGATGATATGCTTCGGGAGATTGAGCAATATGTAAAAGAGGGTTATCAAAGAATAAAAATAAAAATTCAGCCGGGCCGGGATATTGATTTAGTGAAAGCCATTCGCAGCCGCTTTCCGAACGTGCCGCTGATGGCGGATGCAAATTCGGCGTATGAACTGAAAGATATCAGCAGGCTGAAGGAATTGGATGAATTCCATTTAATGATGATAGAGCAGCCGCTTCAGGCAGATGACATTGTCGATCACCGCCATCTGCAAAAGCATTTGAGAACGGCCATATGCCTTGATGAGAGCATTTGCTCGGCGGATGACGCAAGACGGGCTATTGAGCTTGGAAGCTGTAAAATCATTAACATTAAGCCGGCACGTGTCGGCGGCCTGACGGAGGCTCTTAAAATTCACGACTTGTGCAGAGAGCATCTAATGCCGGTATGGTGCGGAGGAATGTTTGAGACCGGCATTTCCCGGGCGCAGAGTGCGGCGCTTGCCTCGCTGCCCCAATTTACGATACCGGGCGACATCTCGTCATCCTCCCGATACTGGGAAGAGGATATCGTAACCCCTGATATTCGTATTGAAGAGGGGTTCATTTCTGTTCCGAACGGGCCCGGTTTGGGTGTGAAAGTCAATCAAGAGGTTATGAGAAAATATGTTACCCAAATGGATGTTTTTACAACAAACAGCTGATAAAACGAAATTTTAGAAAGTTGAGTACATAGCGTGCCGCTGTTATATTGAAATTGTTCACATTTTATCCCCTTCTCGTTTGAACCGGCTATCAGCCGGTTTTTTTGTTTGGCAGACACTTGACAAATGTGGATACGTGCGATAATTTTGCACTAAGGAAACTTTTTGTCTCGTCTCAATGAATCGTTCTTAAATATAAAGAATTGTCATAAGTCTAACATCAATATCTTGTTTTAAGAGCAAACTCGTCCGGAGACAAAACGAGACAAAGGAAAGGGGACAGATATGAAAAGAAGCAGTATGATGGCGGCTGTTCTGGTGATTTGTTTTGCTATGTCTTCGTGCAGCTCTGAGTCATCAAGCGGTAACGGAGAGAAGCTGAAGATCACCGCTACCACCTCCCAAGTCGCGGATGCGGCTGAACAAATCGGCGGAGACCATGTCGAAGTTACGGCATTAATGGGACCGGGAGTTGACCCCCATCTCTATAAAGCATCACAAGGGGATACAAAAAAATTAACGGAGGCTGATGTTATTTTGTACAGCGGGCTTCATTTAGAAGGGAAAATGGAGGACATCCTAACAAAAATCAGCGCCCAAAAACCCGCCGCCGCAGTGGCTGAATCCATCCCTAAAGAAAAATTAATTTCAGCGGGAGAAAATATGTACGATCCGCATGTGTGGTTCAGCATCCCGCTATGGCTGCATGCGGTTGATGAAGTCGAAACTCAATTAAAAAAGGCAAAGCCGCAATATGCAGATGATTTCGAGAAAAATGCCCGGGAATACAAAGAGAATTTGAAATATTTAGATAAAAAGTCTCGGGATAAGATCAGCACGATACCGGAAAAAAGCCGTGTACTAGTTACGGCTCATGATGCCTTTGCGTATTTTGGCAAGGAATATGAATTTGAGGTCAGAGGACTCCAAGGGCTGAGCACGGACTCTGATTACGGCTTGAAAGATGTTCAAAAGCTCGTCAGCCTGCTTGCAGCAAAACAAATTAAAGCTGTTTTTGTAGAAAGCAGCATTTCTAAAAAATCAATAAACGCGGTCGTTGAAGGCGCCAAGGAAAAAGGGCACGAAGTTATGATCGGCGGTCAGCTTTATTCAGATGCGATGGGTGAAAAGGGAACGAAGGAAGGAACATACACAGGCATGTTCAGCCATAACATTGACACGATTGTCGATTCACTGAAATAAGCTCGGAAGGAGAGAACAACTTGTACCCTGTCAACATAGAAAATGTAACGGTAGCTTATCATAAAAAACCCGTATTGCAGAACGTTTCCATGCAGGTGCCCGAAGGAAACCTGGTCGGTATCATCGGCCCTAACGGCGCGGGGAAATCGACTTTGATTAAAGCCATTTTAGGCTTGATTCCAAGCGCATCTGGGGAGATTTCCATTTACGGAAAGACCTACAGCGCGGAGCGGAAAAGAATCGGCTATGTTCCGCAGCGCGGTTCCGTTGATTGGGATTTCCCGACGAGCGCCCTTGATGTCGTCTTAATGGGGAGATACGGGCATATCGGCTGGTGTAAACGTCCGAAAAAACGTGATGTGGAGGCAGCCAAAACATGTTTGGATAAAGTCGGCATGCTTGATTACGCCAAAAGGCAAATCAGCCAGCTCTCAGGAGGTCAGCAGCAGAGGGTATTTTTGGCGAGGGCCTTATGCCAAGAGGCGGATATTTATTTTATGGATGAACCGTTTGTCGGCGTTGACGCAGCGACGGAGCGCGCCATTATTACGCTGTTAATGGAATTAAAACGAAAGGGAAAAACCGTTCTCGTCGTTCATCATGATTTACAGACTGCAAAGGATTATTTTGACTGGATGCTGCTTTTAAATGTAAGAAAGATTGCGTTCGGTCCGACGGAACAAGTGTTTACGATAGATAATTTACAAAAAACGTATGGCGGAAGGCTTGCTTTTCTGAAAGATCATCTGGTGGCTGAAGGGGGCACAGGCTGATGGCAATGCTGGAAAATCTATGGCTTCAGCTCCAGCAGCCGAATACCCAATGGGTGATGGCGGGGACTTTGCTTCTCGGCATGGCGAGCGGAGTCCTTGGAAGCTTTGTGCTGCTCAGAAGACAAAGTTTAATCGGCGATGCCATGGCCCATTCCGCTTTACCCGGAGTTTGTCTTGCTTTTTTGTTTGCCGGGGAAAAGTCGATGCTGTTATTTTTAATCGGCGCGGCTGCTGCGGGCTTAGCGGGGACATGGTGCATCCAGAAAATAACGGAGCATTCAAAAACAAAAGAGGATTCCGCGATCGGCATCGTGCTGTCTGTATTTTTTGGTGTCGGCATTATTCTGCTGACCTATATTCAAAGGCTCGGTTCCGGCAGTCAAAGCGGGCTTGATTCCTTTTTGTTCGGTCAAGCGGCTTCGCTTATCAAGCAGGATATTCTGATCATCGGCGTAATCTCCGCAGTTTTGCTCCTGCTGTGCACAGTCTTTTTTAAAGAATTTAAATTGATCACATTTGATATGGCGTTTGCAAAGGGTCTAGGGCTTCCGGTCCGCTTTCTGAATGGGCTTTTGGTTTTATTGATCGTTTGTGCGGTTGTAATCGGCCTTCAGACTGTCGGCGTCATTTTAATGGCGGCCATGCTCATTACACCTGCCATTGCCGCAAGATATTGGACGGAGCGTTTAACGGTGATGATTGTGCTGTCCGGACTGATCGGTGGGGTCAGCGGGGTGACGGGAACGCTGCTGAGCACGACTATGGACGGTATGGCGACCGGACCGTTAATTATTTTAACCGCGACTTCCGTATTTTTATTCTCTCTATTATTCGCCCCGAACCGGGGACTGGCTTCAAAGGCGGCAAGGCTGCTCAGACTGAGAAGAAAGACGGCTTTCGAACAAGTGCTTTCAGCCATCTATGAAAACTATGAACAAACGAATGAAACGGTACTAACAGAGCAGATGATTAAAAAAGAAGGGAGACGCTCCATCAGGATTCTGGAGAAAAAGGGCTTCATAAAGCGCGGCGGGGCTGAAACATGGAAGGTGACTCAATCCGGGCTTGAAAAGGGTTATGAGCTTGCTTTATCTCAGCGCATGTATGAGGTTTTTCTCATGCATGAAACAGAGCTTTCCCCCATAAATACGGCTGAAAGGGACGATTTTTCTCCTGATCGGCTGCCGAAGGAAACGAAAGAAAAGCTTTATCATCTTTTGCGATTGCATGGCAGAATGCCGCAGTTCTCTGCGCAAAAGGCAAAAGGAGGCGCTGTCAATGAGCTATGAAGCATGGATTATCGCGACGGGGATATTAGTCGGCGTGAGCTGCGCTTTAATCGGCACCTTTCTCGTTCTGAGAAAAATGGCAATGCTTGCTGACGCGATCAGCCATACTGTACTGCTGGGAATTGTCGGCGCTTTCCTTGTGACGAAAAGCCTTGACGGCATTCCTATGTTTATCGGAGCGGCAGCTGTCGGGCTTCTGACCGCTTTTTTCGTACAGCTGCTGCACAGCAAAGGAGTTCAGTCTGATGCGGCCATCGGAGTTGTTTTCACGTCTTTGTTTGCCGTCGGCGTCATTTTGCTGTCCGTATACGGTGAAAATGTGCATCTCGATGTGGAGCATTCCCTTATGGGGGAAATTGCCTTTGTTCCGTGGAATACTGCTGAACTGTTCGGCGCGGATATCGGCCCTAAAGCGTTCTGGATGCTTGCGTCTGTGCTTATCGTAAATGTATTGCTGATTGTGTTTTGTTATAAAGAATTTAAAATTGCTTCATTTGATCCTGAGATGGCAATGGCGATCGGCATTCCGGTTTTGCTGATTCATTATGTGCAGATGGGCATGCTGTCGCTTACGACCGTCGCTTCCTTTGATTCCGTCGGCGCTGTTTTAGTCGTGGCCATGCTGATTGTGCCGCCTGCCGCTGCCTATCTGTTTACAAACCGGCTGTCTTCCATGCTCATGATCAGCGCCTGTATCGGCGGGCTGTCTGCGGTATTGGGATATTGCTTTGCGTCGTGGCTGAATGTGTCAATTTCCGGCGCAATGGCCGCGATGACAGGTGTCTTTTTTCTGCTGGCGTTTCTGTTTTCGCCTTCACAGGGTCTGATCTCTAAAAGGCTTGCGGGACGCAAATTAAAAAGAGCTGTATGAAAACAGCTCTTTTTTTTACAAATCTTGCGGTTTAAAAGTTTTGCAATCCGTTTCTTCACTTTTTTTAGCTGTATTGCCTGTATGACTGACAACATAAATCGCGTCAGCCGTGCACTTGTTTCCTTGTCCCCAATATGAACAGTTATTGACTTCGCACAGAATTTTTTGTTTCATGCTGAAACTCTCCCTCCAAGATAAAAGGTACGCCTTTAGTATAGCCAGCCTTACATGTGCTATTCCTCCTGGCGGATATAACGTTTATCTTTCATAAATAACTTCCAAAAGAAATAAAATCCTGGAAATAAGATGATGAAAGCAACGATATAAGTCATAAACAGCGCCCTGAACGTTGCAGGCTCCGTAAAGCCGGACATGATGGTGATATCGGGATAAATCATATAAGGGAGATGAGCGCGCCCGTATGCATAGCTTGCCAGGAAATATTGAACCGCAATCGCTATCATGGCAATTCTCGGCTTGCCGAGGTTTTGTCCGAAACGTTTATTCGGCAGAAACAGAGCTACGCCCGCGATAATAAATGTAATGACAGAAAGAATCAGCCACGTCTTATCCTTCATCATCCCGGCATACAGCCAGGCGGCTTCAGTGCGTAAAGTCAGCATAATGAATATCGCAAAAAGAAGGGAAAGTGGTCCTGTTATTAACGCGCTCCGCCTGTAAATTCGGTATGCGTGCTCCTCTTCAGCCACATTGGAAAAATCGGCCAAAAGCAGCGAAGATAAAAATAAAGTAGTTAAGATGGCAAAGCCGATAAAAGCATAAGCGTTCAGGCTCGTGAACACACTGACCAAATTCAGATGATAAACTCCGCCCGTTTTTTCGATAAACCCGCCGTGTGTCACCGGAAGCACAAGAATAAGCACTGCCGGTATAATAAAGCCTGAGATGCCGGAAATATATCTCATAATTTTTCTTTCTTTCGCCGTGTTGGAAAAGACGAGAAAACCGCTGCGGATCGCTAAAAGCAGCAAAATGATACTCCCCGGAATTAATAAAACGGTTCCAAGCACGAAAGTTGCTCCCGGAAAGAAGCTGAAAAGGGCGACAACGATCGCGACGATAAAGACATTGGTCACTTCCCATGTCGGCGACAAATAACGGTTGGCGATGTTTGTCGCTTTTGTTTGTTCTTTATTTAAATAAATCATGGACCAAAAACCGGCTCCGAAGTCCATCGTCGCCATGACCGCGTAGATAAACACGAAACCCCATACGATTGAAATCGCGATAAGAGCATCCATGGTAATGTCCATTTTTCGATTCAGCCCTTCCTATTGTTAAGATTCTGCCGCCTTTACATCCTCCTCGACGGGATGCTTGCGGAAATAATAAAGCAGCACATAAATGACTGCGGCGGCCAAAATGGCATAAACCACTGTAAACAGAATAAACAGCATGCCGATTGAGCCCGTTGTCGTCACAACATCTGATGTTTTCAGCAGGTGGTAAATGACCCACGGCTGCCTGCCCGTACAAGCAAATATCCACCCGAACTCAATTCCGATTAAACTAAGCGGACCGGCTGTTAAAAATAAAATCAGCAGCCATGTCGGAAAGCTGTCTTTTTTTAAGATCTTTCTCCAAACAATGCCGATGACAGAGTACAGAATCAGCACCATGCCGATTCCGACCATTCCGTTAAACAAAGTATGGATAAATAAAGGCGGCCATTCGTCTCGAGGGAATGCATTCAGTCCTTTGACGACGGTGTCAAAGCTGTTTGCCGCTAAAAAGCTTAAGGCCCACGGCACTTCTATCGCCCATTTCACCTTTTCTTCTTTTGCATCCGTAAAACCGCCGATCGCAAGCGGGGCATGTGATCTTGTTTCAAATAATCCTTCAGCGCCCGCAAGTTTTTCCGGCTGGTATTGGTAAAGGAGCTGGGCTGATTCGTGTCCGTTTAAGGAAGCGACAATGGAAAAAATGCCGCCGATCGTTAAAGCAAGCAGCAGCGCTTTCCGGTGAAAACGATAAACTTGTTCCTGCTTTCTCGTTCTCAGCATTTTATAGGCGGCTACTGACGCAACAATAAACGCGCCTGTCATAAAAGCGGTCAGAACGACATGGCCTGCGGTGGTAAAAAAGCTCGGATTAAAAAACGCAGCCCACGGTTCAACGTCCGTTATTTTGCCGTTCAAAATTTTAAATCCGGCCGGCGTTCCTTCAAAGGCGTGGACATTTGTAATTAGGACGGCAGACGCCGCGGCGCCGATTAACACAAAAATAACGGCGATGATTCGCATAGCCGGAGTCAGCCGGTCAGCGGCATATACATAAATGGACATAAACAGCGCCTCGATAAAAAACGCGTAGATTTCAATCTGAAACGGAAGTGACATGACTCTGCCGATGACTTCCATAAATCCCGGCCATAACAAGGCGAGCTGTGTTCCCGCAATCGTTCCGGTCGGAATCGCCACGCCCAGCAACACGGCCTGCGCCTTTGTCCATCTTTTCGCCATAATGGCATAGTGCGGATCTTTTGTTTTTTGGTAAATCAATTCAGCCATTAAAATCATAAGAGGCAAACCTACCCCTAAAGTCGCGAAAATAATATGAAAGCCCATGGTTGTCCCGAACAGGCTTCTGGCTAACACTAAATCATCCACGATCATAAACCGCCTTTCTGAATTACCGTTTTATGTAATGTGGTTATATTATTTGCCGAAGCTATTAGATTATTCTTCTTATTCCAGAATTGTGCAGGGTTTAGAAATCTGCGGATAGGGGCATATATGATTGACAAAGGCCTATCAAAGGTATAGAATAAAACGCAATTATTACGATTTGAGAAAGGGAGATCAACATGAAAAAAGACATCCATCCGGATAATCATCAAGTGATTTTTCAAGATGTAAATAGCGGCTACCGTTTTTTAAGCCGTTCAACAAGAACATCCGAGGAAACTGCCCAGTGGGAAGACGGGAACACATACCCGGTGATTAAAGTAGAGGTCAGCTCAGATACGCATCCATTTTATACGGGCCGGCAAAAATTCAACGAAAAAGGCGGAAGAGTGGAACAGTTTAACAAAAGATACAATATGGGAAAATGAGACAAGCCCCGGCGGTTTGTCTTTTTTTATTGAACGCCTGTTACTTTTTCATCAAGTCCCGGGCGTGACGAAAAGCCGTGCCCTATGTTATATTGGGTATAAAAAAGCAGAAGGGAAACACCAGGATGAGTCTTCTAAATGATATCTTACAATTTAATGAGCAGTTCATTGAAAAGAAAGATTATGAAAAATATCAAACCTCTAAATTCCCTGATAAAAAGATGGCGATTTTGTCCTGTATGGACACCCGTCTCGTAGAATTGCTGCCGCATGCGATGAACATGCGAAACGGTGATGTGAAAATTATTAAAAGTGCGGGCGCGCTCGTTTCCCACCCATTCGGGAGCATTATGCGGAGCCTTTTGGTCGCCGTTTATGAGTTAAACGCAGATGAAGTCTGCGTTATCGGCCACCATGATTGCGGAATGAGCAAAATTAACAGCGAGGATATGCTCGGTAAAATCGTTGAGCGGGGCATTCCGAAAGAGCGGATCGACATGCTGAAGCACTCAGGCGTCGACCTTGATCAGTGGCTGAAAAGCTTTGATTCTGTAGAAGCAAGCGTCACGGACAGTGTAAACGTCATTAAAAATCATCCGCTTTTCCCTGATAATGTTCCGGTGCACGGCCTTGTGATTGATCCTGAAACCGGAAAACTTGATCTCGTTATCGACGGCTATCAACACATGAACTAATTATTTCGTTTTTTTTCAGGTACGGGATCAACGCCGCCCGGATGAAGCGGGTGGCACTTCAAAATACGTTTCAGCGTCAGCCATCCTCCTTTTACCGCGCCGTGTGTCTTTATGGCTTCAATTCCGTATTGTGAACACGTCGGGTAAAAGCGGCATGACGGCGGCGTCAGAGGAGAAATGAATTTTTGGTATCCGCGAATTATGGCGATAAATAAGGTTTTCATCGTAAAGCCCCTTTCTGATGTTAGTATAGAAAAAAAAACTCAGATTGAAAAGCTTCTGCCATAATTCTGATCGGAAAACTGTGTTATAATAGGTGCATATTCTAAAAAAGGGAGTGCCATTATGCCTTCAGTAGAAAGTTTTGAGCTTGACCATGATGCGGTTGTGGCTCCGTATGTAAGACATTGCGGAGTGCATAAAGTCGGAACAGACGGCGTCGTGAATAAATTTGACATCCGTTTCTGCCAGCCGAATAAACAGGCGATGAAGCCGGATACGATTCATACGCTTGAGCACTTGCTTGCGTTTACGATTCGTACACATTCTGAGAAATACGATCACTTCGACATCATTGATATTTCACCAATGGGCTGCCAAACAGGCTATTATCTCGTTGTCAGCGGCGAACCGACAGCAGAAGAAATTGTTGATTTGCTTGATGCGACGCTGAAAGAAGCCATTGATATTACGGAAATTCCCGCAGCCAATGAAAAACAGTGCGGACAGGCGAAGCTTCATGATTTAGAAGGCGCTAAACGCCTGATGCGCTTCTGGCTTTCACAGGATAAAGAGGAATTGCTGAAAGTGTTCGGATAACAAAGTAAGCCTTTTTGCTTCAGTGCAAAAGGGCTTTTTTACATATTTCTAAAAAATGTCACAACTTTTGTGTAAGCGTTTGCTAAAATGGAAGCAAACAAGAAGGAGTGATTGGATGAAACGAGCGGTATTGGCAGGAATGTGCGGTATGGTATTTCTTTTATCTTCTTGCGGCGGCGGTTCGGATAAAACTGCCGCAACTGATGAGCCTAAAGCGCTGGAGGTCAAGCTTACGGGGCCAAAAACGGTGAAGCCGCATGAAAAAGCGGAATATCAGGCAGATGTTTTTTATGGGGACGAGCGCGTCACAGATGCGGACGAAGTCATGTTTGAAGTATGGAAAGAAGGAAAGAAAGGCAGCAGTAAAACAAGCAAGGCCAAGGAGGAAAACGGGGCGTATCATTTACGGACTGAATTCGAAGAAGAAGGCGTATACACGATTCAATCCCACGTTACGGCAAAAAAACAGCACAACATGCCGACTCTGAATGTGCGTGTCGGAAATGCTGAGCCTGCCGGTGATTCCTCCGGCCAAGAGAAACAGACGCACCATCATTAATGTTTGTCTTTCTGTGAGAAGCCGTTTGGCGCGTTTCGCGGCGGATCAATCGTATGCTTTACGTTATAGGCCTTTACGGTCGACCAGATGGATAACAACAGGACGGCAAGCACGATAACGATGCCGAAGCTTAAAAGAAGCAGCATAATATCCCTCCTTTTTAACAAATGATAACATATTTTCCAGTCAGATGATCAAGGGGCTGAAATTTTATGTTTTGGCGGACGATAAAAAGGGTATATCAATAGTAAACCATAAGGAGGAAGATAAGAATGTCAGAAAAATTATTGAATGCAGTCAATAAACAAGTCGCAAACTGGACGGTCATGTATGTGAAATTACATAATTTTCATTGGTATGTAAAAGGGAAGGACTTCTTCACACTGCACGAAAAATTTGAAGAGTTGTATAACGAATCCGCTACTTATATTGATGATCTGGCAGAACGCCTTTTAGCATTAAACGGCAAGCCGATCGGCACAATGACTGAATCGCTGAAGACGGCGTCCGTAAAAGAAGCGGAAGGCAATGAGAGCGCCGAGCAAATGGTGCAAAGCATATATGATGATTTCTCTGTTATCGCAGAGGAGCTGAAAAGCGGCATGGATCTTGCCGATGAGGTGGGAGACGAAACAACGGGGGATATGCTGCTTGCAATCCACCAGAATATTGAAAAGCATAACTGGATGTTAAAAGCGTATTTAGGATAACATGATGAAAGACCGGGGCTTTACGGCGTCCGGTCTTTTATCTGTCTGCCCGCGGGAGGTGTTGTCCATTTTTCTGAAATATACAGTCCGTTCCTCCTCCTTTTCATACAATAAGGTAAGTCCGTTTCTGTGAAAGGATGTTGGAACAAGTGGGCAAAGACTTTGGCATCTTTTCGTTTTTTGCAGTCGTCGTGTCAGCAGCGGGGTTTTTCTTCGGCGGTTTTCAATATTCGTTTCTCATTTTGTTATCGTTAATGGCAATTGAATATATCAGTACAAGCTTAAAGGATACCATTTTACATCAGTTGACCGCGAAAAAGCTTTTTGCTCGGCTGGTCAAAAAAATTGTGACCTTGGCATTAATCTCAGTTTGCCATTTTTTTGATCAGCTGCTGACTACTGAGGGTTCAATCCGTAATTTAGCCATCATGTTTTATATTTTATATGAATCGGTGCAAATTGTGATTACGGCAAGTTCGCTTGGTATTCCGGTTCCGCAAGTGCTTGTCGATCTTTTAGACGCCTTGAAAAATAAATTCAAGCGCAAACCGTAACATTTGCCGCGCTGGAGGCCATACTAGGGTATGATGGTTTTCCTCTGAATTTTTGATAAAGGGCTTCCGATCAAACGCAACTGTGGTATGATGTATGGAAGATACGAAGGAACGGATTAGAGGGATAAACATGTACGAGTTTAAAGACTACTATCAAAATACTGTTCAGCTCTCCTTTGAACACCAGCCTTTTTCAGACAGCCCGAAGCACGTGTGGGTCATTTGCCGCTACGGTGATAAGTGGCTCTTGACTGAGCATGAAGACCGGGGCTTTGAATTTCCGGGCGGAAAAGTGGAGCCGATGGAATGTGCCGAGGAAGCGGCGCTGCGTGAGGTAAAGGAAGAGACCGGCGCGGCGGTAAGACATCTTCAGTACGTCGGGCAGTATAAAGTGCTCGGCAAAGAAAAGGTCATCGTTAAAAATATATACTTTGCCGATATCGAAAAGCTTGAAAAACAAGCCGATTACTTTGAGACGAAAGGCCCGGTGTTATTCAGCGAACTTCCGGACAATCTCCCGCGAAATAAAAAATTCAGCTTTATTATGAAAGATTCAGTGCTTCCGATCAGTTTGAAAAAGCTGAAACGGGACGGTTTATTTGAATAATGAAAAACGAAGACCCGGCGTCACCGCGCGGGCCTTTTTTATATTCTGCCTTTCGTCCATTTTCTTTCTAACAGCTCTACCACCTGATACATTAGTGTCGCAAAAATCGCGATAATCAAAAGGCTTAAGAATACGAGTGTAAAATTAAAGACTTGGAATCCATAAATAATCATATAACCCAAACCTTTTTCGGAGACGAGAAACTCACCGACAATGACGCCGACCCATGATAAGCCGACATTCACCTTCAGCGTTGAAATAATCGCGGGGGAGCACGCCGGCAAAATCACCTCTTTAAAAATGACACATTTTTTTGCGCCGAATGTTTTCATCACCTTAATATAATTTTCATCCACTTCCTGAAATGCCGTAAACACGACGATTGTGGTGATAATGACACTGATTACGGCTCCCATGGCGACAATGCTCGTGAAACTAGGCCCGAGTGCGACGATCAGGATCGGTCCGAGCGCGACCTTCGGCATCGCGTTTAAAATGACGAGGTACGGATCTAAAATCCGGGCGAGCCGGTTTGACCACCATAAAAGAGCGGCGAGGCAGGTGCCGAGCAGCGTTCCGAGCAAAAAGCCGAGAACGGTTTCTCCTAAGGTGACGCCGATATGCGCAGCGAGTGATCCGTCCGTGATTTTTTGAACCAGAAGTTTCCAAACGGCAGAAGGCGAGCTGAAGATTAACGGATCAATCCAGCCTGCTTTGCTTGATATCTCCCATCCGGCAAAAAAGATGACAAAGATGGCCGCCTGATACACACGGATATGGCGTTTTTCTTTTTTATGTTTTTTCTTAAACTGCTGATGAAGCTGTTCAATATTCCCGCTGCTGTTTTTCAAGGGAATTCAGCTCCTTCCATATGGTTTGAAACAGCGGCTGGAAGGCCGGGTCTTGGCGTGCGTCAAACGGGTCTAATGCAGCTAATTCTTTAGGTACGTTGAATATTTGATGGATGGTGCCCGGCTGATTTGAAAATAAGTAGATGGTATCGCTCATCGCGATGGCTTCGCCGATATCATGAGTCACAAGGACAGCTGTTTTTTGAAAATCTTTTAACGTCCGGAACACAAGATTTTCAAGAGAGAGCTTCGTTTGGAAGTCAAGTGCGGAAAAGGGTTCATCAAGAAGTAAAAGGCTCGGATTCGACGCAAGGGTTCTGGTAAGGGCCGCCCGCTGCCGCATTCCGCCTGAAAGCTCTTTCGGATATTTCTTTTCGACGCCGATTAATCCAAGCTCAGGAAGGAGGCCGAGAACCTCTGCTCTTTTTTCTTCCGTTAATGTCTTGGAAATGCGTAACCCGAGCAGCACATTTTCCTCAATTGATTTCCAAGGAAATAAATAATCCTGCTGAAGCATATAGCCGATATGATGCTCTTTATGATTCGGCACACTCCCTTCAATCAGCACTTGGCCTTCTGCGGGAGGGATAAGACCGGCAATAATCGATAAGAGCGTTGTTTTTCCGCATCCGCTCGGCCCGAGAAAGGAGATGAAGTCTCCTTTTTCAATCTGGAAATGTATATCCTTTACGGCGGTTGTTTTTTCTTTCAGCGAGAAATAAGTATGAGTTACATGATCTACATGTAAAAAAGGCATAATGGTCCTCCTATTGTTCTGAGGTGACTTTTTTGGCGATTTTTGTGTTTACCAGCTTGCTGTACGGAATATGTTTAGGGAGCTCCCCGGCTTCATCCATAATCGATTGGAGCTGTTCCCACTCGTCTTCTTGCAAAACGGGGTCAGAAGAGAATGATTTTTGTTTCTTATAGCGGTTTATCGAAGTTTCAATAATGGAAGGATCAGTATCTGTAAAGTCTTTTTGAATCGTTTTTGCAATGTCTTTGGCTGAATGGCTTTCCACCCATTGCTGAGCCTTGTAAATAGCCCGCGTGAATTTTTCCGCTGTGTTTTCGTTGTTCTTTAAATAGCTTTCTTTTGCCATAAAGGTTGTGTAGGGCATTCGGCCGGAAGCTTCCCCGAAGGAGGCGACGATATGGCCGATGCCTTCTTTTTCAAACAGTGAGGCCGTCGGTTCAAACAGCTGCACATAATCGCCGGTTCCTGACGCGAATGCGTTTGATATATTGGCAAAGTCAATGTTTTGAATAAGATCAATGTCCTTTTGCGGATCGATATGATGTTTTTTCAGGGCGTATTCACCGGCCATTTGCGGCATGCCGCCTTTTCGCTGACCGAGAAATGTCTTTCCTTTTACATCGTCCCATTTGAATTGTTTCTCATCCTTTCTTGCAACGAGAAATGTCCCGTCTGTCTGTGTCAGCTGAGCAAAGTTAATGACAGGGTCCTTTGCTCCTTGCGCCTCTACATAAATTGATGTTTCAGAACCGACTAATGCGATGTCTGATCCATTTGACAGCAGTGATGTCATCGTTTTGTCGCCGCCCCATGTCGTATTGACGGTGACAAGAAGCCCTTCTTTTTTAAAGAAGCCCTTTGCTTTAGCGACATACAAAGGTGTATAAAAGATAGAATGTGTGACTTCTGCCACCTTTACCTTTGTCAGACTTTCTTCCTGCTTGCAGGCCGGGAGCAAAAGAAGAAGAAAGGCGCATATGACGCAGGCGCAGCCCGTTTTGAGCCATTTGTTCACGGTATAACCTCCTTGTGTTAAGCGTTAAAATAACCCTTTTTGCTTTACATATCGTATGATGGGTATAAAAAATGTGTGAGTGCCCATATTCAGGTTGGGAAAGAATAAAAAAACCGATAGTGACAAGGAGGCTTATTTGTTTTGCTAGTTGAGAAGAGAAGATTTCCGTCTCCCAGTCGGAACGTCCGCCTCTTTACGGTGTGTTATGTTTCTGAAGGATTAAAGGTGAAGGGGCTGCTGGCAGAGCCGGCTGTGCCTGGGGAGTATGACGGTTTTTTATATTTGCGAGGAGGCATTAAAAACGTCGGCATGGTTCGGCCGGGAAGAATCGTTCAATTCGCATCGCAAGGCTTTATCGTGTTTGCGCCTTTTTACAGAGGCAATCAGGGCGGTGAGGGCAATGAAGATTTTGCGGGAGAGGACAGGGAAGATGCATTTTCCGCTTTCCGCCTGCTTCAAGAGCATCCGAGCGTAAGGAAAGGCAGAGTCCATATTTTCGGCTTTTCCCGCGGCGGGATTATGGGGCTTTTGACTGCGATTGAAATGGGGCGCCAAGCGGCTTCGTTCGTCTCATGGGGCGGTGTCAGTGATATGGTGCTTACATATGAGGAGCGAAAAGACTTGCGGCGAATGATGAAGCGGGTCATTGGCGGCACGCCGAAAAAGGTGCCGGACGAATATAAACGCCGCTCACCGTTTGAAAAAGTAAACTGCGTCCATGCTCCCGTGCTGCTCATTCATGGAGAGAAGGACCAAAATGTATCAATTGAACACGCCCGCATGATAGAAGAGAAGCTAAAAGAGGCGGACAAGCAGGTGGAAACATGGTATTACAGCGGTTTTACGCATTATTTTCCTCCAAAAGAAAACAGGCGCATCGTCCGGCAGCTTACCAAGTGGATGAAATCAAGGTAAGACCAATGATTTATGGTATGATAAAGAAAAAGAGAACGAAAGGGGATTTTCATTTTGGGAATGCCTGTTGAATTTAATACAATGATTGTGACAAAAGGCAACGAAAAACGGATAGAGGAAAATATCTTCATCCTTGAAAAAGAGGGCTACCGCGTTTATCCTCTTGATATTCCGATGGACGTGCGTAAAACGAAAACAGGCGAGAAATCGGGTACGGGAGAAGTCCAAAAGCTCGAATGGGCGAACGGACGGACAAGCATTACATACAGGCTCACCTCGCTTTACACCACAAATTAATGAACAAAAGCCAAGGGCATTTACGCCCTTGGCTTTTGTTGTTAAACGAGAGGTCCGCCTGTTTTTGCAATTGAATCGGTATGTGAGAACTTTTTAAAGTTTTCCTTGAACTCATGAGCGAGGAATAGCGCTTTTTCATTGTAAGCTGTTTTATCGCTCCATGTGTTTTCAGGCTGAAGGACATGATCGGGCACGCCTGGGACATGAACAGGGCTGTGGAGACCGAAGATGCTGTCTGTCACCATGTCTGTCTGATCCAGTTTGCCTTCAATAGCCGCTTTTACCATCGCTCTCGTGTAGGACAGCTTCATACGCTCTCCCTCACCGTATCCCCCGCCGGTCCAGCCTGTGTTAACAAGGAAGACCTGAACGCCGTGCTCATCGATTTTCTTCCCGAGCATTTCGGCATATACGTGAGCCGGAAGCGGAAGAAACGGAGAACCGAAGCATGTTGAGAAAGTCGTTTGCGGAGATGTCACTCCGCGCTCGGTTCCGGCAAGCTTACTGGTGTACCCGCTTAAGAAATGGTACATCGCCTGTTCTTTCGTCAATTTGCTGATCGGAGGCAGCACACCGAACGCGTCCGCCGTTAAAAAGACGATGGCAGACGGGTGCCCGGCGATGCTTGGAGACACGATATTGCCGATCATTTCAATCGGATATGCCGCTCTTGTGTTTTCCGTGTAGAAGGAATTATCGTAATCCGCCTCATGCGTCTTATCGTCAATCACAACATTTTCAAGAACTGACCCGAAGCGGATCGCGTTGAAAATCTGCGGTTCCTTTTCTTCACTCAAGTTGATACATTTAGCGTAGCAGCCGCCCTCGATGTTAAACACGCCGGAGTGTGACCAGCCGTGCTCATCATCACCGATCAATTTGCGGTTTGCATCTGCTGAGAGTGTCGTTTTTCCGGTGCCGGAAAGTCCGAAGAACAGGGCGACATCGCCTTTTTCCCCGACGTTGGCTGAGCAGTGCATCGGCAGGATATCCTGTGCGGGCAGCAGGAAATTCATAATGGAGAATATCGATTTTTTCATTTCTCCGGCATATTCCGTTCCGCCGATTAAAATGACACGTTTTTCGAAAGAAACGATAATAAACGTCTCAGAATGTGTGCCGTCAGTTTCCGGGTCCGCTTTGAAATGCGGGGCGGAAAGTATGGTAAACGGCTGAACCCCGGTGTCTCTTTCGTCTGTCTCAGGTCTGATAAACAGCTGGCGTGCGAATAAATTATGCCATGCAAATTCATTTACGACCGTAATCGGCAGTCGGTATTTTTCATCAGCACCTGCGAATCCTTCAAATACAAACAGTTCATCCCGCTGTTTTAAATAGCTGACGACTTTTGAATACAGCCGTTCGAACGCTTCTTCAGAAATAGGCTGGTTCACCGGTCCCCAATCAATCTGATCTTCTGTGCTTTTTTCCCTGACGATAAATTTATCTTTAGGAGAACGGCCGGTGTATGCGCCGGTAGTCGCACGGACAGCACCCGTTGATGTTAATGTTCCTTCATTTCGGCTGATCACTTTTTCGGTAAGTCTTGGGGCGGATAAATTATGATGTACATTCGGACTTCCGAGTAACGCTTGTAAGTCTGCGGTTAAATCAACTAATTTCATAAAAACCTTCCTTTGCCGGTTTATTTGTGTTTCGCTGAATGTGAAATTAGTATAACACATATCTAAAAATAGTCTATACTATTTATTATTTTTTGTTTGTGTTTTTTCCATTGCTTTCCGAAATAAAGGCGCGTAATCGCTTTAATTCATATTGACACCTTAAACACTTTTACGATAAGATATTTCATTGAGCGGATACTCTTATCCCGAGCTGGCGGAGGGACAGGCCCGATGAAGCCCAGCAACCGGTTTCTCTGTTAAAAAGCATGTGGAAACACTGTGAGAAACCAAGGTGCTAACCTGATGCAAGGTTCAATATTTTCCTTGAGCGATAAGAGTGAAAGGCACACAAACCAAACCCTTTCCTCGAGTGGAAAAGGTTTTTTTATTTCATAAAATATGCCAATTAACATTCTCTGATATAGTATGACATTGTATTAAGAGGGAGCGAGTTCCGTATCATATGAGAAGATCTTGGGAAGGATCTTTTTTCAGGAGGAAAAAATTTATGAGTAAAAACCGTCGTTTATTTACATCTGAATCAGTTACTGAAGGGCATCCGGATAAAATCTGTGATCAAATTTCTGACAGCATTTTAGATGAAATTTTGAAAAATGACCCTAACGCGCGCGTAGCCTGCGAAACATCTGTAACGACAGGCTTAGTGCTGGTCAGCGGAGAGATTACAACATCAACATACGTTGACATTCCGAAAACGGTCCGTGAAACGATTAAAGAAATCGGCTATACACGCGCCAAATACGGATTTGATGCGGAAACTTGCGCTGTTTTAACGTCAATTGACGAACAGTCAGCAGATATCGCGATGGGAGTAGACCAAGCGCTTGAAGCACGTGAAGGCACAATGAGCGATGCTGAAATCGAAGCAATCGGAGCGGGAGACCAAGGCTTGATGTTCGGTTATGCATGTAATGAGACGAAAGAGCTTATGCCGCTTCCGATCTCACTGGCCCATAAATTGGCCCGCCGTTTAAGCGAAGTCCGCAAAGAAGACATCCTTCCGTACCTTCGCCCGGACGGTAAAACACAAGTAACAGTTGAATATGATGAAAACAACAAGCCGGTCCGCATCGATGCGATCGTTATTTCCACTCAGCACCACCCTGAAATCACGCTTGAGCAAATTCAGCGCAATCTGAAAGAGCATGTCATTAACCCGGTCGTTCCTGAGGAACTGATTGATGAAGAAACAAAATACTTCATTAACCCGACAGGACGCTTTGTTATCGGCGGACCTCAAGGTGACGCTGGGCTTACAGGGCGTAAGATCATCGTTGATACATACGGCGGCTATGCACGCCACGGCGGCGGCGCGTTCTCCGGTAAGGATGCGACGAAGGTAGACCGTTCTGCGGCATACGCAGCCAGATATGTAGCGAAAAACATTGTTGCCGCCGGCCTTGCGGATTCTTGCGAAGTGCAGCTTGCATACGCAATCGGCGTTGCGCAGCCTGTTTCCATTTCAATCAATACATTTGATACCGGAAAAGCTTCTGAAGAAAAGCTGATTGAAGTCGTGCGCAGCAACTTCGATCTGAGACCGGCCGGCATTATTAAAATGCTTGACCTGCGCCGCCCGATCTATAAGCAAACGGCTGCTTACGGCCACTTCGGACGTCATGACGTGGATCTTCCTTGGGAGCGTACTGACAAGGCGGAAACGCTTCGCAAAGAAGCGCTAGGAGAATAATTATATAGCCGCTTACTTAAGCGGCTTTCCCTTTTTGTAGATGCTGTCATGTTTATTTTTTTACATAACGTGAAACAAATGATTGAGCAAAGCGTCTATAAAAAGGGGGTCCAATTAGAAAATTACACTTATGGAGGCTATACTATGTGTGGATTTGTCGGTGTTTTTAATAAGCATCCATTAACTCAAACCGCAGATCAAGAAGAGCTAATCAAACAAATGAACCAAATGATCGTTCACCGCGGTCCTGACAGCGATGGGTATTATCATGATGAGCACGTCGGATTCGGCTTCAGACGGCTCAGTATTATTGATGTAGAAAATGGCGGACAGCCTTTATCATATGAAGATGAAAAATATTGGATCATTTTTAACGGCGAAATTTATAACTATATTGAATTGAGAGAAGAGCTCGAAGCGAAGGGCTACACTTTCAATACTGATTCCGATACCGAAGTTCTGCTTGCGACATACCGCCATTATAAAGAAGAAGCGGCTTCAAAGCTTCGCGGAATGTTTGCGTTTCTGATTTGGAACAAAGCTGACCAAGTCATGTACGGCGCGAGAGACCCGTTCGGAATCAAACCGCTGTACTATACAACGATCCAAGACAAGGTGTATTTTGCTTCTGAAAGAAAAAGTTTAATGGCCGCTCAGAACGGAATTGATCTTGATACAGCTTCTTTACAGCAATATATGTCTTTCCAATTCGTTCCTGAACCAGGCACGCTTGATGCTGAAGTGAAAAAAGTGGAGCCGGGCAGCCAGTTTACGATCCGTCCGGAAGGCGATATTGCGTTTAAAACGTATTTCAAAGCGAACTTCAAGCCTGTTCAGTCAGATGAAGATAAGCTTGTGAAGGAAGTCAGAGACGCGATTTTTGACTCTGTTAAAGTTCATATGAGAAGTGACGTTCCTGTCGGCTCGTTTCTTTCCGGCGGTATTGACTCTTCTTTTATCGTCTCTGTGGCGAAAGAATTTCACCCAAATCTTAAAACGTTTTCTGTCGGCTTTGAACAGCAGGGCTTCAGTGAAGTTGATGTAGCGAAGGAAACAGCCGCTGCGCTCGGTATCGAAAACATCAGCAAGGTCATTTCTCCTGAGGAGTATATGAACGAGCTTCCGAAAATCGTATGGCACTTTGATGATCCGCTTGCAGATCCCGCGGCGATTCCGTTGTATTTCGTTGCGAAAGAAGCGAAGAAGCATGTAACGGTTGCGTTATCCGGGGAGGGTGCTGACGAGTTATTCGGCGGTTATAACATTTACCGTGAGCCGCTGTCCCTTAAACCGTTTGAACGCATTCCGTCCGGCTTGAAAAAAATGCTTCTTCATGTGGCTGCTGTCATGCCTGAGGGAATGAGAGGAAAAAGCCTCTTAGTCCGCGGCTGTACACCGCTTGAAGATCGTTATATCGGCAACGCGAAAATTTTTGAAGAGCCTGTGAAGAAACAGCTGCTGAAACATTATAACCCGCAGCTTTCATACCGTGATGTGACGAAGCCGTACTTTACGGAAAGCAGCACATACAGTGATATTAATAAAATGCAGTATGTCGACATTCATACGTGGATGCGCGGCGATATTTTGTTAAAGGCTGATAAAATGACGATGGCGAATTCATTGGAATTGCGTGTGCCGTTCCTTGATAAAGTCGTGTTCGATGTGGCTTCTAAAATTCCTGATGAACTGAAAACGAAAAACGGCACGACGAAGTACCTCTTGCGTAAAGCCGCAGAAGGGGTAGTGCCTGACCATGTGCTTAACCGCAAAAAACTCGGCTTCCCTGTGCCGATCCGCCATTGGCTGAAAAATGAAATGAACGAATGGGTGCGTAATATCATTCGTGAAAGTGAAACGGACGCTTACATTGAAAAGGACTATGTTCTTCAGCTTCTTGAAGACCATTGTGCCGACAGAGCGGACAACAGCCGTAAAATCTGGACGGTGCTGATCTTTATGATCTGGCACAGCATTAATGTTGAAAAACGTCTCGTGCCCGAAGAGCTGAACCACCAGCCGAAAGAAGTCATTTTCGTTTAATAAAGAAGGCTTTCGATATTTGTCGAAAGCCTTTTTTCTATAGATTTCTAATCCGTCTATTCCGCTTTGATTTTGATAAAGTATTACACAATATTCAGAAAAGAGTTATAATAGGACTAATCGGGTGTCTGCCGGAAAGCGTTTTCTGGCTATTTCGTCTCGGTTTATGTTGTTCTCTGTCAAAATCAGGGGGGGAGAGTTATGCAAAACAAAGGAAAAACGCTGCATCGCGGATTAGAGGAGAGGCATATTTCACTCATGTCTCTAGGTGCCGCGATTGGAGTCGGCTTGTTTCTCGGATCAGCTTCTGCCATTAAGCTTGCCGGGCCGGGAATTTTAGCCGCTTACGCCTGCAGCGGGCTTATTATGTTTTTTATTATGCGGGCATTAGGGGAAATGGCGATTCAAAAGCCTGTAGCCGGATCTTTCAGCAGATATGCGCGGGATTATTTAGGCCCTCTCGCCGGGTTTTTAACGGGCTGGAACTATTGGTTTTTATGGGTCGTAACCTGTATGGCGGAAATTACGGCGGTAGGCATTTACATGGGCTACTGGTTCCCGGACGTACCGGCATGGATTTGGGCGCTTGCGGCGCTTGTCATTATGACGGCTGTCAACTTTTTGGCGGTTAAAGCATACGGTGAGCTTGAATTTTGGTTTGCGCTCATCAAGGTCGCTGCGATCCTCTCCATGATCGCGATCGGTTTAGTCATGATCGTGTTCGGGCTCGGTAACGGGGGCGTGGCGCTGGGCATCAGTAATTTGTGGAGTCACGGCGGCTTTTTCCCGAACGGGATAAAAGGGGTGCTGCTGTCGCTTCAAATGGTCATGTTTGCTTATCTCGGTATTGAATTAATCGGCGTAACAGCCGGTGAAGTCAAAAACCCGCAAAAATCACTGGCGAGGGCCATTGATACTGTCTTTTGGCGTATTCTCATTTTTTATGTCGGTGCTTTGTTTGTTATTATGTCTATTTACCCTTGGCAGGAAATCGGTTCAGCAGGAAGCCCCTTTGTTCTTACGTTTGAAAAAGTGGGAATCCCCGCAGCTGCCGGCATTATTAATTTTGTCGTATTGACAGCGGCGCTTTCTTCCTGCAACAGCGGGATTTTCAGCACGGGCCGCATGCTTTTTAACCTTGCGGAACAAAACGAAGCTCCCAAAGCCTACGGAACGGTCACAAAAGGCGGCGTGCCGGGAAAAGCGGTATTGGTTTCGGCAGGCGCATTATGCATCGGGGTTATTTTAAACTACGTGGTGCCGGCGAAAGTATTCACGTGGGTGACAAGCATTGCGACGTTCGGAGCGATTTGGACGTGGGCGATTATTTTGCTTTCTCAATTGAAATATCGTAAAAGTTTACAGCCGGAAGAGCGTAAAAAACTGAAATATAAAATGCCTTTATATCCTTTTTCCTCATACATCTCACTGGCATTTCTCGCTTTTGTGGTTGTGCTGATGGCTTATAACGCGGAGACAAGAGTCGCCGTGATTATCGGCCCTATCTGGTTTTGTATCCTATTAGCGGTGTACTACGGAAAAGGATTCCATAAAAGGAAACATGTGAGTCTGGAAACAGGGCAAACATTCGCCGAAAAAGCATAAAGAAAGAGCCCTGCTGAACGGGCTCTTTTTTCATAGGATCTCGGTGATCGGGGAAGAATAAAACAAATTCCTGAACATTTTGTTTCTGTTTTTTTTACAATCGTAAAAACGCAAATGGTTTTCGCTTAAATAATATTTTGAAAAATGGTACAGTAGTTAAACAAAGCTGATTTTTTATTTCTCTTGCAGTGTTTTATAGTATCGGCCTTTTTCAACATATTCCGTTCTGATTCTTTCCATGTCCTGTATGTCTTCTTCCGTCAGCCGGCGAATGACCTTTGCGGGCCGGCCGAACGCGAGACAGCCGGGCGGAATCGTTTTGCCCGGAGGAACGAGGCTTCCGGCGCCGATAAACGCGCCTTCTCCGATTTCAGCTCCATCAAGAATGACGGAGCCCATACCGATTAAAGCATTCTTTCTGATGATTGCGCTGTGCAGTGTAACCTGATGCCCGATTGTGGCGTCATCTTCTATAAGAAGCGCGCGGCCCGGACTTTGATGAAGGCAGCTTAAGTCTTGGATATTGACTCTTTTTCCGATTCTTGTCGGCGCCACATCTCCCCGAATGACTGCCGAGAACCAAATGCTCGATTGTTCTCCGATAACAACGTCGCCGGTGATGACGGCGTTATCCGCGATAAATGCTTCAGGGTGGATGTCCGGCGTGAATTGTTTATAAGGGTAGATAATCATTCTCATCCTTCTTTCTTAATAAATATCGTAAGAGGTGAACAGTATGTGGACTTGGAAAGCAGACAGTCCTGTCGGTACGATTGTCATTATCCACGGGGCAAGCGAATACCACGGACGGTATAAATGGTTAATTGAAATGTGGAGATCTTCCGGTTATAACGTTGTGATCGGCGATTTGCCCGGTCAGGGAACATCCACCCGCGCCAGGGGGCATATTCGCTCTTTCCAAGAATACATTGATGAAGTAGATATATGGATTGATCAAGCGAGAACGCTTGAGGCGCCCGTTTTTCTTTTGGGCCACAGCATGGGCGGGCTGATTGCGATAGAATGGTTTAAACAGCAGAGAAATCCCCGCATTACGGCACTTATTTTATCATCACCTTGTCTGGGGCTGCAAATTAAAGTGAATAAAGTGCTTGATTTCGCGTCAAAAGGACTGAATGTCCTCGCGCCCTCCCTCAGGGTGGATTCCGGATTATCTCCGGATATGGCGACTCGGAATGCGGAAATGGTTGAAGCGGATGTAAACGACTCTTTATATGTCACAAAGGTATCTGTAAGATGGTACAGAGAGCTTTTAAAAACCATTGACGCCGCTATGGTGCCGACCGATGCTTTTTTAAAGGTGCCGCTTCTTCTCATGCAGGGCGGCGATGATAAAATTGTCGATAAAATCAAGGTCCGCAAATGGTTTTCCGGCGTGGCTTCCCATAATAAATCTTACAGGGAGTGGGAAGGGCTTTATCATGAAATTTTTAATGAACCTGAAAGAGACGATGTTTTTAAGGCAGCAAAAGCCTTTACAGATCAGTATATTTGAATTCATTGGGGGTGCATGTGTTGACAGTACCGGAACATCCTTTTAATCTAATGGCAAAAGTGTATCGGGAGATTTTTCCGCTCGTCCATCAGGAGCTTAACATGTGGCGGGCAAAATCAGAAACCATTAAAAATACCGAGCTGCAGCAGCAGGCAGCCGCAAGTATCCGGGATAAATCGTTTCATTGTGAAGGCGGCGGCATTTTGGCCCTGCTGTCGGGTGAGCAAAAGCAGAAATGTGTGCAATTTATCATTGCGTACCAGACGATCAGTGACTACTTGGACAATCTGTGCGACCGGAGCACCTCGCTTGATCCTGAGGATTTTCGCATGCTTCATCTTTCAATGCGTGATGCACTGACAGTCGGCGCCGATGTGCAGCCGTACTATCAATACAGAGAGGAACAGGATGACGGCGGGTATCTGCATGAGCTGGTCAGAACATGCCAGCGCGTTCTCGGGTCAATTGAACATTACGACATCATTAAGCCCTATTTGCTTGAACTGTGCGGCTATTACTGCGACCTGCAGGTTCATAAGCATGTCGTGGAGCATGAACGTGTTCCGAGGCTTAAAAAGTGGTTTGAGCAGTATCAATCACAGCTGCCGGAAATGGAATGGTTTGAATTTTCCGCCTGTGCAGGATCAACGTTAGGCATTTTCTGTCTTGTCGCATATTCTTTCCAGCCTGATTTTGACGAACATACCGCTGAGAAAATCCGCAGCAGCTATTTTCCGTACATACAAGGGCTTCACATTTTGCTCGATTATTTAATTGACCAGGAAGAGGATTTGCTTGAAGGAGACCTGAACTTCTGTACGTATTACGAGTCACATGAAGAAATGATGCAGAGGCTGAAGCACTTTATAGAAAAAGCGGATGAGCATTTACAGGGCATCCCGCATGAAAATTTTCACCGGCTGATTAACAGGGGGCTGCTCGGCGTCTATTTATCAGATGATAAAGTCGCGAGTCAGAAAGAGATGGGCCGACTAGCCAGAAAGCTGATCAGAGCAAGCGGAAAAACGTCTTTTTTCTTTTATATCAACGGCAGAGCCTACCGCAAATTCCAGAAGATGGCTTGGACGAAAAGTTCGTAATCACTAAAACTGCGCTCTTCATTTGTGACCAAAACGGCAAATGGGGGTGCGGTTTTTTTGTTTATTTTTGGTCAGTGTCAAGAAGATCATCTGATTTTATGCCTTTTTGATGCGGAAGATGAGAGGAAATTAACGCCGGGCATGCTGAAATTAAAAGTGGATGGGATATTTACAAACAACCCTGCTTACACAAAAAAGGTGCTGAAAGAGTACATATAAATTAAAAAAAGAGACGCGCGCGAATTACGCTGTCTCTTTTTTTAATGGTTTCTTTTTTGTCATAATGTACAACACAAACTTGCCGATAATCCCAATGATGAACAATGAAGCAAACCACCAATAATATGTTTTGGCAAATTCAAAACCTAAATGTCTTAATAAAATGATCACAAACATCATATATGGAACAATTGAAAAGACGATGCGAAGAATATTCAAACTGCTGCTCCTCCCGGATGAAAAAAATATCGGTTCATCGTTTTTTGATGAAGCAAGAACTGTTAACGCTATAGCGAGGATCACCATTATGTAAATAGTGTCATGCATATGGATTAATAATATCAGGACTGTCCTTTTCAAACCCTGTGTCAATTCCGGCCTCATTCTAATGAACGCTTACGGGTTATCCGCTTTGTGAGTTGAAACTGATTAATAGCAATAGTATGGCGAGTAATAACTTTTTTCAATGAACTAACCTTTATTCGAAGCTGCTTCTTTTTTTGCTACAATTTCATGTTAATATATTTTTTAAAAAAGTAAACACGATTACCCAAAAAGGTAATGAATCCTTCTGAAATTTGTCCCAAAAAAGGATTGAGCCCTGAGATATGACAGAATCCAATCCTCAAACATCCGATTATTTGTTTTGCACTTTTTTTTCAATAGCTATAATAAACGGCGGATCGTTTCGCTGATTGAGAAAGCCGTAGCTTAACACGCGTGCTTTCTCTTGATCAAGATTTTGGCAGTATTCTAAGAGGGCATTTTTTTCTTCCTTGCCTTCAGGGTGTCCGTGATACACCACGAGTACAATCAGCCCGTTGTCTTTCAGCAGTTCAAGGAGCTGTTCAATTGCCGTAATTGTGGAGTGTCCGTTTGTTGTTATGCTTTTATCACCGCCGGGCAGATAGCCAAGATTAAAAACAGCCGCCGCCACCCGGCCGTGTGCTTCCTCCGGCAGGGATTCTTTTATTTGATCATGGCTTTTATGATGCAGTGTGACACGCTTTCCGAACGTTTCTCCGAGCCGTTCCTTCGTTTTAGCAAGTGCATTTGCTTGAATGTCAAACGCGTGAACATGTCCCGTTTCCCCGACAAGGTCCGCTAAAAAAAACGTATCATGCCCGTTGCCCATCGTCGCGTCAATTGTGATATCTCCTTCTTGTACGGCGGACTTCAGCAATTCTTTACTGAAAGGAAGGATGTGCATTAAAGTCATAGAGCGGATTCCTCCCCGATTCTCCGGAAGAGCTTGCCTTGATAGCTTTCCCGCTGTTCCAGCTCTTTTTGAATAGCGCCTAATACTTCCCATTTATTGACACTCCACATCGGACCTACCATTAATTCAATCGGCCCGTCTCCTGTAATGCGGTGGACGATCATTTCCGGGGGAATGATTTCTAGCTGATCACAGACAAGCTGGACATACTCATCTTGAGAGAGAAATTCAAGCTTGCCTTTTTCATATTGCTTCACCATCGGCGTGCCTTTTAATAGGTGAAGCAGATGGATTTTAATACCTTGGACGTCTAAGTCGGCTACCGCTTTTGCCGTTTGCATCATCATATCCCGGTTTTCGAGCGGAAGCCCGTTAATGATATGGGAGCAGACACGGATGCCGTGTTTTCTTAACTTATTGACGCCCTCGACGTAACAGTCAAAATCATGGGCGCGATTGATTAAAAGCGCTGTCCTTTCGTGCACTGTCTGCAGTCCGAGCTCGACCCACAAATACGTGCGCTCATTCAGCTCGGCTAAATATTCCACGACGTCATCCGGCAGGCAGTCGGGGCGGGTTGCGATCGACATTCCGACAACACCGTCAAGCTTCAGCACGGATTCGAACTTTTCGCGGAGCTCCTCGACCGGGGCATGCGTATTGGTGAAGGCTTGGAAATAAGCGATATATTTGCCGTCCTTCCATTTTTCGTGCATGCGGTTTTTAATATCGTGAAATTGAGTTAATAAGTCATCGGCCCGGTTGCCGGCGAAATCACCGGAGCCCGCCGCGCTGCAAAATGTACAGCCGCCATGGGCGACCGTGCCGTCCCGGTTCGGGCAGTCAAAGCCGCCATCAAGCGCAACTTTAAACACTTTATGGCCGAAATGCTCCCGCAAGTGATAATTTAATGTATGATACCGTTTTTCCGTATTTGAATAAGGAAAAGGGTTCTTCTTGTTCAATGTTCAAAAAGCCTCCTCACATCAGATGCATCCTAAAATTGTAGCATGAAAGATCAGGGTTCACAATGCGGAAACCGATACGCGATTGTTATGATACGGCTTTTTGAGGTTTTTCTTTTTTTCTCTGTTTAACATTGATGAAAATAGCAAAAATAATTCCTAATATTAATATGTATCCTCCTGTTTTACATGTACTCTGAAAACTGAAGCTGATGTTCTCTTTGTATAATGTTGTTATTTTATTTTGGAGCAGGAGCACCTCATTTTTCTGAATGTTTAATTGTTGTTTTTTTTGCTTTTGTTCTTTTTTGGGGACGCTATTCAATACTTCGGATTCTTTTCTATCAATCGTTTCTGTTGTTTTTGTTTGAGAAAATGAATTTGTGTTATTTGAATGTTGAAGCTGATTTATAAATTCTGCTTTTGTACTAGGATCTAGGATAGAATCTTGTTCAGCAAGTGCAATCGCCTCTTTTTTTGCCAGCTCTGTATGTATTGTCATGTTTGCTGTTAATAAAGAGGTAAGAATTGCAATCCCAACCGCTTGCCCTACGGTTCTCATCATATTCATAATCCCTGATGCCATACCAGTTTTTTCATAAGCGATATGTTTGATCCCAGTTCCCATGACAGGACCTATCACAAAACCTAATGCCAATCCTGAAAAAGACAGCAGCAAAACCACGAAATAGATTGAACTGTCATAGCTGATAAATCCATAAAGATATGTTGAAACGGTCAGTCCGAGCATTCCGATACTCGGAAGCCAAACAGATCTCCATATGCCTGAAAGCGCAGAGGTAAACATTGAGGATAATGCTAAGGAAGAAATAATGAATCCAGCCTCAAGCTCAGTCTTTCCCATTAAATTTGTCAAAAGCAAGGTAATGATAAGTGTACCGCCTGTTAACCCTAACCCGAGCATAAATAAGGTTAGAGAACTGAACGCAAATGTACGTACTTTAAGCATTTGAATAGGGATCATCGGTGACTTTGTCTTACATTCAATTATGAAAAATAATATAAATAATACGGCGGAACTTGCAAACAGCAGCATGACTGGAAGAGATGTCCATCCGTCGTCAGACACGCGAGCAAACCCGAAAGTAAGGCAAAAAAGGGCAGAAGACAATACGAGCATTCCAAAAAAATCTATACGGTGATCAGCAGAGGAATCATAGCTTTCAGTAATAAATAAAACAGCCAAAAGCAGACAAATAAGGCCTAGAGGAATATTGATAAAAAAGATGGCTTGCCAGTTTATTTTTTGAATTATAATGCCGCCGAGCATTGGCCCTGCTGTTGCCGCAAGGCCGGAAAAAGCACCCCAAATCCCGATCAGCATTCCTTTTCTTTCTTCAGAAATAAGGTTTAATGCGATTGGCATTGTAACCGGAACGATAAATGCTGCAGCCAAACCTTGGATTACTCTTAATGCAATCAGCATCTCAATTGATGAGCTGAAACAAGCTGCTGCAGAAACTGCAACAAACAATGACAATCCGAAAATAAAGGCTTTTTTTCTGCCTAAATGGTCAGCGAGTTTTGATGCAGCCACCAATACAACGGCAAACGCTAAGTTATAGCCCGTAGCCACCCATCCAGCCTGTGAAAGGGAGCAAGAAAAGCGGTTCAATAAATCAGGTATAGCGATATTGACAATAGTTGTGTCCATAACCGAAATAAATGTGCTTAATAATAAAGCTGTCAAAATTAATTTTTGTTTCATGGCTGATCTCCTTATTTAGATTATTGTATGAAATTATTTTAGATATACATCTAAATATGTTAAAAAATACACCTATAATTGTCAATGCTATTCGTCAAAGTGATAAATGTTTTATAATCAAATAACAGATTGCGGTAGCGAAAAAGGAGCTGTAAGAATTGGATTTGACTCTGAGTAATAAGCCTTCTGAATTTTTGGATAAAATAAGTGCATTAATTTGGGTAACTCATGAATCATTTTTTCATGAGTATTGGAAAAAATTAAATGTCTCAATAGATAAAGAATATATTCAGGTGCTGAAGGAATTAAGAGAAGTGAAAGAAGAAGAGCGTGAGTTTTTAACGTTCTATTTTGGCAGCTTTTTCGGTTATGATGATGTAGCGAATGGGAATATTTTTTGTTTGGCTACAACATTTTTTCGAATCCATGAAATTTTTGATAAAAGCTTTTCAGATACCATCAATGGAATATCAAATAGCAAAGAGAGTGAGACTAGAAAGAAAATAGCAGAGTCATTATTGCATGTGAAGGGTCATTCGGATAAAACTGAAGCGGATCTGTATGCAGAGGATGAAGAGCTGTTTTTTTCGCTGCTGAAAGAGCTTCCAATCACAGGTGAATCGAAATGGAACTTACTTGAAGTAATGAAACAGCCTAGAGTCCACATACAGTTTTTTTGTGATACATTGAAGAAACTGGACAAACAATTAGATCAAGCATTGTCTCCCCTAGAGCCTCAGAGGACAAGCTGGATGAATCGTTTAAAGGCAATGGGGAATGATATTCCTTTACATATTATCCAAACAATAAAAGGTAAGGAGTACATGCAAAAATCTAAGGTTCACATATATCCGGTTTTGATTCCATTCACAGCCTTGATTTCAAAAAAACAAAACCAAATCTATATGGGACTTGGCAATAAAGCAGATGTTTTCTTTGCATCTAAAGGAGAAGACCGGAATGTCCGTATGTTAAATCTTTTGAAATTAATGGCTGATCAGAGCAAATTTAAAATATTAACGCTGTTGAAGGACAAAAAATTATATGCGAACGAGATTGCTGAACGGCTTCAATTGTCAAACGCGACGATTTCTCATCATATGAGGGTGATGACGGCTCAGGGGCTGGTAGAGAGTACACGCATTCAAAATAAAACGTATTATTATATCAATAAAGAGGCAATTAACGAAGTGCTGCAGGAGCTTCATGAGCAGCTGACCTGATCATTTTAAAAATTGGTTCCTTTTCCTATAACATTCATGTCTTAATCATTTGCTGTACGCTCAAACTAAGTTTGATTTTCCATTTTCATTCACTTAGGAGGGGTTTCTTTGGCAACAAGACAATCAGTAGATGAACATCTCCAAAGAAGCGAACAGGCATATGAATTTGCGAATGAGCAATTTTCTATTGCTTCAAGGCAAGAGCATTACAATGATAATGAGTACAGCGAAGCGCAGATGATGCTTGAAAACGCGGTGAATGAATTAAACAAGCTGTCATTATCAGCGAATGATCAGCAAAGAGAACAGCTTTACCGTATGAGATTGCAGCTGCAAACATTGCAAAACAATATGATTTTGCAGCGTAACTTCGATTATTAACAAACAGCGCTTTAGCGGCTGAAGCTTGCCGGAATGCCGGCAGGCTTTTTTTTCGGTTATTTTTCAAAAAAAGAATTGACAATTTACTGGTGTGTGTATATTGTATTAGGTGTACTACTTGATGTAATACACAACGAACACTTCATATACTGAATTTACATATCATCCCGAAAAAAGAAAGGAGAGCTTTCATGAAGACGAAAAGACCTGTAAAACAAGATGTGCCTCTCATTATTGCAGCTTCGGTTCTGGCCAGCAGTCTGTTTATCATTCTTGTTATGATCGGGTTTCAGTGGCAAAACATTTAACCAATAGAGAGCAGCTCGTATAGAAAGAAGGGAAGTAAATGATTCAAATCGATCCGAGAAGCTCAACTCCGATTTACGAGCAAATCATACAGCAACTGAAAGAGCTTTGTTTAAAAGGGATCATGAAGCCTGGAGATAAACTTCCTTCTGTCAGGGAATTGGCCACGATTATTATCGCTAATCCCAATACTGTCAGCAAAGCGTACAAGGAGCTAGAACGCGAAGGAATTATTGAAACGCTGAGAGGAAGAGGAACGTATATATCGGAGGACGCAAAAACGACATTGGTTGAAGGGAAGATGACGATGATAAAAGAGCAACTGAAACAGCTCATCATCGATGCCCATTACGCGGGAGTGGAGCTGGAGAAGCTGCAGGAATGGATAAAGGAAATCAGCGCTGATGTGAAAGGAGGGAAAGCTCATGATTGAATTGCGAAATCTCTCGAAAACGATTGACGGAAAAGAAGTGCTCAAAGATATCTCACTCACCATCGGAAAAGGAGAAATCTTCGGGCTGCTCGGCAGAAACGGATCAGGAAAAACAACGATGCTCCGGCTCATTCAGCAAATACTATTGCCGGATAAAGGTACGGTCTTATTTGATAATGTAGAAATAAAACGTCATCCGAAGGTAAAGCAGAATATCATTTACATGCCTGTCCAAAACCCTTTTTATGATAAGTATACGTATAAACAGCTTGTCGGCATTTTAAGCAGAATCTATCCAAGCTTTGATGTGACTTATGCCAATGAGCTGATGAACAGGTATGACATTCCGGAAACGAAGAAATACCGCGAACTGTCAACAGGGCTGAAAAAACAGCTGGCGCTCGTCCTTGCCTTCGCTTCCCGCCCCGCATTGATTCTGCTGGATGAACCGACGGACGGGATTGACGCCGTGACGCGCCATGACGTGCTTCAGCTCATGGTGGACGAAGTGGCAGAGCGGGATACAAGCATTTTGATTACCTCACACCGTTTAGAGGATATTGAACGTATGTGCAACCGGATCGGATTTTTGGAAGGAAATCAGCTGACAAATGTGATGGACTTGGATGATATGAAAGAGGAATATATCAAAATCCAAATGGCGTTTGAAACGGATGTCAATTTGACGATCAGAGAACAAAATATACCGATTCTCGATCAGGCCGGTGTGTTTTATACAGTGCTGATTCCGAAAAACGATGAGGAGAAAAAGTACTTTCTGAAAGAGCTGAATCCGAAAGTGTGGAACGAGCTGCCTGTGAATTTAGAGGAAGTCTTCATCGCGAAGTTTGGGGGGAACCGGAGATGGTAGACCGGGGACTGTTATATCGCGAGTGGAAACAGAATCAGGTTGTACTGATTTTGGTCAGTATCTTTTTAGCAGCAGTCAATCCGTTTTCAGTTTTTAATACTTATTTAACCTATAAAGGCTGTCTAGGTGATCCGGGGGAATATTATTGCGTTTTTCACGTGAATTCATTTGATAACGGAATGCTCATTATGAATTGGGTTACCGGTCTTATGCTGGCGGTCTGTTTATTCGGATTGGAGCGTACAAAGGGAACGATGGATTCACTGCTGAGTCTGCCTTATACACGCGGGCAGGTGTTTCAAACTAAATTTTTACTCGGGGGAGCGGTCATTGTCGGTTTCCAAGCGGTCGGTTATGGGCTCGCCGAGCTTTTGATCATTTTGCTGAAGCCTGAGCGTGTATACTATTTTCACCATTTCAGTGTCGGCGAAATCATTGTGAGTGTTTTGGCTTTCACATTGGTTGCAAGCGCCGGTACTTTAACGGGGAATACGTTCGGGCAGCTGTTAACGGCGTTTACCGTATCGATAGCGCCATACTTAATCATTTCTTTGCCGCTGGCAAATGCAGAAGTCGTTTTAGGGGTTAAGACATATGAATTATTGCCGTCTAGTGTAAACCATTCTTTTCAATTTATTAATCCGATTATGTACGCTAATACAGATTGGATCACTGCGAGTAAATACATCCTAATCATTCCGGCAGCGATGAGCATTTTGTTTTATGTCATTGGGTATATCTGCTTTGTCAGACAGCCGATTGAACGAAACGGGCGCTTTTTCCTTTGGAAAAAACTTGACCGTCCTGTTCAAATCTTCGTAATTATCATCGGCGTTCTCGGTTTTGGTTTGGCGGGATACTCGACGGGCCAGACAATCACTGGGTACGTTGTCGGGATGTTGATCGGAGGAGCAGTCGGCTTTTTGATCAGTTATTTTGCGATTTATAAAAAAACAAAGCATGTGTAGTTTAACCAGTTTACACACAGCATAAGAGGTGTTTACCGCGCAGGGAGGAAGTAAAATTGTCAGACCGCGGTTTGTTTTATAAAGAGTGGAAGCAGAATCATGTCACTTTCGTTTTGATTTCAGCTGTCCTCGTTTTTCTTAATCCGTTATCAATCATTAATAACTATTTCAAGTACCAAAGCTGTCTGAGTACGCAAAATCAATACCCTGATTACGAATGTAAATATACTGTAGACTTTTCCGATATGGGTTTGATTTTGCTTCATTTAGCGCCTGCTGTTATTTTAGCTGTCATCCAATTAGGGATTGACCGGAGTAAAGGGGTACTTGAATATACTTTAAGTTTGCCTTATTCAAGAAGTCAGGTGTTTCATGCAAAATTCATCATAGGCGCTTCAATTATCATCAGTTCACAATTATTTGCTTACCTGTTATCAGAACTCATGATTTTTTTGACACATCCGGGTAAGGTCATTTTTTTTCATCACTACATTGCGGGAATGATGATCATTAGCCTGCTGGCTTACTCTCTGCTGCTTGCGGCAGGCTCTTTAACCGGAAATGTAATCGCTCAGCTTTTAACTGCTTTATCAGTTTCTGTATTGCCTTATCTGATCATTCTTTTATTAGCGGTTAATGCTGGTATTATCTTTGGAGAGTCTGTGATTCCTGAGATAAATTTTCCATGGTCGGGCATTGTGATTTATTTTTTGCCGATAGTATATATACATCCTGCATGGCTCGGCTATAGCAAATACATTTTGCTTATTCCTGCTGCCATGAGTATTCTTTTTTATCTCATCGGTTTATTTTGTTTCATTCACCATCCGAATGAGCGCAGGGGTTATTTCTTTTTGTGGAAAAAGTTTGAGCGTCCTATTCAGATCCTCGTCATTGCGATTGGGATATTAGGATTTGGAGCTTTTGGCTATTACTCTGTAAATAGTTATTTCGGTTATGCATTCGGCATGCTCATAGGCGCAGTCATCGGCTTTTTGATCAGTTATTTCTTAATCTATAAAAAAACAAAGCTTATATAAGAGGAGTGGTGTAAATGATAGATGTGCAGCATATCGATCATTCATTTAAAATCGGCAGAAAAGGACGAGAAAATGAGGTTCCGGTGTTAAAGGATGTTTCTTTGACTGTTGAGAAAGGAGAAATCGCCTGCATTGTCGGGCGGAGCGGGTCCGGAAAGTCGACGCTTTTGAATTTGATTTCCGGCTACATATCACCAACGAAAGGCAGAATCGTCATTGACGGCACTGATGTGACAGATTTCAGTGAAAAAGAATGGGCACAGTTCCGTCTCGGCCATTTCGGTTTTATTTTTCAAAGCTTTCAGCTCATACCGAGTTTAACAACCTATGAAAATATTGAAATGCCGCTTGCACTGAAGGGCGTTAAGCCGTCTGAGCGCAAGCAGAAAGTCGCGGATATGCTGAAACGGGTCGGGCTTGAGAATCATGCCAATCATTATCCGAATGAGCTGTCAGGCGGCCAGCAGCAGCGTGTCAGTATTGCGAGGGCGCTGATTTTAAATCCGTCGATTATTTTAGCCGACGAACCGACTGGAAGCTTAGATTCAGAAACGGAGCTCGAAGTGCTTGCGTTAATTCAGCAGCTGAACCGGGAGCGCGGGATTACATTTGTCATCATCACGCATGACGATGAAGTCGCTTCGATCGCGCATTCAAAATTCCTTCTGCATGATGGTGTATTAAAAGGGGGCGTTACTGTTGAGATTTAAGGATCAGATTCACTTTATCAGAAGAAATATGAAGAAAAACCGTCTGCGTGTTTTCATGACGGTGCTTGCCACGACGATGGCGTGCGCATTTTTGGTTGTGCTGTCCTCGGTCGGATTCGGAATACAAAAAACGATTACAGATATCACCATGAGCCAGCAGATTGTAACCGAAATCAGCGTGCTCGGCCAAGAGAACGGCAAATCGGTAAAAAAATCCGACTTGGAAAAATATCAGCATGTAAAGTCTGTCGTTGAAAGAACCCAAGTGAATGAACCGAATAAAGCGACCTTGGATAACAGAACAAACGAAGATTCAACGATCGTGTTAACGAATATGAAAGACGAAGTAAAAGCCAACATGGAGCTTGAGCAGGGAAGAGTAGCCAAATCAGAAAATGAAATTGTGGTCGGCTATGATTTCGCGAAGAACTTATGGACGAAAAAAGAGGCGGATGCCTACAACAAAGAATTAAAGGATCATCAAGATGACCTGTCAGATGTGAAAAAGCCAAAAGGCTATACGAAGGATTTGCTAAATAAAACTATACAGCTGAGCATCTCTAAAACGAACAATGATACCGGAAAAACGGAAGGAACGAAAACGTACGACTTTAAAATTGTCGGGATTACAAAAAAACCGTCTCAAGATTGGATGGAAGACACAAATATTTTTATCAGTGATCAATTCAAAAAGGATTTTTCGAAATTCTTAGATTTTAAAGGCGGAAATGTTCAAAAAAGCACAAAAGTCTATGCTGACAAATTTGATAATGTTGACCAATTAACGAATGACCTGAGTGATGACGGTTATCAAGTCATATCAGTCACAACCCAGCTGCAAGGCGTCAACACATTTTTCCTTGTCTTTAAAATCGGCCTGATCTTTGTCGGATGCATTGCCGTGATTATATCTGCGATCGGGATTTTCAATACGATGACGATGGCCGTTACAGAAAGAACGCAGGAAATCGGGATTATGAAAGCAATCGGCGCAAGCCCGTCCATTATCCGCAGAATGTTCTTGATGGAAAGCGCGTATATCGGGATTTTAGGATCTGTGATCGGAATTATTATTTCTTACGGAGTGAGCTTTGCCGTAAACTTGGCTGTGCCGGTTATTTTGAAAGCGGTAGGGGGAAAAACCGGAGCTGAGGATCTTCATTATACGTTCTCCTATATCCCGCTCAGCCTCGTTGTGATTGCAGTTGTCATTTGTGCGGGAGTTGCGGTCATCTCCGGTATGAATCCGGCCCGCAAAGCGACAAAAACAAATGTCTTAACTGCGTTAAGAAGAGAGCTGTAAGAAGAAAAAACCGGCTGGACATCAGCCGGTTTTTCCTCTATCTATCGGAAAAGGGCGGATACAATGTTTCACATTTTGTTAATAGAAGATGATAAAACTTTGTTTCACGAAATAAAAGAGCGTTTAACGGGATGGTCATTTGCCGTTCACGGTATAAAGGATTTCAGCCGGGTCATCCGGGAGTTTTCGGAGATCAAACCTGATCTGGTGATTATTGATGTGCAGCTGCCGAAATTTGACGGCTTTCATTGGTGCAGAATGATCCGCTCTCAATCGAACGTGCCGATTCTGTTTTTATCTTCGCGTGATCATCCCGCAGATATGGTGATGTCGATGCAGCTCGGAGCGGATGATTTTATTCAGAAGCCTTTTCATTTTGAGGTTTTAATCGCTAAAATACAAGCCGTGTTTCGGCGGGTGTATCAATACAATGCAGAGCCGGCGCTAATCAAAAGGTGGTGCGGGGCTGCAATTGATGCTGAAACAAATATCGTCAGTAATGAAAACGGTTCAGTTGAGCTGACTAAAAATGAAATGCTGATTTTAAAGCTTTTAGCGGAACGAAAAAATAAAATCGTCAGCCGTGAAGATATGATCAGAAGCTTATGGAATGATGAACGCTTCGTCAGCGACAATACGTTAACGGTTAACGTCAATCGCCTGCGGAAAAAACTTGATCAATTAGGCATCGGGAAAATGATAGAAACAAAAGTCGGCCAAGGCTACATCGCAAAGGAAGATGACGGGCGCTATGATTAAGACATTTCTTTTGGAGAGAAAAAGCTGGATTATGATGTTTTTCATTCAGCAGCTCATAATCCTTTTTTTCGCATATATTGATCCGTCGATCCCGTTTTTTTCGGTTTTGTATTTTATCTATTTGTCACTTCTCGCGTTTCTGGTTTTTCTCGTGTTTCGTTTCCGCAAAGAGACCGCGTTTTATAAAAGCTTAAAGGAGTGGGACACCAATCTTGACATGTCTTATCTTAAAGAGCCGGACAGCCCGTTTGAGTCGATCATTGAGGAAAGCATTGAAGGCCAGACGCGGCAATTAAGAGAAAGCTCGCTTGCTCTGCGGTCAGAGCTTGAACGCGAAAAGGATGAGCTGATGTCTTGGATTCATGAAGTCAAAACACCATTAACGGCGATGCACCTCATGATCGAGCGCCTCGATGAACGGCCGTTAAAAGCTCCTTTAATGTATGAATGGCTGCGGATACACCTTCTCCTTGACCAGCAGCTGCATCAGAAACGTATTTCCTTTATAGAAAATGACTTATCGTTTCAAAGCATTCAGCTTGAAACGCTCCTTTTTAAAGAGATTAAAGTCTTACAATCATGGTGCATTCAAAAAGGCATCGGGTTTGACATTCAGCTTGAGGCGGAAGAAGTTCTCAGTGACGCAAAATGGCTTTCTTTTATCATCAGACAGCTTTTAAGCAATGCGGTCAAATACAGTGAAGCAGATGACATCACTGTGAAAAGTTATGAAAAAAACGGGCAGGTGTACATGGAGATCAAAGACCGCGGCATCGGCATCGCTCCGCAGGATATCACCCGTATTTTTGAAAAAGGGTTTACGTCGACGGGAAAGCGGCACGATCATGCGTCAACAGGGATGGGGCTGTATTTGGCTGAAAAAGCTGCGGTTCCGCTCTTGATCCGCATCAGCGTTCGCTCAGAGCCGGAAAGCGGCACGGTTTTCACTTTGGCTTTTCCGAAGCGGAACGATGCCGTCAAAATAATCAGCATGTGACAAAAGTGTCACATGCTTTTCTTTTTTGTTCGCTCAATCAAACGAAAAAAACGTGTCCTGTTTTTATAATAAAAGTATCTAATATAAAGGAGAATCGTAACGTGATGATTTTAGAAGCCGGTAACATTCAAAAAAGCTACGGAAGTAAGCTGAATAAACAAGAGGTGTTAAAAGGAATCGATCTTCAGATTCAAAAAGGGGAATTTGTCAGCATTATGGGGCCGTCAGGATCGGGTAAAACAACCCTGCTTAATGTGCTCTCTTCCATTGATAAAGTGAGCGCGGGATCGATTAAACTGAATCGGACAGATATCACCGCAATGAAAGAAAAACAGCTCGCTGAATTCAGAAAACGGCATCTCGGGTTTATATTTCAGGATTACAATCTATTAGATACGCTGACAGTGAAAGAAAACATTCTGCTTCCGATATCCATTACGAAAATGTCTAAAAAAGATGCCAATCAAAAATTTGAAGAGGCGGCAGAGGAGCTTGGCATTTATGAATTGAAAGATAAGTATCCAAGTGAGATTTCAGGCGGACAAAAGCAGCGGACATCGGCCGCGAGAGCCTTTATCCACGAACCGAGCATTATTTTCGCCGATGAACCGACCGGAGCGCTTGATTCCAAGGCAGCATCTGATTTGTTAAATAAGCTCAGCCGACTTAATCAAAAACGGAATGCCACGATCGTTATGGTGACGCACGATCCGGTTGCTGCCAGCTATTCCGGACGGGTGATTTTCATTAAGGACGGCCGTATTTATACGCAGCTGAATAAAGGCGGACAGGACAGGCGGGACTTTTTCGAGGATATTATGAAAACACAAGGCGTGCTAGGCGGGGTTCAGCATGAACATTAATCATTTGATCTTCCAGAATTTAAAAAAGAACATCAAAAACTATTATCTTTATGTCTTTGCTTTAGTTTTTAGCGCCGCCCTTTATTTTGCGTTTGTCACGATGCAGTACGACCCGGCTCTTGATGAAATGAAAAGCTCTATCAAAGGAGCGGCAGCGATCCGGGCGGCGTCGATCCTGCTTGTGGCAATCGTGTCCGTTTTTCTTTTATACGCCAACACGATTTTTATTAAACGGCGCAGCAAGGAAATCGGTTTATTCCAATTGATCGGAATGACGAAAATGAGGATTTTCCGCATTCTCAGCGCGGAGAATTTCATTTTGTATTTCGCTTCCATATGGATCGGGATTTTTGTCGGTTTTTCCTTTTCTAAATTATGCATGATGATTTTGTTTCACACAGTCGGTGTAAAAGCCTCTGTCTCACTGTTTTTTTCAAGCCAGGCGCTTGTTCAGACCCTTATCGTTTTCGGTGTGATTTATGTTCTGATTATGATCATGAATTACCTGTTTATCAAACGGCAAAGCATTCTGTCGTTATTTAAGGCGGCATCATCCTCTGAACAAAAGATGACATCGCTCTCTTGGTTCCAGATGGTGATCGGCATTATTGGAATTGTGTGCATTATCGCAGGATATGCTGTGTCCTCCAAATTATTCGGCGGCAGCTTTACGTCAATGAATGAACTGTTTTTAGCGATGGTATTTATTCTTGGATCGGTTATTATCGGGACCTATCTTTTTTACAAAGGCTCCGTCAGCTTTCTGGCAAATCTTATCCGGAAATCAAAAGGCGGTTATTTGAATGTAAGTGAAGTGCTGTCACTGTCATCCATCATGTTCCGGATGAAGTCCAATGCCGTTTTGCTGACGATTATTACAACTCTCTCGGCGCTTTCGATCGGTTTATTGTCATTAAGCTACATCTCGTATTATTCTGCGGAAAAATCAGCCGAGCAAAATGTAGCGGCGGATTTTGCGATGAACAATCAAAAGGAGGCGGATTCATTTACTGCTTTATTGCGTGAGAACGGGATTCAATATCACATGAAAAAAATAAAGACGATTCAAGTCGATGCCAATGTGAAGCACATTATAAACGGTGATATGGGTAATTTTAAACAAGACCCCTCACACATGGTCTTGCCGATCGTAAGTGAAAAGGACGCAGAAGGGGTATCTCTTTCTGACGGCGAAACCGTGTTCACAGGCTATAATGATATGATGCGAAAATTTCTGAGCTTGAAAGAGTCGGGACGCATCGAAATGAATGGCAAAAAGGAAAGCATATCATTGTCTTATTCGGGCTTGAGACGTGATTTCATATTGCCTTATATATTCACAAGCGGACTGCCCATTGCCATTGTGAGTCAGCATGTATTTGACCATTTGGAAAAGGATATCGATCCGGCCATTCAGAAAAAAACCACGCTGTTTTTCAGCATCACACTGAAGAATGAGGATGAATTAAAAGCAGCAAACGATCTGTTTCAGGCGCAGCACTATTCAGACGATCAGCTCTCGCGTTTTGACTTAGCCGACACCCAAAAGAAAAATATGGGGCTGATCATGTTTATTGTCGGGTTTTTAGGGTTAACTTTTCTCATCACATCAGGCTGTATCCTGTATTTTAAACAAATGGGTGAGTGTGAAGATGAGAAGGCTGATTACACGATATTGCGAAAGCTCGGATTTACACCAGGGGATCTGCTTAAAGGCATTCGCAGAAAACAAGTATATAATTTCGGCATTCCGCTGATTCTTGGGCTTTTCCATAGTTATTTCGCCGTTCAATCCGGCTGGTTTTTATTCGGAACGGAAGTATGGACGCCGATGATCATTGTCATGGCGCTGTATACGGTGCTGTATTCCATCTTCGGAATGCTGTCTGTGCTTTATTATAAAAAAGTTATTCATTCCGCACTGTCATGATGAAAAGAAAAGCTCCGGCAAACCGGGGCTTTTTTTTCTGTATGAGGTGTTCTGAATAGAGGAGAGGGTTTTTTAGCACGATAAGCATATATCATTCTTTATACGCGGGGGAGCATATGCAAACATATTTTCAATTGAATCCTAAAACCGAACCCTTTCAGCTTTTTTCTAAAGAACACATCTGTACGCTGCTGATCATAGGCCTGCTTGGGGCGTGTGTGATCATCTTTCGGCGGAAACTCGACCAGCAAGGCCGTTTTATTCGGTATGTGCTCTTGTTTCTTCTCGTAGTGTCACAGATCAGCTACCATTTTTGGCTGCTTTATTTTCATGACTGGTCGCTGAGAACGTCCCTGCCCTTGCAGCTGAGTGATATTTCAGTGTATCTGGTCATGCTTATGTTAATCACGAAAAGCAGGAGGCTGTTTGCCTTTCTCTATTTTGCCGGTTTGGGCAGCGCGATACAAGCGATGGCAACTCCTGATCTGGGGGCCTATTCCTTTCCGCATTTTCGGTATATCGTGTTTTTTGTCTCTCATGGAGGCGTTTTTCTTGCTTGTCTGTTTATGGCTGCCGCCCAAAAGTACAAGCCGACGGTCCGCGCCCTTTGGATGACCGTGCTGATCGTGAATATATACGGTGTCTGCGTCTTTTTTATTGATCGCGCACTGAACGCAAATTACCTCTATTTGATGAAAAAGCCGAAGACATCCTCACTTTTGGACGTTCTCGGTCCTTGGCCGTGGTACCTTCTGTCAATGGAAGCGGCAGTGATATTGAGCTTTTTCATACTTTATATTCCGTTTTGGATTCAGAAGAAAAGGGCGTGATTACGGATCATTTTTGTGAATCCTTTCATTTGTCATTTTTTCAACATTCCGGCATTATTTTTTCGGTTTCCTATGTTGAAAAAAGGAGGCGGGGGATATAGAATGAATGTGCTATGATAACTTGATCGATACGGAGCCGCCGCTTGCGGTTTCCGTTTTTTCATGGGTTTTTTTATTAAGAAAGGGGGATCGGTATGCCGCGCGCTTTGAAAATATTAGTCATCGGAATGTTTATCAATGTCACGGGAGCATCTTTTTTGTGGCCGCTCAATACGATCTATATTCATAATCATTTAGGGAAGTCGCTGACGGTGGCCGGGATTGTCCTGATGCTGAATTCAGGCGCGAGTGTGGCGGGGAATTTATGCGGCGGATTTTTGTTTGATAAAATCGGCGGGTTCAAATCGATTATGCTGGGAATTATCATTACGCTGGCAAGCCTTCTTGCACTCGTTTCGTTTCATCAATGGCCCGTTTATATTTGGCTGCTTATTCTTGTCGGGTTCGGTTCCGGTATTGTATTTCCGGCAAGCTATGCCATGGCGGGAGCGGTTTGGAAGGAAGGCGGCCGAAAAGCCTTTAATGCGATTTATGTCGCCCAAAACGCAGGTGTCGCCGTCGGTTCAGCGCTTGGGGGAATGGTCGCGGCTTATTCCTTTACGTACGTGTTTTTAGCCAATGCACTGCTGTATGCGCTGTTTTTTCTGATCGTATTTTTCGGGTTCCGAAACATCAAAACCGGAGATGCCAGCCAAGCATCCGTTCTGGATTATGAACCTGTCAGCAATAAAACAAAATTTATGGCGCTTCTTATTTTAAGCGGCGGGTATGTCCTTGGCTGGATTGCTTATTCGCAATGGTCAACAACCGTGGCTTCTCATACCCAAAGCATCGGAATGCCCCTTTCATTATACAGTGTGCTGTGGACGGTAAACGGAATTTTAATCGTCGCCGGACAGCCGTTTGCCGGGGCTGTTGTGAAAAAGTGGGCCGGCGCTTTAAAAACACAAATGGTCATCGGCTTCTGCATTTTTATCGTCTCCTTCGGGGTATTGCTTGCTGCAAAGCAATTTCCGATGTATCTCGCCGCAATGGTGATTTTAACGATCGGAGAAATGCTCGTTTGGCCTGCCGTTCCGACTATCGCCAATCAGCTTGCGCCTAAAGGAAAAGAAGGTTTTTATCAAGGATTCGTCAACAGCGCGGCGACGGGCGGAAGAATGATCGGCCCGCTGCTTGGCGGCGTGCTTGTTGATCAGTACGGCATGTCTGTCCTGCTTTTGATCCTGATGGCGCTCCTTGTCGTCAGTATCGCAGCGACAGTGCTGTACGACAAACGGTTAAAAACCGTGAATAAGAGAAACGTCCAAGTGTGATGACGTTATAAAAAAATCCCGCTATTCGGCGGGATTTTTTCTATACAACTGGAAGCACGTTGACGGCGTCCTTTACATTTAAATAGGTTTTTAATGAAGCAAAGCTGGCGTCCAATTGATTCATTTTCATCGCAAGGGAAGGCTTGATGCCTGTAATAATTAATTCTGTTCCGATTAATTTCAGCAAATGGTGCAATTTAAAGATTTGATCTGCGGTATGTTCATTTATCTCAGCCAAACCCGATAAGTCTATAATTAAATAATCATCTTTAGATGCGGTCAGAATGTCGGTCAATGTTGAAACAATTGAATCGAATCGTTCCTCTGTCAAGTTGCCGATCAGAGGCATAGCCGAGATGCCGTTTCGAATCGGAACGATCGGGGTTGACAGGGTTGTAATTTCTGTGAGGGAATCCTCCAGAAGCTTCTCATATTCTTTTTGCTCTGTTATGTCTTTTTGAAAGCCGACAAAATATAATCTGTCTTCAATATACAAAGGGTCAATGTTCAGCTCGTTCCAAAATGGTGTGCCGTCTTTTTTTACGTTTTTCAGCCGAACCGTAATCGGTTCTTTATTTTTCAGACCGTTTCTTATTTTAGCGACTTGTTTTTTGTCTGTTTGTTTCCCCTGCAGAAATCTGCAGTTCTTACCTAATATTTCTTCGGAAGAATAGCCGGTCATATCGATAAATCCCTGGTTTGTATACACAATGGGATTGTCCTCAAGAGAGGGGTCTGTAATCACCACGCCTATACGTGCATGATCAAGCGCCTTTTTGATCAGCTCTAGCTGCTCCAGTTTTCCGAATAAGTTTGAGTCAGCCATGTAAAACCCCCTTTTGGCCGTGAAGCTATGCACTTTTTTCAGCCATTGTTACTCCCCTTTTTAAATGAACCTACAGTAACCGTAGCATAACATATGTTCTGATTCAAGCAGCCGCGGCTTTCAATTTGTCATTCAGGCTTGTCCTCATATACACTGAATATAGAAGGGATTGCACATCCGGCGCTAAGTAAGTCACTAGGTCATTGTCACTGGATAAAAAATGAATCTAATGCATCAAGCTTACCGATCGTGTGTTCACATATAATGGAAGAAACAAGCTTTTTACTTTCTTGCAGAATCGCCAGTATGTAGATATCGAAAATCATCGTATTCGTTAAGGGGGCTGGATGGCCTGAAGTCGCTTTACTAAATAAGGGCTTTAGGAAGGTGATGATGAAGATGCTGCATCAGGTATTAATTGCTTGTGTAATTGGAGGAATCATGGGGATTCTCGGTCATGTGAAAAAGAGAGGCAGGCTGGAGAAACCCAGAATGACAAAGCGGTTCATCTATCTCGGGTTTTTGGAAGATGGTTTTATCGGAATGGCTGCTTCCATTTTACTTGTCTTATCCGCTGACCCCGATTCAGGAATTCAACTCGTCATTTTATCCATAATCGCAGGCTACGGCGGTGAAGCTGTTCTTAGGAGCTTTGATTTTGTCAGGGAACAAAACAGCGACTCGGCCGGAGCAAAACCACACCAGCAAAAAGATCCTCCATCAAAATAATATCCCCACTCCTGACCCGTTCAGGGTACATTCCCATTGTATACAAACCTGCTTGCACTTATGAACAGAATTCTATAAAATACAGGTAAGATTACGGTAGCGATAAGAACAGTGAAGAGGAGCAGTAAGAAGCAGATTTCGCATACAGAGAATTGGCGGCTGGTGAAAGTCAATCAAGTCTGTTTCTGAACTCACCTCAGAGTTGCAGCGGTGAAAACCGCTGACGCATAACTGCGTTAAAAGTATCAAGTGAGTGCGGCCGAAAACTGCACTAACGAGGGTGGTACCGCGGGAAACAAAAAATCTCTCGTCCCTTTTTGGGATGAGGGAGTTTTTTTTAGTTTTAGAATAATCTGAATATAATTTTCCTGATTCCGTCAATACTTGGACTAAAGACGCCGTATTCAATCAGAAGGAGGTTTTTGCGTTGAGTTTTCAGCACGAAAAAATAGAAAAGAAATGGCAAAATTACTGGTTGGAGCATAAAACCTTTGCTGTCAGTGAACAGGAGGACAAGCCGAAGTTTTACGCGCTTGACATGTTCCCTTATCCGTCAGGAGCCGGTCTTCATGTCGGGCATCCCGAAGGTTATACGGCGACGGATATTCTGTCGCGCATGAGACGCATGCAAGGGTACAACGTGCTTCATCCGATGGGCTGGGACGCGTTCGGGCTTCCTGCCGAGCAATACGCGCTTGACACGGGGAACGATCCGGCGGTTTTCACAAAGCATAACATCGATAATTTCCGCCGCCAGATCCAGTCCCTTGGATTTTCTTATGATTGGGACCGGGAAATCAATACGACAGATCCGGACTATTATAAATGGACGCAATGGATTTTCACCAAGCTTTACGAAAAAGGACTTGCTTACGTTGATGAAGTTCCCGTCAACTGGTGCCCGGCTCTCGGCACGGTGCTTGCGAATGAGGAAGTCATTGACGGCAAGAGCGAACGAGGCGGACATCCCGTTGAACGCCGCCCGATGAAGCAATGGATGCTGAAGATCACCGCTTATGCGGACAGGCTGCTTGAAGATTTAGAGGAGCTTGACTGGCCGGAAAGCATAAAAGACATGCAGCGCAATTGGATCGGCCGCTCAGAAGGAGCGAACGTGCATTTTGCCATCGACGGCCGCGATGAGACGTTCACTGTGTTTACAACACGTCCTGACACGCTGTTTGGCGCGGCATACGCCGTTTTGGCCCCTGAGCACGAGCTCGTCAGCACCATTACAACGGCTGAACAAAAAGAAGCGGTTGACGCTTACGTAAAAGAAGTTCAGGCGAAAAGTGACCTCGAGCGGACGGATCTTGCGAAAACAAAAACAGGCGTTTTCACGGGTGCGTATGCGGTGAACCCGGTAAACGGTGAAAAGCTGCCGATTTGGATCGCTGATTATGTGCTTGCCACTTACGGAACGGGCGCCGTTATGGCCGTGCCTGCCCATGATGAGCGTGATTTTGAATTTGCTAAAGTGTTCGGCCTGCCTTTCAAAGAAGTCGTAAAAGGCGGAAATATTGAAGAGGAAGCGTTCACGGGTGACGGCGAGCATGTCAATTCCGATTTTCTGAACGGCCTGGGCAAAGCGGACGCCATTGAAAAAATAATTGCCTGGCTTGAAGAAACGAAAAATGGCGAGAAAAAAGTGACATACCGTCTGCGTGATTGGCTCTTCAGCCGTCAGCGCTATTGGGGCGAACCGATTCCGGTCATTCATTGGGAGGACGGAACATCAACGGCCGTACCGGAAGAGGAACTGCCGCTCATTCTGCCGAAAACCGATGAGATCAAGCCGAGCGGAACGGGCGAATCACCGCTCGCCAACATTAAAGAATGGGTGGAAGTCACTGATCCTGAAACGGGCAAAAAAGGAAGAAGAGAAACAAACACAATGCCGCAATGGGCAGGTAGCTGCTGGTATTTCCTTCGATTTATCGACCCGAAAAACCCGGATCAGCTTGCTTCACCTGAGAAATTAGAGAAATGGCTGCCTGTTGATATTTATATCGGGGGAGCGGAGCATGCCGTGCTGCACCTTCTGTATGCCCGTTTCTGGCATAAATTCCTCTATGACATCGGTGTCGTGCCGACGAAAGAGCCGTTCCAAAAGCTGTACAACCAAGGAATGATTCTCGGGGGAAACAATGAGAAAATGAGTAAATCACGCGGCAACGTCGTCAACCCGGATGAAATTGTTGCGTCTCACGGAGCGGATACTTTGCGGCTGTACGAAATGTTCATGGGGCCGCTTGACGCTTCCATTGCCTGGTCTGAATCCGGCCTTGACGGAGCGCGCCGCTTCCTTGACCGCGTATGGCGTCTGTTCGTTGAGGAAAACGGCGAGCTGACGGGCAAAGTGACAGAAGGCGCGGGCGAAACACTTGAGCGCGTTTACCATGAAACAGTCATGAAAGTAACGGAAAACTACGAAGGCCTTCGATTTAACACGGGCATTTCTCAGCTGATGGTTTTCATTAATGAAGCCTACAAAGCGAATGAACTGCCGAAAGAATATATGGAAGGCTTTGTGAAGCTGCTTTCTCCGGTTGCGCCTCACTTGGCGGAAGAGCTGTGGGAAAAACTCGGCCACAATGGTTCTATTTCTTACGAGGCTTGGCCTGTGTATGACGAATCAAAACTGATCGACGATGAAGTGGAAATCGTCGTCCAGCTGAACGGAAAAGTGAAAGCGAAATTAACCGTTCCGGCTGATGCTGATAAAGAGCAATTAGAGCAGCTCGCGCAGGCTGATGAAAAAGTGAAAGAACAGCTTGAAGGAAAAACAATCCGAAAAATCATCGCCGTACCGGGCAAGCTTGTCAATATCGTAGCAAACTGACCGAATGAAGCCCCTCTCGTAGAGGGGCTTTTTATCAGCCTCAACAATAGAAATTGTTATGCCGCCTTTGGTATACTTAAAGGCATCAAGGCGAATAGGAGTGTCACAAATTGAAGATAAATGAAATCAGCACAGCCGCTCTGCAAGATAAACTGAAAGCGGGGGAAGAGCTGTATCTGATCGATGTCAGAGAAGACGAAGAGGTAGCCGAAGGCATGATCCCGGAGGCTGTTCATATCCGCATGGGAGATATCCCAGAGAAGATGGATGCATTAGATAAGGACAAGGAATATGTGTTCATCTGCCGTTCCGGAAAAAGAAGCATGAATGTTTGTATGTATTTACAGGAGCAGGGCTTTCAAACGGTTAATGTCGAAGGTGGCATGCTGGAATGGGAAGGCGAAACAAAACCGAAACAGTAAATATCACTAAGTAAAGAAGAAAAAGAGCATAAGCTGTTTTTCTTCTTTTTTATTTTTGAAGCGATTTCCAGAGGCTGGTATAATATGGGGAAAGTGAGAGGGTGGATACGAATGGAATGGCTTATCCGTGCTATGGAATCGAGCGATATAAAGCAAGTCCGGCAAGTCGCAAAACAAAGCTGGCATCATACGTATGAAGGAATCATTCCGGAACATATTCAGGATCAATTTCTCCAATCCGCATATCACGATAAAATGATGGAGCGGCGGATTGAACAATCTCTGCTGCTGGCTGCAGAAGCAGCAGACGGGACAATGGCAGGTTTTGTAAATCTCAGCCCTGTTCAAGAAGACGGAAAAGCGGAGCTTACCTCCATTTATATTGATCCCGCTTACCAGAAAACGGAATAGGAATGGCGCTGCTGAAAGAGGGCATGAAACAGTCCGGCGGGCTAAAAGAGCTTTATGTGCATGTGGAAAAAGAGAATTAAATCGGAATGTCTTTTTACAAAGCGAAAGGATTTGAATGGGTGTCTGAATGTGAAGAGGAATTTGAAGGGCACCTTTTACAGACGGTCAAAATGGTGCTCCGCATATAAAATGATCCAAACCATAAGCGGTTTGGATCAGAGGAATTGTTTATTGATAAGCTGGGAGCCAGTCTTTATGGGCTTCGCCTTGCCGGGTCAAGCTGCTTTGTCCAAGCCATGCCGCTGAGATCACTCCGTAACGGATTTTTGCCCATCCATGAGTGTCGAAAAGGTCCGGCATGTCCTCAGCCGCCATTCTGACCCGCATCATATTTTCATAATCATTGCCTGGGAAATGAACTTTCACTTGAATGTCCGGATGTTCTTTTTCAAAAGAGGCGGCCAGCTTTCTGAATGTATTTCGTTCGATGTCTGAGGATATGGTTGAGTAGATCGTCAATGTTTTCTGCTTATGTCCGGCAGTGCTTTGTTCGGCAGAGCAGCCGGGAAGTATCATACAAGTAAAAGAAAGAAATAAAACCAGTAAACGTTTCATCTTTTCCTCCTTAAAATATGATATAAACGCCGCGGGGAACGTCACCTCCTTTCATGATCCGCAGCTTTGTCTGACAATAAGCGAAGTGGGGAGCGTAACGGTAAGCGGAATGGTTCTGCCGTTCACGCGGTCAAGGAGAAGCTTGACGCCCGTCCGGCCCATTTCTTCTGTATACACTTTTACCGTGGTTAAGGGCGTGCTGGCGAACTCGGCCTCTTCAATGCCGTTAAAACTTACAATGGCGGTATCCCGGGGGACTTGAAGGCCAGCTTCCTGCAGTGCTTTTAACGCGCCGATTGCCATCGAATCACTTGCGATAAAAAAGGCGTCAGGCAGGGTGCCGCCCGCAATGGATTCTTCCATCAGGCGGTAGCCTTCGTGCATGCTGTATTCGCCGATCTTGACATGGTCCGGCTGAGGGCGGGCAGTCTTCAAAAAAGCAGTAAGCCGCTTATCTTCAATCGTTCTTTTGCTGTTTACACCGTTTTTTACGGTGTGTTCTTTTTCCTGTCCGCCAATATAGCCAAGCCGCTCATAACCGAGAGAAAGAAGGTGTTCGATGGCCTGCTGTGCTGCAGCATAAAAATCTGCGCTGACAGAGTCATGGCGTGCCGGATTGGGTGTGCTGTTAATGAACACCGCATGCTTGAATGTACCGCTGATGCTCGTAAGCGCCTCATCATGCAGGCTGCCGATCACAATGACGCCGTCCAGCTCGTGAAAAATATGCTCCTGAAAGGAACCGAGATGGATGGATGACGTAATGAAAATCTCCTGTTTAAAACATTCATCTTCAACTCCCTTTCTGATAGCGGAAAAATAAGGGTCCTGCCGCTCTTCTTCCGGGGACAGGCAGCTGACCACACCGATCAGGGGCGCGGAATCCCTGCCGTAACCCCGGGGTTTTCTCCGTTTTGCTGACGGCTGATAGCCGAGCTCCTCGGCGATCCGAAGAACTCTTTCTCTCGTTTCTTCCGTCACGGACAGAGAGTCATCCCGGTTTAAAATCCTAGACACTGTCGCGCTGGATACATGCGCCTGTAAAGCAATGAGACGGACCATTTGGCAGCTCCTTTTCAGATAAAAATTTACTAAACTAACATTTACTTGATTTTGTTAAAAAGATGTTATCACAGTTTAGTAAACGTTTTCAACAACTAATTTTGGTTCTTTTTAGTAAAATTCAGTAAAAAAGCGGCAGCGGGTCTCATTGGGTTCGAATGTATGCCTAGAATGAAGCTTTCTCTATCATAATTCGTTAGAACCGGAATAGATTAGTAGAGAAAGGAGCGGTTGTATGCTTAAGGTTGCGGTTTTTGATGAAGAGCATGAAAAGGATTTGCAGACTGAAATCAATTCATTCCTAAAAGGAATTTCAGAGGAACAGCTCGTTGATATTAAATATACGGTAGCGGCGGCCTGTGATCCTGAAGGCGAACAGCTTTATTGCTTTTCCGCTTTAATTTTATACCGCAAATAAAGAAGCCCGAATCGTGGCGGGCTTCTTTTGTATTATGCTTTTTTGACGCGCGGACTTCGAGGCTTTTGGTATTTCTCCATCTGCCTGATCCCTCTTCTTTCACTCGTTAATGATTTGTACAAGGATACGATCATGAGGAGAATCACGATAGAAAACGGAACCGCCGCGAGAATGGCCATGTTTTGCAGCGCGGCAAGGCCGCCGGAATATAAAAGAACCGCAGCCATGGCAGACTGGATGATTCCCCATGTGACTTTTACGCGATTGGATGGGTCCAATGAGCCGTAAGACGTCTGCATTCCCAGCACAAATGTTGCTGAATCGGCTGATGTAATAAAGAAAACAGCGATCAGGATAAGCGTTAATACGGACGTCACCATTGTAAGCGGATAGTGGCTGAGTGTGCCGAAAAGCATCGTATCCGTCGACAGGCCGGCGACATTGAACACGCCTTTTTGCTGAAGATCCATTGCCGATACGCCGAAAATCGCAAACCATAAAAAGGCCAGGATGCACGGCGTCACTAACACGCCGATTAAAAATTCGCGGATGGTCCGGCCCCTTGACACACGGGCGATAAATATCCCGACAAACGGAGACCAGGAAATCCACCAGGCCCAGTAGAAAATAGTCCAGCTGTTGATCCATTCCCGTTTTTGCGGATCATTCGGCGACAGCCGGAAGCTCATTTGCACGATGTTTTGGATATATTGTCCGATGGAATCGGTAAATGAGTTCATGATCAGCACCGTCGGACCGACAATCAGCATAAAGATCATCAAAATACCGGCAAGCGCCATGTTGGTGTTGCTTAAGTATTTAATTCCTTTGCCTATGCCGCTCCATGCAGAAATTAAGAAAAGCACGGTCACGACGGCAATCAGAACCAGCTGAACGGTAAAGGTTTTAGGAGTTCCGAATAAGTAATGCAAACCGCCGTTGATTTGAGTGGCGCCGAGCCCTAAGCTTGTCGCTACACCGACGACGGTCGCAAACACAGCGATACAGTCGATTGCTTTACCGAGCGGACCGTTTACTTTATCGCCCAAAAGCGGTGTCAGTGTGCTGCTGATCAGGCCGGGAGCATCCTTTCGGAATTGAAAATATGCAATACATAAAGCGACGACCGCATATATAGCCCAAGCGTGGAGCCCCCAGTGGAAAAAGGTATACCGGAGTGCATCTCTGAATGCCTGGGGCGTTTCTGTTTCACCTGAGGGAGAGCTGATAGCGTAATGGCTGATCGGTTCCGCAGCCCCGTAAAATACCAAACCGATTCCCATGCCGGCGCTAAACAGCATGGCAAACCAAGATAATAAACCGAATTCAGGTTTTTCCTCGGGTTTACCGAGTTTAATTTTCCCGATCGGACTCACAATGAGAAAGAGACAGAATCCCACAAATATGGAAACGACCAGTAAATAATACCAGCCGAATGAATTTGTGATAAAATTTTGCACTGTATCAGTAACTTGCTGCAGGCTCTTTGGAGATAATACTCCCCAGAGGACAGCTGCGGCTGTGATAACAATCACAATCCAAAAAACACTGGAGATGTTATTCTTCTTCAAACGTTCTCACCCTCTGACTTTTTTTCAGTACGCCTTTTTTGTTTAGTATGGTCGTACGATTACAGATCATTCCCTTCTTCCTGTTCCCTCAATCAGGTGAAACAAAACGTAAAAAACTCTATCATGTTTTTTGACAGTTATCAACCGGGCCGCTGATAAAAAGCGCTGAAACCGTTTTTAAAGTGAACGTGAGAAGCGCCCCGCATTTAAGCCTGCCAGCCGCCCCGTGACAAGGGCTGAGGTGATATTGTATCCTCCGGTATATCCGTGAATATCTAAAATTTCCCCGCAAAAATATAATCCTTCCATTTTTTTAGAAGCCATTTTTTTCGGTTCAATTTCTTTTACGGAAACGCCGCCGCCGGTAACAAAAGCTTTGTCCAGAGAAAGCGTGCCGTTTGCAGAAACCGTAAATTGCTTGCAATCTTTGACAAAGGCTCTGAATTGATCCTTCGGCAAATCTGTAAAACACATTTGCGGGTCAAGCCCGTTCCGTTCCAGCAAAAAGAGCAGATACCGTTCTTGCATCCACGGCTTCAAAGCGTTTTTGAGCGCTTTTTTCGGGGCTTCTTTCAGCTCCTTGTACATCCGCTGAAACAATTCCTCTTCGTTGATATCCGGAAAGAGATCGATGCGCAGCTTCACTTCAGGCTGCTTTTTCAGCTCTTTGACAACAAATTGGCTGCACCGCAGGATGGCCGGGCCGGATAAGCCGAAATGGGTAAACAGCATGTCCATCACATGTGTAACGATCGGTTTTCCCTTTTTGTTTAAAACGCTGACTGCTGCGCTTCTTAACGACAGGCCCTGTAGCGTTTTTTGCTTAATGAACGGTTCGGCCGATGTGACCGGAACCTCTGTCGGAAACAGCTCCGTAATGGTGTGACCTGCTGCTTCAGCCCATGCATAGCCGTCTCCGGTGCTTCCGGTATGGGGGACGGATTTCCCGCCGACCGCTATAATGACGGCGTTTGCGTTAATCAATTCGCCGTTGTTTGTCGTAATCCCTGCTGTCCTGCCATCCTCGTAGCGCACCTCTTTAATTTTTTCGTTCGTGCGGATGGTAACGTTCAGCTCGTTCAGGCGCTTCAAGAGTGCATCGACCACGCTTTGCGCTTTGTCCGTCACAGGGAACATGCGACCGTGGTCCTCTTCTTTTAATTGAATGCCGAGTTTTTCAAAAAAGACAATGATATCTTCATTATTAAATTCGGAAAACGCGCTGTATAAAAAACGGCCGTTTCCGGGGATATGTTTGATGATTTCCTCAACGGGGAGGCGGTTGGTTACATTGCAGCGCCCTCCTCCGGAAATCGCCAGCTTCCTTCCCAATTTGTTTCCTTTATCAATTAATAAGACGTCTGCCCCTTTTTCGCCCGCGGCAATCGCAGCCATTAAGCCGGAAGGGCCGCCGCCAATCACAATCACGTCATAATGTTTCAATTTCATCAACAACTTTCTTTTTACATAGTAATCGGCGGAAATGTCCGCTTCTTGCTATTATAGCGAAAGAAGGGTTTCCCTTAAACGTATTTTGTTTTTTAAGAGCTTTCTAAAAGTTTCCCGCTGTAATTATTACCGTCTAAATGCCCAATTGTGTTAAAATAGAAAAGTTGAATCTTCGTAGAAAATGGTGATGAGGAAACATGTCAAGCAAATTGTTAAGGGGCACGTTCGTGTTAACGCTCGGCACCTATATATCGCGGATTTTAGGTATGATTTATCTGATCCCTTTCGGCGCGATGGTCGGAGCGACGGGCGGAGCTTTGTTTCAATACGGATATAATCAATATACATTATTTTTAAACATTGCCACGATGGGTTTTCCCGCGGCGGTATCAAAGTTTGTCTCGAAATATAATTCCAAAGGCGATTATGAGACGAGCAGGCGGATGCTGAGAGCGGGAATGTCGGTCATGCTCGTTACCGGGATGATCGCTTTTACGATTCTTTATCTTTCGGCGCCGTTTTTTGCGGAAATGTCGCTTGGGGGGACGAGTAACAACGGACTGACGATTGATCACGTCGTTTATGTCATCCGCATGGTCAGCCTGGCCCTTTTGGTTGTGCCGATCATGAGTCTTGTGCGCGGGTTTTTCCAAGGCCATCAGATGATGGGGCCGACAGCCGTGTCTCAGGTCGTAGAACAGCTTGTCCGCATTATTTTTTTATTGGGAGCAACCTATCTCATTTTAAGAGTGCTAAACGGAGGCCTTGTCATCGCCGTCGGTTATGCGACATTCGCAGCCCTGATCGGTTCATTCGGCGGACTGGTCGTCCTCTATATTTACTGGAATAAACGGAAGGGCGATTTGCTGGCGATGAAGCCGAATCTCGTGCCGTCAGCCAATTTAAGCTATAAGAAAATGTTCATTGAGCTTTTCAGCTATGCCGCTCCGTACGTGTTTGTCGGACTGGCTATCCCTTTGTATTCGTATATCGATACGAATACGTTTAATAAAGCAATGATTGCGGCCGGCCATAAAGACATCAGCCAGGACATGCTGGCAATAGTCACGCTGTATGTGCCGAAGCTTGTCATGATTCCGGTATCACTGGCGACAGCCTTCGGTCTGACGTTAATTCCGACCATTACCGAATCATTTACGAGTAAAAATTACAAACTGTTAAACCAGCAGATTAATCAAACAATGCAAATCATTCTGTTTTTGGTCATTCCGGCCGTCATCGGCATGTCCGTTTTATCCGGACCCGCCTATACGTTCTTTTACGGCTCTGAAAGTCTTCGTCCTGATATCGGACAAGACATATTGTTCTGGTATGCGCCTGTAGCGATTTTATTTTCTCTGTTTACCGTTAATGCCGCGATTTTACAAGGCATTAATAAACAAAAGTTTGCCGTGGTGAGTCTTTTTATCGGCGTTATCATAAAAGTGCTGCTGAACGTTCCGCTGATTAAGCTGTTTCAGGGAGACGGCGCCATATTAGCAACGGCGCTCGGTTATATCGCTTCACTTCTGTACGGATTTATCATGATTAAACGGCATGCGGGTTATTCGTACTCAATGCTTATGAAACGCGTTATTTTAATCGCGCTCCTGTCCGTTGTGATGGCAGTGGCGGTCAAATTGACACAATGGCTGCTCGGCTTCTTCGTTACTTATCAAAGCGGCCAGCTGCATGCGGCAATTGTCGTCTTTATCTGTGCGGCTGTCGGAGGTGCGGTGTATATGTATGCGGCTTACCGAATCGGATTTTTGCAGAAAATGTTCGGAAACCGTCTGCCTCGCGTTCTTAGAAAAGGCAGACACTCCGCCCATTGAAATATGTGACAGTAAGTCCGCTTTTTGCGGGCTTTTCTTTTTAAAGGAGAGGATAAGAATGAGACTTGACAAGCTGCTAGCCAACAGCGGATTCGGCTCAAGAAAAGATGTGAAAAAAATCGTCAAGGCAGGGGCGGTAATGATTGACGGGGTGCCGGCCAAGGATATTAAAACGCACGTAGACCCGAATGTACAGGATATTACTGTGTACGGCGAGCCGGCAGAATATCGCGAATTTATTTATGTCATGATGAATAAGCCGCAAGGAGTGCTGTCCGCCACCGAAGACAGCCGGCAAAAAACGGTTGTTGATTTGCTGACGCCGGAAGAGCAGCGGTTTGAACCGTTTCCCGCCGGGCGTCTGGATAAGGACACGGAAGGCTTTTTGCTTCTCACAAACGACGGTCAGCTTGCCCATCGTCTGCTCTCGCCGAAAAAGCATGTACCGAAAACGTACGAGGTTCATTTGAAATCGCCGCTGTCACCGGAAGACATGATCAATCTGGAGAGAGGCGTCACTATTGAAGGCGGCTACAAGACAAAACCGGCAGCCGTTGAAACCATCACACAAAGCCCGGATGATATGGTAATCCATTTGACCATCACAGAAGGCAAATATCATCAGGTGAAGCTGATGGCAAAATCCGTCGGGAACGAAGTGACTTATTTAAAGCGGCTTTCAATGGGCGCTGTTTCTTTAGACCCTGCGCTTGCTCCTGGTGAGTTCCGGGAGCTGACTGAAGAAGAGCTGGCAGCGCTGGCAGGCACCGAAACATAAAATGGCATCAGAAAAGCCCAAAACAGATCTGTTTTGGGCTCTTTATCTATGGAGGAACAAAAAGCAAGGCAAAGAGGCTGCTTTGCCTTGCAGCATATCAGACCAGACGTACGGTCCTATGTAATTGTTCGCTTATGATGTAATTTTAACTTTCTTTCGTGTTGTCTCCCACTTGCCTCGGCTAGGACTATGAACAAGATCATTGTATGCTAACACATTTAAGTCTCGCTGAATGGTTCTTGGTGTAATACCGAATTCGTCAACCAGTTCCTGTGTTGTCACAAGACCTTTTTCTTGAATGAACATGTAAACTGATTTAATCCGAGTTAGCATACGGTTTGTTGAAGGTTTCAAAAAACCACTCCCTATCATAAGATCGGATGGACTTGATATACCACAACTCACGACTCTAAAACTTCGTACGAATAAGTAACAAAGGCAGACATTCTGTTTTTTCTTTTTGCTGCCTCCATTATACACGATATAGAGGACATGAATCTAGGATTAAGCGCAGAGAATTTTTGCCAATTGGCGGCAGCCTTTGTGCATTACTATGTTTGGCCCGCTCCTAATATTATGGAAACTGAAACTTTTTTTATACGTCCCCGTATACAAATGAGGGAGGGAGAAGCATGGGAGAATTATTGAATGCGAATATCATCTGTGCGGGCTATGCTGACAGGCCGAAGGTGCTTTCAAATGTTTCTTTGTCTGTCGGTGCCGGGGAAATTGTCGGTTTAATCGGAGCGAACGGCGCAGGAAAAAGCACGGCGATAAAGGCGATCCTCGGACTGTCCCGGGATATGGAGGGTGACATCGAGTGGAATGAGTCCGCTTTTGCTTACATACCGGAACGGCCGAGCTTCTATGATGAACTGACGCTTTGGGAGCATATCGAGCTGATCAGCTCACTGCGGGGCATCCGAGAAGAAGAATGCCGAAAGCGGGCTGAGCTGCTGCTTGAAGAATTTTCTTTGACGTCTGTAAAACATGACCTGCCCTCGACTTTTTCAAAAGGGATGCAGCAGAAGCTGATGCTGGTGCAGGCGTTTCTGGCAAAGCCTGATATCTACGTGATTGATGAGCCGTTTATCGGGCTTGACCCGATCTCGACCAAGCTGTTTACCGATATGCTCATCTCTGAAAAAGAAAGAGGGGCGGGCATTCTCATGTGCACCCACGTTCTTGATACAGCGGAAAAAATCTGCGACCGGTTTTATTTAATGGATAAAGGCTCTCTGCTCCTCCAAGGCACCCTGAAGGAGCTTCAAGACGAAACGGGAAGCTGCTCACTGTTAGATTGCTTTTATTTGGCGGTTCGGGGCAGTCATCAATGACCGGACGTGCTTTATTTTTTCACAGGCTCTTTGAGTATTGGCGGTATCAATGGAGGGTGTTCCGAACAGTTATTGATTGGACGGTCGCTCTGTATATCGTTCTTCCGGCGGCTGGATTTTTGGTGTATCAGTATTCGGAATGGCTGAAGGGAAAAGGACTATTGTTTGAGGGGGCGGAGATTCTGGGCTGGGGCTGGTTTTATGTGTTCAGTGCCCTGCTATTATGCACAGGCTCTATCCATACCTTTTTGCTTGAGGCGGATCAAGTGTTTTTGATGCAGACAAAATACCTGATGGTACAGCTGAAACGATATGCCCTTCTGTATTCGGTCTTCATATCATGTATGAAGTGGCTCCTGCTCGCTGTGCTGTTATATCCGTTATGGCGTCAATATAGTGACAGTTCTCTCGCTGCATATGCGGGAATATTTATCTTTCTTTTCAGTCTCCATACCGCGGTGATGGCAGTAAATGATAAACGGAAAAGAAAGCGGCAGACACTCGTTAATCAAATGACAGGCTGGATGCCAGCTGCCGGCCTGATTGCCCTTTCACTCGTTTTTATCGGCTTTGCCGAATGGTATTGGCTTTGGCCATTAGGGTGTATATCTTTCGTATGCTCGGTCATTTCGTGTTTGAAAGAAACGGAGTCTTTGTCAGCGTTTGCTGAAGAGGTGCTTAAGGAGAAAAAACGCAAGCTTTCATTTGCAGCCGCTGTCATGATGCTGAGCCAAGATGTGCATTTGCCGAATGTAAAGGATAAAAGACGGAGCAAGCCGCTGTTTTACCCCCATTCAAAGCCGCTCTTTAAAAAACGGTCAGCGTTTACAGCTTGGAAGGAATTGTTTTTCAAAGTGTTGATCAGAAACAGTGAGTATGTCCGCCAGCTTTATCTTTTCATGGCAGCGTTCACCGCTCTCATTGTCGTTCTGCCGATTTGGATGAAGCTGATCGTCTTCGTGTTATTTACCGGAGTCAACAGATATGTGCTGTCGCTTCTCTTTGACCGGATCATGGACAAAGCGATATTAAGCGGAATTGATAAAGAAAGTGACGACTATTTCCGGGCGAGAAAAAGCGCTTTGAACACCGTTCAATTCGTTTGTGCCGGCTGGTGCCTCATTGCGGCGGTCCTTTCCGCCGTTTATATGTAAAAAACCCTCTCCTTTGGGGACTGACCCCCGTTTT
>NZ_LSAZ01000018.1 GCF_001584325.1 Bacillus nakamurai
CGGTGAACCGTTTTGTCCCGCGGCACGGGAAGGGATTTGCCTTTCCATGCGTCAAGATGGACTTGTTTTTCTGTTTCATTAATGAGTGAAAGCTGTGAAAGCTGTGCATTCGGTTTTTCCGCTACGGAATCTAACAAGTGAAGCCAATAACGCTTCCATGTTTCTGCCGTTTCCGGTTTAAACAGCGCGGTGTTATATTCAAGCACAAACGTTAAGCCGCCGTTTGTTTCGTCCGCCGTCAGCGTCAGATCAAACTTGGCCGTTTTTCTCTCAAACGGATGGTGTTTGAGCTCTATTCCTTCCATCATCAAATCTTCCGCATTTGCGTTTTGCATCGAGAATACGGCATCAAACAATGGATTCCTGCTCGTATCGCGCTGCACTTCGACCTTTTGCAAAAGGTCTTCAAGCGGATAATCCTGCGCATCAAACGCCCCTAAGGCGGTTTGTTTCACTTCATCAAGATAGTCCGTGAAGGCCTTGTCTGCTTCCGGATACGTACGCATCGCGAGTGTATTCACAAATACACCGATGACGCTTGCAAGATCGGCATGTGACCGCCCCGCAACCGGAGAACCGACAATGATATCGTGCTGGCCGCTCAGTTTTGATAAAAATGCGCTGTACGAAGCCAGCAGCACCATGTACATGGTGGAATCCGTTTCTTTCGCCAGACTGCGGAGAGCCAAAGTCTGCCCCTCAGTCAGAGAAAAGATCAGCCGGTCACCTTCGAAGGTTTGAACGGCAGGACGGCTGTAATCCGTCGGCAATGTCAATACCGGCAATTCGCCGGCAAGCTCCTGCAGCCAATGTTCCTCCTGCTTGCGGTATTTCTCTGATTGGATAAACTCCCGCTGCCATACAGCGTAGTCTTTATATTGAATCCGAAGCGGCTCAAGCGTTTCTCCGCCATACAGACGCGACAATTCATCTATCAGCACGCCGACCGAGGCGCCATCTGAAATAATATGATGCATATCAAACAGCATGAGGTGGTCATCTTCAGCAATCTTAACCAATCCCATTCTGACAAGAGGGAGCTGGTCCAAGCGGAAAGGCCGGATAAAGCCGTGAATGATGCGTTCAGCATCCTCCTCAGAGGACTCATGATATTCAACATTCAAATCAGCTTCCGCCCATATCCGCTGAACCGTTTCTCCATCCTTGATTTCAAAGGTTGTTCTGAATGCTTCATGGCGATCCGTCAGCTGTTTCATGACAGCATTCAGCTTTTCAGCATCGAGCTTTCCTTTCAAGCGCAGCACGGACGGCATGTTATAGCTTGTTTCAGCGCCTTCCAGCTGCTGAAGCACAAACATTCTCTTTTGCGGAGAGGAAACCGGATATGTTTCCTGCACTGCCGCCGGTGTAATGCTTTTAGCCGCCTGCTGATCAGCGCCGGCAATAAGCTGTGCCAATCCGGCCACCGTCGGCGAAGTGAAAAGCTCCTTTAATGTAAGCTGTACGCCGAACGCCTGATGAATCAAAGCGAGAAGCTTCATTCCTGCTAAAGAATGGCCTCCGATTTCAAAGAACTGGTCATTGATGCCAACCTGCTCCGTTTGCAGCACCTCAGCCCAGATATCAGCCAGTTTCTGTTCTGTTTCATTGCGCGGAGCCTTATATGACACGGCGTTCGCTGCGGTCACGTCAGGAAGCGGCAGTGCCCGGCGGTCGATTTTTCCGTTTCCTGTAAGCGGCAGCTCATCCATTTGGATAAAGACGGCCGGAATCATATACGCCGGCAAATCCTTCGCCGTATGCTCCCTCAGCTCCTGGGAAGAAATTTCTCCAAGGCCGACAAAATAAGCACAAAGGAGCTTGTCACCCGCGCCTTGATCCACCGCGAGAACGACACTTTCTTGAACACGGTCATGGCTTTGCAGCTGATGCTCGATTTCTCCAAGTTCAATCCGCTGTCCGCGAATTTTCACTTGATGGTCGATACGGCCTATAAATTCGATATCGCCATTCGGAAGCCATCTGGCCAAGTCTCCTGTTTTATACATGCGCTCACCGTCTTTGAACGGATGAGGCACAAACTTTTCTTCCGTCAGCTCAGGACGGTTGAAGTAACCTTGCACAAGCCCCTCTCCGCTGACGCACATCTCACCTGCGACTCCTGCCGGCTGAACGCGTCCGTCCGGATTCAGGATGAAGACTTCCGTGTTGCTGACCGGTTTTCCGATCGGAATGGAAAGCGTGTCCTCTTCAATGACATCCACCGGATGATATGTCGCAAACACCGTGCTTTCTGACGGTCCGTACATATGAAGCAGTTTGCCTTTGCCGACTGTTGAAAGCGCCTTTTTGACATGCTCAACCGAGGCCCGTTCTCCTCCGAACATGATTTTCCGGAGTGTTGACAGGCAGGAAGTTTCCACATCCACAAGCAGATGGAACAGCGCCGTCGTAATCATGAGAATGCTGACATTTTCCCGTTTGATCACATGAGATAAGCGGGACATGTCCAGCACGGTTTCTTTCGGAACGATTACAAGCTTTGCGCCGTTTAAAAGAGAACCGAACAAATCAAACATAAAAGCGTCAAACACATAATTGGAAAGCCCGAGCACCGTGTCTTCTTCAGAAACGGTCAAATAGTTCGTATCTTTCACCGTCCGCAAGATGTTGGCATGTGTGACAATGTTCCCTTTCGGCGTCCCCGTCGTACCGGATGTATAAGTGAGATTGGCAATCGTTTTTGAGTCAAACGGCAATGCGAGATTATGAGATTCCTTGTCATAGCTCGCCTCATCGTCAGCAAGCACAACCACTCCTTGAAACTCGGCCTTTTCCGCGATCGGCTTTAAGCTATCCTGCGTCAGCAGCACATTCGCCCCGCTGTCACGGAAGAAATGCTGAATCCGCTGAACCGGATGTTCGGGATCAATCGGCACATAAGCGGAGCCCGCTTTTAATACAGCCATGATCGAAACAATCATGTCCGTTGACCGTTCACATAAAACAGCCGCCGTTTTTCCGCCGCCTCCGACAGAAAGAATATGCCGTGCAAGCCTGTTGGCCCGCTCGTTCAGCTCCTGATACGTCAGCTCTTCTCTTTCAAACTGAAGCGCTGTACGGTTTGGCGTCTTTTCAGCCTGCTCCTCAAAAATCTGTACGATTGTTTTATCTTTCGGATAAGCCGTTCGTTTTGGATTGAATTGCTGTAATTGATCCATTGCCTCCTGTTCAGAAAGCAGATCATAGTCGCTGATCTTCGCTTCCGGCGCAGCGGCTGCGCTTTCCAGCAGGTAAACATAATGCGCCAGCATACGGTCTGCGGTCGACTGTTTATAAAGCTTCGTGCAATAATCCAGATCGAGCATCATGCCGTCCGCCGATTCCCGCGCCTGCATCGTCAAATCAAATTTGGCGATGTTGAAATTTGTTTCATGAACGGATAGCGTAAGATCACCGATTTCCGGAATGCCGTCCGCTGCATTTTGCAGACTGAACATTGTATCGAATATCGGATGCCTGCTCATATCCCGGGGAACATTCAGCTCCTCGGTCAGCCATTCAAACGGGTAATCCTGATGAGAAAATGCGTTCAGCACCTGCCGCCGTACATGCCCCAACAGGCTGATAAAGGATTGATCCTGCTTGACCGAGCTTCGCAGCGCAAGCGTGTTGACAAACATGCCGACAAGCCCCTCGGTGTCAGAATGATTTCTCCCCGCTGACGGCGTGCCCACGATAATATCTTCCTGTCCAGAATATTTAGAAAGCAGTGCATAGTATGCAGACAAGAGCACCATATAAAGAGTCGCTCCGTTTTTCTCGGCTATCTTATGCAGCCGTTCTTGAAGCGCTTTGCTCAGCTTGACAGATACACGGTCGCCCTCAAAGCTCTGCACCTGCGGTCTCGGATAGTCAGGGAGCAGCTGAAGCACAGGCAATTCACCCGCAAAGACATCCTTCCAATATGCCCGCTCCTTCTGGTAGCCTTCTTCGGCTCGTTCTGTTTGCCATACGGCATAATCCTTATATTGAATGCGCAATTCAGGAAGCTGTACCCCGCTGTAAATGACGGCCAGCTCCTTCAGCATGATGGCGATGGACACCCCGTCAGAAATGAGGTGATGCATATCAAACATCAGCATATGGCGGCGTTCGTCGAACTTTTTCAAACCGATTCTGAACAGCGGCGCTTTTGACAAATCAAAACGGCGCACAAAATCCTTCATGACCTGTTCATTCGGTCTGCCGTCTGCCTCTATCATTTGAATGTGAAACGGAACATGCTCATGAATCACTTGCCGCGGCGTGCCGTCCTCTAATCGAAATGACGTTCTCAGCGCTTCATGCCTTCCGATTAAGACAGAAAAGGCATGTTCCAGCTTCTCAATATTTAATGGCCCTTCAACAATAGCGGCAGCAGGCATGTTATAGCCGACGCCCGCATCCTCAAACTGGCTGGCGATATACGTCCGCTGCTGGGCGAGCGAAAGCGGATAATGCGCTTGTTTTTCGGCAGGCTCAATCGTACGGAAGGCTGTTCCTTGTTTGCGGCTGGCCGCATAATCAGCCAGCGCGGCGATTGTCGGATGCTCGAACAAGTACTGCAGCGGGATCTCAACGCCCATTTGCTTATGAATTTTCGTCAATAGTGTCATCGCTTTTAACGAATGTCCGCCTGATTCGAAGAAATGATCATAAATTCCCGCCTTGTCCATCCCGAGGACTTCCTGCCAGATGGCAGCGAGCGTTTCCTCCGTTTCATTTCTCGGCGCGGTATACACTGACGAGCTGACGGCTTGCACATCAAGCGCAAACAGCTTGCTTCGGTCTGCCTTCCCGCTCGGCGTGAGCGGAATTTCTTCTACATTTGTAAAGTAAGCCGGCACCATGTAGTCAGGAAGGTGTTTTGACACATACTCCCTGTACTCGGCAGGCTGAAACTCTGTTCCATTCTCCTGCACGATATATGCGCATACGTCTAAATTCCCCTGCTGATCCGGTCTTGCCAGTACGACGGCTTCAGCCGCGCCCGGCGCTTTTCTGAGCACCGTTTCAATTTCTCCAAGCTCGATGCGGTATCCGCGGACTTTCACCTGATCATCTTCCCGGCCGATGTATTCCATCGCTCCATCAGGCAGCCAGCGCACCATATCACCGGTGCGGTACATGTTCCCGCTTCTTGTGAACGGGTCAAGCGAAAACTTCTCAGCGGTCACCTCCGGCATATTTAAATAACCGCGCCCCACGCCGTCTCCGGCGATATAAAGCTCTCCGACCGTGCCGTCGGGCTGAAGCTGTTTATGTTTATCCAGTACATACAGCCTGGCATTTCCGAGCGCTTTTCCGATCGGAACGTACGCAGCTTGATTGCCGATTCCTTCATTTGGTAAGACAGGGTGCACAGACGCATCCACACACGTCTCCGTCGGCCCGTATACATTTGTCAGACGCGGTGCTGCGCCCGCTTCTTTAAAGAGCGTCATCAGCTGATCGGCGACGGCGGCAGACAAGCCTTCTCCCCCGATAAGCAGGTGGCGCAGTTCAATTCCGCTGACGTCCCCGGCCGCGGCGATCATTTGCAGATGGGCAGGCGTTCCGTCAGTGGCTTCAATCCGGTTTTCTCGGTAATAATCAAGCAGAGCCGAACCGTTTGTTACGATTGTTTTCGGCACGATATAAAGAGTCTGCCCCAAGAGAAGCGATGCAAAAATCTGTTTAACCGAAGCATCAAAATGGAACGGAGCCAAGAGCGCCATCCTTAACGTCTGTTCACCGCATTGATAAATCTCTTGCTGAAGAGACTGAACCAGATGGTGAACTTGGCGATGCTCAATCATGACGCCTTTCGGCCGCCCCGTCGTACCGGATGTATAGATGATGTAAGCCAATCGGTCTGATTCTGAGTTTACGCCGACAGACGGCGTCTCATAGTGAACCGCTTCATCAAAATCAATCAGCTCAGCTTCCGTTACCGGCGCTTTTACACCCGCTTCCGTCAGAACCGCTTTCGCTCCGCTGTCTTCCAAAATGTACTGAATCCGCTCAGCCGGAAAGTCGGGATCTATCGGGACATAAGCGCCTCCGGCTTTCAAAATCCCCATAATCGCCGTAATCACCCGCTCCGAACGGCCGAGCAGCACCGCAACTGGAGAATCGGCTGATATACCATGCTGCAGAAGGCGTCCCGCAATGCGGCCGGACTGTTCATGTAATGTACTATAGGACAATGTGCGGCCTTCATATACAACCGCAGGTTTGCCGGCAAGAGCCTCCGCTTTCTCTTGAAAAAGAGCCGGTATCGACATCTCCTTGCGGTATGCCACCGGATTGCCGCCGGCCCGTTTCAGAAGACGCTCTTTTTCCGAATCAGGAATAAGAGCAAGCTCATCAATCGCGCGATCAGGAGAGAGAAGCGCATCTTCAAGCAATGTGATCAGGCGTTCAGAAACGGATGCAATCTCTTCTTCGGTGAATACGTCACTGCGATAGTCAAAGTCAATCGTCAGTTTTCCAGTGTCCCATCGTTCCTTCACATGAATCGAAATATCATTTGTCCCGCTCCCGCTGAAGATAGGATCAGTTAAAAATGAAAGATTCTCTTTTTTCTGCCACTGCATCACCTGGTACTCCAGAGACACGGTAAACAATTTGCTCAGCGTGCTTTTCGACTCGCGCAAATCGTTCACAAGCAAGTTATACGGATACTTTTGATGACGGAGAATTTTCATCAGGTCCTTCATCCGCCCTTTTACAAATTCCAAAAACGTTTGGCCTCCGTCGACGCTTGTCCGCACAGGCACCGTCGAAACAAACATCCCGAGCATCTGCTTCTCTTTCGCATTCGTCCGGTTTCCCATAAACGTGCCCGTAACGACATCATCCCTCCCGGTCACTCTGTACAGGTATGCGATAAGAGCTGACTGGAACAGCGAGAGGACACTGACTTTATGGTCTTCGCAAAATGTCTGAATATGGGCGTATAGATCGTGAGGAATTTCTTGAGTAAACCTTTTCGCATCAAGGCCGGCGTCACCCCGGCTTCTTTTAAGGGACACAAGCTCCGGAATGGTATCAAACTGACCGTTCCAAAAATCACGGTCCTTCTTGAACCTTTTGGAATCAACATACTCCTGCTCTGACAGGACATGCTCGATAAAGGAATGTGATTCGCCTTTATCTTCACCTATGCCGCCGGTTAGTTCTAAATAAATATCAGTAATCGTATTTCCTAAAATCGTCATTGAAATCCCGTCTGAAATAATATGATGAACATTTGCATAGAACCAGACCTCGTTTTCACTAATCGTATACAAGGAAAAGCGGAATAAATCCTGATCATATAACGGCAGAGGGCGGTTTGCCTCCTCACGCCCCCACTTTGACAGCTCGTCCGCTGATAAACCGGCTTGCCTGATATCCGTATGTTCAATAGACAAGGGATGGTATCCGCTCACATATTGAACAGGCTCCCCGTCCTCATCAAGACGAAGCTTGATTCTCATTGACTCATGCCGCCGGACAAATTCTTGAATGGCACTCTCAACAAGCGCCGCATGAACCCCGTCCTCCGAGATCAGTTTTCCGAAACCGGCGAGATTTGAAATACTCGTATTCGGATAGAATTTCTCTGTATACCAAATACGTTTTTGAGCATTTGTTAAAGGATAAAAAGTTATTTCCATATGTTTGCGCCTCCCTTTTTATGAATCAGTTGTCAATTCTCCCTTAGAAACAGCCTCCCACTATGTCTCTAACGCATTCTCAAGCCAAAAGAACCACTTCCGCAAAAAAGATCCCGGTCCAGTGTCCGCCAAAATGCCGCGTCCGCAGGCCTGCCAGTACGCATTCCGGTAAAAAAATATGAGAAATCAAGACAAAAGCCATTGATTGTAAGCATGAAAGGTTTACCTATTTCTTCATGTATTTCTATATATCTACTTAGTTCACTTTATATGAAAAATTTGTTTTTATCACCGAAAAATGGGTGAAAAGTTTCATGCGGCACACCGAAAAAATTTCCGACAAAAACAGAGGGTTTTTTGCGGCATCCCGCAACATATTTCCAAAAATATTATTTACAAAAAAATAAAAATTTTTAAAACATAACTTTTTTCAGATGAATCTCCAGCTATTCCACAACTCACAATCTTTACAAACTTTACTGATTGTCTGCATGATAGCGCAAGAACCGAAAAAGCACATACAGCCGTTCGCAATATGATCTCAAAAGACCGCAAAAAAGCCTGCTATGAAACAGAGCGCTTTAATAAGATTCCTTAATCACTTTTTTATTTCCATATATGCTTTTCCCTGCTCATACATGGCGTCCAGAATCAGCAAAAACCTCACCCCTTGAACCGTTAAGGAATATTCCGCTTTTTCGGGGGGACGACCTATATACTTCCCTGTGAACAATCAGATCATGTTCCAGCTCCCTGAGCTGATTTACAAGAATTTTTTATGTTATATCCGGAATTAAAGCTTTTATTTCATTAAACCGCTTCATGCCTTCTTTCCCTAGATGCCGCATATCAGCATCTTCCAATCCCCTTCCTCATCAACTTTTTATAAAAAAAACCGATATAAAATAAGATGGCAAATTAATAAAGCAAGGGGAATTACGATGAAAATCAGATTGAAACTGGGAACCAAAATATTATGTATGGTTCTTTCCATCATACTGTTATTCGCAATAGCAGCAGGAATTGTTTTTTTCAAGGATATGACGGACGGGCTGAAAAAAATGGCCACCGAAAAAGCAAAGGGCGACCTTTCACTAAGCAGCCGCTATATAGACGATACAATCAAAGGCGATTGGGTCATTAAGCAAGATAAGCTTTACAAAGGGGACACGTTAATTAATCAAAATGAAGAACTCGTTGATTTGCTTGGTAAAGAAACAGGCGACACCGTTACCATTTTTCAGGGCAGCACCCGCGTCGCAACTAACGTCATGAAAGACGGACAAAGGGCTGTTGGTACAGACGCAGCTGCCGATGTCACCGAAACCGTACTCAAAAACGGAGAAACATTTTACGGCGAAGCTGACGTTGCAGGGTCTTCCTATCAAACGGCATACCTGCCTTTAAAAGATAAAAACGGCACCATTATCGGAATGCTGTACACAGGCGCAAGCCAAAGTATATTAACATCGCTCACTAAATCTATCTTTACGCAGGTTTCTGCTGTTTTAGCTGCAGTTATTATATTGTCTGCTGTTTTGGTCACACTTTTCACCAGAAGAATCAATAAACGTCTGAACCGTTTAAATCTCGCGTTTGAAAGCGCCGGAAACGGCGACATGACAAAAGATATATCAGATTCATCCAGCGATGAATTGGCTGATCTGAGTGTCTCCTACAATAAAATGAGATTGAAGTTAAGCAGCACCATTCAAACCGTCCAGCGCTCGGCGGAACAGCTTGCCTCATCATCGGAGCAATTGTCGGCAGGCGCAGAAGAAACAAACCAGGCTTCAGAAAAAATTACGGAAGCCGTTCAGCAAATCGCAAACCGTTCTGATCAGCAAATGACTAGAATTTCAAGCAGTGAGGAGGCAATGGAGCAAACAGCGGGCGACATTCAGCAAATGTCAGTATATGCATCAGATATCGCTGACAAAGGGCATTATGCAGAGCAGAAAGCAAAAATGGGCGGTAAAGAGATGGCAAACGCTCAGCAGCAAATGAATACAATTCATCAATCCATCCAAAAAAGCGAAGAAATGCTTCAGCTCCTTGATGGCCGCTCGAAACAAATTGACCAAATTGTCTCGGCCATTACGCAGATTGCGGACCAAACAAACCTGCTTGCACTAAATGCATCTATTGAGGCGGCCAGAGCCGGAGAGCACGGAAAAGGCTTTGCGGTTGTCGCAGAAGAGGTCAGGAAGCTTGCGGAGGAATCTCAAAAATCAACCGGCCAAATTTCTGAAGTAATTGCAGAAATACAGTCTGATATGAAACAATCCTCGCTTTCTATTGAATCCGTAAAAACAGAAGCTGCGGAAGGAGTCAATATGATGCAGCGCATCGGACTCGTTTTCAGTGACATCGTAAACGCCATGGAAGAGATCAGCTTTGGGGTCAACAGTCTTTCAGCTTCTGTACAAAATATCTCGGCAAGCGCACAGGAAATAACGGCCTCCTTTACGGCTAATACAGCCGACATTAAAGAATCTAATTCGAATACGAAGCAAGCGGCTTCATTGGCCGAAGAACAATTTGCAGCTATGGAAGAAATCACGGCTGCATCAGATACTCTATCTCATCTTGCGGGTGAGCTTAACGCTATAATAAGTCAATTTAACATTCGGTAGCAATCGGTACTGTCCGCACACAGCCGCGGAAAAAATCATTTTCGAATCGGTTTTCACATAGAAAAAAATGATTTCCCCGGCCAGATTAGCAGATATCAAACGAATTTGCAGCCGAAAAATATTTTTTCACTTCTTTACAGCCGGCCGATTCTGCTTTATTCTTGGACCAGCTATACAGCAATTGAAGATCGGAGGTGATTCTTTCTTTTGAAAGCATTGAAAGCACTGCTGTTTGTTCTCATCATCATTGCCGGAGCAGTCACGGCCCTGATAAAAGGTGATATTTTCTCAGATAACGAGCAGGCCGTTCAGCAAAATGATTACGATAAAATCATCAATTTTCCGTCCGACCGATATCCGGAAACAGCAAAGCATATTAAGGACGCGATAAAAAAAGGGTATTCCAGCATATGCACCATTGACAGAGACGGAGTACATAAGCGGCGCGAGCAATCTCTTAAAGATATACCGGTCAAAACGGGATATGATCGAGATGAATGGCCGATGGCGGTTTGTAAGCAAGGCGGAACAAACGCCTCCGTGGAGTATATTTCTCCCGCAGACAACCGGGGAGCCGGATCTTGGGTGGGGCACCAGCTTACTAATGATCCCGACGGAACGAGGGTTTTATTTAAGATTAAATAAAAGGCAGGAGGAACAGCACATTGATTAAATCATGGAAACCGCAAGAACTTACCATTTCTTATCATCAATTTACAATCTTCCAAAGAGATTCAGAACCGCCTGTTATTGACTGGACTGATGAAGCAATTGAAAAAGGATATGCGGAAGCAGACGGGGCTGTCTCGTTTGAAGCCCAGAGAAATACAAAAGTGTTTATTGTGCTGCGGCTTAACTGCAGCGAGCCGGTCCATTCCTATGAGAAAAAAGTGACTGTTCCATTTGAGGCCGTAAAAGAAGGAATTGAGATTGAGAGTATCATGTCAAAACGGATTTTCTTTGACCTTCCAAAAGGGCAATACATTCTTACCTGTTATTCAGTTCCGGCTGAATCATCCGACCTTCATGCAGATACGTATATTATTGATGCAGCCTCAAAATAAAAAATCCCTGAGAGAAGAACTCTTCTCTCAGGGCACTGTTTATAAACTTTCACCGTTTGTTTCAATCACATGCTGATACCAATGAAAGCTTTTTTTCTTGATACGCTTCAAATCCTTCTCATTTTCTTCATCTCGGTTAATATATACAAAGCCGTACCGTTTTTGATAGCCGTTCAGCCAGCTTAATAAATCGGTAAATGACCAGCTGCAGTAACCGATCAGATCAACCCCATCGCTTATGGCCTGTTTGCACTGTTCAAGATGCGAATGTAAATAGTCAATTCTGTAATCATCCTGAATTGAGCCGTCTTCTTCTATTTTATCAAATTCACCTAAACCGTTTTCCGTTATAAAAACAGGCAGCTGATAACGGCTCGTTATGCGACGCAGGCCGATCGGGTCAATGGTCCAATCCCAATTGCTTGTTACAAGATTCGGGTTCTTCTTCGTTTTAAACAGACCCGGTATACCAGTATCCTGGTTCGTGCCTTTTTGACCTGTTGTGTTCATTTTTCCTTCTGATACACCGTCAAGTGAATTTCTTTCATACGTAATCGTCTGATAATAATTAACGCCGATAAAATCCGGCTTGCCTTTTGCCAAGAGCTCCATATCACCAGGTTCCACTGTCGGCGCCCAGCCTTTTTCCTCTAAATAACGGAAAGGAATTTGAGGGTATGTTCCCCAAGAGTACATGTCGAGCCACCAATGATTCATAAATTCCTCGGCGTTTTCAAAAGCAGTTATATCCTCCGGGCGGCTGGTAAACGGATAAGCCGGTGAATAAGCAAAGCTCGGTCCGATTTTGCCGCCTGGCACATATTTTCGAAACGATTCAATGGCTTTGGCATTAGCTAAAAATGCAATATGATTCGCATCATAAAACCGCTTTCTGTCTTTTACTCCCGGCGGATGCGTTGCGGTGATAAACCCGTTATGAAAATTGTAATTCTGCTCGTTTAACGTGACCCAGTACTTCACCTTGCCGGCAAATCTTTTGTATAAGGTAATGCAGTATTCATTAAAATCGTCGATTATGTTTCTCGATTCAAATCCGCCGTATTCATCCATAAGCACCTGAGGCAAGTCCCAATGATAAAGCGTCAGGACCGGTTCAATATTTTTAGAAATCAATTCATCTATCAGGTTCTCGTAAAATGCTATTCCGGCCTCGTTGATTTCTCCTCTTCCGTTCGGAAAGATCCGCGGCCAGCTGACAGAAAACCGATAAGCTTTCAGTCCCATTTCTGCCATTAATGCCACATCTTCTTTATAACGGTCATAATGGCCGACTGCTGTATCTCCGTTTGAACCTTTAAACGTTTTACCCGGTATTTTTGTGAAAAGATCCCATACAGAAGGGCCTTTTCCGTCTGTATTCCATGCTCCCTCAACTTGATAGGCCGCAGAAGCTGATCCCCATAAAAATGTATCAGGGAAAGAGCCTGGTTTTTCGTGAATCATATGTTTTCACCCTCTCGATGCGTTTGATAACCATATCATACGTTATGAAACGCGTTTCAGAGCAATCCTCATATATTCGAAAGGGGCCTGTCAGCGTTTCATCAATCAAGAGACAAACAAAAACATCCAACAAAAAAATTGGATGCTCAAGAATGGTGACGTTTTTCAAGCTTATGAGGGGGAGGTTTCGGTATAAAGCCGTTTTGTTTCATCATGTTAAAGTGTCTGTCCATATGCTGTTTGATATGCTCAGCTTTTTCTTTCGGCAATACACCGTACTCTACATACTTGGAAATCACATGTTTGCGTTTTTCCAATATTTCTTTTTCCAGCGTCTCTATTTCTTTTTTCTGCTGTTCTGTAAGTGACATGGTTGAAGGCATTTTCGTTTCAGCGGCGTGCGCAGGTATTGAAAAAACCATTGCGGCAATAAAAACCGCAATCAATTGTAATGCAGCTTTTTTCATTAACTGTTTCCTCCTTCAGCTGTTTGTCATATGTTGTGCTTTCATCCATTTTTTATACAAAAAAAGAGCGAAAAATTTATTCGCTCTTTTCCATCCCATCTTCAGGTCTTGCGTAAGTGACGTACGTTCCGGCCACAAAATCGTGAATTGACCGTTTATCTTCTCTTATTCCGACCATGAATGCGCTCACGATTGCGGCTATGCCAAATGTAACACCGTATATAAGGCCGCCGACAAGCACTCTTAAAATCATGGTGAGAAAGCTCACCTGAGAACCGTCTTTTTTGACAATGCGGATTCCGCAAATCTTTTTGCCGATGACATATCCATTCCAGTATACAGGCAGCACAATAGAGTAAACGGTCAAAATGACACTGATGAATGTGCTGTCATTCGGGTCTTTTCCTGTTATCAGCATAAAAATGATCGCCAAAGGCAAAGAAATAATTAAATAATCCAGTAATACAGCTCCTAGTCTGATCCAAAATCCCGCCGGTTTGTAAATATTCATTGTTTCCCCTCACTATGGCTTCAAAATCACTTTAATATTGCCATCTTCTTTTCTGTCAAATATATCATATGCAGCAGGGGCTTCGGCAAGACTCATTTTGTGTGTAATGATATCTGTCGGATCGATTTCTTTTTGTTCAATCATTTGATACAGCATCGGCATCAGGTGTATGACGGGTGCCTGTCCCATTTTTAAAGAGACGTTGCGTGTGAAAAAATCGCCGATTGGAAAGCCGTCTGCTTCAGAGATGTAAGCTCCGGTGAGTTGAACAGTGCCAAACGTCTTTACGGCTTCTGACGCTGTGAGAATCGGGCTGATGGTTCCGAACTGATTCGGTTTTTGATCTGCTTTTTCTTTTGCAAGCGGCGTGCCGTCCATTCCGACACAATCAATAACGACATCGGCGCCGCCTGATGTTTGTTCAAGAAGCAGCTTTCCGATTTCATCGTGTTCTGTGAAATTGTATGTCTCCACTCCGTTTGTGCGTTTTGCATGTTCAAGACGATGAGGGACTTGATCGACAGCGATCACCCGCTTTGCTCCCTTTTTCCAGGCGAATTTTTGCGCCATTAAACCAATCGGCCCTGAGCCAAGAATAATCACCGTATCTTCTTTTTTCACCCCGCCGTGCTGAACACTCCAAAAGGCTGTCGGCATAACATCTGACAAAAAAAGCACCTGTTCATCTTCAAGCTCGCTTTCTGCCGGTACAAGAAAGGAAGAAAAATCGGCGTAAGGCACACGTAAATATTCAGCCTGACCGCCGGGGAAATTCCCATTAAACTCAGAAAAGCCGAATAAGCCGCCGGCATCAGTGTGGGGATTGGGGTTTGACTCATCACATTGGCTTTCCATTTGGTGCCTGCAATAAAAACATTCCCCACAGCCTATGTTAAAAGGAATCACGACCCGGTCGCCTTTTTTCAGTTTTTGCACCTGGCTTCCCGTTTCTTCCACAATTCCCATGGGCTCGTGGCCGACGATATACCCCGGTTCCGCAGGTATTCCGTTTTTATACAAGTGAAGGTCTGATCCGCAGATCCCCGTTGCGGTGATGCGGACGATGACATCTCTTTCATCTTCAATTTCGGGCGCTGCTACTTCTTTCACTTCCATATGCTCTTTCCCTTGATATGTCAGTGCTTTCATTTCGTTCAGCTCCTTTTTTTATCACTCCTTCCCTCTTCACTTTCATTTAAACACGGCCACTATGTTATTCCGCCCGCTGGATTTCCCATTGAAACGGATCTTCGAGCTGCGTCCAGTCTGAATCGAACTCAGATTCCGTTAACAGGCATTGATCCAATTCCTTTGTGATGGCTTCTTGATCTAAATCAGTTCCGATAAAGACCAGATTGGTATGGCGGTCGCCGAATTGAGGGTCCCAGTCCTCCATGATCTGCGGTTCTTGCTGTTTGATCTGCTCCTGCTCAAGTTTCGGCATAGCTGCAACCCAGTAGGAAACAGGTTCAACAGAGACCGCCGGGCCCGCCTGAGACATAAGGAGCGCCAGGCTGTTGTGCGTGGCGCACCAGGCAATCCCCTTGGCCCGCACTATGTTTTCAGGCATCGATTGGTGAATCCAGTTGTCAAAACGCACGGTATGAAACGGCAGCCGCCGTGAATACACAAACGAAGTGATGCCGTATTCTTCGGTTTCCGGAGTGTGTTCTGCATGGCCTGCCGGCAGCTCCTTGATCCATCCGGCGGATGAGCTCGCTTCCTCAAACTGAAATAAACCGGTATTCAAAATGTCGGCAGCTGCAACCTCCCCTCGGACGGAGCGAATCAGCTTTGCCCGGGGCTGTAATGCACGAAGAACGGTTTCAAGCTGGTCAAGCTCTTTTTCGCCCACCATATCGCATTTATTTAAAATGAGCACATCGCAAAACTCTATTTGGTCAATCAATAAGTCCGCAATCTCCCGTTCATCCTCCTCCCCGGCTGCTTCTTTGCGGTCCAAGAGGCTGTCGCCGGATTGGAAATCATGCCAGAAACGATTTGCATCAACCACTGTTACCATTGTGTCTAATTCACAAAATTTCGTAAGATCAATGCCCATTTCTTCATCTATGTAAGAAAATGTTTGGGCGACAGGGATCGGTTCGCTGATTCCCGTGGATTCAATCACGATATAATCAAATCGTCCGTCCTTTGCCAGTTTTTCAACTTCTATCAGTAAATCCTCACGCAGCGTGCAGCAGATGCAGCCGTTGGATAATTCTACGAGTTTTTCATCCGTTCGGGATAAGCCGCCTCCCTGCTTTACCAAGCCAGCGTCTATATTCACTTCGCTCATATCATTAACGATGACTGCGATATTTAAGCCGTCGCGATTTTGCAAAATATGATTAAGTATGGTCGTCTTTCCAGCGCCAAGATAGCCGCTCAATACTGTAACCGGAATTTTTTTCATTTTAAGTTCCCTCCTGCATAAATCAAAATTATTACGATTTATATTTTATTAGAACGTAAAGATTACGATTTAATCCTACGTTCTTTCTTTCTGATTGTCAATTGATAATGTCATTCAGCTGATTACAACCTTCGTTTTGACTGGGATGTTTTCATAGATCCACTTGGCATCAGGGATTGCAAGCCGGATGCAGCCGTGGGATGCTTTTGTGCCGAGCTTTTTTGCTTCTTTTTCTATTACTTTTTTATTCTCTTTCATCGGCACGCTGTGGAACAGAAATTCACCGTGGTTTTTCCATGATACCCAGTATTCTGCGCCTTCCTTGTATCCTAGAGAAAAGAACCACTTTCCGCGCTCGTGCTGTATATAAAAAGTTCCCTTCGGCGTTGAATCATCATCTGATCGGTCAAGTCCTGAGGAAATCACCATGGTATAAAGCGTTTTGCTGCCCTCTTTTATGTATGCCCGCTGTTTTTCAGTTGAGACATCAATCCATACTGATTTCTTTTTGATATCGGGGTATGGCCCTCCGCTCGGCTTTGTCCAGTCTGTTTCTTTTGTTTCAACTTGAGCCGATTTCGGTTCAGCGCTTGCCTGTGCGGTCCCGCTGCCTGACTGTGCGCAGCCCGCCATAATACTGACCGGCAGCAGTAATATAAACAGCAATAATAACATGCTCCGTGATTTCTTCATGAAACAGATCCTCCCGTTTTTCCATTCTGCTTGGCGTACTTCAGCTTCGCATAGGCGTCATGCAAATGAATGGACTCCTCATTCCGGCACTCGATTTCAAAGGCAGACACCCATGGAAGCTCGTACAAATCAGCGGCTATAAGACGTATCAGATCCTCAACAAATCTCGGATTCTCGTATGCTGTTTCCGTCACCGCTTTTTCATCAGGCCGTTTTAGGACAGGGTGGAGTTTCGCGCTTGCGTTTGTCTCGGCGGCCTCCAGCAAATCGGTTTTGAAATCGTCAGGAAGCTGTGCCTGCGGGTCTACATCCGCCATGATGGTGACGATACCTCTTTGGTTATGGGCGCTGTACTCGCTGATTTCCTTTGAACAAGGGCAAAGCGTCGTCACCTTTGCTGATATGCCGACCCGCTGTTTATACGGCAGGCCCGCTTTATATTCGGTATGAATCACAGCTTCAGCGTGCATCAGCCCGGTTTTGTGAAGCATCGGGCTTTTTCTTTCAAAATACCACGGAAATTTCACTTCTGATATGGCGGAGGTTTGATTCATCTTTTCTGCAAGCTCTCTCGTAAACGGCTTGAGAGACTCTAAGGAAAGAACCCATCCGGATTCATAATAATCCTGAAGCTGTTCTGTAAGCCGGCTCATGTTGATGCCCTTTTGATGCCTCCGCAAATGAGCGGTCAATGTAAATTGTCCGGACGCAGTCTGTTCATAAGGCGCAAGGTAGGACGTAATCGAAACCGGATGTGATACGTTGGTGACCCCTACTTGTTCGATTGCAAAGAAATACTCTTTCTCCGTATTTTGAAGATCCTTCATTTTCTCTTTTTCTATCGGCTTTTTCCCATTTTTCGGATCAACAGACCCAAAATGCCGGTGCCGTTCTGCCTTGGAGGGCAGCAGAATATGTTGGTTCAACTGATAAAACTCCTCTCATATAAATCGTAATTATTACTGTTTATTTTGCCTATTTTTCGAGTGAAAATCAAGAAAAAAAATACGCCCTATACTATGTATAGGGCGTGCTGAGCATTACTGCACCACTAATTTCTTATGATGGGTCGAGTACATCGCCATTTTTTCAGCGTGAGGATCGAGATAAGCCTTGGCGCTGTTTACCGCTGTCGGACCTTCTGTAAATCCTCCGGCGATGAGCTTGAGTTTGCTTTCGTAACTGGCCGCATCGCCTGCGACGAACACACCGGGCAGGTTCGTCCGCATATGTCTGTCCGCCTTTATCCGGCCGTCTTCCGTGTCCAGACCCCATTCTTTGATGGGACCGAGATCAATGGTGAATCCGTGATTGATAATTAATTCATCTATTTCTATGACCTCTTGCGCTCCCGTTTCTGTATGGACGGCCGTTATGCTTTCGATGATATCCCCATTCCCGCTGATGTGCTGTAATGAATACGGGGTAAGTACGCGTACAGAGGACTGCTTCATTTTGGTTACTGCGCTTTCCAGTCCGCCAAACTCTTCTCTTCTGTGAAGAATCGTGACAGAGGCTGCGAGCGGTTCCAGTTCATTGGCCCAATCTACTGCTGAATCGCCTCCGCCTGAAATCACGACATGTTTTCCTTGAAATTCGGCGAGCTTCTCGGCTGTGTAGCGGAGATTTTTCCCCGCATATGCACTTGCGTCATGATGATTCAATTCATTTACCTCAAGCGTACCCATGCCGCAGGCTAAAATGACGGTGCGTGTATAGTGAGTTTCTCCGGTTGCAGCGGTCAATTCAATTGCGCCGTTGTCCAAGCGTTTGAAACCAGTTATTCGTTGGTTAAAGACAAAATCAGGATCAAATGTTGCAGCCTGCTCTTTCAGCTGCTCAATCAGCTGCGCGCCGGCAATTCCCGGTATACCGCCGATATCCCGAATGATTTTCTCAGGAAAGAACATAGACACTTTGCCGCCCGGCTTCGGTAAAAATTCAACCACTTTCGTTTTTAATTCCCGCAGCCCGCAGTAAAATGCCGTAAACAAGCCTACCGGCCCTCCGCCGATAATCGTAACATCATATATCTCTTGTTTGTCAGCCATCTTCCCGCCTCCCGTACATTTTATTTATGTTATGTATATCACCTAATTGATAATGAGTATCATTCACAGTATATCACAGTTTAATAGAATCTTTAAAGCCGGAGAAAATGAAACCATTTCATGATAGACTTATTCCATTATCAGCTTTATGAATAGCGGGGGTTACTTTGTGAGTTCACAATCTTCTTTTCTTCAGCTTAACTCTATTTTTATCAGTATATTAATAGAAGCAATCCCGTTTATCTTAATCGGCGTGATTTTGTCGGGGATCATTCAAATGTTTGTGTCAGAAGAAATGATTGCCAAAATCATACCGAAAAACCGTTTTCTCGCTGTTTTATCCGGCGCTCTTGCGGGGATTTTGTTTCCCGCCTGTGAATGCGGCATTATTCCGATTACGAGACGGCTGCTTCTCAAAGGCGTCCCCTTGCATGCGGGTGTTGCGTTTATGCTGACCGCGCCGATTATTAATCCGATTGTGCTGTTTTCAACATACATTGCATTCGGGAATAAGTGGAGCGTTGTCTTTTACCGGGGCGGGCTGGCGCTGGCCGTGTCGCTGATCATCGGGGTGATTTTATCTTATCAATATAAGGACAATCAGCTTTTGGCGCCTGCCGAAACGGGGCATCACCATCACACCGATCGGCAGACCCTGCTTCAAAAACTGGGCGGTACGCTTCGCCATGCGATTGAAGAATTCTTTTCAGTCGGAAAATACTTAATCATCGGCGCCTTTATCGCCGCTGCCATGCAGACGTATGTCAAAACATCGACATTGCTTTCTATCGGGCAAAATGATGTATCTTCCTCGCTTGTGATGATGGGGCTGTCATTCGTCTTGTCTCTTTGTTCAGAAGTGGATGCCTTTATCGCATCTTCATTCAGCAGCACATTTTCTTTAGGATCTTTAATCGCCTTTCTTGTTTTCGGAGCGATGGTTGACGTAAAAAACCTGTTAATGATGCTTGCTGCCTTTAAAAAACGATTTGTTTTCCTGCTGATTACATATATCACCGTAATTGTGTTAGCGGGATCACTGCTTGTAAAGGGGTGATCGGATGTTTCGTCTTTTAGTGCTGATGGGTTTTACGTTTTTCTTCTATCATCTGCATGCTTCAGGGAATCTGACAAAATATATTAATATGAAATATTCCTATCTGTCCTTTACGGCGATTTTTCTGCTGGCCGTTTTAACCGCCGTTCAAGCGTATGTGTTTATCAAATCGCCTGAAAAAAACGGACACGATCATGATTGCGGCTGCGGGCATGATCATGATCACGAGCACGGACATGAGCAAAATAAACCCTTTTATAAACGCTATTTTATTTATCTCGTGTTTCTATTTCCGCTCATATCAGGGATATTCTTCCCGATCGCCACGCTTGACTCGTCCATCGTGAAGACAAAGGGCTTTTCGTTTAAAGCGATGGAAACCGGTGACCATTACTCGCAAACACAATATTTGCGGCCGGATTCGAGCTTGTATTATACGCAAGACAGTTACGACAAACTCATGAAAAAGCTGTATGACAAGTATTCCGGCCAGAAGGAGATTTCTCTGAAGGATGAGGATTTCTTAAAGGGAATGGAAACCATCTATAACTATCCGGGTGAATTTCTCGGACGCACGATTGACTTTAACGGATTTGCATATAAAGGGAACGCCATTAATAAGCGGCAGCTCTTTGTACTGAGGTTCGGCATCATCCACTGTATCGCTGATTCCGGCGTGTACGGGATGCTCGCGGAATTTCCGAAGGACATGGACATCAAGGATGACGAATGGGTTCATATGAAGGGGACACTATCCTCTGAGTACTACCAGCCGTTCAAATCGACGCTGCCGATTGTGAAAGTGACGGACTGGCATACCATTAAGAAACCTGATGACCCTTACGTATACCGGGGATATTAAAGCTGAAACCAGTACGAGTACTGGTTTCTTTTTTATTGCTTTTTCATAAGCATGATATCAAGGTACAGCTGGCACCTTGTTCTGAAATCGCTTAAATTAATCGATGTCATGTCAAGAATCTGTTTGATACGGTAATTCAGTGTATTTTGATGAATAAAAAGCTGTTCTGCGGCTGGTTTTGTTTTGCAGTTATTGAGGAGATAGATTTCCAATGTTTTCAGCAGTTCAGTGCTGCTCTCTCGGTCCTTTGCTTTTAATAAAGCCAAATCATTGTTTACATACTCAAGGGAGGCGTTTTTTTCTTCGATGCTTTCAAGATAGCGATAAATCCCGAGTTTGCTGTATTCGTACGGGATATTTTCCTGGTTACCGGTAATCTCAGCGGCTTTTATCACTTCAAGCGCTTCTATATAGCTTTTACCGAGCTTCAGGATGCTGTTATACTCGTTGCCGATTCCGATATAGATGGGGGTGGGAATCTTCTGAAAATGAAAATGAGTTAACAGCTTGTGAATGAATTCTGACGCTGCCGAAGCGTCGGAGCTTTTTTGCGAAAAGCTTGCAACGACAATGACAATATTAGATTCGATCGTTAATACGTGGCTGACTTTATCACGCAAATTCAAGTACGATCTGATATTTTCCTTTAAATCTTCGACTGCTTCCCCATCCCCATTGGCGGCATGCAGAACGACAACTGAAAAAACCGAAGGCAGTACGGTATTGATCATTTCCGCTTCCCGTCTTAGCTCCTTTTCAGAGGAGAATTGCTGAAAGATTGCCCGTTTGACCAGATCCTCCGTTTTTTCTTCCTTTTCCTGTTTCAGCCGTTTCGTTTTATAAATAATTTTTCCGACATGGAAAGAAGTCTCGTATAAAAAGTCGAGCTCTTCATCCGTCAGATTCCGGTCAAGCTCCTGAATCCAGATGTAGCCCATCACTTCCCCTTTATGCTTAGCGCTTACAACTACCCTTTGGTTTAGTCCGATACTGTCTATTTTGTCGACACGGAACGGTTCAGGAACCGTTTTAAGTTTTTCGATCACCCCGTCCTTCAGAAATCTTTCAAAAATCTGCACCGGACATTTTTTCGAAAAAATAGTTTGCTGGTTGGCGGAGTCAAAATGGTTAATATAATAAGAATTATAGGCAAGCAAAAAGAAATCCGCACTTTCCAGAATCACAGGCTTCTGCAATTCATAACTGATGAAATCAATTAATTTATCAATGTCCGTAAATGAAAAAACTCTCTCTAAAAGCTCTTCCATACTTATTTCTCCTATGCTTTTTTTCTTTAATCATACTCTGTGCGGCGACTTTTTGTATAGAAAAAAATTCATATATTCCCAAAACAAAAAAATCGGGCCGCCTCCATTGTGAAAAGAGGAAAAAGGGGCTGTCCCTTCTTCCTCTCGTTACTTGCTGTTATTGTGAAAGTGTATCACGGTACTCATGAAACTGATCTGTGACATCTTTTGACGGAGCCTGTGTCAATAAGCTGACGACAAATACAGCAGCGAGGCTTGCAGCAAAGCCCGGAATGATTTCATACAGAAAGTCCGAAAGACCGGCATTCGCCCAAATGATTACGGTAATCGCTCCCGCAATCATGCCGGCGAGTGCCCCCCATTTAGTCATCCGTTTCCAAAATAAACTGAGCAGTACAACCGGCCCGAATGAAGCGCCGAAACCTGCCCAAGCATAGCTGACAAGCCCGAGTATCGTATTGTTTTTCTCCCAAGCGAGCACTAAGGCGATGATTGACACCGCAAGCACTGCCATACGCCCCAGAAATACCAGTTCCTTATCAGATGCTGAACGTCTGAACATCGACTTATACAAGTCCTCTACTAAAGAGCTGGATGTGACGAGCAGCTGGGACGAAATCGTACTCATAATGGCCGCTAAAATCGCGGAAATGAGAAATCCCGTAATGATTGGGTGGAACAGAATATTGCCGAGCTGAATAAAAATCGTTTCCGGGTCATTCAGCTTCATACCGTGCTGGTGATAATACGCGATTCCCGCAAGACCCGTAAGCAGCGCGCCGATTGCAGACAGAATCATCCATCCCATTCCGATTCGTCTGGCGCGTTTGATTTCTTTAACAGACGTGATCGCCATAAATCGCACAATGATATGCGGCTGTCCAAAGTAGCCAAGCCCCCACGCAAATAAAGAAATAATGCCTAATACGCTTGTTCCTTTGAATATATTAAACAGCTCCGGATTGACGGAACGGATGTCGGTCACTGTTTCTCCCGGACCGCCCGTGTGAAAAATCGTCACAATCGGTACGAGAATAAGTGCCGCAAACATAATAATGCCTTGGACAAAGTCCGTCCAGCTTACCGCCAGAAAGCCTCCAAACAAAGTGTACGCGACAACTACGCCCGTTACCACCCATAGGCCCGTATGGTATTTCATCCCTAAAATGCTGTTGAATAAGACGCCTCCGGATACCATGCCGGATGACACATAAAATGTGAAAAAGATGAGAATCACAAGACCCGAAAACAGTCTGAGAAGCTTCGTATGATCCCCGAAACGATTCTCAAGAAATCCCGGAATTGTAATGGAATTTCCCGCTTTTTCGGTATACGTCCTTAACCGCGGAGCCACATAAAGCCAATTCGCCCAAGCGCCGAGCACAAGCCCGATTGCAATCCAAGCGCCGCTTAAACCTGTGGAGAACATAGCTCCCGGCAGCCCCATTAAGAGCCAGCCGCTCATATCCGCCGCTCCCGCGCTGAGCGCTGTGACGGCAGGTCCTAAAGAACGTCCTCCGAGCATGTAATCCGTCAGATTCGACGTCCGTTTATAGGCGTAATACCCGATAAACAGCATGCCCGCCATATAGATACAAACCGAAATGATCAACTGTGTGTTTGCTATGGCATTTCCTCCTCCGTTTTTGGTGTTTATGGATAAAATGGACACCCCCGCGAGGAGGATGCCCATTCAGTCCCGCTTAAAACATTTCGCTGATTGTTTTCGCCTGCATATGAAGGGCCAAGTAATCCGGTCCGCCTGCTTTTGAGTCCGTGCCGGACATTTTGAAGCCGCCAAACGGATGGTAGCCGACAATCGCTCCCGTACAGTTGCGGTTGAAGTACAGGTTGCCCACATGGAACTCCTGTTTCGCACGTTCAATATGTTTGCGGTTGTTTGTGATTACCGCTCCTGTCAGACCGTATTCGGTATTGTTGGCTACCTCTAACGCCTCGTCAAAATCAGAGACTTTCGAGAAAGCGACGACAGGCCCGAAGATTTCTTCCTGCATTAATCTCGCTTTCGGATCAAGATCCGCGAAGATTGTCGGCTTGATGAAGTAGCCTTTTGAATCATCGCCGGTTCCGCCGCTCACTAAACGGCCTTCCTCTTTACCGATTTCAATATAGTTCATAATTTTATCATAAGAGCCTTGGTCAATGACAGGTCCCATATACACATCAGCACTGTCAGGGCTTGCCGTTACTTTTGATTCCGTGATTTCGATTACGCGCTCTAATACTTGATCATACACTTTTTCATGGACAACGGCACGTGAACCCGCAGAACATTTTTGGCCCGCAAATCCGAATGCTGATGTAAAGATTGATTGAGCGGCCAATTCAATATCCGCATCCTCGTCAACGACAACAGTGTCTTTACCGCCCATTTCAGCGATGACGCGCTTTAAGTGCTGCTGTCTAGGCTGTACTTTCGCCGCACGTTCGAAGATTCTCGTTCCGACTTCACGTGATCCCGTAAACGTGATGATGCTTGTTTTCGGATGATCGACAAGGTAGTCGCCCACTTCGGCGCCGCTGCCCGGCACAAAGTTCACAACGCCTTTCGGAAGGCCCGATTCTTCAAGCACTTCTACGAACTTTGCGGCGATGACAGGCGTCGCGCTTGCAGGCTTGAGAACGACCGTGTTTCCCGTTACGATCGGCGCCACTGTCGTTCCCGCCATGATCGCAAATAAGAAGTTCCATGGCGGAATGACAACCGTTACGCCGGTCGGTGTGTAGACGTATTGGTTTTTCTCGCCTTCGCGGCTGTTGACCGGCTTTCCTTTTGCCAATTCAACCATTTGGCGCGCATAGTATTCCATAAAGTCGATGGCTTCCGCGGTATCAGCATCAGCTTCATTCCAAGGCTTTCCGGCTTCTTTCACAAGAAGGGCGGAGAATTCGTGTTTTCTGCGGCGGACTTTGGCCGCAGCACGGAATAGAACAGCTGCTCTTTCTTCAGGAGAAGTGTATCTCCATTCCTCAAACGCTTTGGCGGCCGCTTCGATCGCCTGCTCCGCATGCTCCTGAGACGCTTTGGACACTCTGCCGACGACTTCTTCTTTGTTTGCTGGGTTAATAGATACGATTTTTGCTTCCGTCTCTACTTTTTCACCGTTGATCACGAGCGGATACTCTTTTCCTAAATATTCATTTACCGTTGCAAGCGCTTTCTTAAATTCTTCAACGTTAGATTGTTCTTGGAAATTAGTGAATGGTTCGTGTTTGTAAGGTGTAGTCATTGTCATCTCTCCCTTTTTACTTCTTTGTCATGCCTTTAAAAGCGAATGCGATGTTTGAGGGGCGTTCTGCGAGTCGTCTCATAAAGTAACCGTACCAATCATCTCCGTAAGGCAGGTAGACTCTCATGTTGTATCCTTCCTCGATCAGGCTGAGCTGGGTTTGCGAGCGCATGCCGTACAGCATTTGAAACTCAAACCGATCGTTTGGAATACCGTGCTCTTTGGCCAGCTGCTTTGTAAAATCAAGCATCTTGTCGTCATGCGTTGCAACAGCCGTATAGTGGCCCTTTAACAGCTGTTTGCGGATGAGTTTTTTATAATTTTCATCTACATCGCTTTTTTCAGGGTAGGCAACCTTCTCCGATTCTTTATAAGCTCCTTTGACAAGGCGCAGAAACGGATTCAGCGGATCGAGATCATCAAGATCCTTCTCCGTTCTGTATAAATAGGCCTGCACCACGGTGCTTACGTATTCATACCGGCTTCGGAAATCTTTAAAGATATCCAGCGTTTTCTGGCATCTCGTTTCATCCTCCATGTCAATCGTCACCATGACTTTATACTGTTCTGCCGTCTGAAGGATTTTCGTCATATTTTCATAGACGAGATCGAGATCTATATCAAGACCTAAAGATGTCATTTTCAGTGACACTTGGGAATTCAGCTGCTCGTGAGCAATTAAAGCGATTGTTTGCATGCACTCCTCGGTGCGTTCTCTCGCAACATCACTGCTGTTGACAAATTCCCCTAAATGATCGACAGTAACAGACAGCCCTTTGCCGTTCAAATGTCGAATCGTCGGGACCGAACTGCGAAAATCCATTCCTCCGATGATTTTGCCGGCTGCCACGCGGCTTCCCCAGTTTCTCGCCATTTTATTGAGAAAGTTGCTCTTGGATAAAAATAAGAAAAAATCTCTTGTAATCACTTCCAACCTTAACACCCCGCAATCTAAGAAGTATTTGTATGAGTATATTGTAAATGGACAAAACCTCCGCTCACAATATTCTCAAAATACAAAGATTCTGATTATTTTTGTGGTTTTCCCACAATCAGCTTCTTAGAGAGCAAGCGAATGATGCCGAAAAAAGGCGGGCGGGAATGACAGCATTCGTCAATTCCCGTTTTTACCTCCAAGCCTCTTCAACGGTTTGCATAAGCAGCTGATTCAGTTCCGGCGTAATATCCTTTTTCGCTGTTTTTACCGTTTTGGCATATTGGCTGAGGCGCTCAATCTCCTCTTCAATAAACGTATGAATGACGGCATTTCTTTGTTCTGCCGCCAGTTCATCACCGCTTTTTTTTCGTGCCAGCAGCGTATTGATTTCTGACATCAGCTTTTCGTCCGCCAGCAGCTCGTCTGCCAAAACAGAAAATGCCATCGGCGGAACGGAGCAGAACTTTTCAATCCATCGGCAGGCGAGAATCGGACGGAGGACATAAAAATACTTTTTAATCTTCACCTCACTGCCCTGCAATTCATTCTTTACATTCCGTTTCGCCATATTGAGATAGTGATAGACGCTTGCTTCAGGTGAAAACGCCCTGTTTTTCAGCTTCCGCAGCTGATCGGCAGCCGAAAAGGCTTCGTAATAGACTGTATCTGAGGAGAGCCATTCCAATAGGGGCGGGTTCGATTTTTTAAACAGCCGCAGCGCTTTCCTCAGCTCCCAGCCGCTGATGTCAAGCAAATCATGGATCGGCTCTTCGATGACGTCCCTCTGCGTCTCAATGGAAAAATACCATTCTTTTTTCGGTACATAGAGAAACCGGACATCGTAGTCGCTGTCCCTTGATGGAAACCCCCACGCGCGGCTGCCTGATTCCACGGCGTACAGCACTTTGACGCCATAATGTGTTTCAATGCGTTTTAGTTCTTCAATGATCCTTTGTTTCATCTGATCCATTCCTTTCCGTAAATCATTCCTTAAAAAAAGCCCAAATGAAACTTGGGCTTTCCACCGGCTGTCAGCCTTTCAAATGCGTTTTGAAAAATGCGAGCTTTTCCGTGTGGAAGGAAGGAATGTATTCATGGCCGAAATAACGGTATACCTTCAGCTCTTTTTCCGTTTCTAAATGATTGTATGCGGCAAATACCGTCGACGGCGGCGTTACGCGGTCGATCAGGCCGATGGACATGAGAACGGGCGCCTTCACCCGGTCTGCGAGATTGATGATGTCAAAATAGGAAAGGGTGTTCATCGCAGCTTTTTCTGTATCAGGGCTGCCGTTTTTTCTGAAAAAGGAATTAATCTCAAGATACGGCTGGTCAAGAGCTGCATCAATCGCCCGCTCAAAGTTGCTTAAGTATGGATAGTCCGCAGCCAGCGCCTTCGGAATGTCTGATAATCCCGCTGCCGCTATTGAGAGTCCGCCTCCCTGGCTGCCTCCGGTTACGCCGATTCTCGTTTCGTCCACTTCTTCAAAACCGCTGATGACTTCAAGGGCGCGGACGGCATCTAAGTAAACACCGCGGTAATAGTATGTATCTTTGTTTAAAATTCCTTTCGTCATCCAGCCGGGTACATGCCCGTGCGGCGAGATGATTGTGTCTTCGCTGCTGTGCTGGCCGCGGACGAGCATGCCGAACGCTGCATATCCGTGAAGCGCCCAATTGACGATGTCATGAATATCTCCGTCATAGCTCGCATTGTAGCCGTGATATTTAACGATTGCGGGATGCGGCCCTTTGCGGTCTGGAACGGCATACCAGCCCTCGATCGCTGCGCCGCCGAAGCTTTGGTATATCAGGCGGTACACTTTGACGCCATCGGCAGGATAGCTTGCAGGCGTTAATTCAGGATTCGCCTTTATCTTCGCAAGCTCTTCTAATGATGATGCCCAGAAATCCGTAAAGTCATGAGGAGCCGTTTTATTTGGTTTATAGGTTTGCAGTTGGTCGAGCGGCATATCGTATAATTGCATTCCGAGTAAACTCCTTTGTTTTATAAGATTTAATTTTCTGACTCTATATTATCACGGATCAGTTCCGGTTTTCTAAAATTTTTTTATTTTATCAAACGTTTGTTTAATGGCCGTCCGTCCCTCTGACGGTCAGCATGTGCATGTTGTTTAAAAGCCGTTTTCATTAAGGGGGCAAAACAATAAAAGCCGTGCGCTCACAGCGTCACGGCCCTTTTTACATCGGCTGATACAGATCCCAGCCGATTTTTAACGTTTCAACGATATAATCGGCAATTTCTTCGGGTTCAAGATTATCAGTTGCCACTTTTGAGTTATGTTTCTCATAGATGCTTTGGCGTTCATTAAAGAGCAGTTCCATTTCATCCATCGAGCGGTTATGCAGGACGGGACGGCTTTCAATCAGCAGGTCAGCCCGCTGCTTCCAGTTCTCCCATGATAAATCAAGATGGATCACAAGACAGTTTTCCAGGCAGCACTGCCTGATTTCCTCCTGCTTAAAGGAGCCGCCGCCAAGGGAAACAATTTTGAATTTCGTATTGCGGCAAATATCCAAAATGTATTCTTTCTCTGTTTGACGGAAAAAGGCTTCGCCCTTTTTCTCAAACATTTCGGGAATCGTCATCTTAAAATTCTTTTCAATCTGCAAATCAATATCAATAAAGTCTCTATATAATTTTTTAGCGACCAACTGGCCGATTGTTGTCTTTCCGACACCCATAAATCCAATTAGTACGATATTTCTTTCTCTTACGGGAATGGCACGTTTTGCGTTCATCTTCGGCGAAATCCTCCTAAGGAATGAAAAAGTTATGTTTATTATATGATAATTCAATATTGAAATATATAGATAATGTAATGAAGAAAACCCATCCTTTACATAAGGGATGAGTTTTTCTTTTTTATCTCAGTGTAATGCGTTCAATCTTTCCGACAATGAAAATATAAGAAAATGCCCCGATAAAGGCCACGGCTCCGACAAATAGAATCGCTCCGTTATATGAGCTTGTCGCAGCGACGATAAAACCGATGATGAGCGGCGTGAGGATGCCGGCCATATTGGCGAAAAAGTTAAATACGCCACCCGCCAGCCCGATGGTTTCGCTCGGAGCCACCTCACTCAGCATCGTCCACGAAATGTTGGACATCCCCTGGGCAAAAGAAGCAATTGATAATATCGTCACAATTTTGTATGCGCTCTCAAAAATATGTTGTCAGGTATACAGCCGCGATGGAAGGGCCGGTGACTATCACACTCAAACAATTTCGCTTTGTTTTTATCAAGCAGCTCGCGGCACAGGCAATAAATACAGCATTTGAGAAAAAGACCCGGCCGATCAATTGTTCAATCGCATGGAATTTTTCTTCATCTCACTGATGCCCGTTTTCCACCAGGCGCCGGCCTCTAATAGGCTCTGAGGCACTTCGGTTTTTTACCCTTCATATCATTCCCCATTTGCTTCGTAATGTTTAACGCTGCATACCCCATCGATATTATTTCGTTTGACGGACATTAAATTTATTGTATGGAATGTAATTTTCATTTCAGAGGCAGGATATTTGTTTGCCAATTGATTTTTCAGAAGAAACTGTATCAGAATTTTATACCTGTTTACCTATGACTTCACTAGGGAATTAGTAAACACACTACTTCGAATGTACGGGAGGATCATTGATGAAACTGAGCTTTTTGCACTGCAGGGTTTAAAAAACAGCATATTCTTGATGTCATTTCCTTCGCAAAGGAGCATTCGTTTGACGGAATAGATTTGTGGTACGGCCATGCTGAACAATATGAACAGCAAATCGGCCCCCTTGACAGGCTTCACAAGCAGCTTCAGGAAAAAGGAATAGAAGTGCCGGCCGTCAGCTTGTACACTGATTTCGTCTCTCAGGATGAGCGGCAGTCTGAACAAAACGTCCTCAAAGCATTAAACGCCGCGAGACAGCTGCACAGCCCCCTGATCAGAGTATTTGCGGGGAATCTTCCTTCGCACCGGACATCACCGGAAAAGTGGCAGAGCGCCGTCGGCCAATTTCAGAAGGCAGCCTGGCTGGCGGATGACTATGAGGTCAATATCGGACTTGAGATTCATTACGATACGTATGCAGATACGCCGGAAGCAGCGCTGGCGTTTTTAGAGGATGTCGGGCACCCCCGGCTCCGCACGATTTTTGACGGTTCCAATCTCCACGTCAATCACATTGACCAATTGGCGGCTTTAGAAAAGCTGTTTCATACCGTCAGCCATGTTCATTTAAAAAGCTATCACTGGAATTTTGACAATTGGTATGTAAGTAAGCCGACACCTGTCTGTCAGGGGGATTTAGATCAGGAACATTTTTTGAAAGAATTAATGAACAGGCAATATGAAGGGTTTGTGTCGCTTGAATACTTCGGCGATCAGGCTGCGGCGCACATTAAAGAATCACTCACAGAAATTGAGCATTTTTTTAATAAGTAACAAAAGAACACCCCTTTTCAGAAGGAATGTCGATGTGTAGAAAAACACATTTTTTATAAAAAATTTTTCAAAAAGAAAGAATTTATTGGATTATAATCTAAATATTAGAATTGTAACAAATTAATTGGAAAAGGGAGTGTTCGAAATGAAATTGAAAAAAGTATTAACCGGTTCTGCCTTGTCTCTTGGTTTACTTTTGTCTGCTGCTCCTGCCTTTGCCGCCTCGCCAACAGAATCAGCTTCTGTTGAAAAAAGCACAATCTCATCCAAAGACGATGTCAGCATTAACGCCATTAAACTTGTTCAAAGCCCTAATGGGAATTTCGCTGCCTCTTTCGTGTTAGATGGAACAACATGGATTTTCAAAAGCAAATATTATGATAGCAGTAAAGGCTATTGGGTAGGGATCTATGAAAGTGTAGATAAGTAATTAAACTTCTTCAGGCTGCCGGGAAAAGCCCGCAAGCCTTGCAGAGGAAAATCAAAAACCTCCCTTTCAAAAAGGGAGGTTTTTTAGGCCTATTTCCACCAATCATCAAACATAGAGGCCGGCACCTGTCGTTTATGCTCCGTGCTCATATAGCGTTTCTCGAGCGCCTCAGATACTTCGGCTGAGACCTTTTTGCCTTCTAAATAGTCATCGATGTCATTGTATGTGATGCCGAGTTCGGTTTCGTCCGTTTGCTGCGGTTTGTCATCCAGCAGGTCGGCTGTCGGTAATTTCAGGTACAGGCGTTCCGGCGCACCCAGCTCCTCTAATAAACGTCTCCCCTGACGCTTGGTTAAGCCTGTCAGCGGCAATACATCGGCACCGCCGTCTCCGTACTTCGTAAAGAAACCAGTCACCGCTTCCGCAGCATGATCGGTTCCAATGACGAGCAAACCTTCTTGTCCGCCGATAGCATATTGGGCGATCATTCTCGTTCTGGCCTTTACATTTCCTTTGTTAAAGTCAGACAGCTGATCTCCGGTTTCTTTTTTGTATTGATCAGCAAATGCGCTGACTGTGGTTTTAATGTCAAATGTCCAAGATTTGTCAGGTTTGATAAATTTGAGCGCCATTTGGGCGTCATCCTCGTCCTGCTGTGTGCCGTGCGGCAGACGGACGGCGATGAATTCCGCGTTTCCGCCTTCTTCTCTGATGCTTTCAACGGCCATTTGAGCGAGACGGCCCGCAAGCGTTGAATCCTGGCCGCCGCTGATGCCTAACACAAAGCCTTTCGCACCCGTTTTTTTCACATATTGTTTAAGAAAATTCACTCTGTCCTCAATTTCTTGTTTCGGATCAATTGAGGGCTTTACATGTAGATCGTTCATAATATGCTGCTGCATGCTCATCCCAATCACTCCTCCTGCACTGTTCTTTCTCATTCATTTCCCTCTCATGATGAAAATGAATCATGCCACTATGTAATTTGACTCTACTAAATATAGCACAGGTGCCGTTTTTAAGTGAACCATACACGCCGGGATCAGCTGATTTCCACCCGCAGCGCCGTGACGCTTTCTCCATTGCATTTGCCTTTTTCAATCGGGCATGACGAAAAAGCAACGACGAGATCCATCTCCGCCCGAAGCCGCACATAATCGCCGGCGTCAGACAGCGGCGTCTCGACAGACAAATTCCCCTTTTCATCAAGCACCGTATTCATAAAGATCGCGAACGGATAATGCATATGCGGCCGCGGCACACCAAACTGTTCAAGAGCCCCGCTCATATTGTCATAACACGTATCCTGCAGCTCGTCTTTATGCTTTCCGTACAAGAGCCTGTTCATATCCGGGCGGCATGCCGGAAGAAGAAGATCGTGCTTGCCCACCGTATCTTCAATTAACGTCAGCATCGGCTTATACAAATTCGAATAAATATGATCGCCGACTTTTACATTGATGGACTGGTTGGCATCAATCGTCGCGCCCTGATCAAGGTGCTCATAAAAATCCTTGGCATGGTACGCCGTAAAGTCAGCCACCTGCTGTCCTTCCACATCAACCACTTTAATGATTTGCCCTTTATGCACCTTCAGCCCAAGTCCTTTTTTCGGCGGAACGATAAATTGCTGTGTCATCAGCCTGCTCCTTTTTTCTTCTATTATGAGCGGCGGCCGTTTGTTTCATGTAACGTTCAGCAAATTATTGGATGTATATTCCCCGTCTCTGGGCAGCACTCTAATCTTTGATAAAGGGGTTGAACTTTCATGGGTAAATCACAGGACCAGCCTAAGGGAAATCTGGCCTGGTGGCAGCTGTCCTTAATCGGCATCGGCTGCACAATCGGAACCGGCTTCTTTCTTGGTTCCAGCATCGCCATTGTCAAAAGCGGATTTTCCGTGCTTATCTCGTTTCTCATCGCCGGGCTCGGCACGTACTTTGTCTTTGAACAGCTCGCAAAGCTTTCGGCAAAGCAGCCCGAGAAAGGGTCTTTTTGTGCTTATGCGAGAAAAGCTTTCGGCACATGGGCCGGTTTCAGCAACGGATGGGTATACTGGTCGTCAGAAATGCTGATCACCGGGAGCCAGCTGACAGCCATCTCGCTGTTTACGAAACATTGGTTTCCGAATGTGCCGCTTTGGGTATTCGCCTCGATCTATGCGGTTCTCGGTCTGTTGATTATTTTTACGGGCCTGTCCGTTTTTGAAAAAACAGAGCATGTTCTCGCCGTTGTGAAGACGGCGGCGATTTTTATGTTTATCATCATCGCCGTTTTAGCGCTGTGCGGCATTTTTTCATCTCACAAACCGGACATGCACGTTCCGAGTCAATCAAAACATTTGTTTCCTTACGGAGCAATGGGATTATGGACGGGGCTGATTTACGCATTTTATGCATTTGGGGGAATTGAAGTCATGGGGCTCATGACGGTTCATTTGAAAAAGCCTGAAGAAGCGGCAAAGTCGGGTAAACTGATGCTCGCCGTTTTGGCGGTCATTTACGTCATATCCATCGGACTTGCGCTGCTTTTAGTGCCTTTACACAAATTTACCGAGCAGGACAGCCCGTTTATTACATCTCTTAAAGGCTTTCATTTGGATGTCGTCCTTGATATTTTTAACGGCATTTTTATTATTGCGGGTTTTTCTACGCTCGTCGCTTCTCTGTTTGCGGTCACGACATTGCTATGTACAATGGCTGATGACGGGGATGCGCCAAAATGCTTTACATTAAAAGAAGGAAAAAAGGTATGCTGGCCGGCGCTCGGACTGACGTTTGCCGGGCTGATCGTTTCGATCATTTTGTCATTGGTGCTGCCGAAAAATATTTATGAACACATGACAACTGCGGCGGGGCTGATGCTTCTTTTTACGTGGATGTTTATTCTCTTCTCCAGCAAGAAGCTTACCGAACCGACAATGATGGGGAACACGCAGATTTTTGCCGCTATGGTGCTCATTATCGCGGCTGTATCCGGCACGCTGTTTGAGAAATCAAGCAGGCCCGGTTTCTTTGTCAGCTTATGTTTTCTCGCCATCATTGCCGTTGTCACGTGGATTGTGCAAAAAAAGCAGGGACAGCGCCCTGCCGATTCATAAGTTATTTTGTCTGTTTAAATAATCCTTTCAAATAAGAAAAGGGGCATTTTGACACCTGCTTTTCATCATCACGGAGGAAATATTGCTTCCATTCTAAATTGTCTTGTCCTCCGTACCATCCTAAATGAGGATGAAGCGGGGCTTCGTCATATGCCTCTAAACGTTTTCTGATCAGCCGGCTCATGTTCCGTCCGAACTCGGTTGAATCATTCAGCTCCTCGAATACCCATCTGGGCTGAAACGCCAGCATAAAAAACGGGAAGCTCCTGCTTTGTCTCGCTTCATGTGCAGGCGTCGCACACAAGATAAAATACGGCTCGCCGTCAAAACAAAATTCCCACTTATAATGTTCCGGATCTTTCGGAAAGTCTTCAGGCCAATCTTTCGGGTCGTGCTCACTCAGCCGGTTTAAAAATGACCAGAACAGCTCCTCATATTCCTCAATTGAGTAATGCTCCGCCAAATCTTCGGGCGTATCAAAGAGCACAAGCAACGACGCATATTTTCCGGTATGCCTTGATATCTTTCCGTATTCCGACAATAAGAGCCCCAGCTCCTCAGCCGTCGTCTGCTTTCGGGGATCACCCGCAAAGGAAATACGGAGCTGATCTGTCAAAAAGCCCTGACGGCCGGGTATGCACGGAAACATATCTGCCCCCACTTTCTCAGAAAAGAGCTCAAAGGCGATTCTCTGCCAATTTGTCAGATCCAATAATTTTTGCTCGAGGCAACTTTTTGTGTATAGTATGCTTGCCATCGACCCACCTCCAGTATCGTCAAGATACGATATGAAGGAGATAGGCGATGGGTGACAGTCTTTCTCTTTACGAAATGAGCAATTGAATGCCCTGCCATCCGAAATATAAACCAAACGCAATGAGTGATAAACCCGCAGCAACTGTCAGCCCCCTCAGCGCTTTTTCATGAAGCAGACTTCTGAATGTACTCGCTGCAATGGCCATGCAAAAATCCCAGATTAAAATGCCGAGAAGAATGCCGGAGCTGTAGATCAGAAGCTGGTTCGCGTTGAAGGATTCGGCGGTTTTGGCGAGGATGCTGCCGTAAATGCCAAGCCAAAATAAAATGCTCAGCGGATTAGAAAGAGAAATAAAAAATCCTGATCCAAACGTTTTGTAAAATGCCGGCTTTCCTCTCCCGCTCCGTACATTCATGGCTTCCCTTATATTTTTTAACGTCTCAATTCCCGTATAGGTCAACACAAAAAAACCGAATAGCCACAAAAATGTTTTCACCAGCGGAGCAGTCAAAAAATGGGACAGCCCGAAATAAATCAGGATCATATACAGCGCATCCGCCAGCATGGCGCCGAGGCCGAAAACCCACGCATGCCAAAAGCCGTTTTTGATGCCTTTGTCAATTTGCGCTGCATTGACCGGTCCGACAGGTGCGGACAATGACAGCCCGAGAACGATGTAGCTTAAAAAAATGTTCATTGGCTTCCCCCTCATTCATGCAACTTGTACAAGTTATTCGGGAATCGGCCGGGCTATGATACATTATTTTAATTTCTCAAGCTCTTGCTCCATAATATCCGTTGCTTTTCCTAAAAAATCAAATATCAGTTCAAGCTCTTCATCTTTATATTGCCGGCAAAGGCTGATCGTGGACTGGGATAAGGAGCTGAACAGCTGCTTCACATGGGTCTTCCCGGCTGTTAACGGCACAATGATAACCCGCCTTCTGTCTTCGGGGTCTTTTTTTCTCATCGCATATCCCGCTTTTTCAAGCCTGTCGATAAGAGCCGTAACCGAACCCGTGCTGAGTCCTGTTTTCTTTCCGAGCTCCCCTGCGGTCATCGGCCCTAATTCATTTAAAATATCAGCCGATTTTAAATCGGTGGGAAACAGACCGAGAGATTGAGCGGCGGCCTGATGAAACAGGATCGTCCGGGTAGCCATCTTTCGAAAAAGCTGTATAGCAGTTTCCTCCCTCTCACTTCTGGCATTTCTTGTTGACAACTGACAGTCCTCCCTATAAAATCAATTTATCTTGACGATCAAGATAATTAACGACCAAAGTAATATGATCATAGCAAATCTGATCATAAAAAGTAAGTATAGGAGGAAAAAAGTATGGAACCAAAAGCCGCAAAGGACGCCTCGACGAAGTTTGTCGTCCTCGGGCTGCTGCTGGGCATTTTAATGTCGGCTATGGATAATACAATCGTGGCCACTGCGATGGGAAATATTGTGGCTGATCTCGGAAGCTTTGATAAGTTCGCATGGGTCACCGCGTCTTATATGGTTGCCGTCATGGCCGGTATGCCGATTTACGGCAAGCTGTCTGATATGTATGGGCGAAAGCGTTTCTTTTTATTCGGACTTATTCTTTTCTTAATCGGGTCTGCATTATGCGGAATCGCCCAAACGATGGATCAGCTCATTATTTACCGTGTCATTCAGGGAATCGGCGGGGGCGCGCTGATGCCAATCGCCTTTACCATCATTTTTGATTTATTTCCGCCTGAGCAGCGCGGAAAAATGTCGGGCATGTTCGGCGCCGTTTTCGGCCTGTCCAGTGTTCTCGGACCGCTTTTAGGAGCACTCATCACCGACTCTATCAGCTGGCACTGGGTGTTTTATATCAATGTGCCGATCGGCATTTTATCCCTGTTCTTCATTCTTCGTTATTATAAGGAATCTCTTGAGCACAAAAAGCAAAAAATTGACTGGGCCGGCGCTATTACTTTAGTGGTGTCTATTGTATGCCTTATGTTTGCGCTTGAGCTCGGAGGCAAAACGTATGACTGGAATTCCGTTCAGATCATCGGCCTGTTTGCCGTATTTGCAGTTTTCTTTATTGCCTTCTTTATTGTAGAAAGAAAAGCGCAGGAACCGATTATATCGTTTTGGATGTTTAAAAACCGTTTGTTTGCCACGGCGCAGATTTTGGCTTTCCTTTACGGAGCCACGTTTATTATTTTAGCCGTGTTCATTCCGATTTTTGTTCAAGCTGTGTACGGAAGCTCTGCGACAAGCGCGGGCTTTATTTTGACGCCGATGATGATCGGTTCGGTCATCGGCAGTATGATCGGCGGAATCTTTCAAACGAAAGCGAGTTTCCGAAATTTAATGCTGATTTCGGTTGTCGCTTTCTTTATCGGAATGCTGCTGCTTTCCAATATGACACCGGATACCGCACGGGCGATGCTGACAGTATTCATGCTGATTACCGGATTCGGCGTCGGCTTTAACTTCTCACTGCTTCCGGCAGCGTCTATGAACGACCTTGAGCCGCGTTTTCGCGGAAGCGCCAATTCAACAAACTCCTTTTTGAGATCATTCGGCATGACTCTCGGCGTTACCATTTTCGGAACCATTCAGACGAATGTGTTTTCGAATAAGCTGTCAGATGCCTTCAGCGGCATGAAAGGAGCGGGCGGCGCGATGCAAAATATAGGCAGTCCCCAGGAGATTTTCCAAGCCGGCACGCGCTCTCATATTCCGCCGCAAATCTTAGATAAGATTATTGACGCGATGTCCCAAAGCATCACATACGTCTTTATGCTTGCTTTGGCACCGATTGTCATTGCAGCTATTACCATTTTGTTTATGGGAAAAGCGAGAGTGAAAACCTCTCAGGAAATGGCGAAAAAAGCGAACTAAAAAAGCAGTACATGGCATTTGTCATGTGCTGCTTTTTCGTTTACTCAGCAAAATGCGGGGCAAGAATATCCTTCAGCACATTTGCGCTGTGAGTGAATTGCGCTTGTTCCTTTTCATTCAGCGCAAGCTCTGTCACGCCGGCAATGCCGTTCCGATTCACGACAGCCGGGACGCCGATATATACGTCATCAGCACCGTATTGGCCGTCTATATACGTGCTGACGGTTAATATGCTGTTTTCATTACGCAAAATCGCTTTCGTAATACGGGCCAGGCTCATCGCCACTCCGTAATACGTCGCGCCTTTTTTCTCAATCATATGATAAGCCGCGTTTTTCACATCATCGACAATTTGATCAAGCTCTTCCTGCTTGTACGCTTCATTTTTCTCTAACAATTGCTGGACGGGCACTCCGCCGACATTCGCATGGCTCCAAACCGGAAGCTCTGTATCACCGTGCTCGCCGATAATGTGGGCATGTACGTTTTTCGGCGCCGCGCCGAAGTATTCACTCAGCATATACCGGAATCTTGCAGAATCCAGTGTTGTGCCGCTGCCGATGACACGTTCCTTCGGCAGGCCGCTGAATTTCCAAGTCGCATATGTCAGAATATCAACCGGATTTGTTGCGACAAGGAAAATGCCGTCAAACCCGCTTGCCATCACTTCACTGACAATGCCTTTAAAAATAGCCAGATTCTTTTCAACCAGTTCAAGCCTTGTTTCGCCCGGTTTCTGGTTTGCCCCGGCACAGATGCACACAATATCGGCATCCTTACAATCTTCATATGTGCCGTAAGATGTTTTAACCGGATGAGGCGCAAATGCCTTCCCGTGATTTAAATCCATCACATCTCCCATGGCTTTTTCTTTATTTACATCAATGATCACGAGTTCATCCGTGATCCCTTGGTTTATTAACGCAAACGCATAACTGCTTCCAACAAAACCTGCTCCGATTAATGCTACCTTGTTCACTCGTTCGTTCATCATGTATGCTCATCCTCCAGTGTTTCGTGGTGTTTGTTTTGTTTGTGAAGTATTTCACATTTATATTGTGCAGTATTTCACAAAATATTGCAAGAGAAAAGTTTTATTTTTTAAGATAATCGGCTGGAAGGAAAATAAGGAAATAAGACTATGACATGCAGACTGTTGTCCTTTTTCAATACGAAGGGAGAATAAAGGCTGATGTATGATGAAAATATTGGTGAACAGATGGCGGCTTTTCTGGTTAATCTTCTGATCATGTACCTTCTCATTCTTTTCGTGCCTCTCACGTTATATGCCGGAAGGCCGCTGATTACTTTGTTTTTTCATCTTCATCAGCTTGCTTGTGCTCTGCCATATTTTGATGCCGCCTACGAAGTGCAGGGGTAAAAAGCCAGTCCCTGCTTGAAAGCAAGCAGGGTTTTTTCAGCTTTTTTTGCGAGATCTTCTATAAATCAGCCTTACTGCAACATAACGGAGCAGGAAAATAAAGATGCTGCATACGAGAAACAAAGCGATCAATTTCAGCCATCCTGTAAAGTGATGCGGGATTCCTTGGTCATACATAGTAATCAGCGTAATGATCACGGAAACGGCCAGCGTTTCCCCCATTTGCCGTCTGATTTGTTTTTTAAATGTTTCTTCAGAATGAATAACCGGCAGCAAAATCCCCGATGCAGCTGCTCTGATGCAATAATAAACGATGATAATGAAGAAAACCGCCAAGCTTCCGGCCCATTCTCTAAACGGACAATCTAACACAAGTCCGCGTACGATGATGTCGAGCAAAGACAGGGTGCCTATAAGCATTCCGACTTCTGACCAGATAATTCGTTCTTTCTCTTTCACACTCTCACTCTTTCCATTCACGCTTGAAAGTCTGTTACGCTGATTATTCATGACTTCCTCCCGTACTTTTAGGAATGGCTTACACCTCTCATTATATCTCGCCAGTTCATAATGATAAACTGATATCCTCAGCAAAATGTTCTTTAATAAGGCCCCCATTTGATCAAAACGCCTATGCAGATGAACACAAGGCCGATGACAAACCAAATCAGCGCGAGCGGTACCATGAAGCGGAGCCACTTCACGTATGGAATGCCGCTTGCCGCCAGCACCGCCATCAGGACGCCCGATGTCGGGTTCACACAGTTCACAACTCCTTCCCCTAGCATCACCGCTTCAACCGCGACCTGTCTAGTAATTCCCATCAAATCAGCGAGCGGAGCCAATATCGGAATAAACACAACAGCCTCTCCCGACCCAGATGAAATGAGAAAATGAAGCAGGGCGCTGGCGACATACATTCCGATCGCGCCGGCCATCGGGCTGAAGCCGTGTAAAAGAGACGCAAGCCCATTGACAACCGTATCAAGCAGTTTTCCGCTTTCCAAAATAACGGAAATGCTTCTCGCCATTCCGACGATCAGCGCCCCGTATACCAGGCCCTGACAGCCCGTGATAAACGTTTTTGCTATATCGTTTGCCGCCATTCCCCCTATCAGCCCCGAAGCGATAGACATAAAAATAAACACGGCGGCCATCTCCGAATCAGACCAGCCGAATGTAAGGGCGCCGTATAAAAATCCGGCAAGCGACAGGGCGGAAACAGCCAAAATGAGCTTATGGCGAACAGTAAACAGGACAGGCTTGTCCTCCGATTCAGAAGCCTGCGGAGCGGGGGCCGATGCCGGAAACCAATTGCTTCCCAATAAACTGGCATCCTTTGATTTCTTCAATTTTCCAGTATACCGATAAATATATAAAATAGAGGAAAGCAAAAAACATATGTAGATCGCCACACGCAATCCGATGCCTGAAAATAGCGGCAGCTCGGCAATACTTTGTGACAAACCAAGCGGCGAAGGAGATAAAATCGTAGCATTAAATCCAGCATAGCAGCCGATATAAATGACGGCCGCGCCGGCCATGGCGTCCCATTTCAGCGAACGGGCGACAATCAGACCGATTGGAATAAAGCCGATCACCGAATTCACAACGATTCCTGTCGTGCCGAGAATTGAAAATAAGGCGCCGACGATAGCGATAAATAACAGCTGTTTTGTGCGGAACGTACTGATGACATTATTGATCAAGCCATTAATGGCCCCCGTTTTTTCTAAAATCGCAATGGTGCCTCCGGTAAACAGAATTAAAAAGATAATGGGCGCCGAGCTTGTCATTCCTTCTTGAATAGCGGTAAAAAAACCGATCGGGCTGACCGGAGATTGGTCAAGCGAATGATAGCTTCCCAGCACCGCGGACGTCACGCCGGCCTTTGTCACCCTGTCAAATTCCCCCGCCGGAACGACATACGACGCAACCGCGCATAACAAAGCGACAATAAACAGCAAAACATAGGCATCCGGCATGGTAAATGTTTTTCTCTTTTTCAATACAGGTTCAGCCTTCGGCACAGTCATATGTATCACCATCCTGTTTTAAATTTATAAACTATTCAGAAAATACAGATATGTGCTATATTATAAACAGACCTATATCTTGTTTCAATATAAAAAAATAAAGAAATGAAACAGCTTTTGAAGGAGGACAAATGGCTTGGACAGACTCACAGACAATGAGAAACAGACAATTATGGATATTTTCGATCATCTGCACGCCCATCCTGAAGTGAGCTGGAAGGAGTATAAAACAACTGAGTTTCTGGCAGAAAGATTGAAAAAGGCTGGCTGCCGGATTCGCACTTTTTCTGATTGCACAGGGGTCGTCGGCGAAATTGGAGAAGGCTCCCCCGTCGTGGCGGTTCGGGCGGATATCGACGCGCTTTGGCAGGAGGTGGACGGCACCTTTCAGGCAAACCATTCCTGCGGGCATGATTCACATATGACGATGGCGCTCGGCACGCTGATGCTTTTGCAAAAACAGCCGCAGCTTCCGAAGGGCACAATCCGCTTTATTTTTCAGCCGGCCGAAGAAAAAGGCGGCGGCGCGCTGAAAATGATCGAAGAAGGCGTGCTTGATGACGTTGATTTCTTATACGGCGTGCACGTGCGCCCCATACAGGAAACGGCGAACGGCCGCTGCGCCCCTTCCATTCTGCACGGTTCCAGCCAGCATATCGAAGGGCTGATTATAGGAGAGGAAGCACACGGCGCGAGACCGCATCTCGGCATTAATAGTATTGAAATTGCAGCGCTTTTGGTCCAAAAGCTCAGCTTCATTCATATTGATCCGGCTATCCCCCATTCCGTCAAGATGACAAAGCTCCAAGCCGGGGGGGACAGCTCCAACATCATTCCCGGAAAAGCATCCTTCAGCCTTGACCTGCGCGCCCAGACAAATGCCGCAATGGAAAAGCTGACCGAAGAAACAGAAAGAGCCTGCGAGGCCGCGGCCGCCGCTTTTGGGGCGAAAATTGAACTGCAAAAAGAGCACAGCCTCCCGGCGGCTTCACGAAACAAGCAAGCGGAAGCCGTCATGGCCTCAGCGATCCGTGACATTCTCGGTGAAGAAAATCTGGATGAACCGCTCGTGACAACCGGAGGCGAGGATTTCCACTTCTACGGCGTCAAGGTCCCAAATCTCAAAACCACTATGCTTGGCCTGGGCTGCGGGCTTCAGCCCGGTCTTCATCACCCGCACATGACGTTTGATCGAAGCGCCATATATACCGGCGTTGAGATTTTAACGGCCGCTGTGCTTACATCGTTTGATACATAAAAAAAGCAGCCCGTCATCAGGGCTGCTTTTTTCTTACTTCTTCAGATCTTCTATTGAATTGACGTTTTTCATATATTGAGGAACGACCAGGCCCATCTTCACGCCTGTCAAACTTGTTCCTACATCATCAAATTTCCCTTTGTATTTGGCTGCATAGGCTTTATGGGTATTCGGAAGCCATGCAGATAGGGATGCATCCGCACTGCCCGTAGCGATCGCAGTCCACATCGGGCCTGCTTCAACTTGGGTCAGCTTCACGTCATAGCCAAGGTCTTGAAACACTTTTCCGACTACATTCGTACTCGCGATCTCACTGTCCCAAGCCACATAGGCAAGGTTGATTTTATCGCCCTTCACCTTATGAGCGCCTTTTGTCCATTGAGCCACTTGATCCTTATGTTTTTTCACAAAATCAGCGGCCGCTTTAGCCGGTTTTTCGCCTTCTTCAACGGCGATCATGACTTCTCCCATATCGTCCTGCGTCCAATTAAACTGGCTCAGAACTTTTGCCGCGTTCGGCTGTTCCTTGCTGAAGCCCGTTCTTGTAATCGTATGAATCTGTTCGGCAGTACCGTACGTTTTTTTCGGGTCATCGAGGAATTTCAGCTTGTATCTGGAGAACATCCAGTGCGGCGTCCAGCCCGTCACGATGATCGGTTTTTTCCGGTCATATGATTTTTTTAATGTCGCCGTCATTGCGGCACTTGACGCTGAGATGACATTCCAGTCTTTTAATCCGTAGTCCTTCACAGCTTCATCTGTCAAAGCCATGATGCCTGAACCCGGATCAATACCGATAATGGTCTTGTTGACCTGGGCCGCAGCCGTTGCTTGACCATCAGTCTGCGAACCGCAGGCAGCCAGGGAAAGAGCCAGGGCAGCGGTAACGCCGACACCGATGATTTTCTTAAGCATCAGGCATTCCCCCTGCTCTTTTTCTTCACTTTAATGTTTTGCGTAATACGGTCAAGCGTAATCGCGACGATAACGATCGCGATACCCGCTTCTACTCCGACACCGGTTTTCAATTGTGTCACGGCGCTGTATACTTCAGAACCGAGCCCCGGCGCACCGACCATGGCCGCGATAACAACCATTGATAACGCCAGCATGATGCTTTGGTTAATTCCGGCAAGAATCGTTTTTGTAGCAAGCGGCAGCTGAACTTTAAACAAACGCTGGGACGTCGTTGAACCGAACGCTTCCGTCGCTTCAATCAGATCAGCCGGAACCTGTTTAATACCGAGCACAGTCATGCGGATTGTCGGAGGCATCGCGAAAATAACAGATGCTACGACTCCGGGCACAACCCCGATATTAAAGAAGAAAATCGCAGGCAATAGGTATACGAAAGCAGGCATGGTCTGCATTAAGTCTAAAATCGGTGTGACAATTCGGCGGACCGTTTCTTTTTGAGACGCCCACACCCCGATCGGAACCCCGATAATAATTGAAATCAAAACGGAGGTCACAACAAGCGCCAATGTTTGCAGCATCGGTGACCAGTACCCTAAATAATCAATGACAAGGAATCCGATTAATGTAAAGAGTGCAATTCCTCTCGTACTGATCCACCAAGCGAGAGCTGCAAAAATAACAGTTAATAAAATAGACGGGATATAACCCAAACCGCTCACAATCGCGTTTACAAAAGCGGCTAAGCCGTTTGAGATTCCGTCAAAGAAACCTCCGAACGTCATGGTAAGCCAGTCAACAAACCGGTCAACGATATCTGCTAAAGGAATTCTAGGCAATCTGTCCATTTACTTCACCCCCTGAACAGAAGAATCCTGTGCTTGTTCAGCAGAATCTTCAACATTGATATAATCGTTATTGCCTGAAAGCGCGCCGATTAATGCACCTTTTACGACAATGCCTTTCATGCGCTCTTTATCGTCCGTAACGGCGATCGGAATGTTCGCGTCAGACACAACGTCGAAAATCTCCGTCAAGTATGTGCTTTCGTGCACTGTCGTGAATTCTGTGTTTAAAATATCCTGCAGCGATAAATCGGATTCGACCGCTTTTTTCGCATCCGCCGCATGAATGACGCCGAGAAGCTGCTTTTGCTTATCAACGGCGTAAATAGAAGAAATACCCAAGTTCTTCATGAGCTGGAGCGCTACGCGAGGCCCTTTGTCAATCCGCACGGTTTCAGCGCGCTTCATGATATGGCCCGCTGTCAGGACTTTCGATAAATCAACGTCTTCAACGAATTTTTCAACATATTCATTGGACGGGCTCATCAGAATTTCTTCCGGTGTCCCGATCTGAACGATGTTACCGTCTTTCATCAGCACGATTCTGTCACCGATCCGCAATGCTTCATCGAGGTCATGCGTGATGAAGATGATCGTTTTGCCGACAGAGTCATGAAGATCGAGCAGCTCATCCTGCATATCTTTACGGATCAGCGGATCAAGCGCACTGAAGGCTTCATCCATCAGAAGAATGTCAGGATCGTTCGTCAGCGCACGTGCAAGGCCGACACGCTGCTGCATTCCTCCGCTGAGCTGATCCGGATATTGATGTTCAAATCCTTCAAGGCCGACAAGCTTAAGCGAGTCAAGGGCTTTTTGCTCACGCTCTTTTTTGTCAACGCCTTGAAGCTCCAGGCCGTATTCCGTATTTTCAAGAATCGTTCTGTGCGGAAACAGCGCAAATTTTTGAAAGACCATGCTGATTTTTTTCCGGCGCACTTCCCGGAGCTGGTCTTTTGACATATTTGTTATCATGTCACCATCAATATAGATATTCCCGGCAGTCGGTTCAATAAGCCGGTTTAACAGCCGCACTAAAGTTGATTTACCGCTCCCCGATAGACCCATGATGACAAATATCTCCCCATCATAAACATCAAAGTTTGCTTGATTGACACCAACGGTTGATCCGGTTGCTTTCAGGATCTCTTTTTTATTCTTTCCGTTGGACAGCATCTGAATGGCTTTTTTTGTCTGTTTCCCAAATACCTTAGATACATTTTCGACTTTTATCTTAATTGGTTTCTCATCCGAATTCATATTTTCCCTCCATAATAAGCAATCTTTAATACCGTAACATGTTTGTAACAAGTCAAACAAACAGCATAATCCCTTCTATTTTGTATCATTACTTTAAAAACATCCCTGTGACTTATTTTCCTCTGGCATGCTTCTAAATACTCTCTAATCCTCCTTAATTAATATAAATTATGGGGAAAATTGAGCTTTTATCAGTCTTGAGAACGCTTTCTCCGAATGTGCCGGCAACTGAATCCCCAGCCTTTTTTTACAAATAAAAGAATTTTTTCGCGATATTGTCCTATAAGGGCCTCAGAAAAAAAGGAATGTATTAGAAAAGATTAGGACAAACAACAAAAGCCGGGCATCATTCGCGACTTTTGTTTCCAAATAGAACCATCTTCATTCAACAAATTCTTTCATATTAATATGCTCAGCATCTCTGATGGGGAAGAAGAAAGAGAAGCCACATAAAAAAAGCACCCAAAAAGGGTGCTCAGTCCGCAAGCTCTGTCTGTTTCGTTTCTTTTCCAAGGACGAGAATGCAGATGACTGCGATCAGAATCGCCGCGCAAAAGACGGTGAAAATGGCAGTAAACGAGACGTTCCGGGCTGCAAGCGATCCGACGAGAAGCGGACCGAAGATGCCGCCGATTCTGCCGACGGCCGCCGTTGTGCCCGAACCGGTCGCCCGGATCGGCGCCGGATATTGCTCAGGTGTGTAGGCATAGAGCACACCCCACGCGCCGAGGTTAAAGAAGGACAACAGCATGCCGGCCGCCAGCAGCATTCCCAATGAGTCCGCCGCGCCGAAGAAATAAGCGCTGCCTGCCGTTCCCAGCAAATAAATAATTAAAATGCTTTTCCGCCCCGCTTTTTCAATCAGCCACGCAGCTGAGAAATACCCCGGAAGCTGGGCGAGTGTCATCAGCAGCACATATTCGAAGCTTTCAATCATGCTGAAGCCTTTCATCAGCATGACGCTCGGAAGCCACAAAAACATGCCGTAATAAGAGAACACGACGCAAAACCACACGATAGACAGCATCGCCGTCGGCCGCACATATTGTTTCGCCCAGACACTTTTGACTTGTGCCCTCACGCTTTTCTTTTGCGCCGATAATGGCTGATTCGCCGGCGATTCCGGGAGGCTTTTCCGCAAATAAAGCGCGTAAAATGCCGCAAGCGCCGTAATAAGAAGCGCGGTCTGCCAGCCGAACGCCGGGATTACGAAGTAAGAAATGAGAGCGGCAAGCAGCCAGCCGGCCGCCCAAAAGCTTTCAAGCAGCACGATGATCCTTCCCCGTTTCTCAGGAGCAGACGCTTCCGACACAAGCGTCGAAGCTACCGGAAGCTCTCCGCCAAGGCCCATGCCGATCAGAAAGCGCAGGATGAGAAAGGCCGTTAACCCCGTCGCAAATGCGGAAATGCCGCTCCCGACAGAAAACAATAACAGCGTGATCATGAACACTTTTTTCCGGCCGATCCTGTCGGCCAGTATTCCGAATAAAAAGGCGCCCGCCGCCATCCCGATGGAATTGACGCTGCCGATCCATTTCATTTGTTCCGGCGATAAATTCCAATCGGCGTGAAGCGCCGCGATAATAAACGATAAAATTCCGACATCCATAGCGTCAAACAGCCAGCCCATTCCGGCAATCGCAAGAAGCTTGCGCGGAGAAACAGGAGGTTGTTTTTTCATATTCAACACCTCAAATCGAAAATGATTACCGTCTAAGTTTACACCTGTCTTTACACATTGTCATTATATTTTTTCACGCAAAAAAACCCGCTTGCGCAAGGCGAGCGGGGTGCCGTTTAATTCTTTAATACGGCGTTTTTAATATTATCCTGAAGCTGGAGAATCCGTTTCGCGCCGTCTTCTCTGAGGCGTTTGTTTTCTTCCTCAATTTGTTTTGTTTCCTGCATGCCGCTGACGATTGTATTCCATGAAGATTCAATCGTTTCAATATCAATGCTCGGGCGGCCGGCCATCCGGGCAATCTCAACGCTTTGGCTGGAGATATTTTCCGCATTGCGTTTCAGCATTTCATTCGTCCGGCGGTCCAGCTCGCTCATTGAATCAGCCACAAGCTTTTGGCGTTTTACGGTGACGGCTTGAATAATGCCGTTTTTAAAGATCGGAATCGTGATGACGAAAGCGGAGTTAATTTTCCCGATCAGCTTCGTATTCCCGCGCTGAAGCAGACGGATTTGCGGGGCGGTTTGCAGCGCCACCATCCGCGCCATGTCTAAATCATATACGCGTTCTTCAAGCGCCTGAAGCCCGTTGCGCAGCGTATCGAGCTGCATTTGCGCAAGCTGGTTGCCTCCCGCCGCTTTTTCTTCATAGGAAGGGATGAGCGCCTGCATTTCCTCAAGCTTCATTTGGCCGGCAACGACATACTTTTCAAGCGCCATGTAATAGTTAATGTTGTTTTCATACATCTCATCAAGCGTCTGATTCGTTTTTGCCATTTCATCTTTGTATTTCGAAATTTCAACGTGGATCTTTTCAATTTCTCCGCCAAGGGTGCGGTATTTTTGAAAGATTTTTTCAATCATGCTGTTTCCGCGTTTGAACATCTTAGCCAAAAATCCTTTCGGCTCGTCGAAATCATTTTTGTCAAAACGGTCCATGATTTTTCCAAGCTGCGTCAGCATTGTGCCAGAATCCGTGACGCTTGTGGTTTTCATCATATTTAAGATGCGGTCGGAAAACTTCGAGATTTCAACAGCGGGTTCTTTCCCGTACTCGAGCAGCTCCATTTGGTTTTTCACGTCAATTTGCTGCGCTATGCGCTGCACCTCTGGATCTTGGCGCAGCTGCAGTCTGATATCGTCAGCTTTTTGTTCAGAAATCTCTTCCGTTTTATCAAGAACAAGCGGATTTTGGTTATCTGTCGTCATGTTTATTTACTCTCCCTGCTTTTGCGTAATGGTTCTAAACAGCTTCCTTACAAGTGACGGCTCCTTATATTCCTGCTGAAACACCATGTCCTCCAGCCAGTGGATGTCATATTGGCTCTCTTCTATAAAATGCTCAATGTCTTGATGACCGGGCGGATTATACAGGATGATGTCAACGCCGAATTCATTTAAAAACAAAAGAGCGGCCGCGTCCGAACGCGTCAATTCACCGCCGTGTTCCGTATGATACAGAAGCAGCTTCGGGACGGTCTGCGCGTAATCAAACGTTTGGATCAATTGCAGCAATGAAGCGGGAAGGTTTGCCGCTTGGCGGAACAAATAAATGCTGACATCCTTTTTCTGCTCCTGCGGCAGCGCCTTCAGCCCGGGATTTCTGCACATGTCAGACATCACATTGGCGATGGCGGTCTGCACGCCTGACGGCAGATGCTTATACTGCCAGATGTTGCTGTTTTTAAGCTTGTCCGCGTCAATGGCTCCTTCTTGATTCAGAACCTGGCTGTAATGATATTGATAATTGGATTTGAGTTCTTCTGTAAACGGAAACCGGCGGATCATGTGAGTTTCCTGATAATCCGCGACGGTATGAAGCCGGCTCCAGTATTCTTTCGTATCTTTTGAGACACCCATCACTTTGGCAAAAAGGTTCGGAATCACTACCTTATCTCTGTCCGCCTTAAATTGGGGACGGATGAACGCCCGCTCCTTCGCGATGAGAAATAATTCATCATATGTTGTTTTTAATGTCACCGACTGCGGAGTGTGTTCTCTGAACTGCCACGGCTTATACATCATGGATTCTTCATGATTCAGCACATGCTCAATTTCTTTCGTCGACCGATAGGCAACCGTGGATGTCCTGTCCGGCTTTTCTTTCGGAAAAGGCTGGAGGCCGTTTACAGCGGGAAGCCTGATCGTGAAGGTGAGCTCATGATCAGGGTCAATGATGCTGAACTGATCCTCTGCCGCCGGATGAAACAAAAGCACATCACAGCCGATCAGCATGACATAATAGAGAAAATAGAGCTGGCTTTTCGTCGCGTCTCCATACCACACCACCTTCGGCATCTCACGCTCTATATCGGCCTGTTCGAGCCAAGGATTCAGGTGGTTCAGCGAAAACTTTGACACATCTAAAAGCACCCGGCGGAAATCGGGATCGTTCAGGCCCTTTTCATGCCGGCTTGCAAAGGTTTCTAAAAGTGTCATGAATGCAGTTCTCAGGCGGCGGTGCATAAGGGGATGGGTATGTTTCGCCAGCAGCCGGGCCCCGTCAAGAAACGCAACAAACCGGGATACGGAAAGCCCTTTTTCTTTTTGATTGATCATATGGATGTTTTGAAGCGCCTGAAACGTTTCCGGCGCGATCGTTTTATCAAGCGTTTCGCTTAAAATATGGATGTTTTCATGAGCCGACAGCTCGTAAAGCTTATTGTAATACTCCGTCTCATCAAAAGGGGTGCCCAAAATCCGGCCGGCGAGCCGTGTAAAGGCGAGTCCGTTTTCCCGTTCATACGCGGGGCGCTCCGGCAGCGTTTGAAACAGGATGCTTTCCCAGTCATCGTTTTCCAGCTCGGCCTTATAGATCGCCAATTCTTCTTGCTTCATCATCTTCCTCCTTTCCGCTCTGTCATTACCGGTACAAAAAAGGAAGGAAATGAACTCTCCCTCCTTTTTTGTTTTATTCTTCTTTGGATGCAGCCGTTTGCTCCTGAACCTGCTTTTGTTTGTTGAAATAGTGAATAATAAAAGTCACCACAAACGCAGCGATAATAATCAGGAAGAACAAAGCGTGCGGCATTTCATAACCAAAGGCGCTCCCCGCCATTTTTACGGCAATAATCCCGATTAACACAAAAGCCGTGTTCTCAAGCTCAGGAATCTTATCAATTAAGACGAGGAATACTTTTGCGACTGTACGCATCATGAGAATGCCGAGCATACCGCCGATCAAGAGCACCCATACTTTTTCCGATACCGCAAACGCGGCCAAAATGCTGTCTACAGAGAAAGCAAGATCCATTAATTCCACTGAAATGACAGTGGCCCAGAAAATCCCGAACGTGCGGACCATCCATGAATTCTTCTTCATGCCTTCCGTATTGTCGTCCCCTTCTCCGATCCAGAAATGCTTAATGACGAGCCAAGCCAGGTACAGCGCGCCAAGCACTTTAATCCACCAGAACTTAATGAGCAGCATGCCGATCCCGATAAAGATGAAACGGAAAAGATATGCCCCGAACAATCCGTACGTTAATGCTTTTTTCCGCTGTTTTTCAGGCAGATGCCTTACCATAACCGCAAGCACTAACGCGTTGTCGGCCGACAGCAGGCCTTCTAAAAGAACCAAGGAACCGATCAAGCCCCACGATACAGGGTCAGTCAGCACCTCACCCCACATCTTCCAATCAAAAAAGGAAGCGTAGGTCGACATAATATGATGTAGAAAATCCAAGTTTTTTCCTCCTATTTAGAAAAACGGTAATTTCTTTATTACACCTGCAAGCCGTAATTCCGGCAAAGCGATGCAAGACCGCCGGAAAATCCGCTGCCGATGGCGTTAAACTTCCACTCGGCGCCGTGGCGGTACAGCTCACAAACGACAACAGCCGTTTCGATGGAAAAGTCCTCCCCTAAATCAAAACGAAGCAGTTCATTTTGATTGGCCTCATCAACGACGCGTACGAACGCGTTAGAGACTTGTCCAAAATTTTGGCTTCGCGCTTCCGCGTCATGAATCGTAACGGTGATGCCGATTTTTTCAATGTTTGCGGGTACTTTAGAGAAGTCAACGATAATCTGCTCGTCGTCTCCTTCACCTTCCCCCGTCCGGTTGTCACCCGTATGGATGACGCCGCCGCTCGGGTGCTCCAGATTATTGTAGAAAACAAAATCAAGATCGTTTACACAGTTGTCATTGGCATCGACCAAAAAGGCCGACGCGTCAAGGTCAAAATCATGCCCTCCGGAGTACTTATTCGTATCCCAGCCTAAGCCGATCACCGCTTTTGTAAGTCCCGGATTCGTTTTTGTCAGATCAACACGCTGTCCTTTCGCCAATTGAATAGCCATGCTGCATCTCTCCCTTCTGTGTTTTGTATCTTTTAACCGATTTGCAGGCCGTAGTCTGTCGCAATACGGGCCAGTCCGCCTTGGTAGCCTGAGCCGATCGCTGAAAATTTCCACTCGCCGTTATGTCTGTAAAGCTCACCTGCGATAATAGCAGTTTCAATTGAAAAATCTTCAGCAAGATCGTAGCGGATCAGCTCCTCATTTGTTTCTTCATTTACAATACGCACAAACGCGTTGGACACTTGTCCGAAGTTTTGGCCGCGCGTCTCCGCTTCATGAATCGTGATGACGAATGAGATTCTGTCAATGCCGGCCGGCACCGCGCTCAAGTTGACTTTCACGCTTTCATCATCGCCCTCGCCCTGTCCTGTCAGGTTGTCGCCTGAATGTGCGACAGAGCCGTTTCCGCCTTCAAGCTGATTATAGAAAATAAAATCATCAGGCGACGCGCATTTTCCTGCCGCATTTAAAAGAAAAACGCTTGAATCTAAATCAAAATCGTGTCCGCCGTCGTATTTATTCGTATCCCAGCCAAGGCCGACAACGACTTTAGAAAGGCCCGGGTTTGTTTTTGTCAAATCTACTTTTTGTCCTTTTGCCAATGAAATTGCCATGTTCACACTCTCCTTATTTGGTTTATGCGTATCGGTTGACGATATCGCCTATTTTTGTATCGTTTGTGCCTTCGCCTACAGCTGCGAATTTCCATTCGCCGTCCTGGCGGTAGATTTCAGCCGCGATCAGGCTCGTTCTCCCGGAATAGTTATCTCTTAAATTATAAGTGACCAGTTCTTCGCTGTTGGCCTGGTCAACGACGCGGATGAACGCGTTTTGAATCATTCCGAAGTCCTGTTTTCTTCTGACACAGTCGTAAATATTGACGACAAAGACAAGCTTATTAATGTGTGCAGGCACTTTCGCCAAATCTACGAGAATTTGTTCATCATCGCCGTCACCGTCTCCCGTCAGGTTATCACCGGTATGTACGACACCGCCGCAGCGGCTTTTCAGGTTGCCGAAATAGATGACGTTTTTACTGTCTGTCATTTTATCATGTTCAAGCATAAGTACTGAAGCGTCACAGTCGATATCAGCACCGCCTCCGCCGAACAGCTTTCCAAAGAAACCGCCGCCTGATGAGACCGGGTCCCAGCCAAGTCCCACCAACAGTTTTGACAGGCCGGCTTTTCCTTTTGTTAAATCAATCCGCTGTCCTTTTTCTAAAGAGATCGCCATATGATCCACTCCTATTCTATAAGGGTGCCTATAAGCACGTTACGTGTACGCATTTATTACGATTTTCCGGGACAAGCATCCCGGAGTTTAATTATATATACGTCTTTTATTATAGCAAAGTTTCATAAAACAAAAGAAATTTTGACGAAAAACCGCGAAAAAAACCGACCCATATTTGCCTTGGTTCTGGAAAAAATAAACGGCAGACAAAGAAATTGACGGCAGCGAATGATTTTTCCTATCCTTGTATCAATACAATTTGAGAAAGGGGCAGTCAAGTGATTGAATTAAGCATACTTGATCAGGCGCCTGTATCCAAAGGAAACGGGCCTGCTGATACGCTCCGGCATTCGGCAGACCTCGCCCGCCTTAGTGAAGGCTTGGGCTATAAGCGGTACTGGTTTGCTGAACATCACAGCACAAGAGGGCTGGCGAGTGTTGCGCCGGAAATTATGATGGCTCATATTGCGGCTTGCACGAAATCAATCCGCGTCGGCTCAGGAGGAGTTCTTCTGCCGCAGTACAGCCCATATAAAGTTGCGGAAACGTTCCGGCAGCTAGAGGCGCTGTATCCGAACCGGATTGATCTCGGAGTCGGACGCTCACCGGGCGGCACGACAAAAACCCGGCTTGCCCTGACTGACGGGGTCAAGAAAAGCATGACTGAGTTCAACAGGCAGCTTCAGGATTTGTCTTACTTTCTGACAGATTCGATCCCGGCAGATCACGCTTATTCAGGAATTAAAACAGCGCCGCTTATTGAAACGGCGCCGGAGCTGTGGGTGCTCGGCCTCGGAGAAAACAGCGCCAGACGCGCGGCTCAGCAGGGGGCGGGCTATGTATTCGGCCATTTCATCAATCCGGAACGCGGAGAGAAAGCCTGCCAGGTCTATCGGGACAGCTTTCGAGCCTCCGCCCATTTCGCCGCTCCCGCTTTGCTGTTTGCCGTTTTTGTCATCTGCGCAGCCACGGATGAGGAAGCCGAGGAGCTTGCATTAAGCCAGGATTTGTGGCTGCTTCGCGTCGGGAAGGGGACGGACAGCCGCGTGCCGGATATTGAAGAAGCCAAAGCATATCCGTATTCGCAGGCTGACCGTAAGCAAATAGAAGAAAACAGGAAGCGGATGGTGATCGGCTCGCCGGCGACAGTAAAACGCCGTCTGCTTGAGCTTGCCGAACGATATGGCACAGAAGACATCATGGTGCTGTGCAACGTTTTTGATATTGAAGCGAAAAAAGAAACGTATAAACGGCTTGCCAAGTTATTTCTATAAAAAACCGTTAAAACGGCGCAGCAGTTTCCAGAGACAGACAAACTGCTGCACCGCATTAACGGCGATTTTTTCGTTCTTTTTCTTTTTTTATCACATTCCAAATCCCTTGAAGCATAAATCCGAGCAAGAGCAGAATGATTAACAGCAATGTGATTGAAGGTCCCGGAGGCGTTCCGAGCTGGTAGGAAGAGGTCAGCCCCGTGAACACACTGAACAGAGAAATGATAATCGCTGCCGCAAACACCCATTTAAAGCCTTTGGCGATACGAATGGCAAAGGCTGCCGGCAATACGAGCAGCGCAGAAACAAGCAAGACGCCAATAATCGGGATAATAACCGAGATCGCAAGCCCCGTCACGATGCTGAATGACATCGAAAGCAGGTTCGTATTAATGCCGGACGTCTTAGCGGTCGCTTCATCAAAGGTGAGCAGATACAGCGGCCTGTTTAAAATAATGAAATAGAGCAAAATCAACAGGGTAATGCCGCCGATGATATACACTTGCTGCTGGCTGACCGTCACAAGCGAGCCGAATAAGTACTGGTCTATGCTCATCGCCGACCCGCCTTTTGACAGGCTGATCAGAAACATCGCAAATGACAGGCCGGCCGCCATTAAGATTGCGATAGACACTTCTGAATATGTACGGTATGCCCGCCGCATGTATTCAATACCAATCGCCCCGATGGTGACGATGACGATACTTGCCGCCGTAATATTTGTACTGAGAAAAAAACCGATGGCAACCCCCGACAATGAAATGTGTGACAGCGTATCCGCCATCAGCGCCTGTCTTCTCAATACGAGATATACGCCTAATATCGGCGCGATAATGCCGATCATGCTTCCGGCTAGAAAAGCTCGTCGCATGAATTCCAAGTCAAACATTTCCATCCGCCTTTTTCCCCCCTCTCAAGTCTTATTACTTTATCCAAGTATTGCTGTACTTCATTTTGTTCATGTGTCACCATCACGACGGTGCGATTGTGGTTTTTCACCTGATGGTGCATAAATTCGTAGAAGCCCTGTCTGCTTTCGTAATCCACCGCAGTTGTCGGTTCATCAAGCATCAGCAGATCAGGATTGCTCGCAAGCATTCTCGCAATGCAGATCTTTTGTTTCTGCCCTCCTGAGAGATCTCCGATTTTCCGGTGGCGAAGCTCCCACATTTCCACCATTTTCAGCGCATTTTCTACTTCATGATGATCCGTTTCATTCAAACGCTTAAACCATTTTCCTTTCGTATAGCGGCCTGACTGCACAAGCTCGAGGACCGTACTCGGGAATCCCGCGTTAAATGAAGAAATCTGCTGGGGAACATAGCCGATTGTCAGGCGTTTGCCCGCTTCATTTTTTTTGCTGATCACGGCCGTGCCTTCCCACGGTCTCAGCATGCCGAGCATCACTTTCATCAGCGTCGATTTTGACGCGCCGTTCGGGCCTGTAATGCCGACGAATTCGCCGCTTTCGATGTCCAGCGACACGCCGTCCAGTACAGGTGTATGAGAATAACCAAAAACGATATCCTTTAATGAGACGAGATTCATGCTGACCTTCCTTTCCCGCATAGAAATAGTGTGCGCCCTGCGGCGCACACTATGTTTATTTAACCAATAGCGAATCTTTCAGTGCATCAAGGTTTTTCTCCATAATGTCGATGTAACCTATGCCTTTATCCCGTTCTTTTTGGCTTAAACCTTCCAGTGTATTGAGCACTTCCGTTTTCGCGCCAATTTCACCGGCAAGTGTATTTGCAACTTTAGGCGAGGCGACTTCTTCAAAATAAATGATCTTCACATCATGCTTTTTCGCAAACGTTTTAAGCTCGGCTAATTTGGCTGCGCTCGGTTCTTCTTCAGGAGACAGGCCTGCAATCGCAACCTGTTTTAAACCGTATTCCTTGGCAAGGTAGCCGAATGCCGCGTGCTGTGTGATCAATTCTTTTTTCGCCGCTTTATTTAGTGTTGTACGGTATAGTTTATCAAGATCTTTCAGTTTTGCAATATATTCTTCACTATTTTTCTCATAGTATGCCTTGTTCTTCGGATCTTGTTTGACGATTTGCGCCGTAATGTTTTTGACTTCTTTTTGTGCCAGAACCGGACTGAGCCATACGTGAGGGTCCATGCTATGGCTATGGTCGTGGCCGTGCCCCTCTTCCTCTTCATCCGATCCTTCTATTAAATCAATGCCTTTTGACGCCTTTACAAACGCCGCGTGATCGGTGCCCATGCTTTTTTCCGCTGACGGAACCCACGTTTCCATATACGTGCTGTTATAAACAAAGAGATCGGCGTTTTGAATGCTCGCGATATCCTTCGGGGTCGGCTCCCAATCATGGGGTTCGACCGAAGACGGAATGAGCATGTCTACATCGCCTTTGTCTTTTACGATTTGTTTCGTGAATTCGTACATTGGATAAAATGTCGTCACGACGTGCAGTTTGCCGCTTTTTTTATCTGAAGACCCTGATGACCCTTTAGACGATGAGTTGCCGCAAGCCGCAACGACTAAAAAGCATGCCGCAATGATCATAAAGCCGCTCCATTTTTTAAACATGATGTATCCCCCTATTCCGCAAATCAGAATGATGACGATTTTTAAAGTGTAATTCGACGTTCGTTTTTCTTTCCTTTACAATAATAAAACGAAGTAATTACGCTTTGCAAGATATTTTTTTGAAAAGGGAAGATTTGCCGGGTGAACTTCAATTTATTTAAATTCGGCATCGCCAAAGCAAAAGGAAGCGCCCCGTTACAAAAGAAATGAGGCAGTCATTCGCCATCACGTGTTCCTCCTTTTTTTTAAAGACTATTTCCTTTGTTCCCCTTTCCAAACAAAAAAAGAGAAGGTTTCCCTTCTCTCAGGCTGTCGAGAAAATCTCGACAGCCTTTATTTTTCCCTTAAAATATCCATTCCTCCATTTTATAATAGAGAAAAGACTTCAAAAGGACGGTGTCTTTCTCATGTTTCACACAAGAAATTCTTCTCAAAACGCAGCCGAATTTGTTCTTCTCGACCAACTTGTCGAAGAGGATCATCTCCTTCGAA
>NZ_LSAZ01000019.1 GCF_001584325.1 Bacillus nakamurai
AAAACAACTATGTGACTGAAAAAGGGCATAAGCAAAAAGCCGTTTTAAAACAGCACAACCTGACCAAATAAGGGCTGCCAGCAGGCGGCCTTTTTTATATTTCAAAACAGAATAGGAGAGATTTTTATGTCAGCGTTCAAAAATCAATATATCAATACTAACGAATGGACACGGCCGGGCATTAAAAATAATGGCGTCAGAAAACTTGTCGTTCACTATACCGCAAATCCCGGGGCGCCTGCTGCTAACCATTATAGATACTTTGGAGAAACGCTTCCCGCCCAAAACAGAAAGCTGTCGAAGAAGCAACAAACCTATGCGTCTGCTCATATCTTTGTTGATCGAACAGAGGCTATTTGCATTATTCCATTGAATGAGGTTGCTTATCACGCCAATGATGTCCAGCAGATCGTTAACGGGAAGCCTTACCGCGGCGTAGCAGCATTAAAACCGAATGCGAATTTCTTATCTGTAGGAGTGGAGCTGTGCATTGAAAAAAACGGCACATTCGACCCGGACACAGTGGCCCGCGCAGAACAAGTATGTGCCGAGCTGTGCAAGATGTTTAAACTTGATCCAATCAATGATATTGTGCGGCACTATGATATTACTCATAAAATTTGCCCGGCACCGTGGGTGAGCAGGTCACAGGGATTTACCGATTTTAAGGCCCGTGTTAAAAAGCGAATGGCTGGCACGGTTGTAACGGTGCCTGTGGTATCGAATCCAAACGTTACCCATACAGACACAGGAAGATTTATCAAAAATACCGTGGTGGCAAAGGACGGGCTTGTTTTACGTACACAACGAAGCGCTGCCTCTTCTATGGTGCTTACCCTGCCGAACGGCACGATTGTAAAATATCAGCTTGGTTCAACTGTGAACGGATGGGGCTATGTTGAGTACACCAATTCAAAAGGCCAAACATTCCACGGATATGTCAATGTCTCCTATATTAAGAGTGACAATGAGTTGAAAAGCGGCGGCCAGAAGAAAACGGCGTCGTCAAAGCCTAAAACAACCGAGAAATCAAAATTCAGCCTGCCTGCGGGTATTTTTAAAGTCACAAGCCCGTTGACCCGAGGGGAGTCCGTAAAACAGATTCAGACGGCGCTGGCGGCTCTTCACTATTACCCGGATAAGAGTGCAAAGAATTTCGGTATCGACGGCGCATACGGCCTGAAAACAGCAAATGCAGTCAAACGGTTCCAATCAATGTACGGGCTCCCTCAGGACGGCATTTACGGGCCGAAAACGAAAGCGAAATTAGAGTCTTTGCTGAAGTAATAATAAGCTCTCTCTTTTATGAAGGGAGAAGACTTTTCGAAGTTATTAGATATTCAAGATGTAATAAAAAATAAAGGAATGCAAATGTTAAAGTGAAGGGAGATGATTACTGTGAAAAAAATAATTGTATTGGTGATCTTATGTTTTTCGCTAAGCTCTATCACAGTAGCTGCTGCTAAACAAGAACACCGCCAGAACCCAAAAGTTTCTCAGGAGCTATTTGGTGTTTTTATGCATGAGCTTTTCTGTAAAAATATATTAGACAGTGCCCGTGAATTCTATAAGGATGACACACTCTCTGTTACCATTAAAGGAGGCGTTAAATTATCCGAAGACAAAGAAGGCAGGTATATAGTGAAGTTCATAATTATCCCTCATTCAAAGCTTCCGGGTAAAAAAGGCAAGATTTCAGGAACCGATACATTGACTTTCAGAGTAGACCCCTTCCTTTTGGGTTCTGGTTCAAGGGACAGAAATTCAGCAGTTACATTCCTGCATTTAAAGCATAACAACTCCACAAGCAAAATTGATAAAACAGGACACTCTACATAGGGTGTCCTCTTTTGGTAAAAAGGTTCCTGTCTATCACGAATAAACAGCAGATGCGAATTTACGGGCAAAAGCAAAACTGGAAGAATTACTGAAATAAACAAAGCCCTTCTCAAAAGGGAAGGGCTTTGTTTATACGGACTTTTTGATTCTATTCTTCGTAGAGCTTATCTACCAATTCCGTAAACGAATTACATATATGACTTAAAGCACCCTCAGGGTTTTCAAACGCAATTTCATGATCCCAAAAAACAAGAGGGGGATTACTATGATTCTTTCTAAAATCGTAGCAGATCTCATTACCAAACACATCATCTGCAATAGGAATTACTTTATCTGGCATTCTGCCGTCTCGATAACGATTAGAAACGTTAATTATGTATGATTCACTATCTTCATGAAAACTATGTAAGTATCCGAAAGCAATCCCTTCTCTTCCTTCAAAATCAAAAGTCTCAGGAGTTGGAGTTGCGCCAGAATAGCTTTTGACATATTCTAAGTAATCTTTTGGGAACTTTACTTGTAGCGTATTTTCTACTTCTTGAATTTCTTCGTTACTGATAGGATGTTCACCGAAATCCCATTCAACCATGTTATAACTCTCCTTTATCTGTATTCGGAACCTCCGCCCCAGATGTTTCTTCCACCAGTGTGCCCTGTCTTACCATGTATATCTGAATCAACTAGCTGCATTATACCTTCATTTTGATGGTGATGCCACGTAAACCCTTTTGGTTTTTTCCCTTTTAAAATTTGCTTCAACTGCATTTCTGTAAAGTGATTTTTCAACTCGGGATTTTTGTTGATTTCTTGCAACAGGAGTTCGGTTGCTTTTTTAAACTGTACAGTATCTTTTTCAAGATATAATGACTTATCAATTTTTACTTCTACAACGGGATCAAATATCGGAAAACCATCTTTATCATAAGGTATACCTGTTATAGGATGCACATCATTTTTTAAATGACCATTTTTTAAGTTAGTTGTTACTGTATTTCCAAAGGCATCTTTATGTGTGAACGGCGCGGCCTGTGTCAGCATATCTTGCTTTTTTTGAATTTCTTTCTTTAAAAGCGGGGTGTTTTTTACATTATGGGTGTTTTCAATATCTTGTGCTATTCCAACAAGGGCAGGTTCGTTCTTATTTTTCAATAAAGAGTTGATGTAGTCTGTTCCGTTTTTTATTCCTGTGTGTACATGGCTTGCAGCGCCAGGCTCCAATACTTTTCCCACCTTGGAGAAGCCTGTTTTTGCGAGTTTGCTTGATATGTTAACCGTCGAGCCCACACCTTTCAGGCCGACAAGGCTGCCCACCGCATAGGAGACGTAGTGCGCTCTAGAATACGTATCACCATTTACCATTTGATCATTCCACGAATCGGCTAGGTTTGTCCATATGATTTTTGCGTAAGACGGGGTATTCAATACGGTAGAAATTGTTTTAACAACCTTTTGTTCATCAGAAAGCTGATAAAAGTCCCAGGCGCCGACAGCGAGATCTTTCAGACCTAACACAGTATCTTTCCCAACATCATAAAGGCCGACCGCAATTCCTTTAAAGCCTTCTTCCAATTCATGTGTGTTTTCAATTTGGGTGAAATAACGCTGCTGTTCTTTTGTCAGGTTTTCATAGCCGATCGTTTTGGCCATTGAGTAGAATTCATCGGCATTCGCATAGTCGAAATTGTTCAGTCTTTCTTTCAGTTTTTCGACCTCGCGTTCTCTTGCTTCTTCTTTCTTAATCGTAAGATAAGCATCCGAGTGCCTTGCAATCTCGCCTTTCTTCTTATGGATGTCGCTTTCTCGATAAGCATTGGCGTTGTAGTGAAGCGGAGTGGCGTTTTTTCCTTTGCCTGTTGCGTTTTGGAGCTGCTGGAAGTCAGCTTGGATGAACTGTTCGTTCGCTTCGGTTTCTGCGTATTCTTTCGTTAGATCGTGATCAAGCTTGCCGAGCTTATGTATTGTTTCGCTTCTTTTTTTGTCAGCTGAAGAAAGCTTCTGATCTGTGCTCTCGGTTGAAAACAATTCGAGCGAGATGATGTCTTCGATCTCACCGAGGATGGAGCGCATGTCCTTTTTCTGTTCTTCCATAATCGCCTTTGATTTACTCAGGGCGTGGGTGAGCTCGTGCTCCAGAAACGATTCTTCCACATACGACTGGGAGAGTCCTGCATCATTAACTTTTCCGGAAAGGCTAGTGAGAAATGCGATCTTCATGTCGATTAAATCAAGCCAGCTGTCTGTGACACCGGCATGGTCTTGGAAAAAGGCTTTGATGTTGTCTGCGCCCCGGCCTGAGAAATCATTGTCACCGAGGTCAGCCATGCCCTGGAAGGCTTTTTTTAAATTGAGCATTTGGCTACGGAGTTGCTTGTATTCACTCGCACGCTGCTTCGCGGCGGCAAGGAGGGTGGTTGCTTCGAAAACTTTCATGACCATATCCTTTCATTCGAAATGCTTCAACAAGATATTACCATGGAAGAATGAAGAAAAAGATCAATGTGCGATCCAAAGAGGAAAAATGAATAATTTGATCTGTGTCTTTGTTCCTATCTGTGGATTTTTAAAGTGAGAAGGAGAGACTAAAAACGGCGGAATTTGCAAAGTCCTGTGGACTGAAAGCATTTGATCAATTTGAATATCAAGAAAGTTCAAGCCGGTTAAAAGAATTGGGACAGTCACCTTGTTTTTGTTTGGACATGTACAGCTCTAAAAAAAGATTTAGAAGCCGGCCGGAAGAAATATCGGCCGTATGATGAATGAAACTCCTCTAATTTTAAGAGGAGCTTTCGTACGTTTGCCACCTAATATAATAAAGGTCCTCACCCTTTGGAAAATTTTAATTGAATCAAATTGTACTCTAGAGTAAAATTAAGTCAATTAAATCGTTAAGGGGGAGGGAGCAGGGACAAGTGGTTAAAGAGATACAAGTTAACTCATTTTTAAGATTTCTTGGTCAAGGAATAAGTGAACCTGCACTTGTATTAGCAGATGATTTTCAAAAATACATTTTAAAAACACAAAAAGTTGTTGTCGGGGGAGAACGCGAACATTATAATTGTATGTTCCTAAATGAAATCCTCTCTTACAAATTAGCACAACACTTAGATGTACCCATTCCAGATGCTGCGATAGCTTTTATTGATCCACGCTTGATTGAAAATGATAGAGAAATCGTGTTTGTACATAAATTTGAAGAGGGCTACTTCTTTGCTTCACAAGAATTAGAAAATATAGAAGATAATTTGCGTGATAATTATCAGCAAATGATAGCAATGGGCAAACCATGGATAAAAAGAACTTGGAATGCTTTCTTTGATAATATAAAAAATACTGAAGATATTGCTAAGATTATTGCATTTGATTTATTGATAGCAAACTTTGATAGATATAGAAATCAAGGTAACCTTCTAATAGCAAACACTGAAGAAGGTCGAAAAGTCTTCGCAATTGATCACGGTCATGCTTTCTTTGGCCCTATTTGGACAAATGAAAAAATACAAAATATGAGACAAGTTTCTTTAACTCAACAGTACGTCAACTATTTCACTGATTGCGTTTTAAGTGTAAACAGAGATCAAGTTGATGGTTTAGGCTTGGTGTTTAATGCAATTCAACCTAAAATTGATTTAACGGACGTAAAAAATCATTCTTTTATGAATATTATAGCGGAAATTGAACATATTAATGAACATATAATTGATTCATTCTTTGAAGGAATACCGCAGGAATGGTTTGTTGAGTATAATATGCAAATGACCACTTATAAAGACTTCTTATTAAAACAAAAAAGTCTAGTAAGGCACATAATACAAAGTTTAATGAATAGAAATGCCTTCACAAATTCAGTAGGGGGGGTTTTACATTGGATAGACGAAAAGCGTGCTGGTACAGTGTAGTACGCTACCAATCAGACCAATTGGCAGGTGAGGTAGTTAATGTTGGTGTGATATTGCATACTTTAGATGGGGATGTTCCAACTATGTTTTATCTAGTAGAAGAAACTTCTCCTAAATTAAGATCCCTAATTCATTCTCCCGTTGATGCCAATCTCTATAAAAGTTTTAAAGATGCTTTGGAATATTATCTTATCAAAAGTCAAGACAATATATTAGGGCAAGTAGGCTCTGTAATTATTGGTTCTCAAGATAAAAAAACATTTTTAGATGACCTTTATGACTACTATAAAGATAAAAAATTAACGTTAAGTAGACCTAAATTTTCTCTAGCAGATGATTTGAAAGGATTTCTTGAAGCGATCTTTAATGTATATGTCGGAAAAGGATATATGCAAAAACAGAAAACTCATAGTATTAAGAAACAAATGAGAAGCATTTTCGAAGAAAGAAGGTTGTTGGAAAAGAAAGTTATGCATGATTTCTCAATCGAACCAATTGAAGGATTGGAAAGCGTTAAGATTAAGATAGATTTCGGTTATAAAAATGGAGTTTGGAATTATTTGCAGTCTATTCCTATTATAAATGGAAATACCAAAAAAACAGAATGGTTTGCTAAAACTAAGTTCTTATATGAGAATGCGCCTGATGGTGCAAAAATTCATTTATTATACCGTAAATCAGATTTAGATCAAAGCGATATTAAAAATGAATTGAATTATCTAGAGAATATGGATAACCGAATTATAAGATTTGATTTAGAGAATCAACAAAAAATAATTGAGTTGTGTAATACAATTGAAAGAGAAGCGCATGATATAGATTCACTAAAAATTTCCTAAAAAGAAGCTCAAACTGGGCTTCTTTATTTTGATTAGATAAGATAAGATCTCCATTTTTCCTCTTTTTGGTCCCTCAATTCACCTTTCGACATAAGGCTTTTCACAGCTGCACGTATTGCCTGTTCATCTTTCCCGGTTTTCCTTTTCAATTGTTCCATGGAGGGATTTTTTCCGAAGCGGGTCATATTAAAAAGAATCCGATACACTTTTCGCTCAAAATCAGTCATTTTGGTTTCATCTCCTTGAAAAAATTATATGCGAACTAATGTTCTTTTATCAATGGAGAATATATTGTGAATTCAATTGCTGGTTTTAAGTGGAAAATTGTTGGCGAGTTGTTGTCCAAACCTGCCAACAATTAATATTTTTATTCAGAAAAGATCAGATCTTTATTTTGCAATCCCTTGATAAATAAGTATTTATCAGGAATAAAAATAACAGTTCAGAAGATAATCGCTACCTTGACAGGGTAGAGGTCGCTGGTTCGAGCCCAGTCGGAATCATAGTTAAAAATGTTGGTATGAAGCCATTCTTGAGGTGATCGAGAGTGGCTTTTTGCTTTTCTCCTCAAAAAAAGTAACGAAAAAGTAACATCTGTGCATAAAAAAAGACCACGCATTTTTTACGTGGCTAACTCAATAGACTGTCCAATTGATTGGCGATTTCTTTTTGTGTTGTTGGTAACACGTGAGAATATGTTTCCAAAGTAATTTTAATGTTACTGTGGCTTTCGCTTACAGCTTTAACAGGAGCTCCTGCTAATAACAATATGGTTGCGTGAGTGTGTCTGAGATCATGGAATCTGATTTTGGTTACTCCGGCTTTCTCTATTAATGGATTCATTATTCTGTTTCTGATATTTGATGGATTAACTGGAGTGCCTAACGGAGTACAAAAGACTAAATCCTTATCTTTATAAACAGCTTTATTATTCTCTTTCTCACGCTCAATAAGTTTCTTGTGCTCAAGTAGCTTGTCCACTGTTTTGTCACTTAAATCAATAGTTCGGTTCCCGGCTGCTGTTTTAGCTCCAGAGCATAATTCTTTTGCATCATGGGACATAACTTGTCTAATAGATATTTTGCCGTTATCAAAATCTATATCTTTCCAACGTGTAACCCTAACAATTCACCTTGTACATCCGGTATGAAGAGCAACGTAGTTTGCGCAACATTCCTAGGAAAAATGATAAATGTTTATACATCAGGCAAATAGAATTCTTTTGATTCTGTCTTGTGCTTCGTCCAAGCGCTACTGATGTTATACGCCTTACATATTTGATATGCCTCTTCACCTAAACACTCTCTAGTTTTTTGCAGGTTTCTCACTTTTTTGCCTCTAATATTATTATCCCGCCACCCTTTGAAATAAATTTTCTCCCTATCTTCATAAGTAGGATTCAATTCAGCTATTTCATGAATTTCAACTCTTGAATTAACAAGCAAATAGCGGACAGTTTTGACTTCACCTTTATAATTGACTTTAATTGTAACCCCGTCGACTGTTGTGTTTAGTGTTACATCGACCAGCTTTTTCTTGTCAGATGCCTTTTTATCTGACGCATCTTTCTTTGAAGTGTTTTCGGTCTTTTCTTTCTTGTCGTTAACACTTTTGTCATTTGATTGATTCTCTGTCTTCTGATTAGTTTTTGTCTTTTTTGTATCCTTTTCTTCTTGCTGTGTTGTCTTATCTTTATCTTTATCCGTAGAAGCAGAATCAGATCCACACGCAGCCAAGGAAAAGAGATAATGCACTAATACCTAACAACCATTTCTTCAATGTAATTCCCCCAAATTTGTTTGTTCTGTCTCTATATCGGACAAACCTTCCTAATTATCAATATAAAACCAAAGATTGTAAATCAGGCTTTACTTAACATGTTAATATCAAGGAGAAGCCTAATATGTTAAAATTTAACTTAACACATAGTTGAAAGGGGAATGTAATTTTGTTTGGGATTAAAGTTGAAAAATCTGATGGAAAGTTAATTATCAATTGGCAGCTATCTAATATTGAAATTCCAATCAAAGAAATCAACGATGTATTTCTGGATACAAACTATGGAGGACAGGAGAAAAGTGCAGTAAGGATAGGATTTCCTTATGGCTCTACGGATAGGATAGTAATTAAAACAGCAAAAAACACTTATATTTTGTTTACTTCTAATGCTGCTTCAATTATGAATAATATTGTTACTGATTAACAAATTCGTATCCTCAGTAATTATTCTGAGAAATATGGGGGCGGTTTTATTGACTAACTTTGTCCATCAGACCATCAATGGTTTGAAAAGTCTTTTAGATGAAAAAGGAGCCGTTAAATTGTTTTGTTCTGAGGGGGATATCATGGAATGTCTTGTCACTTTTTCATCGAGCAAAGCATCTCTAAATGAAATCCAAAACTTTCAGTCGAATCACAAGCTTCTACTTCCTGAGGATTATCTGAAGTTTATCTCTCAGCATAATGGTGCAAAAATTTTCGAAATTCTTGCAGAGGGTGAGAATATTGGGGGAGGACTTCATTTATTTAGCCTTGAAGAAATAGATGAAGAACTAAAATATGAGGATTTGTTTGAGGGTATCAATGGAATACCTATTGGCTATCTGTTGGAAGAATGTCATTTAATGATCGACAAGGATAGAGTGAATCAAGGTGATCCTAACTATCTATTTATATTTGAAAGTGGTTCAGAATATAATCCATTAAATTTAAATTTTGAAATATTTTTAGACCGATATATTATGACGAACGGGGATGCTTTTTGGGACTGGCAATACTATACAGCAGAAAATTATTACAGAACGAGATAAAACCGTGTATGTGACAGTCGGAACAGACTGTCTTTTTCTGTTAATCAGATAATAAGGCTATGGTAAAATTTAGACGAGAATAGGTGGAAAGGAGACGTTAAATGAAGGTTTTTGAAGCACAGTCATTAATTTCAGCCGCAGAAAAGCGGGCAAAAGAATACGATCAGTTAAGGGAACAATTTATCAACCTCAGGAAGGCATTTCAAGGAATGGCTGATTTAGATGACAGTGAGTTTTCAGGTAAAGGCGCTGACAACATAAAAGCCTTTTTCCAAGATCACGCAGGCGTTACAGACAGTTGGCTTGATATGATAGATATGAAGATTGCTTTTCTTAACAGCATTTCAGGAAAAGTATCTGATGCTGGGCTGGCTGATTCATTTGTAGAAGAGTCATTCTTAGAGCACGAACTGATTCACTCACATCATAAGTCCAAGGCAATCATGCAGGAACAGCAAAAAGAAATCAGGAACATACTAAATGAAATTAGACATATTGTTCCGCTTGATGTTTTCTCAACGGATAGTGCCGATCAGCAACTTGATTCCGCTGACCAAAAGCGGAATGACACCATACATAAACTAGGCAAACTAGATCACGATTTAACCGCAGAATACGCAGAAACAGAAGCAAATGAACATTTCATTCAAGCCGACTTCCAGCAGCTCCAAAACGCCACAGGCAAAGGGAGAAGCGCAACGCCAATCAATTACAACGCCAAGGCATATAGGGAAAGTGACATCCATAAGAAAAAAGGAGAGATTGCAAGGCACTCGGATGCTTATTTGACGATTAAGAAGGAAGAAGCAAAAGAACGTGAAATCAAAGATCTGAAGAAAAAGCTCGCTGACGGAGTAACAGACCCGGATGAATATTTAGAAATTGCGAAGAAGATCGGTTATGAAAACCTTGAACCTGCTCAGCAACAGTATGTCATTCAACTTGAACAAGCAAAGCAGCTTGAAGAAGCAGGGGAAACTACTTGGGATATTATAAAAGGAGCAGGCGTGGGTCTTTATGATGTCGGGAAAGATACGGTAACCGGTTTATGGGACTTCATAACCGATCCGGGAGAAACGCTGTCAGCGCTGGGGAATGCAGTGATTCATCCAGTTAAAACATATGAAGCTGTTTCAGCAGCAATTGAAGCGTCATATCAAAAAGATATGGTGAACGGAGATGCCTATTCTAGATCAAGATGGGTAACCTATGCAATTGGTTCTGTTGCTGTGGCTGTTGTTGGAACCAAAGGTGCAGGGGCCATTAACAAAGCTGATGTAGCAGGGAATATCATAAACAAGGCAGGGCAAGCAGGGAAGAAAATTAAGGATGTTAAAATTCCAGATTTGCTACCATACAACCCTAAGTATAAGCTTGCTCTAGCTGATAACGTACCATACAATGTGGTTGATAGCCAAAACCTTAAGAATGAACTTTTGACTAATGCGAAGAAATTACCAGTTGGAACAAGAAAACCGTTTACTGGGCAAAAGATAAATCCCCCTTGGCTAAATAAAGAAAAGTATGAAGCATATGAAATAGAGGGGAAGGTAAAGGCAAAGGGGAAAGTTAAAGATGTAAGCCGAAGAGTGTATACTATGAAAGATATAGATATTAATCAAAAAACAGAATTCGGCGTTACAAATCTTCAGCTTATGAAAAACGGGAATGCACCTTATGCAAAAGATGGCACACAGATTAATTTACATCACTTGATTCAAGAAGAACCTGGCCCAATGCTTGAAATCCCAAACAGTTTACATACAAAATATAGTGATGTTATTCATAAGCTTAAGTCTGATGGTGAAAGTTTTAGAAATGATAAGGTTTTAAAAGCACAATACGAAAGCTTTAGAAAGAGATATTGGAAGTGGAGAGCGAAACAATTTGAGAACGAGAATTGAGGTGTTTAAAAATGATTTACTCGAAGGTTGAAAACTTTATTAATGAAAACAAGCAAAATGCTATATTTACAGGTCATGCAAGCCATGAAAACATAGTTGACATTGAAGAAATCCTCCAATGCGATCTTCCCAATAGCTATAAATGGTTTTTAGAAAAATACGGTGCTGGTGGTTTATTCGGTGTTTTAGTTTTAGGTTACAACTTTGATCATGCATCAGTTGTAAATAGAACTAAGGAATATAGAGAACACTATGGCCTTACTGATGGACTTGTGGTTATTGAAGATGTTGATTACTTTGCTTACTGTCTAGATACGAATAAAATGAAAGACGGAGAATGCCCTGTAGTTGAATGGGATAGGGTAATTGGTTATCAAGATACTGCTGCAGAAAGCTTTATTGAATTTTTTTATAATAAGATTCAGGAAGCGAAAGATGACTGGGAAGAGGATGAAGACTGGGACGACTAAAACTGTAAAGAAGGTTTATAACTTGTTTTTTCATACATATGGAGGGTATTATCGTGAGCTTCAATAATATCAAACAAAAGTGAAAAAGTTTTCAATTGATGCAAAAACAGATCGCAGTATTAATACAAATGAACAACTCAAAGAAATTGAAATGAATATAGGCAATCAATTACCTTCTGATTATAAAGACTTTTTGGAGGAATATGGAGGATGAGGCTGTTATTTAGAAAGTAAAAGAACAACAGATGAGATTGATTATGACGTTTGCTACAAACCTATAGAGAAAGATCCTTGGATGGGTAAGGACGATGATACACATCAATTGTTAGAGGGTTTTTATGGTTTAGCAAACGACCACAACAGTCTTCAAGAAGCGATCGATACCTATTCTGATCGCTTTCCTAGAAATATTATTCCTATAGCAAGCTCAGCAGGCGGAAATGAAATATGTATGGATGTCGACAATGAAAAGATATTGTTTTGGGATCACGAATTAAGTCATCCCAATAAAGACTTTTTCCTAATTGCCAATTCGTTTGAGGAGTTTATCCTAAGTTTAGTGGATGAACCGATTGAAACTGATGATAATGGTAGCGATGTGGAAATTGAGATTTTAGACAATGATTTTGGAAAGTTACTCTTTGGTAAGGACAACTAGTCTTTTTTTAAGCTGTTTTCTAAAAGATTGTTGTTTTTAGTTATAATGTTATAGAAAAAATTTATAATGTAAAAAGTATTTGACATTTTTGAAGCTAATGCTACAATAAAAAGTGTCAAATACTTTTTACATTTTTAATAAGGAGGAAACTAAAAAATGGATTGGGTTAAAATTGTGTATTCAGTCATATTGTTAGTTTGCGGAATTTTGATTTTTATTGCACCATTTTCTCAAAAGGGTGATGAAAGAAGGAAGTTTATCAACACGAAAGCTCAATCATATGCATTTATCGTAGTTACAGGTACGCTAATTTTAGAAGTTGCACAGTCAATTTATCTAACTATTCAGGGGAATACTTCTTATAATGGTAATGGAAATTCGCCGATAGTGTTTCTGACGGTGATTTTAATTATGTATCTGGTAACATTACTAATTTACAGGAAAAAATATGGTGATTAAATGAAAAATCACATTAAGAAATTAAGAAAATCAGCTAAATTATCCCAGGAAGAACTGGCTAAACTCTGTAAGGTATCCAGACAAACAATAAATGCAATTGAAAATGATAAATACGACCCTACTTTACAATTAGCGTTTGACATAGCCTCTGTATTGGATACCACAGTAGATGAGCTTTTCATCAGTGGTTCTATTAGAAAGTGATAAATTGACCTCATATCGAGGTCTTTTTTATGCACTCCCCAACATTTGAACAGTCCTGTAATTTTATTTTTGACACGCTGAAATAAGCATTTGTTCCACCTGTTTATCAAACGCTAAATCTTTACCTATTTCGAGCCAACGGAACCAATAAAGATAGTTGTCTAAGTATTTGGTTGCCACCCCTTGAAATCGTTCCATCCATCCCTTTAGACGGATATGAGAGTTATTAACGTGTTGAATGTGATAAATACCCTTCTTTACACGTTGTTTTTGACGTTCATTAACCGTTTCGTGTACTAATCCTTTAAGTTTAGCAACTTCTTATAATTGGTCGCTGTATCTGTGCATAACAAAGCAGACGGGTGAATATATTAATGCAAGCATTAGCATTAATGCCTGAAATGTTGACATAAGCATCACCCCCTTTCCATAGGGGATGAGCAAGACTCCCTTGAGTGAGCTAACTTCATGTACAGGAAATATTATACTATACATAAATGGCCTTGTCGTTTAAACTTCACAAATAAATTGCCAAAATGAAAAAAGAACCTGCATTTAGCAAGTTCTTTTTTCGTATTCAATCCTCAGTTAGTTTTTTTGAATTCTGTGAAAAGCTTGAGAAAAATGAGCTAGTTAAACCTGAGAATAAAAAAGCACACTTGACTTAAATAAATCCTTAGATTATTGCTTTGGTTAATCTAAAACCATAAAATCTTGCACTTTTGTTGTTTCTTCAGGTAAATCAAATTCATTAAGTTTCTTTTTAGTATGGATATCAAAAATCCCCATGTAGCCCCCAATACCTTTTTTGTTTTCCTCTTGCGAAATAACATAAAGTTTTTGATCTTTAAACTTTGCATTCATATATGGGAATTTTAAATCGAATTTTTCAAAAGAAAAATCTTTACCGTACTCAAGTAAACAGGCGTTACCAGATTTATTAATATATGTAACGTAGAATTTGCCGCTTTTTTTGTCGTAATATACTGTGTCCGCTTGTTCGAGATCCTCAGGGTATTTTATGAATTTTGATTTCCATGATCCTTTTTCGATTACAGTTAGTTCATGTTCTGAGCTCGCTACAATATATTTTTCAGAGTGATCAAATAAATCTCCATAGGAAGCTAATCCAAGCGTTTTAATAACCTCTTCTGTTTTTCTATCAATGACGTACATAGACATTCCTTGAATTACGTAAATATACTTATCATCGCTTTCTCCCATGGTTACTAGGGAGGGTAAAGTTAAGCTATATTTTTTATTGAACTTTTTATCCTTTACTTTCAACTCATTCCTATTAGTGTCGACATTATAGGCTTTTACAGAAACATTCTCTCCTTGATACCAAAAAGCGAATGGATTGGACAATTTGTGTTCCTTAATTGTGTTGTTATTTAATGTGTAATAATACGGTTCATGTTCAGCTAACAAGACAATATCGTCTGAAGAATGGGCTTTTTTCTGGATATATGGAATATCTGGTACCTTAAAGTATCGTTTGTTGAATTTTTCTCCTTGTGACGTGGATATGAGTACACTTTTCTTGATGAGTGGGTTTGAATAGATAAAGAAGATTTTATCCTCGGTTGGATCAATTTTAGAAGTACTTACAGAGTGTTCACCTTTATTAATAAAGAAAATATTGATCAACAATATTACTACTACACCAATTAGAACTCCTGAAATCCCATATAAAACATAAGACTTTTTCATACAACGCTCCTATCTTTTATATAAAATAAAAAAAGACACTTGCAGAATAAATCTCCAAGTAAAATTATTAGTAGCTAACAGTTTTTGATGAACCATCAATATCTGCAGGTGTGACAAGTGCTCCCCCATTACTGTCTAGGTCTGTTCCTTTTGTGTTTTTGTATGATTGCCACACAAGTTTAGAGCAATAATATTTATTTGTACTGTTTTTGGTTGTAGCAACTGAATAAGGCTTACCTGTTTTACTACTAGCATATCTCTGAGCCTTTACCTTATCATAGATGTCAGCACCCTTAACATACTGTTTCTTTTTGCTTTTGAATCGCTTACTCCAATTGTTCTGATAATTTCTAACACCCTTTCCAGCCCATGCTTCCATAACCCTTGAATTATCGCTTTGCACAATAGCATCGTGACCATGCCTCCAGCTGGAAGTACTATTATCATATGTTGTAAGTATATCTCCAACTTTACCCATTTGGCCACACGAAGAGCCCGCACACATCATAAAGTGGGGCGAACCATTAGCTTAGGAATCGGTTACAGTAAAGATGAGTTCGGCGGTGGCTTTCATAGAGCTAAAACGATTGATTTACCTACAAATATCACCATGGATATTTATCGATATTGCTTGATGCTGTTTGATAAATTCTACGCGGACAAAACGGTGAGAAGTGTTTCTGTGACTCTGTCTAATATCGAAGATGATGTAAATCAACAATTAAGCCTGTTTGAAAAAGATAATGAGAAGAGAAGAAAGCTTGGATTCGTTATGGATGGGATTAGAAATCAATACGGATCAAAAGCGATCTTACGAGCTGTTTCTTATACGCCTGGAGGTACAGCATTGCATAGAGCAGGTTTGACAGGTGGACATAAATCATAAAAAATACCCCCTATATATGGGGGGGGGGGTGACAAAACATTTATGCGGTTTGCCCTCTACGTTCCACTGAGAAGTCATGGCGATCAAGAGCGATTTGGATACTGGCTGTGTGACCTCTACGAGCTTCTTTTAAAACTTTGTGATCGTCAAGAAAATAATGTCCAACAATCCCAAGTAGGATAACTAAAAAAATAAAAGCTGATGCAAGTTTAAATTTCATAATGAAAGAACATGTTTTGAAAAAAAGATTCCTCAAAACATGTTTTATAATGTAATAGGTTAACTTCTTTATTTAATTAATTTTGATTACACCTGAGGGGGTTCCAAACCAAATTTTGTCCATTCCTCTTTTGCTGGGCCATAAATACCCGGAACAATTAATCCTGCTTGTCTCATAAGAACAGTCATTTGTCCACGATGGTGATTTTGATGTTGAATCAAAAACATCAAAAGTGAACCATTTGGCAATTGTTGACCAATAAAGTTGATACGTTCTTGAAGTGTATTGTCAGTCCATTGGGTTTTTAATGCCTGTACAAATGCATAACTGGCTTGATGATAGCTGTCAGCTATATACTGAGCAGAAGTAGGAACAGGATAATCTTCGACTGGGGCATGAAACGTTAAGTCTGTGTTTGAGGTAATGATGCGAATGGCAGCAACAGTATGCCAAGCGATGCGTCCTAAAGTCCAATTTTGTAAGGTTATTTCTTGTTTAAGTGATTCATCAGTTAGGCTATTTAGTAGTTTCTGTGTAGCATCGGATTCGAACTCCCAAGATTTTAAAAAATGGTCTAAGGTTTGAAACACAAGAATCCTCCTTATGATTTTTTGTTTTCTTTTTATGAACCTATAGTTTAATTATACCTCCCCGATTAGTTAAAAAGAACACCACTTTAGACAAGAATTATTTAAGGAAAAAAAGGCATCGCAACATTTTTATAAACGTCACAAACTAAATGACAACAATGAAGACGAATTAGATTTGTTTGATGTTGAATTGCAAAATGGATTCCTTTTTTACAAGGATTCTGAATAAAACAGCAGTTTCAAGCAAATAAGTGAGCAGCTAGATAAAACTTTATGAGGTTACAAAAGAATTTAGACTATATCACATGACGACTTTAAAATGACTTAGTGAAGTTAATTGAGGGGAATTTAACAATGGAATGGTTATTAAAACAAACAGACGAATATGAAACGTTTTGGCATGTAACTTCAAGAAAAAATATTGACTCCATATTGAAGAGCGGTTTGCTGCAGACCATTTCTGATGATGATGGGGACGGTGTTTATTGCATTGTCGAAAATTTATACGACACCGATCAATTGGAAAATGTTTTGAATTTTATGGAGCAGAACGGTGAGCATAGAAAAGATTTGGTTATTGTTGAATTCGAATATTTAGGAGAGTACTTCATTAATGATGGATGTGCGACTTACGAGAACCACCAGTGGATCCGTATTCCAAGTAATGTTCCTTCGAATTTAATTGATAAAGTAATTGAGTTAGATGAAATATAGAATTTTTTAACTTTGGATGGACAGAAATCCGTTTGCTGCAGTGTATAATAAAGGAAAATTATTTGGGGGTCTTGGAATGGAAATATTAAATTTCAAATATGAGGGTTCATACTTTGAAATTCATATTATGTTTTCGACTGTTGCTGAATTTAATCAAGTTGATCGTGATATTCAGGCTCATGTACGTGAAATAAGTAAGTCCATTTTAAAAGCAGCTACTGGGTTCAATTATTTCTTAAATGGCGCTACATATATCAAAAATGAAGAAGATAATTCGGTTTTTTGCTCTTTTATTCTTGATTAACGTTCAAATAAAACATGTCTTTTAACTAAAACAGTTAAACATAATTAATTAAGGATGAATTGAATGAGAACTTTGAAAACCAGATTTAAACGTTTATTGAGGCTACGCAATTTTGAATTTTTCCAAGTCATATCTGCAGAGAATAACGATTACATAGCACACTTATTAATACATGATGCAAAATCAGCTAAAGATTGTATTGATGTATACCTTATTTATACTCATGATCTAGATGACGATTCTTATAAGGACGTTGTGAGCTTTAACGATGATCTTTTAGGTATGAAGTATAGGCGTTCTCATTTCATGAATTTGTTAAAAGTTGAGGAAGAATTTAATTTTGATTTTCCTTTTGACATGCTTGCCATTCGAAATTATGTTCAAGAAATTTTAAATATACTTGGAATCGATGAAACCCTTCCTACAATGGAAGAAAGCGATTTTGATAGGTTGTCTCAAGATTGAATAAAGAACAAAGAGAGATGTGACAATGGTAAATGTCTTAACTAATATCTTAAAAAATGACAGATTGGACGGATATCCTTTATTTAAAAAGTTTTGTTCCCTCAAAGAAAAAGGGTTACGTAAGGAATCCTTTAAAGCATTATCTTCCTTTATTGATGAAGCAAAGGCATGGGATAATAATGCACAACAGAATTTTGCTTGTTGGCTATTTGCTTTATTTGAAACATCAGATGATATTCACCATATACTAGTTCATCCTTTGGAGAAAGAACTTTTAAAGCCTTTACTTGAGGTATGGATGAAGAGTAATCCCGAAGATCCAAGACCATATAGGTGGTATGGCGTGTTTTTAAATACTGAAAAACGTGTCGATTACTTAAACAATGCACTTAGACTTGGCGGCAGCAATGAACAATTATCCTTATTAACGCTAATCGATATTAATTTGAACGCCCTTTGGTATTCATTTCATCATATATTCGAAGATTTGTATCTTGGCGATATTAATGAAGATACAGCACTTCTTACTAAGTCCCGGCAGTTAAACAACAAGGTAGAATGTCAACAAACAAGAAAAAACAATAACGAAGAACTTAACTATTATCAAGATCTGTTGAATGACTGGGCGATGTTTAAAGAAGAACAATCAAAGGGATTTGTTGAATGGTGTGAAAATAAGGGTAGAACCTATCATTGGGTCAAAGCTTATTATTACGAAAATGTGTCAAGGGTTTGGGCGAATGATTAGGATTGTCTAAGATTAGTCAGAAAACGTGTCTCGTCCTTGACAGGGTAGAGGTCGCTGGTTCGAGCCCAGTCGGAATCATAGCCGAAACCCTTGCGCAGCAAGGGTTTTTTACTTTCTGTATTTAGTATTTTTATTGTCGCTCATCCATATGGGGACAAATTGGGGACGAAACTGTTTTTTTGATCTGGTTCTGTAGCAAATTCAAAATCAGCTCTGTTTCTGTGCTTAGTTTTTAGGATCGAATTGATTAAAGAGTTTTACCGTATTGTTTTCGAGTTTCTCGGAAACGTGGCCGTAAATATCACTTGTTGGCTAAATTTGTATATAAAAAGGGGCGATTTTGATGACAATCACAGTAAAGAAGAATCTTGTTTCTGAAGCTGAAAAATGCCTAATCCACTACTCGGCCGCAAGAAATCATCCTTTCCCCTGCCTTCCGGAATGTTTAAAGTCTCAAGCCCGTTAACAAAAGAGGCGGTCGTGAAACAGATCCAGACGGCGCTGGCGGCTAACCATTACTACCCGGCGCATATCGCCCAAAAACAGCGAATGCGGTCGAACGATTCCAGTCCATGCACAGCCTGACTGCTGATGGCATTTACGGGACGAAGACGAAAGCAAAGCTTGAGGCCTTATTGAATTAATAAAAAGGTCCCTTGAATTTTCAAGGGACCTATAAGTGATTATAAAGCTTCAAATTCTTTTCTATTTTTGAATTGTTCGAGCCACAGTATTGGAGATACTCCGTAACTATTGATATCTAGACCGTCAGCAGACTCCTATAAAATCATTTTTTCTTCATCTGAATAATTGCTATTTATAAACTCTCTTTGAGTGCTTCTACATCGTTTTCTTGCTCTTTTTTAGGTATCTCTTCTAAGTATTCTTCAAGTGCTGACTCTGGAGTGTCTATATCCTGATGAAAAATTCCTCCACAGAAACTTTAATTTCAATCACTCAACTTTCACCACCGAGAAAGGTTGGAATTAAAATTAACCTTTGAATATTTCAGGAATTTTATATCTCCATATCAATATCAACTCTTTAAATTGATCTGTTTCTATTGAGTTTTCATAAGGTTCATCGATCAAAAAAGGGTTTTCAACATTTGTAACATCTTTTTTTATCATCACACTTATACCATTTAAGTCAATTTCAAAATCTTCATGTTCTCCTTTTAAAACTTTCTCAATGTATTCTATATACTCATCAGCTTGTTCTTCAGTTGCAATATTTTCAATGAAGTCAGAGAAAAGACTGATTTCTTCCGGCAAAACTATTCTTAAATCACCAAATGGATCTTCCTCAAATTTGTATGAGTATTTCATATGCTATGATCACCTTTAAGATTATTTTTTATATAATGGATACGCTGTTGCTATTGTTCCATCTTTATTCAAATACATTTCAATTTTAATACCTGATGAAGAGACACCCCTATATTTATTTGAGCCGATTTGTTTTTTAGTTTGATAAGCTTCGTCAATTGCTTTTAATACCTCAGCACGATTCCATTCTCTTGGAAAGAAACTTGAATCCGCTATTTTTTTAACACCTTCAACCTCAACTTTCGCCATATAAACTCCATTTTTATCAGGCTTCTTTTCTGTGCCTGGAATAATCTTTCCACCCATCATACTTTCATGGTGATACCCAACTGCTTTACCTCGTTTATTAACTTCTCCATGGTAAATGTGTTTCATTGTACCTGTAGTATACTTACTATTTCCCGTACTAAAATTTGAACTCACAGATTTAGTAAGGACACTCTCTTTTTGATCTTCAATAATACTTTTCAATAAAGGAGTATTCTTCACATTATGAGTATTTTCAATATCCTGCGCTATCCCAGCAAGTGCGGGTTCATACTTATTTTTAGAGATGGAATTGATATAGTCTTTTCCTTTTTCAATCCCGGTTTTTACATGTTTTGCAGTGGCTTTTTCTCCGGCTTCCAAGACGTTATCCACTTTGGCGGCACCTGTTTTAGCGAGCTTGCTTGTTACTTTCACAGCAGAGCCAGCACCTTTAAGTCCAACAAGGCTGCCGATGGCGTAGGTGATGTAATGTGATCTTGAATACGCGTTCCCGTTAACCATTTTATCATTCCATGAATCCGCCAGGTTTGTCCATATGATTTTTGCGTAGGAGGGCGTGTTCAATACGGTTGATATGGTTTTAGCTGCTTTTTGTTCATCAGAGAGATGGTAAAAATCCCATGCCCCGACAGCTAAATCTTTGACGCCTGTTACCGTGTCCTTCCCGACATCATACAGGCCGACGCCGATTCCTTTTACAACGTCCCAAGCAGTTTCACCGACTTCTTCGAGCTGTTTTGCTTGTTCAAGCTGAATAACATATTGCACCTGAGCAGGTTCAAGGTTTTCATATCCGATTTTCTTGGCGATTTCCAAATACTCATCCGGATCGGTCACACCATCGGCCAGCTTTTTTTTCAAATCCTTGATTTTGCGGTCTTTCGCTTCTTCCTTCTTAATCGTCAAATAAGCATCCGAGTGCCTTGCAATCTCGCCTTTTTTCTTATGGATATCACTTTCCCGGTACGCCTTGGCGTTGTAGTTGATCGGGGTGGCGCTTTTTCCTTTGCCTGTGGCGTTTTGGAGTTGTTGAAAATCTGCTTGAATGAAATGTTCATTTGCTTCGGTTTCTGTGTATTCTGCGGTTAAATCGTGATCGAGCCTGCCGAGTTTATGTATCGTTTCGTTTCTTTTTTTGTCAGCCGCCGAAAGCTGGTGATCTACGTTTTCGGTGGAAAAGAGATCGAGTGAGATGATGTGTTGAATTTCTCCTAAGATGGAGCGCATGTCTTTTTTCTGTTCTTCCATGATCGCTTTTGACTTTTCCAGTGCGTGGGTGAGTTCGTGCTCTAAAAAGGATTCTTCCACATATGAATGGGAGAGCCCGGCGTCCTCGACTTTTCCGGAAAGGCTTGTGAGAAATGCGATTTTCATGTCGATCAGTTCGAGCCAGCTGTCCGCGACGCCTGCGTGGTCCTGGAAAAAGGCTTTGATGTTGTCAGCGCCTTTGCCTGAAAAATCATTATCGTCGAGGTCAGCCATGCCTTGGAACGATTTTTTCAGGCTGGCCATTTGGCTGCGGAGTTGTTTGTATTCGCCCGCTCGCTGTTTAGCGGCGGAAAGCAGGGTGTTTGCTTCGAAAACGTTCATGACCATATCCTTTCATTCGAAATACTTCAACAAGATATTACCATGGAAGAATGAAGAAAAAGATCAAAGCGCGGTTCAAAAGGGAAAAATGAATAATTTGATCCGTGTCTTTATTCCTATCTATGTATTTTTTAAAGAGAGAAGGGGAGACGAAAAACAGCGGAAGCTGCAAAGTTCTGCGGACTGAAAGCATTTGATCAATTTGAACCTCAGGAAACCTCAAGTCGGTTAAAAAGGTGGGGACAGTTGCATTACATGTTCAAGCCTTAAAAAAGAATTAGAAGCCGGCCGGAAGAAGTACAGGGCGTATGATCAGTAAAACCGCCTGTTTATAAGGGGGTCTTTTTTGTTATTTAATATGCACGTTACCGGGATACTTAAAGAACGTAAAACCAGAATCAGCAATCGCATACTTGGCTATATTTTCAATACTTTTTGAAGTGATCTTACTTTGGAAGAAAAACGTGGTGATGATCATGTATATCTCTTCACTGTTCAGTATGGCGGTCAACCAAAACAAATGTCAGAATCATAGGCAGACTATTTTTGTTAAGATGTCCTGACTAAAATCCTGCCGTATCAACCCTCACCTCTTTAAAGCATCATATCACATATTTCCTTGGATTGAAGAAAATCCAAATTGAACTAATCAGTAAATAAGAAGCCCGCCATGAAGACGTTTCAACGACAATTAAACAATTTGATATACGTGATGTCGAAGAAGGGCTTGCTGTTGAATTATTTCAGTTAAAGTTGAATAAAAATTAGATTGAAAGTATCCGCCCATAGATGTTACAGAATTTATTGAACGGCTAAATGCGGTTTATACAATTCAATAAGAAGGAATTGTTGATGAAAAAGCTTTGCCGAGAAGTTTGGATCGAAGTAAATCTTGATGCCATTAAAAAACATTTACGAGCGATTCGCCATCATATTCCAAATAAGACTAAAATTATGGCTGTCGTAAAAGCGAACGCTTATGGTCATGGGTCTGTAGAAGTGGCGCGCCATGCACTGGAACACGGGGCGAGTGAGCTTGCTGTTGCCAGCTTGGAGGAAGGAATCGTTTTACGAAAAGCAGGGATTACAGCACCTATCCTTGTGCTTGGTTTTACATCCCTTAAATGTGTTAAAAAGTCAGCAGCTTGGAATATAGAGTTATCAGCATTTCAGGTTGATTGGATTAAAAAGGCTAATGAGATATTGGAAAAAGAAGCAAGTGCTGATCGGTTGGCCATTCATATTAATGTGGATACTGGTATGGGACGATTAGGTGTACGCACAGAAGAAGAGCTTTTAGAAGTAGTGGAAGCACTAACGGAAAGTAAATTCCTAAGATGGTCAGGAATCTTTACGCATTTTTCAACAGCTGATGAACCAGACACTGCACTAACCAGGCTGCAGCACGATAAATTTATCAGTTATCTCCGCTTTTTAAAAAATGAAGGCATTAAACTGCCTGCCGTGCATATGTGCAACACAGCTGCAGCTATCGCATTTCCAGAATTCAGTGCTGATATGATTCGTTTAGGTATAGGCTTATATGGATTATATCCTTCAGCATATATAAAGCAACTAAATCTTGTTAAGCTTGAACCTGCATTAAGTTTAAAGGCGCGTATAGCTTATGTGAAAACCATGCTGACAGAACCCCGAACCATTAGTTATGGTGCTACGTACATCGCAGACCCCGGGGAAGTAATTGCTACAATTCCGGTCGGCTATGCCGACGGTTATTCTCGTGCACTTTCCAATCGCGGGTTTGTTCTTCATCGCGGAAGGCGAGTGCCGGTGGCGGGAAGAGTGACAATGGATCTGATAATGGTTAGTTTAGGAGAAGATGAAGGTAAACAAGGAGAGGTAGTCGTGATTTACGGTCGGCAAAAGGGAGCTGAGATTTCCGTTGATGAAGTTGCTGAAATGCTTGGTACGATTAACTATGAAGTGGTGTCTGCATTAAGCCGCCGCATCCCTCGTTTTTTTATAAGAGATGGTGAGATTTTTAAGGTGTCAACTCCGGTATTATACGTGTAGATTTGCATTTTTTGAGGATGTATAGTTGTACATAAAATCCCTCTTTAGAAGAACGAACAAGGAAATCCTGACTTATTTTATTTCGAAAGATGAGCTCAAGCTGACGAAGGGACTTACGGACATACTGAACCAGCTGAAAAAATCAGAAACGCCCATGGCCATTGCGTCCGCAACGGTAAAGGAAAATGTTGAGTTTTACGTTGGCGTTTTTCATTTAGACCGATGGTTTAATTTTGACAAAGGAACGTTTGATGACGGGAGCTTTCCCCGGCAAACCGGAACAGGATATCTTTATCATTGCATCGAATAGGTCTTACGCCAAACAAATGCTTAGTTATTGTCGGGACTTACAGCAGCAAAAAAGCAGGTAGCGGCAAGATTATTGCCATCAATCCAAGAGAAACAACTGGCGGGCGATGGAATTATCACTGATTCCACTGCGTTTTTTGATGAGTTGCCAGTTCATCTGTTTGAAACGTTACCGGATTTCTTTTCAGTGTGGGGAGAAGGTGGGGGGGTTCTTGAATTTATGGTTACTCACATAAGAATGAACTTTGAAATAAATCTTATAGTAAATCTCTCTTTTGATTTTTATCAAAAAAGGAACAATCCAAGACGGATAGTCAGCGGACACTGATCATCGCACAGGATTACTCTGTGTTGGTTAGCCCGTATTTGTTTTTCAGGATGATTGATATACATGAAGGAAAAGAAGAAACTCAATAAAAATGCGCAGGAGCAATCAGACGCTCTTGACAGGCAAGGAACGTTCTATCTTTAAATTAGATGAAGAATAATCTGAAAAAGAGTTTAATAGGTGACAGCCGACTATCCTTAATTCACCTTTTTAGGACAAGCAAACAAGACGTTTTTTATTGGCATAATCGAATTTGAGAAGGCACAACCTTTATTATTGGTTGACTAAATGCTTCATTATAATATCCTGGGCAAATAAGAATATCACCCATCCTGCTAATCCCAGACCAATTGAAACTATGAAGTGAATCGAATGCCGCAGCGCTATCCCTATGATCACTAACATAACAACAGTTGAAGGGATGCCCCATGCCACACTGAATGCAAATTTACTTAGTGTTGCTTTATGTTCACCCTGAATATACAGCCACACAATACTTAACATACTGACGATGGGTAAAGCAGCGATGATTCCGCCGTGATTGGGATTTCTCCGTGCTATTTCTGTAATCGCCCCAATAATAACAGCTGAAACGATAATTTTAACGATTGTGAACATCTTTTGCTCTCTCCTTCATTAAAGTAAGCGCCTCTAAGATGAATTGTCTTTCCTCATCACTCATTTTTTCAAAAAGAAGGTGTTTAAGCTTATCTTCATCGAGGCTGGAATGGCGATGAAGTACCTCTTTTCCCAAGTCAGTAAGTTTTAAAATTACCTTTCGCTCATCCTCAATGCTGCGGGTTTTACATACATACTTTTTTTCTAACAATCGTTTAATATGCTCTGAAGCCGTGTTTTGAGAAACTTCAATGGCTTTGGCAATTTCTTTTATTCCGACTGCATTTTCTTTTTGAATAACTTGCATAATCCTTATGCTTTGGTGAGTGATTTTTTCCTGATGCTGATAACGCAATTGATAGTAAATGTCCGTCCAGAGGTCATTTAACTGCATAATTTCTGTAGACATATTTCCTCCTTGTATCGTATTTTAAGAATATATCTTATAATACGATATATATGTGAGGAATACAAGACTCTGGAACAGTACTCCTTTAACTGCGGAAATATTGTTTCATTCCGATAAATATAGTGGTAAGAAAAAGAAAGATTTTCGGCGATTTCCAATTGGTATAAACCGCATGGACCTTCTTCTTCTCTCGCGAAACGGTATGTATAGTTTGAAGCGTATTTCCCTTTTTCGTATTCTTTTGTTTTGTCGTGCAGGGCGAATAAGGGACCGGGAAACGGATGCTTTATATCCTCCGCAAATAAATAAGATAAATAACAATAATATGAAGAACTATGGAATATATTTCATAAAACCTTCTTATGCCGATTGAAAAAAGATACACCGCATGATTGTGTTGTAAGATCGGGTATGATGATAAGGAAAGGGGAGAGACGATGGAACTTGATTTTGTGTTTCGTTTAGCGGTTGCCGGTCTGCTTGGTGCTCTCATCGGTTTGGAAAGGGAGTTCAGGGCGAAGGAGGCCGGTTTAAGAACGCATTTTTTAGTGGCTGTCGGCAGCGCCTTGATGATGATTGTATCTAAATACGGTTTTTTTGATTTGTTATCCAATAACCATACGTCTTTTGATCCGAGCCGGGTGGCGGCGCAGGTCGTCAGCGGGGTCGGATTTTTAGGGGCCGGCACGATTATTTTGCAAAGGCATGTTGTGCGCGGGCTTACGACGGCGGCGGGCATTTGGGCCACGTCAGGAATCGGCTTGACGGTCGGGGCGGGTATGTATGTCATCGGGATCAGCGGCACGATTTTAGCGTTAATCGGTCTTGAACTTTTAAACTTTCTATTCAGATCGGCAGCCTATTCTTTGGTGATCAGCTTTCAAGCGGAGGAGAAAGCCGTCAGTTATGATATGTTAAAATCACTTGAAGCAAAGGGTATTCTCATTACTTCCTATGAGCTGAATAAAGGCATTCTTGAAGTGAAGGGCAGAGCGAAAAGCAAAAGCGGAAAAGCGGCAGTGATGGAGAACGTTCAATCCGTCCCATATATGGTGTCTGTAAAAGTTGAATAGCAAAAAAAGAGCTCTTCTCTGCTGAATCCGCCATTTTCTTTCTGAACCTCTTTTATAAGAAAATCACTCCATGTTCACAAGTCATTAATACCAAGGGCAGTAAGGAAAATAGGGACGCAGGTAATAAGGGTATGGGTACGGTCTTGGATAGTATGGATACGGTCTCGGGAAATAATAAGGGCGCGGCCTCGGATAGTAATAAGGAGACCGTTCATATTCACCGGTCGCAAATTCGGTTAATAAAGGATCGTACAAGAGGAAAACCTCCCTAAGAAATTTTATTCCGTTTACCATATGCCTATTTGCCTGGCATGGTGTACGTACAATTCCGAGGAGGGAGAAAAAGCTGCCAAGAATATACCTGGCAGCCTTTTTTTACACTTTCAAGTCGATTGAATGGCCCGATGTCGGATGCTGGGGCGAGAGCATTTTCACTGTTTCCTCCGAAGCAGCCTGAGCATTTTGCAAGACCGTTTTTGTTAAAGCGATGTTTACATTTTGCGCCAGAGATGTCTGGTGCATAGCGATTGATAATGCGGGAATGTCCACAAATTCCACCTCCTTATCTCTTCATATCGGCGGCTTGCGCCAATTATAAAGAGAGCGCCCGGCTTCTTTTGCTTTTCATTGTCCATTCTATGAACGCAGAAGCGCACACCCCGACTGTATATGCAATGATGTCACTCCAAACAAATTCATAGCCGAGGACGAGCCCGCCGATCGGATTGCTTCTGATGGTGTCAATCCATGCCGCGTGATACAGCTGGCTGCATTCAATCAGATAGCAAAACGAAAGGCTCATGACAGCGGCTGTTTTCGTTTGTGCGTATCGAAACAGGAAACCGCATCCCGTAAAGATCATTGCGGCCCACAGGGCATCTCCTAGATAAGCGTTTACCGCGTCAGGAAGAAGGGCAGTCATATATGCTGTTCTGGATAATAGGCCGAGCACAATGATGAGTACGGTCAAAGCACCATATGCCAATCGATTTCTTTTCACGTCATCTTGTTCCCCTTTACACAGGTTCTCCCATGTATTGTAAGGAATTATGTATATGCTGTCTATGAAAAAAACGGCCCGGGGGCCGCTTTTTTTAATGCTATCTTGCTTTTAGATTGACATGGTCTGCTTTTTGATCACTGCCGATGACAAAATGGAGTTCATAATGTCCTGTATTGTAGACATAATCCGTTTCACCTGTTCCCGGTACGGCAAGGATTTTATCAGCGCTGCCGATTTGTTTGCTTAAGACGTCAGGTGTTACGCTGCCAAGGTTGAAGCGTCGTTCAACACCGGTGCCGAAATAACGGATTTCTGCGATTGTACCGTTTTTGTGATAGGAAAATCCATAGCCGGGATGTCCCATATTCCAGCTGTACAGGTCAAATGGATTGCTGCCGTCCGCTTTCCGTTCAGGCTCGCCGATTTTATCGTACACATCCTGCTTTGTGCTTTGATTTATTTTCAAGCCTTTAACGTCTTGCGGCATTTCTCCTTTAAAGGCTGATTGATAAAGGCTGTTCACCAGCTCTTTTGCACTTTGATTTGGATTTGTTATCTTTGAAGCAGCCGCGGCATGGACGGGCTCTGAAACTGAAAACGCTTCTGCACCGAAAACGGTTCCTGTCAGGATGACTGCCGCTAGCCCTGTGAGGAGCGGTTTTTTCTTCAACATATGTTAATGCCTCCTTTTTTCCTTTTGTACCCGAAGGTCCTCCGGGCTAAACGCGATGTTTTACTGAAAGGCCGGTTGGGGAATCATAGATGATGTATAAAGGGGTACAGAAAGGGGAAATCAAAATGGCTGATACAAAAAAGGTAACAATCAATGGTGTTGAGATGGAGGCGGCAGACGGACAAACCGTACTGCAGCTTTTGAACAACAGCTCAATCGAAGTGCCGCAAGTATGCTATCATCCAAGCCTGGGCCCGATCGAGACATGTGACATCTGTATCGTCAATGTAAACGGAGAATTGGTGAGATCCTGCTCAGCGAACATAAAGGACGGAGATGTAATTGACACACTTTCGTCAGATGTGAAAAAAGCGCAAATTATCGGCATGGACAAGATTTTATATAACCATGAACTATATTGTACGGTTTGCGATTACAACAATGGGGGATGCGAAGTACATAACACGGTGAAAGAAATGAGAATCAACCACCAAAGCATTCCGTTTGATCAAAAGCCGTATCACAAAGACGAATCCAATCCGTTTTACCGATATGATCCCGATCAGTGTATTTTATGCGGACGCTGCGTTGAAGCGTGTCAAGACGTACAGGTAACCGAGACCCTTACGATAGACTGGGAGCGTAAACGCCCGCGGGTCATTTGGGACAACGATGTGCCGATCAATGAATCTTCATGTGTGTCTTGCGGGCACTGTTCAACGGTTTGTCCGTGCAATGCCATGATGGAAAAAGGGATGGAAGGCGAGGCGGGGTATTTAACAGGCATCAATGAAAAGACGCTTCGGCCGATGATTGACCTTACAAAAGGCGTTGAAACCGGGTACGGCTCCATCCTTGCCATATCAGACATGGAATCCGCCATGCGTGACGAAAGAATCAAAAAAACGAAAACAGTGTGTACGTATTGCGGTGTCGGCTGCAGCTTTGATATATGGACAAAAGGAAGAGACATTTTAAAGGTTGAACCGCAGCCGGAGGCGCCTGCCAACGGAATTTCGACATGTGTCAAAGGGAAGTTCGGCTGGGATTTTGTCAATAGTGAAAAGCGTCTTACTAAACCGCTTATCCGGGAAGGCGATGCGTTTCGGGAGGCGGAATGGGAGGAAGCACTTGAGCTGATTGCTGATAAATTTACCGATATCAAAGAAACATTCGGCCCTGACGCCCTTGCCTTTATTACATCGTCAAAGTGCACCAATGAAGAATCATACTTAATGCAAAAGCTTGCAAGAGCTGTTATCGGAACCAATCATGTCGACAACTGCTCACGCTACTGCCAGTCTCCCGCGACAGCCGGATTGTTCAGAACGGTCGGCTACGGCGGGGATTCAGGGTCCATTAAAGACATTGAAAAAGCAGAGCTGGGATTATCGGCTCCAATACATCTGAATCGCACCCTGTCTTATCCACAAGGATTAAACGTTCACATAAGCTGCACGGACAAAAAATGATCGTCGCTGATTTGAGAAAACATGAAATGGCTGAGCGTTCAGATCTGTTCTTCCAGCCGCGCGCCGGATCTGACATCGTATGGCTCAACGCCGTTTCAAAATTCTTGCTTGATCATGATATGGCCGATACGGAATTTTTGCGTGAGCGGGTCAACGGGCTGGACGAATTTGTGAAGAGCCTCGAGCCGTATACAATGGAATACGCTGAAAAACATACCGGCGTTGCCAAAGACACATTGATTAAAATTGCCCATATGATTCATGAGGCCGGCAGTGTGTGCGCACTGTGGGCGATGGGTGTCACACAGCATATCGGAGGCAGTGATACGAGCACCGCTACTTCTAATCTGCTTCTGGTGACCGGCAACTACGGAAAACCGGGTTCCGGCTCTTATCCGCTGCGCGGCCATAATAACGTGCAGGGGGCCAGTGATTTCGGCAGTATGCCGGACAGCTTCCCGGGTTATGAAAAAGTAACGGACGAAAAGGCCCGCAAAAAATACGAACAGGGCTGGGGAACAGATCTGCCGAAAGAAATCGGGATGACAAACCATGAAATGATCGAGGGCATCCATTCAGGAAAGCTGAAATCAATGTATCTGAAAGGCGAAGAAATGGGGCTTGTTGATTCTAATATTAACCACGTCCACGCTGCGTTTGAAAAGCTTGATTTCTTCGTTGTGCAGGATATTTTTCTGTCACGTACGGCGGAGTTCCCCGATGTGGTGCTTCCGGCAAGCCCGAGCCTTGAAAAAGAAGGAACGTTTACAAATACGGAACGCCGGGTGCAACGCCTGTACGAAGTGATTGAGCCGCTTGGCGATTCAAAACCGGATTGGAAAATCATTATGGATGTCGCAAATCGGTTAGGCGCAAATTGGCACTACGAACATCCCGCGGACATCATGGAAGAAGCGGCGATGCTGTCGCCGATTTATGCCGGAGTCACATATGAACGTCTTGAAGGCTACAAGTCGCTGCAATGGCCAGTCGAGGCGGACGGAACTGATTCGCCGCTTTTATTTACGGACAAATTTCCGTTTTCTGACGGCAAGGCGATTCTCTATCCCGTTCAGTGGACGGAGCCGAAGGAATTTGATGAACAATACGATATCCATGTAAATAACGGCCGTCTGCTTGAGCATTTCCATGAAGGAAACCTTACTTATAAATCAAAAGGGATTTCTGAAAAAACACCGAGTGTGTTTTTAGAAGTATCGCCTGAATTGGCAGAAGAAAGAGGGCTCGAAGATGGAACACTCGTCCGTCTGACATCGCCGTACGGGAATGTGAAAGTCAAATGCCTGATCACAGACCGTGTGAAAGGCAAGCAAGTGTATTTGCCGATGAACGATTCGAATGAAGCGGCCGTCAATCTTTTAACGAGCAGCTATTCTGATAAGGATACTGATACACCGGCTTATAAAGAAACATCCGCCAAGATGGAAATCTTGAAAAAAGAAGGCATCAATCCGCTGCCGAAAATCAATTTCCGCTACGGAAACCCGCAGCCGCAGATCGGAGTTCAAGTTCAGCGGAAATGGGCGCGGAAGGATTATGTGTTTCCGGGAGACGCGGTAAAAAGGGGGAAAAAGCAAAATGGCTAAGGCAATCAAGACCATTCGCAAACAGACCGTAACGGACGAGGAGAAACGCAGGCAGGATTTAGAAGAAATTGAGACCGCCCTTTTAAACAATAAGGACGCTATTTTAGAATCCCTGCACATTCTTCATCATATGAATGAGCGCGGCGTTTTGGCGCTTCTCCGGGGGCTTTTCGGACAGGGAGACAAAGTGATGGATATTATGGTGAAAAAAGCTGACACGCCAGAAACCGCCAATACGTTAAAAAACCTCTGCTCCTGACGGGCGTGCTTGGCATGATTGACGTTAAACAGCTTGAGCCTTTCATCGTCAAAATCAACGCGGGAGTAACAAAGGCTGTTGAAGAAAAAGACAACGATAAGAAGACAGGTTATTTTGATATCGTCCGCGCTTTGAGAGACCCGGACATCAACAAGGCCGTCACTTTGCTGTTTTCTTTTTTAAAGGGAATGGGCGGGGATACAAGCGCTATGGAGAGAAACACGCAGCCTCCCGAAAACCAAAAGCACCATACAAATAAGTAACGAACATTCCCGAGCTTGAAGAAGGCTCGGGTTTTTTTGTGCGCTGTGAACGGTTTCTTGGGATAAATTTCACGCCCGATGTTATGACTTTTGTTGTGTTATATTAATAGTTAAGGTTATGAATAGAAAAAAATTGAAAAGATGTGCTACGATAAAAATCAAGGCGTCAAAGTTCAATAATGACAATGGGAGTGAGAAAACATGAGTAAGTTTAAGAATCCGAGACAAGCCGTCCAGAAAACCCTGATGAAAGGAAAGAACGGCCTAGACGCATATGACCCTTTTCCGTGGTACGAAAAAATGAGACGGGAAAACCCCGTTCATTTTGATGAAGAAAACAAGGTTTGGAGCGTGTTTTTGTACGATGATGTAAAAAAAGTCATTGGTGATAAAGAGGCATTCTCCAGCCACAGGCTTCAAATGACCAGTTCGATCGGCAATTCTATTTTGAATATGGATCCGCCAAAGCATACCCGTATCAGATCAGTGGTCAATCGTGCTTTTACTCCGCGGGTTTTGAAGGAATGGGAGCCGAGAATTCAGCAAATCACCGATGACCTGCTGAAACAGGCACAGGGCAGGGGAAGCATTGATATTGTTAAAGATTTATCTTATCCATTGCCGGTCATCGTCATTTCAGAGTTATTGGGTGTTCCGTCCGAGCATATGGAACAATTTAAAGAATGGTCGGACATTCTTGTCAGCACGCCTAAAGATGAGAGTCCTGAAGCGGCGAAAGTGAATGAGCAAGAACAGGATCAATGTGAGCGGGAACTGGCCTCATTTTTTGCAAGGATAATAGAAGAAAAAAGAAATCAGCCCGGTCAGGACATTATCTCCATTTTAATTAAAGCGGAAGAAGAAGGCGAGAAGCTTTCAGGAGAAGACCTGATTCCGTTTTGCACCTTGCTTTTGATGGCGGGAAATGAAACAACGACTAATCTCATCTCCAATGCGGTGTACAGCATAGCAGAGACTCCGGGCCTTTACGAAGAGCTGAGACAGGACCCTTCGCTCATTCCGCAGGTCATTGAAGAAACCTTGCGTTTTCGCGCTCCAGCTCCATTTGTCCGGAGGACGGTCAAACACGATATCGAGCTGAGCGGCCGCCTCTTGAAGAGCGGGGAAATGGTTCTTGGTTATATTGCGTCAGCAAATCGTGATGAGAAGAAATTCGAGCATGCTGATGTTTTTGATATCCGCCGTCAACCGAATCCGCACCTTTCTTTTGGGTTCGGCATTCATTTTTGTTTAGGCGCGCCGCTTGCCAGGCTTGAAGCAGAGGTCGCGCTGAAAGGGCTCTTAAAAACATATCACAAGCTGAAGCCCGTCCGGGTTGAGCCGATTCAAAACAGTGTCATGTACGGCTTAACAGCATTTGAAGCGGAAACAAATTAAAATAGGGGAGAAGAGAATGATAAAAAAAAATCACATTGCCATTATCAATGTGGCCGCTCACGGCCATGTCAATCCCACATTGCCGGTAGCGGAGGAGCTTGTCAAACGGGGGCACAGAGTTACTTACGCTACGACGGAGGACTTCGCACAAGCCGTTTTGAAAACCGGCGCCACCCCGGTTTTATACCGCACAAGCATTAAGCCTGACCCTAAGACAATAAAAGAGCAGGTTAATAAAAGCGATGCCTTTGTAATGTTTTTGAAAGAAGCGGCTGATGTGCTCCCGCAGCTTGAAGAGCTGTACAAAGATGACCTCCCGGACGCCGTTCTTTTTGATTTTCTCGCTCTTTCAGGAAGATTGTTTGCTGACAAATTTGGCATCCCGGCTGTGAAATTCTGCCCGAGTTATGGGATAAATGAGCATTTTCAAATAAAAAAAGACAAAGATATAATTGAAGCGGCAAAACAAGCGATAGAGGAATTTCAGGAAGAGGCCGAAAATGAACAAGTAAAACATATGACTATGGAAGAATTCTTTAAGCCTGAAAAACTGAATATCGTCTTTATGCCGAGGGCGTTTCAGCCGAAACAAGAAACCTTTGATGACAGCTTCTGTTTTGTGGGTCCGTCTCTTGGCGAACGTACAAATACAGGAAGTTTGGAGCTGGAGGAAGCGGATGACCGGCCGCTTATGCTCATTTCACTCGGAACGGCGTTTAATGCATGGCCTGAATTTTATCAAATGTGTATTGATGCCTTTCGGGATTCAGACTGGCGTGTCGTCATGTCAGTCGGCACATCAATCGATCCCGAGGGCTTTACAGATGTCCCTGACCACTTTATCATCCGCCAGCACGTCCCGCAGCTTGATGTATTGGAAAAAGCAAAGCTGTTCGTTTCTCACGGCGGGATGAACAGTACGATGGAAGCGATGAATGCCGGCGTTCCGCTCGTTGTGGTTCCGCAAATGCAAGAACAAGAGATAACCGCCACGCGCGTAGATGAACTGGGCCTCGGCGTTCATCTGCCTCCGAAAGAGGTCAGCGTGTCTCGATTGCAAAAGGACGTGCAGAAGGTGTATCAAGATAAAAACATCCTCAGCCGGGTGAAAAACATGCAGCAGAAAATTGAAGAAACCGGCGGCGCCAAACAGGCTGCTGCCGCCATTGAAGATTTTATAAAAGAGGCAGTTGTGGAAAATTGATATGTAACCAGGCAGCGGACTGATTCCGCTGCCTGCTTTGTTAAATGTTTTTCTTCATCCCGCATCTCCGGCATTCCCGCAAAAACTTTCCGCCTTTCACCGAGCTTTTAAACAGCGTATAGTCACAATTATCACAGCGTCCGCTATGCGCGTCAGGATATTCGTTAAACTCATAAATCACTGATGTATCATACCCTTTTGTTTCAAACTCTTTTTTCGTTTCCATTATTGAAAACCCCTCCGCAAATCTATTCGTTCTGCCCGGTTAAATCATACAGCAACCGCATGCGGGATTCAACGGGGGCTGTCTTGATTTTCCTTCACGTTTGCGTAACAATAATTGATATCATCAATAGAAATCGATGAGAAAAGAGAGAATCGGATGGTCAGTTTTCAGAAAAATCAAGCGGCTGTCCGGCATCAGAAGGGAAGAGGAAAACAGCGATGGGAAATGGGTTGAACGGTAAGCGGATTGCAATCGGCGGTTCGCGGAAAACAGAAGAAATCAGCACATTAATTGAAAAACAAGGCGGCACAGCAGTTATCCGCTCCCTGCAAGGAACCGTATATCCGGCGGAAGAACAAATTGAACCCGATCTGCGGAGATTTATAAAAGAAAAAGCAGACTGGGTCATATTTACAACCGGAATCGGCACGGAGACGTTAGTGTCAGTATCTGAGAAAATCGGTCTGAAGGAAGAATTTTTAGCAGCTGTCCATGAAGCGAAAATAGGCTGCAGAGGCTATAAAACATATGCCGCTCTGAAAAAACTCGGCATGACGCCGTCAGCTTCAGATGAAGACGGAACAACAAAAGGGCTGATCCGTTCTCTGGAGCGTTTTGAGTTCAAAGGGCAAAAGATCATGATACAGCTTCATGGCGAAAAAGCGCCTGTGTTAACGGAATTTCTTGAGGGGAAGGGAGCGCGGGTTTTCCCTGTCCTGCCTTATCAGCACATTCCGCCTGAAAGGGAAACCGTTGATAAGCTATGCCGGGAGCTGATGAACCATGAGATTGACGCGGTGTGTTTTACGACAGCCATTCAAGTGCGCTCCCTTTTTGATTATGCGAGAGAGATAGGGATGGCAAATGAAATAAAACAAGCATTCGAAGAACGCGTCGTGGCTGCGGCTGTCGGAAAAGTGACCGCTGAAGCCATTCGCGATGAAGGAATAACGAGGCTTCTTGCTCCGGAAATTGAGCGGATGGGGGCGATGATTATCGAACTGTCCCGTTATTATGAATCTCTGAACTCTTGATGCATTATTCAATAGGAAAAGAGCTTACTCTTTTCCTATTGAATTTTTTTTAACTGCCAGTGAGCCGTAAAAAGGGAAGGATAAGTCAAAGTGCTTAATATGACGCATGTCAGCAGGGCAGAGGCCATGGTCGTAAAAACGATCAGCAATTGAAAGCGCACCGCCTGTATTGGGTCTGCGCCGGCCAAAATCTGTCCCGTCATCATGCCGGGAAGCTGGACGAGGCCTAAAGTTTTCTGGCTTTCAAGCGTCGGAATCATACTGAGCTTCATACTTGATGTTAAAATGTGCCGGATGGCCTGCTTAGGTGTTCCGCCGAGAGAAAGAATTAATTGAATCTCTTCTTTCCGCATTTCAGCCTCTGACCCTAGCCGATTTAAAAACAAGCTCGACAGCACCATAGAATTTCCGATCACCATACCGCTTATCGGGATGACATATCGTGAGGTGAAAGGAATGATGTGAAGCGCCAATAAAATTCCCTGTGTTACAATTTCTACGATAGCCAGCGTCAGGAAAACACGCCAAAATGAGCCGATCCTCATTTTTTTTCGTTTCACGACATTTTGCGAGGCGGCAGTAAGCATGAGAAGCACCATTAACATGATAAACACCGGGTGATCGCCGTGAAAAATCAGCGACAGGATATAGCCGATAATCAAAAGCTGTATCACCGCCCTCACGGTTGCGATGATCATATCCTTTTCTACGCCGGCTTTAAAAGATTTAGATAAAAATAAAGCAATGATGACAAAAACACTGGTAAATAAAAGAGAAAGATAATCCATATTATCGGCCGCTCCCTTGTAAAAGCGCTCTGGCCGCTTCGTGTTTCGGATCTTTAAAAAACGTTTTGGTGTCTGCAGTTTCTAAAAGCCGTCCTTCCGCCATAAACCATATTGTATCGGATATCCGTTCGGCTTGTTCAAGGTTATGGGTAATCCATAAGACGGTCAGTTTTTTTTGCTGATGCCATCTTGTAATAAGTTTCTCAATCACGAGGACTGACGCCGGGTCTAAAGCGGACGTGATTTCATCAAGCAGCAAAATAGACGGCGGATTCGCAAGGGTTCTGGCTAATGAAAGCTTTTGCCGCTGCCCGCCTGACAATTCTTTTGCGTTTCGATCGAGCAGCTCGTGAGGAAGATCTGTAAAATCAGCAAGCTCTTCCGGTGTGTAAACCTGTGTCTGATGAAGTTTCTCAGCGAGCAGGAGATTGTCCCGAACCGTACCCTCTATAATAGGAGCGGACTGGAAAGCAAGCCCGGCCGTTTTTCTGAGCTCTTTGATATCCCAGCTCCTTACCTCTTTTCCGAATACAAGCACTTCGCCTTTATCCGGTGAATTCATAAGGTTGCACATCGACAGCAGCGTGCTTTTCCCTGAACCCGACGGCCCTATGATTGCCGTTATAGAGCCCTGCCGAATATGCCCGGTTACGTCGCGCAGTACGTCATAGCGGGTATCGTTTTGTTCGTAGCTTTTGTTGACTGACTGAAAAGAAATTGCGGGAATGTGTTCTTCATTCATGGAGTATTACACCTTTCGTAAGAGAGCCGTATTGGAACGGCTCTTTTAAAAAATTATGATCTTGTGAGATTTGCTGACGGTTTATCCGCCGTTTTCGGGCTTGGTTGATGGGAAGCGAAAGTATGCATCACCATCCCGGCAATAATAATGAATAACCCGGCAAAAGAAAGAAGTGACGGGAAAGCTGCGGATAAAAAGACGATTTCGCCAATCAGAGCGAAAAGAACCTCGCCCGACTGCGTCGCTTCGACAGCGGCGAGCTTTTGCGGCTCGTTTCTTACCATATCTGTAGCCCGGAAAAATAAAACGGTCGCGATAATTCCTGAGCTGACAGCGACGATAAAGGATTGAAACGTCTGGCCCGGAGCCGGAAGTCCGTCTGAATGCCATCCGAAAGCTGCGATTAACAGCCAGAAAGGAAGGCTTGCGAGCGTCATACCGAGCACGCGCTGAAACGTATCGAGTTTTCCTCCGAATTGTTCAAGCATTTTGCGATTGCCGAGAGGATAGGCAAAAGCGGCAATCACGACTGGCACAACACTGAATAAAAGTGTGCGGCCTGATAGTGAGCCAGCATGCTGAAGCTGAATCAGCCCGGCTCCGATCAAAATAATGACGGAAGTAACAAGTGAGATAAGCGGAATCTTTTGCCTGACAAGAATTGGGCCGGCGGATGAATCTTTTTTCTCATAGAAAAAGGGAGATAACAGCACTCCGGCGACAATCGTAATCTGCCACGTGCCGGCGATCAGCCAGCCGGGTCCGAAAGCTGCCGCAAAGGTAATCGGCGCGTAAAAAAGCACGAAACCGATAAAGCTCCACTTCAGCCAAAAAAACGGCTTGCTCCGCATTTCACGCCAAAGCGGCCCCCACTTCCCTTTTGCCGCTACAATCATAAATAAAAACGGAACCATAAAAATGAAGCGCAGGGAAGAGCTCCACATCCAGCTCCCGCCTGACAGCTCCATTGCCCTGTTTAAAATAAAAGTAACTGCAAAAAACAGAGATGACAAAATTCCGATTACAATTGCTTTCACTAAAATCCCTCATTTTGACACATTATTTTTTATACTATACTATTCACCGGAATGCTTCGCAATGGAATATCAGAAAATAGCGTTTTAACGGATGAAGAAATGTGGAATACAAAATAGTACGGAGGTGATACCATGCAGAAACAGGACATCCAAGCATTTTATTTTGAAGATGACGGCCGCATCCCGAACAACCCCGAGCTCCCGCTTGTGATTTATAAAGGGATCTTCAAAGCTGATACGGTAAAGAAAGCGGAGACAACCCTCCGTCAAAATGACTGGTCAAACAGCTGGACGGGAGGCGTATTTCCTTATCATCATTTTCACAGTACAACTCATGAAGTTCTTGTTGTGAGAAAAGGAAGCGCCGTTTTGAGATTCGGAGGCGAAAATGGAACCGATATCAGCGTTCAAGAGGGAGATGCTGCCGTCATTCCCGCCGGAATCGGCCATAAAAGAATATCCGAAAGTCCTGATTTTACGGTTATAGGCGCTTATCCCGGCGGCCGGGAGTATGATATAAAAACAGAAAAAAATGAAAGCACGGCGAAAGAAATCAGCCGCGTCCCGCTTCCGAAGCATGACCCTTTTACGGGAAATAGAGCGCCGCTTTTAGAGATTTGGGACAAATGACAGGAGAAAAGCGGATTGCCTGTAAAAAAATAGTGTCAAAGAAACGTTATAACACTGCCTCCATATAAATAATTTCATAAACGAAACAATTCACGTTCAAATTTTGTTCAAAAAGTGTTATCATGTAGAAGTAAATCAAATTGGGGTTTTTTATGTTTGCTATTTTCAGAGAGGAAAAAGGAATTTTGACTTATTCAATTGTTTTTGTTGATATAAAAATAATACTGAATATGGCAAAGTGAAAAACTGGGTAGTAAACATTTATTTTTGTAAATGATTGTGCATGAATTCACAATCCTGTTTTTTCATGCTTTCTGCATGAAATGGGGAAGGCTACCCTTTCCAAAAAAATCAGCATACTGCTTATAGTAAAGGAGAATCGGATATGCCAGAAACAATCGATCAAACAAATGAATCTGTCAGCCAAGGCCAACGCGATCTCATTGATCAGCTGTTAAAACCGGAAGTTCAAGAATCACTGACTGCTTTAGTAGATCAGCTTCCAAAACTGACTGAGTTAGTTAATATTTTAACGAAGTCTTACGACTTTGCACAGTCTGTAGCGACAGACGAAGTATTGAAGAGCGATACAGTGGGTGCGCTTACAGAAATTCTTGAGCCTGTGAAAGAAACAGCGAAAGAAGTGGCTGCTACTGCGATCGAAGCAAAAGACCGCGCGGATGCAAGCAATGAAGTGATCGGAATTTTCGGCCTGCTTAAAATGCTGAAAGACCCGCAAGCGCAAAAGCTTTTCCGTTTTGCTCAAAGCTACCTGCAAATCATGTCTGAAAAACAAAAATAATCAACTACTGCAAAAATTGATATAAAGGACGGAGGATACACGATGTCAAAACATATTGTCATTTTAGGCGCTGGTTACGGCGGAATTCTTTCTGCTCTGACCGTTCGCAAACATTACAGTAAAGATGAAGCACGCGTTACTGTTGTGAACAAATACCCGACTCACCAAATCATTACGGAATTGCACCGTCTTGCAGCCGGAAACGTGTCTGAACAAGCGGTTGCTATGCCGCTTGAAAAACTTTTAAAAGGTAAGGACGTTGATCTTAAAATCGCGGAAGTCAGCTCTTTCTCAGTTGATAAGAAAGAAGTGGCGCTTAATGACGGTTCTAAATTAACATATGACGCTCTTGTTGTCGGTCTTGGTTCAGTTACGGCTTATTTCGGCATCCCTGGCCTCGAAGAAAACAGCATGGTGCTGAAATCTGCGGCTGATGCCAATAAAATCTACAATCACGTGGAAGACCGTGTGCGTGAGTACTCTAAAACGAAAAACGAAGCTGATGCAACAATTCTTATCGGCGGCGGCGGTTTAACAGGCGTTGAGCTTGTCGGTGAGCTTGCTGACATCATGCCGAATCTTACGAAAAAATACGGCGTAGACCCGAAAGAAATCAAACTGAAATTGGTTGAGGCAGGTCCGAAAATCCTTCCTGTTCTTCCGGATGATCTTATCGAACGCGCGACAACAAGCCTTGAAAAACGCGGCGTTGAGTTCTTAACAGGTCTTCCTGTTACAAATGTAGAAGGAAACGTAATTGATCTGAAAGACGGATCAAAAGTCGTTGCTAACACGTTTGTCTGGACAGGCGGCGTACAAGGAAACCCATTAGTCGGCGAATCAGGTCTTGAAGTGAACCGCGGACGCGCGACAGTTAACGATTTCTTGCAGTCCACTTCTCATGAAGATGTATTCGTTGCCGGAGACAGTGCGGTATACTTCGCACCGGACGGCCGTCCGTACCCGCCGACAGCGCAAATCGCTTGGCAAATGGGTGAGCTGATCGGTTACAATCTATTCGCTTACTTAGAAGGAAAAACGCTTGAAACATTCAAGCCTGTAAACTCTGGTACGCTTGCAAGCCTCGGCCGTAAAGACGCTGTTGCCATCATCGGAGCGAACTCTACTCCGCTGAAAGGCCTTCCTGCATCTTTAATGAAAGAAGCTAGTAACGTACGTTACTTATCACATATTAAAGGGTTATTCAGCCTCGCTTACTAATCCTTTAATTGTTTGAAAGGCATTGCCCGGCGCTCTGAATTTAGAGCCTGCCGGCAATGTCTTTTTCTTTTTGCGGAATATAATCTGTTTCATTATTTTGAAAAATTAAACAAAAATGATTGATATATGAAAATGAGAAAGCTAAAATAAAAAAGAATCATAATGTTAACGTTAACATTTTAAGAAAGGATGAGATGATGAAAGCTTTTATGGGTGACGATTTTTTACTGGATAATGAAAGCGCTGTCAAACTGTACCGAGAACATGCGGAAGGAATGCCGATTATTGATTATCACTGTCACTTAAGCCCTAAGGAAATCTATGAAAATAAAACATTCGCCACGATTACGGAGGCATGGCTTTACGGTGATCACTATAAGTGGCGCATCATGAGGGCAAATGGCGTTGAGGAACGCTGCTTTACCGGAAACGCTTCAGATGAAGAGAAGTTTACGGCTTGGGCAAAAACAGTGCCGATGGCAATAGGAAACCCGCTGTACAGCTGGACTCATTTAGAGCTGCAGCGCTTCTTTGGCATTCATGACGTGCTGAATGAAAAAACAGCCCCCTCCATTTGGAAAAAAACGAATGACTTGCTGCAAGAAGAAGGTTTTGGCGTACGGGACCTCATTTTAAAATCGAATGTAAAAGTCATTTGCACAACGGATGATCCTGTTGATTCGCTTGAATATCACAGCCTGATAAAAGAAAGCGATTTCCCCGTGAAAGTTTTACCGGGGTTCCGCCCGGGCTCGAGATCAGCCGGCCGGGTTTTGCCGAGTGGGTTCAGGCGCTTGAGGAGCTGCGGGGATCTCCATCACTTCCTATAAAACGTTTTTGGAAGCGTTAGAATCACGTGTGCGCTTTTTCCATGCTGGAAGGGTGTCTGATCACGCCTTAGATCAAATGGTATATGCCGAAACGACAGAAGATGAAGCGGCAGGCATTTTTGCAGCCGGATTAAGCGGAAGGCGCGTGCCTTTTGAAGACGAAAAGAAGTTAACATGGACACTGCAATTTCTTTGCGGCCTCTACGCTGAACTGGACTGGGCGATGCAGTTTCATATCAACGCATTAAGAAACACAAATACGGGAATGCTCAACACCCTCGGCCCTGACACAGGTTATGACTCGATAAATGATGAACATATCGCAAAACCTCTGGCACAGCTTCTAAACTCCGCAGAAATGAAACAGCAATTGCCGAAAACCATTTTATATTCACTGAATCCTAACGATAACTATATTATTGCCAGCATGATGAACAGCTTTCAGGATGGAAAAACGCCGGGGAAAATTCAATTCGGGACAGCATGGTGGTTTAATGATACGAAGGACGGAATGCTTCAACAAATACAAGCGTTGTCAAACACAGGGCTTTTCAGCCGTTTTATCGGCATGCTGACTGACTCAAGAAGTTTTTTATCCTATACACGCCATGAATACTTCAGGCGGATTGTCTGCAGCCTGATCGGCACATGGACAGAGAATGGGGAAGCGCCGTATGATATGGAGCTTTTAGGGGGGATTGTCGAGGGAATTTGCTACCGGAATGCGCAGGAATATTTCCGTTTTTAAAATTTACCCAAAGAGGTGACGTATGAATAATGTGCCTGTCGTTACAGCATCACCCGCGGAGGTGAAAGGAGTTAAGCTGAGCCTGAAGGAAAAAGTGTCCTACGGTTTCGGTGATTTCGGAAACGGATTTATGTTTGACCTCGGACAAATATATTTGCTGAAATTTTTCACTGATGTTGCAGGCATCCCGGCAGCCTTCGCCGGCAGTATATTTTTAGTCAGCAAGCTGTTCGCGGCTGTGACTGATCCGATTGTCGGCTCGGCTATCGATTACAGAAAACATATCGGGCCGAGGGGGAAGTTCAGGCCGTACTTGTTATTCGGAAGTATTGTTCTTGCGATCTTAACCGTATTGATTTTTGTGTCACCGGATGTGTCAGTCACGTGGAAGCTCGTCTATGCTTATGCATCCTACATGCTTTGGGGTGTCGCTTATTCATTCGTCAACATTTCGTACGGATCACTTGGCGCCGCCCACACAGGATGCGGAGGACAGAACCGCGCTTTCCGCATTTCGTCAGATCGGATCGCTTGGGGCGCTATTGATTACGAGTGTCATCGTTATACCGATCCTCGTTCAATTTGATAACGTACACATCGGTTACCCTGCCGTCATGGGAATGATGGCCGTCATCGGGATCGCAGGGTTTATGATCTGCTATCGGAATTGTAAAGAAAGAATCACCGTCCGTGAAGCCCCGAAAGAAAAGCTGTCTGCCGGGTCGGTTCTAAAAAGCTTTATCGGCAATAAACCTTTATTGACAGTGGTTTTCATGACGATTTTTTCGATATCGGCATATTACATTAAATCAGCAATGCTTGTGTATTTCGCACAGTACAATCTTCACGACGCACAGCTCATGTCCTATACGAGTTTTATTATTATCGGTTCTTCATTTTTAGGCGTTCTGTTTCTGCCTAAGCTTGTCAAGCGGTTTGGAAAAAAGCAAACGGTGATGATCGGTTTTGCCGTCAGTGCGGCAGCTGATGCAGTGAATTTCTGTCTGCCGGCAAATGTATACGTGTTTACGGTTTTAGCGAGCATTGCTTTTATCGGCATCAGCATTCTGAACGGCATCACGTGGGCGCTTGTGTCGGATATTATTGATTACGGCGAATGGAAAACGGGCGAGCGGAAGAAGCCACCACCTATTCGCTGTTTAATTTCTCAAGAAAGCTTGCCCAATCTTTGTCCGGTTTTCTTTCCGGTGTTGGGCTGAGCTTAATCGGCTACATCCCAAATGTCTCCCAAACAGCCGGCACATTAATAGGGATAAAGGGTCTGCTGCTTTTATATCCTACTGTGCGGCATGCTGATCATCGGTTTCATGTACAAACTGACAGACAAACAGCACGCAGAACTCGTTCAGGAGTTAAACAGTGCCAAACCTCATCATTTGTGATTTTATGGGCCCTCCATTAATGGTACAATAGAAATAAATGTCAGGTGACAATGGAGAAAGGAAAACCGATGGTAACCATAAAAGATATCGCAAAACTAGCCAACGTATCCCACACCACCGTTTCCCGGGCGCTGAACGGCAGCCCTTACATTAAAGAGCATACAAAACAGAAAATACTAAAGCTCGCTGCACAGCTGAATTATACACCCAATGTAAATGCGAAAAGCCTTGCCATGCAAAAATCTCATACGATCGGACTGTTTTTTACAAGCATTACAAACGGAACTTCACACAGCTTCTTTTCCGACACCATAAAAGGGGTAAACCGCGCCATCAGCGAGGAATATAATTTATTCGTCCGCGGCATCGATGATCTGAAAAGCTATGACACTATCAGCCGAATGAGATATGACGGCATCATTTTAATGAGCCAAAGCGATACTGATAATTCATTTATTTATCATATCCGCGAAAAAAACATTCCGCTCGTAGTACTGAACAGAGATATTGACGACAGGAGCATCACCAATATCTTATCAAACGATAAAGAAGGCTCTATGCAGGCCGTTGACTGCCTGATCGAAAATGGCCACAGAGACATCGCCATTATTGAAGGAAAGGAAGGATTTAAATCGTCCCAGCAGCGAAAAGAAGGCTACTTGTCATCGCTGATCCGTCATCATGTTCCGATCAAGCAGGAATACAGTGTAAAAGGGCATTATGATATGAAAAGCGGCTATCAGGCGATGGAAAAGCTAATGTCTCTTCAATTCCCTCCTACCGCTGTCTTTTGTTCAAATGATGACATGGCCATCGGGGCGATGAATGCGGTTTTTGCCAAAGGGATGCAGGTTCCCGGAGACATATCGGTCATCGGGTTTGATGACATTGGCATTTCTCAATACATGACACCAAGGCTTTCAACAGTAAAGCGGCCTGTTGAAAAAATCAGCAAACTCGGCGCCGAGAAGATTTTAGCGCTTATCGCTGATCCGTGCACGGCAGCGGAAAAAATCTATGAAAATACCGAGGTTATGATAAGGGATTCTGTTAAAAAACTTGAGTAATGACCCGTTTGGAGATACCCGGTTTTCCATGCTGAAAATTGTTAACGTGTGCATAATGAGAAGGAGGCGAACAGCTTGCAGCGGTTAAATAAGACACTGTGTAAGGGATACATTCAATATCCGGAAAAGGTTCTTCAATTCGGGGAAGGCAACTTTTTGCGGGCGTTTTTCGATTGGCAGGTTGACCAATTGAATCAATTGACGGATTTTAACGGCAGCGTTGTCGCCGTTCAGCCGAGAGGGTCTGGAAAAATTAACATATTAAACGAGCAGGACGGATTGTTTACGCTTTTTTTGCAGGGGATGAAGGACGGAAAACCTGTTAATGAACATACGATTGTCCGATCCATCAGCCGGGGCATTGATCTTTTTTCTGATTATGCATCATTTAAACGGCTGGCAAAAACGGAGGAGCTGCGTTTTATTATCTCCAATACGACAGAAGCCGGCATTAAGTTTGCTCAGAGGGAACGTTTGGAGGATATGCCGCAAAAAACATTCCCTGGGAAATTAACGGCTTTTCTTTATTTTCGTTACAAGGCTTTTGCAGGCGATGCTGAAAAGGGCTGTATTATGCTGCCGTGTGAGCTGATTGAAGAAAATGGCCGGAGACTGAAGGAAACCGTTCTTCAATATGCTGAGCTGTGGAAGCTGGAGAAAGGTTTTATTCATTGGATTCATTATGCGAACATCTTTTGCAATACCTTAGTGGATCGGATTGTTCCGGGTTTTCCTGTGGACGACGGGGAGGAGCTCACCGAATCTCTCGGATATGAAGACCGTTTGCTTGTAGTGGGTGAACAATATTACTTATTATTAGGGAGATTTTCAGATTACTTGATTGCACAGGGAGGAAGCACTGTCTTAACTGAGGTGCCGGAGATGTTCGGCGCTGAAACGATTCTCATGCAGCGGGCGGCCAACGAAGAAGTGTTTCATAAAACGGTCCGATTGATCAATGATTTCAATCAATATTTTATAAAGCACGAGCAGCCGATTTATGAAAACCCGTCACCCGGAAACAAGGAAGGCGGCATTTCAACGCTTGAAGACAAGTCGCTTGGCTGCACACAAAAGCCGGAATTTCACCAGTTTCTGATGTACTGGCATACGGCGAAACACTGAAAACAAAGGGACTGACACTGCTTAGTGCGCCCGGCAATGATTTAATCGCTTCCTCAGCACTCGCCGCAGCGGGCTGCCACATCGTACTGTTTGCAACCGGAAGAGGCACACCTTTCGGCACATTTGTTCCGACTGTAAAGGTGTCAACGAATACAAACCTTTATCAATCAAAACCTCATTGGATTGACTATAATGCAGGCCAATTAACAGAAGAACAAACAGCAGAGGATGATATTGTAAGAGATTTTATTCAATACATCATACAAGTCGCAAGCGGTGAGTTTGTCAATAACGAAAAAAACGATTTTCGAGAGCTCGCGATTTTTAAGTCAGGTGTGACGTTATAAGGGAAAAGGCGATCCGTGTAAGGGTCGCCTTTTCGTATTGTCCTATCAATTTGCGTCTTGAAATGAATTGTGGAATGGAGTGCACAAAAACTGAATGGTAGCACTAAACAAGCAGAAGAAATTTTTTAGTGATATCTAATTAAGTTATAATTATGTAATGGTGCCTTAAATAAGGAGATTTTTATAATACATATAATTATTATGGAAGATTGATTTTTTGATCATGTAATTTCAGAGGAGGGCCTAATGAATAATATTTTATATATTGAAGATGACCAAGAAATTGGACAATTTGTAAAGGATGACTTAGAAGAACGGGGTTATATGATTAAGTGGCTCACTTCTTCCTATAATTATGAAAAATATATAGAAAAGGCTGACCTGATTGTACTTGATATTATGATGCCTGGTTTAGACGGATTTACAATCGGTCAAAGGATGAAAAAAACGCATCCGCAGATCCCTATTTTGCTTTTAACAGCCAGAACAGGTTTAGAAGATAAACTGAAAGGATTAGGGTTTGCGGATGATTATGTGACAAAGCCATTTCATCCCGATGAACTGGTCGCACGAATTGAAGTATTGTTAAGAAGGTTTGATAAGACTGCTATTCATGAGTTGAAGCTAAAACACTTAAGTATTTACTTGAAAGAAAAAAGGATTTTAAATAATCAAAGCAATGAGGAAATATTTTTAACTGACAAGCAGTTAAGGATTTTTTTGCTTTTGCTTAGACATCCCAATCAAATATTAACAAAGGAACAAATTTACGAAAATATTTGGGAACAGCCTTATATCGAAGGGGATAAGACGTTAATGGTACATATCCGGCATTTACGGCAAAAAATCGAGATAAACCCAAATGAGCCAGAGATTCTTGAAACAATCAGAGGGATAGGATATAGGATTAAACAATGAAATTATCGACAAAGTACCTTATTAATATCATTGCCTCAATTTTATTTTTTCCGATAGCCTTTTTAGGCGTTAATTTTCTATATTATGTCACATTAACATACATTATTGATCATCAGGGTCAAGTACATTATGAACCAAATAAATTGGAAAGTGATTGGAAGTCCGATATAGAAAATTTTTCAGGAAAGTCTAATCGAGAAATTACAGCTGCATTTCCACACATGAAGCAATATAAACACTCTGATATCATTTGGATAAATGATAAGGGAAAGGTGATTTTTTCAACCTCAGATCGGTTCGCCAAAAAAGGTGAGATTATTCACGTAAGCGAATTGATCAAATTAATGGAACAAAACCAAAAGAAATATTTATTGCTGAGTGCTTATTTAAATGGGAGTGAAGACAGCGGGTATGCATTTTTAGATACTCCCCGCTCAATTATAGGCTCTCAATGGGAAGTTATGAGGGCCAAGTATTCCTATATATGGTTTATCGCCTTGATTTTTGTCTGTTCACTCTTTGTGATTAATTCATGGATGTTTTTTGCAAAAATACAAAAAAGGTTAATTTCTCTGGGAAATCATATGAAAAAACAAGATAATGATGGAATACCAGAATTTGTAACAGTTAAACAGTACGATGAACTGGGACAAGTGGAATATTCATTCAATCAAATGGTTGAGGAATTGAAGAACAGCAGACAAAAAGAGCGGGAAGAAGGTGAAATCCGAAAAAACTTGATTGCTGATTTATCCCATGATTTAAGGACACCTCTTACGGTTATAAGAGGTCATACATTTTCGTTAAAGAATGAAATAAGCAGTGAAAATGGAAAGCATTCACTAGACATCATAAATGATAAAATTACTTTTATGGGCGAACTGATTGACAATTTGTCATCTTTTTCTCTTCTTGCTGCAGGTAAATTGCCGCTTCATAAAAAGAGGTGTGACATATTAAAGATTATACGTTCTTCGTTAACAGCTTGGTATCCAATTTTTGAGAAAGAGCACTTTACAATAGATATTAATCTAAAGGAAAACATCGTATGGGAAATAGACGAGACTTGGTTAGAAAGAATTCTTGATAACATTTTTCAAAATGTTTTGCGCCATGCTAATTCTGGAAAATACGTTTCAGTGCAGACAAAATGTATAGAAAATAAACTCGCTATAATAATTGAGGATAAGGGCCCTGGAATGGATTATAGATCTGAAAGAAAAGGTGCCGGAATTGGATTGTCTATCATAAATATGATGCTCAAACAAATGAGACTGGAACATAAAATAAAAAGCAATCAAAACGGAACGGTTTTTATTATTTACCAAAACAGCAGTGAAGAAACGTGAAACCATAGCGGTTTCACGTATTTTTATGTTGAGAAATTTAAACTTAAATTAACCTTGATTATATCTTCTTTTTAACCTCGTAAGTTTATATTATAAACAGAACAAGACGGAAAGGGATGATGATAAGTGGAGAAGGATGGTCCAGCTTTAATATCTAAAGGTATTAATGTTTCTATAAAAAAGAAAGAAATTTTACATGATATAAATTTGACACTGGAGAAAAGGAAAATTTACGGTTTGTTAGGTCCGAATGGTGCAGGGAAAACGACATTGCTTAAAGTTCTGTTAGGGATCTTTCCTCCAACTTCAGGTGAAGTGATTTTTGAGGGAAATAACTTATATTGTAATCCGAATAACGATGTGATTCAGTCTATCGGAAGCATTATTGAATTTCCCGGTTTTTATGAAAATTTGACTCTTTTTGAGAATATTAAACTGCATCTTAACTATTTAAAAAGATCAGCTTCGGAAGAAGAAATAAATGAGGTTTTAGGAGCGGTTGGACTTTATGAACATAAAGATAAGCTGTTTTCACAAACTTCATTAGGAATGAAACAGAGGCTGGGAATCGCCAGAGCAATTGCGCACGCTCCCGCATTGCTTTTGCTGGATGAACCGACGAACGGTTTAGATCCTTATGGTATTAAAGAAGTGAGGGAAATGCTGATACAAGAAGTAATGAAAAATGGGACCACAGTCGTTATCTCAAGTCATCTCTTAAGTGAGATTAATCTCATGGCTGATGAATTGCTTATTATGAATAAGGGACAAATTATTTTTGAGTCAGCCTTTATGAAAAATACACAACATCTTTATTTATACAAAATACCAGCGGAAGCAGGAATTGATTGGGCGGATATTGAGGAATTTGCTGATCATATTATTTCAAGAAATACACAGCAATTTGAATTTATTTCGGTAGTGCATCCGTCGGAAATGAAAGAGAATTTAAATCCTTATGGAGTTAACATGGAATCTATTGACGGATTTAAGTTATCTTTGGAAGATCTTTATTTAAAACTGCTGGCCAAGGAGGAAGGTCATGAGTCTGTTAGTGCGTAACGAATTTATGAAACTGAAAAGACTAAAATCAATTTATGTTATTTTCTTTCTAAGCTTTTTGCCATTCCTCATAAATGGAATCGGTCTTCTGACTATGAATGAAAATACAGATTGGAATAAATTTTATATGTTTGTTTTTAATCAGTATTCCATCCTTTTTCCAACTGTTATTTTTATTTTTTCAGGTTTTTATTTTTATTTAGAGTTTAAAAACAAGACAATGTTGAACTGGATGTCATATCCGTATCATAAATTCAAATTGATTTTATCAAAGCTAGCTGCAGCTTTTCTATTTTTGTTTTTGATTTCGTCTATTAATCATGTTATTCACTTAACAACCTTGTTTTTCTTTTTTGGGGAAGACGTAACGGCTAACGACTTGTTTTAGTTAGTAGCAACATCTTTTACTTCCACCACTCTAAGTCTGCTTACAATTCCGATTGCGGCTTTAATTGCATTCTTAAGTAAAAATGTAGTGGTTGTAATGATAACAGGTGTAGCCTCATTTCTAGTAATGACAATACTGTTAGCAAGTGATATCTCAATCGTCTTTCCTTTTTCTTTTATTTATCGTTTCAGTATTCAAATTTTTGAAAGTGATATGGGATATTCCAATTCAATTTTTTCAGTTTGGGGATTACTGATACTGGGACTGTATGTTTCGGTTTCCTTATCAGGCCTATACGTTTATTCGAAAAAAAACAGAATGTAAATGGAGGATGATTTTACATGGAGCAAATTATTTTTGTGATTTCAATGCTGGCTTTAGGAGTTACGCTGGTTACATTTTTCGGAATGATTTTGAATGACGGATTAAGAGGAGTATTAAACTTCTCAAGAAAACCCGTAAAATTTATGACTGGATCATTTCTGGTATACATCGTTGCGTTTGCTGTTTATATTTTAATAAGTGTGAAATGAACGGTCTGTTGTTTCCAATGGGAAACAACGCCAAACAGTTTGGTGATCGAGTTATATAAAAGATCAGTGCCGACCGCGATAGACGGGTTGATTCCTAAAATAATCAATAAGGGAGTTAAAAGCGCCGCTCCCCCGACACCCGTTAACCCGACCAGCGTTCCGACAATGAAACCCATGAATAAAATACTTACACTCATCTGAATGCCTCCTGAATAATCCGACTATTTTTATCAGATTATATATGATTAGAAGGCTATAATCAATTAAATTTTTAGAATATTTAAATGAATAGAAAAAATCCGCCGGCCCAGCAATGATATCGCTGGTTCGGCGGATGAGCAGGCTATGATTTTTGCTGATAAAACGGAAGGTCAGTATGGCCCATTTCTCTTACATATACAAACAAATTCCCTTTATGATGAATCTCATGCTCCATGGCAAGCTGAAGGAGAGCGGCTCCGGTTACATATCTGCCGAAACTGGCGGTCAGGTCAATTTCGCGGTTCAGCTGCTCATCAGTCAGCTCTGACAAAATGTTTGTCGTTTTTTCTGTGTACGTTTTCGCCAGTTTTATGAGATCTGTTTCTTCTTCCTTGGGCATGTTTTGGAGTGCTGATCCATTTCCTTCTTTAATGATTGTTGCGAACATGAGGAATGAAGAAAAAATGTGTTTCACAAGTTCTTCAGCAGACATTGATGTTTCCGCAGATTTGTAATCGTAATGCTCCCGGCTGATTTTTTCCGCCAGTTCAATCGTCACATTTCGATGTGATAAAAAGTGGCTGACCAGTTGATTTTGTGCTGTCATGTGTTTACCCCCATTTAAAAAGATAAAAGCTGTACTGACATGCTATATCAGTTGGGAGGGAAGAGACAAGCAATAAGCCCCGGTGCAGCAGGAAAAACAGCGGCTGAATCTTTGCGGTTAGCCGAAATTCGACAATTGCGGTCTTTTTGCGTTCTTCTTTTTCTTGCAAATATGATAAAATATGACATATCTCGGTCATTCCAAAAGGGGGGATTAATTGAGGATGAAGCAGACTATTCCGTCCTCTTTTGTCGGGCTCAAAATTAATGAATGGTATACCCATATCCGACAGTTTCACGTGTTTGAAGCGGAACGCGTCAAACGTGAAGTAGAGAGAGAAATTGAGGATATGGAAGAAGATCAGGATTTATTGCTGTATTATTCATTAATGGAATTCAGACACCGTGTCATGCTTGATTACATCAAGCCTTTAAAAGAGGACCCTTCTCAGCCTGAGTTTTCAGAATTATTGGAAGACATTGAAGGCAATCAGTACAAGCTTACAGGTTTGCTTGATTACTATTTTAATTTCTTTCGAGGAATGTATGAATTCAAACAAAAAATGTTCTTAAACGCCATGATGTATTACAAACGGGCTGAAAAAAACCTTGCCCTCGTTTCTGACGACATCGAAAAAGCTGAGTTTGCTTTTAAAATGGCCGAGATTTTCTACAACCTGAAACAAACCTACGTCTCCATGAGTTATGCTGTTCAAGCGCTTGAAACGTACCAATCGTATGAAACGTACAACGTCCGCAGAATCCAATGTGAATTCGTTATTGCAGGGAATTATGATGACATGCAGTATCCAGAAAGAGCATTGCCCCACTTAGAACTGGCTTTAGATCTTGCAAAAAAAGAAGGCAATCCCCGTCTTATCAGTTCAGCCTTATATAATCTCGGAAACTGTTACGAAAAAATGGGAGACCTCTCTAAAGCAGCCGAATATTTTGAGACATCCGTTTCCATTTGCAAGTCAGAAAAGTTCGATAATCTTCCGCATTCTATTTACTCATTAACACAGGTTCTTTATAAACAAAACACAACTGCTGAAGCAGAGGAGCAATACCGTCTGGGACTGGACATTGCCCGCGAGTACAATGATGAATTGTTTGTAGAGCTGTTTCAATTTTTACATGCGTTATACGGAAAGAAAATGGATAACGCATCCGTCAAGCACACGTTTGATTTTCTGGAAGAACACATGCTGTATCCGTATGTAGAAGAACTGGCGCATGATGCTGCTAAATTTTACATGGAACATGGACAGCCTGAAAAAGCGCTCACGTTTTACGAGAAAATGGTGCACGCCCAAAAACAAATCCAGAGAGGAGATTGTCTCTATGAAATCTAAACTGTTGTCAGGATTGCTGCTTGTTGCTGTCGGGTTCAGCTTTACACAGGTGTTCAGCCATGAAAGCCATTCAGCGGATCAAACGGACGGCACATTTCACATTGCCGCACGCAACCAAACATAAATACATGAAGACCCTTCCTCTGAAGGGTCTTATTTAGTTTCCGCTCCTCTTCTCATTGCAGCATTTTTATCCAAATACAGGGTCTTTCTGCTCGGACATCCGTCCTACGAATGCCACCTAGTAGTGAAAAAGGCATAAGGAGAGATGAAGAGTGAGTATTGAAGTAAAAAAACGGCTCGTATCTGCGGATAAATACGCATTAAAGTGCCCCAATACGATGACGCCGGAGTATATTACCATTCATAATACGGCGAATGACGCATCAGCTGCTAATGAAATCAGCTATATGATCGGCAACAGCGAATCAACAAGCTATCATTTTGCTGTCGATGACAAAGAAGTGATTCAAGGGGTGCCTCTGGACCGAAATGCCTGGCACTCGGGAGACGGCACTAACGGTACGGGAAACAGGAAGTCAATTGCGGTAGAAATCTGCTACAGCAAGTCTGGCGGCGCACGGTACAGAGCTGCAGAGGACCTGGCGATCACATTTATCGCACAGCTGCTGAGGGAGCGCGGCTGGGGGATTGACCGGATCAGAAAACATCAGGACTGGAACGGAAAATATTGCCCGCACCGTATTTTGTCCGAGGGCCGCTGGGATGAAGTGAAGGCTGCGATTGAAAAAAAATTAAATGGGAGTGCTGATGTTAAAACTGTCTCATCTGCACATAAGGACTCCGTTTATTACGTCAAAAAAGGCGATACGCTTTCTGGAATTGCCCAAAGCACCGGTGTGAGCTTGAAGACGCTGCAAAGCATAAACCACATTCAAAATCCTAATCTGATTAAGATCGGCCAAGCGATCAAGCTTCATTCTGCGGTCTCATCTCCCAGCCAAGCGAGTCACTGGAAGCTCCCGTCCGGCATTCTTAAGGTGACAAGCCCTATGATGAAAGGCAGTGCTGTTCTCCAAGTGCAGCAGGCGCTCTCTTCGCTTTATTTTTATCCTGACAAAGGCGCCAAAAATCATGGAGCTGACGGTGTATACGGACCGAAAACGGCAAATGCCGTCAAACGGTTCCAATCAGTGAACGGCTTACCAGCTGACGGAATATACGGACCGAAGACAAAAGCAAAATTGGAAGCAAAGCTCTCTTAACCTAAAGGCGAAGAAAACCATTTTCATTTTGTCCGGTGTAGCGTAAACTGGTGCTGATACGTAAAGGAGAGCACCTGAATATGAACGATATGTATAATCATTTTCATGCATTAAAAGCGGCGGAATCGGAATACCGCATCGTGTGTCGGGAAAAACAAGAGGCTGACCGTATTGTTTTCAGTCCTCACGGGGGTGGAATCGAACCCGGCGTAAGCGAGCTCGTGCATGCTTTTTCCGACCGCTGCTCTATCTATTTATTTGAGGGCATGAAAAAACGAAATAATCATTTTCTGCATCTGACAAGCACCCGGTTTGATGAGCCGGTTGCGCTTAGAATGGTTAAGCGGCATGACGCTGCCCTTGCGTTTCACGGCTACCGTGATAGGACAAAAATGCACACGATTGCAGGCGGATCAGATATTGCCGGCGCGAAAGCCATTGTGGAAAGTCTCCGTGAGGCGGGATTCAGCGCCGAACTTGCGGCTGAAAACGGGAGATTCAAGGGGGCGCACCCGGCTAATATCGTAAATCAAAGCAAAAAAGCATTGGGCATACAACTTGAATTGAGCACCGCCCAGCGGCGGGCATTTTTCGATCATTTTACATTCGGCGGGCGGAGGTTTTCAAAAAATGATTGTTTTTTTCGTTATGTGGAAGCGGTAAAACGTGTGTTTTACTGTGAAGATTGATTGAGAGTGCTGTCACCGGGCTGGATGCCCGGCGTTTTTTATTCAGAGCTGCTGAAGCTGTAGGCTTCTTTGCGTTCGGCGGCAGCCATGCGGCGCTCCGCCGGCTGATACCCGCCCGTTTTTCGTTTTCCTGACAGATGATACGCCAGCTGCTTCTGAAATTGAATACCTGCTTTACGCCGTTCAAAAAGCTCCAGCCTTTTTTCCGCAAATGATTTTGTCACACGGAAGGCGGCTGCGATTAAAGTGACGGCATGGCTTCTCCATTGGGGAAGCTCCATATTTAACAGCATAAAGGTCGGCACACAGAAGTGGTACATAAATTGATTGGCTTGAAATTCCTGCAGCTCTCTGAACAGCTTGTTCATGTGAAAATGGTTTCCGGTATGCTTCAGCACATGGCACAGCTCATGCGCGAAATCCTCCCACTGCTCTTCAGGCGACTTTCTTTGATTAAGTATGATGCTGTACATGCCGTCTCGCTTCAGCATCATGCTGGGGATATCTTCAAAATGAATCCAAATATCAAGCTCCCTCGCAATGGCCTGCATATCAATATGAAGAGGGGCGGTCATTCCCATGCGGCAATATAAGTTTTTTACGTATTCCTCCAGATGTGTTAAAAAATCGCCCAATTGAATACACCCTTTCGAACATATGTTCCTTTTTGAGTGAGAAAGAAAAGCCCTCATCGGACTTTGAATCATTTCCCTTTTCTTTTAAAACTAAACATGCAGCCTTTTTATCGGCTTATTTTTCGTTTTATTTAACGAAAAGAGCGAATTATTTATTTTTCGGCTTGCGGTTTTTTTCTTTTTCTTTTAGATAATTAATGAATTCAATCGCCTGCTGTTTGCTTTCCGGGGAAAAATCCTGCATGTCCCGATACGCGATCTGCAAGTCGGGATCTGAAAACATATCTTCATCTGAAGGCTTTTCTTTTCCGGTTAACAAGTAATCTGTCGTCACTTTGAAATAATCCGCAAGCTTTTGCAGCGTTTCATAATCGGGTTCTGAGCGGCCGTTTTCATAATGAGAGTATCTGGCCCGTGAGACACCGATATGATTAGCGATTTCTTCCTGTGTTTTTTTTCCTCTGAGACTCTTCAATCTTCCGCCTATCATCCGAATGACCTCTCTTTTTTCAACACCCTAAGTTACTTCTGATTATAGATACAAAATGTATCGAAATAAAGAGATGATAAAAAAAGTATCAAAAATGTCTTGATGATACGAAATGTATCGTATATAATCGAACTCAAAGAGATACGAAATGTATCATAAGTGATAAGAATATTATCAGGGGGGTATGATATGCAGCCGATTATCATTCGCTTCAGCCGCAATCAGGCTGACCAGCAGTTTTTAGGACAAGCAGGCGGTTCCATTTCGTTTACCGCTTGCGGACTTCCGGTATTCCGTTTTGATAACCGAATGCAATATGAGTTGTATGTAAACTTAAAGAAAAATGGTGATACACAGCATGGATCGTAACAGCTATCCGTTTCTTACATATTCGGGATTATTGAATTCAGAACATTATGACAAAATGGGTTCCTCTGTTTGGCTGTTTTTATGGTTCATCAGCTCAACGACAAAGGAACAGGTGCACGATGGAGTCAAGTGGGGGATCGTTCTAGGGCAAAAACCCGTAAAAGCAAGGGAGATGGCTGAGGTATTCGGCGTCAGTGAAAAAACCGTCAGAAGATGGCTTGATCTTTTAGAAAAGCATGAATATATCAAAGTCGTCCGGGCGCCTTACGGATTGATGATTTCTGTTAAGCATTCGAAAAAATTCACGCAAAGAGCGGACACATATATCCGCCCCGAAGGCTCTGATCGGACATTTCCGGTAAATCCAGAGGACAAAAACGTCCGGTCAGATATAGATATAACAAAAGACAATACTGCTGAAGATGAAATAAACAAGATTGCGGGCCACTTTATCAGATTAAGGTCTGCCCAGGAGGGGCGCCGCGTGTACGCATCGTCAAGAGATTATCAAGCCATCGCCCGCATTGTTTCCCGCGGTGTTTCAGCACACGAAGCAATCAAATGGCTTGGCGAATGCTTTACAGCCTTTGAACATCGGCGCACCTCTTCCACTGAAACGATTAAGGCCTTCAGCTATTGTGCCAAGTTTATGGAAGACCGCTTGAATGCACGAATTGCGAAAAAGACAATCACAACGAGAAGAGAGAGGAATAAGATACATGACAAAACGAACAATCGAGCAGATTCTGACCGACCTGAAAAATGGGAAACGTCCATTACTGGCGGACAGACCGGGCGTATCAGACGAAAGCCGCTATGACTGTCCGCTCTGTAAAGATCAGGGCGGGTATCTTAGAATGCAAAACGAAACGGATGTATGGGTGAAGTGCGGCTGCGCCGCTGACCGGAAAGTGAAGCGTTTGCTTGGAGCAAGTGAAATTACCGACGCTTTCAGGAAGCTGAATTTCACGGGATTCCGAACGTCAGGAAAGCCGCAGGCCGTTATCGACGCTTATGACTGTGCACTTGAATTTATTGAGCATTTTGACAGGATCAAAAACAGCCGGAAAAACAGCATCGCCCTTTTGGGGCGGCCGGGCTCGGGAAAAACACATCTTCTTACCGCCCTCAGTAATGCTGTCATGAGACAAAAGCAAACCCCGGTTGTGTATTTTCCGTTTGTGGAGGGGGTTACGGATTTGAAAAATGATTTTGATCTGCTGGACGCAAAGCTTTCCCGCATGAAGCACGTTGATGTGCTCTTTATTGATGACTTGTTTAAACCGCTGAACGGAAAACCGCGGGCGACTGACTGGCAGATTGAACAGATGTATGCCGTCATTAATTACCGCTACTTAAATCATAAGCCGATTCTTCTTTCCAGTGAGCTGGCCTGTGATGAGCTTGTGCAAATTGATGAGGCGCTCGGTACAAGGATTTATGAAATGTGCAGCGACTATTTAGTCATTATCAAAGGAAACCCGTATGAGCTGAACCACAGGTTAGAGGGGGCGAGATAATGTGTGAGCTGTGCCGAACGAAAAAAGTCATCGTCAAAGCGGCTGCTTTCGGGGCTGTCTTTCACCCGTGCCCAAACTGCAAAGCAGGCGCTGATTTAACGCCGGTCATCAAACGGCTGGAGAAAATAATTCAAGCCGGTAAAGCGAGGCTGGATGTACATGTATAAATATATAAAATGGCTTTTTTGCCTGCTGTTCCGGGCAAAGCGGATCGAAAAACAAATTGAATCGTGGCATGAAGCCGACGGAAAGTGAGGACAGTCATTGCAATTGAAAAACAGTCCCGCCCCATGGCGGGCGGTAAACAGCGGAGAAGAAAAACCAATTTACATTTATTCTGCTTACAATGAAGCGGACAGGGAGAGATTCCCTTATTCAAACGGCAGGCTCATCGCAGCCGTTTTCAACTTAAGCTCATACTCACAGCAAATAAACGCTGCATTGATGGCCAAAGCCCCGGAGCTTTATGAAGCGGCCGAAACGGCCCTTCGCATGTTAAAGGGAGAGCTTTCCGAGGAGAAGGAAGAGTTCATTCATGAGCTCGAACACATCATAAATGAAGTAAAAATAACAAAACAGACGGGGGGCTTTTATCATGAATCCTAAAAAACTGGCAAACATCGAAACAACGACATTGCAAAGCCAATTGGAGGAAGGCAAGGTGCGCGTCATTATTGTAGACGGGCTGAAGGGGGAAGCATGGCTCGCCGAAGCGCCGGAGCACGGCAAAACGCTTGTCGAAACGAGAAAGGGAGATCTGGCCCGGGTTGAATACGAAATCGGCTTTAAGTTGAATTAGATTTTTAAAAAACAGAATACGTCCAAGACGGAAAGCCTGCGGACACTGATCAATTGCGCATATTTGTGCATTGATTGGTGTCCTTTTTTTGTTCTCAAAAAGAGGAGGATCATATAATGGAAGACTTATTATTTGAATATAAACGTACGCTGAAGCAAACGAAAAAATGGTACAAGCAGCTGGAGACTGATGAAGCAGCACTTTCGGCGGAAGAGCTGAAGGATAAAAAAATAATCAGAACGATCATTACTGATTTAGAGTATGTCACGGAATGGCTTGAGAAAGGACGGCAGCCCGGCATAAGAAGAGCAATTGACCGCAGAGATGCCTATCAAAGAATGCTGATTAAAGATCCGAGAATTATAGAAACCTATTCACAAGCGATGATGGTTGAACCGAGCGGGAATATTACTGAAGAAGACAGGATAAGAATCCGGGAAGCATTAGCCCTTTTAACTAATAGAGAAAAAGAAATGCTTCTCCTTCACAAAGCAGAGTGCTTTTCCTATGAACGGATTGCGGCGCTTTTGAATGTGAAGAAATCAACCGTACAGACGACGATCAAACGGGCGCTGTTAAAAATACAAAAGCAGCAGGAAGAAAAAAAGCAGTCACCTGCTTAACATCTTGTCATACGTTTGCCACCTAGAAGTGAATAGACGAAAACATGAAAGCGGCCGAAAGAAGCCGCTTTTTATTATAGACAATCATGTCGGAGGTGGCGGTGATGCCGTAACATGAAAAACACACAGCGAGAACAAGCATTTGCAATATATAAGGCGCATAAAGGCAGCATAACAAACCGTGCCGTTGCCGAAAAGGCCGGCGTATCCGCAAGGACGATAGGCAGGTGGAAAAAAGAAGGGCGCTGGGAAGAAGCATTACATAAAAAACAGAGAACCCCCGGAAAAAACGTCTGCCATGATAATGATGATTTAAACGAACGCCAGCGGCTGTTTTGCCTATATTATGTGAAAAGCTTTAACGCCACTCAATCCGCGATTAAAGCCGGGTATTCTCCGGAAAGCGCGCATGTGACGGGAAGCAGGCTGCTAAAAAACGAAAAGGTCGCCGGAGAAATCAGGCGCATGAAAAAGGAAATGGTCAATAAAGTGTTTATCGAAGCGATGGACGTCCTTCAAGTGTATGTGAAAATCGCTTTCGCCGACATCACGGATTATGTAACCTTCGGAAAAAAAGAAGTTCAGGCCTTCGGAAAATCAGGGCCGCTGTTTGATGAAGATGACAATCCGATTATGCAGGAAATCAGCTACGTCGACGTAAAAGATTCGGGTCTTGTGGACGGCACGATTGTGACAGAAGCAAAACTCGGCAAGGAAGGCATCGCCATTAAGCTTGCCGACAAAATGAAGGCGCTCGAAAAGCTGTCCTTGTATTTTGACCTATTCCCGGATCAATTTAAACAAAAGATCGAAAATGAAAAATTAAAGCTGGCACAGCAGAAGCTGGAAAAAACAGAGGACAGCCAAAAGCCGATTGATATTATCATCACCCGGAAAGAGGAACGGGCATGATTGAAAAAGCAGTCAACCCGCGCTTTGAGGATTATTTGTTCAATTGGAATGAAACGTACCAATTTCTCGTCGGCGGCTACGGCTCATCAAAAAGCTATCATACTGCGCTGAAAATCATCTTGAAGCTGCTTCGGGAGAAACGGACGGCGCTTGTCGTGCGCGAGGTGTTTGATACGCATCGGGATTCCACCTTTGCGCTGTTTGAGGACATTATCGAGGAGCTTGGGCTGGCATTTGCCGTAAAGGCAGTATCCTCACCGATGCAGCTGAGATTTGCAAACGGAAGCCGGATCATGTTCAAGGGCATGGACAACCCGGCCAAATTAAAATCCATCCATCACATTTCTTTAATTTGGATTGAAGAATGCTCTGAAGTGAAGTATGAGGGCTTTAAGGAGCTGATCGGCCGTCTGCGCCATCCTGAGCTTTCGCTTCATATGATATGCACCACAAATCCGGTCGGCACCTCCAATTGGACGTATCGGCATTTTTTCCGTGATGAGCAAAACAAACGGTTCGTATTGGATGACCGGGAGCTGTATGAAAAAGGCACCGTCATCAAGGGGGATACGTATTACCACCATTCCACCGCCTGCGACAATATGTTTTTGCCAGAAAGCTACATCGCTCAGCTGGACAGCTTAAAGCAATATGATCCTGACCTGTACAGAATTGCCCGTAAAGGACAATTCGGCGTAAACGGCATCCGTGTGTTCCCGCAGTTTCAAGTTATGAAGCATGAGGTTTTACAACAGCGGATCGAAGCCATCAGGCAGCCGATGTTTCGGACAGGCATGGATTTTGGTTTTGAAGAGTCATACAATGCCGTCATTCGGCTTGCCGTCGATCCGGACAACAAGGAGCTTTATATTTTCTGGGAATATTATAAAAACAAAATGACCGATGACAAAACAGCTGAAGAGCTTCGCGGATTGGCAGACAAAAAAGAGCTGATCAAAGCAGATTCAGCCGAGCCGAAAAGCATTCAATATTTCCGCCAGCAAGGCTTTCACATGGTCGCGGCGAAAAAGTTTCCCGGTTCCCGGCTGCAATACACAAAAAAGCTGAAACGGTTCAGGAACATTTATTGCTCAGACCGCTGTCAGCATACGATTTATGAACTGCAAACCTTAACCTATGCAAAGAACAAAAACGGCGCTCTGTCGGAAGATGAATTTTCAATAGATCCCCACACGCTTTCAGCGATTTGGTACGCATTGGATGATTACGACGTAGCGGATCTGAAAGATTCATCACAGAAACGGGCCCGCCCGAATCGAGAAAGGAGGAGGTAAACGGTGCCGAATAATCAAAGCGTAAGAGCCACCGTTTTTAAATCAAATATGGCCGCACCGCAGGCAAAGCAGCTGTATGATGATCAATTTTCCGACCTTTACGGCGAAGACATTATTTCTCCGCCTTATAACATTATAGAGCTGAAAACGATTGCGGAATACTCTACAATCCTTCAGCAATGTATTGATGCATACCGGGTCAACATTACAGGCTTCGGATTTGATGTTGAGTACACCTTTGATGTGAACAGCTCAGATGTGGCCCCGGCTAAAAAGAAGCAGGCTGAAAAAAACTGGATGATGCTTGAAAGCTTTTACAAATGTCTTCACTTCGACGAATCAGCCGAGACGATCCTTGGATATGCGATAGAAGACCGGGAAAAAACGGGAAACGGCTTTATGGAAGTGCTTCGGGACGGATCGGGAAAACCGGCGGGGATCGAATATTTAGATGTGAAAAACATGAGGGTTTGCGGTGTTACCGATCCTGTTGAAGTCACGTTTTCCTACGAAGAAAACGGCACATCGAAAACGATCAAAAGGCAAAAGCGCTTCCGCAAATATGTTCAGATGCAAAACGGCCGGAAAGTTTTCTTCAAAGAATACGGCGACCCGCGCATTATGGACATGCGGACCGGTGAATATGTGAACACCCTTTCCCAGCAATATCAGGCAAATGAAGCCATTCACTTGAAAATCGGCAGCGGCGCATACGGCATTCCGCGCTGGGTCGGCAATATCGTCAACCTATATGGGGCACGAAAAGCAGAAGAGCTTAACTTCATGTACTTTAAGCAGGGCCGCCACGTGCCGGCCGCAATTACAGTCGAAAACGGCATGCTGTCTGAAACATCGTATAAAGAGCTGCAAGACTATATGAATGACCTGGAAGGGGTGGAAAACGCCCATAAATTTCTGTTAATCGAGGCAGAAGGCATCGCCAAGGAGAAAGATCTTCACGGCGGAGAAGACATCACGCCCGTTTCCGTGGAAATCAAATCGCTTGCAGAAATTTTACAGGATGACGCGCTGTTTCTTGAATATGACGACAAGAGCAGAAATAAACTCCGCTCCGCCTTCCGCCTTCCGCCGCTTTATACGGGCGAGGCGCAGGAATACAACAAAGCGACGGCGGATACCGCCCGGAAAATAACGGAAGAGCAGGTGTTTCAGCCGGAGAGAAAAACGCTTGTCAACAAGCTGAACACTTTATTTTTGCCTGAATTAGGACTGCATGATGTGCAGCTGACATTAAAGGGCCCTGATTTTCGCGATCCGCTTGAAATTGCGAAGGTGCTCACGCCATTCATTACGGCCGGTGCCGTCTCGCCTAATGATTTACGTGATCTGGCAGGCAGAGTGCTCGGCAAAACGCTTGAAGAATGGCCGGAAGAGATTTACAGCCGTCCCCCATTACAAGGGGCGCAAGATCAGAATGCAAAGAAAACGAACGGAGATCTGAACCAGTCCTGAAAGGGGGTGAAAAAATCACGTGCCGAGGGAATTAAGAAATGCCGTCATCAGCTTTGTGAGCTACGTAGATAAGGCGGCGAACCAGACAGAATTTTTTTTCACAAAAGCAGCCGGCCTCCCGTCGTTTGAAAAAAAGGTGCAGCTGTTTACGAAAAGCGAGCCGGATGATCAAAAGCTCGTCTACGGCATCGTGTATGAGCCGGATGTCCCGGATGCCCACGGCGACTATATGACAGCTGAAGAAATTGAAAAGGCCGCTCACGGATTTCTGGCCGATGCCCGAAATATTGACACGAATCATAACTTTGAAGGCGGCACCGGCGAGGTGGTGGAATCATATGTCGCGCCGGATGATTTTCAAATCGGCGGAGCGCAGATCCGAAAAGGGTCGTGGGTGCTTGTCACAAAAGCATCTGATGAAGTGTGGGAACAAATTAAAGCCGGTGTCATTACAGGCTACAGCATGGCGGGAACCGCTGACGTATATGAAGAGCCGGAGGACAAACAAGCCGGCTTATTCGGCGTGGTCAAGCAATTGCTGGACCGCGACCGTAAATCCAGATACCGCAAGGGAGAGGACATGAAAAAGATGAAAAAAGAAGACTTGAGAGAATCCATTGAACACGCGCTGTATCCGCTGTTGAAGCGCCTTGACAATATGGATCAAAACACGGACGCGCAAGACGCGTCATCTGCGCCGCCTGACGATGAAAAGCTGAAAAAGCTTGTCGAGGACATGCTTGCCCCGATTATTAAACGACTTGAAGCGCTCGAAAAAGTACGCGGGGCTTCAAAGCAGACGGAAGATGACATGAGCGGCAGCCAAGAGCCGGTCAAAAAATCCATTTGGAGCGGACTGCTCTAAACCCAGTCAGAAGGAGGAACTCTAGAGTGAGAAATCAAGATATCATCAGAAAAGCGGAAATGTCACTTTCCGCTTTAAAAAGCGGCGGATTAATGAATCCCGCACAAGCGTCGGCATTTATCCGCATGGTGCAGAACACGCCGACCATTTTCAGTGAATCGCGTGTCATCCAAATGGAAAACGACTCGCAGAAATTTGAAAAAATCGGTTTCGGCCAGCGTATCCTGCGGGCAGCTGAAGAAGGAAAGGCTTTATCAAATGATGAGCTGACCGTCCCGTCAACAAGCACGGTTCAGCTGAATACGAAGGAAGTCATTGCAGAAATTAACATTACGTATGACACGCTGGAAAACAACATTGAAAAAGACGGCTTGCAGCAGACGATCATGCAGATTTTAGCGGAACGGGCAGCTGTGGATATTGAAGAGCTTGTCGTAAACGGCGATACATCTTCATCTGATCCGTATCTTGCCCAGCTTGACGGGATCCGCAAGCAGGCCGTTTCTCACGTCATTGACGTTAAGGGAGAGGAGCTGTCCAGAGCCACCTTCAAAAAAGGCTTAAAAGCGGTGCCTGCAAAATATTTGCGACTTCCTCAGGAATTCAGATTTTATACATCCCAAGGCATGGAGATTGAATGGAAAGACCGGGTGGCTGACCGTCAAACCAACTTAGGGGATCTCGCGGTGCAAGGCGGGTTGTCTTCGGCATTCGGCGTCCCTGTCAAAGGGGTTTCCAACCTTCAGCCGTATACAGTCGGAGAGGGAAATGCTCAGTATGACGCGTCTGACATTATTTTAACCCATCCGAAAAATATCATTCTCGGCTTCTCCCGAAATATCAGAATTGAAGTAGATAAGGATATTCGCAGCCGTAAATTTATCATTGTCTTGACTGCTAAACTTGACAGCAAGTTTGAAGAAGAAGATGCAAGCGCAAAAATCATCAACGTCAAAGAATAACAGATGGAGGTGGGGCAGCTATGTTAATTCAGCCGTCTGACGTTTCCTCGTACTCAGTTTATGATCAAGTCAAAAACAGGCCTGAGCAATTGCTTGTGCAGGATATACTGGAGGCGGAGGCAGAAGCGGCAAGACTGACGGGTCATCCGTTTACTGATCCCATGTACACACCGCTCCCTGAAAAAGCGAAACTCGCGATAGTAAAGCTCGCCCAGTATTTTGCGCTTTTGAATCAGAATGAAGCAGCCGCTTCCGCCTATCAGTCTGAAAAAATAGGTGACTACACTTATACAGTAGCAGCAGAAGGCGGAATCCAAAAACCTGCGGTGTACCATCTGCTCAGTGATTATATTACGCCCGGCTATTCTCCGGTTTCTTCAAGCGTAAAGGTGAGAACGTTATGAGCTACGAACGGCTGCTCACTGACAGGTGTGATATTTATCATGAGACGGCGTCAGTTCCGGAGAGCGGACGCTTCGGAATTCCGGCCCAAAAGCTTCAGCCTGTTTTCACATATCCTGATACACCTGATGAACAAAGCGTGCCGTGCTGCTTCACTGAAAAACAGCAGCAGCTCATCCAGCTTGAGCCTGATCACAAGGTGTATCAGCGGTTCCTCGTTCACTTTCCGATAGATACCGTGTTGCGTGTGAACGACAAAATCATCTGGGAAGACCACGTTTATATTCTGGAAATGCCGAAAAAAGTGAGACATCACCATTGGGAGGCCATAGCTGTGAGGGATGGCAGGTTATGAAAATAAAGGGCCTTGAACAGTGGAATCAATCATTAGCAAAAGCCGCCTCCGGAGACTTTTCCCGCCAGGCGGCCAAATGGCTGGAACAGTCCGGGATGCAGTTTCTCGATTTGGTTCGAGATGAACTCATTCATTCGCGGGGCATTGATACGGAGAGGCTGTTATCCTCCTTTCGAAAAGGAGCGCAGGATCATGTGTGGATCACAGAAAAGGGCGGGCTGTCCCTTGAAATCGGCACCAATTTGGATTACGCCTCTTTCTTAAATGACGGACATTGGACCGTCTCGGATGAAAATGTAAGATGGGTGTCCGGGTATTTTCAAGGGTCCCGGTTCATTTATGATCCGTCAGCTTCAACGGGAATGGCGCTGAAGAAACAATGGATCAGCGGCAGTCAATTTTGGGATGACGCTCTTCTTCTGTATGAAAAGCTCTTTGAAAACTCGCTGAATAGGCGTTTGGATAAGTGGCTCACAACATTGGGGGGGAAAATCGGATGAACAGTGAAACCGGGTCAATTGCGGCATTTTTATATAAACAGTGTGACGTTCCGGTTTATGAAAGCGAACTGCCTGAACAATTTCAGGTGCCTTCCCTATATATCCCGCCGCCTTCCGTTTTTGACGAGAATGATACGGTCTCCACCTTCAAGAAAACATACAGCCTCAATATAAAGCTGTTCCATCTTGACTCGGTGCAGGCGCTTTATACTGCGGACCGGATAGCTGACGCTGTCAGAGAATCAAGACAGCAGATCCCGCTATTAACGGAAGCAGGCGAACATACCGGTGATTTCATCCGCATCACACGGATGGAAACGAGGATCGGGAACAAGGGCGAGGCAGTGATCATGATCCGGTGGACGAGCCGTTACTATTATCAGAAACACTCAAATCCCGCTTTGCGGGACATTGACATAAACAGCGGGGTGAAACAAAAGTGAACGAAAATAAAAAGCAAAAAGCCGTGAAAAAAGAAGGCTCTGTCCTTTTTGACACGGCGGATTTAACGAAGCACGCGAAGGAGCTTTTCGGCGTTAAACCTGAAATTCTTCAGGGGGCTTTATTCGGCGTGGATCAAAAACAAATGACAAAAGCGCAAGCCCAAACTTACATTCAAACATTTCTAACCAAGGAGGTTATGCAATAATGAACGGCGGAACATTTACGCAGGGAAAAGAAAAAGAACGTGCAGGTATCTATTTCAACTTTAAAACAACGGCACAAGAACGGGTGGCACTCGGTGAACGGGGGATTGTCGCTCTTCCCGTCGCATCAAATTGGGGTGAAGCAAAAACTTTCGTTTCCATTTCGAGCATTGAGGATTTGAACAAAAAAGTGGGGCTCAGCATTGAAGATCCGTCATTGCTGCTTTTACGCGAGGCAAAGAAAAAAGCCCGGACCGTTCTGATGTACCGCCTGACAGAGGGAATCAGAGCGAGCGCTGATATCTCGCCAGGTGTAAAAGCAACTGCTTTATACGGCGGATCAAAAGGAAATGACATCATGATCCGAATCAGTGAAAATGTCCTTGACCAAACTGCTTTCGATGTGACGACTTATATGGATGGAGCGGAAGTCGACAAACAAACCGTGAAAAAAGCCGAGCAATTAACGGCAAACGGTTATGTCACTTTCACCGGAACAGGCGAACTGTCTTCATCCATCCCGCTGACTGGGTCTGAGGAAGAGTCCGGTGAAACGCTGCATCCGGCGGCCGGCATCCGTTTGGCAGGCGGAACAGATAAGGCGCCGGTCAACTCGGATTATACAGATTTCTTAGCGGCTGCCGAAACGGAAAACTTTGATGTCATCGCTCTTCCGGTTGCTGATAATGATCAGCTGAAAGCGACTTTCGCCGCATTTATTAAACGCCTCCGTGACGCACAGGGACAAAAAGTGCAAGGGGTGACCGCCCATTACAACGGAGATTATGAAGGCATCATCAATGTAACGGAAGGCGTGCTGCTTGAAGACGGAACCGAGGTGAAAGCTGAAGAGGCGACTGCCTGGGTGGCGGGCGCAAGCGCAGGTGCAACTTTTAATCAATCATTAACATTTGTTGAATACGAAGGCGCCGTCGATGTGCTTCACCGCCTGGATCATGATGAAGTTGTCGAACGTCTCGCCAAGGGAGAATTCCTTTTCTCATATGATGCCCGTGATAAGTCGGTAAGCGTTGAAAAGGACATCAACTCATTAGTCACATTTACCGCTGAGAAAAACAAAAAATTCGCGAAAAACAAAATCGTCCGTGTGCTTGATGCGGTGAACAACGATTTGACCCGTGAGCTGAAAGCATTAATTAAATCGAAAAAAGGCAGCGGTAGCGATATTCCGGCTACGAATGACGGCCTTCAATTCGTCAAAACGATGATTATTCAGTACATGACAACGCTTCAGGATGCAGGAGGCATTACTGATTTTGACTCAGATAACGATATCAAAATCGGCCTGAACGAAGACCGCGACGGCTTTTTAATTGATCTCGCCGTACAGCCTGTGGACGCAGCGGAAAAATTCTACTTTAACGTGGAGGTAAACTAAGATGGCATTAAAAGCGCAAAACACCATTTCAGGAAAAGAAGGCCGTTTATTTCTCGATGGGGAAGAAATGGCACACATCAAAACATTTGAAGCAAACGTGGAAAAAAACAAATCAGAAGTTAACATCATGGGCCGCCGCATGACGGGCCACAAAACGACAGGCGCCAACGGAACGGGCACGGCGACATTTTATAAAGTCACATCAAAATTCGCCGTTCTCATGATGGATTACGTCAAAAAAGGCAGCGATCCGTATTTTACACTGCAGGCCGTTCTTGACGACCAATCATCAGGACGCGGCACAGAACGTGTCACACTATACGACGTCAACTTTGATTCAGCCAAAATCGCCGGATTGGATGTCGACTCAGAGGCGCTCGAAGAAGAAGTGCCGTTTACATTTGAAGATTTTGATGTGCCGGAGAAGCTTTCTGAAACGTTTTAAGTCCGGACTTGAAGTATGAAGCAGGCCTTCTGAGAGGAAGGTCTGCTTTTAGACAAGAAAAACATAGATAAAAGGGAGTTTTGATGATGAGCGAAAAAAACGAACAAGTATATGATCTGTCCTTCTTTATGCCGGGAAAAACAGTGGAGGCTGAGGAAATAAAGGTTCCTCTTTCAAAGCGGTTTGTTGATAAAAAAGGAAATATGGTGCCTTTCATTTTTAAAGCGATCACGACTGAACGCATTGATGAATTGGAAAAGGAAAGCACGACGTATAAAAACGTGAAAGGCCGCGGCCGCGTAAAAGACTTAGACAGTCAGCGTTTCTATGCGCGAATTGCAGTAGAATCTACAATTTATCCTGATTTCCGCTCTAAAGAGCTTCGCGAGGCATACAAAACGGCAGACCCGGTAGAGGTGGCAAAACGTGTTCTTTCAGTCGGCGGCGAATATGCCAACTGGTTAAACAAAGCAATCGAGATCAACGGTTTTGAAGACGAATTGGAAGATTTGGAGCAAGAAGCAAAAAACTAATAAAGGATGGGAACAAGGAAGCCGTGTATCTTTATTACGCGATGCACGAGCTTCATTATTCTCCATCAGAACTGCAAGAGTTATATGAAGCGCCGAGACATTTCAAGGCGCTGTTATACGGATTAATCGGTTATAAGCTGGACATTCTTGAAAAACAAGCGAAGAAAGGGGGAGCAACATAATGGCAAAGCTGACGGCCCGGTTTGAATTGGAAGATCGAGTGACTAAGAAAATAAGGAAAATTCAAAGCGGCTTTAGAGCGCTTGAGAAATATAGAAAAATGTCGAAACGCAAAAGCGAAATTGATATACGGAAAGAGAGTAAATTTGTCTTAAGTACGATTGATCGCATTCAACGATCTATGAAAAGAAAGCTGGGCGCACAAACCATCTCTATTAAAGCTGAAGACGGAGCCAGTGCCGTCATTCAAAAGGTGCAAGTTCAATTAGCGGGTCTGCCTGCGTCTTTAACCATTAAAATAGGAGCTAAGGATAACGTGACAGGGGCATTTGAGAGATTGCGGGATTTGGCCGCTGGGTTTAAAGGATTTACCGTTACACTAAGTGCGGCAGATCAAGTGACACCCGCCATTCAGCGTATACAACGTTATATGCAGTCAGCGTTAAAGAGCGGTTATTCTGTCACCATATGCGTAATTGATCACGTCATGAAAACAGTCGGCCGCATTTCAGCGGGCATCGATATGCTGACGGGAAAAAACAACAGCATTCAGCTATCCTTAAATGAAAAGGTGACAGCGCAGCTCGCCGCATTGCAAAAGAAAATGCCGGAAATCGGGAAGACGCCGACTGCCGCTTCTGACGATTCTCCGAAGAACAGCTTTTCAATGTTGGATACAATAGCAGAATCCTTTATGAAAAAAGTCGATGAAATTGCAAGCAAATTTTATCCCGAAACCATCTTGGCAGAACTGGACAAGTTTGCAGCATCCTTTATGAAAAAAGCAGACGAAATCGCGACAAAATTCAGCCCGGAAACAATTTTAGCGGAGCTGGATAAATTCACGACTTCATTCATGGGTAAAGTCAACGACATAGCAAGCAAATTCAGCCCGGAAACAATCTTAGCGGAGCTGGATAAATTCACGAGCTCTTTTATGGGCAAAGTCAACGACATAGCAAGCAAATTCAGCCCGGAAACAATTTTAGCGGAGCTGGACAAATTCACGACTTCATTCATGGGCAAAGTCAACGATATAGCAAGCAAATTCAGCCCGGAAACAATTTTAGCGGAGCTGGACAAATTCACGAGCTCGTTCATGGGTAAAGTCAACG
>NZ_LSAZ01000020.1 GCF_001584325.1 Bacillus nakamurai
AGCCGCTATGGCTCGATCAACAACGTGCCGGGCATTAAAAGCATGAATCACGGCGGACCGTACGTTGGCTACGCCAACGGCGGTTTGATTACGAAGGAACAAATCGCCCGTGTCGGCGAAGGAAATAAACGGGAGTGGATTATCCCTGAAGAACGGGGCATCCGAGGCCGTTATCTCCTTCAACAAGCGGCTCAAGCGCTGGGGATGGAAGTATCTGAACCGTCTCAAGCCGACCCGGCGGCGCTTTCTGCGGGCACAGTTTCTGCTGCAGTCACAGGAAGCCGACAAACCGCACAAAAAGCGGGAACAAATGAAATTAAAATTGAATTCAGCGGCGATCAGCATTTCCATAACGGACAAGACGCCGACAGCCTGGCGGCCAAAATCAAACAGGCGCTGATCGACGAATTGCAAAAAGACATCTACACCGGAGCGAAGGGAGCCGTTGCTTTTGACTAAATCCGTTTATGAATTTTGGATATCACAGGGAAAGGACAAGCTACGGCTTCCCGTTCTTCCTGAAGCCATTGATATCGCAAATAGTGTGCAGAATGATTCAGTGAAGGTCACCGGACTCGGAGATGTGACATTTATTGAAGAACCGGGAGCGAAAGAAATATCGTTCTCTTCTTTTTTTCCGAAGAGATACAGCCCGATTGCTGAATATAAAAGCATCCCTTCACCAGAAAATGCAATCGCCAAAATTGAAAAATGGATGAAGGCGAAAAAGCCCGTTCAGTTTTTGATTACGGGCACAAAAATCAATGTCACTTGCAGCATTGAAAGCCTCAATTATAGTGAAGGCGACAATGAAATCGGTGATCGAAATTATGATATTGTGCTGAAAGAATATAAAACCGCATCGCCGAGAAAAATCAAACAAAAGAAAAAAACGAAAGCGAAGCGTCCGTCAAAAGCTTCTCCCAAAACGTACACGGTGAAAAAAGGAGACACGCTGTGGGACATTGCCGGGAAGTTTTACGGAAGCCACACTGAGTGGCGGAAAATTTGGAACGCGAATAAAACCGCCATGATTAAGCGCAGCAAACGGAACATCCGGCAGCCGGGGCATTGGATTTTCCCGGGGCAGAAGCTGAAGATACCGCAATGAAACGGGTGAAATAAATGATAGAACTATTTGTCATTAAAGAAACGGAGTGGCTTGAGCTGGTGACAGAAAGCGTATCACTTGAAGGCCGCAGATACCAGGCGCCGCGCTCGATTGAAGCAACGATTGTGGTCAAGCAGGGCAGCCAGACGTATTACAGTGTGTCAGAGGGTGATACGGTTTTGTTTAAATGGAACGGTAAAGAGCTGTTCCGCGGCATTGTCTTTGCGAGAACCCCGGACGAGCATACCGTCGCCTTCACTGCGTATGACATGCTTCAGTATCTTGTGAAAAACCAAGATGTCTATGTGTTTTCTAATCAGCGCGCCGATCAAATCATTAAGAGAATCGCCAGCGATTTTCAAATTCCCGTCACGTCGATTGCCAATACGGGTCATACCATCAAATCTCTCGTTTTTAAAAATGATACAAGTCTTTACGACATCATTCTGAAGGCGTTAAAGCAGACGAAAAGCCAGACGGGGTGCAATTATCAGCTTTATTCAGAAAAGGGCAGGCTGGGATTGCGTGAGTGGCCGGAGCCGTCGGAGGTTTGGGCGCTGGAAACAGGCGTCAATATCACGGGATATCAATACAGCACCTCAATCGACGATACCGCAACCCGTGTCGTCCTGCGCCTTCAAAAAGACAACAAAACGGTAAAAGCAACAGCCAAAGACAGCTCCGGCATGAAAACTTTCGGCATCTTGCAGTATACGGAAACGGTTTCTGACGATATTAACGAAGCACAGCTGAAGCAGCGGGCAAAGGTTAAGCAGGCCGAGAAAAAGGGCGTTAAAAAAGAGCTGAAAAACATCCAGGCCATCGGCATTCCGGGACTGGAAAGCGGCCTGCCGGTGTATATTTCAATCCCGGAAATCGGGCTGAAAAAAACCTATTACGTTGATACGGACCGCCATGAATTCCAAGGAACGAAACACACGATGACGATTGATGTCACAGAGAAAAACTCCATGCCGGAGGGGACTTCCTGATGAAACTGAGTGATGCCATTAAACATTTAGCCGTCGGCGCGGTTGATGCTGGGGTCCCGGTAGAATTGATCCCGGCCGAAGTCACAGCCGTTTCGCCGCTTGAATTAAAATTAAAAGATCACGATAAGCTCATCATTCCAGCAGATGCCGTCATTGTACCGAAACGGATGAGAACCGGGGAAGACGATCAGCTCCAAGCCGGAGAGCGGGTAATGACCGCGGCTTTAACCGGCGGGCAAACGTTTTTTATACTGGACAAAATTTAACCGCATTCCTCTATAATTGGAAAAAAGGGGGGATGTGCATGCAAATTGAGAGACTGGATCATTTGGTGCTGACTGTCGCCAGTATCGAGCGGACGGTGCAATTTTACAGCCGGGTGCTCGGCATGAAAGCTGTTACCTTCGGGGCCGGGAGAACCGCGCTTTTGTTCGGTGATCAGAAAATAAATCTGCATGAAGCCAATAAAGAGTTCGAGCCGAAAGCACAGGATCCGACGCCGGGTTCAGCTGATCTTTGCTTCATTACGGAAACTGCCATTCCGGACGTCATCCGCCATGTGACGAAGAGCGGATTGACGATAGAGGAAGGGCCGGTGAAACGTACGGGAGCGATAGGAGACATTTTATCCGTCTACCTCAGAGATCCGGACGGGAATTTAATAGAAATTTCAGCCTATTAAACGGCTCAGGAAAAGACCGCTTCATCTGATGAAGGGGCCTTTTTTTATTGAACAAATGATAAAGGAGCGGGTGCAATGGCCCTGACACCGGAAATCGCATTTGATGATTTGGAGGATTCAAGTGAGGCCATTGAAACCTCACAAACCTACCGAATTGATTTTGAAAAGAACCGGATTACAAATGAACTGATAAGCGGGCTTGAAGCAATCAGGCAATTTGTCTATATCGCCCTCCATACAGAACGTTATTCGTATTCCGTTTTCAGTCATGATATCGGGAATGAGCTGCAGGAGGTTCTTTCTGACAATGAAACGACCGATGCTTATAAAAAAATGGAGATTCCAAGGCTCATTGAAGAAGCCTTACTGTATGATGACCGCATTTCCGCTGTGACCGATTTTGAGATTGAGAAACAAGATGATGCATTCCATGTCTCTTTCACAGTGGAAACCGATGAAGGCATGCTTGAAATTGAGGAGGTGATGGGTGAGGATGTTTGAAGCGCAGACATTTGAAGACATTATGGACAGAATGCTGTCACGCATAACGGCTGACATTGATACGAGGGAAGGCAGTGTCATCTACAATGCACTCGCACCTGCGGCTGCCGAACTCGCAAAATCTTATATTTGGCTTGATACCGTGCTGGAGCTCGTCTTTTCCGATACAGCGCAGGGAGAATTTCTGGACAGGCGGGCCGCGGAAGCCGGAATTGAAAGAACCGCTGCGACAAAAGCGGTCAGAGCCGGAGAATTCACATCAGGAGTCACCATTCCCGCCGGCTCCCGTTTTTTTGTCGATAACCTGTATTTTCAATATACGGCTGACGGAACGCTCCAATGTGAAACGGCCGGTGAAGCAGGCAATGCCAATATTTCAGGGCAAAACCTGCTGCCGCTTGATACGATACCGGGGCTTGAGAAGGCGGTCATTCGTGATATTCTAATCCCGGGCCGTGAGGAAGAAGATGACGACAGCTTGCGGGAGCGCTACTTTACCCGTGTCCGCCGCGAGGCAGTCAGTGCAAATAAGCAGCATTATAAGCAGTGGGCCGAAGAAGTGGCCGGTGTCGGAAGAGCGAAAATTTTTCCGCTTTGGAACGGAGAAGGAACGGTGAAGATCGTCATAACGAATGCGAATCTGGAGCCGGCATCAGCCATTTTGATTAAGAAAGTAAAGGACTATATTGATCCGAATGAAGGACAGGGAGAAGGACAGGCCCCAATCGGAGCGACTGTAACGGTAGAAAGCGCCGTATGGAAGGAAATCGAGATATCCGCCGCAGTGCTTCCTGAGCTAAACAGCTCGATTGATGAAGTGAAAGCCGAAATCGAAAAGGGTGTCCTGAATTTATTTAAGAAAATGGCATTTGAAGAAAATACCGTTCGCTTATCACAAATTAACAATATCGTATATAACTCGGCGTCCGTCAGTGACTACGCCGATATCAGGATCAACGGAGCAGCGGAAAATCTCGTGCTGAGCGACGTTGAAATTCCGACTCTCAGGCAGGTGACCATTATTGAGCAGACTCGATGATATGACGGCCTGCCTCCCGCTGTTTTTGACCCGTTTAAAAGAAATGACAGAAATTCTAAAAGCGGAAGCCCCGGAGTTTGATCAGCAGAATAACGGCATTTTCGATCTGACCGACCAGCTGTTTATCACGACGGCGACGTGGGGGCTTGACCGCTGGGAAAAGATATTGAAAATACCGCGAGAATCAGGCGACACGGTTGACATGAGGCGATTACGGCTCATATCAAAGATGTCCAACATTCCGCCGATGACACATCAAGCCATCGAACAGGCGTTAAACCGCTTTTTGAAACATCCGTCCGCTCATGTCCGCCTGCTGCCGGGAGAATATCGTTTTAATGTCGATATCGAGCTTGACGATCTGCAGCACATGAGCGAATTGATCGAGATGCTGGAAAACATTAAGCCCGCCCATTTGGCTTATACACTAAGGGCCGGATTAAACGAAACGCTGGAGATTAAAGACCGTGTCATTCTCAACCATCGCAGATACCGGACAGCCAGTGAGCTGAAGGTCGGTTATTCCGTCACACTCAACAATAACGAGGTGGTTTTACCATGATATCAACCGCATACAGACAGCGCACAGCAGCAGATCTGAAAAGCAGAATCACAAAAGTGCTGTTAAACGGCAAAGAAACGCCTATTACAGAAATATCCGTAAATGACGCCGCCGTTACCGTCCTGACACGCCGGGAAGAAGACATCAAGCACATTGAAACCGTGCAGATGATCGATGAAACAGGCAGCGTTATCACAGAGAGAAAAACAAATATAGACGTAAGCAGCAACAGAACGCTTGACTTAAGATTTACTTTTGAGGTGGTGTAACGATGGCATACGAAGAGAAAACAGACTGGCTCCCGGACGACCCCATTAACGAAGATGACGTCAATCGCTGGGAAAAAGGAATAAAAGACGCCCACACGGACCTGGCAGCCCATAAAAACGAAATGAACAACCCGCATAAAACGACAAAGGCGCAAGTCGGGCTCGGAAACGTGGACAATGTACAGCAGGCGGCAAAAAAGGATTTCGATCAGCACAATCAAGATCAGGACCGGCATGTGTTGAAGGAAGAGCGTCAGAAGTGGAATAACGGGCAGCTGTCAAAAATCACAAAAGATAACGGCTCTGCTTTTATCAATATCTCCGACGGACAGGATTTTCATCAGACAGCTGCCAGCCAAAATAAAACCTTCACTTTCTCTGCAGCAACGACAGGAATAAATACTCCGCCGCAGCCGGCAGACGGCATTTATCTTTATTCTTCAAAGAATAACGGGGAGGCGGCTGCTTTCTCAAATGACGGGGGATTTTGGAGAAAAACGCTGAAAAACGGCAGCTGGACTGAATGGATACCGTTTGAAACGGCTGCCGGAGCGCAAGCAAAAGTAAACGCGCATGCCGATAAAACAGATCTTCATGTAACCAAGTCTGACAAAGAAAAATGGAATGCAGGACAGTTGATGAAGTTGACTGCTGATAATGGAGCGCCAACTATTTCTTTGGTAAGCGGAAGCGATATAAATCTGCTGGACGCCATTCAGAGTAAAGGCACTTCTATTGGAACCTTTTATGCCCATGGCACGAATCCGGGAGCCCCTGCTGAAGGGAAGGCTATACGCGGATTATGGCAAATGACTAACCAAGATTCATCCGGTAAAGCTGTCTTTGGCTGGATTTACGCGATTGACTACGAGAACAATTTCTATACCAATTATTTAAATAATACTTGGCTTGGATGGCAAATGCTCGGAACAGAAAGAGGTGCCCAAAATAAAGCTGACCAAGCTCTATTAAATGCGAAAAATTACGCGGATACTAATTTTTCAATTGATAAATTGACTTGTTATCGTGATGGGGATGAAAGAACAATTGTTGATGCCAGAACACCTGGAACTGATTATCCTGAGGGAATCACTTTTATGGGTATTTATGAGGGAAACAGTACCGGTTACCCTCTTGGATATGGCTTTGTAAAAAATGAAAATTTAAATAAATGGCGCTTCGTTCAATATTTTTACGGCAATGGTGATGAGAGAAACGGGAAGAATAGTCAAACCGGTACTTGGATTCGTCAATGGTGGGATACTACCGGATGGACATCGTGGGAAAAAATAGCAGGGTTTGCACATGCTAACATTGGTACTACAGGACGGCAGGAGCTGAAAAAAGGTGAGGTTAATAAAATTCTTTTTAACCGAAAAATAAAAGATAGTGATAACTTATTTGATGTAAAAAATAGTAGATTTATCGCAAAGCACTCCGGAATGTACCTAATCGGCAGCAGTATATATATAGAAAATACACAGCAATATTCCAACTTTGAATTGTACGTATATGTGAATGGAGAACAATACAAATTAATGGATCATTTTAGAATGCCTTCTCCGAAAGACAATACAGATTTAAATGAGTTTAATGCGACACTGACCGGAACAGTGACAGTACCGCTTGATGCCGGTGATTATGCAGAAATATATGCTTATATCGGTTATACTGGCACCGCCACACGTTATGTGAAAGATACAGATGGAAAGAAAAATTATTTTGATATTTTGGAAATTGGGGGAAAAAATTACTTGGAAGTATAGATGGGGGGATTTAAATGATTTTATTTGATGCAATTATGTATAAATATCCTGAGACAGTCCCGTTAAAAGACTTTATATTGAGAAATGACGGGAATGAATCTTATATTGAAAAATGGAACATCAACGCTCCCATTCCCACAAAAGAGCAGCTGCAGGCATGGTGGGAAGAATCACAAAAAAATCCGCCATACGAGCCGCCGGATCAAGTTGAGCTGCTCGCACAAGAGCTGTCTCGGGAAAAACTCGCGCGCAAGCAGCTGGAAGAGCTGAACAGCATGCTGGGGAATGAGCTGTCAGACGTTAAGCTTACACTTTTGTCATTGAAAGGAGAAAATGCATAATGAATTTTTGGGTGCTTGCCCTTCATTATCAGTGGGCGACGGCAGATATGGTTAAACAGGCTCTGCAATATAAAGACTGTTCGATAGAGGATATGAAAGAAGGCGTTCATCAGGCCCTGATAACGCCAGACCAATATGAAGCGATCACCGGAGAAGCCATGTAAGGCTTTTTTATTTTGGCTTTTTTAAGAAAACAAGTAGAAAGCAGGAGGATGAAAATGGCGAAATATCAATATGAATTTCCCGCAGACCGAACCGGAAAAGCAGGTGCGGTAAAGCCGTACAGAGGAGAAAAAACAGATTTTGTAACACCTGTATCCCATTTGTCGGGCGTGGCCGAGCTGTTAACTAACTCCGTTCTGAAAGCGACAGAGGTCTACAGTCAATACGGACAGGATAGGTTAGGCGCCGTGCTTATTTCTAAAGTGAAAGGTTTTGCTTATGCCGATCGCGGCGGCACGCTGTTTATTGAAGAAAGTGACAATAACCTTTCATGGTCAACCACCGCCGCAGTTGATGTAGCGCCTAGTGCGTTTTCAGCGTCTGAATGGGTGTATCTCACTAAAAGGTATTATCGTTTCCGCTATGTGAATGGGAATTTGCAGCAATCCGAATTTATCCTTTATCAATCACTTGGTGCGGGAGAAATCGATATTCATTTGCAAGAGACAAAGCCTTTACCGGTCGCTCTTCATCCAAGTCAGACCGATTTTGTTTTTCATGAACAGGCAGAAAGCGCAGGTGAGGGAGCGGTCTTATCTGTAAACGGTGAGAAAAAACTCCTCGTCGAAATCACCGGAACAGCCGAATCAAGCAATGTTGCTTTCTGGGGCAGATCCTTCTCCGGAGAAAACCTGCCGATCAGAGGGGTTAAAACAGATGACGGGACTTCGTCTTGCGGTACGTCAGGAACACATGAAGCGTGGTCATTTGATATTGCCGGCTTTAAAGAAATTGTCATGGAAATCACGAAAATCTCAGGCGGGAGCCTTTCTGTGAAAGGGACGGCTGTGTCCTAAGGAAAAACAGGCTTCCGAAGGGAGGTGAGACCAATGTAAAAGGGGGTTTTATTATTGCTGCTTGATGAACATACGGTGCAAAAAGAATTCGCGGGAATCAAAGGCGAACAGAAGGTGTTGGAACAGCGGGTTGCCTCATTAGAGCGGGTGTCAGACCGCCAGGACCAGCAAATTATGACACTGAATGAGAAGCTGAACAAAATTGAGGAAAATACGACATGGATTAAGCGGACCATTACAGGAGCCATCGTGACGGCAATATGCACGGGCATTATTGGCGGCGCCATCGCCATCATGTACAATCTGCTGCAAAAATGAGGAGGAACACAGATATGAAATACGCGGACAAAGGCACGGTCATCAGGACGGTGCTTCTTTTGCTTGCTCTATTGAACCAAACCTTGCTGATGTTCGGCAAGTCTCCATTAGATATTCAGGAAGACCAAGTCAATCAGCTTGCGGACACGCTATATGCCGCCGGTTCAGCCATTTTTACGATAGGAACGACAGCGGCTGCCTGGTTCAAGAACAATTATGTAACAGAAAAAGGGAAAAAACAGAAGGCTTTATTGAAAATAAACAATTTAACGAAGTAAGGGGAGATAAGAATGGTAAACATTATCCAAGATTTTATTCCGGTTGGTGCTAATAACCGCCCCGGCTATGCAATGACGCCCATCTACATTACGGTTCATAATACGGCGAATACATCCGTCGGCGCTAATGCGAAAATGCACGCGCGTTATGTGAAAAATCCCGATACGCCCACAAGCTGGCATTTCACAGTCGATGATACGGAAATTTATCAGCATCTTCCGTTAAATGAAAACGGCTGGCATGCGGGGGACGGCAACGGAGACGGAAACCGTAAATCAATCGGCATTGAAATCTGTGAAAACGCGGACGGCGATTTTCCAAAAGCGGTCGCAAACGCCCAATGGCTCATCCGCACATTAATGGCATCGCACAGTATCCCGCTTGCAAATGTCGTCGAGCATAAGCATTGGTCTGGCAAGCTTTGCCCGAGAAGGCTTTTGGATACATGGGACGAATTTAAAGCAGGGATCGGTTCTGACAGCAGGCAGACTTATACTGTGCAAAAAGGGGATACGTTGTCGGCAATCGCGCGAAAATTCGGCGTCAGCGTGGCTGACTTGCAGAAATGGAACAACATTGCCGACCCGAATCTGATTCAAGTCGGACAAGTGCTGTTTGTCAGCGCACCCGTACAGGTAGCATATCCTCTTCCGGATGAGGTGATTCAGCTGACAACACCGTATACATCCGGCGAAAAGGTATACCAGGTGCAAAACGCGCTTGCCGCGCTTTATTTTTACCCTGAAAAAGGAGCTGTCAATAATGGCATTGACGGCGTCTATGGTCCGAAAACAGCGAACGCCGTAGCCCGCTTCCAATCTGTGAACGGCTTAACGTCTGACGGCATCTACGGCCCGGCTGTTAAAGCAAAGATCGTTATGCAGCTCTCATAAAAAAAGGCCGAGTCCCGGATGATTCCGGGATTCAGCTTTTCTTCTTTAATCGATTCAGCAGCCCGAGATTCCTCACCTTCATCTTCAGCGAATAAGCGGAAAGCCCGAACCGTCCGTAATCCACAAACTTCACACGCCGTACAATTTTTTTCACATGATCACCTGTCGCATCTGCTGTAGTTGGTTTATTATATGTAAAATAAGGAGAAAAGGAATAGGACAAGAGCCGCATCTCCTGTCCTTTAGTGTAATCAAGCTTTTTTTCGTTTATACTTATCAATCAGCCGCTCGTTTTCTTTGAAAATTCTTGCGGTATGAGGGCTGACTTGATAACTCCCGATACTGGTCATTGAGCGTTTTTTGAGAATTTTAAACGGCTTTGCCGACCGTTCCGGCTGTCCGTTTTGAAAAGCCTGCTCCATTATCCGTCACCTTCCTCTTCTATTGGCAGCATTAAATCATAAATGCTCGTTAACGATGTGAAAAGCAAATAATCGAATTCCGTCAACAGGTGTTCTGATGTCAGTTTGATCACATAATGGCGGGTCTGAACCGAAAACGGAATAAGCACAAGCCTTCCTTTTTGATCATAGTAGACGTCTTTTCGGTTAAGACGTGATTGAACATCCGCCGCATCAGGCATATGCTCGGTTAAGCGATCCTTATCCGTCTGTGCGGAATAATCGAACAGCGAGACCGTGATGTTCATTTTTTCAGCATAGGTGGTTAACAGCCTTCTGATTCCTTCTGCATAAGCTTCTATACTTCCATAATAAACATGAATCGGTTCATTTTTCAACAGATATTGATAGGTTTTCAGTTTTTCAAGATAGGAGTGCAGCATTTCGTTATTTTCTTCTAAAATTTCTCGCGTATCCGTTTCTAATTCATTGCCGGCGAGCTTTTTAATATAAGCGCTCAAAAAGATGAACGCATCTATAAGGGCAAAGCTGACGGCAGCGATTAAATACTGATTCCACTGGGTAAAAAGGGACTCAGGGTCATATGTCCAGTAGACCATGGCGCCTACTACAAATAGTAAATACCACGTTTTGCGTATAGCAAACATCTTCTCTTTTACTTTTGCCTCAAACCGCCAGGATGCATAAACATATAAAACAAGCGCGGCCGCCATGAACCACACCATAATTTGAAAAAATAAAAGCATGAGCACCCCTCACATTCGAAAATTGTCTGCTTAATTTCATTCTATGTCATGGCATCATTTTCCTGTCACAAAAAAAACCGCTTCTGTTAAGAAGCGGGTGCTGTATCAGAAAAAGATATCTAAGATAAAAAAAGCAATGGCGCCGAGTGTTCCTGAGATCGGCAATGTGATAACCCATGTAATGAGCATCCGTTTGGCGGTTCCCCAGTTTACGCCCTTTACGCGGTGAGAAGCGCCCACGCCCAGAATGGAAGATGAGATGACGTGTGTCGTGCTGACCGGCAGATGGATAAATGTCGCGCCGAAAATAATCGCCGCACCGGTTAAGTCGGCAGAAACGCCGTTTACCGGACGGATTTTCATAATTTTGCCGCCGACGGTTTTAATGATTTTCCAGCCGCCGATTGACGTGCCGAGACCCATCGCGATCGCACATGAAAGCTGCACCCAGAAAGGGATCGCATCACTATTATGTAAGTTTGCAGTCATAAGTGCCATCGTAATGATACCCATCGCTTTTTGCGCGTCGTTTGTTCCGTGTGTATAGGACTGAATCGCAGCCGTTAAAATCTGCACTCTGCGAAACCGTTTGTTCGTTTTCGCCAAGTTGCTGTCTTTAAATATCAGCTTTACGATCGAATAAACGATAAAGCCGAGGACAAAGGCGATGATCGGTGATAAAATAAGTGCTTCGATAATTTTTATAAACCCTTTATAGTTCAGCGTTGCAAAACCTGACGCCGCAATGGCCGCACCGGCAATCGCCCCGATAATCGCATGAGAAGAACTGCTCGGGATGCCGAAATACCAAGTGATTAAGTTCCAGGCGATCGCCGCGAGCAAGGCTGCGAGAATCACAATCGAACCGTTGTCTAATGTATAAGGATTCACAATATCCTTCGTGATGGTTTTGGCTACGCCTGTAAACGTCATAGCTCCGAGAAAGTTCATGATGGCGGCCATGATAATTGCGTGCCGCGGCTTCAGTGCTTTAGTCGAAACTGAGGTGGCGATTGCGTTTGCGGTATCGTGAAATCCGTTAATGAAATCAAATACCAAAGCGCAAATGACAATTAAGATCGTTAAAATTAATAATGTATTCATTATAACCCCTCGTTACGCGTTTTTCATAATAATGGTTTCAAGGTTATTGGCAACGCTTTGGCAAGAGTCGGCAATTTCCTCAAGCGTTTCGTAAATCTCGCGGTATTGAATGACTTTAATCGGATCGGTTTCTGTACCGAACAGATTTTTTAAAGATTTACGGTGCAGGTTATCGCAGCTGTGCTCGTATTCTTTAATTTTAATGGCGTGAGGGTGAATGTCCTTCAATCGGTTTTCTGCCAGCAATTCAATTGTGATTAAAATTTCCTTCGCACACTCTCTGATGTAACCGCTGAACTTATCGATATGTTCGTCGGAAGAGGTGATTGAGAAAATCTCCATCATTGCTGAAAAATGTTCGATTCCGTCAAGCACGTCATCGAGGCTGTTTGTCAGCTCAAGGATGTCTTCACGTTCAATGGGAGTGATAAAAGCTTTGTTCAGCTCTTTAATCATGACATGAACATGATTATCTCCTTTCGTTTCAAACTCTTTTAACGTATCGGCAAATTCCTTCAGAGTCGTTTGGTTCGTGACTTTGAAATTCACAAAATATTCTGCGGTTTCGTCTATATTTTTTGCGATTTCTGTTAAAAGGAGTGAGAACTTATCTTTTTTTCTTTTTATCATTAAAAACCCTCCATTGTTTGAATGAGACAATGCACACATCAAATTATTATATAGCCTTTTGTCGAAAAAAAACAGGTAAAGTCGAAAAAAACGCCTCTTGATTTTTTCGGAAAAACGTGTCTATCCCGTTCTTCTTATGTTATCCCACTTCGCCAAAAAAACGTAACACACTTCGAATTCAGACATCTTGCTTAAAAAGTATAACAAAAGATGTGAATTTCCTGTCAACATTTGCGCGTGATTTTTAATGAAAAAAACGGCTCCCATAAAAAGGAACCGTTTTTTTAGTTTAATTTGCTTTTTTTATCCAAAAATAAAGCGGCAATCCGGCAAGACCGATCAAAATGGACAGCCCGCAGCTTAAGGTGTCAGTGATGACCGTGCTGACTAAAACAAACAGCGAACCCGCGATGGCCAAAACAGGGACGATCGGGTACAAAGGGACGCTGTAGGCGCGTTTTTTGCCGGCGTTCTTTTTTCGCAGAATAAATACGGCGAAAAAGGCCATGACGTAAAAAATATAAATCATAAAAATGGAGACCTCAGACAGCTTATCCGGATTGCTGACGATCATAAAAATAACGGCGAGCGCAATCTGGAATGATACCGCGATCCACGGCGTGCGGAACGTCGGATGCACGCGTGAAAGCTGTTTGGCAAATGGAAGCTGTTTTCGTTCCGCCATTGCAAATGAGATACGCGGAAAAGCGAGAATTTTTCCGTTTAAACAGCCGAAAATGCTGACGATGATTCCGACGCTGATCAGTTTTCCGCCGAGGGCGCCAAACAGCATTTCAGCCGCCGTGCTTGTCGCATTTTCACCGAGTTTGACGATGTCTGTTGCAGAAAGAATGTGCAAAAGGGCAAAGTTAATGAAAAGATAGATGGCGGTCACGACTAACAGCCCGCCCGTCATCGCTTTCGGCAGCAGCTTTTCTGGATTTTTCATTTCTCCTCCGAGAGCGGAAAGCAAAATCCAGCCGTCGTAGGCAAACAGTGTCGCCAAAATCGCAGCGCCGAAGTTCATGTCGGAGATGCTGCTGGTGACGGCGCTGAATATATGCTGATCGCCTTTCCAAAGGCCGAAGAAAATCATGCAGATGATCGGAATCAGTTTTCCGACGGTCGTAATTCCCTGAACGATTCCGCCGTATTTCGTTCCGATGATATTAATGATGCTTAAAAATAACACGGCTAAAATTCCGATCACCTTTGACCAGCCTGAATCCCAGCTGAAAAGATGAGCCATTAAGGAACCGAAATATAACCCGATCGCTCCGATAATGGCCGGGCCGTAAATGATAATTTGAACCCAGCCGCACAAAAAGCCCCAAAACTCGCCGTACACTTCCTCAAGATATGTATACAGCCCGCCCGTTTTCGGAATCTGCGTGCCGATTTCCGCAACGGTCAAGCCCCCTGCAAGCGTCAATATTCCTCCTAACAGCCATGCTAAAAGCGCAGTTTTCGAATCACCGGAGTAGGCAAGAACGGCGCCGGGCTTCATAAATACGCCGGAACCGATAATGGTGCCGATAACAAGAGAGAGGGCAATTGTAATGCCGATCTCTTTTTTTAATCCATTTTCTTCAGTCTGCATATCCTGTCCCTCCAATGTAAAAGCTTCTTGTTGAAAAAACTATTTTACATATTGTAAACCCTATTTGCTAAAACACGAATTAAATAAATTTTCTGATTTTGTTCATTTCCTTATAAATACAGGCTTTTCTTCTTGGGAACGGAAACATTTTGTCTGGAATAACGAATATTATTTATTTCAGTAGTGAAATAGTTCGTGGTTTTTTTCGGAAGACAGACAGAAGACCCGGATGCGGAGCAGATGGATTGACTTTGCGGTCCGAATAAAATAGGTTGTATATATAGAAAATATCTCGAAATCGAGATAATTAAATGGAGGATAAAAAAATGAAGGTTAAAGGAATTCACCATGTGTCGGCTTTAACGGCTGACGCACAAAAAAATTTAGATTTCTATTGTAAGGTCATGGGATTGAAACTTGTGAAGAAGTCCGTCAATCAGGATGAGCCGACAATGTATCATTTATTTTACGGAGACGAAGCTGCCAATCCGGGTTCTGAGCTGACGTTTTTTGAAATCCCACGAATCGCTCCGTTTCATGCGGGGACAAACAGCATTTCTTCTATCGGTCTGCGCGTGCCGGACACACAAGCTCTTCAATATTGGAAAAAACGATTCGAGGAGCATCAGGTCGCTCACGGTGACATCATAAAAACAGCCGGAAGAGACACTCTCGCTTTTCAAGATCATGAAGGACAGCGGCTTGTATTGACGGCAGATGAAAAAGGCAGAAACATCGGTGAAGCCGTGAAGCAAAGCGGCATCCCAGAAGAATATTCATTCCGCGGCCTCGGCCCGGTTGAATTGACCGTTCCGTACGCTGAACCGACCCGGCGTGTATTAACTGACATATTGGGATTCACGGAAATCGGAAAAGAAACACATGAAGACCGGGGAACCGTTACGGTGTTAGAATCCGGAGACGGCGGAGCGGCGACAGAAATCCATCTGATCGAAAGAAGTGATCTTCCGCGTGAGCGCCAAGGAAAAGGAAGCGTTCATCATGTCGCATTCCGCGTTAATGATGAGGAGGAGCTCGCCGCCTGGCACGGCGTCATCAGCAAAGAGGGTTTCAGCAACTCCGGCATTGTGGAGCGTTATTATTTCAAAGCGCTGTACTTCAGAGAGCCGAACGGAATCCTTTTTGAATTATCGACAGACGGTCCGGGATTTATGGTGGATGAAGCGCCAGAGGAGCTCGGTAAGACGATCGCGCTGCCGCCGTATCTTGAGCACCGCCGTTCTGAAATAGAAGCGCGCCTGAAACCGATTCAGTAATAACAAATGACAACAGATGCCCTCCGGCTTTTACGGAGGCATCTTTTTTTTGTTTTTTAGAAAGGAAAGGGAAGGTTTATTCACTTGGTATTTCCCGTTTTGTCATTCTTTTTACCTATTTGCAAATGGCAAAATAAATGCCTTTGTTTATTAATAATTTTTTCACATTTGGTTGTTACACTGTATCAAAGTTAAAAAGGAGTGAAAACACAGGTGAAAATGAAAAAACGCGAGATTGACGCAGTCTTAATTCTCATTTTACTCGCTTCTGCATTCTTGAATATGTACAACATCTGGAATGACGATACGGTGAACCCTTATTACACCGCAGCAGTAACGAGTATGCTTCAAAGCTTTCATAATTTCTTTTACGCTTCATTTGACGCGGCCGGTTTTATCACGGTGGATAAACCGCCCGTTACATTCTGGCTTCAGACGATCAGCGCTCTTATCTTCGGGATGCACGGCTGGAGTGTTATCCTTCCGCAGGCATTGGCGGGAGTCGGTTCTGTTTTCTTCATGTATCTGTTAATCAAACCGACATTCGGAAAAACGGCGGCCCGCATAGCTTCCTTTGTGATGGCGTGCACACCGATTGCGGTGGCTGTAGCCCGGACAAACAATGTCGATGCATTACTTGCCTTTTTCTTATTCTTTGCGACTTGGCTTTTGTTTAAAGCAGTCAAAAAAGGAAAGCTCATTTGGCTGTTAGCGGCATTTTTCGTCGTCGGTGTCGGCTTTAACACGAAAATGCTTCAGGCTTACATGATTTTACCGGCATTTTTATTGTTTTATATGATTGCAGCAAATACCACAATCAAGAAAAAAATCATCTCGTTAATCAGCGCTGTTGTTGTCATGCTTGCTGTTTCAGTATCCTGGGCCCTTGTGGTAGACAGCACTTCTTCAAGTGACAGGCCGTATATCGGCAGCAGCCAGACCAACTCAGTATTGGAGCTTGCATTCGGTTACAACGGGATTGAACGGCTGACGGGCCAAGGGTCGACGTCAGGCGGAGGAGGAGCGCCGGGCCGCAGCGCTTCAAAAGAGATGTCTTCTGGCAATCAGTATTCATCAGCCGTTCAAGCGCCTCCGGGAAATTCTTCAAGCGGCAGTATATCAAAATCTCAGCAATCCGGAAGCTCAATGGCCGGACCTCCAAGCGGCGGTGAAATGCCGGGCGGCGACGGCCAAGGCTGCCCTCCGAGCGGCGGCTTTGGCGGAAAGGGAAGCGGGCACGGATCAAAAATGCAATCGGGAACAGGGATGTTCGGAACGGGAACACCGGGACCGCTGCGCCTGTTCCAAACGGAATTATCCGATCAAATCAGCTGGCTTCTCCCATTTGCGCTTTTTGGCATCGCCGGGCTTTTGATCGCCGGAGCAAAAGAGAGAAGAAGATTATCTGTACAGCAAAAAGAAACGGTTTTCTGGGTCGCATGGCTCGTACCGATCGCCGGATTCTTCAGTGTTGCAGAATTTTTCCACCACTATTATCTCATTATGCTGGCACCGCCGATTGCGGCGCTTGTCGGAGCCGGTTGGGTATCTCTTGCCAGCCTGTATCGAAATCAAACGGGCTGGAAGACATGGCTGCTGCCGGCGGCAATCCTTGCCACAACAGCATTTGAATTATTTATCTTACGCAATAATATTGACGAAATCGGTTACGGATGGAGCATTGGCGTCGGGATCATCGGAGCGCTTTCTGCAATCGTGCTTCTTATTATGAAACAGCGCCAGAAACCAATGACATATTACGTATCGCTTGCCGGACTCCTCGTTTTACTCGTCGTACCGATTTATTGGGCGAGCACACCGCTCCTTTACGGAGGTAACAGTGCGCTTCCGGAAACAGGACCGCAGCTTGCTTCAAGCGGTTCCGGAATGGGAACGGCAGATGGCAGTGTAAACGAAAAGCTCATTTCGTACTTAGAAAAAAATAACACCGGCTCTGAATACTTATTCGCTACGACAGATGCCGTGTCCGCTGCGCCGTACATTATTAAAACGAAAAAAGCGGTAATGGCCATCGGAGGCTACGGCGGCTCTGATCCGGCGATTACATTGGCTCAGTTCAAAAAGCTGGTCAAAGAAGGAAAAGTGAAATACTTCCTTGCCTCAGACAGAGGAAAAGGCGGAAATAGCGACATTTTAAATTGGGTCGAGAAAAACGGCAAAAAAATCTCAAGCAGTAAATGGCAATCAACAACCGCCCAAAACACATCTTCTCAACAGCGGGGACAAAAAGCTTCAGGAGCCGCTTCAACCGGCCAAGCACAAAGCGGAAGCGCCAAATCCGGCCAAATCGGCGGCGGCCCCGGCGGAATGGGCCAGTCAGCTGTTTTATATGAACTCACAGCGAAATAGAAAGGAGAGCTAACCATGAACAGACACACTCAATATTCAATTGTCGTCCCGGTTTATAACGAAGAACTCGTCATTCAGACAACCTATCAGCGTCTGAAAGAAGTGATGGATCAAACGAAAGAACACTATGAATTGATTTTTGTGAACGATGGAAGCCGAGACCGCAGTATTGAGATTTTAAGAGAACTCAGCCTTATGGACCCGAGAGTGAAAATTCTCGATTTTTCCAGAAACTTCGGGCACCAAATCGCGATTACCGCAGGCATGGATTACGCAGAGGGGAATGCAATCGTCGTCATTGACGCCGATTTGCAGGACCCTCCCGAATTAATCCTGGAGATGATTGAACAGTGGAAGGAAGGCTACGATGTGGTGTATGCCATCCGGACAAAACGAAAAGGCGAGACCTTTTTTAAGAAAAAGACGGCTTCTCTGTTTTATCGGCTGCTGCGGAGCGTGACTGATATTGACATCCCGATTGATACCGGTGATTTCCGCCTGATGGACAGAAAAGTCTGTGATGAAATGAAAAAATTAAAAGAGAAAAATCCTTTTGTCAGAGGTCTCGTCAGCTGGGTCGGCTTTAAACAGACGTCTGTCCAATACGAACGTGACGAAAGGCTGGCGGGAGAAACGAAATACCCGCTTAAAAAGATGCTGAAGCTCTCAATGGACGGCATTACAACGTTCTCCCATAAACCGCTCAAGGCTGCAAGCTATGCGGGAATGCTCATGTCAGGCGCAGGTTTTCTCTATATGTTTATCGTTTTATATATGAAACTGTTTACAGACAGCACGATTACAGGCTGGTCATCCCTGATTGTGATACAGCTATTATTCAGCGGCATCGTCCTTCTGATTTTAGGAATGATCGGTGAATACATCGGAAGAATTTATGACGAAGCAAAAGACCGCCCGCTTTATATCGTTCAAAAAGCGTACGGCATTAAAAATCAAAACATCTGCCGCGGCCAGCATATGTCGTGAGCCAAACACCCTGTCCGTTAGCGCACGGGGTGTTTTTTCGTTACGAAACACACTTGCCGTGAAGGAAAGGTGAGTTGAAAACCGATGCCGCTTCATACAGGCGAGCACTCATTGCCATTCAAAGAAGAAGCGGGTTTAACGCTCCATTCAATTGCGTCTTGCCGGTGCTTTAAGCGAACGCATCAGCAAGACAGTTCCTGTCATGTTTAATAAAATACTGGCAGCCAGTGTCATTCCCCAAGCAAAATCCTGCCGGGGGAGGTGAAGGCTGATCTGCAAAAATATGATGCCGGCCAATACCGGCAAAAGACCCTTGCTCTTCATCAGTATGTACCCTCCTTCATCGTTCAGAATGTTATACGGGGATGACAGGCTGAAAGTTTCGTTTTCTATAAAAAACCCAAGGCCGTCACAGCAGCCTTGGGTTCGTGTTAAGAAGGTGTTTCTTCTTTTTGATTCAGTTTGATTTTTTTCGTCATTTCTTTGCCGTTTCTGAGAATTTTCACTTCAACGGTGCTGCCGACCTTTGTATCCTTGTAAAGAATGTTGCGAAGCTCGCTTCCTGTGTCGGTTTCTTTGCCTTTTAAGCTGATGATGATGTCTTCTGCTTTCAGTCCGGCTTTTGCGGCAGGCGAGCCTTGTGCGACTTCACGGATATAAACGCCTTTATCCAGCTGTTTGCCGAAGAGGCCGAGTGTGCCTTCCTGATAGTTTTGCGGCACTTGCTCCAAGTCTATCATGCTGACGCCGATATATGGCCGTTCTACCTGTCCTTTGGAAAGAAGCTCTTCGGCGATCGGTTTTACGTCGTTGCTTGGGATTGCAAAACCGATGCCTTCTACATCGTCCTCGCTGATTTTCATGCTGTTGATGCCGATGATTTTGCCGTCTGTATTCAATAGCGGCCCGCCGCTGTTGCCGGGATTGATAGCCGCGTCGGTTTGGATGACGTTAATGCTGGATTCTCCGGCTGATGTAGAAATGGAAACGGTTCTGTTTAAGCCGCTCACAATTCCTTGTGTCACGGTGCGCGAAAGGTCTTTTCCGAGCGGATCACCGATGGCGATGACCGATTCACCCGTTCTGAGAGCGGATGAGTTTCCGAAGCTCGCCACTTTTTTCACGTGTTTATCACTGATTTCTAAAACGGCTAAGTCCGTTAAAGAGTCTCTGCCGACAAGTTTGGCTGTTACATCTGTGCCGTCGTACAATGACACTTTAAGAGAAGAGGCGCCTTCAACCACATGGTTGTTCGTAATGATATACGCTTTTCCGTTTGCTTTTTTGAAAATGACCCCCGAGCCTGAGCCTGTTTCGGTATCATCACTTGATGAGCCGGAGCTTGAGTCAGAACCTGACCCGAAGCCGAACAGGGAATCAGAGCTGCTTTGCTGCTTTTGCAGGTTTGTGATGCCGACGATTGCCGGTGAGATGTCTTCTACCATATTCGAAATTTTTGCTGAATCTTTTGACGAGCTGTCTGACGCCGTTGTGTTTTTGGCGGAATCAGAAGACGTCTGTTTTGCGGTTACCGATGATGTTTCCTGCGCCGGCGCCGTACTTGCTGTGTCTTGAGATTGATGATCGCCAAGCGGCGTAAATGTATAAATTCCAAGGGCGAGCCCTCCGCCGATAACCCCGCCGAGGAGCGGCCTGAACCAGCCGAAGCTGCGTCTTTTCTTCTCCTCATCCTGTACGGTGTATCTGGCCGGATGCGGGTGCTGTTCAGGATTTTCTTTCACTAAAAGGACTTCCTGTTCTTTTTGGTCTGTCCGCTTTTCATCACGATAGTTATCCATCATGTTCACTCCGTTTCTCTATTTCATCATAGCATGATTTGCCGATTATGACTGACTCCATCTTAAACAAAAAGTGTGGGATAATAATGAAAAGATTATGGGAAATTGTGAAAAAATGCGGAGATTCACAAAAAGGGGTACACTGCTAAAGGAAGCTATGAACAGAAAGGAATGATGAGATGGCCCGCATCGGTTTGGTAGGGTATGGCAGCATGGCGGAAATGATCGCTCTCCGTCTGCTGAGAGATCAACAGATTACGGAACATGATCTTTTTATTGATACGAGAACGAGAGGGGAGCGTCTGCAGGCGCTGCTTTCTGAATATCCTTCGGTACATGTTGATTCCCTTGAGGAGTGGGCTGAAACCTGCAGCCTGATTTTCATCTGCGTACCTCCGCTGTATGTGCTGGAAACGAAGCAGCGCTTAGATTCATTCATAAATGAAAAGACGCATATTGTCTCCATTGCGGCCGGCGTGCCGTTACAGGCGCTTGAGGAAGGATCAGACACAGCCGTCAGCAGATATATTCCCGCATTGACGTCAGAAGTAAAAGCGGGCGTGTCGCTGATCGTTCACGGCGGCACGGTATCTTCGACCCAGAAAAACCATTTGAATGAGCGATTGTCAGCCTTTGGAACTGTAAGAGAAATTGAAGAGGACAATCTGGATGCCGCCAGTAATTTAACAAGCTCAGCACCGGGGTTGATCGCCGCCTTATTTGAGGAATTCGCACTGTCTGCCGTTAAAAACAGCCATTTATCAAAAGAGGAAGCTTTTGAATTTCTCGTACACTCGCTGTACGGCACTGGAAAGCTTTTGCTGGAAAAGCAAATCACATTTCAGGAAACGTTAACGCGCGTAGCGACAAAAGGAGGCATAACAGGAGAAGGGGCTGATGTCATCCGCTCCGCTGCCCCGGCTATGTTTGATGAGGTATTTGAGAAAACGCTGGAAAAATACCGGAACCTTTCAGAAAACGTTAAATCCCGCATGTAAACATATGAGGGATTCTTTTTGACAATAGTGAACGATAATCTACTGCTGATATTGCATGTTTCGTTCTTTTTTAATATAATTTGTTAGAATATTCATAATTTAATACCGGAATTTTAGATAAAAAAGGAGGCATTATATGAAACTGTATGTATCTGCAGACATGGAAGGGATTTCCGGCCTGCCGGACGAAACGTTTGTTAATTCCCGGATGCATAACTATGAGCGCGGCCGGGCCATCATGACGGAAGAAGCAAACTATTGCATTACAGCAGCGTTCAATAACGGCTGTACGGAAGTGCTTGTAAATGACAGCCATTCAAAAATGAATAATTTGCTCGCCGATAAGCTTCACCCCGAGGCTGAATTGATTACCGGGGATGTGAAGCCGTTTTCGATGATGCAGGGGCTTGATGAATCATATACGGGCGCGATATTTATCGGCTATCATGCAAGAGCCTCGACACCCGGGGTCATGTCGCACAGTATGATTTTCGGCGTACGCCACTTTTACATAAACGATACGCCTGTCGGTGAACTGGGACTGAATGCCTATCTTGCCGGATATTACGATGTGCCGGTGATTATGGTTGCCGGAGATGACCGTGCCGCGAATGAAGCAGAGGATTTGATCCCTAATGTAACGACAGCCGCCGTGAAACAAACGATTTCAAGAACAGCGGTAAAATGTCTGTCACCTGTAAAGGCGGGGCAGCTCCTGACGGAGAAAACAGCCTATGCGCTGAAACATAAGGATAAGGTCAAACCGCTTACGCCGCCGGACAGGCCCGTTTTAGGCATTGAGTTTGCCAACTATGGACAGGCTGAATGGGCGAATTTGATGCCGGGGGCTGAAATTGTTCCGGGCACCACAACCGTTCAATTTCAGGCAAAAGATATGCCGGAAGCCTACCAGGCCATGCTGGTCATGACAGAACTCGCCATGAGAACATCATTCTGTTAAAGGGGTGAACGGCTTTGGTACGGTATATCATCAAACGTTTTATAGCAATGGCCATGACCGTTTTGGTCATCACCACCTTGACATTTGTCATGATGAAGGTGATACCCGGCTCGCCTTTTAACGAAGAGCGCGGCACAAACGAAGCGGTTCAGCGAAATCTCGAATCCTACTATCATCTGAACGAACCTCTCATTATCCAATACACCATCTATCTAAAATCCATTCTCACATTTGATTTCGGTCCTTCTATCAAAAAACCGTCAGACAGTGTAAACGATATGCTCGAACGCGGATTTCCCGTCTCCTTTGAGCTTGGCATGACCGCAATTGTCATTGCCGTTATTTCGGGGCTCGCGCTCGGCATTACCGCCGCGCTCCGGCGAAACGGCTTTCTCGACTATGCGGCGATGAGCCTGGCTGTGCTCGGAATTTCGATTCCCAACTTTATTATGGCAACGCTGTTAATCCAGCAATTTGCGGTCAATCTGAAATGGTTTCCCGCGGCTACCTGGACGAGTCCGATTCATATGGTGCTGCCGACCTTGGCGCTTGCCGTCGGCCCGATGGCGATTATCGCGAGGCTGACAAGGTCAAGCATGGCAGAGGTGCTTACCCAGGATTATATCCGGACCGCCAAAGCAAAAGGTCTTTCTCCTATGAAAATCATTATAAAACACGCATTGAAAAACGCGCTCATGCCCGTGATTACCGTGCTTGGCACGCTTGTTGCCAGTATTTTAACGGGGAGTTTCGTTATAGAAAAAATCTTTGCCATTCCTGGAATGGGAAAATACTTCGTGGAAAGCATTAATCAGCGGGATTATCCCGTCATTATGGGAACGACTGTTTTTTACAGCCTGATTCTGATTGTCATGCTGTTTTTAGTAGATTTGGCATACGGTCTGTTAGATCCGCGCATAAAACTTCATAAGAAAGGGTGAACGCTATGACTCTCTCCGCAGAAACAGGGAAGCGCGCAGAAGTGCCTGATGAATGGTTTCAGCCGGCCGGTGAAACAAACGGAGAGGCTGAGTCCGTCAAACGTCCGAGTCTGTCATACACTCAGGATGCGTGGCGGCGGCTCAAAAAAAATAAATTAGCGATGGCCGGGCTTTTTATCCTGCTGTTTCTGTTTGTAATGGCGATTTTCGGCCCGCTGATTTCACCGCACAGTGTAACCCGCCAAACGCTTGCTGAGCAAAATCTCCCGCCGTCTTCGTCTCACTGGTTCGGAACTGACGAGCTTGGCCGGGACGTGTTTACAAGAACATGGTACGGGGCGCGGATTTCTTTATTTGTAGGTGTGATGGCCGCTCTGATTGATTTTTTGATCGGCGTCATTTACGGAGGCATCGCCGGCTACAAAGGAGGCCGGACCGACAGCGTCATGATGCGTATCATTGAGGTTCTCTACGGACTGCCTTATCTGCTCGTTGTGATTCTGTTAATGGTGCTGATGGGCCCAGGCATCGGTTCGATTATTGTCGCTTTAACCGTCACCGGATGGGTCGGCATGGCGCGGATCGTCAGGGGGCAGGTGCTTAAGATGAAGCATGATGAGCATGTTCTCGCCTCAAAAACCTTCGGCGCGAAAACGTTTCGGATTATTAAGAAAAATCTTTTGCCGAATACGATGGGGGCCATTATCGTGCAGATGACACTCACTGTTCCGGCGGCGATTTTTGCGGAATCATTTTTAAGTTTTCTCGGGCTCGGCATTCAGGCGCCGTTTGCCAGCTGGGGTGTGATGGCAAATGACGGCTTGCCGACGATTTTATCCGGCCATTGGTGGCGGCTGTTTTTTCCGGCCTTTTTCATTTCTTTGACGATGTACGCCTTTAACGTGCTTGGCGACGGCTTGCAGGACGCGTTAGACCCTAAGCTGAGGAGGCAGTAGTGATGGCACATAAAGTCCTTTCCGTTCAAGACCTGCATGTTACTTTTTCGACGTACGGCGGCACCGTTAAGGCCGTGAGGGGCGTCAGCTTTGATTTGTATAAAGGTGAAACGTTTGCGATCGTCGGCGAATCGGGCTGCGGAAAAAGTGTGACATCACAAACGGTGATGGGCCTTCTTCCAAAACATTCAGCAAAGATTGAATCCGGAAGCATACAGTTTAAACAGAAAGACCTTTGCAAATTGCCGGAACGGGAAATGCGGGGGATACGGGGGCGTGATATCTCGATGATCTTTCAAGATCCGATGACGGCGCTGAATCCCACCTTAACCGTAGGAGACCAGCTTTCAGAAGCGCTTCTGGAGCACCGGGCCATGACAAAAAAACAAGCCGAAGCCGAGGTGCTCTCCATGCTGGGACTGGTCGGCATTCCTGATTCGAAGGCGCGGCTCAAGCAATATCCCCACCAGTTAAGCGGGGGCATGCGGCAGCGGATTGTCATCGCGATGGCTCTTATTTGCGAGCCGGAAATTATGATCGCCGATGAACCGACAACAGCCCTTGATGTTACGATTCAAGCACAAATACTGGAATTGTTCAAGGAGATTCAAAGAAAAACAGGTGTATCTATTATTCTGATTACCCATGATCTCGGCGTTGTCGCCCAGGTTGCTGACAGGGTAGCGGTCATGTATGCGGGAAAAATGGCTGAAATCGGCACGAGGCACGATATCTTCTATCATCCGACGCATCCTTACACAAAAGGGCTGCTCCATTCTGTGCCGCGGCTGGATATGGAGGGTGATGAGCTTATGCCGATTGACGGCACGCCGCCTGATTTGTTCGATCCTCCGGCGGGATGTCCGTTCGCGGCCCGCTGTCCGGACAGGATGATCGTCTGTGAGAAAGTATATCCGGAAACAACCGTCAAATCGAAAAGCCACACGGTAAATTGCTGGCTTCAGGACGAACGCGCAGATCGGCGCGTGCAAAAACAATTGACATAAGCAGAGGAAAAAGGGGGATTCAGATGAAAAAGAGATGGGCGTTAGGAGTTGCGGCAGCGCTTTCGTTTGCCTTGATGGGCTGTACGGCGAATGAGCAGGCGGGGACGGAAGCTGGCGGAGGCAAAGCGAAGGAGCAGGGGAGTGAAACCGTGCTCCGGCTGAATAATGAAAATGAGCCGACCTCATTCGATCCTCCGATCGGATTTAATAATGTGTCGTGGCAGCCGCTGAACAACATTATGGAGGGGTTAACAAGGCTCGGAAAAGATAATAAGCCTGAACCTGCCATGGCAAAAAGCTGGAAGGTGTCTGATGATAAGCTGACATATACCTTTACGATACGGGATGACGCCAAATGGACGAACGGCGATCCGGTCACAGCCGGCGACTTCGTGTATGCCTGGAAACGGATGCTTGATCCGAAAACGGGTGCACCCTCCGCTTTTCTCGGCTACATGATAAAAGGCGGAGAAGAATTTAACAGCGGAAAAGGCAAAAAAGAAGATGTAAAAGTCACCGCTAAAGATAAGAAAACGCTTGTCGTGACGCTGGCGGCCCCGCAAGATTATTTTCTGAGCGTGGTTTCCAATCCGGCGTATTTTCCGATTAATGAAAAGGTCGCCAAGGCTGACCCGAAATGGTTCACTGAAGCGAAGACCTTCGTCGGGAACGGGCCGTTTAAATTGACGGAATGGAAGCATGACGACAGTATCACAATGGAAAAAAACGATACGTACTGGGATAAAAAGACTGTCAAGCTTGATAAAGTCACGTGGGCGATGGTCAGTGACCGAAATACAGACTATCAGATGTTCCAGTCAGGAGAACTGGATACGTCATATGTTCCGGCCGAGCTGAGCGAGCAGCTGATGGGCCGGAAAAATGTCCGTACGTGGGATCAGGCCGGCCTGTATTTTTACCGTTTTAATGTGAAAATGGCGCCGTTTCAAAATGAAAAGATCAGAAAAGCGTTTGCGATGGCCATCGATCAAAAAGAAATCACCGACTATGTGACCAAAAACGGCGAAAAGCCGGCACATGCCTTTGTATCTCCGGGATTTACACAGCCTGACGGCAAAGATTTCCGCGAAGCGGGCGGAAGCTTATTAACTGCAAACGAAGGAGAGGCAAAGAAACTCTTGGAAAAGGGCATGGCAGAAGAGCATTATGACAAGCTGCCTGCCATTACACTGACATACAGCACAAAACCGGAGCATAAGAAAATAGCGGAAGCGATTCAGCAAAAGCTGAAAGGTGTGCTCGGTGTTGACGTCAAGCTTGCCAATATGGAATGGAACGTCTTTTTAGAGGAGCAGAAAGGGCTGAAATTCCAATTTTCACAAAGCTCATTTTTACCTGATTACGCAGATCCGATCAGCTTTCTCGAAGCATTCCAGACAGGAAATTCAATGAACCGCACAGGCTGGGGAAGCGCAGCTTACGACAGCTATATCAAACAGGTCCAACATGAAGCCGATGCGAAAAAACGCTTTGCGCTTATGCATAAGGCGGAAAAGCTGCTGATTAATGAAGCGCCTATCATTCCGATTTATTTTTACAACCAAGTCCATTTGCAGAACGAAAATGTGAAGGGCATTGTCCGCCATCCCGTCGGCTACATTGATTTAAAATGGGCGGAAAAGTCCTGATGTTGAATTGAAACCATACTGCTCTTTTGCCGGCAAAGGAGCGGTATTTTTTCACTTTCTCGAAAGTGACGGAAAGGAGAATGGGGAAGCCATGAAACATAAACCGAAAGCTCTTCAAAAAGGTGACACGGTTGGTGTGATTGCGCCCGCAAGCCCGCCTGACGGTGAAGCGTTAAAAACGGCGCTGCCTTTTTTAGAAACGGAGCTCGGCCTTCAAGTGAAACTCGGCCGGGCGCTGAAGAACAGGCATGGCTATTTGGCGGGGGAGGACCGCGTGCGGCTGGATGATTTACATGACATGTTCGCTGATAAGGACGTTAAAGCGGTTTTATGTGCGTGCGGAGGATTTGGCACAGGCCGCATCGCCGCTGACATTGATTACGGCTTAATCCGCAGCAATCCGAAGATTTTTTGGGGATACAGCGACATCACATTTTTACATACAGCCATTCATCAAAATACGGGGCTCGTCACCTTTCACGGGCCGATGCTGAGCTCTGATATCGGCCTTGAAGTTGTCGATCCCCTTACGAAAGCATCGTATCAGCAGCTCTTCTCAGAAACGGAATTCACTTATACAGAAGACATTTCTCCGCTTACGGCGCTGACGGAGGGGAGAGCCGAAGGAGAGCTCGCGGGAGGCAATCTGTCACTCATCACTTCAACACTCGGCACGCCCTTTGAAATTGATACGAAAGGCAAATTGCTGTTTATAGAAGATATCGATGAGGAGCCGTATCAAATAGACAGAATGCTGAATCAATTAAAAATGGCCGGCAAGCTGTCAGATGCAGCGGGAATACTCGTTTGTGATTTCCATCAATGTGAGCCGCAGAAAAAAGAAAAGTCGCTCACTTTAGAGCAGGTTTTGGAAGATTATATTGTCAAATCAGGAAAACCTGCGCTTAAGGGCTTTAAAATCGGCCACTGTTCACCGAGCTTTGCCATTCCGATCGGTGTGCGCGCAGTCATGGATACAGCGGCAAAAACGGTAACGATTGAACCGGGTGTTTCTTAAAGGAGTGACCGAATATGAGAATAACTGATATTTATACGAGCCGAATCTCCGTGCCGCTGAAAAAACCGTTCAAAACCGCTTTACGGACGGTATACAAAGCGGAATCGGCCGTTGTGAAAATTACCTATGACAACGGCCTGGCTGGCTGGGGGGAAGCGCCCCCGACGGTTGTCATTACAGGTGACAGCATGGCGGGCATCGAAAGCGCCATTCATGACGTGTTGAAGCCTGTTTTGCTGGGGCGGAGCCTTCATAGCCCGGAAGCGATTTTTTATGACATCAGCCGGCTTTTGGAGAGAAACGAGAGCGCTAAAGCGGCGATTGATATGGCCGTTTATGACGGCTGGGCGCAAATGAACGGGCTGCCGCTTTACCAGCTGCTAGGGGGTTATCGCAACACCCTCGAGACTGACTTTACCGTCAGCGTAAATTCTCCTGAGGAGATGGCCGAAGACGCTGTCGGTTATCTGAAAGAGGGTTTTCATACGCTGAAAATAAAAGTGGGCAAGGATGATGCAGCAGACGATATTGAACGGATCCGGGCGATCAGAGCGCGCGTCGGCGCCAACGTGAAGCTGAGGCTGGACGCCAATCAGGGCTGGACGCCGAAAGAGGCAGTGACCGCCATTCGCAAAATGGAGGATGCCGGACTTGCGATCGAGCTTGTCGAGCAGCCCGTCCATAAAGATGACCTCGCCGGCCTGAAGCAGGTCACTGATGCGACTGAGACACCGATTATGGCTGATGAAAGCGTCTTTTCCCCGCAGCAGGCATTTCACGTGCTGCAAACCAGAAGCGCCGACATGATTAATATTAAGCTGATGAAAGCAGGCGGCATCAAGCGGGCGGAGACCATCAATGCGATGGCGGAAACGTGCGGGGTGGAATGTATGGTCGGCAGCATGATTGAGACGAAACTCGGCATTACCGCGGCTGCCCACTTTGCGGCAAGCAAACGAAACGTAACAAGATTTGATTTTGATGCGCCGCTTATGCTGAAAACAGATGTCATCCAAGGCGGCATATCTTACAGCGGCAGTCAGATTACCATTCCTGACGACCCTGGGCTCGGGATTACCGGTGTCTTGGCGGCAGAGGAGGCGGAGAGATGAAAGCAGTCGTTACAGCTGCTGTAGCCAATATATGGACGTCCCAGTCTTCCCCGCGCCCGGCTGATGCGCCGATGCTTAGAAATCCGGTGAACATCAGAAAATGGCTGGCGCACATAGGATATGAGGAGCGGCTTCAATTATGCACGGACAATCTTGTCCAAACACAGGTGCTCTTCGGTGAAGAAGTCATTGTGCTCAAAGAGGAGGGAGATTGGGCTTTTGTCGTCATTCCGAGCCAGCCTTCAAAAAAGGATGCACGCGGCTATCCGGGGTGGGTGAAAACATGCCAGCTTTCTAAAAGCAGCTTCGGTCCATCTCCTCATACCGTATGCATCACCAAGCCGACAGCTTTTTTATATACCAAAAACGGTGAACGGGAATCGGAACTGAGTTTCTTAACGCGTCTTCCTGCCGCTGGTCAGCAGGATGGATTTATCCGGGTGCTGACTCCGTTCGGGGAACGATTTCTGAAAGAAACAGACGCCCGGGTGCTGCGGCACACGCAGGGAAGGGCGCATGACATCATCGAAACGGGAATGGCGTTTCTCGGGCTGCCTTATTTGTGGGGCGGCCTGAGCGGCTTCGGTTATGATTGCTCGGGATTTATGTTTTCGATTTTTAAAGCAAACGGCTATGCGCTGCCCCGTGATGCCGCAGACCAGGCAAATACCGGGCGCGGCGTGCCAGTAAGCGAAATGCAGCCGGGCGACCTTTTGTTTTTTGCCTATGAAAAAGGGAGAGGTGCCGTTCACCACGTGGGTTTGGCGATAGGCGGCGGGAAGATGCTGCACTCGCCGAAAACGGGAAAAACAATTGAAGTGCTTCCGTTAGAAGGAACGATCTATGAACAAGAATTGTGTACAGTACGCCGCTGTTTCAGCGGAAAGGGGGAAAGGAAATGACGGCATCTCCGCTCCTTGAAGTCAGCGGGCTTAAAATGCATTTTGACGCGGGCAGAAAGAAAACGGTTAAAGCGGTAGACGGTGTAAGCTTTCATATTCAAAAAGGGGAGACGTTCGGACTTGTCGGAGAGTCAGGCTGCGGGAAATCGACGCTCGGCAGAGTCATTCTTCGCCTGTATCAGCCGACGGCCGGATCGGTGTCATACGAAGGAACGGACATTCACAATATAAGCGCAGAAAAGCGGGCCGGCTTCTTTCGCAAGCTCCAGATGATCTTTCAGGATCCTTATGCTTCCTTGAATCCGCGTCTGACGGTAAGAGAAATCATTATGGAGCCGATGGACATCCACAAGATGTATCATACGAGAAAAGCCCGCCTGATGGTAGCGGATGAGCTGCTTGAAGCGGTAGGGCTTCATGCGGACTTCGGCAGCCGCTATCCGCATGAATTCAGCGGAGGCCAGAGGCAGAGGATCGGCATTGCCAGAGCGCTCTCTTTGCATCCTGAGTTTATTGTAGCGGATGAACCGATTTCGGCCCTAGATGTGTCTGTGCAGGCGCAGGTCGTCAATCTGCTCAAGAGGCTGCAAAAGGAAAAGGGGCTGACTTTTTTGTTTATTGCCCACGATTTATCGATGGTCAAGCATATCAGCGATAGGATCGGTGTCATGTATTTAGGGCGCATGATGGAAATTACGGAAAGCGGGGCGCTTTATCGCGAACCGCTTCACCCTTATACAAAGGCGCTTTTATCCTCGATACCGATTCCTGACCCTAAGCTGGAGGACAAGCGTGAACGGATTATTTTAAAAGGGGAGCTGCCAAGCCCGGTTAATCCGCCTAGCGGCTGCGTCTTTAGGACGAGGTGCCCTGAAGCGATGGATGTGTGCGCCAAAGCTGCGCCTGAACTAGAAGAAGTAAAGACAGGGCGGTTTGTCGCCTGTCACTTATACAAAAAAGAAAGCTGACTGATAAGCCAGCTTTCTTTTTGATTAGGATTGATGCAAAAATGAAACGCAGACCGGGTACGGAACGGATACGTCCGATTGCAGCAATGCCAGCCTGCCTGTTTCTTGATCACGTTCAAACAGGACGAGGTTTCCCGTCTCCTCATTTGAGGCGACGACGAATGCTTCAGACGGATCAAGAGCGAAATCCCGCGGCCAGTTTCCTTCTGTCGACACCCATTCCACAAGTGACAATTCACCGGAATATTGGTTGATCTTAAAGATGGCTATGCTGTCGTGTCCGCGGTTTGCGGCATAAAGGAATCTGCCGTCTTTTGAAATTCGAATCGCGCTTCCTTGGGATTTGTCAGTAAAGCCCTCCGGTAAAGTTGAAATGACCTGCAGCTCTCTGAATTCTCCCAATGTCGGGTTATATTCAAGAGCGATGACTTCATTGCTGATTTCAGTCATCACATAGGCGTATTTTTCAGCCGGATGGAAAACGATGTGGCGCGGTCCTGAACCAGGGGCAAAGGAATGGCTTTTCACTTCTTTCAGCGCGCCTTCTTTCAATTGGTACGTATACAGTTTATCCGTTCCTAAATCAACGGCGGCGATGTAGTTGTGCTCAGGTGTAAAGCCTGCGAAATGTGTATGCGGTTTTTCCTGTCTCTCATGAGGGCCTGTCCCGGTATGAACGGCTTCAGCTGCAGCTGCCTGAAGACTGCCGTCTTCACCGATCGGAAAGGCGTGAACTTTTCCGCTGTGATAATTAGCGGTTAAGACAAATTCATGTTTATCATCAACGCTGACATGGCACGGAGAAGGACCGTCAATCAGCTGATGGTTCACAAATGTTAATTCCCCGCTGCTGCTATTGATTTGATAGGCAGCGACGCCGCCTTTTCCGTCTGTTTTTTCAATGGAATAAAGCATGCTGTTATCTGAATTCGGTATAACATAAGTCGGGTTGCCGAGCTTTGCGGCCAGCTTCGGCCGGCTGATCCGTTTTGCTTCTGTATCGAGTTCAAAACGATAAATGCCTTCACTTCCGCCTTTTGTATATGTTCCTGCGTATCCTATGTACTTAGCCATACGGTTTCCCCCTCTAAAGTAATGTCTTCTCTATATTACCGCATCTTAGGGGAATCCGCCTTTTAAAATGTTTATGATTTCCTGACTAGCGGCAAGGTGCAGCATCGGAAGGAACCCCCGGATTTAATTATTTCGGAAAGGTCGGTTTCAATGACGCGATACCCTCTTTTCTTCAGCTCGCCATTCGTATGGCTATGCTGAGGCAGGCTGATGATCGTTTTATGACCGATAGAAAGCACATTCGGTCCGAGCGTAAAATGTTCTTCCTCAGGAACTTCAATCAGCTTAAAACGTTTTGCAAGAAGGTCAATTTCTTTCTGGCGCAAGCCTTTACGGCAGTATAGCGCTTCAGTGTCCGATATAATATTAAACACACAGCCCAAATGCAAAAAATCCTCCTGCAAGGGGATCGGCACAACAGTGTATGCCGGCAGGGCCGCAACAGCCGCTTTTTCCGTCCGGTCGCTCAGCCCGACATAAACGGTATCACCTGCGATCATGACGTCGCCGCCTTCAATATTCGCTTCTTTCATGCGGATAAAGGGCACGTTCTCGTCCTCAAGGAGCTTTTGAAGCGCCTTTTCCTCTCCCAGCCGGACAGAGGCCGCCATATTGGAAATAAAGGCGGTTCCGCCTAAAACAAATCCGATATCCCGGGTAAATACTTGTTCCGGCAATTCGCGATTCTCTGGAAGCATGATGACGTCAATATGATGTTCTTTTAATATGCTGGAAATCGCTGTGCTGTTTTTTGGCTAAATTGACGTCAATATTTTCATGTTCAAAATATTTTTGGGTTTCATTTATAATATCTTTAATTGCCATATGTTCTGGCTGGCATAAAATGACCGTTTGTAAAGCATCATATTCACTGCGGCATGCCGGTTTCTGCTTGAATTTCGGAATGGATACGTCCATGTAAAATCCTCCTGTCCGTGATCATGTGCGTATATTATTCCCTTAAGTGAAGAATAATGAAACATTTCTGGCAGAACATCTAACCAACTTAACATTTAAAATTTTAGACAAAGCGGCAAAAGTATTGTTTAATAGGTGATACAAATGGCTCAATTTGAGCAGACACCAAAGGGGAGTTTGAATGACATGAAATTACCTGAATCGAGATTTTGCAAAGAAACAAGGGTCGTCAAAACAAGCCGGGTTTTTCCGCTTGATACGAATAATCACAACACGCTGTTTGGCGGGAAGCTGATGAGTTATATTGACGATATTGCCTCTATTTCGGCGGCCCGGCACTGCCGATGTGAAACAGTCACAGCGTCAATGGATTCTGTGGACTTTTTGCGGCCGATCGGCCAAGATAATTCCGTCTGCCTTGAATCCTATGTCACTTGGGTAGGCACATCGTCTATGGAAGTGTTCGTCAAAGTGATTAAGGAGCATTTGATGACGGGAGAACGGGAGCTTGCGGCAACATCATTTCTGACGTTTGTCGCTCTTGATGCAAACGGCAAATCCGTACCCGTCCCGAGAATCGTGCCGGAAACAGAAGAAGAAATCATGCTTCACAATACTGCCGTCCAGCGGGCCGCCGAACGAAAAAACCGCCTAAAGCACAGCAAGGCCCTGGCAGACGAGCTTGGTACTGATAAGCCTTGGTAACCGTCAGAACCGCTTTTTAAAAGCGGTTTTTTCAGGCTGAAAAAGGACTTTTCCTTTCGTATAGATAATCTATACAGGGAAAGGAGCCGTGGCGCGTATGGGGAAAAACAAGCTTTCTGATACCATCCTGACAACCGGGCGGATCCGCCTGCGGGCAATGCAGGATAGTGATGAGCAGAATTTGTATAAGCTGTTTACAGACGCAGAGGTCATGAAATATTATCCCTCTCTTAAAAGTAAACGGGAAACGAAGGAATGGATTGCTTGGAACAAACGATTGGCAAAAGGGTACGGCGTCAGTCTCTGGATAGCGGAAGATAAGGAGACTGGCGGGTTTCTGGGCCAATGCGGGATCGTGCCGCAGACGGTAAACGGGAGCACGGTGATGGAAATCGGTTATATGTTTGCCCGCTGTCATTGGGGGCGCGGCTACGCGACAGAAGCCGCCAAAGCCTGTCTGGAATACGGCTTCGGCAAGCTGCATTACTGGCGGATGGCGGCGCTTATTGATCCGAATAACCTCGCATCCGTTCGTGTGGCAGAAAAGATCGGCATGGTCACCGGCCAAACCGTAGAAAAATGGGGCAGACAGCTTGCGGTTTACGAAATAAAATCTGACAATTGAACGTTTTATCAAGATGTAGTATCATACAATCAGACATGTTTTCTAGGGTTCCGCATGCGTCACATGGTCTGGTCCGAGAGAAAACACATATGCGGACATATCCCCGCATATGCACACGGAGGGAAAAAAGCCCGGGAGAGTCAATCTCATGAGAGACGACTGCCCGGGCTTTTTTGTATGGTCCCGGAAACAGAAAGGGTGAAGAAGATGAAATGGGGTTTAGTTATATTTGCAGCCGTATTTGAAGTCGTATGGGTCACCGGGCTGAAACATGCAGATTCAGCTCTGGCGTGGAGCGGCACGGCCGCGGGAATCGTCATCAGCTTTTATTTATTAATAAAGGCAACAAGCAGCCTGCCCGTAGGCACGGTATACGCGGTATTTACAGGGATCGGCACGGCCGGAACGGTGCTTTGTGAAATCATTCTGTTTAAGGAAGAGGTGGCTCCTGTAAAAATCGTGCTGATCGGTGTTTTGCTGATCGGCGTCATTGGCTTAAAACTGGTAACGCAGGATAATCCGGAAACGAAGGAGGAGGGTGAATGATGCATTGGATCAGCTTAATTGCCGCGGGTCTTTTTGAAATGCTCGGTGTCATTCTGATAAATCAATATCAAAAAGAGAAAACGTTCAAGTGGATTCTTTTTATTATCGTTGGCTTCGGGGCTTCTTTTTCCCTTCTTTCTTATGCGATGGAAACGATTGCGATGGGAACGGCATATGCAGTATGGACCGGTATCGGAACGGCCGGCGGCGCTTTGGCCGGTATTCTTTTCTACGGCGAGCAGAAGGATGCAAAGCGTATCTTTTTTATTGCGTTAATTTTATGCGCCGCTGTCGGGCTGAAAATCCTTTCGTAAATTGATTTTTATCAAATCTTCAGTATAATGGATAATTAGTTTACGAATTACAAAGATAAGAGGGATTAAACATGAATTCATATATGACCCAGCGGCTGAAGGAATACCGTGAAGGTAATGAAGAAAAAGGGCGCCTGCTTGTCAGTTGTCCCGACCAGCCGGGAATTGTATCGGCTGTATCTGCATTTTTGTTTGATCACGGCGCAAATATTATTGAATCAAACCAATATACAACAGACCCTGAAGGCGGACGGTTTTTCCTGAGAATCGAATTTGACTGCCGGGGCATTCGTGAGAAAAAAGAGGAATTACAGCAGGCGTTCGCCTCAATCGCTGACACATTCAGCATGACGTGGAGCCTGACTTTGGCAAGCGAACTGAAGCGGGTGGCGATTTTTGTCTCGAAGGAGCTGCATTGCCTTCATGAACTGATATGGGAATGGCAAAGCGGAAATATGATGGCTGAAATTGCGGTCGTCATCAGCAACCATGAGAATGCAAAAGAATTGGTTGAGCCGCTGAATATTCCGTTCCACTATATGAAGGCAAACAAAGACATTAGGGCGGAAGCGGAGCGTCACCAGCTTGAATTGCTGAAGCAATATGACATTGACGTCATTGTTCTGGCCCGCTACATGCAGATTTTGACGCCTGACTTTGTATCGGCCCATCCGAATCGGATTATCAACATCCATCATTCATTCCTGCCTGCTTTTATCGGTGCGAATCCGTATAAACGGGCATACGAGCGGGGAGTCAAATTAATCGGCGCAACCTCTCATTATGTTACGAACGACCTTGATGAAGGCCCGATTATCGAGCAGGATATCGAACGCGTGGATCACAGAGATAACGCCGACGACCTGAAAAATATCGGCAGAACGATTGAGCGCAGCGTATTGGCGAGAGCCGTAAAATGGCACTTGGAAGACCGCGTGATCGTTCACGAAAACAAAACAATCGTATTTAATTAATTGACGGTCCGCCTTTAGGAGGCGGGCTGTTTTTCATGGAAAAAAATATCTTGACAAGATACTTTTTTCTTTGCATAATATAAAAAAATCACTGAGCGTTGAAGAGGATTAGTACGCAGGATTTTCTGTGACAGAGAGCAAAATGGCCCGCTGAAACATTTTGCCGCATGAAACCTGCCGAACCTGCCTTGGAGTCTTGAGGGGAAAACTCAAGCGCGATACCTGGCGTTACAGGAAAGCGGAACGCGTGAAAAACGCGTTCAATCAAGGTGGTACCACGGAAAGCCCATTTCGTCCTTATATGAAGGATGAAATGGGCTTTTTTTATGAAAAGTCGGTTTGGATTGATTGCCACGGAGGAGAAAACAATGAAAAAGCAAAGAATCGTTGTGAAAATCGGGAGCAGTTCGCTCACCAACAGTAACGGTAGTATTGATGAAGCAAAAATAAAGGAGCATGTTGAAGCCATCGCTTTGTTAAAGCAGGAAGGCCATGAAATGATCCTCATTACGTCCGGCGCCGTAGCTGCGGGCTTTTCTGCCCTCGGCTACCCGTCGCGCCCCGTTACGATTAAAGGGAAGCAAGCCGCGGCTGCGGTCGGTCAAACACTTTTAATGCAGCAATATATGAGCCAATTAAAAAGGTACGGCCTTACTCCGGCACAAATCCTATTGACGAGAATTGATTTCTCAAAAAGAGAGCGGTATCGAAATGCGTATGCGACGATCATGGAATTATTGGAGCGGGGAGTTGTGCCGATCATTAATGAGAATGATTCCACTTCAGTTGAAGAGCTGACCTTCGGCGATAATGACATGCTGTCAGCGCTTGTGAGCGGATTGATACATGCGGACCAATTGATGATTCTTACTGACATTAACGGGCTTTACGATGCCAATCCGAATGAACATCCGGACGCAAAACGGTTTGATTATTTGGATGAGATTACGCCTGAATTGCTCGGTTACGCCGGCTCGGCCGGGTCAAAGGTCGGCACGGGGGGCATGAAATCAAAACTTCTCGCTGCCCAGACCGCATTGTCCCTCGGGGTTAAGGTGTTTATCGGAACCGGGAGCGGAAGAGAAAAGCTAAGCGCCATTTTAAACGGAAATGGAGACGGCACATATATCGGCGACAAAGAGTTATCCTCAGTGAATAATACGCGGCAATGGATCATGTTTCATTCTCCGATATCCGGGGAAATCATTATTGATGGAGGAGCGGAGCAGGCGATGCTTCATAATGGCAGCAGCCTCCTTCCGGCCGGCGTCGCCGATGTCCGCGGCCATTTCCCGAAAGGGGCCGTGGTGGAAGTCAGAGGGCCCGGCGGCATCATCGGCAAAGGACAGACGCATTACTCATCCGATCAGATTATGAAAGTAAGAGGGAAGCGAAGCGATCAGCTTAATGAGATGAAACAAGTTGAAGTGATTCATAGAGACGACTGGGTGAATTTATTTGACGAGGGGGAAAATACATGAGTGAAGTATTGCAAAAAGCGGCTTTGGCAAAAGAAGCGGCCGCTGAAATGGTCATGAAAACGACGGCTGAAAAAAACGAAGCGCTGCAATTCATTGCAGACGGACTCAGAAACGAACGCCAATTGATTTTAACAGAAAATCAAAAAGATATTGAAGAAGGGAAAAAGAAAGGGCTGACACCTGACATTATCGACAGGCTGACCCTTGATGAGAAACGCCTTCTCGACATAGCGGACGCGGTGGAATTATTAATCGGGCTTAAAGACCCCGTCGGCGAATCATTGGAAACCATTCAAAAAGAGAACGGCTTATCCATCGAAAAAATCCGCGTGCCGCTCGGAGTCGTAGGCATGATTTATGAAGCCAGACCTAACGTAACCGTCGATGCGGCCACACTTTGCTTAAAAACAGGAAACGCGGTTGTGCTGCGGGGGAGTTCGTCAGCTATCCACAGCAACAAGGCGCTTGTCAGTGTGATGAAACGGGCGCTCGGGCTTTCAAAGCTTCCGATCGATGCGATTCAGCTTATCGAAGATACAAGCAAAGAAACAGCGAAACAGCTTTTTACATTAAATGACGGATTGGATGTATTAATCCCGCGCGGCGGCAAAAATCTGATTGATCTGGTGGTCAGAGAATCAACGGTGCCCGTGTTAGAAACCGGAGCGGGGAACTGCCACGTATACATAGATGAATCAGCAGATCCAAAAATGGCAAGTGAGGTCGTGATCAACGCCAAAACACAGAGGCCATCCGTTTGTAATGCGATTGAATCTCTTTTGATTCATGAAAACTGGGCGAAAGAGCACGGTTTAGAGCTATTGGACCAGCTTGTAAAAGCAGGAGTGGAGCTTCGGGGAGATCACGTCATATGCGAATTGCAGTCGGAAGCGAAACAAGCCGAAGAGGCCGATTGGGGAGCGGAGTATCTGGCGCCGATTCTCAGTGTGAAAACAGTGCCGGACGTCCGGGAGGCAGTCCGCCATATCCAGCAATACGGCACAAACCATTCAGAAGCCATTCTGACTGAAAATAACGAAAACGCGGCCTATTTCCAGACGGCCGTCGATGCTGCCGCTGTATATCACAATGCATCTACCCGATTTACAGACGGCTTTGAATTCGGATACGGAGCCGAAATCGGCATCAGCACGCAAAAACTCCATGCGAGAGGACCGATGGGGCTGCCTGCGTTAACTTCAACAAAGATCATCATAAAAGGAAACGGACAAATCCGTGTGTAACCGTTTAAAGCTTATCCCTCTTAAGGGGTAAGCTTTTTTTCATCATACGGAAAGATTGACGGCTCTATTTTAATTGTGAACAATTTAATGGTATAAAATATATTAGGGGTGAATCTTATGACAAAACCATTATTTACTGCAACAGTATCAGCCGCCGGCGGAAGAGAAGGAAAAGTAATGTCATCTGACGGAGTGCTGAATCTTGATGTCGCAATGCCGGGAACGCCGCGTGCGAAACAGCTGGAACATGCCACAAACCCTGAACAGCTGTTTGCTGCCGGATATTCGGCCTGCTTTGACAGTGCCCTTCAGCTTGTAGCCAGAAAAGAGCGCCTGAAGATTGAAACAGAAGTCACAGCCCGCGTAAGTTTATTAAAAGATGAAGCGGATCAAGGCTATAAACTCGGCGTCACCCTGGAGGTCAAAGCATCCGGTATTGATAAAGAGGATCTGGAAACACCTATCCAAAAAGCCCACGGTGTCTGCCCATATTCAAAAGCGACAGCCGGGAATATCGAAGTGAAGCTTCAAGCAGCAGAATAAAAAAATGAGGATGCCTGACGGAGGGCATCCTCATTTTATGCGGTGCAATGTTTTCAGCAGCTCATAAAGGGAGCACTTTAACTGCTTTAATTCCTCTTCAGAACGTCCCGTCTGCTCCAGCATAACAACGGGAATATCTGCCGCAGTTGCTTGTAAAGCTCGTCCTTCATCCGTCAGCCGGATGGTGACGGAGCGTTCATCCTCTGCCGATCTTTTTCTCATAATGATTCCGCGCTGCTCCATCCGCTTGAGCATGGGAGTGAGGGTTCCGGAATCCAAATACAGGAGCTCACCCATCCGTTTTACATTCAGCTCCTCATGTTCCCATAATAAAAGCAGGGCCAAATATTGCGGATAGGTCACATTCAGCTTATCAAGAAGGGGTTTATACCTTTTCGTCATTTCCCTTGAGCTTGCATACAGCAAAAAACAAAGCTGATTCTCCAGTTTCATATGTTCGAATTCTTTTTCTGCCATGATTTCACCAACTCTTTGTTAACGTTACTCCTATTGTATCCGAAAAATGGCCTATTTCCTATTCCTATCATGTTTAAAAATATATACATGGGTAATATAAACAATAAGTACAATGAGGAGGCTGATAACAAATGGCACTATTTACTTCAAAAGCGACCGCAGTCGGCGGACGGGCAGGACATATCAAATCAGATGACGGCGTGCTTGATTTTAATGTCGTCATGCCGAATGAAAAAAAAGACGGAGATACCGGAACAAACCCTGAACAGCTTTTCGCAGCGGGGTATGCCGCTTGTTTCGGAGGAGCGCTTGAGCTCGCCGCCAAAAAACATAAAATCGACATGAAATCCGAAATCGAAGGACAAGTCAGCCTCATGAAGGATGAAAGCGACGGCGGATTTAAAATCGGTGTAACGCTCGTCATTGACACAAAAGGGCTGGATAAAGAAACAGCACAGAAACTTGTCCAGGCTGCTCACGAGTTCTGCCCATACTCAAAGGCAACAAGGGAAATATCGATGTCAAACTTGAGCTGAAATAAAACTGACAAACATCCCGGATCAGATGTCCGGGATGTTTTTTAATGACGAAAACATCAGTAATGATCTCTTCTCTCGCGGAATAAGAATAATATATAGCTCATACACCATGAGAAACGAGGGAGAAATCGATGTCTCTTCCAAACATACCGAACATCACCCCCGACGTTACACTCACAAGATGTGAAACCCTGAATCTCCTACTTTCATCCGTGGCAATGGAAGAAATCGGACTATCCCATATTTTGCAGGCGGAAGCGGAAAAAATCCAAATATATCTCGACGCTTCCGATGATCCTCCATTCCGGGAATTGTTAGTGTTAAATAGAAGCACAGAACGGCTCTTGCGCACTGTCATGAAATCACAGCTCTTTTTGCAGACAAAGCTGGAGGATATTATCTATTTGCAGGACTCGGAGATCTGTATGGATCCCCATGATCCTGATGACCCGGGCGAACCCGATGATCCCTGTGATCCGGACGATCCGCGGGATCCTGAAGAACCCTGTGATCCAGACGATCCTGAAGACCCGTACTTTCCGAATCCGCCGCCTGATGCTGGTCCGTGCGACGGGCTGTTTTACGGCCGCATTGATTGCTGTGAGTGTGAGGATTGCGGCAGTGAAGAGGACAGAGGGGAGCGTTCATAAAATGAGAGGCGGGTGAAACCAGATGCCGTATCAAGAAATGGAAATGGCCCGCAAGACATCGTTCGAAGCGATGCATTGTCTCACAATCGCTTTGTTAAATATATTAACCATCACAGTCAATAAGAGGGAAAATTCAAACTATAAAGAAGAGATCAGGTTATTTTCCGCATTATGCCGCTGGCAGATGGAAACGGGCGGGCGGCTGTATTTAATGATCAGCATGGAAAGGGAGCAGAAGCATATGTATGAGAGGCACTTTCATGAAATGAAAGCAGTTGCGGCCCGCACGAAAAAATTCATTTCTGAAAGCCCTAGGGAATTTCAGGCGCATCCCATTACGAAACAGGCGATAAGGCTGCTTCAGCAATGGCAGGAACATGAAATAGAAACACCTGCTGCACCCGCCGTCAGATGGGTCCGCCCGACAGTCATCACGATGAACGGAACGCCTGGACGGCCTTGGTTCAATCAACAACTCCAAAAACGAGAAAGGTGAGAAAATGAGCGGAAATCCGGAGCGAAAGCTGACTCTTTGCATGATTGTGAAAAACGAAGAACGCCATATTTCCCGTTGTTTATCAAGTGTACAAGACATCACGGATGATATCGTTATCGTAGAAACGGGGTCACAGGACCATACAAAAGCCATTTGCAGAAGCTTTAATGCCAAAGTGTTTGACTTTGAATGGGAGAATGACTTTTCAAAGGCGAGAAATTATGGCCTGCAGCATGCCGAGGGAGATTGGATTTTAATGTTAGACGCTGACGAGGAGCTCGATCAGGAGACGGGCAGCTTTTTAACCTCGCTGCTGCATGACGAATTGCCAAGCCGCGGCCTCTTAAAAATCGTAAATTATACGGGGAAGCAATTAGACGACAACGAAGCGTTTGAAACCATGCAGCCAAGGCTGTTCAGGAATGGCCAAGGCCTTTATTATCAAGGCAGAATACACGAAATATCACATCAGCCAATGAGGAAGATAACAAAGCTTTTTTTACCCTGCCTTGTGCGGTTCATCACTATGGCTACTTGGAGCAAGAAGAAAAAGTGAAGTAAAAACATAAACGGAACATCAGCATCTTAAATGAAGAGCTTTCGCAGGAAAATCCCGATCCTTGGCTTGTCTATCATTTGGCAAGTGAATGCTATAGAATAAAAGATTATGAAAAAGCGCTGCACCTTGTCAACGGCTCGATTTTTCAGTTTTTAAGTGAAAAACGGATGCCCCCATCTCTCTTATATTATTTAAAATATACGATTTTACTTGAGCTGAAAAGATATGAAGAGGCGGAGCAGGGAATTGATAAAGTGCTGAGGCTGTATCCTGATTACAGTAATATTCACTATTATAAAGGCCTTGTTTTATTCCATCTTAAAAAGTACCGGGCAGCGATAAAAGCATTTGAAAGCGGAACACAGATTCAAGAAGCAAACGCGGGACACCTTATTTTAAAAGGAGCAGCTGATTTCAGGGCTTTTTATTATATCGCAATGTGTCATGCTGAATTAAATCATGAGATGACGGCCATCGCTTACGCCAAAAAATCTGTAAAAGCCAATCCGCAATTCAAACCGGCGCAAGCGCTATTGTCTCAATTAAAAAAGGATCAGCGGACAAACGCCTGCATCTTCCGTCAGGACAAACGGATAATGTTTAAAGCCGCCCCGGCACTGCCTCCGAGCAGCGTCGCTGCACCCAATAATCCGAACAGCTGCAGCTGAATTGTACTTCCGGCAGTCAAGGTAACAATAAAGGAGTTATTAAAGTTTGCCAAAGATGCGACTGGAGCAATAATTGAACTTGTAAATGCTGTGCCGTTAATTAAAACGCGTGAGCTTACAAGTAAGCCGGCTGTTAAATTGATCTGGTAAGAGATATAATATCTCCCTGCCGGTCCGACAGTAAATACAGTGTTTGCAGCATTAACTGTAATATCAGCAGAAAGGTTCTGGTCATTTGGCAAGGAAAGGGTTGTGCCTCCGACAACAACTGCGACGATACCGCCTCCCGTGTTACTTGCAAAAGCAGAAGTTGCGTTTAGAATGGCTCCTGTGATGCCGGTCGGTCCAGTGACCCCTGTGGCTCCTGTGATCCCTGTATCGCCCGTCGGCCCAGCCAGTGTAGGAATATTTGAGATACTGTCCAATTTCGATCCGAGAAGCAGCTCCTGTTTCATTAAGCTGTCAAGCGTATCGCGGACGTTCTCATTCAAGTTGAGAATATCGGCAAGGCTGGATGTCGGTCCCGTTAATCCGGGAAGAGTTCCGAGCGCGTATTGTATTTTTTCCCCTTCTGGGCCATTCCCAGCTCTTCCATAGCGATAGATGAAAGCAGAAGATTAATGGTATCGTCTCTTGAAAGTGTAACGACAGGAGTGATATTAGGCAAATTAGGCTGTGACACAATGTCCCTCCTTATAAATTAATATGGGATCACTCAAGTTTCGTAGAGTTAAAAAGGATACCGATCAAGCAAAAAAAATCAGTACTGTATAAGTATATTCATTTGTTCTGTCCATGTTTCTGGATTTATTACCTTAATTAACCGATTTTACATTTTGAAAAACCTGCCGTTTCAGCAGTTTTCTAGAGTCAATATACTTTTTTTCGGCAAACGATTTCCAAGCGGTAACAGGAGCTGAATGTTCAGAAAGGCTCACTTGATAAAAAGGATCATTCATTCTGATGTCTGTTTTTCTATTTCATCGTATATAAAAGAGTCATCAAAGCCTGCATCAGCGGCTGAAGGCATAATAAACCGCATTGGACCTTGCCAAATAAATAGTGCCTAAACACATAGGGCAAGGTTCGCAGCTCGTGTAAATCACACAATCGTCAAGCTGATAAGAGACAAGCGCCCTGCATGCATTTCGGATCGCCGTAACTCATCTAAATGAGTTTTTTTATCATAAGAGCCCTATCTTCTTTCCAAAATTAAATAGTTTTGTTAAAGTATAATTTGCTATTGCCACTACACAGCACTGTTCCTACCTAAAGAGAAACAAACACAAAAACAGTTTTTATCGTGATTATAATTCTGTTATGTTATAGGAATCTTATTATCAAGCAAAAATGCTCTTGTATAAATTGATACAGAATGTCCCACTAGTTCCTAATGGTACGCTAATAATTGTAAGAGAAGCAGGGTTATTTACTGATACAGAAATGGAATTTCCCGGTGTTGCAACTATTGGGAATATAGTGCCGGAAGTGTCAATAACTTCTGCGCTGATAGTACCAGCAGGGCCCGCATTAAAAATTTCAAATGTTCCCTGAAAGTAATCATTCACAGCAGGAGCTACCCATGCTACAAAGCTAGTAGTTCCTGAGACTGGAAGAGGTCCTGTTAAGTTCCCACAAATTTTTTCTTGAAACACTACTCTATTGGGACAGCAACAACAATCCAAATTAGATCCTTGAGACCCACACATTATACATTTCTCCTTTATATAATTTTTATCCAAATACTCTTTTATATAGTGTGATACACCATTTTCCAGTTGATCCAGTAGATACAATGCCCAAGACAGTCGGATTATTAACCGATATGGTTTGACTATTTCCGGCAGGAACGGTAAAATTCGGACCGCCATTTTGGACGGCAAAAGCTACCGGATTTGGCCCAGCATTAAAAACCTCAAAAGTACCTTGAATATAGTCATTCACTGCAGGTGCCGTCCAAACCACTTGATCTATATCTCCAAAATTCCCGCAGAGTTCTTCTTGGAAAATCATTGCATTTGGGCAACAGCAACAGCCGTTTCCTTTACTACCGCACATATACTTCACTCCTGATGATAAGATTTTTATTTATACTTTTATATTTAATGCAGTCTGTATTTATTTGTACATGTTAAGCGCTGAATTTTAAATAAATGGGCTCTCTTTTTCCTTGCCTAATTTTAATTGGACAACTTCTCAACACAAAATTATAGACATACGCATATGGTATAAAAGCCGAAATATATGAAAGGGGTTATAAAGTCAGTGAGTTGCAATCACAATTCCACCCAGTGTATTTGTAAAACGTTAAAAGAAATAGCCAAAGCTCAATCCCTCACAAATGAGGTGCATCAGATACATTGTCAGAATCTTAATTCACCATTGGAGATGGGGGCTAATTTTAATACCATTCCAATTATGCTTATATGCCAGAGTACTTGTGACTTTTTTATTGGTTCTGGTGTTTTTGAGTCTAACGAAGCTTTCGAATGTTTTAAAACACCGGTATTTCGTGTTTCGAAAGTCATAGAAGAGCATGATGATCAATGCTGTGTAGAATTAGAGCTATTACAACCTCATTGTGAGACATGGAGTAATCCTTCTTACCACGATCATGATGTCTGTAGCTTTTTTTCAGGAAAAAAGGTTAAAAAATTTATAAGAACAGGAATTTGTCTAAGGGTCGATGTAAGTTGTTTCTGTGGCATCGAATGTCTTCCGGCAGTAAAAGCTCACCATGAAAAACCTGTATCACCCCCTCCTCATAAAAAGGTTAAGATTTTTCAAGAGGAGATTTGCGGTAACTTTGGCCCCGGAACACAGACCGTATGGGAAGCAATATCGGTTGATAATATACAAGGAACATTTCAAATTTTTAACTCTGCACAAAGCACTTCATCAGTAGAGGGTTTTGTTGAAGCAAGTAAACCTATAATCTTCCCAACTGTCCCACCCGGTTCAACCATTACCAGGTCGACAACTTTCCCCACCTCATTTACCATTAATGCCCCTAAAGGAACGAACGGAAAATATTGCATCATTTTAACAAAATTAATTCCGGTGAATCCTCATCATATGGGTTGTGAGTAAATGGAGAAAAAAATAATTAAATAGGTTTTTAGCTAATAGAGAAAGTTTCCTTTTTTCACTATTAGCTTTTTATTTGGATGTCCTGTTTAAAAAAAGATTTTTTCATGGTAAATCACAGGCTGTTACTTTAATAATGCTAAGTTTTTTCTTATTAAAGACTGAAAATAATATTAGGGGACCGTATATAGACAAGGACCTTTAGACATAATAGTTAAATTAGATTAGGATTCGTCTAGTAAACTGACAATTTCTAGAGAAATAATAAAGTTTTTATTCAAATATCCTTTTATATAATGTGATACACCATTTTCCAGTTGATCCGTTATACACTTCGCCAAAAATAGTTTGAACTGCGAAGCGTGTCGGATTATTAAATGATACAGCTATACTGTTTTCTGGTGGAACATGAAAAAGGTTAAGAACACCATTGGAAGTGACAGAGAAGTCTACTGTCCCTGGTCCAGCATTAAATACCTCAAAAGTGCCTTGAATATAGTCATTCACTGTTGGTGCTGTCCACACTGCTGCATCAATTGCTCCAAAATTCCCACAAAGTTCTTCTTGGAAAATCATTGCATTTGGGCAACAGCAACAGTCGTTTCCTTTACTACCGCACATATACTTCACTCCTGATAATAAGATTTTTATTTATACTTTTATATTTAATGCAGCCTTTATATATTTGTACATGTTAAGCGCTGAATTTTAAATAAACAGGCTCTCTTTTTTCTTGCCTAATTTTAATTGGACAAATTTTCTCCCCATACAAAATTAAAGAGATACGCCTATGGTAAGAGTTAATTGCCATTAGGGATATTGAAAAGGTGAAAGTAATTAGAAAGATCTCTCATTTCCCCTTAAAAAAAGCAAGAAATTGACGTGACCATTCTGACATAGTTAAAATGATCATATCAATTTCTTGCAAATAAGCTTACTAACACAAGTTAGAGAAGTTAAGCACCCCACATGTGTAATGGAAACAAATTTTCTTGTAATCTTGTCATTAATCTTAGCCCCAAAACCTCATCTACTTATGATACGGATCGCCGTAACTTCAGCATGAGCGGTCGGATCGTTGCTTGTCGTCACATTATTTTGGCCTTCGGCGATAATAGTGCCATTCTTAACGATAACCGCGCCAAACGGACCCCCTGCGCCTCGATTGACTCCCTCAACAGCAAGTGTGACAGCCCGTTTTAAAAATTGAGTATGATGATTCATCTAAGCTCCCCCCAGTTGGTCGAATGCTTTAAGTATAGCTGAATATGAAAATGAAAAACATTTACAAATTAATAAAAAAAACAGCGGAAATTTAGATCGTTTATTAAAATAGAAGACAGAAAAGGGGGAGAAGCATGCTTTATTTATATATCGTCAGACACGGGCAAACCGTTTGGAACACGGAAAAAAGAATGCAGGGCTTACAAGATTCAAAGGTGACCGAAAAAGGCCTCCGTCATGCAAGGGCGCTTGGGGAAAGAGTAAAAGATATTGATTTTGAGAGAATTTATATAAGCACGAGCAAACGGACGGAGGACACGGCAAAAGCGATAGCGGGAACACGCGATATTCCGATCGTGAAAGACGCTCTATTTTGCGAAATGGCGCTTGGTGAATGGGAAGGAAAAAAACAAGAGGAGATTGAAAAAGCGGAACAGGAACGGCTGCATGCCTATTTTCATCAGCCTGCCGCATATGAGCCTGCGGCAGGGGAAAGCTTTGCCGAGCTTGAAACGAGAGCCAAGGAGGCGCTTCACATGTTAATCAGGCGCCATTCATCCGGACATATCCTTGTCGTCTCTCATTCTGTCTTTATCCTAATGCTTTTGAACATTGTGAAACAGCGGGAGCTTACCGAGCTTTGGAATTCTTCCTATATTCATGATACATCTCTGACTGTACTGGCAGTTGATGAAAACGGGAATATCACCATTGAGAAAGAAGGAGACGGCTCACACCGCGATATGATCGCTTCATTATAATAGAAAAAACCATCCGCGGAAAACGGATGGTTTTTTTCGTTTATACGAGCTGAGCCTGCTTCTTTCTTGCCTGCTTCGCTGCTTCGACCATATTTTTTAAAGCTGCAACGGTTTCTTCCTGCTGTCTTGTTTTAAGCCCGCAGTCCGGGTTCACCCAGAATCGGTCAGTCGGGCATACCGCAAGCGCGTCATCGATAATTTGATAGATTTCTTCAGTAGCCGGAACACGCGGACTGTGAATGTCATAAACGCCGAGTCCGAGGCCTTTTACGTAAGGATGCTCTTTCAAATATTCTAAAAATCCTCCGTGGCTTCTGCTGTGTTCAATCGTGATCACATCTGCGTCAAGGTCGTTAATCGTATCAACGATATCTTCAAAGTTGCTGTAACACATATGTGTATGAATTTGCGTCTCATTTTTCACAGAAGATGTTGTTAATCTGAATGCTTCTGCGGCCCATGTTAAATACTCATCCCAATCCTGTGTTTTTAACGGCAGCCCTTCGCGAAGCGCTGGTTCATCCACTTGGATAATCTGAATACCGGCATCCTCAAGCGCTTTTACCTCTTTTCTGAGAGCAAGGCCGATTTGGAAGGCGATTTCTTTTCTTGAAATATCCGCGCGCGGGAATGACCAGTTTAAAATGGTAACAGGGCCCGTCAGCATGCCTTTCATATGCTTTTCTGTCAGCGATTGGGCGTAAACCGTATCCTTTACCGTCATCGGTTCGATAAATTCGACATCTCCGAAAATGACCGGAGGACGCACGCAGCGTGAACCGTAAGACTGTACCCAAGCATATTTTGTAAAGGCGAAACCGGCGAGTTTTTCACCGAAATATTCAACCATGTCCGTCCGTTCGAACTCTCCGTGAACGAGCACGTCGAGGCCGATTTCTTCCTGGATGTCAATCCAGCGTTTTGTTTCTGCATTAATAAATGCTTGGTACTGTTCATCAGTCCATTCTTTTTTCCGCCATTTTTGACGTGCGCTGCGCACTTCAGCAGACTGCGGGAAGCTCCCGATCGTCGTTGTCGGCAGAAGGGGAAGGCCGAGCGAATCATTTTGAAGCGTGAGACGATCTTCAAACGGCACAGGACGGGAAAAATCTTGTTCTGTCAATTGATCAAGCTCTTCTTTTTGATCGGAGTTTGCTCCTGTTGCGAAAGCCTTCAAAGTATCCAGAGCGGCTTTGGATTGCTCAATCTGTTCGCTGATCGCGGCTTTTCCCGACAGAAGCCCTTCCTTCAAGACGCCCAGTTCAGCTAATTTTTCTGTTGCGTACGACAGTCCGTTCAGCAAATCCTTTTCCAGATGCTCATCAGGATGTTTTGCTACCGGGACGTGCAGCAGGCTGCTGGAAGGCTGAATCCACAGCTCTTCAATATCTGCGTGGCTCAGAATGTCAAGAACCGCATCAAGGCGTTCCTCAGCATCGATCTTCCAAATGTTGCGTCCGTCGATCACACCTGCTGCCAGCACTTTATCTTTCGGGAAGCCGTGCGTTTTCAGCTGCTCAAGGTTTCTGCCTTTATCATGCACGAAATCAAGCCCGATGCCTTGTACCGGATAAGAAATCAGCTCTTCGTAAGCATCAACGGAGTCAAAATACGTTTGTAAAAGAACATTCAAGCCTGACAGCTCTTTTGTGATCCCTTCATAGAGTTCTTTTGCGGAACGGACATCCTCAGAAGAAGCTGTCACGAGCGCAGGCTCATCAATTTGAACCCATTTGACGCCTTCTGCTTCAAGCTCTTTCAAAAGCTGGACGTAAAGAGGGACGAGGCGTTTTTGAATGGCTTTCGCTTCTGATTCTTCATAACCTTTGGCAAGCGTGACAAAGGTGTACGGACCGACGATGACAGGTTTTGTTTCCGCTCCGAATTCTTCTTTGATCCGGCGGTAATCGTCAAGCTGCTTGTTTCTTGTTAAGCGGAATTCGAGGCTTTCGTCATATTCAGGAACGATGTAATGGTAGTTGGTATTAAACCATTTTGTCATTTCACTTGAAACGGCATCTTTTACGCCGCGGGCAATGGCGAAATATGTATCAACGGGATCGGTAATGCTGCGAAATCTTTCCGGAATCCAGTTAAAGCTGACGGCTGTATCGAGCACATGGTCATAATGGGTGAAATCTGACACCGGCACAATATCGATATTTTGATCAAGCTGTGTTTTGACCGCGGATAAAAATAATCCGTCAAGCTCCTTAAGAAACGTTTCTTTGTCGGTATTTCCTTTCCAATACGCTTCAAGCGCTTTTTTCCATTCTCTGTTCAAGCCGATTCTCGGAAAGCCCAGATTCGAAGTTTTAATTGTTGTCATTATGTCTCCTCCTTTAAGTGAGATGTAACATAAAAAGCCTCTTTCTCATGAGAGAAAGAGGCTTTAACATCAAAAGTCAGCCTCTCTTATCTCTCAGATCACGTCTGATGGAATTAGCACCGTGCCTTAAGAGACAATTTTGTCTCGGCGCAAATATCACGCGCCCCATCTCACAATGGTATTACGGTCGGTTGCTGTTGGGGTCAAAAGGCCAATCCCTCGCCCAACTCTCGATAAGAGAAAGTATTTGAATTTTTTTGAAAAGTTACATCATTTGTTGGTAATCTTAACAGCTTATGAAGAACACTGTCAATAGAAAATCTCATATTTTAAAAACTGAATATCTGACAAATGAAGATAACATGATATGAAAAACATATTATAGAGACAGCAGCTGTGACTGTTCGGCTTTTTCCATCAGCACGTCCGGCGCATCTAAATAAAGAAATCCGTTCCCCGCTAATGTTTTGGCAATATCAAGCGGAAGTGTCCGGCGCACAAGCTGGGCATAAACCTCAGCTTCGGACAGGGTTCGCTGAAATGAATCCTGCTCAAGCCCTTTAATCAAGGCGAGCGCTCCGCTCACATGCGGGGCGGCCATTGAAGTGCCCGTCAGCTTTCCGTATTTATGATTAGGGAGGGTGGAGAGAATATTTTCTCCGGGAGCGACAAGGTCAATTTCTTTATTTGCGTTTGAAAATTCAGAAGATTTACGAGCTACAGAAACCGATCCGACTGCAATGACTTCGTTGTAAGCAGCGGGGTAGGAAAGCTCTTCTGTCCGCGCGTCTCCGTCACCTTCATTTCCTGCTGCGCAGACGACCAGCACGCCGTTTTTTACGGCATTTGTGACGGCTTCTTTCAGCTCGGGCACGTCGCTCGGCCCGCCGAGTGACATGGAAATAATATCAGCCTTTTGTTCAACCGCATAATTGATGCCGTTAATAATCCATTCATACTTTCCGCTGCCGTTTTTACCGCCGAGTACCTTGACGATTAACAGGCTTGCCTCTGGCGCAACCCCGGAAATTCCGCCGTTTGAATCATTGGCGGCAATCGTTCCGGAAACATGGGTGCCGTGTCCGTTATAATCCGAAATCGCATCCTCTTTGCCTCCGTCATCATCGGTAAAGTTTTTACCGCCGATAATCCGATCTTTTAAATCGGGATGAGTTGTATCGCAGCCTGTATCAAGAACCGCGATTTTAATATCTTTGCCTTTAAACCCTTTTGCCCACAATTCTGGCGCCTTAATCACTTTAATACCCTCAGGAAGCTCGTTCACATCCATGATCTGCTCATTCGTGACATACGGGATCAAGCGCATTTCACCATTCATAAAAAAGCCCTCCTTTTTTATGTTTGCAAGTGGATACAAGGGTGTTGCTACTATTTTATGGCAGAAAGCGCCGTTCGGAAAGAGTCATTTGAAGCATTTTGACAAAACAGGCGCAATCCATTGCACTAATTATTTTCAAATAAATGGATGGATTAACAGCTTTCACTGTGAATCGGCACTCACTGACGCTATAATTGGAAATGGGAAAGGAGAAGAGGTATGAAACTTAATGAAGCATTATACGAATATTTTTCAGGACAGGTTGACCAAATTGCGAAAGATTGGATTGACACAATGGAAGACTCAGACCCCAATTCGATCTATTCTTTGACAAATCCGGTTATGACAGAAGAACTGATTGAGCAGGATAAAGAATTTTACCGGCATATTAATAACATGTATATCAAACCGGAAAAAGAATTTCTGGAAGAGTTCGAACGGTGGGTGATCGAGCTTGCGAAGGATCAGAAGCATTTAGACACACCCGTTCAATATGTGGTTCGCGAATTTATGAGAAACCGGACGCTGTACAAAAGCTATTATGATGCGTTTGCCGATTCTCACGAGTCTTCGTTTGCACAGGGAGAAAGGAAGAAATGGGAGGATTTAATCGTTCAAGTATTTGATTTTACTATCTATACGTTTGTTGATCATGCCGAACATAATTCGAAAATGCAGCTGAACGCACAGCGGGAAATGATATTAGAATTAAGCTCGCCGGTCATCACACTCAGCAAACGCACGGCCCTTTTGCCCCTTGTCGGCGATATCGACACTGAGCGGGCTAAATTTATTTTGGAAAACACGTTAAGCACCTGTGCAGACAGGCTTGTCGAGCATTTGTTAATCGACTTGTCGGGCGTGGTGGTCGTGGATACGATGGTGGCGCACCAAATCTTTAAATTGATTGAGGCGCTTAATTTGATCGGAGTCAAATCGACCTTATCCGGAATCAGGCCGGAAATCGCCCAAACGGCCGTTCAGCTCGGCATTAATTTTTCCAATATCACAATTAAGTCAAACTTGGCTCAAGCGCTTAATTATAATCTGTAACAGAAGCGTACATAACAAAAACAGGCTGCCGAATCGTCTCCGGCAGCCTGTTTTTATAAAAAGAATAAAGAGACAGCATAACTGGCGCTAAATAATAAAAGGACGAGCAGGAAAAAGAACCAGTCGCCGCCGCGCATGGTCACGCTCCTGTAATACGTGCGGTTTCGGCTGCCTGTGAAACCTTTTGATTCCATTGCAATGGCCGTGCGTTCCGCTTTCCGGATTGCGCCTGCCAAAAGCGGAATGGTATAGCGCGTAAAGGCGGACAGCTTGCCCTTCAGACCGGATGCAGTCACAGCGCCTCTGATTCTGTGCGCCTGCCGGATGATCCGGATTTCGTCTTTCAGAAGAGGAAGAAATCGAAATCCGGCGATAATGCCGTACGCAAGCTTCGGCGGCAGCTTACACTGCTGAATGAGACTCAGCATAAACAGAATCGGATCGGTTGTGAAAATAAACATCATCGACAAAGCAGAAAAACATAAAATGCGAAAGCCGATCGAAACGCCGAGCGCCGCGTTGTCACTGTTTACGGAAATAGGCCCCAGCCGGAACAGCAGGTTGCCGGCGGTTGTCGGGACATTTCCGAAAACCGCCGCTGTCCATAAGCAGCCGAAGGCGAGAATGAAAAACGGTATCGTGAACAGAAGCCATTTTTTCAGCGGAATCCGGCCTGCCGTTATAACACCTGCCACGATGATGATGTAAAACAAAGCGGGTGTGTATGGATTATAAATAAACGACAGCATCACGACACAGCAAAGGACAGCCGCCGCTTTTACCGTCGGGTTAACAGTTTGCAGCCGGTGATTCATGTCTCTGCCTCCCATCCTGCTTCATCCATTCATACTTCAGCGGCAAAGCCAGTTTTGCCTGGTCAACGAGTCCGTGACGTTCCGAAAACAGTAAGTCTGGAGACCCATAATAAACCAGGTTCGTATCATGAAGCACCAGAATGCTATCAGCATATTCGGAGACAAGCTCCATATCGTGTGTCACCATAAGAACCGCCGTTCCTTCTGACTGAATCTCTTGAAGCATTTGCATACATTCACGCGCCGTTTTTGCGTCCTGGCCGAATGTCGGCTCATCAAGCAGCAGTATTTTTACATCGTGCATCAGCATTGTCGCGACGCTGAGCCTGCGTTTTTGTCCTTGGCTTAACGAAAACGGATGATGCGAGACATAGCGCCGGAGGCCGAACCGAGCTAACAGCTGAAGAGCTTTCTCCTTCACTGCCTCCTGACGTTCAAAGCCGAATAACAGTTCATCCATGACTGTGTCAGTGACAAACTGATGCTCAGGATTTTGAAATACAAATCCCATATGGCGCCGCAGCTCTTTTTCAGAATAGGAATCAATCGGTCTTCCGTCTATTTTAATTTGCCCGCCCTCTGGCCGGTTCAGCCGGGCCAGCACTGATAGAAGCGTGGACTTTCCTGTGCCGTTAGGCCCGGCAATCGCAGTGATTGAGCCATTTTTGACGGAAAAGCTCAGATCCTGAAAAATCGTTTCCGCTCCTCTTTTAAATGATAGATGATGAACGCTGAGCGCATCTTCTGCAGAAGGCTCGATCCCGCCGTTATTCGAAAGGGGAGGGAACGGTTCGTTAAAAAGGTTTTCTTTGCACAAAGTAAAAGGAATATGAAGATGTTTCTGCAAAGAAATGACGTGCGGAATGGGTATTCCGAGCCGTGTCAGCTCATCAAGCTGAAATTGAAAGATGTCTTTTGTCGGCCCGTCCATCACTTTCCGCCCCGATTCGTCAAGCACAATCGTTCTATCCATCCACGGTACCCAATGATCGAGTTGGTGTTCAATAACGAGAAGGCCGAACCCTTTTTTCTCTTGGAGCTCTCTGATCAGCTGTACGAATTCACGCGCGGAATAAGGATCAAGCTGAGCCGTCGGTTCATCCAAAATAATAAGATCAGGCCCCATCGCGATAATACAAGCGAGTGCGACTTTTTGCTTTAACCCGCCTGACAGGCCTGAAATCGTTCGCTTCTTTAGATGGGGAATTTCGAATTTTTCCAGCACATCATCAATGATCCTGTCCATGTCTTCTTTTGCATATTGCAGATTTTCCAGCCCGAAGGCGATTTCATCCTCAACCGTCAGCATGCAAAATTGCTGATCCGGATCTTGAAACACCGCGCCGATTGATTTGGCGGCAGGCTCTGACAGGTCAGAAAGGGGTTTCCCGTATAAGGCAACACAGCCTGTTTGGAACGCGTCGCACGCTTCCGGATAAAGGCCGTTTAAGCAAAGGGCAAGCGAGCTTTTGCCGCATCCGCTCGGACCGAGCAATAAGGCCCGTTCGCCTTTTTGCAGCTGAAATGACACGTTTTGAAAAATCGGTTTTTCATCCTCTTCATAAGAAAATGTCAGACCGTCAACCGTGAGAAGCGGATCAGATGCCTGCATTTTGGGTCACCTGTTTCTTTTTCTTCTTGAATTCCTTTCCGAGCGCCATTCCGTTCAGCACGCCTGTGTAGGCAAGTGAGTCGCTGATCACCTTTCCGAGAAGCCCAGCAAGAATCGCACCGGAAGCAAGACGGATGATAAACATAACCGCCAACAAACCCGGATTCAAAACAGAGTAGCCGGAAACAAATAAATCATAAATAAAACTTGTCACAGAAGAACCCATCCCCGCCAACAGCAAAACAGGCAGAGAATAGGCCCGCCATCGTGTGGCTAAAAAGACGGCTTCCGCTCCCAATCCCTGCGCAATTCCTATCAGAATGACCATCGGGCCTGACGGATTTCCGAGAAGGCACTCCACAAATGCGGCAATGATTTCAGAAATAAGCGCCGCTCCCGGTTTTTGAATGATGTATGCGGCAATAACCGATACGATAAACCAAATGCCATAAATCGGTTCATAGCTCATCCGGCCGAAAAAACCGGCCGCTATATTGCTTGCGTGAGTAGATAATAAATAAATGACAGCGAATACAACACTGATCACTGACATGACTACAATTTCTCTCATTTTCCAGTTCTTCATTTTTAATCTCCTGCTTTCTTGTCTATTGGATTTTCGGCTGCTGTTAAATGCTGCTTCGTCACAGGAAATGGCCATTCGGCTTCATCATTTTCGTTTCCCTCCCGTTATTAAATGAAAATAAAAAACTGCATATCCAAGGGAATATGCAGCAACAGAACGAAAACGCATAAAAAATAAACCGCGCTTCGGTCAATCTGCACTTCCCCACGCTGGTATTATCCAGATCGGGTTATAAGGGATCAAAACACGCCGCAGCATGTTTTATCTCAGCCATTACAGCACCCCTAGTGCGTTTCCTATACAGTTTTTTATGATGACATCATCATAGTTCATCAATTCTGATTTGTAAACAGCTTTTCCCGGTTGAAGAGAGGAATCGGACCGGACTATCATTCATAAAGATAGGAAGAGTGTTTATCGCGCCGCCTTTTTTATAAAAAGGAAATGGAGGACTCCTATGTTTGTTCATACAGTGCAGTCTGGCGACACATTATTTTCAATAAGCAGGAGATACGGACTCCCTGTTGACCGGATCAGGAGCGTCAACGGGCTTGAGGAAACGAATATTGTTCCGGGGCAAGCACTGCTTATTCCTCTTTATGAATATACGGTTCAGCCGAATGATACGTATGCCGTCATCGCGGTCAAGTCTTATGTTTCGCAAATGCAGCTGATGCAGGCCAATCCCTCGATTTTGCCAAACCGTTTACAGACGGGAATGAAGGTGAGGATACCTGACATCTCGAACTACCTTGCCGGCACTCTGCAATTTTATGTCATTCGGACACCTGAAGCAGACAGAGCGTTAATCAACGATTATGCACCTTATTCATCTGCGATCTCGCTGTTTGAATATCATTTTGGACCGAATGGGGACATTCTGAATGACTTAAATGACAAAACAGCGATTGAAACCACGTGGAAAAACAGAGTGCGGCCGCTTGCCGTCATTACGAATCTGACAGGCGGGGGGTTCAGTTCTGACCTTGCCCATCAAGTGCTGCAAAATCCGTCAGCCCGGACGAACCTCGTCAACAATATCTCGTGTATTTGACGACTAGAAAAGGGTATGGCGGTGTAAACATTGATTTTGAACGGATCAGTGAAGCGGATCGTGATCTGTTCACAGGCTTTCTCCGTGAGTTGAAAAATCGGCTTTCACAGCATCAGCTTGCATTAACCATATCGGTTCCGGCTAAAACAAGTGAAGAGGTGCCTTGGCTCCGAGGATGTGATGACGGCGGAATCGGGGCTGTCGTCGATTATATGTTTATTATGGCGTACGATTGGCACCATGCCGGCAGTGAGCCGGGCGCTGTGGCACCCTTGACCGAAGTCAGGGAGACGATTAACTTTGCCATCAGCAGGCTGCCGAGAAGAAAAGTGATTCTCGGTGTTCCGCTGTATGGTTATGATTGGCTGATTCCGTATAAACCCGGCACGATCGGAACCGCTATATCCAATCAGCGCGCCATTGAAACCGCTATGAAGCACCAGTCGGCGATACACTATTCAGAGCAAGACCGCTCGCCGTATTTCCGGTACACAGATGAACAGGGAAGAACCCATAAAGTGTGGTTCGAAGACGTAAGAAGCATGAGTGAAAAAATGGTTCTCGTGCGGGAATTCGGCCTCCAGGCCATCGGAGCGTGGCAATTGACGCTCGGCTTCAATCCGGGGCCTTGGCTCTTGCGGAAATTTTTCACGATCCGAAAAATATAGCTGCGTGGACCCGCCCTCCGGCGGGTGTTTTTTCTTCCTATGATAACAGGCATTCTTTTGGACAATCTAATGTGAAAAGGAGGTCTGTACATGAAAAAAAGAGAAGAGCAGTACATTAATCAGGCTGAATACGTTCCCCATCCGACAAAAGAAGGGGAATACGCGTTAATGCTGCATGAATCGTATCATTTGCTCTCAGAAGAAGATGAAAGCGATTTGCCGGAATAAGGGCTTCAGCCTTTATTCCGTTTATTTTGTCACCGATAGCTGAAATAACGCATTTTATGGTTGACACATCCCTTTTTTTTCTGTAATCTCAGTGTGTCAATTCAAATAGGAACTTCGTTAGGTGAGGCTCCTGTATGGAGATACGCTGCTGCCCAAAAATGTCCAAAGACGCCAATGGGTCAACAGGAATCATCGACATAAGGTGATTTTTAACGCAGCTGGATGGTCATCCTATGCCATACAGTGCTAAAGCTCTACGATTGAAGGCCCTGCACGTTTATTTGCCGTGCTTCTTTTCGCCTTCAATCAGAAGGTTTTTTTTATGCCTCAAAATGTACATGACTGAGCATGATAAGGAGGTGCGGAGTATGGATTCTCCCCATTCGAGTATGTCAGAAGAAGTACCCATATACAGCCAGATAACAAGTGATGACATGATGAGGAGACAGTCCGCCGCACTTTCTTTGACAGACGGCGCGTCTCCGTAAAAGGAGGTACGAGTCCCGATGGTTCAAAACATGACCTATGACGAACTCATATTACGCATTATTATTTTATTGCGGGATGGAAAAATAAAAGAATTCCGCAGCATGATAGATGAACTTCAGCCTTATGATATGGCGTTTTTATTTAAAGAAATGCCGGAAAAACACCGGGCCCGCTACCTGTCGTACATGACGGTTGATGATATCACCGACATGATCGGAGAATTAGAGCGGGAATTCCAGCTTGCCGTTTTACATAAAGTCGGTAAAACGAAAGCGACCCTCGCGATGAACAAAATGGATAACGATGATCTCGCCGCATTGCTGGAAGAGATGGATGAAGAACTGAAAGAACAGCTGCTGTCCAGCATGGAGGCCGAGGAATCAAAGGCCGTTCAGCTTCTGATGAACTATCCGCAGGAATCAGCCGGCCGTATGATGACGAACCGCTTCGTCTGGATTCCGCAGCATTATACAGTAAAAGATGCGGTCGTCAAGCTGAAAAGCTTCGCGGAAATCGCCGAATCGATAAACTATTTATACGTCATTAATGACAGCAAACAGCTTGTCGGGGTTCTTTCCTACAGGGATTTAATTCTCGGAGATCCGGAAGATAAAGTGCAGGATCTCATGTTTACGCGTGTCATTTCAGCGGGAGTGCTTCAAGATCAGGAAGAAGTCGCCCGGCTTATTCAGCGGTATGATTTTTTAGCCATTCCCATCGTTGAAGAAAACAATGTGCTTGTCGGCATTGTCACAGTCGATGATATTATCGACGTCGTCATTAAAGAGGCCGATGAAGATTATGAAAAATTCGCCGCATCGGGTAAAGCGATCACCTTTGATACGAAAGCTTATGTAGCGGCATACCGCAGATTGCCGTGGCTGATTTTGCTTTTGTTTATCGGATTGATTTCCGGCAGCATTCTGAATTATTTTGAAGATACATTGCAAAAAGTAGTCGCCTTGGCATTCTTCATGCCGATGATTGCGGGAACGACCGGAAACACCGGTACACAGTCCCTCGCTGTGGTCATCAGAGGTTTGGCTAAAGAAGAAATGAATAAAAAAACCATCTTTAAGCTGATTTTTCGTGAATTGAGAGCCGGTATCTATATCGGAATCGTCTGCTCGATAGCGATTACGATCGTCGCGTCCGTCTGGCAGAAGGACTTAACACTCGGTTTTGTCGTCGGTTCGTCTCTGCTCGCGACATTAATTATCGGAACGATGGCGGGAACGATTGTCCCTATTATTCTTCATAAACTGAACATTGATCCGGCGATTGCTTCCGGGCCGCTGATTACGACGCTTAACGATATTTTGTCCTTATTAATTTATTTCGGAATCGCAACGGCATTTCTTCATGCACTATAAAAAAAGTCCGTCTCTATTGGGGACTGACCCCATAGAG
>NZ_LSAZ01000021.1 GCF_001584325.1 Bacillus nakamurai
GTGCTCCACTTGCTTTGTTCTGTAGTTTGTTTTTAACATCATCGTTTTTAGCCATTGTCTTTTAACTCCTTTACATTGAATCGTCTATGAGTCGATACTTTAGTGAATTTTTCAAAGAGCTCAGGGTGTTCAGCAGCAAACGCTTTTGAGTCAAAACGGTTTGTTGTGACGGTTTTCCAAGTAACAAGAGCTTTTTCAGCATTTCCTATCTCGTACTCACCGAGCATCCCTTTTAATTGATTTTCCGCTTCTTTCAGCCTTTCTTTGGCTTCCTTCTCCTCAGCCTTGGCTGTTCTGTATCGCTCAATAAGCTCATTTGCCGCAAGAGGAAGCTCTGTTTCATCCTCGAACCCTACAGGGTACAAGTGCGTTAAAAGCTCCGCAGAAGCCTCAGAACCATCAAACATAGGCGGTATTTCATTCTCGACATGGTTTTTCCAGAAGTCTTGTTCAATTTGAATCAAATAAGCAATGAGTTCTTCGTCTCGCTCAATCTTTTTATAAACGAATTTGTTTCCGCCGATCAGGACAGCTATCCACCAAGCGTTTAACCCGGTGACTGCCATATAATGCTGGCATTGGACCAGATACGCGTCCGGCACTTCTTCGCCGTCCCATTCACCTTTCAGGTATTCAGATGCTGTTTTGCATTCCAGTCCTGCTCGTTCGCCAACTATTAATCTATCAACGTTCGCAAGCATAAATGGGTAATCAGGATGTTGTAAAATTGCTTTCCGCCGCCGGACCTTTTTGCCAGTCCGCTTTGAAAATTCTCGGGCAACGGTTTCTTCGTGAATATGCCCCCAATATGCCGCCTCACTGGTTATGTGCTCCTGGGGTGCCTGCCCGAGCTTGTCCAGGTAAACAGACATTGGCGTTTTCCACTTGCTCAGCCCAGCAATTGCCGCAGCATCGGAACCTCCGATACCCGCACGCCGCGCCTCTAGCCATTGATCCTCTGTCATGTTGTCTGTAGGCATGTAAACTTGTGCAAGCATCAGAGCAGCCCCACCTTTCTTTTGTACGCTTCTGCGCCAAGCCGCTGCCATTCTCGGTATGCGTCCATTGACGGGAAGGAAAATACGGGTTTGCCTTTACTGAACATAATTGAACCGCCGACTTTCCTCAGACGCTTCTGATCGTCCGCCTGATCGCTAAAAGATGCTGTTACTGGTTTAGGCATTGCAAGAGCCCCCTTTGATTTCCCTGATCTCAAAATTGACTACTTCTGATGATCGAAACCACCAAACACCGCCCTTGTGCCCTAAAAATGTACTATTTGATAAATCAGTTTGAACTAATGTTGCAACCTCTTCAGTCGAAGATCCTTTATATTCTCTTTGATAAGCGTCAGCTTCTTCTCCTAATACAACTGATGTATAAAATGCAACCATGTATCTTTTATCCACGTTTAAAACCTCCATTGTCTTTTATGAGGTAATTTGGTATAATAAAGGAACTAATCTTTACCAAAAGACCTTTTGAAGTCCACTCTGCAAAGTGGGCTTTTTTATTGCGCTGAATGAAATCTAAAGCCAAGATGTTCCTTCAAGTACCGTTTGAGGTTTTCTCGCAAAATTATCTCCCCGCTGTCGATTACATAATCATCGGCCGACGTTACTTCATCCCCGAAAAAGTCCTTTTTCATTTCCGGTTCTGTCGTCTTGTCATGCCAGTTGTTCAGGACCATCGGATTTTCCACTAGCATTTATCTCAACTCCTTCATTTGCATCCTTTAGTTTGACAAGACTGTCTATTGCATTCTCTATAGAGTAAAAATCTTTATGGAGAATGCTCACAGCTCCTTTGATCTCCTCCTCTGAATATTTTGCCTTTTTGGCATGCCGCAAGAAGCTTGCCGCGAGCTCAAATTTTCTAAGATTCATCCAAAACACCTACTTACCACAGTCAAATTAATGCCGCGCTGTTGCATTTTTAATGCCGTATCATACAACCGCCCTTTATTCGCCAGCCGGCTAATATCCTCTGTAAGAACCTTAATGCTCCCTGCAAGACTGATAGCTTCTTCGTAGTCGCCATCTCGTAACGCCTCCGACAGCATGATAGAAAGCTCTTCTGCTGATTCGATTTTCCTTTTTGCTGAATCTGCATCCGATTTAAGAAACTGATTGATTTTCATACCAGCACCGCCTGTCTTTTTAGTTTTTGTTTCTGATGCATCGCAACCTCAGAAACAATTGCTTTCCTTGACCATCGATCTGTTAACTCCACTATGTTTAGGTCAAATTCACGCGCCAATGAATACATTAGTGTTTTGTTCGCTTGCGTGAGATCATATATCTGCTTAATAGCTTGCATCGGTAACTCTGCCTCTCTGCCGGGCCTTGTATTATTCAGCCAGACAGCAAGTTCTTTCGTCGCTTTTGTTGCATCCTCCATTTCATGAACCATATTGATAATTGCCGCATGAGCACTTTCGTTTAAGGCGGGATCAATTGGCGCGGCTGCCATAGGGTGGAGTTTGAAAACAAAATGAACGAGATCAATATGTTCATATGCCTTGCAGATTTCAAACCATTTGATGCACAATTCCGGCGTAAGTGGAGTGAAGCCTTTTTCAACATTGGATACATAACGCTGATCTCTCCCTCCAAGATGTTGCCCCATTTCAAACTGTGTGAAGCCGTAATCTTTTCGAACTTTACGCATCAGAACTTGTAGATTCGCTATATTGTACGGGCTGTTCGCCATACGTTCTCCTCCTGTGTTACCGAGTTTTTTCTGGTAAAATTTATTAATGAAGGAACTCGGAAGGCTTTAGGAAACCTTTCGAGGAATCCAACTTTCAATATATTTGATTGCGGATAACAGCTCCCGGCGCTTTATGTCTTTGTAGCTTGATACGCCGAACCGGTCTTTTATCTCACGGTGTAATTCTCTAAAAAGCCTGGCCGCTTCTGTCTTATCTTCCGTGATGCTATAAACCCGACGCGCTACTCCTTTTTGAAGCCGGCGCTGTTCTCCATGATCTAGTGTGATTTGCTCGTCCACTTTTTGACTGAGCTCACCGATCTGTTTTTCATGTGTGTATAAAACGTTTTGCATTTCTTGTTGTCGTTCTGCCGTTTCTAAAGTGAGTCTCAGCGATTCTATTCGCTCTTCGTTATCAGATAAAACCCTCGGACCGCCGTAATGGCCTGTTTGGCGTAATGTTGGTAGAACTTCGTCAAATACCCATGTTTCAAATTGTTCAGCCGTAGGAAGTTTAGACTTAGTGATCAGCCTATAAAGATTTCCTTCGCTAATGAATTTTTTATGTTGTGTGCGATTAAGTGAATCGGTGATCTCGTGAAACACGACCCCATTTTCTTTACAATGTTTTGAGATTGCGTCATGAGGATTTGCGTAACCGAGTGCCTCAGCGACTTCAGTTGCGCCGAAATAATCCTTGTTATTAATTTGAATGATGGGCAGGTTTCCAAATCGCTTGTGTGTGAAATTTTGTAATTGACTCATGCTGAAGCTCCCTTCTGGTAGTATTCAGTGTTCTCAGCAACCCAATCTGTGTTTTTCTCAATCCACTTGAAAAGCAAATGAGTCGGTATTCTTAAACCAGCTTCTTTAAAAACAGGGAAGTCAGCACGGTTGATAAGTTGGGATGCCTTCGTTTCTTTGATTTTCATAACCTCCATAAACTCTTGCTTTGTCAACATTGGCGGGAGTTGAGTGGTTCTGAAATCTTGAAGAGCTCCAGCGACCTCTTCCGCTATGATTTCGCGGAACATGTTTCTAAAAGCTTCATGGTCTAAATTGAACATGCTATCGACCTCCTATGCTGTGTTGGATTTTTGTTTCGAAACGACGACTTCTTCATCAAAAAAAAGAGTCCATACGAAACCTAGTGTATCTCCTATTTTTTTTGCTAATTGCACTGAAGGATTGCGCTTACCTAATTCAATATTCGCATAAGCGCCTCTCGAAATACCGATTTTATCGGCAATGCTTTGTTGACTTCGTTTCCCGCGTATTTCAATTAACCAATGTCTCATTTTTTTGACACCTCCTTAATGCGTCGTAACGAATCATTTGAGTTTATATTATCGTCTTTAAGAAACATTGTCAATAACTTTTTCGTCGATTTGACACAAAACTTTATTTGTTTCATTTTGACACGTTATAATGTTTTGGAAACGAGGTGAAATTATGTTTAAAGATCGGTTAACCCAGCTTCGAAAAGAAAAGAAATTAACCCAAGAGGAAATGGCTGAAAAAGTTGGCGTTCACAGAGGTACTTATGCCAATTACGAAAGAGGCCACAGACAACCAGACTATGAGACATTAGTTAAAATTGCTGATTTCTTCGAAGTATCTACAGATTTTTTACTCAGGGGCGAAGATCATTACAGAGATAAGGCCAGAGAACTCCGTAAACATAATGACGTCCGTTTTGCTGCTGTCGATGGTCGGGAATTCACCGATAGTGAAAAAGAGGAAATTCTTGCAGATGCTTTAAGACGAATTGATGGCATTGAAAAACTCATTGAGGAGAATTTCAAAAAGAAAAAAGAGAATGATTAATTATTATTTATTATTGTTTTGTTTAGTTTAAATAATGCTGAATAGATCGCTTTAATTTTTAAAGTTAAGTGTTAAGTTGAATGGTGTTCAACTTTAATTTTTAAAGTGAAGCTTGTAGCGAAACCTTCAGTTATTTTCCTTTCAACTGCAATTATTTTTCAATACATCCTCAAGAAATTATTAGCAAAATTGGTAATACCCCCTTGAATTTTCACCAATTATAGTCGATTATATATAGGTATTCTATTATATGAACTGGGGGAATTAGGTTGAAAAAGTGGTTAGTTTTATTCATGTCTTTGAGCTTAACTCTAGCTTTAGCAGCATGCGGATCGACAGACGATGTATCTACTGGTAGTAGTGATTCAAAAGACAAAAAAACTGAAGAGAAGAAAGACGACAACTCCAAAAAGATTGACGCTAGTAAGCAATCTACTGAAGCGCTAGGAATGAAAGTTAATCTGGGTGACGTTAAGATCATGAAAGATAAAATAAATGTTGGACTGAACATTGAAAACACCACAGGGAAAGTCCTTACTTTTTATCCCGATCAAGGTAACGCAGTCATTGGCAGCATGCAATTATCGGCAAACATGTTCCTGACTGATGGACAAGTCGGCGGAGACGTACAGGGTGGAGTGAAACAGGAAGGTGTACTTGAGTTTTCAGCGCCGGACGGTAAAGAAATTGATGTTGATAAAGTCAAAGAAATCAAATTAAATTTCGGCGATGTGGTCACAGAAGACTTCATGAAAACTAAAGCAGTATCAATCACTGTACCAGTTAAGTAAGGGAGAGTTAACAATGAAAAGAACAACAGAATTTGTTTTAGGCTTATTGGGCGGAATTTTCGGTTTTATTGGAGCAATTATGGCATTAATTGTCGGCGGGCTTGATGCTTCTTTGAATTCAAGTGGTACAAGCGAAATAATCGGTTTAGGTTGGGGAGCTGTATTTCTCTCAATCTTAGGAATCGTAGCATCTGTTGTGGTTAGAAAAAAACCTAAATTGGGTGGCGTATTGCTTCTCATTTCAGGAATTGGCGGTTTAATTTGTATTTCCATGTTCTATTTACTGCCTGCTGTTCTTCTTGTTATCCCTGGTATCATGGGGCTTATCAGAAAAGACAAAACCACAACAACAGCAGTTTAAAAAAGGGCCCTTTGAAAGGGCTTTTCTTTTCCAACATAAACAGAACACACGTTCCTTTTATTCTATTATATGGTTATTTATGGGCGCGTTTACCAGTGTAAAATGGTACATTTTTCTCCTATAATTACATACAAGCAAACATATTTTCCACAATTTAATCATTGACAAGTAATGAGGGGGTCATTTACAGCATGGGGTATACACAAAGTCACTTGGAAGATTGGATCGAAAATTTTCTCAGGGAACACAAAATCATAACACCTTCTGAAATCAAACTTGTTAAATTGTGCAGGAAGCTAAATATTTTTGTACTCTTCGATGAGCGAAAAAGTTATATGTTAGACATAGGGGGTCTTCATATCATAGGCATCGACAACCGATTAAGCTATGCACAACAAAGATCAGATTTAGCACACGAATTATGGCACATCTTACTAGAGGGCGGAGATAATGAAATAATGCCTTCACACTGGAAGCAATACCAAGAATCAAAAGCTGGCTATTTCTCATATCATTTTTGCGTTCCTACATTCATGCTGCGACAAATGAAACTACCTTCGGATGAGGAAGCAGCCGCTCGGCTAGTATCGGAGACATTCAAAGTAACTCGGCCTTTCGCAAAAAAGAGATTAAGAATTTACTTTAATAAATTAAACTATCTTTAAGGAGGATTAAAATGGTTGTCTTTAAAAAGGAGAAATCAAAACGTTCACCTAAAGGATATACTTGGTATTTCGTAGTGGAAAATGGCCGCGATCCAAGAACAGGAAAACGCAGACAAATAAAAAGACGTGGTTTTCTATCAAAAGCATCTGCGGAAGCCGCTTATCTTGAATTGAAAACAAAGCTCAATTCAGGCATTGATGTCGGGAAAGAGAACACTCTTTTTCAAGAAATTAAAGACCTATGGTACAAAGAATATAAACATACCGTCAAAGTCAGTACCCTACGATCACGAAAAAGTGAAATAGAGAGTTTAGAAGAATACTTTGGAAAGATGAAAATAAAAGATATAACCAGAGGTGTTTACCAGAAGTTTTTAGATTATCTGAGGGAAGAAAACTATTCATTTAATACAATAAGTGGTATTCACACTACAGCAAGCATGATCTTCAAATATGCGAGGCAAGAGGATATCATAAGCAAAAGCCCGACCGAATTTGTAAAACCCCAGCGCCCAAAGCTTACAGTAGAAGATATTGAATCACAGGAAGAGGTTGAAAACTTTCTTGAAGGAGAAGAACTTGTTGAGTTTTTAGACCTTACGGAGAAACACGGCCTTTTTCTCGACTTTGAATATTACTGCATGGCTGCATTTACAGGTACTCGTTCTGGGGAGCGATTGGCTGGCAAATGGAGAGACCTAACTTTAGAGGGTGACGGCCTCAAAACATTTCGTGTTACCAAAACACTTTATTGCCCATCAAACAAAGCATCTGACTACGAACTGCTGCCACCGAAAACGCCAGCTGCTGTTAGGGATGTTCCTTTGTCGGACTTTCTAGCATCTCTGTTGAAAAGGCTGAAGCTCAAACAAGCTAAAATAGCATACGCGAATGGACGCACATTCAGTGATGATGATTTCATATTCGCTCGTCCTGACGGCCACCCTGAGAACATCAAAAAGATGGATACCAGGATGAGGAGAATTTTAAAACGGATGAACATAAACAAACATATTACCCAACATACTTTCAGGCACACATTCACTTCGCTTGCTGCTGAGGCAGATGTGCCTTTAGAAGAGATACAAAAAATACTAGGCCATCAAAATGATGACGTAACGAAAAAAGTATATCTGCACACTACTAGAAAAACAAAAGAAAGAACTTCGCAAAAATTCAATTCTTTCATTGGGGACCTCTCAATGAAAATACAATTTTCATGACTCATGTGACCAAAATGTGACCAATTTCATAAAACAAAAAGAAAAACCCCTTGAAATCAAGGGGTTTCGGCACTCTTTACATCATGCCGCCCATACCGCCCATGCCGCCCATGTCAGGCATTCCTGCGCCGCCGGCGTTTTCTTCCGGTTTGTCAGCGACAACTGCTTCAGTTGTTAAGAACATTGCCGCTACAGACGCAGCGTTTTGAAGAGCAGAGCGAGTTACTTTTGTCGGGTCAACGATACCTTTATCGATCATGTTTACCCATTCGCCGGTTGCAGCGTTGTAACCTACGCCGATGTCTTCATTTTTCAGGCGCTCAACGATGACAGAGCCTTCAAGGCCTGCGTTGTGCGCGATTTGACGGATTGGCTCTTCAAGCGCGCGAAGCACGATGTTGATACCTGTTTGCGCATCGCCTTCAGCTTGAACGGCAGCCACTTTGTTATATACGTTGACAAGGGCTGTTCCTCCGCCTGATACGATACCTTCTTCAACTGCTGCGCGAGTTGAGTTGAGGGCGTCTTCGATGCGAAGTTTACGCTCTTTCAGCTCAGTTTCAGTCGCAGCGCCGACTTTGATGACAGCTACGCCGCCAGCCAGTTTCGCAAGACGTTCTTGTAATTTTTCTTTATCGAACTCAGAAGTTGTTTCTTCTACTTGAGCGCGGATTTGGTTTACGCGTGCAGCGATTTTTTCAGTGTCGCCGGCGCCTTCTACGATTGTTGTGTTTTCTTTTGTTACGACAACTTTAGAAGCGCGTCCCAATTGTCCGATTTCAGTAGATTTCAGGTCAAGACCAAGATCTTCTGTGATCACCTCTCCGCCTGTAAGGACAGAAATGTCTTCAAGCATTGCTTTGCGGCGGTCACCGAAGCCAGGAGCTTTAACGGCAACAGCGTTGAATGTGCCGCGAAGTTTGTTGACAACAAGTGTTGCAAGAGCTTCGCCTTCTACATCCTCAGCAATCAGAAGCAATGGTTTGCCTTGCTGTACAACCTGCTCAAGCACAGGAAGGATTTCCTGGATGTTAGTGATTTTTTTATCTGTGATTAAGATATAAGGATTGTCAAGAACCGCTTCCATCTTATCAGAATCAGTCACCATGTAAGGAGATGCATATCCGCGGTCGAATTGCATACCTTCAACAACTTCAAGCTCAGTTGTGAAGCCTTTAGATTCTTCGATTGTGATAACGCCGTCGTTTCCAACGCGCTCCATCGCTTCAGCGATCAAGCTTCCCACTTCTTCATCAGCAGCGGAAATCGCAGCAACCTGAGCGATAGACTCTTTGCCTTCGATCGGCTTAGAGATTTCTTTTAAGTTTTCGATAGCAACTGTAACGGCTTTTTCCATACCTTTACGCACGCCGACAGGGTTAGCTCCTGCTGTTACGTTTTTAAGGCCCTCGCGGATCATCGCTTGCGCAAGAACCGTCGCAGTTGTCGTACCGTCACCGGCAACGTCGTTTGTTTTGCTGGCTACTTCAGCTACAAGCTTAGCACCCATGTTTTCAAACGCATCTTCAAGTTCAATTTCTTTTGCGATTGTCACACCGTCATTTGTAATTAACGGAGAACCGAATTTTTTCTCCAGAACCACGTTGCGTCCTTTTGGCCCTAAAGTTACTTTTACAGCGTCAGCAAGCGCATCGACACCGCGAAGCATAGCGCGGCGTGCTTCTTCACTAAACTTAATATCTTTTGCCATGTTAACGAAACCTCCTCAAATTTTTAAAAATATTTATTTGCTTAGCCAATAACAGCTAAAATGTCGCTTTCACGTAAGATTAAGTATTCAGCACCTTCGTATTTCACTTCAGTACCGGCGTATTTTGAGAAGATAATGCGGTCGCCCTCTTTTACTTCTAAAGCAACGCGCTCTCCGCTTTCTAACACGCGACCTGAACCGGCTGCCACGATTTTGCCTTCTTGCGGCTTTTCTTTAGCAGAATCCGGTAATACGATTCCGCTGGCAGTTTTTTCTTCAGATTCTACGAGTTCAATGACAACGCGATCACCTAATGGCTTTAACAATGTAATAACCTCCTCAATAGTATGAATATGCAATTTTAGCACTCAGCTCTAAAGAGTGCTAACACAATTATTATAATAAAGAATCTCACTTCCAATTTCAAGTCATAAGAATAAAAAATTTTCACGCTTACATGATTCTCTCTTTCACCCGATTTTCTCATTTTTTCACGTCAAGTTCAGTTGTGTTACAATAAGAACAAATAAGTTGATTTTATAGGATAAAGGAGTACATATCATTTGAGAAAACAGTATTGGTATATCATTTTGACATATGTTCTCATGCAGGCTTCCGTATTGATCGGAATCCCTTTAATGTACAAATTCGGCTATGCAGGCGGACAGCCGACAGAATCGAATCTCGTCCAGGCTCAAGGAATTTATTCTGTGGTAAGCTTTTTCATCTGCCTGATTATCGTTCTCTTGATTTTAAGGACCGCGCCGAAGCAGACATTAAGAAACGGAAAAAAAGCATCCGTCGGCATGTCCGTTCTCTGGGCAGTCGCCGGAGTCTGGCTCGCTTTATTTGCTCAAGGAATCGCGGGTTTAATTGAACAATACGTCTTTCACGTAAACAGCGGCTCCGAAAACACTCAGGCCATTCTCAAAATCATTAAAGCCATGCCGCTCATGATTATCGTTTCTTCTATTGTAGGGCCGATTCTTGAAGAAATCATTTTCCGGAAGATCATCTTCGGAGTATTGTATGAAAAAACAAATTTCTTTATTGCCGGGCTGATCAGCTCCGTCATTTTCGGCATCGTTCACCAAGATCTTACGCATCTGCTGCTTTACACAGCCATGGGTTTTACCTTTGCGTTTTTATACGTGCAGACGAAACGGATTCTTGTGCCGATGTTCGCCCATGTAATGATGAATACCATTGTCGTGGTCATGCAGCTCGGACCCGCCCAAAAATATATTGAACAGCATAGTGAACAAATGCAATTAATTATTGGAGGATTGTTTTTATGAGGAACCCAATGACTTGGGGCTTGATTTATTTTGCAGTCGGCTGTATCTTCACGTATCTGGCCGCAAGCTCGCCGGGAAGCATGTGGTCTTTTTATTCCATTCTGCTGATGGTATTCGCCGCTTATAATATCAGTATTTCTTTTAAAATGTTTGCTTTTTCGTTTAAAGTGAAGAAAAATCAAAAATAAAGAAAAGCCATTTCTCGTTTTTGAGAAATGGCTTTTTTGTTATGCTGATACGTCTTGGTTAGACTCGCTGCTGTTTGTCTGCTTTTTCCGGTACGCGGCTTTTGAGATAAGGATACTGATCTCATATAAAATGCAAAGCGGAATGGTAATCATCAAATGAGATACCAGCTCAGGCGGCGCAATCATCGCGGCGATCACAAGCAGAGCAAAATACGCGTACTTTCTGATTTTCGATAAAAACATCGGCGTTACGATGCCGAGTCTTGTTAAAAACATGATAATCACCGGCATCTGAAACAGCAGGCCGAACGGAATCGTCAGCTGCAGCAGAAAATGAAAGTACTCGCTGATGCCGATCACCTGATTGACATCCAAGTCATTCGAGACCCGCTTCATAAAATCAACGACCAGCGGAAATAAAATATAATAAGAAAACGACACACCGCCAACAAACAGCACAATCGAAATCGGAATATAGCTGAGTGTGACTTTGCGCTCCTTCTCATACAGTCCGGGGCTGACAAATGCCCAAATCTGATAAAGAATGATCGGCGAAGTTAAAATGATGCCGATAATAAACGCAAACTGCAAAAAGATAAACAGCGGATCTGTCAGATTAAAAGCATTAAGCGTGAGCTCTTTCACTTCATCGGCTTTTTGAAGATACACAATGATAGGCTTTGCCAAAAAAAAGCCGGCAACAAAGAAAACCGCAAAGGATAACGCAACAATCAGCAATCTTTTCCGAAGTTCGGCAATATGCTCCACAAGCGTCATTTGATTCACTCTCATACGTGTCATCCTAACTTACTGATCTTCTTTCTTTTTTTCCTCTTCTTCACCGGCTAATCCCTTAGTAGCGTTCTTAAATTCACGAAGCGTGTCCCCCGCTGCTTTCCCTAATTCAGGAAGCTTCTTCGGGCCGAAAATAATCACTGCCACCACTCCAATAACCGCCAGGCTTCCAGGACCGATCATGTGCAGTTCCTCCTTTCGTTATTCAATTTCTTCTAAAACAGAATAATGCTTTAAGAAATAAACCAATGATTGAAGCTCTACAGCTAAATCTATATGATGAATTCGAATGTGATCCGGCACATTCAAACGGGCCGGCGTAAAGTTAAGGATTCCCTTTATTCCAAGCGATACGAGGCGGTCAGTGATTGACTGGGCGGCAACTGCCGGCACGGTAAGAATCGCCACGGGTTCATCCTTAATATGAAGCTCTAAATCATCAAGGTTATGGACAGGCACACCGCCTACCTCAGTTCCTATTTTACTCTGATTCACATCAAAAGCCATAGAAATTTTTGTGTTATTATTTTTTGTGAAATTATAGTGAAGAAATGCCGTCCCTAAATTCCCGACACCGATCAAAATGACGTTTGTCGTTTCATCCTGATCGAGGGTTTTTCTGAAAAATGACAGCAGGTAATCCACATTATATCCATATCCTTTTTTGCCAAGCGCTCCGAAATAGGAAAAATCCCTGCGGATCGTGGCCGAATCGACTTTTACTGCGTCGCTGAGCTCAGCAGATGAAACGCGCTGCTTTCCGGACGCGTGTAAATTCTTTAAAAAGCGATAATAAAGCGGCAGCCGTTTTGCTGTCGCCTGTGGAATTTTTGATTGATCCTTATTCATTATTGGTCCTCCACTTTATACTCAGATGCATCTCTTTTAAAATCACCGTTTTTCCCGCCTGTTTTTTCAAGCAGACAGGTAGGGCCGATGACCATCCCTTTATCCAGCGCCTTGCACATGTCATAAACGGTCAAAGCACAGACTGATGCGGAAGTTAGCGCTTCCATTTCCACACCTGTACTCCCTTTCGTTTTTACGCTTGCCTGTATATGAAGAATGGCTTCGGTTTCTTTTTCCTCCCAGCCGAATGAAATGTCGACGCCGCTTAAAGAAAGCGGATGGCACATCGGGATAATCGCTGACGTTTGCTTTGCAGCCATGATTCCTGCCACCTGTGCGACAGCCAGCACGTCTCCTTTTCCGATTTCGCGGTTTTTTATTTTGCTGTACACTTCATGCTTCATGTGTACGCTTGAAACAGCAGCCGCAGTACGAACTGTTGAAGATTTATCGCTTATATCCACCATGCGGGCACGGCCTTCTTCATTAAAATGAGAAAATCCATTCATATTTAAACTCTCCTTACTTCTGATCATACACTATTTTCTCCCTGATGTCTTATCCTATAATGTTCCAATTCTGATGTATTGTTTGCTGACAGCAGGTTGATAAGCTACACTTAACTTATTATAACAGAGGTGAAATAATATGATGATCTTACAAATTAATCAGCTTTCCAAATCTTTTGGCGCTGATCCTATTTTAAACAATATAAAGCTCGAAGTCAGATCTCGGGATCGCATCGCCATTGTAGGCAGAAACGGAGCCGGCAAATCAACTCTTCTTAAAATTATCGCAGGTCACCTTTCATATGAAAAGGGAGAATTAATCAAACCGAAAGAATTAACGATGGGATACCTTGCCCAGCACACAGGCTTGGAATCTCAGCTTACCATAAAAGAAGAATTACTGAGTGTCTTTGATTTCCTGAAAGCAATGGAAAAGGAAATGCGCTCCATTGAAGAAAAAATGGCAACGGCTGAACCGGCTGAACTTGAGGGACTGATGAAAACCTATGACAGGCTTCAGCAGGATTTTAAGGATAAAGGCGGCTATCAATATGAAGCGGATGTCCGGTCAGTCCTTCACGGCCTCGGTTTCGGCAAGTTTGACGATTCGGCGAAAGTGCAGAGCCTGAGCGGCGGCCAGAAAACAAGGCTTGCCCTCGGAAAACTGCTGTTAACCCAGCCGGACCTTCTCATTTTGGATGAACCGACAAACCATCTCGATATCGACACGCTCACTTGGCTTGAGCATTATTTACAGGGATACTCCGGAGCTATTCTGATCGTCTCCCACGACCGGTACTTCCTTGATAAAGTTGTCAATCAAGTGTACGAGGTCTCAAGAACCGAAAGCAAAAAATACTTCGGCAACTACAGTGCCTATTTAGAGCAAAAAGCCGAGCAATACGAGAAAGATATAAAATTATATGAAAAACAGCAAGACGAAATCGCCAAGCTCCAAGATTTTGTCGACCGTAACCTGGCCAGGGCGTCAACAACAAAAAGAGCACAAAGCAGAAGAAAGCAGCTTGAACGAATGGATGTCATGGCCAAGCCGCTCGGTGATGAAAAGTCCGCCTCTTTCCGGTTCGAAATTACAAAACAGAGCGGAAACGATGTCCTGCGCGTGCAGGATGTCTCCATCAGCTACGACAGCCAGCCGCCGCTTTTGAAAAACTTGACGTTCGGCATTACGAGAGGTGAAAGCGCCGCCCTTGTCGGCCCTAACGGAATCGGCAAATCTACCTTACTGAAAACGATTATGAAAACACTCGGACCAGACTCCGGGACGATCACCTGCGGGTCCAATGTCAGCATCGGCTACTATGACCAGGAGCAAGCCGAACTGACATCGTCGAAACGCGTGCTGGACGAGCTGTGGGATGAATATCCGGATATGCCGGAAAAAGAAATCAGAACCTGCCTCGGCAACTTTTTATTCAGCGGGGATGATGTACTGAAACCGGTCCGCTCCTTAAGCGGCGGTGAAAAAGCGAGAGTCGCGCTTGCCAAGCTGATGCTGCAAAAGGCGAACTTTCTCATCCTTGATGAACCGACCAACCACCTTGATTTAGACAGTAAAGAGGTGCTGGAAAACGCGCTGATCGATTATCCAGGCACTTTGTTATTCGTGTCACATGACCGGTATTTTATTAACAGAATCGCCACAAGAGTGCTGGAGCTGTCTTATGATCATGTAGAAGAATACCTTGGCGACTACGATTACTATACAGAGAAAAAAGCCCAGCAGCTCGAATTGGAAGAAATGAAGCGGCAAGAAGAGAAAAATGCAAAACCTTCGGGCAATGTGAAACAGGAAACAAAAAGAACGTATGAAGAAGAAAAAGAATGGAAAAAGAAAGAACGGCAGCGGCTTAGACGCATCGAAGAAATCGAAGCTGCGGTTTCGTCCATTGAAGACAGCATCGGCCGCAATGAAGAATTGCTATGTGACCCGGATGTATATCAGGATCACGAAAAAGTACAGTCCATTCACACAGAAAACGAAACATTAAACAATGAACTCGAGTGTTTATTAGCAGAGTGGGAAGAACTGTCCACAGAAGAATAGAAAAAAAGCACCTCTTTCAAGGGGTGCTTTTTTTATCCACAGCCTTTCCCCTTATCAGTCACCCAAGCAAGCGTTTTATACACAATATCCACAAAATTTTCTGATTTTATCCACTTTAATAACAACTTATGACCCCTTTCCCCGCCTGTATTTTTAAACATATTCACAACGTTGTGTATATGTTAGAATTATCTGTTAATAATTCAAAAAAAGCCTCACGTTTTACAACGTGAGACGATCAAAAGAAGCTAATTCCAGTCCGGGCTGCCCATTCATATCATATGAACCCCGAATTCCTTTTTCAAAAGCAATAGTGCCAGCTGCGGCGATCATGGCTGCATTGTCCGTGCATAAAGAAAGCGGCGGAATCACCAGTTCCGGATCTCCTTGATGGCTGAATTCTTTTTGCAGTGCGGCTCTCAGTCCTTTGTTCGCAGCTACGCCTCCCGCAAGCAGAACTTGTTTGACTCCGTACTCTTTCGCAGCCTTAGACGTTTTTGCCGTCAATACGTCAATGACGCTCTGCTGAAAGCTTGCCGCAAGGTCCTCCGGCGGAATCACCTCTCCTTTTTGTGAGGCATTATGAAGCGTGTTGATCACTGCTGATTTCAGCCCGCTGAAGCTGAAATGATAGGAGCCTTCTTCCAGCCAAGCGCGCGGGAGCGGAATGGAAGCTGTTCCGTCCTCAGCAAGCTTATCAATTTGCGGTCCTCCAGGGTATGGAAGCCCCATCGTTCTTGCCACTTTATCGTAAGCTTCACCTGCAGCATCATCCAGTGTTTCTCCGATAACCTCAAATGAGCCGTGCTCTTTCATGTAAACCAATTCCGTATGCCCGCCTGACACAACTAAAGCGAGCGCCGGGAATTGAAGCTCTGTTATCAGTCTGTTCGCATAAATATGGCCCGCGATATGATGGACGCCGACTAAGGGGATCTGATGAGCAAAGCTTAACGCCTTTGCCGCGTTCACACCGATTAAAAGCGCTCCGACAAGACCGGGCCCCTCTGTCACGGCAATCGCATCAAGATCTGAAAACCCCAGTTCCGCTTTTAATAAAGCTTCCTCAACCACAAGCGTAATCTGCTCGACATGATGTCTTGACGCAATTTCAGGAACGACGCCTCCAAATCGTTTATGGCTTTCAATTTGAGAAGCGACAACATTTGAGATGATCTCTGTCCCATTTTTAACTACCGAGGCCGCTGTTTCATCACAGCTTGTTTCGATTCCTAATATATAGATATCTTTTTTTTCATTCATTTATTGTCACCCACATTATTAACGCATCTTCCCCGTTATCTGTATAATATTGTTTTCTGATTCCTCCAGCCTGAAGGCCGAATTTTTTATATAAGGATTGAGCGGGATGATTTGAGACCCTTACTTCGAGAGAAAGCCTTCTTGCCTTTTTTTCTCTGCACAATTCAATCGCAGAGCGAAACAGCGTTTCTCCTAAAGATTGGCCGCGGTAATCAGGCTTAATGGCTATGTTTGTAATTTGCGCGTCATCGATAATGATCCAAATGCCGCAATACCCCGCCAAGCAGCCGTCCTTTTCAATCACAAGATAGTGGGCATACGGATTTTCCAAAAGTTCATGGTAAAACGAATCCTTCGTCCAAGGAGAAGTAAAGGAAGCTGTTTCAATCTCATATATTTGATCAATATCTTCCGGCCGCATACTTCGGATCGCCGCTTTTGTTTTCATCCCTATCACCCTATTTTTGAGATTCAATCCATTTCGCCTCAGCCTCAGCCAGACGCAAATAATCCGGAACAAGGCGGTGGACATCCTCTTCTTCTTTTTCCATGCCTAAAAACGCTAGTTCGGAAGGCCGCGGATTGTGCTGCGCAGCCGTTCCAATCACCGCCTGAGATTTTAATCCCTCAGTGATCGTTGCTTCGTGAATGCCTGTATCATGTCCTAAAAATAAAACAGGAGACCCTTTTTCACGCAGCTTACCAAGCCAGTCAGTCAGCAAGACGTTTTGATCAGGCAAAACAGATTGTAAACGGCCGTCCTGATATTCATAGAGCCCTGTATAAACTTGTCCGCGCCGTGCATCAAATAACGGGCAGATCAAACCTTGAAAATGCCGGCCGTTAGCCGCCAGCGCCTCCAGGCTTGATACAGCGGCAATCGGAAGCTCCAGTGACCAAGCCAGAGTTTTAGCAAGCGTCACACCGATTCTGACACCTGTGTAGGAGCCAGGTCCCTTTGCCACTACTATTTTAGAAAGGTCTTGGGGTTTTAAGCCGCAATCAGCCAGCAATGAATCAACAGCCGGCATCGCCCGCACTGAATGATTCTTTTTTAAATATGTAATATACTCCGCCATTACCGTTTTCTCACGGACAAGCGCGGCACCCAGCGTGTAATTAGACGTATCAATTGCCAGTATTGTCATGTTTATTTATCTCCTCACAAAACGTTTCATACCGTTTTCCACAAGCCGTAAAGGTAATGTCTCTTTCCTCATCGCCGGCTCTTTTCATTACAATTTGCAGCCGTTCAGCCGGCAGCTGCTCCTGAATTAAATGAGCCCATTCAATTAAACAGACACCTTGTCCTTCAAAATATTCTTCAAGTCCCAAATCCTCGCTTTCATCCTCCATACGATAGACATCCATATGATATAAAGGAAGCGAGCCGTCATGATATTCTTTAATGATCGTAAAAGTCGGGCTGTTCACAACTCTTGTGATTCCCAATCCTTCGGCAAATCCCTTTGTGAAAGTTGTTTTCCCCGCTCCCAAATCACCTTCGAGTGTCAGAATGTCCCCCGGCTTTGCTAGGGAAGCAGCGAGCTTGGCAACGGCTTTCGTTTCTTCGGGACTTTTTGTTCTCCATTGTAATGTCTTCAAAGTGAGTCACCCGTCTTATTTAAAATGATTGTATCCTTTTTTCTCAAGGACGATTCGTTTTTGATCTGCGGTCTTCATTAAGACATTTGCTTCTTTCCGCTCATAAACCGTTCCAACCTGCTTGATTGGAACACCTGATGTTTTACAGCGGTCAAGCAGCCATGTCCACTCCTTCTGAGAAACCGTCCCAGCCAATTCAAAATCCTCTCCGCCGAATAATGCCCATTCCTTCCATTTAGAATGTGCCGTACGTAAATCAGGATGAACCGGAAGAAGGTTTTCTTCAATTTCTATAGTAACTGAACTTGCCTCAGCAATTTCATTCAGTTCACTGGCTAATCCGTCACTGATGTCGTTTAATGCCGTATGCTGAAGCTGAGAGCAGAAACGGCCGACCTGAACTCTCGGTACAGGACGTTTATGTTTTTGTATAAAATAATCTCTCTCACTAAAAGCAGAAGGAGCCGTTTCACCCAATAGAAGGGAAAGACCTGCGGCGGACGAGCCGATATCTCCGGTAACAAAAACAACATCACCCGGCCTTGCTGAGCTTCGCAAACAAGCAAGGCCCTTTTCAACTTCCCCAATAACGGTAACGGTAATGACCGCTTTATCAGAGGCCGAAACCGTATCTCCCCCGATCAAATCCATCCGATATAGTTTCGCCAGTTCTGTCATCCCTTCATACATGGCCTGAACTTCTGCTGCCTGCCAGTAAGAAGGAACCGCAAGAGATACCAAATAAAACTTAGGAATGCCTCCCATCGCGGCAATATCACTGATGTTAACAGCAAGTGCCTTATAACCGATATCTTCAGGAGTGGAATACTCTAATTTAAAATGAACATCCTCCACCATCGTATCAAGGCAGACAATTTGCTGAAAATCAGGTGACGCAGTATAAACCGCACCATCATCACCGATCCCTACATCGACGGAAGTATGGTGAAGCGTATGCGGCGTAATGCTGTGAATCAAATCAAACTCATCCATGTTCCCCCGTCTCCTTTTCTGCCGCTCTTGTGAGATATAGCTGTTTCTAGTGTATCGGATTATGTTTCAATATCCAAGAGTTTAACGATATAAAGAAAGCTTGGTTTCATACCAAGCCATTAGCATCTAAAAGAAAACACAAAAAAAACGAAAACATGATCGTTTCGTTTACAATGAAAATGGCGGTCCGGACGGGACTCGAACCCGCGACCTCCTGCGTGACAGGCAGGCATTCTAACCAACTGAACTACCGGACCATTTTTAAAATTTGGTTGCGGGGGCAGGATTTGAACCTGCGACCTTCGGGTTATGAGCCCGACGAGCTACCGAACTGCTCCACCCCGCGATGATAAATATATATTGAAAGCTTGGCGGCGTCCTA
>NZ_LSAZ01000022.1 GCF_001584325.1 Bacillus nakamurai
ACGGGGGTCAGTCCCTGATTCTTCAGGCTTTTTTCAGTACGGAAATCATAAAATGACGGGCTGGAACATAGCTTGTCTTAAACAGAAAAAATAAAGAAAGGGGGGATGCGTTTTCGTTACAGAAGCAGCCGGAGTGAAAGCCGCTGTTTTAGTATAAAGATGCTGTCTCCCTTTTTGCCGTTTTCCTGATGCGGATTTTTTGATAAACTATAATGCCGGGTGAAGCATCTTATTTGCGGGCAGCTTCTGTCTGAATTATGATAAGGTTAACCCGAATAAAAACCCTTTTCATTGGTTGATGATGTATAGGAAAAGAAAGGACCGGTCTGATTTGAATACATTGATTCAAGAAGCCATAAAATTAGTTGAAGCAGGTGAAACCGAAAAGGGACTCAAAGCGCTTTCAAAAGCGGAAAAACAGCTTCACGATGAAGATAAAGCCATTGCAGCCCAGCTTTATTACGAATGGGGAAATGCGGAAAAAGCCATTTCGCTGATCAGCGATTTGCATGACCTCTACCCAGAGGAGTCAGAGCTGACGAATTTTTACGCAGAATTGCTAATAGATATTGATGAAGAAGAAAAAGCCCTCGAGGTGTTGGAGACGATTTCTCCGGAAGACCCGTCTTATCCGGAAAGCCTCCTTTTAATGGCTGATTTATATCAGATGCAAGGTTTATTTGAAGTAAGTGAGCAAAAGCTTTTACAGGCGAAAGCCATTTTAAAACAAGAACCTGTCATTGATTTCGCATTAGGCGAATTATACTTTACCCAAGGATCATACGCAAAAGCCGTGCCGTATTTTAAAGAAACGGCAAGAGAACAAAGTGAGATCGGAGGCGTAAACGTTCACCAGCGATTGGCTGAATCCCTAAGCGCAGCGGGTGAATTTGAAGAAGCGATTTCATGGTATGAAAAAGCGGCGGAGGAAAATACAGAACCTAATACGATTTTCGGCTACGGATTCACGGCTTATCAAGCCGGTATGGTTAAAACCGCCATTAAACAGCTGTCAGACCTGAAAGGGCTTGATCCGTCTTATTCTTCGCTTTATATGCCGCTTGCTAAAAGCTACGAGACAGAAGGCATGTATGAAGAGGCATTAAAAACAGCTAAAGAGGGCATCACATACGATGAATACAATAAAGAGCTTTTTCTCTATGCGGCGAAAATGGCTTTAAAGCTCGGGAATGAAGAGGAAGGCAAAACACTTCTTCAGGAAGCGCTGGCGCTTGACCCGGGTTATGTGGAAGCGCTCCACACCCTGTTGGCCGTTTACCATAAAGAAGAGAGCTTTGAACAGATCATTGATTTGATTCAGGAAGTCCGCAGCTATGGCGAAGAAGATCCGAAATACAATTGGTATTTGGCGAGCGCCTATACCGGCCTTGAGCAATATGATGAAGCGAAAAAAAGCTTCGAAGCCGCGTATCTCCACTATCAAGAGGATCGGGATTTCTTATATGAATACGCTCACTTCCTATTAGAAGAGGGCCTCCAAAAAGAAGCGCTGCCGCTTTTGAAACAAGTGCTCACGATGGACGGGGCGAATGAAGAGCTTGAAGAAACAATCTTACGGATAGAGGATGAATTTTTAAGATAAGCAGGATTTTCTGCCATGCTTGTTGAATGTATAAGTGATATGAGATTATACGATCGATAGAGGAGGGAATTACATGCAGACCCCTGTTTCTGTCAATGAAAAAAAGGATTTTATCCGTTGGTTTTTAAATCATTATCAGCTTAAACGCCGGGAGTGCGTATGGATCTTAAATTATTTAATGAGCCATGATTCATTAATGGAAAAAGTCCATTTCGTAGAACAAGCCGAGTTTTGCCCAAGAGGCATTATCATGTCTACTCATTGTGTTGAAGAGGTGCCGTTTCGGTTTTATAAAGAAAATGTCATGACCACTGACGCCGAAAAATCTTTTCATGATATCCGATTAAATAAACAGCAGGATCTGTTTATCCAGTTGAATTTCCGTTCAGCCTACAGCTCGCCTGAATATGCGGCGGTGCTTGAATCTAATCCGCATCTGCCGAAGGATCTGTTTGAAAATAAAAAGGATCAAGGCATGGCCGAACAAATATTGGAACATGCAATCTCCACATTCCAGCGGGAAAAATTGCTCAAAGATATCGATGATGCGTTAGACCGTCAAGATAAAGAAGCCTTTGAACAGCTTTCCCGCCAATTGAATCAGCTCACATAAATGACAGCCTTGCAGCACATGCAAGGCTTGTTGCCGTAAAAAAGGAGGAATCAGACATGAGATGGAGAGCCGCTGATGCCAATGCCTACTTACAGTCTATAGATTACATTGACACCGCTGTCATCCCTTTAATTTCCATAAAATCGCCAGGCGGTTTAAAAGAGGCGGCTGAACAGGGGGAAAGCACTCAATTGCTTTCAGAAGAGCTTGAGCGCCAATTAAAGGGACGGGTATATTTATTCCCCTCATATACATATGTTGATATAGATCAAACTCAAATCAGTCAGCTTCAAAAGGTTAAAGAAGAGGTGATGTCTCAGTTTCGGCATGCCGTATTTTTGACGGCAGATGAGAAATGGAAGGACTCAGAGATAGGGCCTGATGTCATATACATACCGGCCGTTCCGTTTGAACATATGAAAGATTCTTTAAAGAGAAAGATAGCGGATGACAAGTGCGGGGAAATTTTGAACGTTTTGTTACAGAAGTGGAACAATTCGTAAAAACAATTGTATTTCCCGCAAAACAGCCGTTTTGCCTCTGTTGACCTTGCTGAGAGATTCATATATTATGAGGGTGTCATATCTCAGAATTATTTTCTATTTTAGTTAATTTTTGGTCAATCTTTAGGGGGGGGAAGAGATGGGCGGAAAACACGATATATCAAGACGGCAATTTTTAAATTATGCGCTCACCGGCGTAGGGGGATTTATGGCCGCCAGTGCGCTTATGCCTATGGTGCGTTTTGCTTTGGACCCGGTTTTAAAACCGACCGGAAATCAAAAAATGGTGCAGGTTGTCAGCGTGGATGAGCTGACAAAAGAACCGAAGCGCTTTGACTTTAAAATTCATCAAGTCGATGCGTGGTACGAATCGGAGGAATCCAGATCAGCCTGGGTCTACAAACATGGGGATGAAATTGTAGCGCTTTCGCCGATTTGCAAGCATTTGGGATGCACCGTCAACTGGAACAACGATCCGAAAAATCCGAATAAGTTCTTTTGTCCCTGCCATTACGGGCTGTATGAAAAAGACGGCACGAATGTCCCCGGCACACCGCCGCTCGCGCCTCTTGACCGTTATGAGCAAAAAGTAAAGGACGGCTTTTTGTATCTTGGAAAAGCGAAGCCTAGGGGGGAAGGGTGACATGCTGAATAAAATTTATGACTGGGTGGATGAACGTCTCGATATTACGCCGATGTGGCGGGATATTGCCGACCATGAGGTGCCGGAACATGTGAATCCCGCCCACCATTTCTCGGCTTTTGTATACTGTTTTGGAGGACTCACGTTTTTTGTAACCGTTATCCAAGTGCTGTCCGGAATGTTTTTGACGATGTATTATGTGCCGGATATAAAAAATGCATGGGAATCGGTTTATTATTTGCAGAATGAAGTCGCTTTCGGACAGATTGTACGGGGAATGCATCACTGGGGTGCCAGCTTAGTTATCGTAATGATGTTTTTACATACGCTGAGGGTTTTCTTTCAGGGGGCTTATAAAAAGCCGCGGGAGTTGAACTGGATCGTCGGTGTGTTAATCTTTTTTGTGATGCTCGGCCTTGGTTTTACAGGATACTTGCTTCCTTGGGATATGAAGGCGCTGTTTGCGACAAAGGTCGGTCTTCAAATAGCGGAAGCGACGCCGCTGATCGGAGCACAGGTGAAAACCCTTCTTGCCGGTCACCACGATATTGTCGGCGCTCAAACGCTGACGAGATTTTTTGCGATTCACGTATTTTTTCTCCCTGCCGCTTTGTTTGCGCTCATGGGCGCGCATTTTGTCATGATACGCAAGCAGGGGATTTCAGGGCCGCTTTAATACTGATCTGATAAAAAGGGAGGGGATGACATGCACCGGGGTAAAGGGATGAAGTTTGTGGGTGATTCAAGGATACCTGCTGAAAAGAAACCGAATATACCGAAGGACTATTCAGAGTATCCGGGAAAGACAGAGGCGTTCTGGCCGAATTTCCTGCTGAAGGAGTGGATGGTCGGGGCCGTATTTCTCGTTGGATTTCTTGTCTTAACGATTGTGCACCAGCCGCCTTTGGAACGGATGGCGGACCCGACGGATACGGGATATATTCCGCTGCCTGATTGGTATTTTCTATTTTTATACCAGCTGCTGAAATATGAATATGCCGCAGGAAGCTATACGGTTATCGGCGCAATGATTATGCCGGGGCTTGCCTTCGGATCGCTGCTTTTGGCACCGTTTCTCGACAGGGGCGCAGAGAGAAGGCCGTGGAAGCGTCCGGTTGCCGTCGGCATGATGCTTTTGGCGATTTGCGCGACCATATTTTTAACATGGCAGTCAGTCGCCACACATGACTGGGCGAAAGCGGAGGAGCAAGGGAAAATTAAAAAAGAAGCCGCCATTGATACAGAATCAGACGGCTATAAAGTGTTTAAAGAACAAGGCTGTATTTCCTGCCACGGAGATAATCTTCAAGGCGGGGGAGCGGGGCCTTCCTTGGTCGATAACGGCCTGAGCCCTGAGGAAATTAAAAAAATCGCCGTGAAAGGAAAAGGGCAGATGCCTGCCGGCGTTTTTAAAGGAAATGATAAACAGCTTGATCAGCTGGCTAAATTCATTTCTGAAACGACTTCGAAATAAACGTATTGTGAATTGGACAATAGCAGGATATACTTTTATGAAAAGAGCTGACCAGATGTCAGCTTTTTTTGCATGATACATATTTTTGACAGACTGAGAGTTGATGGTATGAGGTGGATCTCCTATATTCTAGGACAGCGCGGCATGCTGCGGCTTGTCCTTGCCGTTAATTTTATCGGTACGGTTTACGGTTATTATTGGTATATGCCGCAGCTGATGGACACGCCGGCGCGATTTCTTATTTTTGTTCCCGACAGCCCGACGGCGACGTTTTTTTTCCTGTTTGTGCTATTGGCGTTTCTCATGAAAAGGAATGCTCCGCTGTTTGAAGCGCTGGCGCTTGTGACGCTTGTAAAGTACGGCCTGTGGGCGGTCGGAATGAATGTGTTTGTTTTGATTGAAATGGGACAAGTCCCCTGGGAAGGGTACATGCTGATTGCCTCGCACTTTGCAATGGCCGTACAAGGCGTTTTATACAGCCCGTATTTCCGCTTTCGATTATGGCATCTTGCCGCCGCCGCGGTTTGGACGCTTCATAATGATGCCATTGACTATCTTTTCGGTATGATGCCCCGCTATTCGATGCTGAGTGCCTATACGCATGAGATCGGGTATGCTACATTCTGGCTCAGTATATTTTCTCTCGGCCTCGCATACTATTTGGTGATTTTCAAAAAACGAATGAAGCTTGACTTACATTGATATAATCTTGGTCTAACCTTGTCCCGTTCCTCATATTCTGTACAGAGAAGGAGTGGGAGGGACCTCTATGAAACGAAAGCTGACAATCTGTCTTTTGCTTGCTCTTATGTTCATGACAACTGCCAAAGCCGAAGGAGAGGGGGGCCTCAAAGAATTAAATGACCTCTCGGATACCGTTTTTCAAATGACGCGGCATTCGCAGTATGATGAGGCGCTGCAAGTGCTTGCCTACTTTAAGAAAAAAATGAAAAATGCTGACGCGCTGACAGGAGCCGAAGTAAGGCAAGTGACTTTAGGCTACAACGATTTGGTGCGTGCATTAAAACAGGCCGACGCTTCAGATACTGAAAAAATGCGGGCTGCTGCCCAATTCAGAATGGTAATGGATGCAATGGAACACCACTCCGATCCGCTGTGGGGTTCGCTTGAAAAACCGATTATGTCTACATTCAGCGCTTTAAAGGAAGATGTCAGCGGCAACGGAAGTGAAAACTTCAATGAAAAATGGAATGAATTTATATCATTATATGATTTAATCTATCCCAGCCTGACGATGGATATTTCAGCCGATCAGCTTGATACGGTCGCGAAACATATAGAGGTCATTGAGCAGGAAGGGTTTCAGCAGATGACACAAGGAACAAAGCTCGAACGGCTGACGCTTTTGCAAAAGGATTTAAAGCGTGTCTTTGACAAGGTGGAACGCGATGATGCCGACCCGTCGCTGCTCTGGGTCATCCTGACAACAGGCGGCATTATCATCACGGCGCTGACCTACGTCGGTTACAGAAAATACAGAGCGGAAAAAAACAAAGCGAAAAAACGGGAATATCCTAAGTGAAAAACATTGCTGCAAAGGAGCTTAGCTCATGAAAAAACTTATTCAGCAATTAGCCTCAAAGCAAATCCCGCAGCCGATCAGGGGCAGAAAAGGGGCGACTGATGAAGGGCCGCGAAATATCGCGCGCGATTTCCAAAATCCTGATATGCTCGTACCGCCGTCAACGGACGCCGGAACGGTGGAGAACCTGAAATTCTCTTTTTCGGATACACATATGAGACTTGAAGAAGGCGGATGGTCAAGAGAGGTGACAGTGAGAGAACTGCCGGTTTCCAAAAGCATTGCAGCGGTAAATATGAGGCTGAAGCCCGGTGCGGTGCGGGAGCTTCATTGGCATAAAGAAGCGGAATGGGGTTATGTGTTAAACGGAAAAGTACGCTTAACCGCGGTTGACCAAAACGGGCGGAATTTTATAGATGATGTCGGTGAAGGTGATCTGTGGTATTTTCCCTCAGGCGTCCCTCATTCGATTCAAGGCATGGAACAAGGCAGTGAATTTCTGCTCGTATTTGATGACGGCTCTTTTTCAGAAAACAGCACCTTCTCGGTAACGGGATGGTTTGCCCATACTCCGCGCAGCGTGCTTGCCGCAAATTTCGGTGTGCCGGACTATGAACTGGAATACATCCCTAAAAAAGAGCGCTACATGTTTCAGCTGGAACCGCCTCCTCCGATCAGCAATGTGAAAATCACTTCCCCGCAAGGCACGGTATTAGAACCGTTCAGCTATAAACTTTCGCAGCAAAAACCTCTCGTCACAAGCGGCGGTAAAGTGAAGATCGTAGATTCAAAAACATTTAAGGTATCAAAAACAATAGCCGCAGCCCTTGTGGAAGTCGAACCCGGGGGAATGAGAGAATTGCATTGGCATCCGAATACGGATGAATGGCAGTATTATCTTTCAGGAGAAGCGAGAATGACCGTTTTTGCGGCGGAAGGAAGAGCGCGGACGTTTAATTATCAAGCCGGTGACGTAGGGTATGTTCCTTTTGCGATGGGCCATTATATTCAAAATATCGGTGATACGGTCCTGCGTTTTTTTGAAATATTTAAAAGCGACCGGTTCGAAGATGTTTCCTTAAACCAGTGGCTGGCACTGACACCGCACAGGTTCGTGGAGCAGACGCTGAATATCAGCCCGGCGTTTGCCGCCCGTCTGCAAAAAAAGAAATCACCGGTTGTGAAATGGAGAAGAGAGTAAAGGCGGCATGGGCCGCCTTTTTATTATCGTCTGATTGGGTTTTTATTTTCATCAAGCGTAAACCCTTCGCCAAGCACATCATGAACGTCGCTTACAGCAACAAACGCGTGCGGATCGACAGAGGTAATGACGCTTTTCAGCATCACAATTTCGTTTTTCGGAACGACGCAGTAAAGAACGTCTCTGTCTTCTTTTGTATAAGAGCCCTGTCCTTTTAAAACGGTTACGCCTCTTTCCATTTCTTCAATGATTTTTTGCTGAATCAAGTGGTTTTTTGAAGAAATAATCGTTGCCCCTTTTGCGGCATACCCGCCCTCCTGAATGAAATCAATTAATCGCGCCGCCACAAAAACGGCAACAAGCGTGTACATCGCTTCTTTGTAGGAAAGATACGTAAACAGGGACAGAAGAATGACACAGGCATCAAAAGCGAACATCGTGCGTCCCATCGGGATTCCGGAAAATTTATTGATTAAGCGGGCAATGATATCGACCCCGCCCGTCGTGCCCCCGAATTTGAAAATAATCCCCAGCCCGGCGCCGATAAACACACCGGCAAACAAAGCGGCCAGCGCCAAATCGTGTTGTAACGGCATATGGATTTCGTAGCGCTGAAAAATACTGAGGAAGATTGAAAGAGACACAGTCCCGATAATGGTGTAGACAAACATTGTCCGGCCGAGCATGCGCCAGCCGATGAAAAAAATCGGAATGTTTAATACAAGGTTGGAAATCGACGGGCTGATGTGAAATAACGCATATAAAAGCAAAGTAATGCCGGTAAATCCGCCTTCCGCCAAATTGTTCTGCATATTAAAATGAACCAGTCCGAATGAAAAAATAGCGGCGCCGATTAAGATAAAGCAAATATTCTTTAATCTGATTTCTCCAAACATTGCATCAAACTCCTTTTCCTTCCATAAGATTGCGTTAATATTATAGTGGATACAAAAGAAAACAGCAAACTCCCGTTTTAAACATTTGTCAAACGTACTTGAATTAGCTAACATGGAAGAGATGACAGGAGGTATTCGCACAGTGAGTGACAAAACAATGAAAGACTTACAAGCTGAGGTAGATGACTATATCGGCCAATTTAAAGAAGGCTATTTCAGCCCGCTTGCCATGATGGCCCGTCTCACGGAAGAGCTGGGCGAACTCGCAAGAGAAGTCAACCATTATTATGGTGAAAAGCCGAAAAAAACGACGGAAAATGATAAAAGCATGGAAGAGGAAATGGGCGATGTGCTGTTCGTCTTGATCTGCCTGGCCAATTCCCTTGATATTTCATTAGAGGAAGCCCATAACCGCGTGATGCATAAATTTAATACAAGAGATAAAGACCGCTGGACAAGAATAGAAGAAGGAAAGTAGGAGAAATCATGTCAAACGAAACCATTAAAGTAGTAATCGCGGGGCCGCGGGGCAGAATGGGGCAGGAGGCCGTAAAGCTTGCCATCCGCACGCCTCATTTTGAACTGGTCGGCGCCATTGACCATACATACGATCAGAAAACATTGCGAGAGGTGATGTCTGCTGATTCAGACGCTCTCATTTATACAGATATCCGCGCGTGTTTTCGAGAAACAAAGCCGGATGTGCTGATCGATTTAACAACGCCTGAAATCGGCAAAAAACATACAAAAGCGGCCCTTGAACACGGCGTTCGCCCGGTAGTGGGGACGACAGGGTTTTCTGAAGCGGATTTACAGGAGCTTCACGCATTGACAGAAGAAAAAGAAATCGGCGCCATCATTGCCCCGAACTTTGCGCTGGGAGCGGTGCTGATGATGAAATTTTCTCAAATGGCCGCCAATTATTTTGAAGATGTCGAAATCATTGAACTCCACCATGACCAAAAACTGGATGCTCCGAGCGGAACAGCGCTGAAAACGGCGGAGATGATCTCAAGCGTCCGTTCAGAAAAACAGCAGGGCCACCCTGATGAAAAAGAAATTCTTCCGGGCGCCCGCGGTGCCGAATTAAACGGCATCCGTCTTCACAGCGTCCGCCTGCCGGGCCTCATCGCCCATCAGGAAGTCATGTTCGGCATGGACGGCCAGACGCTTAAACTGCGCCATGATTCCTATAACCGCGCTTCCTTTATGTCAGGAGTGAAGCTGTCTGTAGAGCAAGTGATGAAAATAGACCAGCTTGTGTACGGGCTCGAAAATATTATCGATTGAATCGGCAAGGGGGGAGAAAATCAAATGAAAATCGCTTTGATTGCTCACGATAAAAAAAAGCAGGATATGGTGCAGTTTGTGACTGCCTATAAGGACATATTAAGCCATCACGATTTATATGCGACCGGTACGACAGGCTTAAAAATTCAAGAAGCGACCGGTTTGTCCGTTGAACGCTTTCAATCCGGTCCGCTTGGGGGAGATCAGCAAATCGGCGCATTAATTGCGGCAAATGCACTTGACCTCGTCATCTTTTTGCGTGACCCGTTAACGGCCCAGCCTCACGAGCCGGATGTTTCGGCATTAATCCGCCTCTGTGATGTATATGCGATCCCGCTTGCCACAAACATGGGGACAGCGGAAATCCTCGTCCGTACGCTTGACGGCGGTGCGTTTGATTTCCGCAATCTTGTGCGCGGGGGAGAGCCGAATGTCTGAACATCTTGATATTCTTGCGTTCGGTGCCCATAGCGATGATGTCGAGATCGGCATGGGCGGCACAATCGCAAAATTTACGGCTAAAGGCAAAACCGCGATCATATGCGATTTGACTGAAGCGGAACTATCGTCTAACGGAACGGTAAGTCTAAGAAAAGAAGAAGCGGCGCGGGCGGCTCACATTCTCGGCGTAAAAGAGAGAATACAGCTTACGCTTCCCGACCGCGGGCTTTTGAAAAATGAAGACGCAATCCGTCAGATCGTCAGTGTGATCAGAGCCCGCCGGCCGAAAGCCGTTTTCATGCCCTATCCGAAAGACCGCCATCCCGACCACGGAAATGCAGCCGCATTAGTTGAAGAAGCGGTGTTTTCCGCGGGCATTCATAAGTACAAAGATCATCAGCAATTGCCGGCTCATAAGGCTGAAAAAGTGTATTATTATATGATTAATGGTTTTCATCGGCCGGATTTTGTCATAGATATAACAGAAACCATCGATTTGAAGAAAAAGAGCCTAAATGCATATCAAAGCCAGTTTATCCCTTCAGAGCATTCAGTGAACACACCGCTGACAAACGGTTATATCGAGATGGTGGAAGCGCGGGAAAGGCTGTATGGCAAAGAAGCCGGCACGGGATATGCTGAAGGCTTCTTTACAAAACAGCTTCCAATATTGAATGATGACGTTTTTGGGGGCGGACAATGAGACCATTAAAAATAGGGATTACATGCTATCCGAGTGTCGGAGGCTCGGGTATTATTGCGACGGAACTCGGCAAGCTTCTTGCGGAAAAGGGGCACCAAGTTCATTTCATTACATCAAGCATCCCGTTCAGATTAAATACATATCATCCGAATATTCATTTTCACGAGGTGGAAGTCAACCAATACGCTGTATTTAAATATCCGCCTTACGATCTGACTTTGGCAAGCAAAATTGCAGAGGTCGCAGCAAGGGAAAATCTTGATATCATCCATGCCCATTACGCGCTGCCTCATGCGGTATGTGCTTATCTTGCAAAACAGATGCTTAAGCGGGATATCGGTATTGTCACGACGCTTCACGGCACGGATATCACCGTGTTAGGGTATGATCCGTCATTAAAGGATTTAATCCGTTTTGCAATTGAGGCATCAGACAGAGTGACGGCCGTTTCAACCGCACTTGCCGGCGAAACATATGATTTAATCAAGCCGGAGAAAAAAATTGAGACAATTTACAACTTTATCGATGAACGCGTTTATCTTAAGAAAAATACAGAAAGTATAAAACAGAAGCACGGTATTTTACCGGATGAAAAAGTCGTTATCCACGTGTCTAATTTTAGAAAGGTAAAGCGCGTCAAGGATGTCATCCGTGTTTTCCGCAATATCGCCGCCAAAACAAAGGCGAAGCTCCTCCTTGTCGGAGACGGGCCGGAAAAGTGCGTCGCTTGGCAGCTTGTCGAAAAATACGGTTTGCAGGATCAAGTGCTGCTGCTCGGAAATCAAGACAGGGTAGAAGAGCTGTATTCCATCAGCGACCTCAAGCTCCTTCTTTCTGAAAAGGAGAGTTTCGGACTCGTTCTCCTTGAAGCAATGGCCTGCGGAGTGCCGTGTATCGGAACGAATATCGGCGGAATCCCGGAAGTCATTAAAGATCAAGTGAGCGGTTTTTTAGTGAATGTTGGTGATATTCAAGCCGCATCTGAAAAAGCGCTCGCTATTTTAGAAGACAAAGAGCTCAGCAAACGTTTGACTGAACAGGCGCTGAAAATGGTGAAGACGGAGTTTTCATCGCAAAAAATCGTCAGCGAGTATGAACGGATTTATGCCGAATTGGCAGAACCGGAGTGATCAAATGGAACAGGAATTTGTCAAAGCCCTCCCCATCCTTCATCAGTTAACGAAGGCGGGCCATCAGGCTTATTTTGTCGGGGGAGCCGTAAGAGACAGCTATATGAAACGGAAAATAGGCGATGTAGATATCGCAACGAGCGCTTCGCCGGATGAGGTGGAGCGCCTCTTTCAGCGGACCGTGGACGTAGGCAAGCAGCACGGTACGGTTATCGTCTTATGGGAAGATGAAACATATGAAGTCACCACCTTCCGTGCGGAATCTGAATATAAAGATTACAGGCGGCCTGAAGCCGTGCAGTTTATTACATCTTTATCAGAGGATTTAAAGCGCAGAGACTTAACGATTAACGCGATGGCGATGTCCGCAGATGGTGAGCTGCTTGATTATTTCGGCGGAATACAAGATATCGGACAAAAGCTGATTCGCACGGTGGGAAATCCGCAAGACCGTTTTCAAGAAGATGCCCTGCGGATGATGAGGGCTGTCCGCTTTATGAGCCAGCTCGGCTTCACTCTTGCAAAAGAGACCGAAGAGGCCATTATAAAAGATAGAAAACTGCTGTCACATGTCTCTGTAGAACGGAAGACAGTCGAATTTGAGAAATTGTTACAGGGCATATCCTCACATCAAGCCATTCAAACGATGGTAAAGACAGGTTTGAACGAAGAGCTGCCCGGCCTTTCAGGCAAAGAGGACAGGCTGCTTGAGGCGTGCGGGTTTCCGTTTCGTGCTTTAGACACACGCGAGGAACGCTGGGCAGCGCTTTTATTATATCTCCGCATACTTCCTAAAGACGGCGAGCCGTTTTTAAAACAGTGGAAGCTGCCGGGAAAGGTTATAAAAGAAGCGGTGCAAATCGTCAGCGCCTGCCCGGTGAAGCTGGAAACAGAAGCTATGTATCGAGCCGGAGAACAATCGCTGCTTTCTGCGGTCAAAATCAGCATGCTGCAACAGACGAAGACGATCGATGCACAAAAGCTGAAAGAGGTTCAGCGATCATATCATCAGCTGCCGATTAAAAGCCTGCGTGACTTAGATATTTCAGGTGCTGATATCATGACGCTCAGAAACCGTCCGGCGGGAAAATGGGTAGCAGAAGAACTTCGCCGGATTGAAGAGGCGGTGCTGGCAGGAAAGCTCTCCAACCGAAAACACAACATAAAGGAGTGGCTTAGAGCGTGGGATCAACATTAAGAACCCAATTAATAGATTTATTTTCTGAAGCGGGAGACGGCTTTATCTCCGGGCAAAAAATCAGCGATGCCCTCGGCTGTTCGAGAACCGCTGTTTGGAAGCATATTGAAGAACTCCGCAAAGAGGGCTATGAGGTTGAAGCTGTCAGAAGAAAAGGATACAGGCTTATTAAAAAACCGGGAAAACTCAGTGAATCTGAAATCCGTTTCGGGCTGAAGACCGAATTCTTAGGCAAACAGCTGTATTACCATGACGTTCTTCCGACCACCCAAAAAACCGCGCATGAACTGGCCAATGACGGCGCGCCGGAAGGAACACTCGTCGTGGCCGATAAACAAACGGCCGGCAGAGGAAGAATGTCCAGAGTGTGGCACTCGCAGGAAGGGAACGGGATATGGATGAGCCTCATACTCAGACCCGACATCCCTCTGCAAAAAGCGCCGCAGTTAACCTTGTTATCGGCCGTAGCAGTCGTACAGGCCATTGAGGCGGCGGCCGGCATACAGCCAGCCATTAAGTGGCCGAACGATTTATTAATTCACGGGAAAAAGGCTGTCGGTATTTTAACGGAGCTGCAGGCGGAGGAAGACCGCGTCCGTTCGGTTATTATCGGAATCGGAATCAATGTGAACCAGCAGGCGGCCGATTTTCCCGACGAGCTTCAAGACATCGCGACAAGCCTGAGCCTTGAGGCCGGTGAAAAAATTGACAGAGCCGGACTGATTCAAGAGATTTTACAGACATTTGAAAAACGTTATCTGGATTATTTGACGCACGGTTTTACACCGATCAAGCTATTATGGGAAAGCTATGCGATCGGTTTGGGAAATGAGCTTCAGGCGAGAACCCTGCAGGGGACGTTTTACGGAAAATCGCTTGGCATTGATGACGAGGGAGTTCTTCTTTTAGAAACGAAAGACGGCATAAAAAAGATTTACTCCGCAGATATCGAACTCAATCATTCTTAGTTGGTACAACTCTGCTGAATTTGGTATACTTCCTTTGGGCAGTATCATAATGAACTGCACCTGATCAGCAGAATAGAGTTTTCTAAGAGTCTGCCTTGATCCAAAAAAGGACTGGGACAGAGGGATGACATTCGCCGAACTTTAAAATAAGTGGAGAATCCTTCTTACATATCGGAAGGTTTTTTTGCTTGTAAAGAACTGGCGGCTCATCTCCTCGCCGTTTGAGGAGGAGAACAGGATGAAAACAAAGTTGGATTTTATGAAAATGAAGGAAAATGGAGAGCCGATCGTGATGCTGACCGCTTATGATTATCCGCAGGCAAAGCTTGCTGAGCAGGCGGGGGTTGACATGATCTTAGTCGGGGATTCACTCGGAATGGTCGTGCTCGGGCTTGATTCAACCGTCGGCGTAACGGTCAGCGACATGATTCACCATACAAAAGCGGTAAAACGCGGTGCGAAAAATACATTTATCGTCACTGACATGCCGTTTATGTCTTATCACCTTTCTAAAGAGGAGACGCTGAAAAACGCGGCAGCCATTATTCAGGAAAGCGGCGCGGACGCGTTAAAGCTTGAGGGCGGAGATGGCGTTTTCGAATCCATCCGCGCTTTGACACTGGGCGGAATTCCGGTCGTCAGCCATTTAGGGCTTACACCGCAATCTGTCGGTGTATTAGGCGGATATAAAGTACAGGGAAAAGACGAACAAAGCGCGAAAAAACTGCTGGAAGACAGCATCAAATGCGAACAGGCCGGAGCGATGATGCTCGTGCTTGAGTGTGTGCCGGCAGAACTGACCGCAAAAATAAAAGAAGAAGTAACGATTCCTGTTATCGGAATCGGGGCCGGACCGGAAGCGGACGGGCAGGTGCTTGTCTATCATGATATCGTCGGCCACGGCGTAGAAAGAACACCGAAGTTTGTGAAACAATACGCCCAGATCGATGGCACTATTGAAACGGCGATCAGCGGTTATGTCCGTGATGTAAAAGAGCGGGTTTTCCCGGAAGAAAAGCACTCCTTCCAGCTGAACCAAACAGTGCTGCAAGGCTTGTACGGAGGGAAATAAGCGATGAAACAAATAACAGATATTTTACAGCTGAAAGAACTGATATCTCAATACCGGTCAGAGGGCCGAAGCATCGGGTTTGTACCGACAATGGGTTTTCTGCATGAAGGGCATTTGACGCTTGTTGAAAAAGCGAGGCAGGAAAATGATATCGTCGTGATGAGCATTTTTGTCAATCCGGCACAATTCGGTCCCGGTGAGGATTATGAGGCATATCCGCGCGATTTGAACCGCGATGCTAAGCTGGCAGAACAGGCGGGAGCTGACCTTCTCTTTACGCCGTCTGCAACAGACATGTATAAAGGCGCGCAAAATGTAGCCGTACACGTAAAAAGACGGACTGACGTATTATGCGGCCGGTCCCGCACAGGCCATTTTGACGGAGTCGCCACTGTTCTGACGAAGTTTTTCAACCTCATAAAACCGAACCGCGCCTATTTCGGTCTGAAAGATGCGCAGCAGGCTGCCGTTGTAGATGGATTGATTGAAGATTTCTTTATGGATATCGAATTGGTTGCAGTGGATACCGTCAGAGAAGAGGACGGGCTTGCCAAAAGCTCACGCAATGTAAATCTGTCAGCCGCAGAAAGAAAAGAAGCGCCGTTGATCTACAAAGCGCTGCAAAAAGGGGCCGAGCTGATCAGAGACGGTGAAAGAAATCCCGAAGAAGTCGTACAAGCCGTAACCGCCATAATCGAAAATACAAGCGGCGTCATCGACTATGTTGAATTATACGCTTATCCAGAGCTGACACCGATTGAAACGTTAAACGGCAAAATCATTCTTGCCTGCGCCGTTCAATTTTCTAAGGCTCGGCTGATTGATAATATCATTATTGATATAGATGAATGGGAGAGATCATAATATGTACCGCACTATGATGGCCGGTAAGCTGCACCGCGCTACCGTCACGGAAGCAAACTTGAATTATGTCGGCAGCATCACGATTGATGAGGACCTTTTAGATGCCGTCGGAATGCTCGTTAATGAAAAAGTTCAAATTGTGAATAATAATAACGGAGCAAGACTTGAGACTTACATCATTCCCGGAAAACGGGGAAGCGGTGTGATCTGTTTAAACGGCGCAGCCGCACGCCTCGTCCAAGAGGGTGACAAAGTCATTATTATTTCTTATCAAATGATGTCTGATCAAGAAGCGAAAAGCCACCAGCCAAAGGTTGCCGTCCTGGATGATCAGAACAAAATTGAGCAGATGCTGGGCCAAGAGCCGGCGCACACGATTTTATAAAAGAGCCCCCTTCATGGGGGTTTTCTTTTAAGAATTGCGGGCAAAACCTGTTTTTCCGCTCCATTTCTGTACAAAACGTGTTACACTTTTGTCGTATGCAAGAATTGAGGTGTCCATTTTAATGAACAAGCAACGGTTCGTTGTCATAGATGTCGAAACAACAGGAAATTCGCCGAAAAAAGGCGATAAAATCATTCAAATCGCAGCGGTTGTCATTGAAAATGGACAAATTACTGAGCGGTTTTCAAAATATATCAATCCGAATCAGGCGATTCCGCCGTTTATTGAGCAGCTGACGGGGATCTCAACCGAAATGGTTGAAAACGAATTGCCGTTTGAAGCGGCAGCAGCGGACATTTTTCATCTGCTTGACGGCGCGTACTTTGTCGCGCATAACATTCATTTCGATCTCGGATTTGTCAGGCATGAGTTAAACGAGGCCGGCTATCAGCTGCCCGATTGTGAAGTGCTTGATACCGTTGAGCTCTCACGTATTGTATTTCCTGAGTTTGAAGGGTATAAGCTGAGTGAATTATGCGAAGAGCTGCATATCGTTCATGACCGTCCCCATCGCGCTGATAGTGACGCGGAAGTGACCGGGCTGATTTTTTTAGAAATCTTACATAAACTGAGACATCTTCCTTTGCCGACGTTAAAACAGCTTAGAAGACTCTCACAGCATTTTATCAGTGATTTGACGCTGTTATTGGATTCATTCATTTACGAAAACAAGCCATCAGCAAATGAGGGATGCATACCGTACGCCTCATTTTCAATTAAACAGCCTGAACCCCCGCCGGAGCCGGCACAGATGGATTCTTCTGTCGATCTTGAGATGTGGACTCAAAAAACGGAAGAGCTCTTATCTGAATTTGTGCCCCGTTATGAAAAGCGGAAGGGACAGCTTGCCATGATGAACGAAGTGCTGGATGCCTTCTGCAATCGGGAACATGCGCTGATTGAGGCCGCGCCTGGCATCGGAAAAACGATTGGTTATCTCGTTCCGGCAGTTTTATTTGCAAAGTCAGAACAGACTCCTGTCATCATCAGCACGTATTCCACTCTTTTGCAGCAGCAGATCATGTCTAAAGATCTTCCGTTATTGGAGCGTATGTTTCCTTGGCCGGTCAAGGCAGCTATTTTGAAAGGGCAGTCTCATTATCTTTGCTTGCGCAAGTTTGAACACATACTGCATGAGGAAGATGATAATTACGATGCGGTCCTGACAAAAGCTCAGCTTCTGGTCTGGCTGACAGAGACAGAAACAGGCGACGTCGCTGAATTGAATTTACCTTCAGGCGGCAGGCTGCTGTGGGATCGAATGGCATATGACGAAGATTCTTTTTTTAAAAAAGGGGATAATTCAGTCACAGGATTTTATGAGCGCGCTAAACAAAAAGCGAAAATATCAGATCTCATCATTACAAACCATGCCCTGCTTTTAATCGATGAAGGCAGCAATGTAAAAAGACTGCCGGACAGCGGGACAATGATTATTGATGAAGCGCACCATTTTGAGCGTGCCGCAAGCGAGCACTTAGGGCGAAGAGCTTCATACATAGGGCTGCACACAAAGCTCAGCCGGATCGGTACGTTAAAGGAACAAGGTCTGTTAAAACGGATGAGAAAGCTGTTTCATACGTATCAATTGCCTGCTGATAGTTTCTTCGACGCCGATGAGTGGGTAAAGCATATTCAGACAGAAAGCGATGCTTTTTTCAGTTCAGTGCATTCTTTTGTCAAACGAAGAAAACCTAAAGACGATCTGAACCGTCTCGTCTATAGTCTGAACCATAAAAGCCAGGATAGGGGCCTGCTCATGTTAACCGACGGAGCAGAGCGGCTATGCGCCATGCTTGATCATCTACTGGACGTTTTTTCGGTTCATGAAAAACTGTTACATACAAAACTGGATCAGATGAAAAGCGGAGCGGCTTTTTTAGCGGCCGAATATGTAAAATGCATGAAAGGCTTAAAAGAGTATCGAGATACGTTCAGCCGTCTGCTGTTTGAAACTGATGAAAAAGAAGCCGTATGGATTGAAATTGATGCAAAAGGCGCTAAAAACGCTGTCAGCATATATGCGCAGCCTCTGGAACCGGGAGAAATGCTCGCTGATCAATTTTTCGCCCGCAAAAAAAGCGTCGTGCTTACATCCGCTACCCTTATGGTGGAGCAGTCTTTTCAATTTATGATTGAGAGGCTCGGCCTTTCGGATTTTTATCCGCGCACCAAAAGCATTCCATCTCCTTTTTCGTATGATGATCAAATGAAGGTCATCATTCCAACTGACATGAAGTCCGTAAAATATGACGGAGAGCAGGATGTTATTCATCATATTGCCCGGTATATAGAGATTATGTCAAAGGAAAAACAGCCGAAAATCCTTGTCCTGTTCACGTCTCACGATATGCTGAAAAAAGTGTATCAGGAACTGAAGCTCAGCATGGATATTTCCGGCATCCAGCTGCTTGGCCAAGGCATCACAGGCGGCAGTCCGGGGAAATTAATGAAAACCTTTAAAGCGGGCAGCCGGGCGATTTTACTCGGTACAAATCATTTCTGGGAAGGTGTTGATTTTCCGGGGGATGAATTGTCAACCGTGATGATTGCAAGGCTTCCTTTCCGGCCGCCTGATAATCCGCTTCATGCAGCAAAATGTGAGTTTGCAAAGCGAAAGGGGAAAAACCCGTTTCAAACCGTTTCTTTGCCTGAGGCCGTATTAACGTTCAGACAGGGCATCGGGCGGCTGCTCCGCACGGCAGGAGACAAGGGTACGATCGTTCTTTTAGATAAACGGGTAAAGACGGCGGGATACGGGCGCCTGTTTCTCGAAGCACTGCCGACTGCTTCCCTATTGGAACTCACGGATGCCGAGCTTGAAGCTTACGTCGGGAAAACGGAATAAAAAGCCGCAAAAAGCGGCTTTCATGGTGTGGGATGAGGAATTGTTTTTATAGTAAAAGCGGGTTCGCGCCGCCTTGTGACTTTATTATGCCGCGTGTGTACGACCGCTATGACTAACAAAATTTGTTCGACCGATGGAGGGTATAAAAATGGAAAGCAAAATTGAGATTCTTTCTACAATTAATGTGGAGCATTCAGATGATTTATATAAGATCGTCGATACATTGAACCGGACCCTGAAAAGAGATAACCTGATGTTCGGACTTGCGTTGGACGGAGAAAACCAAAATGAAGCGGTCTTCACCATTTATCGCACGTAGGTGAAAAAGATGAAAAAAAAAGCATTAATATTTACAGCTGTATTTGGTATTATTTTTTTAGCAGTTCTTTTATTTTCGGCCAGTATTTTTAAATCCGCAATGGCTCAAAAAGAAGAAGGCCATGAAGCAGCTGCCGCAGCCGCCAAAGAAAAAACCGATTTGACAACCGCTGATAAAGTCGAAACCTTTGTCGGCAAACAAAAGTATTATGTCGTTGCCGGAACAGACAAACATGATGCGAAAATGTATGTATGGGTTCCTGCCGGCAAAAAAGCAAAGATTCTCTCGAAAAAAGCCAGTGACGGCATTTCAAGTGACAAAGCGGCAAAAATCGTTCAGGACGCTGGACTGGTTTCCAAACTGAAAGACGTTCACCCGGCGAGAGAAAATAACGTCCTGCTGTGGGAAGTGACCTACTTAAACAAGGACGGGCAGTATAGTTTTAGCTATGTGGACTTTACAAGCGGCAAGATTCTCAAAAACATCACACCGTGAGACGTATTAGGGGGAGTTCAAGTTGAAATTGGCAAAAAGAGTATCCGCATTAACACCGTCTGCAACACTGGCAATTACCGCTAAAGCGAAAGAACTGAAAGAAGAAGGCTATGATGTTATCGGCCTCGGCGCAGGAGAACCGGATTTTAACACGCCTCAGCATATTATAGATGCGGCAGTGCGTTCAATGAATGAGGGTCATACGAAGTATACGCCGTCCGGCGGTTTGGCGGCGCTGAAAGACAGCATCGCAGAAAAATTCAAAAAAGATCAGGGAATTGAATACAAACCGTCCGAAATCATCGTCTGCACAGGCGCGAAACATGCACTTTATACACTCTTTCAGGTGATTCTTGATGAGGGAGACGAGGTCATCATCCCGACGCCATACTGGGTCAGCTATCCTGAGCAGGTGAAGCTGGCAGGCGGCCGTCCGGTGTATGTTGAAGGTTTGGAATCCAACCAGTTCAAAATTTCACCTGAGCAGCTGAAACAGGCCATCACGGATAAAACAAAAGCGATCATCATCAACTCGCCGAGCAACCCGACCGGTGTCATGTACACAAAAGAGGAGCTCGCGGAGCTTGGCAAAGTTTGCTTGGAGCATGACATTCTGATCGTTTCTGACGAGATTTATGAAAAGCTTACATACGGAGGAAAGAAACACGTTTCAATCGCGCAGCTTTCAAATGAACTGAAAGAACAAACGATTGTCATTAACGGCGTCTCTAAATCCCACAGCATGACAGGCTGGAGAATCGGTTACGCAGCCGGAGCTCAACCGGTTATTAAAGCCATGACCAGCCTTGCGAGCCACAGCACGTCTAATCCGACTTCCATCGCCCAATACGGTGCCATCGCAGCATATAACGGCCCGGCTGAGCCGCTGGAAGAGATGAGGCAGGCATTTGAGCACAGATTAAATACGATTTACGCAAAGCTTAGCGAAATCCCCGGATTTACCTGTGTCAAACCTGAAGGTGCATTTTATTTGTTCCCTAACGCCAAAGCGGCAGCTCAAAACTGCGGCTTCAAGGATGTTGACGAATTTGTCAAGGCGCTTCTGGAAGAAGAAAAAGTGGCCATTGTTCCGGGTTCCGGCTTCGGCTCACCGGATAACGTCCGCTTGTCTTACGCAACGTCACTAGATCTTTTAGAAAAAGCGGTCGAAAGAATCCGCCGCTTTACAGAAAAACATAGCTGATTATAAAAAGCGGCTTTCTTAAGCCGCTTTTCATCTGCATTGACCCCGTTAGAGAAGAACGGGTATAATAAGGTGATGAAAAAAGAGATTCAGGATGTCTGAATGTCTTTCTTGTTCTGGAGGGAAAGAGTTTGAAAACAACGATAAACCAAGTGTATAAACACGTAGGCCAGGAAGTAACGATTGGAGCTTGGGTCGCAAATAAACGCTCAAGCGGTAAAATCGCTTTTTTACAGCTGAGAGACGGTACAGGCTTCATTCAGGGAGTCGTCGTCAAAGCTGAAGTTGAAGAAAATATCTTCCAAACGGCAAAATCAGTGACGCAGGAAACGTCACTTTACGTAAAAGGAATCGTAAAAGAGGATGAGCGTTCACCGCTGGGCTATGAACTTGCGGTGACTTCAATTGAAGTGATTCATGAAGCGACTGATTATCCGATTACGCCAAAAGAGCACGGCACGGAGTTTTTAATGGACCACAGACATTTATGGCTCCGTTCTAAACGCCAGCATGCGATTATGAAAATCCGTAACGAAATCATTCGCGCGACTTATGAATTTTTCAACAAAGAAGGCTTTGTTAAAGTCGATCCGCCTATTTTAACGGGAAGCGCTCCTGAGGGCACGACAGAGCTGTTCGCAACGAAATATTTCGACGAGGACGCATTTTTGTCTCAAAGCGGTCAGCTGTATATGGAAGCCGCTGCAATGGCGCTTGGAAAAGTGTTCTCATTCGGTCCGACGTTCAGAGCGGAAAAATCAAAAACAAAGCGCCATCTCATTGAATTCTGGATGATTGAGCCGGAAATGGCGTTTGTTGAATTTAAAGAAAACCTCGAGGTTCAGGAAAATTATGTGTCTTACATCGTGCAAAGCGTATTGGAAAATTGCGCAATTGAGCTGAACACATTAGGAAGAGACACGTCCAAACTTGAGCAAATCAAAGCGCCTTTCCCTCGCATTACGTATGATGAAGCGATTGAATTTTTGAAAGAAAAAGGGTTTGACGATATTGAATGGGGAGATGACTTCGGCGCTCCGCATGAAACTGCGATCGCAGAAAGCTATGACAAGCCGGTATTTATCACTCATTACCCGACATCATTAAAACCGTTTTATATGCAGCCGGCAGAAGATCGTGACGATGTCGTATTATGTGCAGACTTAATCGCTCCGGAAGGTTACGGAGAAATCATCGGCGGCTCTGAACGTGTTCATGATATGGAACTGTTGGAAGCAAGATTAAAAGAACACGGTCTGGATTCAGACGCTTACAAATGGTATGCTGAACTCAGACAATACGGTTCTGTGCCGCATTCCGGTTTCGGTCTCGGACTCGAGCGCACAGTCGCGTGGATCAGCGGAGCGCCTCACGTGCGTGAAACGATCCCGTTCCCAAGACTTTTGAACCGTCTGTATCCGTAATAGGGTAGAAAAAAGGAGTCTCCTGTAAAGGGAGACTTTTTCATAGTAAAGGGGAAAGCCCGCGCGATAACCTTTACAGGTAAGAGGTGTAATCATGAAAAAACAGCAATTTATAGACATGCAAGAGCTCGGTACCTCAAGCATCCCCAATCTGCTTCTGACAAATTACCGGCAGCTCGGTTTAAATGAAACCGAATTGATTCTGCTTCTGAAGATTAAAATGCATTTGGAAAAAGGCTCTTATTTTCCGACACCGTTTGAACTTCAGTCCGGCATGTCAATTTCTGTTGAAGAATGTACAAGCAGATTGAGAATGTTTATCCAAAAAGGCTTTCTATTCTTAGAAGAATGTGAAGACCATAATGGAATAAAATTTGAAAAATATTCTCTGCAGCCGTTATGGGCAAAGCTGTATGATTTTATTCAGCATTCACAAAACCAAACGCAGGAAAGACAATCAGAAGGGGAACAAAAGAGCCTGTATACCATCTTTGAGGAAGAGTTCGGAAGACCGCTGTCTCCGCTTGAATGTGAGACATTGGCCATATGGCAGGATCAAGACCAGCATGAAGCACCGATGATTAAGCACGCGTTAAAAGAAGCTGTTTTATCAGGAAAACTCAGTTTCCGGTATATCGACCGAATCTTGTTTGAATGGAAAAAGAACGGCTTAAAAACGGTGGAGCAGGCGAAGGTGCACAGCCAGAAATTCAGACGCGTCCAAACGAAACAAAACGAACCGCAAAAAGAGTATACGAGGCAGGTTCCTTTTTACAATTGGCTGGAACAGTAAAGTGAGAAGGGGAGAAATGTGTTAAATTTAAAGCAGATCGAATATTGTCTTGAAAAAATCGGCGACATGTTTCCGCACGCAGAATGTGAACTTGTCCATTCAAATCCTTTCGAGTTGGTCGTGGCAGTCGCTTTATCTGCACAATGTACGGACGCCCTCGTTAACAGAGTGACAAAAACGTTATTTGAAAAATATAAACGGCCTGAAGATTATCTTGCCGTGCCGCTGGAAGAACTCCAGCAGGATATCCGATCCATAGGATTGTATCGCAATAAAGCCAAAAATATTCAAAAGCTCAGCAAGATGATCATTGAAGATTACGGCGGAGAAGTACCGAAAGACAGAGATGAGCTTGTAAAGCTGCCGGGGGTAGGCCGGAAAACAGCAAATGTGGTAGTATCGGTTGCGTTCGGCGTTCCCGCGATTGCAGTAGATACTCATGTCGAGCGGGTTAGCAAACGGCTCGGAATCTGCCGCTGGAAAGACTCGGTGTTGGAAGTTGAGAAAACATTAATGAAAAAAGTGCCGAAAGAGGATTGGTCCGTTACGCACCACAGATTGATATTTTTCGGGCGCTATCACTGTAAAGCTCAATCGCCCCGCTGTGCGGAGTGTCCTTTGCTTTCGTTATGCAGAGAAGGCCAGAAACGAGATAAAAAAGGGCTGGTGAAACGGTGACGGAAAAAGAAACATTGTCAGGCTATGAAGCATATTTGCGCGGTCTTACCGACATGGAAAGCGAAAGCATAAAATCGGCGCTGCGCCGCAATCCTTTGTATGTGGATTTTAGTGATCAACAGCATGATGCAGAGCCATGGAAAGAAAAAAGTAAATACGTTCCTTTCCTTTTTCAAATATGGAATGAAACGAAAGAAACGCTGCTTCCCGTATTTCAAACACGGAAATCGAGATGCGATCAAAATGACATGCTGAAAGGGATTGCTTGCCTGATTGCCGCTTTTCATTGGACGGCAGGGGAGCGGGTGCCGTCACTTGATTGGTCTGTTCTTAAAACAAGACATTTTCCGGCGGAGCCGATCAATTGGGCGGAGCGAATAGCGTTTATTTTAACAAAACCGACGCAATTTCACTCGTTTATTCAGCTGGATGAGCTGATGACGGAAATGAAAAAACAATTTCATAAATATGAAGCCATGAATAAAAAATAGAAACCTCCTTATTTTTACGTAAGGAGGTTTATTATTGTGCAAAAAAGCCTTCACCTATTTGAGGTGAAGGCTTTCGGCCGCTAATTAGCGGAGTTTGATTGGATGGTTGACGAATTTGACTGCCCGTTGATATTTGATGAAGAGTCTTGGTTTTTGTCCGTTTGTTTGTCGTCTGGGTTGGAACCGTCTGTTCCGGAGTCGGAACTATTGTCAGAGCTGTTATCACTCTGCCCGTTTTTATCCGTACCATCGCCTGGCTGATTCTTATTCCCGTTATCCGTTTGATCCTGGTTGGATTGATCCGGATTTTTGGTTGTATCATCAGTTGACGAATTATCCGATCCGTTTGACGGATCTGTCTGACTGTTATCTGTTTGTGAATCATCGGTTTGGGTCTTGTCTTTATCCTGATTATCATCAGGATTTTGTTCTTCGTCCGTTTTTTTATCTTTGTCTGCATTGTCCTCTTCATCTTTCGGGACTTTGAAGGACGTTGATACCGTATCGCTTTTTCCGTCATCATTTTCCGCTGTCACTTGGAAGCTGTATGTGGAGCCTGGCGTGACGTCAGAGACGACAGCTTCTTTTGCAGAGCTGTTTTGAATGTCACTGTAGCTTCCGCCGTCAACGGATTGCTTGACATTAAAGGTAGCATCACCATCGTAGCCCCAGCTTAGGGTCAATGATTTTTTGTCTTTATCGTACTTCACTTGCAAGCCTGTCGGTTTATTGGCTTTTTCTTTCGTGTACGTTTTAGAAACAGCAGTAGGCTGCGTTCCTTTCACGAAGTACTCCGTCACTTTTTTATCATCCGGTGTATTCGGTCCGGCTAAAGCGGCAGGGTTTGAGCCTTTTTCAATCGTTTCTTTGACGACGCTGTCAGGCTGTTCAAAGCTTCCTTTGCCGTCGTCAACATATGAGATCAGCTTTTGGAAGAGGCGTTTGGCAACTTGCTGGTCTGCTTGTGATAAGGATAATTTTCCTACCTTATTATTAGCCTCGACACCTGTCCAGACGGCAGCTGTATATTGCGGCGTGTAGCCGACAAACCAAGAATCCGGAACACCGCTGCTTGCAATATTGTGTGCTTTCATATAATCATCTGTAAAGTTAGTCGTACCCGTTTTACCGGCGACTTCAACATTCGGCACTTGGGCAAGTCTGCCGGTTCCTGATTGTACCGCAGATTTCAGCATATCCGTAACCATAAACGCCGTGTAGTCACTCATTGCGCTTTTTGATTTCGGCGTTAAATCAAGCTTTGTGCCGTCATTAAATTCAATGGATGTGACCGCATGCGGTTCGTTGTATGTTCCGTTATTTCCGAATGCGCTGTAGGCGCCTGCCATGGTCAAAGGAGAAACGCCTCTGTTATCATCTCCAAAACCGCCGATAGAATAAGATTCAGTTACACTGTCTTTGTTTAGTCCCAAGCCTAATCCATTTGCGAAGTCAACTGCATTATCTTTTCCAGCCGCTTGGAATGCTTTCAAAGCCGGAATATTACGTGAGTCTGAGAGTGCGTCACGCATGGAAATCGGACCTTTATATTTCCGATCATAGTCATGAATCGGTGTGCCGTTAGAGTACGTATAAGGCGAATCATCAATTTGCTCATACGTTGACCATTTTTTGTTTTCGATAACTGGACCATAATCAAGAATCGGTTTTATCGTTGAACCCGGCTGGCGTTCAGTACCTGTCGCATAGTTGAACCCGCCGACAGTTCTGTTTCGTCCCGAGCCGATAGCGCGGATTTCACCGTTTGTCGTGTCAAGGAGGGTAACGCCGCCCTGCATGCCTTGGGTAAAGCCGACGCTGTCGCCGTTCATTAATTCATCCAAATAATCTTGTGCTTTCGTATCAAGGGTCGTATAGATTTTTAAGCCGTCAGTGGAAATATCGACGTCTTTCTTTTCTTTCGATTCAATTTCACTCATGACTTCTTCGACAAAAGCGCTGTACTTATTTGTATCCTTTTTATCATATTGCTTTTGGCTGACGACGCCTTCATCTTTCATTGACACTTTTTTTGCTTTTTGGTATTCAGCATTCGAGATAAAACCTTGTTTTTCCATTAGGCTGAGAACGATGTTCCGTCTCTTTTCAGAAGCCTTCGGATTTTTAACAGGGTTGTATCCGGTCGGGCTCTGCGGCATACCGGCAAGGGTTGCTGCTTGTTCAACCGTGAGCTTGCTGAGGTCTTTCACGCCGAAAAAGTCTTCAGCGGCTTTACCGACGCCGTAGGCGCGCGGTGAGAAATAAATTCTGTTTAAATACATTTCTAAAATTTCATCTTTAGAATAATGGCGCTCCAGCTGCAGTGAAAGCCATACTTCCTGGGCTTTCCGTTTAATCGTTTTCTGGTGAGTCAGAAGCGAGTTTTTCACAACCTGCTGGGTGATTGTGCTTCCGCCTTCTGATCCGAAACCATCCTTAAAGTTGGCGAGCAAAGCGCCGCCGATCCGGATCGGGTCAATCCCGTGGTGCTTATAAAAACGGGCGTCCTCAGTTGCGATGAACGCTTCTTTTACAACGTCGGGAATATCTTTAATCGGGACGTAGGTTCGCTTTTCGGCGCCCACTTCCGCGATTTCTTTGCCGTTTTTATCATAAATCGTTGAAGAGTAAGGCGTTTTCAGCTTAGCTTCATCCAGCGACGGCGCGCCGGAAACTAAAACGGCAAATGCCGCCGCTCCGCCGACTATGCCAAGGACAAACAGAATAACCAAAGACAGCACAATTTTTTTAAATAAACCGCCTTTACGCTGTTTCTTGCCTTTTTTCGGTGAAGAAGCCGGTTTGCTGTTTTTCGACTGCTTTGCCTTTCGGCGTTCTTCACGACTCATAAATTGATCTGACATAACATCTCAACCTTTCGTTAATCAACCTTTCGCTCAGTCTACTGTCTCCTGCGAAAAATAAAGCTGTTCAATAATACTAATATAATCAATTCTAGGTGAGTATCCAAGGGAAATCGGAAAGGAAGCATCTTCTAATTCATCTTTGCGAATCGATTTTCTGCCGTTTTTCTCCTTTCTCTCCCAAAAGACAAACAGCTTATCAGCCTCGAGGAAATAAACCTTATCGAAAGCGGATATAATAACAAAACAAATGCCGCCTTGAGCAGCCACCTGCTTCATATGCTCAATCTGGTGTTCATGAAAATTCTGCAGGGGAAATGCCGTTTTGTTTTTTGTCTCTTTTGCCTCAAAATCAATGTAGCGCCCTTTATAAATCCCGTTATAATCAGTTGTTGACGACTGCTTAAAATAGGCTTCTTTAATGACCGCGGCGCTTCTTTTCGGATAATGGACATTTACAATTTGAACGGGTGTCGGCTTTTTATGAATGACGGCAATTTGGTTAGCCAGATAATACTTATTCGTTTCATTCAGGTCGTCTTCGAGGGTCATGCCGCGATTACTGTAAGAAGGCGACTGTTTCTGGCTTTTTTTGGATGAAACCGTTTTGTTCGGCTGAAATGTCTTTCCATTCGGATACCGAATCACTTTTTCCATCCTCCTTATCAAACTTTTAGTGACGGAAGTGAATGAACGTGCAAAAACAACAGACCGTAACAGCCATTCTGCGCCGAATCGAAATAGAGACGAAAATGAAAAATGCCGATAATATTTCCCGGACGAATGCCTATAAATCATATTATGACCGCCATCCTGAGATCAAATGGTCACTTTTGGCATCCTTTGTTTCCCGCAATGCCGGCTGGTCGATGACTGATTTAAAAGGCAGCCTTTATCAGCAGGGTCTTGAGAGTAAACAAAAAAACTGGTTTTTTCTGTCCTATGAGAGGGCGAATTGGCTGATCTTTTCCGACGCCTATCCCCAGCTTTTGTTATACCAATGGTCGAAAACAATCGGCGAACCTCTTTTCCGTCATCTTCCTCATTTCCGCGTTTCGGCATTTATGCAGGAAGAATGGTCCCGCTTTTGGCGTGATGGAGATACGGAACGGCTCATGTATGCTCTTATTATAAATGAACAAAACACTATCCAAACACCTATTATACAAAATCCTTCGTTTAAAAAGAATGTTTTTGGCACGATTCCTTTTTATTTAAGTGATTGGTTTCACTTTAACACGGTGATATTTCCTTCATATGACGGATGTTTATACGGAATTTCCGTCAAACGGTTTTCAAAAGCCGAAGAAAGAATTACGCTCGGAAAACAGCTTTCCCAGCTGTTATTCAGCCCGGAGCATTACAGCTCTTTTTATCGCTTTCTCGATACCGTGCCTCATACAGGCTCGCGTTTTGATATGGAGAAAATGATCGGCATCAAAAAGCGAACATCACCAATGCTCAGGACAACCTATCCCTTGATTGCCCACTCATTAGACGGCAGAAAGACGGATTGGTTTCAAAAAAGGTTAAAGAAGGGGGCCTTTTTACAGGAGAAAATGCCGAAGCAGCTGGAGCTGACAGACTGGTATCTGCAAAAAAAACGCCAGCTTCATGCGCTTCTCGCTGTTGAACAGTGGCTGAAAACATGAAAAAGCCCAAAACCGTTCCGGCGGTTTCGGGCTGTCATCTGCCTTACGTAGAAGGGCGGTTTGGGCCGCCTAATTTTTTGTCAAGCGTATCAGTCGTTTTTGATTCGGTTTTTTGCTGTTTGCCTGCATTTTTCGGTCTCGTTTTCATACGGCACCTCCTCAACTGTATCGTTTGCATTAATGTGCCGCTTCATACAAAGTTTGCGGCACTTTTTTGTCGAAAGTTCCGCCTTTTAGGATAATACCTGTTTGTTTGGCGATTTGCTTCTAGTTTTGTCGGGTGCAAAGGAGAGCGGCGTAAAAACGAGAATTATATTCGGAGATACGCAAGTGATAAAAGGGAGGAACATGAATGTCCGTTTATACGAGTAAGGCTGATATTCTCCGTCTGCTTTCTGATATCGAAGATCAGCTCTCTGATGCTGAAGAGACGCTTGAACAATCAATGACTCTCTATAAGACAGAAGCTGAGGAAACAGAGGATGATCGTCTCGCTGCCCTGGAGGATGAGGTGAGGGAGCTTTATATCTGCATTGACGACCTGTTCCTGACTGATCAGCGCAAAGCGGTTTTACCTAAGGCGTACCGGATAAGCTGAATTTGTGTTGAAACTTTGGTACGATGTGTATTGAGGTGAGTCCGTTTGCAGACACAATTGTTATTGGAGTTAACAGAACAAATGATAGAGGCCGCTATAGAGGCTGACAGAAGGTACCAAGACGGAAAAGAGCACGACCGTTCATATGATTTCTTTGAAATCATTAAACCTGACGTTGAAAAAAAAGATAAGCTTTGCGCGCTTTGGATTGAAAAGGCGCTGCCGTTTATTCAAACGAGCCGACCGAAATACGTTCATCAGGAACAGATTCTGGCCGTTAAAGAGAACTTTTCAGAATTGATGCTCCAATCATATGTTCATCATATTCATAAAAAAAGGTATAAGGATATAACTGAATCTGTTTTATATACGCTTCGTATATGTAAGGATGAAGTTGAAAAAGAAGGCAGCTGATCAGCTGCCTTCTTTTTTCAGGGGTCCGGCATGGTTATTCATATGCCGGGTTTTCTGCTCCACTTGCTTCGAGAACCTTCATACTGTTTCGAAATTCCGTTGCGGTCAGGTGTCCTTGAATATAGAGGAACTTTGCAAAGTCCATCAATTTATTCACACAATCTGTCTCATATTTTTTTACTTCTGCAAAACGTTTTCTTAAGTATGATACGTTCAAAATGGTGCATCCCCTCTCATGTATGTTGAGATTATCGTAACATAGCGATTCGACTTTTTTTTGTTTTTAAAATATTAAGACTTTCGACAGCATTTGACAAAGCGGGCGACTGTTGAAAGACACATAAGTAAGGCGGAATTCATACATATAAAGAAGAAACTTGATGCGAGATATAGGGGGAACGTCATATGAAAAGGAGAGCGCAGCAATATCAAAATATATATCAGCAGCAGCCCTTGGGATATTACTATCCTCAGCCGATGCAGGAGTATCAGCAGCAGCCGTATATTCAGCAAGGGCAATTTCCGCCTCAATTTTATCCGAATCAGGAGTACGGGCACATGCAGCCGTATTCTCCTCCGCAGGCAGGCATGCCTGGCGGACAGCCGGGATTTTTGAATCCGTATCCCGTTCCCAGACCGAATCAGCAGCAGCCTTCCCAATTCTCAGGCATACTCTCTCAATTTAAAAAAACAAACGGACAATTTGATTTTAATAAAATGATGGATACGACAGGGCAGATGATGAGCGCTGTGAATCAGTTCGGATCTCTGATAAAAGGATTCACCGGCTTCTTTAAATAATGAAAGCATGAATGACACGAATCATTCATGCTTATTTTTGGGGAAAAAGAGAGTCAGCGTATGTTCATTCCATGAAGTGTTCATATCTTCTTCGCGCACCTCATAAGGGAGGATGACGGTTCTTGTCATGCTTGAAGAAACATGGGATGAATGAGCCTGCTGCTGATGCTGCCGAAGAGTGACATGAAGATAACGGGCCTTGACTTCAACCAGCATATCTCCGTCGCGGAATGTCGGCGGGACGCTGATATCAACCGCAAGACCCGACTCTTCTTCTCTGACGTCAATGGTGACCTGAACATCTGAAAAAGCTGAATTGACAAGATGCTGAAACCCTTGGATCAGCTCGCCGAATGGACCCGAATGAAAAAATTGGTCCATCGCATGGTTTATCATATCTTCATTGTTTTGTAAATGATGCTTATCATCATGTGAATTTTCCATATAACCACCGCCTTTTGTAACAGACTATGCGCTTTTGTGCCATGTGGTTATGAATTGAAGGAAAAAAGAAAGTGTGGTTAAATAGTGGAGAATAAACTGGTAACGGATTCACTTTTAGGAAGGGAGCACAAAACATTGCTGAAAAAATTATTCGGATTGGGAGACAGCCGGAAAAAGCCGGCCGAAGAAGCGATTTATTCTCCGGCTGACGGAACGGTGATGGATTTGGCCTCAGTGCCGGATCCCGTATTTTCACAAAAAATGATGGGGGACGGCATTGCGATAGAACCGGCAAACGGAGACATTGTTTCGCCGGCTGAGGGGGAAGTGATTCAGCTTTTTCACACAAAACACGCTGTGGGCATCCGCACCTTGTCTGGAGCGGAGATTTTAATACATGTCGGTTTAGATACGGTCAATATGAACGGTGAAGGCTTTGAAGCCCATGTGAAAGAAGGCGACAAAGTAAAAGCCGGCGACCCGCTTTTGACATGCAATTTAGACTTAATAAAAGAAAAAGCAAGCAGCACGGTGATCCCGATGGTCATTATGAACGGTGATGCCGCAGAATCTTTGCAGCCCGCAGGTGCAAAAGAAGCTAAAAAAGGACAAACAGAGGTTTTTACAATAAAGATGAAGTAAGCAGGGCTGATGCTCTGCTTTTTTTCTTGTGCAGTATTTTCATCTAGCCAGGCAAACAAATATTCGGTAAACTGTACCTCATAAAGAGGTGTGAACGATGAAAAAAAAATCACTGACCGAACTGATTCATGAATTAAAAGAACATGAGAATATTGTACATTGGCATGAAGAGGAGCCGCGTGAGGCGAAAACCATGCCGATGCCTGACAGGATTGATCCGAGAATTCGGGCGGCTTTCGAAAAGAGGGGGATTGAACGGCTGTTTACGCATCAGTATTCTGCTTTTCAAACCGTTCAAAACGGAGAAAGCATTGTGACAGTCACGCCCACGGCCTCCGGAAAAACGCTGTGCTACAATCTGCCGGTTCTTCAGTCCATTGCTGAAGATCCGACAAGCCGCGCTCTTTACTTATTTCCGACAAAAGCACTCGCTCAGGATCAAAAAAGCGAGCTGAATGAAATCATAGATGAAATGGGCATGGACATTAAAAGCTTTACATATGACGGAGATACCTCTCCGGCTATCAGGCAAAAGGTGAGAAAGGCGGGGCACATTGTCATTACAAATCCCGACATGCTCCATTCGGCCATTCTTCCCCATCACACAAAATGGGTGAGCCTTTTTGAAAACCTGAAATATATTGTCATTGATGAATTGCATACGTACCGCGGCGTATTCGGCAGCCACGTGGCTAACGTCATCCGCCGTTTAAAGAGGATTTGCGCGTTTTACGGAAGCTCGCCGTCATTTATTTGTACTTCCGCCACGATCGCGAATCCGAAAGAGTTAGCACAGCAGCTGACGGGACAACCCGTTGAGCTGATTGATGACAACGGAGCACCAAGCGGCAGAAAGCATTTCGCTTTCTACAATCCGCCCATTGTGAATAAACCGCTGCATATCCGAAAAAGCGCCACCGTTGAAGTGAATGAGCTGGCAAAAACGTTTTTGAAAAATCATATTCAGACCATTGTCTTTGCCAGGAGCCGGGTCCGGGTGGAGATCATTTTAAGCCACATTCAAGAGCTCGTAAAAAAAGAAATAGGCGCAAAGTCTATCAGAGGCTATCGGGGAGGCTATCTCCCGAAAGAAAGAAGGGAGATCGAACGGGGATTAAGAGACGGCGGCATCCTTGGCGTTGTCAGTACAAATGCGCTGGAGCTCGGCGTCGATATCGGTCAGCTGCAGGTCTGTATTATGACGGGGTATCCGGGCAGTGTGGCAAGCGCATGGCAGCAGGCGGGCCGGGCGGGCCGCCGCCACGGCGAAGCGTTAATTGTCATGGTCGCCAATTCCGCGCCGATTGATCAATATATCGTACGCCACCCTGATTATTTCTTTAAGCGGTCACCTGAATCTGCGCGAATAAATCCTGATAATCTCATTATATTAGTTGACCATATTAAGTGCGCCGCCTACGAGCTGCCATTCCGGGAGGATGAAACGTTCGGGACAAATGACGCACAGGACATTCTCGAGTATTTGGTGGAAGAGGGAGTGCTTCATCAAAACCGCGAGCGCTATCATTGGGCGAGCGAATCATTTCCTGCCTCAAATATCAGCCTGCGCTCGGCGTCACAGGAAAACGTGGTCATCGTCGACCAGTCTGATACGGCAAATGTAAAAATCATCGGAGAAATGGACCGGTTCAGCGCGATGACGCTTTTGCATGATGAAGCCATTTATTTGCATGAAGGAGTGCAATATCAAGTTGAAAAGCTTGATTGGGATCACAAAAAAGCATATGTCCGAAAAGTAGATGTCGAATATTATACAGATGCGAATTTAGCGGTGCAGCTCAAAGTGCTTGAAATTGACAGGACAGACAGCAGAAGGGAAACGGCTTTGCATTTCGGAGACGTGACCGTTAATGCCCTTCCGACGATTTTCAAAAAAATTAAAATGACCACATTTGAAAATATAGGTTCCGGTCCGATTCATCTCCCGGAAGAAGAATTGCATACAAGTGCGGCCTGGCTTGAAATAAAAGAAACAGATTCGGAGATCGGCGAAAAAACGCTGGAGCAGCTGCTTTTAGGCATCGCTCATGTCCTTCAGCATATCGTGCCTGTATATGTCATGTGCGACCGCAATGACGTGCATGTCGTGTCGCAAATTAAAGCCGCTCATACAGGGCTGCCGACAATCTTTTTATACGATCATTATCCGGGCGGTATCGGGCTCGCTGATGAAGTGTATAAACGATTCGATGAAATCAATGAAGGGGCAAAGCGCCTGATACGGCAATGCCCGTGTCAAGACGGCTGCCCTTCCTGCATCGGCACCGAAATAGAGGGGATAGATGCGAAAAAAACGATTCTCCAGCTCTTGAATCACGTGTAAAAGAAAAGGAGGGCGGGAAATGTCCTTAAAAAATAAATTACAGCGGATGAAAAAGCACATCAATGTACAGGAAGCAGAACAAAAGCCGGCAGCAGCTGCTCATTCAGAGCGGGATACCGATATTCCGTTTGCGGAAGAATGGAAGTCATTCGGCGTTAAGCCTTTTTTCTTTGAAGATGAATACTGCCTCATCCGTGAAGTTGTTTATCCGCTTACGCACCGCCATGGCAGATACAGCTTTTCTGAGCTGGATGAAGTGATGGCTTTATGGAATGAAGGCGGGCTTACACATACATTATCTGCCGAGGGATATGAAAAGAGCCAGCTTTTTTTCTTTGATACTGAGACAACGGGGCTCGGTGGCGGAGCCGGAAATATGATCTTTTTGCTCGGGCATGCCCGTGTATATAAAGACCGTGTCGTTGTAAAGCAGCATCTGCTCCCCAAGCCGGGAAACGAGGCTGCTCTGTACCAAAGCTTTTTAAGCGAGGTTGATATTACGTCTCTTGTGACTTATAACGGCAAAGCCTTTGACTGGCCGCAGGTAAAAACAAGGCATACGCTGCTTCGGGACAGGCTGCCGAAGCTGCCGGAGTTCGGCCATTTTGACCTTTTGCACGGAGCGAGACGTCTTTGGAAACATAAAATGGAGCGTGTATCGCTTAGCACGGTTGAAAAAGAGGAGCTTTCTGTTATAAGAGACGAGGACACTCCGGGGTATTTGGCGCCGATGCTGTATTTTCAATTTTTAAAAGCGGAAGATCCCGCGCTTTTACAAGGTGTGCTGTCACATAATGAACAGGATGTGCTTTCTCTCATCACCCTATACATCCATATGTCTAAGAAAATTTTTGCAGCGTCTGATCAATCGTCAGAACAGCGGGAAGCATATGCGATGGCGAAGTGGTTTATCGCCCATAAGGAAACGGATCGCGCCATTTTACAGCTTGAAGCGCTTAAAGGCAAATCATTTGAGGATTCGGACAGAGCCCTTTTTGACTTAGCAATGCTTTATAAAAAACAAAACCGTCAGGCAGACGCTGTTCCGCTTTGGGAAAAGCTTATGACTTCTGATCTCCACAAATGCAGATATCAATCAGCGGTCGAGCTGGCGAAATATTTTGAGCATCATCTAAAAGACTTCAGCCAAGCATTACAAGCCGCAAAGCAAGCTGCCGCAGATGAGGAAATAACAGAAAAAGAAACTGAGAAGCTTCATGTGCGGATCGTCCGGCTGAAGAGGAAATATTCCTCTTGAAATATTGCCCGGGAAAGCGCAAAAGGCGAGCGGATTCGCCAAAAATATTTTTTTCTGGATTCATATCGATTTAGTTGTAGAATAATGACGCATCCTGTAAAATAGCGTTAGTTATTTATAGGGGAGAGTTGGTATGTATAAAGGTGTTTTTTACTTGTTCTTTGTCGTGGTTTTTTTAATTGCGTTTGTTTTTTCGAATTTTAAAGACAGCTTGCTCGTGCATTTCTAAATTGGGTGATTGCATTAGAACATGCACTCTCCTTTTTTCATAACTTAACAGTGTAATAAAAGTTAATGGAGAGGGGATTTTAGCATGTTTCATCATTGCAGACCAAACGTGATGCCGCCGATTGTCCATCCGACTCATTGCTGTGAACACCACAATTTTTCCAGTACGATTGTGCCGCATATTCATCCGCAGCATACAACTAACGTAAATCACCACAACTTTGAGCACGTTCATTACTACCCGCACACTTGCTCAAGTGTTGACCCGACGTCACATCAGCATATTCAATGCGGAAGCCCATGCTGCGATTACTAGTATTGAACGTCTAAGCAAGATCGGTACGGATATCAGCAAATTAAATGGGGCCCGATGGGAGCCCCATTTTTTAAGCAGGTGATGGAATTGAAAGTATTAGCCGTAACAGGGTACAAGCCGTTTGAACTCGGCATCTTTAAGCAGGATGACCGCGCGCTGGTTTATATTAAAAAAGCAATAGAAAACCGGCTGAGGAGCTTTCTTGAGGAAGGACTGGAGTGGGTGCTGATATCAGGGCAGCTGGGAACGGAGCTTTGGGCGGCGGAAACGGCGTACGATCTCAGAGAAGACTATCCCGAGTTAAAGGTGGCCGTGATCACGCCTTTTTACGGCCAGGAAGAAAAGTGGAAGGAACCGAATAAAGAAATGTATGAAGCGGTGCTGGCACAGGCAGATTATGAAGAGAGCCTTACGCACCGGCCTTATGAGAGTCCGCTTCAGTTCCGGCAGAAAAACGCCTTTTTTATTGAAAAATCAGACGCGCTTTTACTGTTATATGATCCGGAAATGGAAGGTTCGCCTAAATATATGCTTCAAGAAGCGGAGAAACGGCGTGAAAAAGACGGATATCCGATCTATTCTATTACGATGGATGATCTCCGGGCAGCCGTTGAAGAAGAAGACTTCTTTACATAACATGCCAGAGAACATTTGACAACGGCACGTGTTTCTGAATAAAATATAAGATGATGATTCACGATACGAGGTGAAAAAGATGCTTGCTGATAAAGTAAAGCTTTCTGCGAAAGACATTTTGGAAAAAGAATTTAAAACAGGCGTTAGAGGTTACAGACAAGAAGACGTTGACAAATTTTTAGATATGATTATTAAGGATTATGAAACCTTTCATCAAGAAGTGGAAGAACTGCAGCAGGAAAATCTGCAGCTGAAAAAGCAGCTTGAAGAAGCAAGCAAAAAGCAGCCGGTTCAGTCCAATACGACTAACTTTGATATTTTAAAACGGCTGTCTAACCTTGAGAAACATGTATTCGGCAGCAAGTTGTATGATGAATAAGACAGACGCACTTGTCAAATGAGACAAGTTGCTTTATAATGAACAAGTGTTCTTAACGTTCGGGTAATCGCTGCAGATCTTCTGAATCTGTAGAGGAAAGTCCATGCTCGCACGGTGCTGAGATGCCCGTAGTGTTCGTGCCTAGCGAAGCGATAAGCTAGGGCAGCCTTGATAGGCTGACGGCAGGAAAAAAGCCTACGTCTTCGGATATGGCTGAGTATCCTTGAAAGTGCCACAGTGACGAAGTCTCATCAGAAATGATGAGAGTGGAACGCGGTAAACCCCTCGAGCGAGAAACCCAAATTTTGGTAGGGGAACCTTCTTGAAGGAACTGAACAGATAGAAGGACAGAATACTTTCTGTAGATAGATGATTGCCGCCTGAGTACGAGGTGATGAGCCGATTGCAGTACGACGGAACAAAACATGGCTTACAGAACGTTAAACATTTAAATGACAAACTCAGAGCTCTCCTTCATGGGGAGCTTTTATCTTGAATGAAACGAAAGTTTGAAAAGACAGGGTGATACGATGAAGAAGTATACACTAATAGCGACGGCGCCAATGGGAATTGAAGCGATTGTTGCTAAAGAAGTCCGTGATCTGGGGTACGAATGCAGAGTAGATAACGGAAAAGTCATTTTTGAAGGCGATGCGCTTGCGATCTGCCGCGCTAACCTATGGCTCAGAACGGCTGACCGCATAAAAGTGCAGGTCGCCGAGTTCCAGGCGAAAACGTTTGATGAGCTCTTTGAAAAAACGAAGGCCATTGACTGGCGGTCGTACATTCCGGAAAACGGAAAATTTCCCGTGATCGGAAAATCCGTTAAGTCTGTGCTCGCAAGCGTGCCTGACTGCCAGCGGATCGTGAAAAAAGCCATTGCCGAAAAGCTGAAAATACAGTCTGGCAAACAAAATGACTGGATTGAAGAAACTGGCGCCGAATATAAGATCGAGATCTCCCTTTTAAAGGATAAAGCCGTGATTACTTTGGATTCATCCGGGACAGGCCTTCATAAACGGGGATACAGGGTCGATCAAGGCGGAGCGCCAATAAAAGAAACGCTGGCTGCAGCACTCGTTCTCTTAACCAATTGGACGCCTGACCGTCCGTTTGTCGATCCGTTCTGCGGCTCTGGGACCATTGCAATTGAAGCCGCTTTAATCGGGCAAAACATTGCGCCTGGTTTTAACCGTGATTTTGTCTCAGAGGATTGGAAATGGATCGGGAAAGAGCTGTGGGACAAAGCACGTCTTGAAGTGGAAGAAAAGGCGAATTATGATCAGCCGCTTCAGATTTTCGCCAGTGACGTTGACCACCGGATGGTGCAAATCGCGAAAGAAAACGCAGACGAAGCAGGTCTCGGTGATCTGATTGAATGCAAACAAATGCGAGTGCAAGATTTCACAACAAAACTTGATTTTGGCGTCATTGTCGGAAACCCGCCGTATGGGGAACGGCTTGGCGAGAAACGTGAAGTAGAGCGGATGTATAAAGAAATGGGCCGTGCGTTTGAATCGCTTGATACGTGGTCTGTGTACATCTTAACCTCAAATGAACAATTTGAAGAAGCATACGGAAGAAAAGCGACAAAAAAACGCAAGCTTTTTAACGGATTTATTAAGACGGATTATTACCAATATTGGGCTAAAGTGCGCCCGCAGCGGAAAAAGCAGGAACAAACCCAAAGAGAAGACGCCTAAACAGCGTCTTCCCGGGCATCTTTCCATTCTATTCTATCATTACCACCGGTGCGCTTTTGCGTTGCTCCGTAAAATAATGTTGGTTTGGGACATTTCGGTATGGCCGTTGACCTGCGATTTTGAGCGCTTCGGCCGAGTCCAATTGTGATGAAACAATTCAGAATGCTGATCTAAACGATCTTTATAACTCATGTAACCATCACTCCCGGATAGAATAAGTTTGTGAAGATGGATATTCAATCATGAATATCTCTTGTAGTTTGTGCAGGTCATGTGCGGATCATTCAAAAGGCATGTATATAAAGTGAAAAATCCGCATAGAATGATGATTATTTCTATTCTAGAGGTGATCTCATGCTGAACAGCGAACACTTTAACCGGATTCAAAAGGCGTTAGACGCGACAGCGGCTCAGCTGCAAGAAGCCGGGGCGGAGCTTTCTCCATCCGTTATGACACATGCACAAGAAGATTTTGAAAACGCGGTGAAACATACAAATTCAACAGACCATCCGTTTTTATCTTCACTTGTGATTAACCGAAAATGATTGTTCAGAAAAGCTTGGCGCGGCCAAGTTTTTTTGTTGTATTAAAAAGGGTTAAATGATATTATAGATGGTCTGAATGAGAATAGTTAGGGGTTGGAGTTGGGTGACAACATCACGTTTGCCTTTTGCTTTAACAAAACAAAAGAATTTTTACGAAGAACTGAACAATTGGATTGGTGACGTGTTTTACGATATACTTCCCGAAAAAGGCTTTGACCTTCGGGATGAGCAAGTGTTTATGGCTTTTCAGCTGGAGCGGGCATTTAAAGAAAAAAAAGTCATGTTCGCTGAAGCCGGAGTGGGTACGGGGAAAACGCTGGTATATCTGCTGTTTGCGATCAGTTATGCAAGATATACCGGAAAACCTGCCATTATCGCGTGTGCTGATGAAACGTTAATTGAACAGCTTGTCAAAAAGGAAGGCGACATCTCAAAGCTGACGGAGCATTTGGATTTACAGATTGATACAAGGCTTTCCAAATCACATGAGCAATATCTATGTTTGAAAAAGCTTGAGAAAACGATGCAGCGTTCCGATGATGAAAAATGGCTGGACCTCTATGAATCCCTGCCTTCCTTCGTCCACGAATCGCAAGCGATGCAGCGTTTTTATCCGTACGGTGACCGTAAGCAATACGCTGATTTGACGAATGAAGAATGGTCAAGCGTAAGCTACGATTCCTTCCAGGACTGTTTAACGTGTGATATGAGACATAGATGCGGCTTAACGCTCTCAAGAGACCATTACAGAAAGTCAACGGATCTTATCGTTTGCTCCCATGATTTCTACATGGAACATGTATGGACAGAGGAATCACGCAAACGGGAAGGGCAGCTGCCGCTTTTGCCGGATCACAGCGCCGTTGTGTTTGATGAAGGGCACCTTTTGGAATTCGCCGCACAAAAAGCATTAACGTATCGCGTGAAGCAATCAACGCTTGAATTGTTTTTGGAGCGCCTGCTTCAAAATGACATCAGGGAGGAATTTGCCGAGCTGATAGAAGATTCGCTCGCTGCAAACGACGAGTTTTTCTATGTGCTTTCAGAGGAATCTAAGGAAGTGGCCGGGTCTCACCGTCTTGATATCCAAAACGATCAGCGTGTCAAACGCGCGGCTGACGAGCTGTGCCGTCTGCTGGATAAAATCGGCGAGGCGCTTGTATTTGAGTCGGAAATGTATACCATCGATAAATACGAGCTGTCAGTCGTAGAAGAATACGTCGAGCAAATGGCCTATTCCTTGTCGTTGTATCAAAAGGATGCCATCAGCTGGCTTGAAAAACAGGATTCGGACTCAACGTTTGTCGTCATGCCGAGAACGGTTGCGGAAGTGCTGGGTGAAAAGGTATTTTCTAAAAAAATCCCTTACATTTTCTCATCCGCTACACTGTCACAGGGCGGTTCGTTTGATTATATTGCAGACAGCCTCGGTATACATGATCCTTTATCGTTTACTGTTGAATCTCCGTACGATTACGAAGAGCAGATGGCAGTTGCGCTTTACGGAGAAATGACGGCCGAGCATAAAACTGCCCGGACAATAGAAACGATTAAGAAGTATAAAGGAAGAACACTTGTGCTTTTTCCTTCATTTGAAGAGATGAAGGAGTTTAAAGATCAAGCAGCCGCGTGGGAATTGCCTTACCCGATTTATTATGAAGGTGATGAAGAAATCAGCAGCCTGGTTGAAAAGTTCCAAAGGAATGAAGAATCTGTGCTTTGTTCCGTCCACTTATGGGAAGGGCTTGACATTCCGGGTGACTCGCTTCGTAACGTGACCATTTGGGCATTGCCGTATCCGCCGCATGATCCCGTTTTTACCGCAAAACGAAACGGAGCAAAAAAAGACCCGTTTGAGGAAGTTGATTTGCCGTACATGCTGTTAAGAGTGCGGCAGGGAATCGGCCGCCTTATACGGTCAAATCAAGACAGCGGCTCCATTTCCATTTATGCGGGCGGAGAAAGTGAGCGGGTTCTGAACGAAGTGAAAAAGATTTTACCTGTTACGCCTCAATTGATGTAAGATGAAAGGCTGCCGGATACGAATCCGGTAGCTTTTTTTATATCAGCGGACAAGCCAGGTGCCATCAACAGCTAAAATATGGCCGTTTACGTGAAAAGGAAGGCGATATTGATAATCTTCCCGCTTCCTTCCGCCATCCATCGGCAGTCTGGGTCAATACAAACAGGCACGCTGATGAATCATATGGAACGAAAACAAGGTGCCGGCGCATTTGCGTTGATCAGTATGGAATCAGGGCCTTTTATGAGGATGATCCCGAGTTTCGGTTGCTATCTTATTCAGGCGGTTCTTTGTATTTGCTTGAACGGTTTATCGCAAGCGTCATCGTGACCTCGCTGCTAACGCCGCTTGCCGCTGTCTGGTTAGGCACAACACATAAACTCCGCCGCAACCAAATGCCTGTAAACCGGCATTCTTTTTTACAACGAGTTGACTTTCTCCCTGCCTTCAATTAGCCTGTAATTGATAGTGAAAAGGGGAGGGAACGAATATGGATTTACATACATATGAAAAAGAGTTTTTTGACCTGTTAAAAAGAATATCACACTATGAGGAAGCGGCTGCCCTTATGCATTGGGACTCAAGGACGGGAGCGCCGAAAAGAGGCTCTGATGACCGCGCTGAAAGCATCGGGCAGCTGTCATCGGATATATTTAAGATACAGACATCAGACCGGATGAAAGAGCTGCTGGACATCCTTCTTGAGCATGCTGAAAAGCTGCCTGAGGATACAGTAAAAGCTGCAGAGCTGGCAAAAAAAGACTATGATCATAATAAAAAAATCCCCGAGGAAGAATATAAACAATATGTCATTTTGACGTCAAAGGCTGAGACGGCATGGGAGGACGCGAGAGCAGCGTCTGATTTCTCCGGATTTTCTCCGTACCTTAAAAAGCTGATCGATTATAATAAAAAGTTTATTTCCTATTGGGGGTATAAAGATCACCCGTATGACGCGCTGCTGGATATGTTTGAGCCGGGAGTTACGGTAAAGGTGCTTGATCAGCTGTTTTCTGAGTTGAAGGATGCGATTATTCCGCTTGTCCGCAAAGTGACGGCTTCAACGAGCAAACCGGATACCGGCTTTATCACAAAAACGTTTCCAAAGGATAACCAAACAGAGCTCTGTCTCTATTTCTTAAAAGAGCTCGGGTATGAATTTGACGGCGGCCGTCTGGATGAAACGGTGCATCCGTTTATGACGACGATAAACCGGGGCGATGTGCGGGTGACGACGAGATATGATGAAAACGATTTCCGCACCGCGATTTTCGGAACGATTCACGAATGCGGCCATGCCATCTATGAGCAGAATATTGACGAAGCCCTGAGCGGGACGAATTTATCTGACGGGGCATCCATGGGAATCCATGAATCCCAATCCCTATTTTATGAAAACTTTATCGCCAGAAACGAACATTTCTGGACCGCCTATTATCAAAAAATGATTGACGCTTCGCCAGAACAATTTCAAGATGTGAAAAGAGAGGATTTTGTCCGCGCCGTAAACGAGGTAAAGCCGTCCTTCATCCGAATTGAAGCAGATGAGCTGACGTACCCGCTTCATATCATTATCCGTTATGAAATTGAAAAAGCGATTTTCAGCAACGAAGTATCCGTGGAAGAGCTGCCTGCTTTGTGGAATCAAAAATACCAAGATTATTTAGGCATTACGCCGCCTTCTGATGCAAAAGGTATTTTACAGGATGTTCATTGGGCCGGCGGTGATTTCGGATATTTTCCTTCCTATGCGCTCGGATATATGTATGCGGCCCAGCTGAAACATAAAATGCTTGAAGATCTGCCCGAATTCGATCAGCTAATTGAAAGAGGAGATTTTGAGCCTGTCAAACAGTGGCTGACAGAAAACGTTCATGTTCACGGAAGACGAAAACTGCCGCTGGATATTATTAAAGATGCAACGGGAGAAGAGCTGAACGTTCGTTATCTCATTCAATATCTCGTTGACAAATATTCGAATCTGTACTTGTGATGAAAACGCCCGGCTATACCGGGCGTTTTTCTAAATATTCTAAAAAGACGAATGATATTCTTTGAAACGTTGTAAAAGTTCGGAAATATACAAATTTCTCTATGCAAACGAATCGAACCTTGATATAATTTGAATTAATATCATATCAACACTCATATAATCGCGTGGATATGGCACGCAAGTTTCTACCGGTCACCGTAAATGTCCGACTATGAGTGAGCAATGAGACGGCTTTTTCAGGCCGTTACGTGTGGATATTTTGCATTGCTTGCTCTATTTAAGAGCGGGTAATGCTTTTTTTATTTTATAAGCGGGGGTATTTATTGTGGAAGTATTAAAACGAAAAATAGAAGAAGAAGGAATTGTTCTGTCTGATCAAGTGCTCAAAGTTGATTCTTTTTTAAACCATCAAATTGACCCGGATCTTATGCAGCAGATCGGCAAAGAATTTGCGCGCCGCTTTGAACAAGACGGCATTACAAAAATCGTGACAATCGAATCATCAGGTATCGCCCCGGCGGTCATGGCCGGGCTTGAACTCGGGGTTCCTGTCATCTTTGCGAGAAAACGGAAATCTCTGACCTTAACGGATGATCTCTTAACGGCTTCCGTATATTCTTTCACGAAAAAAACAGAAAGCCAAATTGCCGTATCAGGAAGTCATCTCTCAAAAGAAGACCGTATCTTAATCATTGACGACTTTTTAGCTAACGGCCAGGCGGCAGAAGGCCTGCTGTCTATCGTCAACCAAGCGGGAGCAGCGGTTTGCGGACTTGGCATCGTGATTGAAAAGTCGTTTCAGCCGGGAAGAGATGAGCTTGTGAAAAAGGGCTGCCGCGTGGAGTCATTGGCAAGAATTCAATCGCTTAAGGACGGAAAAGTGACATTTGTACAGGAGGTCCGTTCATGAAAAACGGCTATGCCAAAACTCTGTCGCTAGGTATCCAGCATGTGCTTGCGATGTATGCCGGCGCCGTTGTTGTACCTTTAATTGTAGGGGCGGCGCTTGGGCTGAACGCCAAACAGCTGACTTACCTCGTATCAATTGATATTTTTATGTGCGGAGCGGCCACGCTGCTTCAAGTATGGAGAAACAAGTTTTTTGGCATTGGACTTCCCGTTGTGCTCGGATGCACGTTCACTGCGGTATCGCCAATTATTTCCATCGGTAAGGAATACGGTATTTCGGCCATTTACGGAAGCATTCTGGCATCCGGGCTGCTCGTCATTCTTCTTTCTTTTTTCTTTGGCAAGCTTGTCGCATTTTTTCCTCCTGTGGTCACGGGGTCTGTCGTAACCATCATCGGCATGACGCTGATGCCGGTTGCGATGAACCATATCGCCGGCGGTGAGGGGAGCAAGGATTTCGGTGATCCCGTTAATCTCGCGCTCGGATTTATCGTGCTTGTCATCATTGTTTTATTATATCGGTTTACAAAAGGCTTCTTTAAATCAATTTCTATTTTAATCGGCATTTTAATCGGGACAGCCATTGCGTATTTCATGGGAAAAGTGCAATTTGATAATGTCGCGAACGCGGATGCGATTCAAATGATCAAACCGTTTTACTTCGGTGCGCCGACGTTCCATGCAGCGCCTATCGTCACCATGTCAATCGTTGCGATTGTCAGCCTTGTCGAATCAACGGGTGTTTATTTCGCTCTGGGCGATTTGACAAACCGTCGCCTGTCTGAACGGGACTTAGCCAAAGGCTACCGCGCTGAAGGCCTGGCGGTATTTGTGAGCGGCATTTTCAACGCATTTCCGTACACAGCCTATTCCCAAAACGTCGGCCTGGTTCAGTTAACAGGAATTAAGAAAAACTCAGTCATCGTTGTGACCGGAGCTCTCTTAATGCTCTTCGGACTTTTCCCGAAAATCGCCGCATTCACCACAATCATCCCGTCGGCGGTATTAGGCGGGGCCATGGTCGCGATGTTCGGCATGGTCATTTCCTACGGCATAAAAATGCTCAGCCAAATTGATTTTAAAAAGCAGGAAAACCTCTTAATCGTTGCCTGTTCGGTCGGCTTGGGGCTCGGCGTAACCGTCGTTCCCGACATGTTCAAGCATCTGCCGTCTTATCTAAACCTGCTGACCACAAACGGAATCGTCGCCGGAAGCTTTACCGCCGTGCTGTTAAACATTGTTTATAATATGATTCCTAAAACGAAAAAAACCCTTGATGTGACAAGGGTTCAAGAGGGTTAGTCAGTCATTTTTCTTGGAAAAATAACATTTTAATAACATTTATTTATGAAATCCCGAGATCGAGGATGCTTCCGAAAGTTTGCTGGACTTTTTGTGAAGCATCCTCTTTCATTTTATTCGTAACATGAGTATAGATTTTCATTGTCGTTTTCACATCATCGTGGCCGACTCTTTTGGGAGATATGGGTAACCGTTTTCTCTGGTTTTTATGATGCTAAAATATGTCGAACAGGCAGCAGTGTATTGAAAGTACTTAAGCAATATATACCGGTTCTTGTAGCTCGTTCAGATTTAAAGATGATTGGTGATGAAACAATCATTGCAAAAAAACGCAATAAAACAAATAGCTGGTTCGCAATAGCGGTGGTTGAGGTATTTATTTTGCCCTCGGCGTCTTACCAGAGTTGATCGAGGGTTAAGCACGCTCACCACTATTCGAATTCGGTAGGCGTGGAACAAAAAAGGGAATCTTCACCCCCCTCTTTAATCAGCTTTTATAGTAGGCTGTCCAAGTACCTTCAGCGCCATGAAAATTGATGATATCTAGATAATATGTTGCCCCGTTTCGGGCTAATAAGAAGGATAACTTGGCCCTGAACTATTAAGCACGATAGTCGCTAAAGCAGATACTTCCTTCTTTGTGCTTTTTTCAGAATGAGTACTAGCAGGGCTTGCAGCAAAAGCAGGAGCTGCAGAAACAAGTAGAGCAAGAGACAAGGCTGGAACCAGTTAAGACTTTTTCATTTTTAAACACTCCTTTTGTATTATTTCATAGAGTGTTATAAATTCACTTGTGAATTTATGCTAACTTTTTGTGAGCGATCAATTAAGCCTTTATTTATGTTAGAGAGATTATTAGCGCTCAGAATATTTTTTCTGATAAAGGGATGGAGATTCTAATTTTATTTTCAGTACGAATAGGCCGCAAGATCACGGCTGCGGGGTTCTTCCGGGAATTGATAAGTAATGAAGAAGAGAAGGTGATTGTAGCTGGCGTGGGGCGAATCGGTGGACATTTGAACCCGATGTGAGTTGTAGAGTGGCTCATGTGGTTCCCAAACGGGTGAACAGAAGTAGGACAGCACTAGGAAATGCTGTTGTCCTTAACGATTTATCCAATATTCAAATCGATTATGGAGCAAGGAGCGGCTATGCCCAAAGCAGAGCAAGACATAAACGAATTGATTAAACTTCTCTCAAGCTTTGATCGGAGATCTTTTTACTGCAAGGCAAAAGAAGGGGTTGCTATTCTTTGTGGATGATTACACAGGTAAAGACGTTTTTCGGTAACAATTAGGCTGCAAAGCAAAAGGTTTTTCATATGGCGGGAATGTGTGGGAGCTATTAATAGAATTTAGACGTTTCAGCATAACAGGTAAATGCGACAATTTAAGTAAGAGACTATAAAGAAGTTGGGTTCATTGAAAGTGTTGATTACCCTTATAGCTTGAGAGAATGAATAGTAAACGATCGAATACCACTCCCCGGGCTGTGACTACACAAAATTTGATATAGAAATCCGCCCAAACTTTATTTGGGCGGATAAAGGATTACCAAACCGTTACAAAGACTTGTCCAAATACTGCAGTACCTTTGAATAAAGTGATTGTAGCTTTCCCTGGTGCATGAGCTGTTACTAAGCCATTATCATCTACTGTAGCAACTGCTTTTTTATCTGACCAATAACGAGTAGCTGAATTATTTTTAACAGAATACGTTTCTCCAACACTCAATGGCAAATTGTAGTCTTGAATCTTTATAACATGGGAAGGAGAAATAGAAATATTATTTACGTTTGAAACAGGCGAAGTATTTACCTCTTTTGCGGATGCTACTCCACTCACCGACAAAGCTAATACAGAAATTGATAAAGCAGAAACAACAGTTTTCTTGAAGTTCATTTTTAAACACTCCTTTAAGTTTTTTGGTGGTGCAATATAATAATTCAAGTAATAGTTAATATTTCCCTTGTAAATAATTGTTAATTATTTGTGTACAAATGAAGATGGGAATATATCTAAACTATATGAGTCAAGACAGAAAGCCTGTGGATACTGACGTGATGCAATCAAAAAATTCTTGTAAGAAGAAATACTCGAGTGAAGATCTTGAAATACTGACTTTTTCCGCAAATACCTGAATCAAAAGCGGTGAATTAGACCTAAATGCCGAGGGATAGGCTTTTTTGAAAGGGAATATTTTGGATTTTCAAAAACATAGAAGGAAATGAGCAACCCATTTTTAAAAATTACTAGACAGCTCAAAAATTTTACTTTTTATTCTATTCGTCATTGTCTTGATAAAGACTCTAACAATTTAGATGTTCTGGAAATCATTACAATGGTATTGGCTCTGATATGGCCGATAATAATCTTTGTTAATTTAATCCTTAAATAGAATAACATAAAAAATAACTAAGTTTATTTTGAAAGCATTGCCGAGCTAAGGGGTTTTAAGGGTAAAGAAGTAATAATGACATCTGAAGCTATTGAGTTTATCGGATGAAGCTGGCTGATCACAAAACATTGAATCCGATTAAAACAACAAATAGAGCTCGCCTATTCTTGAGAAAAGATCTGGAAGGCTATAAAAAGAAACGTTAATCACACCCTTTTGCTGAGGGTGCTTTTTGGTTTTGTCTTACGATTGTCACCTAGTTCAACTTTCGTTCGACAAATTATGCGAAAGATTCCTTTGTCACGCTCTTCTTTAACTGATAATAAGGTAAGAGGAGAATCAGGAACCAGAATTAGGATATTCCTAAAACTAAAAACCTGAACTTCAGACAGCTTTCTGACCCTGTCGAGGCGAGGATTTTTGTTTGAATCAATCAGGAAATCAGCACCCATATGACTTTTCCCTCAAAACTGTTGTAATATAAAATACAAAAAGAAGCAGAAAAGGCCGCTTTTCTAGCTACCGGTATTGCAAGAAATGAGGGTTTCCATGACATTTACGGAACAGGCATTAGCCATTATAAAACAAATACCTGAAGGAAAAGTCATGACTTATGGACAAATTGCCGGTCTTTCCGGAAGTCCGCGGGGCGCAAGACAGGTTGTGATCATTCTTCACTCAATGAGTAAAAAGCACCGCCTTCCTTGGCACAGGGTCATTAATGCAAAAGGTGAAATCGGATTTAAAGACGAAGAGATGTATTTTGTGCAAAAGCTGTCCCTTGAGGCAGAGGGGGTAGCCGTCACTCCAGATGGACGAATCGACCTCAATTTGTATTTATATGAGCCGGAAATTTAAAGAAACCTGCCGTACATCGGCAGGTTTTTCAGTTAAATTCGCTTCATTCCTTCTCCAGCCGCTCAGAAAGTTGCTGCCGGACCTCAGGCCATTTCTCAAGAAGAATGGAATAATAAGCGATATCTCTAAGCCGCCGTCAACAGCCGGAATAAGTGCTCTGCGGATTCCTGCAAATTGGGCGCCGATTCGCTGTATCGCTGATCGGGAGCGTTGATTGCGGGCGTCAGTCTTCAGCGTAACTCTGACGGCATTCCACACTTCAAATGCATGGGTCAGCACCAGAAGTTTACACTCCGTATGGACACCGGTTCGCTGAACTGAAGAAGCATACCAGGTGCTGCCTATCTCAACAGCTGTCGGCGGGTTTGACCGTTGGTGCAGTAACGGGCGCAATACCCGACGGCCAAGAGAACACCTCGAGATCATGAATTCTTGTGCTTCCGATAATACGGTCTGTTTCGATGTGGCGCACCGCAAATGGGAGTGCACTTGCACTGCTTTTAGAATAGGCTGTAAGAGCACGATCAATATACCGCTTCGTTTCTTCGATACCGTCTGGAACCTTAGCATAAACATAAGTTGACCCGTTTTCCGAGGCGGCTTTACAGAGATCATGGACATGGTCACTTGTCATTAGTACTAAACGGATGAGAGAACAGTGTAGAGTCACAGGCGTTAGCATGATAACACAACTTTTTTCATTATGAGTCAGAGAGTTTGTGTTAAGTGTAATAGACAGGTTTATGTTTTAAAGGAGACAATTTTCAAAAAGATCAGGTCAGATAAACCGCTCCATTATGTCTCTGGCACTATTCACAAAAAAACTTGCATACAATCCGGAAAAATGCGGAAACCTTTGATGTAAAGAGGTGATGGGCATGGCATATGTGTTATCGGTCGGCACCAGCATTCCGGAGTATCATGTCTCGCAAGAAACAGCGGCAGATTTTGCAAGGGGGATGTTTGCACATTCATTTAAGGACATTGACCGGCTGCTGAAAGCCTTTCAAAACGGCGAAATTGAATCAAGGCAGTTTGTCAGGCCGATTGAATGGTATGAGACAGCGAGAAGTTTTTCAGAGAAAAACCTGCTCTATGTGGAAGAAACCGTAAGGCACAGTGTACGGGCGGCAGCTGAGTGCTTAACAAATCCGCAATTTTTGAAAAATCACATCCCATATGAAGAAGTAGATGCGATCTTTTTTATTTCCAGTACCGGGCTGTCTACACCGAGTATTGAAGCGAAGGTAATGAATAAGCTGCCGTTTTCTCCTAAGACAAAACGGATTCCGATATGGGGGTTGGGATGCGCAGGAGGAGCCAGCGGGCTTTCCCGGGCGTTTGAATACTGCCGCGCTTATCCCGAATCGTATGTGCTCGTTATTGCGGCTGAGCTTTGCAGTTTAACGTTTCAGCCGGAGGACAAGTCAAAAAGCAATTTAATAGGAACCTCCCTTTTTGCCGATGGGATCGCCGCTGCGTTAATCGGTGGGGAGAAGGCGAGCCGGAAAGACGTCAAACAGCCGCTTGTCCCGCGTATATTTGCTTCTCAATCCGTTATGATGCCGGATGCGGAAGATGTCATGGGCTGGGACTTTACCGATAGCGGGTTTAACGTCATTTTTTCAAGAGACATCCCCACACTTGTTTCAAATTGGTTAAAAGACAATGTGGATACATTTTTAACTGAACAAGGGATCATGTATCACGATATTAAAACCTTTCTCGCTCATCCCGGCGGAAAAAAGGTCATTGATGCCTATTTAACGAGCCTTTCAATGGAGGCGCATCAGCTCGCTGCATCGCAAACCATTTTGCGAAGGCACGGCAACATGTCCTCGGCAACCATTTTTTATGTCATAAAAGAACAGCTTTTACACGGACAGCAGAAAGAAAACGAAAAAGGACTGATCGGTGCGCTCGGGCCGGGTTTTTCATCTGAGCTTTTGCTGTTCAGCTGGAAAAAGGGGGCATAGCCATGTTTTGGCTGTTTATTTTGTTGTTAGCCGCACAGCGGATTGCGGAAATGGCTGTTGCCCGGCAGAATGAACGCAAGGTGAAAAAACAAGGCGCCATTGAATACGGAGAAGGTCATTATCCCTTTCTCGTCTTGATGCATGTTCTCTTCTTTGTCTTCCTTATAGGTGAAGTGTCAGTGCTTCATAAACAACCTTCACACTGGTGGGCTGCCATTGCAGCAATCATTTTATTTGTGCAGGGCATCAGATATTGGGCGCTTTTATCGTTAGGCCGCTATTGGAATACGAAAATTCTCGTTGTGCCGGATGCCGTGCTGGTCAAAAGGGGGCCGTACAAGTGGATGAAGCACCCGAACTATGCAGTCGTCGTCTTAGAGTTTATTTTTTTGCCGCTTTTATACGGGGCATATTGGACGCTTTTTATTTTTTCTATTTTAAATGCCGCCATGCTCACTGTGCGGATTCGCGCTGAAGAAAAGGCACTAGAAGAAAACACGGTAAAATAGAGATTGAAAATCATTCTCACCCATGATAAGATATAAATATGAAAATGATTCTCATTCAAGGTGGTGCCGAAAAATGACGATGTTATTTTTATTTGCAGCCGTTTGTACATACAGCGTGTTAATTGGTTTCGTGCTGAAAAAAGTTTCTAATAAATCGATGTCTTCTTAACATCTGCGTTTTTTGCTGCCGCAGGTGTTTTCTTTTATAAGCTGCCGATAACGGCGGCTTTTTTGCTGTTTCTGAAGAAAAATGAGCCATTCTTGTGTAAAATGGGAGAGAGGTTTTTTTCAGAGCTTTCTAAAAACGATAACGTCATTTGATGCGACACAAAGGGGTAAAGACACATGACAGAAGAACGCCATAACGAGGAGATTTTCAGCAGAACGGGAGCCTTATATGAACAATTACTGGACAATCACGATGAAAAAAGAGCCAATCAGCTAGCGGCAATCATGAAAAAAGCGGCTGATGAAGAGGTCTACATCGCATTTACGGGGCACTATTCTGCCGGGAAATCCTCCTTATTAAACACATTGCTGGGTGAAGACATTTTGCCGACAAGCCCGATTCCGACTAGCGCCAACCTGGTTGTCATCAGAAACGGGGAAAACAGAGTCGTCCTTCATACGACCGACGGGGCTTATGCTGAAATAAAAGGCAGTTATGATAAAGAAGAAGTGCAGCGGTTCTGCAAAGACGGCGATCAAATTGAGACGGTTGAAGTGTTTGCTCCGTATAAAGAAGCGGAGCCTTATGTCGCTTATATTGATACACCGGGAATTGATTCGACGGATGAAGCGCATTTCTTATCCGCGGCGTCCATTCTTCATCAGGCCGACGCTTTATTTTATGTCGTCCATTATAACCACGTCCATTCAGAAGAAAATGTTATGTTTCTCAGATCAATCAAAGACCGGATTCCGAATCTGTTCCTGATCGTCAATCAAATTGATCGCCATGATGAAACGGAAACAAGGTTTGAAGATTACCGGGAGCAGGTTGAAAATATGCTTGAAGGGGAAGGGATACCGAAGGAGTCGCTTTTCTTTACGTCGGTAACGGAGCCTGATCATCCTTTAAACGGGCTCGAAAATCTGAAAACACACTTAAAGCAGCTGAATCGGGAGGCAAAAGCAAATCTTCGGCCCTTAACCGAACAAAAAATTGCTCACTTAGTTAAAGAGCATACAGACATGCTTGAAAAAGATGCAAAGAGCGGCGCTGTCTCAGAGCATTTTGACAAACAAGACGAGCTCGTCCGTTCATTACAACAGAAGCTTGAGAAAACATCCCGGCAGGCCGAAGAAGCGGAACGTGACATCAAAACAGAGGTGCAGAACATATTACAAAATGCAAATCTGACACCGTTTGAGATGCGTGAGCTGGCATCAGCGTATTTAGAATCGCAGCAGCCATCCTTTAAAACCGGTTTTTTCTTTTCGAAGGCAAAAACGGCGGCGGAAAAAGAAAAGAGACAGACGGAATTTTTTGCAGCCATCCGAAAAAGAACGGAAGGAGAAGCCGATTGGCATATCATTGATACATTCAGCAAAGTGGCCAAACGATATGAAGCGGATTCTGACGACCTGATCATGAAAATCCAGGCCTACCGCACACCGCTTTCTGAAGACATCATGAAGCGTGCGGTCAAGCAGGGGGCTGCGTTTTCAGCCGAATATGTATTGACTTATACGAAAGATCTTGCAGACATGATCCGAAGAGAAGCTAAAAGACGGACAGCAGAGCTCGCTGAGGAGCTGACTGCTTACATCCGGGCAAAAAACAACCCGCGTGCAGAAGATCTGCAAAAGCAAATAACAGAAGAATGGAAAACCCGGGAGGAGCTCGCTCAAGCTGCGGAAGAAGAAAGACATGCCGAGGAAAAAGCAGCCCGCGTCCGCGCCCTGTGGGAACAGAAGGGGCCGGCCGGCTATAAAGGAAGCCGGGATTGGTTTACACAGAAAAAACGCGCTGTGTCGGCCCCGGTTCAAAAGCAAGAACCTGAGCAGCCGGTGCCGCTTGAAGACATCAATCCTGAAAAAAGTGAGCTGAAAGAATTGCCTCTAAAAGAGCAAGTGCAACGGTTTTATCAGCTCACAGGCATTCTTGAATCGTCAAGCATGCTGGCAAAACAGGCAGCAGCATTTCAAAGCAGAATTAAACGGCTTGAAAACCGCCAGTTCACATTGGCGTTATTCGGCGGGTTCAGCTCAGGAAAATCATCGTTTGCCAATGCGCTGATCGGTGAACATGTGCTCCCGTCTTCACCGACGCCGACGACGGCCACCATTAATAAAATCACAAAGCCGCAAAACGGAAAAAAACATAAAATAGCGGATATCATCTTTAAAACGGAAGAAGAGTTACACGCTGAGATGCTTCAGCTTACGGAGTTAAAGGAAGCTGATGTAAAGGGCCTGTCACTCAAGGAAAAATGGCAAAATGCCGTTAAAAAGGGAAAAGTCCCTCATGACCTCGTGCAAACGGTTCGTACGATTATAAAGGCGTATGATACGTATGAAGACCCGATCAGAAAGCAATTGACACTGACCGTTCCGGTTGAAGAATTGAAGCCTTACGTAGCGGAAGAATCAAGTGCCTGCGCCGTGAAAGAAGTAACGGTGTATTATGATTCACCCCTTACAGATAAAGGAATTACCATCGTTGATACACCAGGAGCGAGCAGTATGAACAAACGGCATACAGAGCTTGCTTTTCAATATATAAAAGATGCTGATGCCTTCTTTTATATGACGTACTATCAGCATTCCTTTTCAAAGGGAGACAGGTCTTTTTTAAGAAAACTGGGGCTCGTAAAAGAATCATTCGGCATGGACAAGATGTTTTTTGTCATTAATGCGTCCGACCTTGCCAAAACTGAAAGCGAGCTTGAGACGGTAAAAGACTATGTCCGCTCCGAGCTTCTCAAAGAAGGCATTCATCGCCCTAAGCTTTACCATGTATCAAGCAAAGAAGAGCTTGCCGGTAAAAAGGAGGCATATTATAACCGCTTTTCTGATGTAAAGGCGGGACTGGCCCGTTTTATAGAAGAAGATTTAATGAGAGCTTCTGCCGCTCAGCTGAAAACAGAGGCAAATAAATTGTGCGAAACGGTTGAACAGCTTCATGAATCGCTTTACCAATCAGCAGAAGAAAAAGAAAAGAAAAAACAGCGCCTGCAAGCTTCTTTTGAAAAAGCTCTCGCTGATATCTCAAAGCGCCGTACGTCTGAGGTGATCATCCGTAAGGTAATAAAAGATACGGAAGAACAGCTCTATCATATTAAACAGCGCCTGTCATTATATGCGAATGATATGCTGAAAACAGCCTTTCATCCGGGCCTTCAAAACGGGGAGTGGAAAGAAAACATAGCGGGGGCGCTAAAAGAAGCGTTAAATGAATTTCAGTTCGAATATATTCAAGAAATGAAAACACTCGACATCCGCATGACCGGTTTTATTGAAAGCCACGTCACTGAGGAATGGATGGAAGACTGCCGCAAGAAGCTTTTGGAAGACGGCTTCTTCTCCATTTATGTCAGCGGAGAAAATGAGTTTGCCATACAGCTGAAAGAGATAGCCCCTTATATCGAACCTTCAGAGTTTACGCGGCATTTGAAAGAAGTGAAATCGCCTAAGCAATTTTTTGAACAGAACGGAAAAGCGGCATTTACAGAAGGGCTGCGTCTGCACCTGCAAAAAGTTACAGAAAATTGGCTGAAGAAGGAAAGGGAAAGCCTTGTCGCACGTTATACAGAACATGTGAAGCAATTGCAAAAAGACATCGCGGACAAGAGCCTGTCTCAAATCAAAGAACAGCAGGACACTTACTTACAGGGGCTTACTGAAAGCGGCAGCGACGGCGAAATCGAACGCCTTTTCCAAGCCAGCAAGGCATGGAAAAACCAAGATGAAATGATGAAAATATAAAAATCCGGTTGGCTAGCATGTCAAGTCATGGTAGACTAAATGAAAAAAGCGAGATGAACGATCCATGTCAGAAGTCCATAAAGCAATTTCAGCACACTCCGCAAAACAGCATCATCACGTCAAGTCATTTGTAGAGCTTGAATATCAGCGTGAACAGGCCATTGATGAAGCCGTTCTCAAATGCAGACAAAATGAACCGTTCACGACGGATGCCATTAATGAAATTACCGCAAAAATGAACCAGCTGGCCAAAAAAGGCATTGTGCCGGCAAGACGTTTTGTGACTGAAGATATGGTAAAAGAATTCGTCAGCAAACAGTAATGGATGAACCTGTCGCGTGTCGCTGCGGCACTTGCGGCGCATACTATCAGTATCCGCTGTAAGGGGGGATTCTAAATGGGCAGGACGAAACTTGGAAACAGAAACGCTCAGCAAAATAATAATGCCAAAAAGAAAAACGGCTTTGGGCAGGGATTTGATTCCTATGCCGGCCGTGAAGCTGAAAAGCTGATGGCAAGCAATAAAAGACACGGGCAGTAGCCAGTGATGGCAGCATCTTCTATAAGAGAGGATGCTGTTTTTTTATGGCCCGTCTATGGTAAAATAGGAACATTGAATAAAAAGGGAGTTTCAATATGAACAACAATAAATTACTTCTCGTCGACGGCATGGCGCTTTTATTCCGCTCATTTTTCGCGACTGCCGTCCATCGCAATTTTATGATAAATGACAGCGGAATTCCGACAAACGGCGTCAACGGCTTTTTAAAACACCTCATTACGGCGGTCGACACCTTTCAGCCGACACATGTCGTCTGCTGCTGGGATATGGGAAGCAAAACATACCGCAATGACCTGTTTCAGGATTACAAAGCCAATCGAAGCGAGCCGCCGGCTGAGCTGCTTCCGCAATTTGATTTAGCGAAGGAAGCGGCAGCTGAACTTGGTATTTTAAATATCGGCATAAAAGGCTATGAAGCAGATGACTGTATCGGCACGCTTTCTGCCTTATTTTCGGGTGAAGCCGACATTACGATAGTAACGGGTGACAAAGATCTGCTTCAGCTGTTAAATGACGAAGTTAAAGTGGCGCTGCTTCAAAAGGGCATCGGTAATTATAAAGTGTATACGAAGGATGTATTCATGGAAGAAACGGGAGTCCCGCCTCAAGCGCTGATTGACATTAAGGCGCTGATGGGAGATACAAGCGACAACTATCCGGGCGTTAAGGGAATCGGAGAAAAAACGGCGTATAAGCTTATCCGTGAGTATGAAAACATTGACCGTTTATTGGAAAGTCTTTCTTTACTGCCGAAGGGCCAGCAAAGTAAAATTCAGCAAAGCTTAAAAGAGTTGGAGCTGTCCAGGCAGCTTGCTGAAATACATTGCGAAGTGCCGTTGGCCTGTACGCTTGAAGAAGCGTTTTTTACGCTGAAAATGGACGAGGCATCATTGATGCTCCGGCGCCATCAGATTAAAGGAATTGAAAGAATGCTCGAAAAGCTGAACGCCAGAGAGATCAGCTGATGATCCTCTAGCGTTTTGTATTGCTTTTTTTTGCCTTGTTTTCAAGGGCTGACTTTGGGTCCTTATGCGCGTTTCCTTCCATGTCTCCTTGAGGACTTACGCCGCCAGTAAGCCGGCCTTTATTTTCCTTTTTCATATGCTGTTCACCTCGTATTTAGGATGAACAGCCAGACACGATTTCATTCCTGTCATTCATTCAGCCGGATCGCTTTTTTTGCCAGCTGATCGGCTGTTTGGTTTTGTTTGCCGGGAATCCATTTAATAAAAAACAATGAGAATACAGCCTTTAACCGGATGATTTCATCAACAAACGGCTGGAATGCTTTGTTTTTTACTGCCTCAAGATCAGCGGCCCGCTCCACGATATCGGAATCCGTCCGGAAAGAGACGGATTCATATCCGCGTGCGGCGCACAGCTTCATTCCTTCAATTAAAGCAAGAAACTCAGCTTCCTGATTTGAATGGTGTCCGATCGGTATCGAAAAGGATTCTGTTTTTCCTTCATATTTAATGAAGATGCCGATGCCGGACGGTCCGGGATTTCCGGCGCTTGCACCGTCTACATAAATTTCAGCCGGCATAAAACATCACTCTCCGCGCGGTATCATTCGTTTTGCCGCATATGCATAAGGGACAGAAATCAATGATACCGCAAATTTAATAAGGTAAGTTGAAATAAAAATGCTGAACCAGACGCCCGCGGAATAAACACCAATAAAGGCCACTCCGGTAAAAATCAACGTATCCAGAAGCTGGCTGAGCGCCGTGCTTCCGCTGTTTCGCAGCCACAGGAGCCTGTCAGAAGGAAAGATTCGCCTGATGGCCGAATATACATAAACATCTATCGTTTGGCTGAAAATAAAGGCCAAGAGGCTTCCAAGCGCGATCCGCGGCAGAAAACCGAAAATGGTCTCAAGCGCCGGCTGCGCCATATCAGACGGCGCTGGCTTATACAAGAGAGCTCCCTGCATGGCGAATGTCAAAGCCAGAAGGGTGGAGAAACCGAGCCAAACGGCTTTTCGGGCTTCAGCAGGGCCATATTTTTCATTCAGCACATCGGTGGCGAAGAAAACGGTGCCGTACATGATATTTCCGAGTGTGGCCGTCAGCCCGAACAGCTCCACTGTTTTGACAACCTGTAAGTTGGCGCACACCGTGGCGAAACCGATCCATACAAATAGGCCCGTTTTGCCAAATCCTTTATAAAACAAAAGAACAATGATAAAATGAATGATCGCAAATAAGATCCATAATACGTCATTAAACAAAACCCGCTGACTTCCTTTCAAAAATAGAATGGTTTGATTATAGCACACGCCCGTCAACTAATGAATGGTAAGGTGATTTGAATGAATCTTAAGCCGTATATCACAATGGAAGCAAAAGGAACGGGACCCGTCTCATTTTTATCAGAGGATTGGCTGACTGTTCCAAAAGCGCGTATACTCGCAAGAGAAATCGGCCGCTTTCCATATATAAAAGACATACATTTTGAAGATGAAAAAGGTGCGAGCTGGACACTTAAGGAACTCGAAAAGCTCACTGAAGAGCTTTCTCATGAACCAGATGATATCACGGTGTACTTTGACGGCAGTTATGATAAACAGAGCCGTCAGGCCGGCCTGGGCCTCGTCGTGTATTATTCTCTCGGCGCCATACGGTACCGGTTAAGGAAAAACAAAAGCCTATTGCTCAATACGAACAATGAAGCTGAGTATGCGGCTCTTTACGAGGCGCTGAGGGAAGTGAAGGAACTTGGCGCAAGCAGGAACTCAATTACCATAAGGGGAGACTCGCTCGTCGTTTTGCATCAGCTTGACGGCAGTTGGCCGTGCTATGACGAAAGCCAAAACGAATGGCTGGATAAGATTGAAGCGCTGCTTGATTCCCTTAAGCTGACCCCGACATATGAAGCCATCAATCGAAAAGAAAATCAAGAAGCGGATGACCTGGCTAAAAAAATTCTTTTGGATCAACGGATTGAAAGCCGCATGACATTAGAAGGTAACGGAGATGACTGATATTGGATAAAAAAACCATTTTTAAAGAATTGACCGAGCTGCAGGATGAATATTGCAAGGATTGCTTTATTAAACAGCATTTTCGCAAGGAATTCGGAAAAACGCACGCCCATTCCTTTTGTATTAATCAATGTACAGTAGGGGAGAAGCTGAAAGCCTACGGGAAAGTGCTGACAAATCAATAAAAATAAAACCGCAGCTTTCTGCGGTTTTATTTTTTGAATTCATCAAGCTGATGCTGGCAATCGTCCAGAAGCATGCGCTGCTGCTGTAAAAAATCTTGGTCAAGAGCTTCCAATTCACTCGATTGTGACATCGTTCTTGCATCCTGAATCGCTTGGTAAGCAGAATCAACCAAGGTCGAATTTTGGCCCCGTGTAGCCGCGCCCGTTGTTTTCTGTGCGGTTTCCACCGCTAATTCAAGCTGGCGTTTATCAGTAAGTCCGTTTGGAAAAAATTCAGAATCCATAAAAAAACACCTCCGTGAATAGTTTGGAGATTTTTTTTAGAAATATGTACGGAAAATAGAAAACAATGCTAAAATAAGCCGATATAACTATTGAACCTGAATAATTAGGTCCTATTTACTATTCGGGCTATCTTGGTATAGAAGGGAAATACAGCCGTGAATGATAAAGACTTAAAAACCATCCTTCAGCAGACGTTTAAAGAAATATACGGTGATTTGGGAAGCTTAGCGACAATGGCGAAAAAAGGAATGCCGTCAATGGAGAAACAGATCGAAGAGATCGAACAGCGGTGCAAGCAGAATCTTGTAGCCATCGAGATTCAGACAGCAATCAAATAGGAGAGGCATACGCCTCTCCTCTATTTGTCATCTAATCAACATGTATTGAGTTTAGAGTTTTACAACATTAGAAGCTTGAGGTCCACGATTACCTTCGACAATTTCAAAAGAAACTTCTTGTCCTTCTTCTAATGATTTGTATCCTTCTCCTTCGATAGCAGTGAAGTGAACAAATACGTCGTCTCCGCCTTCAACTTCGATGAAGCCGAATCCTTTTTCATTATTGAACCATTTTACTTTACCGTTTTGCATATTGCTTAATTCCTCCTAGTACTGTAGCACCTTCGTGCTAAAAAAAATTTTGTCATCATCCAACCGTACGTATGTAAACGTTGTTAAATGATGGTTCAACTATACACCATATGGGAGCGGCCGTCAAGCAGCCGACGTCTATTTTTTATCTTTATTTTTCCAGAAATGAGATCGCTGCGCTCCGGGCATAAAAAAAGGCACACGAAAACGTCCGTGTGCTCAATTTTATGAAAGCGCCATGTTTACCTTCCCAGTCATTATTTCTGATTCTTTTATGATGTCCTGCAAAATGACTTCGGAAGAGTGCGGGAGATGAAGGCTTTTAATATTTTCCTTCATTCGGTTTAGCTTCTCCTCATCTGCAAGAAGGGAGGTGACAGACTCTAAAATTTCTTCATGGCGGTTAACCACAATGGCCGCACCGCGTTCTTCGAAGAAAATGGCATTTTCCTTTTCCTGTCCCGGCACGGGTTTGTACAAAATCACCGGTACGCCGATGGCTGTTGCTTCTGTCAGCGTGATGCCGCCTGGTTTTGTAATCATGCAGTCCGTAATCCGAAACAGCTCATCAATTCTTTCCACATAGCCGAGAACCTTCAGCCGGTCCGTGTTGGCGGCCTCTAAGCTGCTGAGTGATTCTTTCAGCGAGCCGTTTTTTCCGCATACCACCACAACCTGCACCTGATCGTCTTTTACGAGATTTTCACACAGCTCTTTCACATTTTTTAAAACGCCGTGCGCTCCCGCCATGATAAGAAGGACTTTTTTGTCAGGCGAGATGCTGTATTTCTTATAAATGGGTTTGGTCGGCATCGTTTCCTCAAATTGAGGCCTGATCGGAATGCCTGTGATTTTTACGTTGTTCGGATGGGTGCCGATTTCAATCAGTTTTTCCTTCACATAATCTGTGGCGACATAATATTTATCTACATTTTCATGAACCCAGATTTTGTGCAGGCAAAAATCGGTCATAACGTTAAACGTCGGAATGACTTTTCCGGTTCTCCGTCTGTATTCCGGCACGACAATCATCGGAAATGTATTAATAATAATGTCCGGCTTATGCTCTTCGACAAGCTGGCCTAAACGTTTATTTCCCATTTTAAAATAAATGTTGAATTTGCGTTTATTATAGATTTTGTCAACTCCGTAATAAAACAAACGATAAAACTGTTTCCCGATTGAGAAGCTTTTTAAATAAAGGTATTGAGTAACCTCAGAAACAATCGGATTTGACTCTTGATACAAATTAGAAACCGTCACATGCTGAAAGCCGAGACGGAGACATTGCTCATAGAGCGTTTTGGCCACTTGAACATGTCCGTTTCCGTAATTTGCAGTCAAAATTAATACTTTTTTATTGGTATTCAAGTAAATTCACCTCAATGTAATCAACAACAAGCAAGCTTCATGCATCGTAAGGAGTTATTGTCTATAGATAAACATAACACAAGTACATCATTTTATAATAAGCATGGCAACATATTTAAACTAAATTTAATTGATATGTTCCAGTATTTTAAAGTTTTGTTATGCACATACTGAATCAAGAGTATTTTATCATATTTTTGTCACCGTATCACTTAAAACAAAAATTAATCCCACTCATAAGGGGTTTCTTGATAAACATAGTAATTCAGCCAATTCATAAACAATAACGTCGCATGAGCCTTCCAGCGGTTTACCGGTTCTTTTCCGCCGGGTGCGAAATAGTGCTTAGGAGCCTCAACGGACGGAAGATTCCTGTCCATATCTCTTTCATACTCATGAAGAAGCGTATCGGTATCATATTCCGGATGACCTGTTAAGAAAATTTGTTTCTCGTCTTTGGAGACGATTAAACAGACGCCCGCTTCCTCTGATGCGGTCAGCACATTCAGTTCCTGAGCCGAATGCAATTGCTCCGTATTAATATCTGTATGCCGTGAATGGGGCACATAGTATAGCTCGTCAAATCCTCTTACCAATCTCTCATGTTTTTTGAGAACGGTATGCTCAAATACTCCGAAGATTTTTTTTTGCATTTCGACTTTCTCGATGCCGTAATGGTAATACAGACCGGCTTGCGCGCCCCAGCAAATATGAAGCGTCGAAGTTACGTTTGTTTTGCTCCATTCCATGATTTCTTTCAATTCATCCCAGTAAGAAACATCTTCAAACGGCAGATGCTCAATCGGCGCTCCGGTAATAATCATTCCGTCAAACCGTTTGTGACGGATGCTGGAAAATGTGGTGTAAAATTCATCCAAATGCTGCCTTGCTGTATTTTTTGGAGTATGTGTGCTCGGAATCAAGAACGTAAAGTGAACTTGTAAGGGCGAATTCCCAAGCAGCCTGAGGAGCTGGGTTTCCGTTTGGATTTTTTTCGGCATCAGATTTAAAATCACGATCTTCTGCGGCCGAATATCCTGATGAAACGCTCTGTTTTCATCCATTACAAATATGTGTTCACTTTCAAGCACCTGCTTAGCGGGCAGGTGATTTGGTATATTAATAGGCAACATGCCACCTCCGTTATTCCCCGTTAATTTTCTTCATTATAGAAATTTTTAAGTCATTTTTCAATCCATCGCGGCGTAATAAACCGCAAATGAAGAAGAATCATGGGCGGAAGGCTTAAAAAAATCGGGATGATTCTTTATTATGACGAATGAAGAGCGGTTTGGTTCCTCTGAAAAAGCGTTTTCCAGTATGTGATAAAAATAGGGAAGCTGTAAGAGACAGTTTCCGTTTGTTTTCCAGTGTGAAACAGGTAAAATAGATGAAGAATGGTACGAGGAGGCTGAAGATGACAATCTACGACATAAATGTACGGACCATAACGGGCAAAGACATGGCCCTTTCGCCTTTTCAGGGCAAGGTGATGATCATTGTTAATACAGCGAGCAAATGCGGCTTTACGCCGCAGCTGAAACAGCTTCAGGAGCTTTATGATACATATCAGCAAGAAGGGCTTGAGATTTTAGGTTTTCCCTGCAATCAATTCATGAACCAGGAGCCCGGAAATGAGGCGGAAATTCAGGAATTCTGCGCAAAAAATTACGGAGTCACCTTCCCGATGTTTGCAAAAATTGACGTCAATGGGGCAAACGCTCATCCTCTTTTTACATTTCTTACTGAAGAAGCGAAGGGGATGCTCGGCACTAAGGCGATTAAATGGAATTTCACTAAATTCATAGTGGATCGGAACGGGAAAGTTGTCGGCCGTTTTTCGCCCAATGTCAATCCGAAGGAGCTTGAGGATACGGTGCAAAGGCTTTTGGTCGAATAAGAGGTGAATGAGACGTGCACGAAAAGGGTCAGCTGGAGAACATCAGGCATTGGGTTAAAGAAAAACTTATCAATGAACGAACCGGACATGACTGGCTTCACACGTCGCGGGTTGCAGCGCTTGCTTTGTATATCGGAAGAGAAGAACACGCAAATCTATTTGTAACTGAGGCGGCAGCATTGGTTCATGACGTCATTGACGCCAAGCTGTCTGAGAGCGAAAGGCTGACCATTTGTGAAGTGACAGAACAATTGGCCGCTTTCGGAATCGCTGATGGCACCGTTAAGGAGATCGCGGATATCATAACGCGAATGTCCTTCAGACATCGCGGAATGCTTCGGGAAAGGCCGCTTTCATTGGAAGGAAAAACCGTTCAGGACGCAGACATGCTGGATGCAATCGGCGCCGTCGGGATCGCCAGAGCTTTTACGTTTGCCGGTGCGAAGGGCCATCCGATGTACGGCTCACAAGCAAGCGTTTTGGTTCATTTTGAGGAAAAATTGTTCCTTCTTAAAGACTTGATGAATACAAAAACGGGGATCCGTTTGGCGGAGGAGAGGCATGAATTTCTTTTGCGTTTTGCCGCACAGTTTCAAAAAGAGATCGAGGTGCAGGAAAGGTAAGGCGGCGCAATAGAACGCTTGTGCTGACTATGTTAGAATAAGTCTTTAGATTGTGTGTATAGGAGGACCATGATGAAGATTAAATCAATAGAACCGACGCCAAGTCCGAATACGATGAAAGTGATTTTGACTGAAGAACTTCCGGCGGGAAAAAGCAACAATTACAAGCCGGATCAGGCAGAAGATGCTCCGGCCGTCGTTCGTGACATTTTAAACATTGAGGGTGTTAAAGGCGTTTATCACGTTGCTGACTTTCTGGCGGTGGAACGAAACGCCCGATTTGACTGGAAGGACATTTTGCCGCAAGTTCGATCCGCCTTCGGGATGGAGAGCACGGAGCAGACAGAGAGCCGTTCCGAACAGGAATCATTCGGTGAAGTCAAGGTGTTCGTGCAAATGTTCAGCGGCATTCCCATGCAGGTGAAACTGACGGACGGAGAACGGGAAGAACGCTTCGGCCTTCCGGAACGTTTTCAAGAAGCTATATTAAAGCTTCGTTCTGAAGCCTCAAACGTTGTTTTTGAGCGCTCTTGGAAAGAACAGGGCGTCCGCTTCGGAGATTTTAAGGAAATCGGTCATGATGTAACAGAAGAGCTTCAAGCAGCTTACAGTGACGACCGGCTTCAGCGCCTGACAGAGGCAGCCGTCCAACAAAAAGGCGAGGCCAAACCGGCTGTCCAGCGCAAAGCTTATAAAGTAACGCTTGACATGCTGGATGACGAGGATTGGAAACAGCGCTATGCACATCTTGAGCAAATGGATCCTGAGGAAGACGATATCCCTGTTTTAGAAAAGGCGCTTCATGATCCGAAAACATCAATCAGAAGACAAGCCGCAGTCTATTTAGGAATGATCGAGACACCGGCTGTGCTGCCGCTTTTATACAAAGCGCTTGAAGATAAAACGGTGACGGTCAGAAGAACGGCGGGCGACTGTCTTTCAGATATCGGCGATGCCCGGGCCATTCCGGCAATGATCAAATCACTCGGCGATTCAAGCAAGCTCGTACGCTGGCGCGCGGCGATGTTCCTGTATGAAGTCGGTGATGAAAGCGCGCTTGAAGCGTTAAAAGCTGCTGAAGATGATCCTGAATTCGAAGTCAGCCTGCAGATCAAAATGGCCGTCGAGCGGATTGAGCATGGAGAAGAGGCGAAGGGATCTGTCTGGAAGCAAATGACAGAAAGCAGAAAAAAAGAACAATCATAACAAAAAGGCGTAAATGCGCCTTTTTTATTTGAATTCACTTTTTATAAAAAATATTGTGAATATTGTTGAAAAATGATTCAAAACTATATATAGTAAGTAACAATATTAATTGTTGGAGGGTTTATATCGATATAAAAAGAGAAAAATGCACCGGTGCAGATACAGGGCAGGGACGGCCTCATCTGTCGATATGACATCATCAGTCCTGAATAAACTGAAAATTTGTAAAATAAAATACAATCCAACAATTGAAAGAATGTAGGGGGATCACCATGGCAGAATTACGCAGTAACATGATCACACAGGGAATAGACAGAGCGCCTCACCGCAGCCTTCTTCGCGCCGCGGGCGTTAAAGAAGAGGATTTCGGCAAACCGTTTATCGCAGTCTGCAATTCATACATCGATATCGTTCCCGGGCATGTTCACTTGCAGGAATTTGGAAAAATCGTAAAAGAAGCAATCAGAGAAGCAGGCGGAGTGCCTTTCGAATTTAATACAATCGGCGTAGATGACGGAATCGCCATGGGGCATATCGGAATGAGATATTCGCTGCCAAGCCGTGAAATCATTGCAGATTCTGTGGAAACGGTTGTCTCAGCCCACTGGTTTGACGGAATGGTTTGTATTCCGAACTGTGATAAAATCACGCCGGGAATGCTGATGGCGGCTATGCGGATCAACATTCCGACGATTTTTGTCAGCGGCGGGCCTATGGCTGCGGGCCGAACAAGTGACGGCCGTAAAATTTCGCTTTCTTCAGTATTTGAAGGCGTAGGAGCATACCAAGCGGGAAAAATCGGCGAAAGCGATCTCCAGGAGCTGGAACAGTTCGGCTGTCCGACGTGCGGATCTTGTTCAGGCATGTTTACCGCAAACTCTATGAACTGTCTGTCTGAGGCACTCGGACTGGCGCTTCCGGGCAACGGAACGATTCTTGCGGCGTCCTCGGAAAGAAGAGAATTTGTGAGAAAATCAGCAGCCCAATTGATGGATACCATTAAAAAGGACATTAAGCCGCGTGACATCGTAACTGAAAAAGCGATCGACAACGCGTTTGCGTTAGACATGGCGCTTGGCGGGTCCACCAATACCGTGCTTCATACACTTGCCCTCGCTAATGAAGCGGGTGTTGACTACTCTTTAGAGCGCATCAATGAAGTGGCGGAGCGTGTACCGCATCTTGCAAAACTCGCACCGGCTTCTGACGTATTTATTGAAGACCTGCATGAAGCAGGCGGCGTATCGGCGGCGCTGAATGAACTGGCGAAAAAAGAAGGTGCGCTTCATCTTGACGCGCTGACTGTAACAGGACAGACACTCGGAGAAACGATTGCCGGGCACGAGGTGAAAGATTACGATGTCATCCATCCGCTCGAAAAACCGTTTACTGAAAAAGGCGGGCTGGCCGTGCTGTTTGGAAACTTAGCTCCGGATGGCGCCATTATTAAAACAGGCGGTGTTCAGGACGGCATTACAAGACACGAAGGGCCTGCTGTTGTCTTTGATTCGCAGGACGCTGCCCTTGAAGGCATTATTAACCGCAAAGTGAAAGAAGGCGACGTTGTCATTATCCGTTATGAAGGGCCAAAGGGAGGGCCGGGCATGCCGGAAATGCTCGCTCCTACTTCCCAGATTGTCGGCATGGGACTAGGGCCGAAGGTGGCGCTGATTACAGACGGGCGTTTTTCAGGAGCTTCCCGAGGCCTTTCGATCGGCCACGTATCACCAGAAGCCGCTGAAGGCGGACCGCTTGCTTTCGTTGAAAATGGCGACCATGTCATCGTTGACATTGAAAAGCGGACACTGGACGTACAAGTACCGCAAGATGAATGGGAAAGACGCAAAGAGAACTGGAAGGGTTTTGAGCCGAAAGTGAAAACAGGCTACCTAGCCCGGTATTCAAAACTCGTAACAAGCGCCAACACAGGCGGTATCATGAAAATTTAAATCGGCGGATTGAACATTTGAATTCCGGTCTCCTCTATAGTATCCTTGACTTCATATAAGGATTTTAGAGGGGGCTTTTTTATGTCAATGGCTTATGAAGAATATATGCGCCAGCTGGTCGTTCCGATGCGCCGCGAGTTAACAGGCGCCGGCTTTCAGGAATTAACGACAGCAGATGAAGTGGAAAGCTTTATGGAAAAAGCAGACGGCACGACATTGGTCGTTGTCAATTCCGTTTGCGGATGCGCCGCGGGGCTTGCCCGTCCGGCTGCGACTCAGGCTGTTTTACAGCATGATAAAGCGCCTGATCATACCGTTACTGTTTTTGCGGGTCAAGATAAAGACGCGACGGCCAAAATGCGTGAATATTTTACCGGTCAGGAACCTTCATCACCGTCAATGGCGCTTTTAAAAGGAAAAGAGGTCGTTCATTTTATTCCCCGCCACGAAATTGAAGGGCATGAGATGGAAGAGATTATGAAAAATCTGACGGACGCCTTCGATGCGCACTGCTAAAATGCCCGAATTCCGGGCTTTTTTTTTTGGAGAAAAAGATGATTACAACCAGTTACAGACCGACAGATGATACGATACGTACAGCGCAATCACTTGCTGAAAAGCTGAATGACAGTTATTGCAGCAGAAATAAACAGCCTGTTGAAAAAATGCTGAAAAACGCAGAAAACGACCTTTTAGTCATTGGAAAAGAGCGGTTTGAACTCTATACGAAGCGAGGGGGGAAATTCTTTTTTCATCCGAATACAGCGATGTTCCGTGCAAAACGGTTTTTGAAAGGGGAAGTCGAACCGATGCTTAAAGCTTCAGGATTAAGTGAGGGAGATTCCTTTTTAGACTGTACGCTCGGCCTCGCCTCCGACGCGATTTTGGCAAGTATGGCGGTGGGGGAAAGCGGAACCGTAATCGGGGTGGAAAAAAACAAGCTTGTTTCGCTGCTTGTCAAAACAGGGCTTCATACATGGAAAACAGGCATAGAGACGCTCCAAACGGCAATGAAAAGAATTCAAGTCGAGCATGCCGACTGTACGGACTATTTGCAAAGCCTGCCTGATTCCTCAGTGGACGTCATCTATTTTGACCCGATGTTTCATGAACCGATTGAGACGTCTGACGGCATTGCGCCGCTGCGCGCGTTTGCGGAAGAGGGATTTAACGAAGAGTGCATTCAGCATGCCGTTCGGGCAGCGAGAAAATGCGTAGTCCTGAAAGACCATTGGAAAAGCCCGCGATTTGAGCGATACGGCTTCAAGGTGTTAAAAAGAAAGACGGCGCTTTTCCATTTCGGTGTCATACATGTAAGCTCATGATTGTCATGGGCTTATTTTTCGTCAATCAGTGATTTCCATGACGACAAAATAAAGCAGTGTGAGAAGTGATACGGTCGCAAACAAGGCGTTAATCATCTCATCCCCTCCTTTTTCCACCTTTTATTGTAAGCGTTTTATAGAGACGGGCATAGTTACCATTTTCCTATATTGTATGACAAAACGATAACGTGCATGACGACGGAAGCCAATCTGTGCTAGAATAAACGGAAGAGGACAAAAAACAGAGGGGAACAATCTATCATGAAATTGTGGATGAAAAAGACCCTTGTGGTTCTGTTTACCATTGTAACGTTCGGGCTCGTGTCTCCTCCGGCTGCTCTGATGACAGACAAGCCTTCAGGACAGCCCAGCAGTCTTGAGCAGAATGATTACACCGCTTTTTATGATGAACATGCCCTGTCAGGGGAAAAGAAAGCAAGGCGAGAGCCTGAATTGCTATTTCAGTCGCACCGGGAGCAGCTTCTCGGCGATGCTGAAAATCAATCATTCTTAAAATTCGGAAACAAAATCTCTCCGGTCATTGAGGATGATTACAGAAAAGAGATTATGCCGAAGATCGAAGAAGTCATTACCGGCCATTTAGCGAAGCTTCAAGACAATGAAGCTTATCAGGATGTTGTCATTTCAAGCAAACCGTCGGCGGGAAAAACAGAAAAAATATTTCATGTGTACAACCGGGTGACGGGTGAAGATCTCTTAAGATTCCATGTTCGCCGGGACCATCCTCCCCAAGACGGCTATTGGTTTAATTTTCATTACCATACCGCAGAAGACGGGTTTCAATCTCATCATGAGCTTGGAAGCATTTATTGGGACCGGAACACGCCTCCTAACTGGATGAGCGTGTAATAACTTTAAGAATAAAAAAATCATTTCTGAGAAATTATGCAGAAATGATTTTTTATTGTGTTACACTACTAAAAGACTACATTTAAAGGATGAAAAAAATGAAACAATATAAAGATTTATGCCGTCATGTTTTAGAAAATGGAGAAAAAAAAGGAGACCGGACGGGAACGGGAACGATCAGCACATTTGGATACCAAATGCGTTTTGACCTTCAAGAAGGTTTTCCGATGCTTACGACGAAAAAACTTCATTTCAAATCTATCGCGCATGAGCTGCTTTGGTTTTTGAAGGGAGATACAAATGTCCGTTACCTTCAGGAAAACGGGGTCCGCATTTGGAACGAATGGGCGGATGAAAACGGAGAACTAGGACCGGTTTACGGCTCTCAATGGCGTTCATGGCGCGGGGCAGACGGGGAAACCATCGATCAAATCTCCCGGCTGATTCATGACATTCAAACGAATCCGAATTCCAGACGTTTAATCGTCAGCGCCTGGAACGTCGGAGAGATCGACCAAATGGCGCTTCCGCCGTGCCATTGCCTGTTTCAATTTTATGTGTCGGACGGAAAGCTTTCGTGCCAGCTTTACCAGCGTTCAGCAGATGTATTCCTCGGCGTCCCGTTTAATATTGCGTCTTATGCGCTTTTGACAATGATGATCGCGCATGTGACGGGGCTTGAACCGGGTGAATTTATTCATACGTTCGGAGACGTCCACATTTATCAAAACCATGAGGAGCAGGTGAATTTGCAGCTGACAAGAGATGTCCGCCCGCTGCCGAAGCTTCGTTTTGCGCGCAGCGTTGATTCTATATTCGGCTTTGAATTTGAAGATTTTATTTTAGAGGGTTACGATCCGCATCCTCATATTAAAGGGGCTGTCAGTGTATGATTTCGTTTATTTTTGCAATGGATGAAAACAGATTGATCGGGAAAAATAACGATTTGCCTTGGCACCTGCCGAATGATCTCGCTTATTTCAAAAAAGTGACGACAGGACACACCATTGTGATGGGGCGCAAGACATTTGAGTCGATCGGACGGCCGCTTCCAAACCGGCACAATATCGTCGTTACCTCGCAGGACGGATCTTTATTCCCGGGCTGTACGACGGCAGCCTCGGCTGATGAAGTGCTGAGGCTTATTCCGGAAAGGGAAGAGTGTTTTGTTATCGGCGGCGCCCAGCTGTATAGTGCGCTTTTTCCTTATGCGGACAGGCTCTATATGACAAAAATTCATCATACGTTTGAAGGGGATCGTTATTTCCCGGAATTTAATGAAGGTGAATGGGAACTGATTTCCCGCAAGCAGGGAGTAAAAGATGAAAAAAACCCTTACGACTATGAGTACCTTGTGTACGAAAAAAAGAATTAATGTAAAGCGGGGGGACAAGAGTTGATTCGCTACAGCTGTCTTGTAATGTACGTTGTATTCATGCTTATAAAAAACATTCAGGAATATGCCAATCAAAAATTGCTTGATCCGCGGCTTTCCTATCAAAAGCAGATGAGTTTGGTTTATGAACGGCCGAAAGCATTTATGAGAGGCTGTATTGACGTTTCGGGGTCCGTTATCAGTATCTACCATGATAAACCGATACCGGGCGGCCCTGTTTTGTACGTTCATCCTCAATTACGCTTGGCTGAGCTTGTTTTGCTTGCGGGGCATCTTGAAGAGCCAGCGAGCTTCATCGCTGATCAGAAAGCTTTCCGCATCCCGCTTCTCGGAAAATGGCTGAAGCTTATGGGGGTTATTTCCGGCGGAGGCAGCCAAGACACCGTGCTTGAGGATGTGACTGACCGGCTTCAAAAAGGACAAAGCCTTATTCTTTCTAAAGACGGGAAGATTAATCCGGAGGAACTGGCCCTGCGTTTCGGACTTCCGATCGTGAATGTCGAAACGTCAGGTGCTGATAAGCTTCTGCGGGGCAGATTTTTTAAACGACTGAAAACGGCTGATATTGAATTACATGTGAAGCCCGCCTATTTTCCGGCTGCCCAAAAACAGCTGCGTGCATAAAAAAAGCACAGTCTCTCGAATCGAAGAGGCTGTGCTTTTTTATTTTAGAGAAAAGGCACTTTTACGCAATAAAATAAAATACAGAAAAACATCGAGGCGCTGCCGCCTAATACAAAACTGTGCCAAATGGCGTGATGGAACGGGATTTTCCTCCATATATAAAAGATCGTCCCCGCTGAATATAATAAGCCGCCGAGTAACAGAAGGCCGAAGCCGGGACCTGACAATGAGGCGTACAAAGGTTTAATGGCGATGATGATCAGCCATCCCATCAGCAAATACACAAGTGTTGAAAAAATGATAAATCGCTTCACGAAGAAAATTTTAAATACGATGCCTCCGATTGCAAGCGACCATACAATAATCAAAAGGGTTGAGCCGAGTGTGCCTTTCAGCGGCCCTAACAAAAAGGGCGTATAAGTGCCGGCTATTAACACGTAAATAGCGGAATGGTCAATGATCTCTAGAATATCCTTCGTTTTTTTATGCTGAATGCTGTGCAAAAGAGTCGAGCTGAGATAAAGCAGCAGCATGGAGGCGCCAAAGATAGAAAAACTGACGATATCCGTAGCTGAACCGTAATTCACCGCAAAAATAATTAAAAAGATAAGCGCCGGAATCGATAACAAAACACCGATTCCATGTGTAACGGCATTTGCAATTTCTTCTTTTATCGTGAACAATCAAATGTCCCCCTTCTTTTACAGGATTTGTTTTTTCAGCGACTGTAAAAAACCTAAACCTTCTAATGTGATTTTCGTGCCCGCGCGTCCGCGGCCTTTTGTGACGTAGTTCACTTTTTCCAAGTAATCAAGCCTGTTTCTGACTTGCTGGGGTGTTAACGGCGTTGAGCTGTTTTTGCTCAGCTCGGAGATGCTCCGCCTGCTGGCGGGTTCTCCTTTTGTATTTAAGTCTTTTATTGATTCCAAAATGAACAGGAATTCTTCTTTTTCCATAAGAGTCAGCCGTTTTTCTTTTTTCTTAGCTGTTTTTGCCGTCAGGCTGTTTCGGATATCCGGGGGAGCGTCCTGCGGATAAATCGTGCCGCCTGAAGAGACTGCCGCCATATAGCATGCCGCATTTTGAAGCTCTCTGACATTGCCGTTAAAGGTGTGCTGCTCAAACAGCGGGTAAACCGACGGATCAATATGCAAATGATGCCCCATTTTTGCCAGAACATACTGTAAGAGGAGCGGTATGTCACTTTTTCGTTCAGATAAAGAGGGAAGCGGCAGGCTTAACACATTAAGCCTGTAAAACAAATCCTTAGAGAGCTTGCTGTCCGCCGCGGCTTCTGTAAGCAGTGATGTGCTGCCCGAGATGATGCGGGCGGAAGGCTCAGCGTCTAATGCGCAAAGAAGGCGGGCCTGTACGGAAAGAGGCATGTCTCCGATTTCAGATAAAAACAATGTCCCGCCGGCTGCCTTTTTCAAGGCGCCGTCAGCGCTGAACAGTTCGTGTTCAAGTTGTTCAGCGCTTTGGCTGCAATAAACGGTAATAAAGGATTCGCTGCTTCTGGCTGATTTATGGTGGATGGCTGCCGCCATTTGTTTTTTACCTGTTCCGACTTCACCTGTTATAAAAACGGGATGGTCGGATAGCGCGAATTGGGAGGCCAATCGTTTCGCCTCTAAAAAAGATTTATGTTCGCCGACTAATTGGTGAAAAGGATCAGTATGTGCAATAACAGTCATGAATTGGCTCCTTTTGGTTCTAATTGGTTTAATTATAACATGATTAAACAAAGGAAAACACCTTTTCTTAATAAATCGGTTCACTTATTTTTATTTACAAAATTAAAATAATTATCTTATTATTTGAATATTCGTGTTATAATGGCGTATTAAATAGGGATTTAAAAAAAAGAAAGGACTCTGTAAATGAAACCGTTGCTTAAAGAAAACTCTCTCATCCAAGTAAAAGACATTTTAAAAGCGCACCAAAATGTAAAGGACGTTGTGATACATACGCCTTTGCAAAGAAATGACAGACTTTCTGAGAGATATGAATGTAATATTTACTTAAAAAGAGAAGACTTGCAGGTGGTCAGGTCATTTAAGCTTAGAGGGGCCTATAATAAAATGAGGCAGCTCTCAAACGAGCAGACCGAAAACGGGATCGTATGCGCCAGTGCGGGAAACCATGCGCAGGGAGTCGCATTTTCATGCAAACATCTCGGCATACACGGAAAGATTTTTATGCCATCCACCACACCGAGACAAAAAGTATCTCAAGTGGAGCTGTTCGGGAAAGAATTTGTAGAGATTATTTTAACGGGTGACACATTTGACGATGCATATCAAAGTTCTGTCGAATGCTGTGAAAAAGAAAACCGCACGTTCATTCATCCGTTTGACGATCCGGACGTAATGGCCGGGCAGGGAACGGTGGCAATTGAAATCCTGAATGACATTGATGTTGAACCGCATTTTCTCTTTGCGAGCGTAGGGGGAGGCGGACTTCTTTCCGGTATCGGAACGTATATGAAAAACATTTCGTCGGATACAAAAATTATAGCGGCAGAACCTAAGGGAGCCGCCTCATATTTTGAATCAAAAAAAGCTGGACAAGTCATAGAACTTGATAAAATTGATAAATTTGTCGACGGAGCGGCCGTAAAAAAAATCGGCGCCGAAGCCTTTAAAACACTTGAAGACGTCGTTGATGATGTCCTGCTTGTGCCGGAAGGAAAAGTGTGCAGCACCATTCTTGAATTATATAATCAATGCGCCATCGTGGCTGAGCCTGCGGGTGCTTTGTCCGTGTCAGCTCTGGATTTATACAAGGAAGAAATCAAAGGCAAAAATGTAGTCTGCGTTGTCAGCGGGGGAAATAATGACATCGGCAGAATGCAGGAGATGAAGGAACGTTCGATGATTTATGAGGGGCTTCAGCATTATTTCATCGTCAATTTCCCGCAAAGGGCGGGAGCGCTTCGCGAATACCTTGATGAAGTGCTCGGGCCTAACGATGACATCACCCGCTTTGAATATACGAAAAAAAACAATAAAAGCAGCGGTCCGGCTTTGGTCGGCATTGAGCTTCAGCGCCGGGAAGATTACGGCGCTCTCATTGCCCGGATGAATAAAAAAGGCTTTCACTATGTAGAAGTTAATAAGGATCAGGACCTGTTCCATCTGTTAATCTGACTTTTTTTCGCTGCGGCCGCACAAAATGACAGACATGTTTTATCAGATTGTATATAATGAAAAGAAAACAATCGAAAAAGAAGGATTGATATCTTGTTACTCAAAAGCCTAGAGTTCAAAAGACGGGACGGGATTCAGGTAAAAGTGACAGAAATACCGGTTGTCACGGAAGGTGAACATTATTTTTTTCAAATTCATCAGCATCTTGAGCTTTATTTGAGAGAAGTTTTTGCTTCACAAAGTGTGAGAACGGTGTATTCATTCCGACAGTATGTTAAGCGCCGTATGAAGTGGAAAGATTATGAAGCCGTTTTCAATCAAGAGATGTTAAAACACAACGCATAACGGTGCCGGTATTCCTTAGCGCCTTCCTTTATAAACAGGGGAGGCGCGGGAATTTTTTTGTGCGGTCCGCTGTTTGTTGTAAGCGTTTTAAATGATGGGAGGAAATGTGGATGAACCGAGTGAAAAGTATGGCCGCCGTCTTTTGTTTGCTGCTTTTATGCGCTTGCGGAGAACAGGCGATAAAAGATCCGCTGAACTACCAAATTGAGCCGTTTTCATATCAGAATCAAGACGGAAAAACGGTATCTCTGAAGAGCTTAAAGGGGGAAGTCTGGATTGCCGATTTTATTTTTACAAATTGCAAAACGGTCTGCCCGCCAATGACCGCCCATATGACTGAACTCCAAAAGAAACTGAAGGCCGAGAACCTCGATGCCCGAATTGTTTCGTTCAGTGTAGATCCAAAAAATGATTCTCCGAAACAATTGAAAGCATTTGCGGCCAAATACCCGCTCTCTTTTGAAAACTGGGATTTCCTGACCGGTTACAGCCAAAAAGAGATTGAAGAATTTGCGTATAACAGTTTTAAAGCAACCGTTAAAAAGCTGGAAGGAGAGGATCAGGTTATTCACCAAACCGCTTTTTATTTAGTCGGACCGGACGGCAAGGTGCTTAAGGATTATAATGGAATGCAGAACATTCCGTACGATGATATTCTTGCAGATGTAAAAGCGGCTGAGACACTCAAGTAAACTGGCAGATTAGACATTTTCAAATCTCAAAAAACATGTTACACTTTCCACTAGTAGACGGGGAAGGAGCAACTAGATTGAAGCTGCGAATGTTCTCATTGATCGCCGGACTGGCTTTGCTTTTATCCGCTTGTTCTGTCCAGCGGACCGGCTCTGAAGCTGAAGAACCGAAAACGAAGGATCACATTGTCATTGCCGCGGTCGGTGATTCATTGACTAAAGGAGTGGGAGACCCTGACGGTTTGGGGTATGTCGGCAAGGTAGCGGACACTCTCAAGACAAAGGAACACGTGAAAACGGTAGACATCAAAAATTATGCGGTGCAAGGTGACCGGACGGTTGACTTGCTGAAAAAGCTCGACGATAAAAATGTACAGCAATCATTAAAAAGCGCCGACTACATCTTTTTTACAATCGGCGGAAATGATTTAATGAAGGTGCTTCGCCAAAATGTTATGCAGCTGACGATTCAGCCGTTTCAAAAGGAAGAAAAACCTTTTGAAAATAGGTTTAAAACCATCATATCAAAAATCCGCAAATATAATCAGCATGCTGAGCTGATGTATGTCAGCATGTATAATCCTTTCACATTTACTTTGCCGGAATTGAAAGAGATTAACGGGGTCGTAACCGACTGGAATCAAATCGCCGAAAAAGAGCTGAAAAAAGATCCTCATGCATCTGTGGCGAATGTCGAAGATTTATTCAGCAAAAAAAACGACAGCAAACGAATTTCGGAGGATGATGATTTTCATCCGAATGCAAAAGGATATTCATTAATAGCCAAACGATTGTACGGAATAATGAAAAAAGAAGGGTTACCAGCAGAATAGGGTGAAACGATGAAGAAATGGAAATCGCTGTTTTTTGTTCTTCTCGCATTAAATGTCATTGCAGCCGCCGTGATTGTGACATTGATGGTCATGCCGGGAGAGCAGGCGAAAATACAGGATCAGACAAAAAGCGAGTACGGCTTTCATATCACAAGCTCAAAAGAATCTCTTGCCGCGTTTGTGAATGCGTACTTAAAAGAAAAGGCGTCAAACCAGCTTGATTACAAAGTGGACATCAATAACGATGTGCACATGGCGGGTAAAATCAAGGCATTCTCAACGTCTATTAATGCGGTTGTCACATTTGAACCGTCTGTTCAGAAAAACGGAGACGTTATGCTTAAAGTAACGAAATTTTCTTTAGGTGAATTGAACCTGCCGATCAGCTTTGTCCTGAATTATATGGACAGCTTTTACGAATTGCCGTCATTTGTGCATGTCCATCCGAGTGATAAAAGCATCGAAGTGCGTCTGTCAGAAATGCCTTTAGATAACGGCATGTATGTCAAGGCGGATAAAATTAACCTTGATACGGATGAGATTGAATTTTCATACTATCATCCGAAACAATAAGTTCTTATAAAAAAAACACAGATCCGCAAACGGATTTGTGTTTTTTTATTTTCAGCGTTTCTTGTCAAGTTTGCTGAACAGCCGGATTAACGTCGCAAGCTCTTCGTCAGAGTAGCAATCAAACCGTTGAAAGAAATACTCTGTTTTTTTCTGGTTGAAATGATCGACAATTTTCTCCCCGGCTTCCGTAATATGGATTCTGATAATTCGTCTGTCCTCTTTTGAGCGGATGCGCGTTATCCATTCCTTCTCTACTAAAGCATCGGTAACAGCGGTAATGTGGCTTGCTGAGACCTCGAGAATCGGAGCGAATTCCGTTACTTTTTTCGGGCCTTGTTCGCTGAGGATTCGCAAAATCGTGAATTCGTTCCGAGACAGCTCTTTATCTAGAATTTCATTAACTTCATTTCTGATTTGTTTAAACACTTTTCGAAGCAAAGCTTCCATATCATACATCATTTGTGTTCTTACTTTCAAATCATGAACCTCCAATATGTAATCAGCGTGGCATTCCGGCTTAGGTGTTTCTGTGATAAAGCTGAATTATTTTTATTATGTTTATACATGCTATAATATAATAATACCACGTATGAACAAAGGAGGCACCCGTATGTCAGAAAAAAAAGAAATCGCCACATTTGCAGGAGGCTGTTTTTGGTGCATGGTGAAACCGTTTGACGAACAGCCGGGAATTAAAAAAGTGGTGTCCGGCTATACAGGAGGCCATACTGAAAACCCTACCTACGAGGAAGTATGCAGTGAAACGACCGGCCATCGCGAAGCCGTTCAGATTACATTCGATCCTGACATTTATCCGTATGAAAAGCTGCTTGAGCTGTTTTGGCAGCAAATCGATCCGACTGATGCAGGCGGCCAGTTTGCAGACCGCGGAAGTTCGTACAGAGCGGCAATTTATTACCATAACGAAGAGCAAAAAGAACTCGCTGAAGCATCTAAAAAACGGCTTGAAGAAAGCGGCGTCTTTCAAAAGCCGATCGTGACAGAGATTTTAAAGGCTGAACCTTTTTATGAAGCGGAAGGCTACCATCAGCACTTTTATAAGAAAAACCCTGAGCATTACGGGCGCTACCGAGTAGGTTCAGGCCGCCAAGGCTTTCTGAATGCGCATTGGGGAGGTAAATAACATGGCTTTTAATAAAGAAGAAAAGATTAAATCGTTAAACCGGATGCAGTATGAAGTCACTCAAAATAACGGAACGGAGCCTCCGTTTCAGAATGAATTCTGGAACCATAAAGAAGAGGGGCTTTATGTTGATATTATATCAGGAAAACCTTTATTTACTTCTAAGGAAAAATTTGATTCTCATTGCGGCTGGCCGAGTTTTACTAAACCGATCGAGGATGAAGAGGTCGAAGAAAAACTGGATACGAGCCACGGCATGATCCGCACCGAAGTAAGAAGCAAAACAGCCGATTCCCACTTGGGACACGTGTTTAACGACGGACCTGGGCCAAGCGGCCTCCGTTATTGCATTAACTCCGCTGCGCTGCGTTTTATTCCGAAAGACAAACTGAAAGAAGAAGGCTATGAAGACTATCAGCATTTATTTGATAAGTAAAGCAAAAAGAGAGGCCGCCCTTAAGGCAGGCCTTTTTTCTACGCTTTTTTTTCATCATGCAATGATTCGATAATCTTCGCAATTCTGTCTTTTGTGATCAGCGGAGCTTGATCAGACTGATATCCCGGCAGACTGACTTTCTTGAATTCCGGGTGTTTGGCGGGGTCCGGCAATATCGCGTAAAGATTGTTCCATTCATACAAAGATTCTGTTTCATGAGGGGAGGTCAGCTCTTCATGCAGTTTCTCACCGGGCCGCTTTCCAACTTCAACAGCGGAAGGGCGCGGCAGCCCGTGCTGTGCGGCATATTCTTCGAAGCCGTGAAGCAGTTCTTCAAGCATTAATGATTCCATTTTAAAAATAAACGTTTCTCCGCCCTTTGTGATCGCTGCGGATTGTAAGGTTAAGGTTGCCGCGTCATCAATCGACATAAAAAACCTTGTCATGTTTTTGTCGGTAATGGTGAGCGGACCGCCTGCCATCATCTGTTCAAATAAAATAGGGATAACGGAACCGCGTGAACCGAGCACATTGCCGAAACGAACCGAGCAAAACACCGTCCCGCGGTTTTGAACATGATGGTTCGCCTGATGAAACAGTTTCTCGGACAAAAGCTTAGTGGCTCCCATTGTATTTACCGGGGAAACGGCTTTATCGGTTTTTTAGGATATAAACTATGAGTTTGTTCAATTAGAATGGGATCTTCTGTTAAAAAGTTAAACCTGAGAATAGGAAGAATTTCAAACTGAGCTGGGATCGGGCCTTTTCTCTTGGCAGTCATTTTAACAATGACTTTTTGAAGGATGATTCTAAGGAGCTTGTTTTTTTCTTCTTTGCTTTCTGAAGTTTCATATATCTCTACGGCATTTTGCATATTGTCTCTAATTTGGTCAAGATCGATTCCTGATGTAATATCGGCTAAACCATGTATTTCATCCTTAGCTTTTTGGAGTTCTTCAATTTCTTGATCCAAAGCAGACTTTCTCTGTAAGAAAACTTCATCTGAATAAATGCCGCTTTCATATTTGTCAAAAATAAAATTCAATTTATGTTGAAGCTCCTTTTTACGCTGCTCGAATTGTTCATTCATTTGTTTTTTTGATTTCATGTTCTTTTTGCTTTCATATGCATGAATTATTGATTGGATGTGTCTTGAAAGGTCATTATCATTTAATGCTTTTAGAGACTTTACATAATCCAAAACGGCCTCTTCAACATCATTGTATCTGACATTTATACACTTGTTATTTTTGCATCGCAGCAATTTCACGTGATAAACACGTTCTGTGCCATTCTTATTTCGGTGTTTTCTTTCAGCTTCATATTTAGACAATGAAGAACCGCATTCAGCGCACGTACATACACCAGCCAGTTCATTTAATTCGAAGTTTTTTTTATTAGGAAGGAGGGGAATTTTGTTTTTAATTTTTGTTTGTACTTGCCCAAATTGTTCTTTGTCTATTATAGGGGGATGTGCATCAGGAACTGTAATTTGTTCATTTTCAGGCCTTATCGTTCTTTTACCGTCTTTTGTTTTTTCTCTAACCTTATATTTAACAGTACCGATATAGGCTTCATTTTGGAGAATCGCTTTAATGGTGTATGGATTCCATTTCTTTTTCTCAGTTGGAGAGGGGATTTGTAAATGGGTTAAGTGAGAAGCAATTGCTGTGTAACTATAATCTTTTCCATTCAGCCCGCTTAAAAAGAGATGGAAGATTAATTGAACCACTTTAGCTCTTTCTTCAACTATTTCCAGTCGTGATATTTTCTTATTTAATTTGTATCCATACGGAGCCAGACCGGAAATCCACTTTCCCTGGGCTGCATAAGTGTATTTAGCCCCTGTCATTCGCTCTCTTGTCATTTCAAACTCTTCTCTGGCCATAAATAGCTCAAAACGGATTTGTCTCATATCTGCAGGGTTTCTTGGGTCGTATACTTTATAAGGAGTAATAATGAGCAGGCGATTACTTTGAAGGACATGAACAATTTTTCCGGCATCACTATAACTTCCTCTGCTTAGACGGGTTATTTCTTTGACTGCTATCGCCTGATATTTTCCATTTTCAAGATCCCTTAAACAGTCTTTAAAAACAGGCCGGCCTTCAATATTTTCACCTGAACCGATCTCCATTCTTAATTCGTACGGGACTTGAGTTGCGGTTAAAACTTTGTTCATCAGCTCCTTTTGTTCTGTGAGTGTATCTTCGCCTGTTCTTTTTTCACGCTCCAAATCCTGCCGGGAACGTCTGAGATACCCGAGAATATTAGTGATATTGTATGAATTTACAATGCTCTTTAACTCCAATACACACACCTCTCTATTTGAGTGTAATATTAAAACTGATGATTATCTTTGTCATGTAATTTAGCGGGTAAAAAACAGTTCTCTTTAAAAATATGATTGTTTTGCCGCCATTATTTTTATTTTGTAAATAAACTCCGGTCAAGGTGACAACTGTGGTGTACCAATCACAAAGCTGAATCGTCGTGGATAGCCGTTCCAAAAACAAGTCTGCGGAAAAATAAGGCTGAAACGATTCAGCAAAATAGTAAATTTCGCGCTATAATACAAATGAAAAGGGGGGTGAATACAGATGGAGAATCACTTAAGATTGTCTGGTACTTCTTCCACTCATGCAAAGCCTATTATTGGAAAGGCGATACTTTGCATGGGGCGAAACATTTAATTTTATCGCTGAACAAGCTTTTTCTAATATTTTGGCTTTGCACCTTATTTATCAAAATCAAAATAAGGAGCGGGCAAAATGAAATATATAAATGCAAACAAAGTTTTACCTGAAAAGCTGATCGTGGAAATTCAGAAGTATATTCAGGGGGAAACCCTTTCATTCCCAAGCTGGAAACGGAGTATCTGAAATGGGGAGCCTCAAGTGGCGGGAGACAGCTGCTTGATCGCCGCAATGCCGAAATTAGAAATTCCTTTATGAGTGGCAGCAGTATCCCGCAATTAGCTAAGGAATATTACCTTTCAACCGAAACCATTAAGAAAATTGTTTATTCACATAAAAAGTAGGTAAAAAGCACTGATGGAAATCCTTCATCAGTGTTTTTTTATGTAAAGAACGTTTCTAAGTCATTTTCTCCATTTTAGAAACTTGCTGCATTTTTTAAAATAAGGTAAGAAACGTCAGCGAAAAATGATAGGAGAGACATATGGTGACCGAAAAATTCATTAAAAATGAACATTTAAACTTTATAAAAAAACAGATTGCTTTGATAAAAGACAGCACCAAAAAGAATGTAGCTCCAACCGTTTTGGCCGCTGTGATCGACTTAGCCAATGCCAAAATCTTGGACCTCATTCCAAATGCAGCATTGGATCAACAAGAATTGCTGGATGTTTCCAGACTGAAAACAGATGACGATTATGAGAAATATATCCAGCGTCTTTCAGCCTTTTTGCAGCCCTTTCCAAAAATCACCGAGCAGCAGCTGAAAAAAATGTTTCCGAAGAATAAAAAATTAAAGCTGCCTGATTTATCAAAAATAGATCACAGCCAGCTGACCTATTTAAGCTGGAACGATCTTAGATCAAATAAAAAATTTATAATATATGAGCTGGATGGAAAAATGGCCGGCATTGAATGTAAATTTACACCGGCTAGCAAACATAATGTTTGTTCCTTTTGTAATTGCTTTGGCCAGGTTGTCTATTTTTCCACGGTAACCAAAGCGAAAAAATCTAGAAATCCGGATTATTACAAGGCCATCGGAAATCTGATTTGCGCCGATAGCAGCGAATGCAACAAAAAAATAACCAATGTCGAATATTTAACAACTTTTCTAAAAGACTCACTGGGAATGTGACTTTTTTTAAAACTTCGCACCAACTCTAAAAGTTGCCTATGAAAATTATAAATAAAACTTGACTTAAAACCGTGGGCATCAATCATATCAGAATGCCTGCGTTTTTTTATGTGATCTATGAAAGAGTTTCATCTTTATATATAGTATAATTTGGAAAAGGGGGAGTGGATATGAAGAAAATTGTTTTGAGTGCAGCTGCTGTTGTATTGGTGTGGATTTTGAGCATCGGGGATGTATCAGCGAAGATTACAAAAGATGAGCAGAAGGTAAGCATTCAAATGACAGAAAATGAAACCGGGTTCTTCATGTCTGATGACACGAATCTTCATTATTGGCCAACTAAGCTGGGCTACAGGTTTACCATTTACAATGCTGAAGGCTGCACATTGAATTTTAAATTGCAGAGAATTACTTTGGCTGGATTTGCTTTTACCCTTAGCGAGAAGAATTTCACCGATAACCATTTAAATCTAAGTGCAGCAGACCAGGTGAAAGCCGATGCGAACAGAAATCATTTTTTAGAGATCACTAAAGGGGCAGGCTGCGGAGACGTTTGGATAAAAGGCTTTTATGGGTTTGAGCATGATGAACCGGATGAATGGCAGTAATGGTGCTATCAGTCAAAGCATACCCTCGGCCTTTTTTAGCGAAAACCGCCAAAATGGATTGTGAATATTTTGAGGTGAACGACTGCCTGAAAGTCAAAATTAACGATTCAGTCCGAGCTATTGACTATCCCGGACTGAAAACTCAAGAAATTTTTGAATTTTACAACATCAAAGATGAAGAAGGAAATTACACCACATGTAATGAATTATATAATAAGAAAGCAAAAAATCTTACAAAGGGAGGATGATTTGGTAATGAAAAAATTTATCAAAGGCGCTATTCTAACGGCTGCTCTGGGTGTTGGTGCTACTTTTTTTGCAAGTGATGCCTCTGCACACGGGTACATAAAAGAACCCGCTAGCAGAGCATACATGGGATCATTAGAAAAACAAATCATTGGCTGGTCGGCAGCTGCACAAAAATATGGTTCCGTAATTGATAATCCTCAATCGGTAGAAGGTCCAAAAGGGTTTCCGGCCGCTGGTCCGCCAGATGGCAAAATTGCATCGGCAAATGGAGGTTCCGGTCAAATTGATTTTGGATTAGACAGGCAGACCGCAGATTATTGGGCAAAACAAGACTTGCGCGGGGGTCTGAATACCTTTACTTGGCACTATACTGCTCCTCACGCAACATCAAAGTGGCACTATTATATAACCAAGAAAAATTGGAATCCCAATAAACCTTTAACAAGAGATGAGTTTGAATTAATTGGAACTGTCAATCACGATGGTTCGAAGGCTGATACTAATCTTTCCCATAAGATTTTCGTACCGACTGATCGCAGCGGTTATCATGTCATTCTAGGCGTGTGGGACGTTGCGGACACCTCGAATGCCTTTTATAACGTAATTGATGTAAACTTAAAACAATGACGTTGAACCTCGATTCATCCAACAAACGTAATGGCAACTACTTTAGAATTAAATGGAATGCTGTGAAGTGATTCTATAGAGGAGCTATTCTGATCGGTCAGATGTTCGCGCATCTGCCGATTTTTTTATATCTTAAAAGAAGTGTATATTCAATCCATACTTATTATTTAAAAGTATTGATGTTATCGGTATGCAGCAGTTATGAACAAGGGGACAAATGTAAAATAGCCAAAACGATCTATGGTATCGGCATCATTCACTACTGGGAAGAGGCTGAGAATGATAGTGCGTTTTAATGCAGACGGGGCTACGAAAAATGGCGGGTAAAAGAATTAAAATTAAAGAAACTGAAAAAGAAGAAAAATGATCGAAGCAGTCATAGCTGCAAAAAGCATTATAAGCATGGTGCTCGTTACAGTCATAGCCATTAAAGGAATAATGAGGAGAATTAAAACTGAATCATAAATAAGAGCCTCTTTCTTCAGAGGCTCTTATTCGATTTTATTATAGAATAAAAAGAAGTGAATTTATGATCACCGAGCTTCAACAGTGATTTTAAAAATAACATAATTATCATTTACATCATATGCATATACCAAAGCAGTACCAAGTGAAGAGTGGGACGACACTACTCCATTGGGACTAATGCTTATAAGATTGCTTCCAGATACTATTTCCCAGCGCTTATAACCATTTAATAAGGAGACATTAGAGTTTCTTAGCATATGATAGTCAACTGTTGTTATAGGACTGCCTAGCGGAACAACTTGATCAGACCTTACCGTTTCCTTCGCAGATGCGTGTGCTGCAAACGTCGGAAGAGCCAATGCTGAAATTGATAAAGCAGAAACAATCAATAATCCTTTGTAAAACTTTTTCATAAGAATTACCCCCTAGGTTTTGATTGTAGTACAACGTAAGTATAGCATGTTAAATATTTGAAAAATGAGGATGATTTGTGAATGTATTTATTGGAATTTTTCTTATATTGAAAGTTAATGTAAAAGGGGATATGTTTCAGAAAGTAATGGATTTGAGCAGTGCTTTAGTTGCTGGCACTGCGTAATGATTGATGATAAAAACAGAAGGGCTTAAGAATGGTCAAGTTAATATTGGATCAAAAGGAGTAAGAGGTACATAAAAGTAGGGGAAGATTCCCTAATCCCAAATTAACGTTTAACATTATCTGATGTTTCGAATATGACAGAATTACCTATCGACAAATTACATCTGGTTTTTTCCAAAACAACATAATGCTATGGTTATAAAAACAATTGCTATAAGAATAGCAAATGTAATATGTGGAAAGTCAATGGGGAAAGGTTAAGAATTGGGAAAAAGGCGCAGCAAAATGCCGCCCCTGGATGTAATGAATGAAATTGACCGCTTATGCGATGATTTGATGAAAGAAAAGTCAAGAGACAATCATATCCCTGCATATAATACTCCTGTGCAAACGGGGGTTGATGTGATGCCTTCAGGGGAGTATGAAGAATTCAAGAAGAAGACCGTAACAGTCGTCCAAAGGAGAAATTATTCAATCAGGTTTATTGAGCAGACATACGGAAGTGAAAATGAAGGAGTGTTTTATCAAGAAATAGCACAGTTATTATTTGAAAGGGCTCTGAAGAAATCAGAATAGCCCTTTCTTTTTTTGTTTTATCGTTAGTATCCTAAAAAACGGCTTTATCGGTACTGATATTAATCACATGCGTCACCTCTTGCAGCAAAGCAGCTTCTGCGACATTTTGTCCGCCGATAAGGTTGGTTTGAATGGCTTCAAACGGGTTATCCTCACAAGTCGGAACCTGCTTCAGCGCAGCGGCGTGAAAGACAATATCAACACCTTTCATCACTTGGTTTACTCTTCTGTAGTCACGGACATCCCCAAGCACGAATGACAGTCTTTTTTCTTCAGCGTATTTTTGCTTCATCACATATTGTTTGCTGTCATCTTTGCTGAACACAATGACTTCTTTAGGTGTTAAGAGCAAAAGGCGTTTAACAATTTGGCTTCCGATCGATCCTGTCCCGCCCGTGACGAGGACAGTTTTATCGTGAAAAAAGGGTTTTAGCTCTACTGCTTGCTGTTTAGGCATGGCTTATCCTCCAACTCTCGTTTCTCTACTATGCATCATATGTTGAACAATTTCGGCGAGTTAATGAAAGCAACCAATAAATCATAAATTAGAGAAAATCATGATTCTGATGCGCTTACATTTTGTCCCAATCGGTTTAATAGATCAGTTCATTTTAACTAACGAAACAATGTACTAAATATTCAAAGGGGTGTATGGCCCCGCCCCTTTTTCTCCGTGTAAACACATTTCCTCACGTTCAGACATTCTTCACAAAACTTTTACACTGGAGATTCTGTATGTATTTTACAATTAAAGTGTACGTTACTTAAAGGAGGAATCAAACATGATCCATTCAAAAACATTTCTCTTAACTGCGGCAGCAGGGCTCATGCTCACATGCGGCGCGGTTTCATCGCAAGCCAACATAAGCTGTCCGATCCGTATCATTTTACGGTGACCGCGGCGGGGGAAACAGAACCGGTTGACACAGCCGGAGACGCGGCCGATGATCCGTCGATCTGGCTTGATCCGAAACATCCTGAAAACAGCAAATGGATTACAACCAATAAAAAATCAGGCTTAGTCGTTTATAATCTCGACGGAAAGATGCTTCATTCCTTTAACACCGGCAAGCTGAACAATGTCGATATTCGGTATGATTTTCCGTTAAACGGAAAAAAAGTTGATATTGCGGCTGCGTCCAATCGGTCTGAAGGAAAACATTCAATCGACGTATATGCCATTGACGGAAAAAAAGGAACATTAAAAAGCATTACAGATCCAGAGCATCCGATTGCAACAACAATAGATGAGGTATACAGCTTTACCCTGTACCACAGTCAAAAAACAGGTAAATTCTATGCATTAGTGACGGGGAAACAGGGCGAGTTTGAACAATATGAATTGACGGAAGGCAAAAAAGGGTATGTCACGGGTAAAAAAGTCCGGGAGTTTAAAATGGATTCTCAGACGGAAGGAATGGCGGCAGACGACGAATACGGGAACCTTTACATTGCGGAGGAAGACACGGCCATTTGGAAATTCAGCGCTGAGCCGGACGGAGGCAGTAAAGGAACGATCATCGACCGTGCCGACGGCAAGCATTTAACCGCTGATATAGAAGGGCTGACTATTTACTATGCTGCTGACGGAAAAGGTTATCTTATGGCATCAAGCCAGGGAAGTAACAGTTACACGATTTATGATAGACAAGGGCATCATAAATACATTGCGGATTTTCGCATAACAGACGGGCCGAAAACTGACGGAACAAGTGATACAGACGGGATCGACGTACTTGGTTTTGGACTGGGGCCTAAATACCCGTTCGGTCTTTTTATCGCGCAGGACGGGGAAAATATCGATAACGGGCAAAAGGCCAATCAAAACTTTAAAATGGTACCGTGGGAAAGGATTGCAAGCAACATCGGCTTCCATCCGCAGGTGAATCAGCAAGTTGATCCGAGAAAGCTTACGGACAGAAGCGGAAAATAAGACAAATGAAAAAAGCAGCTTTATGTCAAGCTGCTTTTTTATACGAGGAAAGTTCTCTAAGAAAGCTTCGAGCGGATAGCCGCAAGCACTGCCGGGAGCTGATCATACGTATAAGCAGGTACCGTTTCTTGATAATTAAGCGCCGCTATTTGTTTACGGTCGTGCGGGTGTGTCATATAGTAAACCGTCTTTTCCTTAAATTCTGTAAGCGAGATGTAAGAAACAAAGGATGAAAAAGGGGGTACGGCAGGAAGGTCAGTCAGCTGAAATGCTTCACAAGCCGCAATGTCTAAGCTGCGGGTATTTAAACTGATATTTTGAATGCCCCGCTCATTTTTATTGAGCGCAAATCGATAAGAACGGTGCGGGTTCAGGACCAAATCTGCGCTGTTATAAAATTTTGCGGCCGGCTCCGGTTCAATCCATTCATCCGTTATGATCACGTTTTGCTGTTTGGCGATTTTTTTAGGCAGATGTTTACGCCATCCCTTGCCGATTAAACGAAGCGTATACGGAAGCTTCGCCGCCTCCTTCACCAGCTTCACACGATTCGGATAAGGATATCCGATCAGCAGCAGATTTACGTGAAGGGATGCATCAGCCGCTTGTTTTTTAAAGATCCGCTGATTGACGGGAATGGGAACATAATACACATGCTGTAAGCCCATTTGCCGATAGACATCGAGAGCATTTTGATCAATGGTCAAAACAGCATCGGCAAGCGGTGCGATCTTTACGCTGACATCGAAATAAAAAGGATCCTCTGTCAGCCACACATAAATGGGGATACGTTCTGCCCTCAGCCATGCGAGCCATTCGGTCGGAATTCTGTCACCCGCCATCATAAAAGCAAAATCCGGCTTGAATGCCCGAATGCTGCGGATGGAATCTGCATGAAGTTCAGAAACAGAAAAAAGATGGATGGAAGACTGTAAAAAGCCTTCCTCGATACAGCGGTCATAATACGTGTAAATCCCTTTATATCCCGAAAGGATATATAAAACGTTCATATTCTGTTACGTAGTGAAAGTGACACTTTCGACTTTATCGACATCAAGCAATGTTGTTGAAGATCCTGCCGGTGTCACTGAATTTTCCTGTGTGACAAAAACGATTCCGTGAACTTCATCAAAAGCTACGAATTGAACTGGACCGATCATGTCGCCTGAATCCATTACGATGCTGATGACAGTGCCCGGCGCAATTCTCGCGAAAATCCATCTGGCTGCTAATGAAATACCGCTGCCTAGAACGGATTGACTGCTGAGGCTGTCTTCGGCAGCTGATTCATCCACTTTTCTGTCAACTGCTGCTTCTAATAAATCTTTAATTTTGTTTTCCACGTTATCTCCTCCATCTGTGCCGTTAGCGCCGTTATTAAATAAAGGGTTCAAAAGGGTTTTAATCAGTTCCTTTTTGAGCTGTAAGCGATCATCGCTCATGTTGACATACACCTCCTTTTTTTCAACCTCACGTTTATTCATATTCGGTATTTGTCTGATTGGTATAAGTCGAATGCCGCTTTGCCGTTATTTTTTCTTATTTAGTGAAACTGCTGAAATTTCGAATCAGCCTTTGGTTGCCTATGCGGATTGTGAAAGGGCTACATACGTTGTATAGATTGAAAAATGAAGGAGAGGAATTGTGTTGGATTCAGAAGAAACTGTGAATCATGAGGAGGTTCAACAGGAATTTAATCTCGTACTGCTTCTGCTTCTTTTATTATCTCGACAGCAATCCGGGGACCATTCTGCATTGCGGCGGCAGCTGGTGATGTCAAAAGAGCTCGGTATTCCTGTGTCACGGGTCAATCTGATCAATGGCAGCACCCTGCAAAACGTGATTGTAAAAGAAGTGCTGTCAGATTTGGCTGTTTTTCAAAATCCGCTTAATAATACAAGATCGAATGTAGCGATTTCAAGCATTGTCAGCTGGGGTGCATTTTAATAACAATTCATCAGGCTCTGTCTCATTCGGAGCCGTTTTTCACGTTAATAAGGAGGAGGCTTTAGGGTGGAGAAAAAGGTCTCAATCATTTTAACGAGTTATAATAAGCCCGAACTCATTAAAAAGGCAATTGAAAGTGTCATGAAGCAGACCTGCAAGAATTGGGAGCTTTTTTTAATGGATGATCATTCAAATGAAGAAACCTCAGAAGCTATCAGCCCGTATATAAAAGATCACCGCATTCATTATTATAATAGCTTTATTCAGCCTGCCGAACGGTTAAAATCAACCCGTTATGCCGTATTAATTAATTATGCGCTTTCCTGCGCCGCGGGGGAATACGTAACCTATCTTACGGATGACACCGAGTATCATCCGAACAGGCTCAGCCGTATGGCGGAAACCCTTGACAACAATCCCGATTATGATGTCGTATATTCGAGTCAAAAGGTTGTTCATGTAAATGAGTGCGGAGCAGAACAATTTCATTTTTACCGTTTTGCCGATCGTGTGCTTGATCAAGCGGCTTTTCAGGTTGATCACTGTTCTGTCATGCATCGCCGTTCATTGCTCGGCCGGATCAAAGAGATGTTCGGAAGTTTTTGGGACGAAGATGTCATGCATTGGAATCACGGGGACTCAATTTTTTGGAGCAGGCTAAACACATTTTCCCCATTTTTGCCGATAAAAGAAGTGTTAGATACTACTTATAAAACGCCGCATTCATTTCAGAACACGTACCAATCGCTTCCGGCTGTATTAATTGACGGAACATTTGTAAAAGGAACTGATCAAAAGGTGTATCAGCTTGACCAAAACAAACGGCGTCCCGTCAAGGAGCAGTGGAGCCCGGTATATAGAGGGAAAACCGTCATCATTCCAGATCCGTTTTTATTCCAATATGAGGAGGGGAGCTGCAGTAACATTCCGAATTATCAGCTTGTTCAGAATTGTCATGCCGTCTACTATATCGAAGGAGGGGCAAAAAGGCTGATTGAAAACCGGGCATTACGCTTTTACCAGTTTAAACGGCATGACATCGTGCCTCTGAAGCAAGAAGAATTATATGCGCTGCCGGACGGTCCGCCGATCAGCTGGGAGAGATCAGGCCGAATTGATCACCCGCCGGGGAGAATTTTATTTTTTATCGAACGGGAGCTGTATTTATATGTGCAGGGCGTTCTCCATCCGATCAGCGGTGATGTGGTCAAGCGTTTTTTTATCAAACAGAAGCCGGTGTCCACTTCTTTTCAAAAGATTAAACATTTACCAATTGGAAACCCGATTCATCCGGTGTACGATGAAATTATAAGAAATCTCAATATAACAAAGGATTGAGATATGCAGTTGGATGTGTAAGGAAAAGGAGAGCTTTCATGACCGATCAATTTGCTAAAACCGAAAAACAATATATAGAGCTGACTTCCGGCGTTCAAAGGTTTGACCATTACAGTGTATATGCTGATCCTTTGCTGCCGCAGATTTTTTCGCATAACTTTGTTCAGCTCCACCATACATTTCCGTTAGACAGCCTGCTTCCGTTTTTTCCGTCCGTTCCAAATATGCTTCAGACCAATTATATTCACGTTAAAGCATCACCGCTGCATACATTTCCGCTTATTTTAAAACAAACATTAGTGAAACAGGGCTTTGTAGTGGAGGATGAGCTGTTTTTTGCAAGAGGGCTGGAGGATTGGAAGCAGCAGGCCGGACATCCGCTTGCTGCCTGGGGAACGGAAAAAAGCCTCGCCGACGGATCATCTATAATGAACATTTATGACGCGCTTTACATTGGCGAGGCGGCAGCCGAGCAAAAGCTGCAGCGGAAATATCCTTTATATAAAAATGGAACGATTATGCTTGTCGTTTGCTACAGTGACGCCTCGCGAACCATTCCGATTGGCTGCGGAGAGCTTTTCATGAACAAAGAAGAAAAAACCGCCAAAATTGAAGAAGTTGCTATTTTGGATCAATTTCAAAGAAAGGGCTACGGGAAAATATTGATGAGTGAAATGATGGCTGCGGCCAAGCTGAACGGTATGGAAACCGTTTATCTCGTCGCCTCAGGTATGGACGGTGTAAATGGTTTTTATGAAAAACTCGGCTTCAAACGGTTCCGGAGGATGCACACGATTTTTCATTATTTTCTTACATAACTGGGCATTCGCATAAACCAATTGGGACTTGGCCCGCATACAATGACGTATATCGTAAGAAGAAAGGATGATTTTCGTATGTGCGGATACGGATATGGTGGTTATGGTTACGGCGGCGGTTATGGCTACGGAGGATTTGGCTGCGGCACAAATACGTTTGTGCTGATTGTGGTATTGTTTATCTTATTAATTATCGTTGGCGCAGCTTTTATTTGTTAGTCTGATATAGGAAATTGAAAAAGCCTTCCTGCAAAGGGAGGCTTTTTTCTATGAAAAAAACTTTTCCGGAGGATAAGAATGCCGTTATTCATCTGTTCATACAATGAAGCAAATGGGTTTTTTGAGGTGGAATATATGGGGAGCTATTTAATCAAACCTGAGCTTGATGCGGTCTATCCGATTGTCAGCTATGGAAAGGGATCATATTTGTATGATCAGGAGGGGAACAAGTATCTTGACGGATCATCCGGTGCGGTGACTTGTAATATCGGCCACGGGGTGGATGACGTTACGGATTCTTTAAAAGAGCAGCTTGATTCTGTGTCTTTCGTGTATCGCTCGCAGTTTTCCAGTAAACCTGCCGAGGATCTGGCTTCATTTTTGGCCGATCATCTCCCGGGCCGGCTGAATTGGTCATTTTTTGTGAACAGCGGGTCAGAGGCGGTCGAAACGGCGATGAAAATTGCTATTCAATATTGGCAGGAAAAAGGCCAATATCAAAAATCCGTCTTTTTATCAAGATGGAGCAGTTACCACGGTATAACTTTGGGAGCGCTTTCATTATCTGGTTTTTATGAACGGAGATACCGTTTTACTCAATTAATCGAACGGTTTCCTGCTGTTTCAGCACCTAATCTGTATCGTTCTGAGCTGCAGGGAGAGGAATTTGTGCAGGCTGCTGCCGAGGAACTGGAAACGGCCATTAAACGCCTCGGCGGTTCATTTATCGCGGGTTTTGTAGCAGAGCCGATTATAGGAGCTGCCGGCGCGGCAATTACGCCGCCGACTGGGTATTATGAGGCGCTGCAGGACGTATGCCGGCGGCATCAGGTATTGTTTATCGCTGATGAGGTCATGACAGGGCTTGGGAGAACAGGCCGAATGCTTGCTTCGGAGCATTGGGGCATCGTGCCTGACATTGCTGTGCTCGGAAAGGGTTTAAGCGCCGGCTACGCACCGATCGCAGCAGCCGTTGTGTCTGATGACATCATTGAAACCATAAAGCGGGGCTCAGGTGTGATTATGAGCGGCCATACGTACAGCGCCAACCCGTATTGTGCAAGAGCGGCGCTTGAAGTGCTGCGGTACGTCGAGAAACATAATCTGCTTCGGCAATCAGAGGAAAAAGGCGCGGTGCTTTTGCGGAAGTTAGAAAACGTGATGGAGCAAAGCCCGATAATCGGAGATGTCCGCGGGAAAGGCCTACTGTTAGGGGTTGAGTTTGTCAAGGATAAATCATCGAAGGAGGTTTTCCAAAAGAACCGGTCACTTACAGAAAACATCATTAAGGAAGCAAAAAAACGGGGGCTGCTCATTTATCCCGCCAAGCCCGGGATTGACAGCGGCGAAGGGGATGCCGTTATCATCGCTCCTCCGTTTACCATTTCACATGCTGAGCTGGAAGAATTGACGGACAAATTTTCACAAGCCGTAAAACAAGTTGAAAAAATGATGAAGAGGGATTGAGCTGAATGTCTATTTTTAATAAAACGGTCGATCTTGATGCCGCAATTGCCGATGTTCATGACGAATCTGTCCTTATGTTCGGCGGCTTCGGGGGAGTCGGTTCACCTCCGTCACTGATTGAAGCGATATTGGAAAGCGGGGTCAAAGAGCTGACTGTCATCTGCAATGATGCCGGATTTCCGGAAATCGGAATCGGCCCGCTCATCGTTCATAAGCGGGTGAAAAGGCTGATCGCTTCCCATATCGGCTCAAACCCTGTTGCTGGTAAACAAATGACCGATGGAATGCTGGAAGTGGAATTTTCTCCTCAAGGGACGCTTGCCGAACGGATTCGGGCAGGGGGCGCGGGACTCGGCGGTATATTAACTGATATCGGGATTGATAACAAAACCGTCTGCGAAAACAAAGACACTGTTATGCTGGATGGCAGGCCATATTTAATTGAAAAAGCGCTGAAAGCTGACTTTGCCTTTGTTTCGGCACACGTCGCTGATGAATTCGGAAACCTGACATATGACAAAACCGCGCGAAATATGAATCCGCTGATGGCGGCTGCTGCAAAAAGAACATTCGCCGAGGCCGTTACGATTGTTCCGACCGGCGAACTTGACAGCGAGCATATTGTAACGCCGGGCGTTTTTGTAGAAGGTGTCGTGCAAAGTGAAGGAGTGAAGTGGAAATGGGCTTGGGAATAGAGGAAAGAGAACAGATCGCAAGGCGGGCCGCCCGTGAGGTTGCCTCTGGCATGATCGTCAATCTGGGCATCGGCATTCCCTCCTTGGTTCCGAATTTTCTGCCGGCGGACACAGAGGTGATGCTGCAGGCTGAAAACGGCGTGCTCGGAATAGGCGGAAGCCCTGAGAGGGGAAAAGAGGATGAATTATTGTGCAATGCCGCCGGCTACCCTGTCAGTGCGGTGAAGGGGGCCTCTTATTTTGATTCGGGGCTGTCTTTTGCCATGATCAGGAAAGGCTTGATTGACATCACGATTTTAGGCGCATTGCAGGTAAGCCGAACGGGCGATCTTGCCAATTGGCTCGTTCCCGGGAAGAAAGTGCCCGGAATGGGCGGAGCGATGGAGCTTGCCCAAGGTGCAAAAAAAGTGGTTGTCGTCATGAGCCATACTGATCAAAAGAGCCGGCCAAAATTAGTCGACAGCTGTTCACTGCCGCTTACGGCGGCGGGCTGTGTGGATCTCATTATTACGGAGAAGGCCGTGCTCAGCATAGAAGACGGAAAGTTTGTCTTAAAAGAGCTGTTGAATGACTCGGCAATAGAAGATGTGATACGCACGACGGATGCCGAAGTGATTTTAGATGAATATTTTTCTTAGAGGAGGCCTGTGCATGGATCAATTGGAAAAGCAAGTCACTGAGTGGGCGGAGGAAAATGAAGGGAAAGCGGTGCGCCTGCTTAAACGGCTGATAGGGGAAAAAAGCACGTATCAGAAAGAATTTACCGCTCAGGCTGTTGTTTTAGAAAAGCTAAGGCAGTTTGACATGGCTATTGATGTATGGGAGCCGAGTGTAAAACAATTAAAAGAGCATCCCTATTTTATATCGGACCGGGAGGACTTTAATGAAAGCCCGAATATCGTTGCCGTAAAAAAGGGAGCAGGCGGAGGAAGATCGCTGATACTGAACGGACATATCGACGTCGTGCCGGAAGGAAATCCCGCTGCATGGACGTATGAGCCGTTTCTGGCTGTCGAAAAAGACGGGAAAATATACGGCCGCGGTTCAACGGATATGAAAGGAGGCAATACAGCCCTGCTGTTTGCGTTAGAGGCGCTTGACGCTTGCGGGATTACATTAAAAGGAGATGTCTTGTTTCAAAGTGTTGTAGATGAAGAGTGCGGCGGAGCCGGGACATTATCGGCGGTAATGAGAGGCTACAAGGCTGACGGGGCACTCATTCCCGAACCGACTAATTTAAAGCTGTTTGTGAAGCAGCAAGGGTCTATGTGGTTCCGCATTACAGTCAGAGGATTGTCCGCCCACGGCGGCACCCGCTATGAAGGGGTGAGCGCCATTGAAAAAAGCCTGCACGTCATCACAGCACTGAAAGAGCTGGAAAATGTACGCAACGCCCGGATTAAGGACCCGCTTTATCAGGACGTTCCGATTCCCGTTCCGATTAATATCGGCACCGTTCACGGCGGCTCATGGCCGTCTTCGGTCGCAGACCGGGTCACAATTGAAGGCAGATGCGGCATAGCTCCGAATGAAAAGCCTGAGGACGTTAAGGAGGAACTCACAAATTGGCTGAAAGACTTAGTATATCAGGATGAATGGTTTAAACACCATCCGGTTGAAACTGAATGGTTTGGCGCCCAGTGGCTGCCGAATGACCTGAAAGACGGGCATCCGTTAATTTCCTCCCTGGAATCCTCATATGAAAAAATTAAGGAGGCAAAACCTGTTCATGAAGCTTCTCCGTGGGGAACGGACGGAGGACTCCTGCATCATGCCGGTCAAACGCCGGTCATTGTCTTTGGGCCGGGGGAAGTCAAAGCGGCCCATCAGGCAAATGAATACATTGAAATCAGGGCATTAATCGATGCCGCAAAAATCATTTCTCTCTTTATCATGGAATGGTGCGGTATTGCAGAGGGGGGTGAACCTGCTGACAAAGGAATTGAAGGGTGAAGGCGTATTCGCCGAGATAGACGCTGATCGTTTTAATGAACGGATCAGAGTCATTCGCTATGAAGGAAACATAACGGAGCTTGTGCCGGCTGTTTTAGCAGAAGCAGAAAAAGAGGGCGCCCAAAAGGTGATTGTTTTTGCCAAGCGGCGTGATGAGCCGGAGCTTTTCAAGCGCCTGTTTGTCACCGAGGGTGTCATAGACGGATACTACATGGGGCGAGAGGCCGCCGTGATGGTCCGGTATCTTGCAGAAAAACGGAGACAGACAGATTCATATTTAAAAGAAGATGAGATTGTGGACAGATTATATGAAAAACCGCCGCGAGGAATGAATCAAACAGAAACAGCGCTGACGCTCAGAAAAGCGGAAGCAAAAGATGCAAGCCAATTGTCGCTCTTATATCAAAAAGTTTTTCTCACCTACCCGACGCCGGTTTTTGACCCTTCATATATTGAGAAGACGATGAAAGAAAATACAGTTTATTATGCCGTGTTTGATGAGGATCGCCTCATCGGCGCGGCAAGCGCAGATATCAATCCTTTATTAGGGCACGCAGAAATGACGGATTGCGCAGTTCTTTCAGTTTTCAGGGGGAATTCCGTAACCGCCCGCCTGTTTGAAGCATTAGAGCAGGAACTCGCCGGAAGAGGAATATTTCACCTTTTCTCTCTCTCCCGAGCGTTGTCCTATGGGATGAATGCTGTGCTGTATCAAGCGAAATACAGCTACAGAGGCAGGCTTGTGAATAACTGCCGGATTTCTGAGGGGCTGGAAAATATGAATGTATGGTGCAAAACATTATAAGCTGAGAGCTTACCCACAAGGAGGAATTCGTTTGGCAAACAAATGGTTTCAACCGAAGCGTCATTGGAAGGAGATTGAACTGTGGAAGGACGTTCCCGAGGAAAAGTGGAATGATTGGCTGTGGCAGCTGACTCATACTGTAAGGACCGTCGATGAGCTGAAAAAAGTCATTCATTTGACGGAAGAGGAAGAAGAAGGCGTCAAAATGTCTGTAAAAACCATTCCTTTAAACATCACGCCGTATTACGCATCTTTAATGGACCCAGATAATCCGAGATGTCCGATTCGCATGCAGTCTGTGCCTTTGTCAGAAGAAATGCATAAAACCAAATATGACCTTGAAGATCCGCTGTTTGAAGATGAAGATTCACCTGTGCCGGGTCTGACGCACCGTTATCCTGACCGCGTTCTCTTTCTGGTGACGAATCAATGCTCCATGTACTGCCGCTATTGCACCCGCAGACGTTTTTCCGGGCAGATCGGTATGGGCGTGCCGAAAAAACAGCTGGATGCGGCGATCGCCTATATCCGGGAAACGCCGGAAATTCGCGACTGTCTCATTTCCGGGGGTGACGGGCTGCTGATTAACGATCAAATCCTGGAATATATTTTAAAAAACCTCCGCGAGATTCCGCATCTTGAAGTTATCCGGATCGGCACAAGAGCGCCTGTCGTTTTTCCGCAGCGGATAACGGATAACCTGTGTGAGATTTTGAAAAAGTATCACCCGGTCTGGCTGAACACTCATTTTAATACGAGCATTGAATTGACGGAGGAATCGGTTGCAGCTTGCGAGAAACTTGTCAACGCTGGCGTTCCGGTTGGGAACCAAGCCGTTATTTTAGCAGGCATTAACGATTCTGTGCCGATCATGAAAAAGCTCGTGCATGATTTGGTGAAAATCCGCGTGCGTCCGTATTATATTTATCAATGTGATTTGTCCGAGGGGATCGGGCATTTCAGGGCGCCGGTCTCAAAAGGTCTTGAAATCATTGAGGGGCTGAGAGGGCACACAACGGGCTTTGCGGTGCCTACCTTTGTCGTAGATGCCCCTGGAGGAGGCGGAAAAATCGCCTTGCAGCCGAATTATCTGCTGTCCCAAAGCCCGGAAAAGGTCGTGCTCAGAAATTTTGAAGGCGTTATTACGTCCTATCCTGAGCCGGAAAACTATATCCCGAATCAGGCCGATGACTATTTTGAATCCGTCTTCCCGGGAACAAGCGACAAACAGGAGCCGGTCGGTCTGAGCGCTATTTTCGCGGACAAAGAAGTTTCATTTACCCCTGAAAACGTATCAAGAATCAACAGAAGGAAAGCGTTTACGTCAGATCCTGAACATGAAACGCTGAAAAACCGCAGAGAAAAAAGAGATGAATTAAAAGAAAAGAAATTTTTAGCCCAGCAAAAGAAAGGAAAAGAAGGGTCGGAGTCGGAAGTCGCAGGTGAGTCGCCGTGAAGCCATGCGCGTGGTGTAATGATCTGAAGACCTCACCGTGTGCGGAGACTGTGTATTGGGAGCTTCCTGACGGCACGAGGGCAATTGAAATTACAGAGACGCCTGCTCTCGCCTGCTCCTCCTGCGGGATGACGTACCAAGAAGAGTCTGTCATCGGAGAAATAGAAAATCAGCTATTCTTAATAGATGCCAAAAAATTGCCGCAAACCATTACGTACCAAGAGCTGATGCAGACCGAACGTATTTTGAAACGCAATTATTTTGACTTCTCCTAGATTTCTTTTGTTGTAATTTCAGACTTGAAATGTATAATAGTACAACAAAAGACAGTCATCAGGAGGGGAAACCCATGAAATCCTTTTACCATTATTTGATGAAATACAGACATTCTAAGCCGCAGGACGCAATCAGCCAGTTTGCAAACAAGGCATATGAGGATCACAGCTTCCCGAAAACCTCAAGCGATTATCATGAGCTCAGTTCTTACTTGGAACTGAGCGCCGATTATTTAGAGACAATGTCGACATTTGACGAAGCTTGGGAAAAATACGAGACAGAGGTGCATCACGCCTAATGAAAACCGCACAATGTGCGGTTTTTTGCTTCCGATTTTTAAGAGGCTGGGACAATAGAGGTAATATAATCAGTAAAGCAGTTAAATAATATATAATGGAATTCTCGAAAGAAAAATCAATATTCATGAATGAAAGAAAGCGGGGAAAAAATGATTAATCAAGTTGGACAAATCATGCTGTATGTGAATAACCAAGATGAGGCATTGCAATTTTGGACGGAAAAAGCAGGGTTCAGCGTCGTTTCTGAAGAAGATAACGGCCAAGGATTCAGATGGATTGAAATTGCTCCGGCAAAGGAATCGGAGACGAGTATTATTCTTCATGATAAAGAATTCATTGCAAAAATGCAGCCGGAATTAAATCTGAATACACCTTCAATCATGTTTTTTTCAGAAAATCTCGATAAGTTATATAAAGACTTTTCAGACAAAGACATTACAGTCGGAGAAATCGTAAATATGCCATCAGGCAGAGTATTTAACTTTGCGGATCATGAAAAAAATTACTTTGCAGTGATGGAAAAAAAGGGACTGAAGAAAGGTTAGGCAGTTTCTCTGAACTCAGCGTAAAAAGGCTGCTCCAGATCAGGAGCAGTCTTTTATTTTTCATTTTAATTGATAGAAATCTGCTGAAATTGCAAAATGCGATATTAATCAAGGCGATCTATGCGGACAGAAAAACAGACGAAAAAATAAATAATTGGCTGGCTATTCATCCATTAGTGATCCAGCAGTTCGGGGGATAATCAGATATTGTTCTAAGGGTGTATAAAACCAAATATGTTATATAGGGTAAAATTGGAATATTGTAGTATAATCGGAATAAGATCATTTTTTCAAGAGCCGATTTTATGAAATGCATAAAGAAAGGGGGCAAATAAGCCAAGATTCGGTGCTAATGAAATTGCTGATTATGTAAGGCCAAAAGGACATAAAACGAAAATAAGTGTGATACATTACAGAGATCATTTCACCGGCTCTATAACCTTTTGGCATCAGTTTAGGAGATATATTTTTTTACAATGTTTAGAACGGATACAAAAATGAATTTAACATTAAAATTCAGTGAATTTAGATGTATGTGATTTTATCTTGTTATAAAGAGTATTAGAAAGCAGAGCATTCCTCCATTTTCTTTTAAAGGCCTGTTCAAATAAAATAATTGTTTATCAAGCAGAAAGGAGCATTTTAAATGGATTCTTTATGGATTGGAATTGGATTCGCTCTAATGGGCTATTTTATTGGGGAAGGGCTGAAAAACTTTAAAAACCCAAAAGGAAGCTATTCTGACTGCCCAACATTAATTAAAGAAAAGGACTTGCATTATTACCTTGGATTAAATAAAGATGAGGTAAAGGAGCTGTTAAACAAGTACCCTAACGCACCGAAAGTTGAATTGAAGGGCACTTCTTATTATCCGTATCAGCAATTTTTAAAATGGATGTCTTCACATCATATTTATAAAGATGAATATAGGTAATGCCGATATTTAATCACACCCGAAAAACCGTACATTGTGCGGTTTTTTTGTCATTCTGAAGAGGCGTATAAATGGATTTATCCTGTGGTTTTCATGCCCATGCGAAATAACGGCGGCCGGCATACGATAGCGTATGACAGTCCGCGGCAAGGGGGAGACAGCATGAAGCCAAAAAAACCGAAATTTCGAGTGGGAGATATCGTGGTCGTCGTGATGTACGGAACCGTCGGCACCATTACAAAGGTTCACCAAATTGATAAGCATTATCTTTACGAAGTCAATCATAATGAAGTGCTTTACTTTGAATCGTCCATCCAGCTTTATAAACATTATGAGGGCGTCATCGTCGATATGGAAAAACTTGATATCGAATATGAATTTCTGATTGGCGACGTGGTGTATGTAAAGGACTACGGAAAAGAATTGTTTCGTGTCATCGGCCACAGAACAGAAATATGGAGGTATTTAGAGGATGGATGGGAAGATATCATATATGAGCTGACTCGATTGAAAGATGGAGAGTGGCTTGAAACGGAGGAAGAGGATCTCACGCTGGTTCTGAGAAAATATGAAATGGATCAGTTTGTGCATCAGCTGCTGTTTGTCCACTATGTTGGAGAGACATCTTATGAGATCGGCGAGGATACAGTCACGTCTGCTCTTCTTCAGTTTGAAGGCGATACTGATGATCCCGATACTCTGCATGTTTTAGCAGTATCGATTGTAGATGAGCTGCTTGATATTTATAACGATTATAAGATCCTTTATGATATGTTCGGTGACGAGGAGTATAAAGACATGATGAAATTTGTGCTGGAAAGCCTTCGGGAGCATTTCAGCTAGCCGGCAAAAAAACGGACGGCGACATATAAAAACCAGGGCAGGCAGCCGGCAAAGATGACAAACGACATTCCTTTCAGCACTTTTTCCAATACGATATCAAATCCATCTCCGTCCAATACGGCCATCATTTTCGTCAGCATGATTTTATTCCTCCGGGGCTTGTTTTTTTTAAAGTATATGAGCGGAAAAAACGTTTAGAACTTTCGGGTATAATTCGGGTGGTTTTTTCATAAACCATAAAAAAGGAGGCGGTGTTTGCATGAAAGAAATAGATCTTGTGATTGACACAGAAGAAATCGCTGATTTTTTTTACAGTCAGCTTGCTATGCGCGGGTACATACCGAGTGAAGAGGAGATCTTTGAAATAGCCGACATCACCTTTGATTATTTATTAGAAAAATGTATGATAGACGAAGAGCTGGATGAAGACTGAAAACGCGGAGCCGGAGTGAAAAACTTCGGTTTTTTCATTCGGCTCCCAGAATGAAAAATGGGGGGAAAACGTTGTACAAGCCACTCGGTCTCTTTGCATTATTTATATTGTTAGCTTTGGCCATCCGAATCGAAGCCGTTCAGCTCTTTGATGAACGGGTGATAGAAGCAGCGGTCTCCCTCAGGGTGCCGTGGGTCAGCCAGGTGATGCTGTGGATAACAGAGCTTGGCACGACCGCGGTTTTATTGCCTCTTCTTCTCCTGTCATGCGCGGTGCTGTATGTTTACAAAAAGACGCCGGATGTCGTTTTTTTGCCGCTGATGTTTTTGATTGAACGGATTATAAACATAAAGGTAAAAGAGCTGATCGAAAGGGCCAGGCCTGCTTATGAACCGCTTGTCCATGAAACGTCATTCAGTTTTCCGAGCGGTCATTCCATGAATGCGGCAGTCATTTATCCCGTTATCGCCTACCTTTTCATCAAGCATGTTCCCTTTTTTGCAGCAAAAAAGCGCATCGTATCTGTATGCACCGGCATCCTCGTTATTTTAATAGGGATAAGCAGAATTTATCTGGGCGCGCATTTTCCGACGGATGTCCTTGCCGGGTTCAGTCTGGGGCTTTGCCTCGTCTCGCTTTTTGTGCTCTTTGACGAAAAGTATCACCCGTTTCGACAAAAATAGAGAGAGGAAAAAGGAGAAAAAACGCTAATACTATTAAGAAATAAGAGGGAGGGATCTTGATGCTGTTATCGCTGCCTGTGTTTAAAAAAAAGACTTGTGCCTACGATGTGACGATTTTTCAAACACCCCGATATGGCGAAAAAAAAGGATACAGAGTCGTCTATCGGACTGAGCTGGCTGCTGACAATCATCAAGACGCACTGAAAAGGGCATTTTCTGTTTTTAACGTGCCTGATACGGTTCCAAACGACTATGAAGCCAGATTTATAGCGACCGGAGATGTTATTCTCATAGACGAAGGAAGAAAAGGGAAGACCTATTACAGGCTCAATCCTGCGGGGTGGAGTAAAATTAACCGTTTGCTCGTACAGCCTAAATGAGACAGCAGCCGGCTTAAAATCTCGGCCGGCTGCTGATACCAACTAAAAATGCGGATATCCGCATTTTTTTATTATGGCTTTCGTTTAGCGGCGGAATGTTCTTTTCCGTGCGCTTCATCAGCCGCAATCACGTCTGATACGGGAATGTGGTTGTTCTTCTTCTGGCCGGTGACCCGGTTCCGCTGTTTTTTGCCCATCCATGATCCCTCCTTTTCTTCTCCGGCTTATGATCGCTAGCTATTTTACCCATAATCGTGATGATCAATGCTGATGATTGTCTCATCACGTTATTCAGTGTACAATGATTGGGAGTTTTAATATGGCAGGAGGAAAAGGATATGAGTGTACATATAAACGCAGAAAAAGGTCAGATTGCCGATACAGTGCTTTTACCCGGTGATCCGCTGAGAGCAAAATTTATCGCGGAAACGTATCTTGAAAACGCGGAATGCTACAATGAAGTCAGAGGAATGTATGGATTTACAGGTACATATAACGGCAAAAAAATCTCCGTTCAAGGCACGGGAATGGGAGTTCCGTCCATTTCCATTTACGTGAATGAGCTGATACAAAGCTATGACGTTCAAAATTTAATCAGAGTCGGTTCATGCGGCGCCATCCGCAAAGATGTGAAAGTGCGCGACGTCATTTTGGCCATGACTTCCTCAACGGATTCACAAATGAACCGTGTGGCATTCGGGAGCATAGATTATGCCCCTTGCGCGGACTTTGACCTGCTTCATAAAGCTTATCAGGCCGCTCAGCAAAACAGCTTGCCTGTAGCGGTAGGAAGCGTATTTACGGCGGATCAGTTTTACAATGAAGACTCTCAAATCGAAAAGCTTGCCAGATATGGCGTGCTCGGCGTTGAAATGGAGACGACTGCTTTGTATACGCTTGCAGCGAAATACGGCAAAAAAGCACTTTCCATCCTGACAGTGAGCGATCATGTACTAACAGGAGAAGAAACAACGGCAGAAGAGCGCCAAACGACATTTCATGATATGATAAAGCTGGCGCTGCATACTGTATCGTAAAAGCAAGATGAGGGGCATGCTAAACAAAGCGGCCTCTTCTTTATGCAGCTGATTCAAAAAAAGAAAGGTAAGGGTAAAATGAAGAAATCCAGTAAATGGTTCTCGCTCGCTGCGGCTCTCAGCGTAACCGCTATCGTGGGGACCGGCTGCAGCATTTCAGGCGGCGACAGCCATAAGGACACAAAAACCACTGCTGAAACAAAACAAACTGACGACGCATCAAACAAAAAAACTGCGAAGACACAAGACAACGACTTTTTATTGGAGAGTAAATATTTTAACGATATTAAAGAAGTGAACGGGCTTGAGACCATTCAAAACCCCAAAAACACACTCGCGCTTGTGAACAAGACATACACACTGCCGGGAGATTATAAACCAAGCGATCTCGTTATACCGAAAGTTGATTTCTCTTTCACTGAGAAAATAGAGAAAAGATATATTCGAAAACCCGCTGCCGATGCCTTGGCGGAATTATTTAAGGCGGGGAAAAAGCAAGGTTATGAACTGGTTGCCGTATCCGGATACCGTTCTTACGACAGACAGAAGGTTATTTTTGATAATGAAGTCAGCCTAAAAGGAGAAAAGAAGGCGAAAGAAGCTGTCGCATTTCCGGGGCAAAGCGAACACCAAACAGGGCTTGCCATGGATATTTCCAGCAAAAGCAACGGATTTGAGCTGAATGAAGCGTTCGGAAATACAGCAGACGGCAAATGGGTGAAAGACCATGCGTACGAATACGGATTTGTCATCCGCTATCCGAAAGGCAAAGAAGACGTTACAAAGTATGAATATGAACCGTGGCATTTGCGTTATGTAGGCAAAAAAGCTGCAAAAGTGATGCATGACCGCCATTTAACGCTTGAAGAATATTTTAATGAAGTAAAAAAAGTATAAACGAAAAAGCCCGCTTGCAAAACATAAAGCGGGCTTTCCCTATTACCAGAAGAATAAACCTGCAAGCGCAAATCCGGCGATGAAACCAAGGCCGATACCGATTGCTCCACGTCCGTCGCCCCATCCGCCCCAGTAGCCGTAGCCGTAACCTCTGTAGCCTCCGTGACCGACCGGGGTGATATACACTTTGCTGTTTGTCACGCGTGTGATTCTGCCGACGTGGACTCTGCCGTTTCTTTCTGTAATTCTAGCAACTTTCCCATGGTGCTGACGACAAATATGATAATAGTTTCCCATTTTTCTCCTCCTATCCAATCCTTCTTTCTATTTCATCTTATGATAGAGTGCGAGAAAAAGGTTGGACGAAAGGAGGAGGCCAATCGCCGTTTTACTTATAAGCAACAAATGCGCAGTGGCCCAAGTACTCATTGTATGTCTGCATGAGCTCATAATGGGCGGTCAGCGTATCATAGTGTTTGGGAGAAATGACCGGCGATAAATCCATTTCAGTTGTCGGCTCATGCGAATTGTCTTCGTGGAAAACAGAGATGATTTCCGCTTTTTGAAAACCTTGCTGGATCAATATCTGTTTCCATGCCGCTTCATCGTAAAAAACGGTAAAACCGTAAAAATCCTTAATATTTGTTTTCAAGTTTTCCGGAAGCGGTTTTTTCAAAGTTGCTTCAATGCCGATGAGCATGCCCCCCGGTTTGAGAACCCGCAGGATTTCAGACAGCGATAACGGAAGGCTTGAAAAGCTGAGGACAGATTCAGAAAGGACGGCAGAAAAAGTTTCTTCAGAAAAAGGAAGCTGCTCAAGCTCACCTAAATGACTGGGAATGGATAATCCTTCAGCGGCAAAACGTTTTGCCGCTTTTTCAAGCATAAGGGGATCTTTATCAACACATGTGACGGGATACAGCATATGACCGAGATATGCCGCTGTCTGTCCTGTACCGCAGCCGGCGTCAAGAATCGGCTCATGAGGAGGAGGAGCCGCTTTTGCGAGAATTGCTTTAGAATAAGCGAGTCCGCCGGGGTGAGCCCCTCCGACTCCGAATAAGGACAGCATTTCTAAATATTTGCTCAAAGTCCGAATCCTCCTTTCTCCCTCAGCATATGTTGAGAGAAATGCATAGGTTTGGGTAAAAGAGAAAGAAGGGCGCTTCACGTTTGAAGTTGACGAATGAGAGTTCGTCCATGATAATAATAAAAGAATAAAAAGGTGGTGTTTACTTGAAACGGCAATTTAAACTGTTTTTTATCGTGCTGATCACAGCAGTTGCAGCCTCAGCCCTTACGTTGTTTTTCACGGGCAATACGACCATTTTCGGACAAGGCTCAACAGCGCTTGGCAATAGCAAATTTGATAAATTCAATAAAGCTTACGAGCAGATTAAAAGTGATTATTACCAAAAAACAGACGACAGCAAATTAGTAGACGGAGCGATAAAAGGCATGATCAGTTCCTTGGATGATCCGTATTCATCTTATATGGATCCGCAGGAAGGAAAGTCTTTTGAAGAAACAATTTCCGCTTCATTTGAAGGCATTGGCGCGCAAGTAGAAGAAAAGGACGGCAGCATACTGATCGTATCTCCGATCAAAGGATCACCCGCAGAAAAAGCCGGTGTTAAACCGAATGATCAGGTCATTAAGGTGAACGGCAAAAGCGTTAAGGGCCTTAATGTAAACGAAGCTGTTGCATTAATCCGCGGCAAAAAAGGAACCAGCGTCAAGCTTGAATTACATAGAGCGGGAGTCGGCGATATTAACCTGTCGATTAAACGTGACACCATTCCGGTCGAAACCGTGTATTCTGAAATGAAAAAAGGCGGCATCGGCGAAATTCAAATCACTTCTTTCTCTGAATCAACGGCAAAAGAGCTGAACACAGCTATTAACAGCCTTGAGAAACAGGGGGCAAAAGGGTACATTTTAGATTTAAGGGGCAACCCTGGCGGTCTGATGGATCAGGCGATTAAAATGAGCAACATGTTTATCGATAAAGGAAAAAATATCATGCAGGTGGAATATAAAGACGGTACGAAAGAAGTCATGAAAGCGACCGAAGAGCGTAAAGTGACGAAACCGACAGTCGTGCTCGTCAATGACGGTACGGCAAGTGCGGCAGAAATCATGTCAGCAGCGCTGCATGAATCATCCGGCATTCCTCTGATCGGTGAAAAAACTTTCGGAAAAGGCACCGTGCAAACGGCAAAAGATTACAGCGATGGTTCAACCGTTAAACTGACAATCGCAAAGTGGCTGACAGCCGACGGCGAATGGATTCATAAAAAAGGCATCAAGCCGCAATACGCAGTAAAGCTTCCCGATTATGCGAACCTGCCGTTTTTAGATGCTAAAAAAACATATCAATACGGCGACTCTGGCACAGACGTAAAAAATGCGCAAAATATGCTGAAAGCACTCGGGTATAAAGTGAATGTTAACAGCACGTACGATAAAGCATTTGAAGCAGCCGTCAAACAATTCCAATCCAAAGAGAACCTGAAACAAACAGGCATCTTAACCGGAGACACAACGGCAAAACTGATGACGGACCTGCAGAAAAAGCTGGCTGACAACGATACACAAATGAAAAAAGCCATTGAAACATTAAAAAAGAATATGTAACAGCCCGATACCAGAGGCTTAAAAACACCTTGTTACGTCATAAATCGTTCAGCGTTATGACGTAACAGGTGTTTTTCTGTTTTAGGGAGGAAAGTGATGATAGCCCATGCCTGATGTTATAACAGAACAACTATGTTCATCATTATAAGTGACTTTCGGAAAATCAAATGGCAGCGCAAAGTTTAGGCGCTCATTCTTTTAACAGTCCTAAAACATCAAAACGCAAGGATTAAGTTAAATGAGTGTTTACGTATAAGCTGAGAAGAATGAGTACAGCTTAAGTTTAGAAAAGCTTCATCCCATGGTAAAGCCGTCTTTGAAATGAAGATGAACCAAAGGAGGTGAACTGGAGCAGTCTGATTCACAGTTGTCATTCCAATGAATGATGAAAATAGGGGAGGAATTGGGTATATGCCTTTTTTAAAATTATCGCTGGCTCTTCTTCTTACTTCTTTACTATTAACAAGCAGTATGGGAAACGCTGTTCATGCTGCTGATCATAAGGAAACCGACAAAAATAAAGTGCGAGTCTGGTATAGCTCAGAAAAAGACCCGGCTTCCCGCTCCTGGTACGATGGGCCAAAAGAAGTGAAATACGCTTTAGACGAGCAACCCCCCCTGACATTGACAAAAAAGAAGGCGTCTGATTCAAAAGCCATTTATGTCGATCCGTCACAACGCTATCAAAGCATGTTAGGCATAGGTTCGTCTTTAGAAGAATCCACGATCCATAATATATCCAAAATGTCTTCCGGGAAAAGAGAGGAAGTGTTAAAAAAGCTGGTTGATCCGAAAGAGGGTATTGGTATGGATGTGATGCGCATAACGATTGGCACATCGGATTTTACGGCTCAGGAGTTTTATACGTATGATGATATGCCTAAAGGGAAGAAAGATCCTAAACTTAAACATTTTTCTATTCAAAAGGATATTGATTTAAACATTACAGCAACAATTAAGCAGGCGCTGCATATTAATCCTAAGTTAAAAATCATTGCCTCTCCATGGAGTCCGCCGGCATGGATGAAAACGAATGAAAGCCTCAGCAGAGGAAAGCTTAAACATCAATATGTCGATGAATTGGCCGCCTATTACCGAAAGTGTATTGAAGCATATAAAAAACAAGGGATTCCAATTTACGCAATGACTCTTCAAAATGAACCTTTACTGGAAATAGACTATCCGAGCATGTACATGCCGCCGGAGCAGCAGCGCGAACTCGCGATTACATTAAAAAAGGAAATGAAAAAACATGTAATTGACACGAAAATATGGATATATGATCACAATGCAAGCGGGGCTTGGAACTATATTCCTCCGATTTTAGATGATAAAAAAGGAAATCAAGCGGCCGACGGCATTGCTTTTCATGATTATGACGGAGATCTTTCCGTCATGGCGGAGATTGGGAGGAGATATCCTGAAAAATCTATTCACTTAACAGAACGCTCTGTGTGGGGAACAGAGGGGGCGGACCGGATCGCACAATATTTCCGTAACGGCGCTTCCAGCTACAATGCCTGGGTGACAATGCTTGATAGTCATATTCAAACCCATCATTGGATAGGCACGCCAGATCCAACGCTGTTTATTCAAGATGCTATAAATCCTGATCGTTATTGGAATATACCGATATACCATATGACAGGCAACTTTTCTAAATTTGTGGACCGAGGGGCAAAACGGATTGAAAGTAATTACGGCTCCAAAAACACAGTAACAAATGTGTCGTTCCTCAATCCTGACCAGTCTATTGTCTCAGTCGTCATCAACCAAACATCCTCTGACCAAACATTCCATGTCGTTTCGGAAGATAAGCAATTTGAAGCTGTCATTCCGGCTAAAACCGTTGCAACCTATAAATGGGATCATAAAAAATAATCACATTACAAAGCCGGCACGGGATACGTGCCGGCTTATTCATATTACGCGCCTTTTTGATTCAATTTATCAGAGGATGTTTTACCGAATAAACCTTCTTTCACCGCGTTTGCAGTCGCTTTTTTCACAAAAAACGGATTAAGAATAACGACGGCAGACAGATTGGAAACCAAACCCCAGAAGCCCTCATAAATGCCGTGGGAAGATTGGGTTATGTTTACTGTAAACGTCACAATAAGACCGACGAGCAGACCGATAATCGTCGCTTCTTTCGTTTGGTTTTTCCAAAACAAGCTGACGGCGATGGCCGGGAAAATCTGCACCATTCCGGAAACGCCCAGCAGCTGGAGCGTAACGAGCGCCGTCGGGAAAAGCATGCCGAACAAAAGCGCAAGTCCGATGACGACAAACACCATGGAACGGGTGATGATCGTCAGCCTGCTTTGCGAAACATTCGGATGAATCAAATCTCGGTACAAGTTATTCGCAAATAAGTTAGAAGCCCCGATGGCCATGATGGAACACGGAATCAAAGAAGCAAGGGCGATGGTTGAATAAGCAAAGCCCTGCGCGACGCCGCCGTAAGACGTTTGAATCAGCTTAAGCAAAGCGAGCCGCGGGTTGGTGTCCTCCGGCAGTACAAGAAACGCAATGAAGCCGAGAAAAATGACAAGAATCAAAACAATGTTATAAAGCGGCAGAAACATGCTGTTTTTACGGACGGCATCAGCGCTTTTTGCCGTAAATACTCCTGTCGCGGCATGCGCCCACATAAAGAGTGCCAGCGCCGATACGATAGAAGCGGTAATAAACCAAGGAATCCCTTTAGGCCCTGATGAAGGAATCGTCAGCATTTGCGGCGCTTTTTGTGCCATCGTGTGAATCATCGGCATCCAGCCGTGAAAATGGATCAGCGGGAGTGACACGACCATAAACAGCATAATGACCCATACTAAAATATCTTTAATAATGGCTGTAAATGTAGGCCCCTTAATACCGCTGAAAAAGGTATAAAGCGCGACAAGAACAAATGAAATGATAACCACCATGTTGACATTGATCACACCCGTCCCGGCCACCTGAAGCGTATCCTGAATCCCGCTCAGCTGCAGACAGATATAAGGAATCAGCATGAGAACCCCTACAATGGCGACAAGGCTCGCCAAAAGCTTGCTGTCAAAACGCTCCCGGGCGTAATCAGCAAGCGTCGTCAATTTATGTAATTTCGCTACCTTCCAAAGCTTCGGCAAAAAGAAATAGGCGATAAAATAGGCCAACACAGAATATGGTATCGCAAAAAAGGCAACGCTTCCCCCGGTGTAGGCGGTGCTCGTCAGCCCTAGAAACGTATAAGCGGTATAAAGGTCTGCGCCGACTAAAAACCAGACGAGCAATCCGCCAAAACGCCTGCCGCCGACTGACCACTCTTCAACAGAGGCCCGGGCTGATTTGTCTCTTCCGGCGATAAAGCCGATACAGACGACGGTTAAAACGATAACGGCTGTAATGATAAGTGCAGTTACATTTGCGGGCATCAATCCAATCCTCCTTGTTTCTTCTGAAGCTTATAAATGTAAAACGAACATAAAGGAGTGACAGCAATCCATAAAAGCAGCCAAAAATGAAAAAACGGCAGCCCGAAAATGATGGGATCAATCCGATTAGCGAACGATAGAAGCGCAAGCTGGCTGAAAGGTATTAAAATAAGAATGAAAATTAGTGCTTTTCTGACCATTTACTTTCCTCCCGGAACCTGATAATGCTCCTTATAATAGCAGTTGTCAGATAAGATCACAAGATATTTTTCAGAAAAAAAAGATTTCTATTATTATATTAACCAAATCGCTTTATTTGCATTTATACCGGAAACAAATTAAAATGATTAATATCTCGAAATCAAGATATTTAGGAGTGAATACATTGAATACACCAGGATTGCACCATGTAACAGCATTTGCGAAAGACCCTGTTGAAAATTTGCGCTTTTATACAGAGGTGCTCGGCATGCGTCTTGTTAAAAAAACCGTTAATTTTGACGACCCCGCCACATATCATTTTTATTTCGGCAACCAAAACGGAGATCCGGGTACGATTATAACGTTTTTCCCTTTTCAAGGCAGCCGCCGGGGCACTGTGGGAAAAGGCCAGGCCGGAAGAATTTATTTCTCCGTGCCAAAAGGAGCGCTGCCGTTTTGGAAGAGCCGTCTTGAACAAAACGGTTTATCAGTAACCGAGCAAACACTGCTATCTGAACAAGTGCTTCTGTTTAACGATACAGAAGATCTGCCGCTTGCAATCATGGAAGATGAAAGAAGCGGAAAAAGCCAATGGACGCCTGACGGTATTACGGAAAATGAAGCGATTACAGGTATGAGAGGAGTGCTTCTGTACTCATACCGTCCGGAAGCCACTATCCGATTTCTGACGGAGAGCTTCGGCTATTCGAAAATAGGGGAGGAAAATCAAATCGTCAGGCTTCAGTCGGAGGCTGCGGTCGGACATATAATAGATGTTGATCTTGCGCCGAAAGAGAGCGGTGTCGGGGGCTGGGGCACGGTTCACCATGTCGCTTTCCGCACAACAGGCGAAGAACAGGCAAAATGGAAGGACATACTTGCCGCTTCACATCTCTCATCATCTGACATTCTTGACAGGTCATACTTTACATCTATTTATTTCAGAGAAAGCGGCGGTATTTTATTTGAAATGGCGACGGATGAACCCGGCTTTTTGACAGATGAAACATTTGACGGTCTCGGCACAGAGCTGAAGCTTCCGGAATGGCTGGAAGAGCACCGCAATCAAATTACCGGCATTCTTCCGAAAATATAAGGAGGGCATACGATGAAACATATTTATGAAAAAGGAACGTCCAAAAACGTTCTCTTGCTTTTGCACGGAACGGGAGGAAATGAACATGACCTTCTGCCGCTCGGCCGTTTTATCGATCCTGACGCGAATTTGCTCGGTGTCAGAGGCTCGGTTCTTGAAAATGGCATGCCTCGTTTTTTTAAGCGCCTGAAAGAAGGTGTATTCGATGAGAAGGATTTAATTGAACGGACGAAAGAATTATATGATTTTATAGATGAAGCGGCACAAACATACGGTTTTGACAGAAGAAACGTCATTGCAGCCGGATATTCAAACGGCGCCAATATTGCGGCGAGTCTCCTGTTTCATTATCAAGATGTATTAAAAGGGGCGATTCTGCATCATCCAATGGTGCCGATCCGCGGGCTGCCGCTGCCGGACATGACTGGGCTGCCAGTTTTTATCGGCGCGGGCAAGCAAGACCCGCTTTGTACAAAAGAGGAATCTGAGGAGCTTCATCATTATCTGACAGAAGCAAATGCAGCCGTTTCTCTCTTTTGGCAGGAGGGCGGACATCAGCTTACTCAGCATGAAGCGGAACAAGCGCGCGTTTGGTACCGAGAGCAAAACATGTAAAAAAACCTTAGTTCGCATAGGCGAACTAAGGTTTTTTTAGTCTTACAGCCAAGTTGAAACTTTTGAAACAGGCAGACGGTTGCTTTTATGTGCCGGTTTGGCAGCTTTACCGATAGAAATAAGCATCACAGGCACGAAGCGGTCGCTGACATCGAATTCTTTTACGAATTGCTCTTTGTTAAATCCGCCGATTGCGCAAGTATCGTAACCCTTTGCTTTTGCGGCAAGCATCAGCTGCATCGCTGCTAATGAGGCGTTTAGAAAAGCAGAATCGCGGGCGAATTGTTCATTTTGATATGCGCCGTTAATTTGGCTTAAAAGCGTTTGCTTGATTTCTTCTGTGATATTACCTTGACGAGCAAGCTCAGAATATACTTCTTCACCGTTTTCGTTTGCTTTCAAATCACCTAAAACGGCAACTACCGCAGATGAGTCGATAATTTGTTTTTGGTTAAAGGCTACCGGCAGCAGAGCCGCTTTTGCTTCATCACTGTGAAATACTTGGAAATGCCAGTGCTGCAGGTTCCAAGCGGAAGGCGCTTTTATCGTGATTTCTAGCAGTTCTGTTAATTCCTCTTTTGTCATAACCGCATCTTTATCGTATTCTTTAACAGATGCGCGTTCTTTTAAAAGATCTAATACGGACGTCATAATGTTTCCTCCTTCGGATAAACGTGTTATCATAATAGAAAAGTTAGAAGCTTACTAAATGTAACTCGAGAACTAATTTTAATGGATCACTGAAAACTTGTCAATAAATAGATGAAGGGATGGAATCATATGGGATATACAATGTGTCCTAAAATGGAATCTGCTTTTTCGCTGTTGGGAAAGCGTTGGAACGGCCTAATCATCCATGTGCTGATGGACGGCCCGAAACGTTTTAAAGATATGACTGAAACCATACCGATGATCAGCCAAAAAATGCTGGCGGAGCGGCTGAAAGAGCTTGAACAAAATGAAATTGTCGAGCGGCAGGTGCTGCCTGAAACCCCTGTAAAAGTCATTTATAAACTGACCGACAAAGGTATGGCGCTGCAAGCCGTTTTTCAGGAAATGCAAAAATGGGCCGACAGTTTTTGCGAACCGGGAGCAGCCGCACAAGACGAAAAATGTGAACAAGAACAGCACAGACCTTAACAGAAGGCTGCCGGACATTTTCCCGGCAGCCTTTCTGAATTACAGGAAAACGAAAACAAATGATATGAAAGCACCTGCTGTTGAGGCAAAAGAAGCTGTAAATAGTGAAGCTTCAATTCTATAAAGGCAACAGTTACATCTCCGAAAAACCATCAATATCAAAATTATTTATATCGAGAAGTAAGTCTTTCCATTGTTTTATCAAGACTTCAATTTGCAATTCCTTTCCCTTAACGCTTTAAAACAGGCGGATGCTTTTGACATCGGCGACTGTCAATGAATATTTCAATTTAAAGAATCTAAACATGGAGATAAGCTTGAATGTGAGAAAGCAGTTTCAAACTTGTTAAGACACTTTGAGCTGTTCATATCATAATATAAAGACTCATTGCGAAAGGGGGATGTTCATGTCCAAGGCAGCAATCGTTACTGGCTCTGCAGGAGGATTAGGAAGGGGCATAGCAGAAAGACTTTGCAAGGATGGCTTTAGTGTTGTGCTGCATGATATAAATGAAACACTGCTGAATGAAACAGTTTCAGATCTCAAAGAAAAAAATTTTGATGTTATCGGCGTTAAAGGGGATGTGTCGAAACGTAATGATCAATTCAATTTAGTGAAAGAAGCAGCAGATACGTTTGGACGTCTCGATGTTTTTGTAAACAATGCCGGTATTGAAGCTGTTTCTCCATTTTTAGAGATTACGGAAGAACAACTTAATAAATTATTCCGTGTTAACGTAAATGGTGTTGTTTTTGGCACTCAAGCTGCTGCTGACCAGTTCATGAAGCAGAAAACAAAGGGTAAAATCATTAATGCATGCAGTATAGCTGGTCACGAATCATTTGAAATGCTGGGCACTTATTCTGCAGCCAAGCATGCTGTAAAAGCATTTACACATGCAGCTGCTAAAGAGTTAGCTAAATATAAAATAACAGTTAATGCATATTGTCCTGGTGTTGCTAAAACAAAAATGTGGGATAGAATTGATGAAGAAATGGTTAAACATAGTGATGACTTACATCCGGGGGAGGCATTTGAAAAATTCTCTTCAGAAATAGCCCTGAAAAGATATCAAACACCTGAAGATGTTGCTAATTTAGTCTCTTTCTTGGCTTCAGATGATTCAGATTATATTACTGGTCAAGCGATCTTAACTGATGGCGGCCTTGTCTATAGATGATACAAAACTGCAGAGAGACATAAAGAAAAATTTATAATGAAGCCGAGTACAATATTGAAATGAGTATAAGAGGCAATAATAAAGCAAAAAAATTTTGGGGTATTTAGCGGATGTAAAAGAAAAGCCTGGCTGCGAAGATGAATGAGTGTAAATATTGAAGGCCCCAATCCAATAAGGAGAGGGGCTTTTTCTTTAATCCAGTTAAATCATAAGTTTTCTTAAAACATTCCAGGAAGCAGCATCTTTTCTTCTGAAATCTCGACATAACGCTTTCTGGCTAACATCAGGCCGCGTTCACTTGAAGAATTCGGTCCTTATAAATCTTACAATTTTCCAGTTAAAAACTGAGCTTCTCCAAGTCCGAAGCTCCAATCTGCATTGCCGTTTTCTGTAATTGAGATCATGACGTCTTCAGGTGAAATGCCGCACTCGGCTTCAAGCTTGTCAGCCATAAGTTTATATAATGTTTCTTTTTTGCTTTCAGTTCGGTCCTTGCTGACAATGCTGATGATGACGATATCTTTGCTTCTGTTGAATCCGAGTCCGGTATCTTCAATAATAAGCTCATGAGCAGGAAGCTGATGAACGATTTGGTAACGATCCTTTACAGGTACGTTAAATGCCTCAACCATGGCAGAGTGGGCAGTGTCCAATAATTTTTTTAATGATGTGTTATCCCGTCCTTCGATGACGTCAAAACGCAGTAATGGCATATCTTTCTTCCTCCCTGTTGGTTTCTATTGTTGCAATTTATGGAAAAGTATAACAAATAACCAAAACATTATCAATTTATAACCGTGATGTGATGTTTTTGTGTCGAGAGATGTTAAGCGCTTTACGGTATGTGCTGCGCTGCAAAACAGCCGGCCGCCCAATCAAAACCCGCCCTTTCCGAATACTCTTAAGAATAGGCAGACATAAAGGAGGAAAAAACATGTACCCTCATCATGAAATGTATCGCGGGAATTTCGGACCGGGCGGATATCCGGCGAGAGGTCCTTTTTTGTTCGGCGCTCCTTTAGTCGGCGGATTTTTAGGCGGCCTTCTCGGGGGCGCGCTTGTTACCGGGTTTGCGAGGCCCCCTTATGCGTACGGTGCTGCCGGTTACGGATACGGAGGAGCTCCATACGGCGGTTTTGGACCCGGAGCGGGTTATCCGCCCTTTTATTAAAGAAAAACGGTCTGCATGATGCAGGCCGTTTTTTTATCTCATAATTTCCACTTCCGACAAATTATAATCTTCCTGTTTTGAAAACATGACTTCAATAATCCCGTCTCTATAGACCGCCTTCGTTCCTTTCCGTTTAACGAGGCTAGGGAGAACGATTTCTTTTTTTTCTTCCGAAAGACTGCTGTTTTCAATAACAAGACTGTGTGACGTATGCTTAATCCTGATATGATCGAGTTCATCTTGTTCGATGGGAATTTTTGCAAAGACATGGTCGGAAGTTTCGAACAAGTCAATTTCCGGTTTCGGGGGTGCGGCTTCGACCGGCTCCGTTTTTTTGGAAAGCGGGTCGCGAAATGGAAATTGCCCCGCATAATCGGAACCGAACACACTTTCCATCACTTGGTTGACATATGACTCGACATCTTTTGGATCTGCATTCTTAAACGTTTCTTTTGAAAACTGATTATTGAAGGGAAAATATCTATTCCATTCAAACATCGGCATCTCACCCTTTCTTAACGGACAACATAGTATATGCCTGCCTGAAGCTTCCCGTGATATAATATAATCTGTTTACAGAAAGGAAGGGGAAGGCTGTGCAACGTAATGCCGCAAGAAAAGGAATCATTTATACCGCTGTTTCATTTGCCATGTGGGGGCTGTTTCCGGTCTATTGGAAGCTTCTTGAACATATCCCGGCAATGGAAATTTTAGCCCACCGTATCATATGGTCGTTTGTCTTTATGTGTGTGCTCTTGACAGTGCTTCGCAAGTGGAGGACGGGATGGCGGGAGCTGCGTTTGCTGAAGGCGAACGGAGGCCTATTGGCGCTTTTTTTCGCTTCCATTTTAATTTCCGTCAATTGGTTTGTATACATATGGGCCGTAAACCACGGTTTTTTGCTTGAAGCAAGTCTCGGATACTATATTAATCCGCTCGTTTCTGTACTTTTGGGCATCATATTTTTAAAAGAAAAGCTGAACCGACTTCAAATCGCAGCAGTGTCTATTGCCGGGGCAGCCGTCATCCTTTCCGCGTTTCAGTATGGCGCGGTTCCTTATATCGCATTATTGCTTGCATTCAGCTTCGGTTTATACGGCTTATGCAAAAAAAGAACCAGTTTGTCCAGCACGATCGGATTAACGCTGGAAACACTATTGATTACACCTTTGGCACTTATTTATTTAGGTTATGCCGCTCATGGAAGCTCGTCTGGTGCATGGAGCGGGGAGACGTGGGCGCTGCTCTTTTTAGCCGGCGTATTTACGGCGCTGCCGCTGTTGCTGTTTGCAGAGGGGGCAAAGCGTCTGCCGCTTTATCAAGTGGGCATTCTGCAATATATTGCGCCGACCATTACCCTTATGCTCGGAGTATTTGTATATCATGAGCCTTTTTCAGGGCAAAAAGCGTTTACCTTCATTTGTATATGGGCCGCACTGCTGTTGTTTACGGTTTCACATCTGAAATGGAAACGGCCTTTAAAAAGCCGCTAAGCCTTTCGCTTTCCAGCGGAAGCTTAAATTATGTATAATCATTAAGAGTATGTAAAGGAGCTGTACAATGGGAACTGATAAAGATTTAGCCGCAGCTTATACCGCACTGTGGAACAACCGTACACTCTCCGGTTCAACCCTTGAAGAAGTGGAGGAGGCCATTGATCTTGAGCTGCTGGATCAAAGAACACATCCGAGGCTCCGAAAACCGCTTCAGGAGAAATTTGTGCTGGCGGTGCAGCGAATTGTAAATTCCCGGCTGGAACCGATTGAGAAATGCGAATTGGTTGAATTACATACGAAACGTTTGCAATTTTTAAGAGAAGAAAGAGGGGAGCAGCTATGAAAGCAATCATAAAAGAAGATGTGCAAACTTCTTTAGAACAATTTGCGGATCGTCCTGTATATATCCATTTGGAAACGACAACCGGTTCTTATTCAGCACACCTGAATGAAAAAAACATGACGGTTGTAGCTTATATACGCAATGCGAAAGTGACGTACCAGCAGGCGAAGATAAAAGGCAGCGGCCCATATCGTGTCGGTTTGAAAACCGAAGAGGGCTGGATTTATGCAGAAGGTCTGACTGAATATACAGTAGATGACGAAAACCGTCTCTTAATGGCAGGGCATCTGCCGGGCGGAAAATTGGCGATTTCGCTTCAAATCAGTGAAAAGCCGTTTACAGTTTAAAGAAAAGGGTGAAAATCATGAAAGAACACGTACTCGTCATCCTGCCTCACCCTGATGATGAATCATTTGGAGTGGCAGGGCTGATTGCCTTACACAGACAAAAAGACATTCCCGTTACGTATGCTTGCGCAACCCTTGGCGAAATGGGCCGGAACATGGGAGATCCCTTTTTCGCCAACCGTGAAACACTTCCGCTGTTAAGGAAGCAAGAGCTGATTGACGCATGCAAAGCGATGGACATCACCGATCTGAGAATGCTCGGATTACGTGATAAAACACTTGAATTTGAAGATGACGAGTGGCTGGCGGACATCATGGAAGAAATCATCGATGATGTAAAGCCGAGTCTGATCGTTACATTTTATCCGGGACACGGCGTCCATCCGGATCATGATGCCTGCGGTGAAGCGGTAATCAGAGCTCTTTACAGGAAGAAAAAAGAGGATCGCCCGCGCACGCTCTGCATGGCGATCACCCGCAACAGGGAAGAAGCCGTCGGCAAGCCTGACGTCATCCTTAATATCAAGGAAGTCGCTGATATTAAAATGAATGCCTTAAAAGCACACCGCACCCAAACAGAAGGCATGCTCAGAGAGCTTGAAGAAAAAATAAAAAATAACGAACCGGTTCTCCAAACTTGGTTTGAAGAAGAAGTGTATTGGACGTACCCGTGGAAAGATTAATAAAAAAGGTATAAGGCGATTTTCAGCCTTATACCTTTTTAATTTTCAGCTCAGAAGCGATCCGAAGACCGTACTGATATATCGGAAAATGTCAGGCCGAGAACCGCCGTTTGGGCAATTTCCGGGCGAATCCCCGATAATGTCGATTTGACCCCGAGCATTTTAATGAGCAGGAATATTTCTTCTATAAAAATATGAATCACCAAATGATGTAATCAAATGCTCCTTATCTAGAGCCCTTCAAACGCCCGCTCCTTTAACGCGGACTTATAGACTTCCTCATCATCAGAAAAAATTCGATTGATCTGATAGTTGAACGCCAGGTTTTGTTTTTTAGAATTTGCTGTCACCGCAGGATCAGCGGAAGTATAAACAGTATTTTGTTCCGTTTCTTGAATAGTTTCAAACCATGTTTTACTTATCTCTTCCGCGTGATGCGTATAGCTGTATACTTTTTGGCATGTTTCTTTTCCTTTATGAGAGCACCTTTTATTTCACATAACGTTTTTGCAGCTTGAGCAGCCTGAAGAACAAACCGACAGCCCCTGCGGCAAGTCCGGCAATTAAACCAATCCAATAGCCGTATGCCCCAAGGCTCGTATAGGTGCCGACAGCATAACCGACGGGCAGCCCGATGATCCAATACGAGATAAAAGCCGTGCCGAGAGTATAATTCACATCCTTATATCCTCTCAGAGCGCCTTGAATAGGGGCGGCAATCGCATCAGACAGCTGGAAAAACAGTGCATAGATTAAAAAGTGCTGCGTCAAAAGCAATACATCCGGGTCAGATGTATACATCCCGGCGATTTGCGGTCTGAACAGCAGAATAAAAGCTGCCGTGCATAAAGAAAAACAAATGGCAATCACAATACCGATATAACTGTACGAACGGGCATCTTTGTAGCGATTTGCACCGGCTTCAAAGCCGACTAATATGGTCAGCGCCATGGATACGCTGAGCGGCAGCATATACAGAAGGGAAGCAAAATTCATCGCCGCCTGGTGGGCTGCGATCGTCACCGTCTGAAAATGGCTCATCAGCAATGTGACCGCCGCGAAGATGCTCGTTTCAAAAAACACGGCAAAGCCGATGGGCAAGCCGATTTTTAACAGCTTTTTGCACTCGGACAGCGAAAAACGGTACAGTTTACGGAACACGGAGTATCCGGCAAACGGCTCGAATTGATAAACGATAAAAAAGCTGATCGCGCAAATACACCAGTAGGTGAGAGCAGAAGCGAGTCCGGCGCCGACACCGCCTAATGCAGGCATTCCGAGCTTTCCGAATATAAAAACATAATTTAAAGCAAAGTTGATAGGCAATGAACAAAGCGTAATCAGCATGGTAACTCTCGTTTTCCCGAGTGAATCAATAAACGAGCGCAGCACCGCATACACAAATAAAGGAAAAATGCCAAGTGATAAAAAGCCTAAAAAATGTTTGGCAATATCCTGAACATGCGGTTCAAGATGCAAACTTCCTAAAATCAAATCAATGGTGCAAAAGCCGATGAGGATAACGGCCGCGCTGAGAATTGCCGCTACATAAACGGCTTGGATGACGGAAAACGGCACATCTTTATGCCTTCCCGCCCCAAACAGCTGCGACACGATAGGCGTAACGGCCATTAATATTCCGGCAAGTCCTGTATAAATCGGCGTCCACAGGCTGGAACCTATCGCAACGCCGGCTAAATCGGCCGCGCTCACTTTTCCTGACATGACGGTATCTAAAAACGTAATAAGAGAAAGGCCTGCCTGTGTAATTAAAATCGGAATGAAGATATGTAACAGCTGTCTGACTTTTTGGCCATTCGTTATGGTTTCTCTCAAGTTGGGTTCCCCGTTTCTTTATTTTAACGAGAGAAATTATAACATTTTATGTATAAAAAGCAATGAACACTTAGCCTACTCTTTTTTGGTCGATTTCGGCTTTTTAAACATCCGGGCATAAATAAATGAAAGAGAAATGATCCCTAAAAAGGTGCAGATATATTGCATCAATCGTGCAAACTCCATTGGGCCGCGCCTCCTTTCTTTTTTATGATGTGCATGAACACGCATATCCATGCGCAGGTTGCGGAAAATAAGAGAAAGGAGCTGATGATGTATGCACCGAATCCAAATGACCGAAAGTGCGTTTACCGCTGCTGTCCAAACCTATTTGAAGCAAATTATGGAGGATGCCGCAATGATATTGCGGACATTGGACGAAAAAGATCAATGCCTTCTTTGCGATTTAGATGAGCTGGGCCATACGTTTCAGGAAATGCAGGCGATCGCCTCATCGTTTTACTTACAGTCATATATAGAGCACTTTACACCTTCATATACAGAGCTGGCGATGGCGGTTCAGCATCTGGCCGAAGAAAAACACGGCGCGCTGATTGTCATTGAGCGTACAGACACGCTGGACGGGCTGATCCAAAAAGGAACCAGTCTGCATGCGGAAATCAGTGCTGCTTTAATTGAAAGTATTTTTTATCCCGGAAACCCGCTTCATGACGGTGCCGTGCTTGTGAGAGAAAACCGGGTCGTATCGGCTGCCAACGTACTTCCGTTAACAACAAAACAAGTGGATCTCAAATTCGGCACGCGCCACAGGGCCGCAATGGGTCTTTCGGCTGTGACTGATGCGCTTGTTCTCGTCGTCTCAGAAGAAACGGGAAAAATGTCCTTCGCTAAGGATGGCGGCCTGTATCCGCTTGTATCACAGCGAGCCCTTCATACAAAATAATAAGAAAGTAGGAATATTGTACTCATTTAAATATTAACGAAGTGAATATCTTTACCTTTTTCTGTATACGTGTTATCGTTGAATTATACATAAAATTTAAAAGGAAAAGGGAGTGGAGAAATGGCAAATGTATTAATGATCGGTTTTCCGGGAGAAGGCCACATCAACCCGTCTTTAGGCGTTGTAAAGGAATTAAAGGCAAAAGGTGAGAACGTTGTATATTACGGTGTAAAGGAATACGAAGAAAAAATCGTATCAAGCGGTGCGGAATTCCGTGAATATGAGGATTTCCGAAAAGATCAATTCGGGAAAAACGCAACAGGCGATGAGAACAGAGACTTTACAGAATTTTTAGTGCTGATGCTCGATACCTCTAGAAAAGCCGCACTCCGCATTATCGAGGAAGTAAAGCAGGAGTCATATGATTACATGATGTATGACCACCACTTTCTGGCAGGAAGACTTGTCAAAAACATATTAAAACTGCCGGCATATTCCCTTTGTACGACGTTTGCGATGAATGAAGAATTCGTGAAAGAGGTCTTCTCAAACGTGAGCATGGTCTCAGAAGAATCACCATTTTATCCGGCTTATGCTGAGAAAGTCAGCCAATTAAATAATGAATTCAGCGCAGGAATTAACACTCCGTTTGATATTTTCTCAAATGACGGCAAAAAAACGATTGTGTTTACCTCAAGAGCTTTTCAGCCGAAGGAGGAGCATTTCGGAGCCTCATACCTTTTTGTCGGGCCGTCTATTACCGACAGGCCGCTAGACAGCGATTTCCCATTAGAACAGCTTGAAGGGGAAAAGGTGCTGTTTATTTCGATGGGTACGATTTTCAACAATCAAAAGGAATTATTTAATCAATGCCTAAAAGCATGCAGGGACTATGAAGGAAAGGTTGTTATGTCTATCGGCAAGCATCTTGATCCGGGCGAACTGGATGAGATTCCGCCGCATGTCATCGTCAAACCATACGTGCCGCAGCTTGAAATCCTGAAAAGGGCGGACTTGTTTATCACTCACGGAGGGATGAACAGCACGAGCGAAGGCCTTTATTACAAAACGCCGATGATCGTGATTCCGATGGGCGGTGATCAATTTGCTGTCGGCAGCCAAGTGGAAAAGACAGGTGCGGGCAAGCTGTTTAAAAAAGAAGATATAACTGCTGAACTGCTGAAAGAGACGATAAAAGAAATAAGTGAAAATCCTGAGTATCAAGAAAAAGTAAATGAAATAGGAGAATCACTGAGAACTGCCGGAGGCGCAAAGCGCGCAGCCGAGCTGATATTAGAAGACGTGAAAGCTGCTGATTCTGCAGCATTGTAATGACTCCCCGTTTCCTGAAAAGGAAACGGGATTTTTTTTGGCCCTCATTCGGAGGAGGAATTTTCCCGTAAAAAAGAGAATTGTATGAAAAACAGACAAGAAAGGAGGAAAATCGCGAAAAAAATGAAAATGATTCCAAAGTCTTTTGTGAAATGGTCTCTATTTATGTAAAATGTGTGGCGTTACTTGCTGATCATAGGTTCTCAAATGAAACAAAAATGGTGTCGACATCTGAATAAATCCTGCATGATAGAAGATTGTCCCGAAAAATGGACGATTCCTTTAGCAATGATGACAATAGGAGGTTTTTCGTTATATGAAAAAAAAGATCGCAGCCGGCTTGGCTGTTTCTGCAATGATGACTTCAACATTCGCCGTGCATCCCGCCGAGGCTAAAACGATTCAAGTAAAAAGCGGCGACTCTCTTTGGAAACTTTCCCGTCAATATCATACAAGCATTTCAGCCCTGCAGTCGGAAAATAAACTAAAATCAACGATACTGCACCCGGGACAGCGGCTGAACATACCAGACGTCAATACACATAAGACCGCCAAAAAAGGCAAAAACACTACGGGAACCTACACAGTTACATACGGTGATTCGTTATGGGTCATCGCTAAAAACCACAGCATGAGCGTTTCAGAGCTCAGAAGCCTGAATCATTTGAGTTCGGACGTTATCTATCCGGGACAAAAACTGAAAATCAAAGGTTCAGCCGGCGGCACAGATGGAGGCGGTAAACAGACTAATCCTGATAAAGGCGCGTCACCATCAGGAACTTATACCGTAAAACTCGGCGATTCGCTGTGGAAAATCGCCAATCAAGCCGGTATGACAATCGCTGAATTAAAGACGTTAAACCATTTACAGTCCGATATGCTGTATCCGAAACAAGTCTTAAAAATCAAAGGCTCTTCAAAGAGCGGAAACAGCGGCACAAAAACACCTTCTAAACCAAATTCTTCTGAGAAGCCTTCTGCATATACAGTGAAATCGGGCGATTCCCTCTGGAAAATTGCCAATCGGTTTGGCATCACCGCTCAACTCATCAGAGAAAAAAACAAGCTCACATCTGATGTGCTGCAAATCGGACAAGTTCTGGTGATTAACGGAACGAATAAAACGGAAGACCCTGTGCAGCGGCCGGAAAATAAGCCGTCTGTGCCCGAAACCCCGGTTGAGACAGGATCAAAGATTGACAGAATGATAGCCGAAGCGAAAAAATACGTCGGCGTTTCTTACCGATGGGGAGGCAACACCCCTGCGGGATTCGACTGCAGCGGTTATATCTATTACCTTTTGAATAAGGTAAGCTCTGTTTCTCGTCTGAGCACTGCCGGATACTGGAATGCGATGAAACATGTCAGCCAGCCGTCCGCGGGCGACTTTGTCTTCTTTACGACATATAAAGCGGGCCCTTCTCATATGGGAATTTATTTAGGCGGCGGCAGCTTTATCCACGCAAGCTCCTCCGGTGTTGAAATTTCAAATTTAAGCAATTCCTATTGGAAAAAAGCCTATTTAGGGGCGCGCAGTTATTTTTAAAAAAGCCTTTCGGGGCTTTTTTTGTTTACCGTTTTTAAGTTTTGACAAGACTGAAGGGTAAAAATAAGGGGGAGGCAGCATGTATCGTCTCTTACTTTTCTTCATGCTCGCATCGCTTGTGATTGAAGGCTGCGGCAGCAAACAAGCGCCTGTACGGCCGCAAAATCAAGCGGAACGCCGCGCGCTGGAAACATCTTCATACCGCGAGCATGCCGAACTCATCAATAAAAACGGAAAAAACATCGGATATATCGAAGTCAAAGACTCTAAAGAGGAAGGGCTGGACGTTCACATATCAGCAAGCCATCTTCCGCCGGGAGCCTCATTAGGGTTTCACATTTATGAAAAAGGAACATGTAAGGCGCCGGATTTTGAATCAGCGGGCGGACCGTTTAATCCTTTGAACAAAGAGCACGGCTTCAACAATCCGATGGGCCACCACGCAGGTGATCTGCCTAATCTTGAGGTGGGGGCCGACGGCAAAGTTGATGTCATTATGAATGCGCCGCAGACATCTTTAACGGAAGGGAGCAGGCTCAATCTGCTTGATAAGGACGGAGGCGCGTTTATCATTCATGAACATACGGATGATTACTTAACAAATCCAAGCGGGAATTCCGGCGCCAGAATTGCCTGCGCACCACTGGCAAAAAGCGCCCGCAGAGAATGAGCCCTTTTGTATTGAGTATACAAGGGCTTTTTTAGTATACTCGGATATGGAATACGAATGGAAAGGAAACATCATCTATGACATCAGAATTACAGCACTTATCACTGCCGGCAGACATAAAAAATAAGCTGACAGCTTATCAAAATCATCCTGTTTCCGAAGAATTTCAGGATTTGATCGGATCTCCGGGCTATGAAGCTGAAGATCAAGCAATTTTATTCGATGCTATCATCGCCCTTTCAATGGGAAAAAATATTTTATTAAAGGGACCGACCGGTTCAGGGAAGACAAAATTAGCGGAAACGCTGTCAAGCTATTTTCATAAGCCGATGCACAGCGTCAACTGCTCCGTGGATCTCGACGCAGAAGCGCTTGTCGGATATAAAACGATTGAAAATGAACAGGGGCAGGCGACAATTGAATTTGTTCCCGGGCCTGTAACGACTGCAATGAATGAGGGGCATTTTTTGTACATTGACGAAATCAACATGGCTAAGCCGGAAACCCTCCCGATTTTAAACGGCGTGCTTGATTACAGAAAAATGATGACCAACCCATTTACCGGAGAAGTCATTAAGGCAAGCGAAGGATTCGGTGTGATCGCCGCTATTAATGAAGGGTATGTCGGCACCGTTCCGCTGAATGAAGCGCTCAAAAACCGTTTTGTTATCATCGATGTTCCTTATATTAAAGGAAGCCTGTTAAAACAAGTGCTCACTGCTCAATCTGTTTTAAAAGACGAGAAACTGATTGACCGCTTTATGACATTGTCATCTGATTTAATCGTACAAGCGCAAAACGGCCAAGTATCAGAGGAAGCGGCGTCTATCAGAGCTTTAATTGATACATGTGATTTAGCAGCATACATTCCGCCGAAGCGGGCGATCGAAAGAGGCATCGTGGAAAAACTCGATGACGACCGGGAAAAAGCCGCCGTCCGAAATATTGCTGAAACGCTGTTCGAATGAGGGATTTACAATGAAGTTTATCAAATTTAACGACAGCACGATCGACTCCTTTTTATTCATGATGCTGACCGATTTGGCAAAAACATTGACCAAAAGCAAAGAAGTGGAGGTAGAGTACGGCGTTCAATCCTACTACAATCCTTTTGAAAAGAAAATTTACATGAGCCACTTTTGGAAGGACAGATCGGCGGCAGATATGGAAGCCGGTCTGAAAAGCGATGTGTATTTACGTGCTGTCGGGACACGCAGCAGCTCATTCAGGGATTTTGCCGGATTTTTACATGACGTTCACCGCCGTTTTACCCATCAAAGCTTTGCAAAACAGCTGTTTATGCTGCTTGAGGATATCAGAATCGAAGAGCTGATTAAAAAAGAGCGGCCCGGAACGAAGCATGTATTTGCAAAGCGGAGAGAAATGTACAGAAAATATTTTAAGACCCAGCTTACATTGAATTTAGAACGGAGCATTTTCACCGATGCCCTTTATTGTGCGATATTTGTCAAACTGACGGCTGAGTCACCGCTGGAAGGCATTCCTTCAATGCGGGAAGACATCGATATGATGAGGCCGTTTATCGAAGGGCAGCTCATTCGGGTATATGAGTCCGATTCTACAGCGCAGATCGCAAAAATCACCGAAGACCTTATGGAAGGCCTTGAAGAAGTGCTGGAAAAAGATATGCTGAATACTTACTTCTTTCTGCCTGAACTGGATTACGAGAAGGCGGCCGAACAGCCTTTATTCGAAAGCATCAAAGAAGCGCCGTCATTAAGTGACGATATGACGCTCCCGGAACCATCCGACGGAGATGAAGACATTCATGACGAGGAAATGCCGACATGGCATCGTGAAACCGAAGCTTCGTCAAAAAGTTTTCTGCAATTTGATATTGAGCACGGCGCGAAATCAGATTTAGGAAAAGATGCGGCCCGTGAAGGTGATGACGGGGACCAGGCGCTGGGCTCTGTTCAAGGCTCCGCCCGTCAAACGAAAAGAAAAGATTATTCCAAGCTGGAAGCCCTTGAATCCAAGCGGGATGAACCGGCAGGAGCGGGGATGGCTGACGGAAAAGAGAACAAATTTGCCTTCCCGATTTATAAAACGCCGGAAAAAGCGTCACCCGCTGAAGAGCTTTCGTATAAAGAGCAGGCAAAAACGATAGAATCATATCAAAAACGCCTGAAGCAAATGATTCAAAAAACACTTGAACATAAGAAAACATTGCCGCGGACAGATCTTCACGCAGGCCGGCTGAACAATAAACTGCTCCGTTATTTTACAGAGCGGAATCCGCGTCTTTTCTATAAAAAGCAGGATCCGTCATCAGAAATTGACGCCGTGTTCACATTGCTTGTCGATTGTTCTGCCAGCATGTTCGACAAAATGGATGAAACAAAACGCGGCATCGTTCTTTTTCATGAAGCACTGAAATCTGTGTCCGTTCCGCATCAGATCGTCGGATTTTGGGAGGATACAAACGATGCGACCGAGACGAGCCAGCCAAACTATTTTAATACGGTCATCCCGTTTGAAGAATCACTGAAGCAGGCCGCAGGGCCGCTGATCATGCAGCTTGAACCTGAGGAAGACAACAGAGACGGCTACGCTATCAGGCAAATGACGAAACAATTGATGCGGCGGAGCGAGGCGCAAAAGTTTTTAATCGTGTTTTCAGACGGCGAACCGGCGGCATTCGGCTATGAACAAAACGGCATCGTCGATACGAGCGAGGCCGTCATCGAAGCGAGAAAAAGAGGAATAGAAGTGATAAATGTTTTTCTGTCCAATACAGCAATCGAAGAATCGCAGATGAAAACCATTCAAGATATGTACGGAAAGTTCAGCATTTTCGTTCCGGATGTCGATCAGCTGCCGGATGTGCTGTATCCTCTCTTGAAAAAACTGCTTCACAAAAGCATAGGATAGGGCTTTTCCTATGCTTTTTCGCTTTTTATTTTAAAATGATTTAATTTTTTCGTTAATTAGATGATTTTTTTACTATTTTGTGAACAATCAAGGTAGAATCAAATCGCAAACAGTGGTAAAATACCCTTGGAAGCGTTTTTATTACATAATTTTGGGCACAGTGTTCAAAAGTTATTTCAAGATAGTGAATCATCACTTGATTATCTAAGTTGGGGGTAATATTCAAATGTTTCAAAATAGTATGAAACAACGAATGAATTGGGAAGATTTTTACGGACCGAACCTCGGCTACGCATTGGAGCTATACGACCAATATGTTGAAGATCCAAACAGCATTGACCCGGATCTGAAAGACATGTTTGATGAACTCGGCGCTCCTCCAAGCCAGATCAAAGAGGCATCGGGAACAAAGGAACAGGGACGCGTAACAGCAGACCTGATTCAAAAGATCGCATCAGCAGTTAAACTTGCAGAAGATATTCGAACCTATGGCCATCTGAACGCTTCCGTCAATCCGCTCAGAAAGGATCAAAAAAAGAGCGAGCTCTTTCCGTTATCCGATTACGGGCTTACAGAAGAAGAAATCAAAGCTATACCCGCGTCCGTCATTTGCAAAGACGCACCTGCCAATATAACAAACGGCCTAGAAGCCATCCAGCATTTGCGCAATACGTATAAAAAAACGATCTCCTTCGAATTTGACCATGTGCATGATTTCGAAGAGCGCGCATGGATTACAAAAATGGTCGAATCCGGCGAACTGTTCCAAAAGAACTCACCGGAAAAGCTGTCAGCCGTTTTAGAAAGACTGACGGAAGTAGAAGGGTTTGAACAATTTTTACACCGTACCTTCGTCGGGCAAAAGCGTTTTTCAATTGAAGGATTGGACGCACTTGTACCGGTTCTTGACGACATTATCGCCCAGTCTGTGAAAGCAGGCACGACTAATGTCAATATCGGAATGGCGCACAGGGGCCGCTTGAACGTGCTGGCGCATGTGCTCGGCAAACCTTACGAGATTATTTTCTCAGAATTCCAGCACGCGCCGAATAAAGACCTTGTGCCGTCAGAAGGCTCAACCGGAATCAGCTACGGCTGGACGGGTGACGTAAAATATCATCTTGGAGCAGACAGACAGCTTCAGGATGCTGAAACGAAAAGCGCGCGAATCACGCTTGCAAATAACCCGAGCCATTTGGAGTTCATCAATCCGATCGTCGAGGGAAGCACAAGAGCCGCGCAGGAAACGAGAACGCAAAAAGGATATCCGGTTCAGGATGAAACAAAGTCGCTTGCCATTTTAATTCACGGAGACGCTGCGTTTCCGGGAGAGGGCATCGTCGCAGAGACCTTGAACCTCAGTTCCTTGAAAGGCTATCAGGTCGGCGGGGCCATTCATATCATCGCGAACAACATGATCGGCTTTACAACTGAAAGTGAAGAATCACGTTCAACGAAATATGCCAGTGATTTGGCGAAGGGGTATGAAATTCCGATCGTTCACGTCAACGCTGATGATCCTGAAGCATGCCTGTCAGCTGTAAAATTTGCGGTTGAATACCGCAAACGGTTCAATAAAGATTTCTTAATTGATCTGATCGGGTACAGACGGTACGGCCACAATGAAATGGATGAGCCGTCCACGACACAGCCGATGCTGTATGACGCCGTCAGAAAGCATCCGACTGTCAAGCAGATCTTCGCGGAGAAACTCGTAAAAGAGGGACTGATCAGTGAGGAAAAAGCGCAAAACATTGAGCAAACAGTGACAAAACGAATAGAGGACGCTTATAAAAAGGTACCCGCTAAAAAAGAAGATGCCGTGCGTGAAATCGAATTGCCGGAACCTGTGTCAAACGGTTTTCCTGATGTTGACACATCCATTGATTTTGACGTTCTCCGCAAGCTGAACGGTGAACTGATCAACTGGCCGGAATCCTTTAATGTCTTCGGCAAGCTGAAAAGAATTTTGGAAAGACGTGCGAAAGCATTTGATGATGACCGCAAAGTGGAATGGTCATTGGCCGAATCGCTCGCGTTTGCTTCCATTTTAAAAGACGGCACGCCGATCCGGTTAACGGGACAGGATTCAGAGCGCGGAACGTTCGCTCAAAGAAACCTTGTGCTGCACGACAGTGAAACGGGCAAAGAATTTGTTGCGCTCCATCATCTAGACGATTGCTCTTCTTCATTTGCGGTGCACAACAGCCCGCTGTCTGAAGGATCTGTTATCGGCTTTGAGTATGGATACAACGTGCATTCGCCTGAGACTTTGGTTCTGTGGGAGGCGCAATACGGAGACTTTGCCAACGCGGCTCAAGTGTATTTTGACCAATTCATTTCTGCCGGACGTGCAAAATGGGGGCAAAAATCAGGATTAGTCATGCTGCTTCCGCACGGTTACGAAGGTCAGGGGCCTGAGCACTCCAGCGGCCGAATCGAACGTTTCCTTCAGCTTGCGGCGGAAAACAACTGGACGGTTGCGAATCTGACCAGCGCGGCTCAGTATTTCCACATTTTAAGAAGACAGGCGAAAATGCTGCTTCGTGAGGAAATCCGTCCGCTTGTGATCATGACGCCGAAGAGCCTGCTCCGTAATCCGAATACGGTATCTGAGGTGCAGGAACTGAGCGAAAGCAAATTCAAGGCAGTCTATGAGCAGTCCGGTCTTTCTCATGCATACGAAAAAGTGACGCGCCTCGTATTATCAAGCGGGAAGGTGTCTATTGACATCAGCGATTGCTTTAATAAGCTGGAAGGCGATAAAGATTGGCTCCATATTGCCAGAATTGAACAGCTGTACCCGTTCCCGGCAAAAGACGCGAAAGAGCTTTTCGCCAAACTGCCGAACTTGAAAGAGATCGTTTGGGTTCAGGAAGAACCTCAAAACATGGGCGCATGGAGTTATATCAGCCCTTACCTGACGGAAATCGCACCAAAAGGGGTAAGTGTTCAATACATTGGCCGCAGAAGAAGATCCAGCCCTGCTGAAGGAGATCCAACGGTTCACAAAAAAGAACAGGAACGCATTGTATCTGATAGCTTGACTCGCAAAAACTAAGGGGGAAATGAAAAAATGGCGGAAATTAAGGTACCTGAATTAGCAGAATCAATCTCAGAAGGAACGATAGCCCAATGGTTAAAGCAGCCCGGTGACTATGTAGAGCAGGGTGAGTATTTGCTTGAACTGGAAACGGATAAAGTAAATGTTGAATTGACAGCAGAAGAATCGGGTGTTCTGCAAGAGGTATTGAAAGATTCGGGTGATACCGTCCAAGTCGGAGAAATTATCGGTACCATTACAGAAGGCGCGGGAGAAAGTTCTGCACCTGCCCCTTCAGAAAGTGCTGCAAGCAATGAACACACGAAAGAAGAAGCAAAAGCTGAACCGGCTGCGCAAGAAGTCAGCCAGGAAGCACAATCAGAAGCTAAATCAAGAACGGTAGCGTCTCCGTCTGCACGCAAGCTGGCACGGGAAAAAGGAATTGACCTTTCACAAATTCCGACAGGGGACCCGCTCGGCCGCGTGCGCAAACAAGATGTGGAAGCTTATGAAAAGCCGGCAGCAAAACCTGGGGCACAGCCGAAACAGCAGCAGGCGCCAAAAACACAGCAAAGCTTTGACAAACCTGTAGAAGTGCAAAAAATGTCACGCCGCAGACAGACAATCGCTAAACGTCTCGTTGAAGTGCAGCAGACTTCTGCGATGCTGACTACATTTAATGAAGTCGACATGACGGCTGTTATGAATTTAAGAAAACGCCGTAAAGACCAATTCCTTGAACAAAACGAAGTGAAACTCGGTTTCATGTCTTTCTTTACAAAAGCTGTCGTGGCAGCATTGAAAAAATATCCGCTGCTTAACGCTGAAATTCAAGGCGATGAGCTGATCGTGAAAAAATTCTATGATATCGGAATTGCTGTTGCGGCTGAAGAAGGGCTCGTCGTCCCAGTCGTGCGTGACGCCGACCGCCTGACATTTGCTGGAATCGAAAAAGAGATCGGCGACCTTGCGAAAAAAGCAAGAAACAACAAATTAACATTGGGTGAGCTGCAAGGCGGTTCCTTTACGATCACAAACGGAGGAACATTCGGTTCACTTATGTCAACACCAATCTTAAACAGTCCTCAGGTTGGGATTTTAGGCATGCACAAAATTCAGCTTCGCCCAGTAGCGATCGATGCAGAGCGTTCTGAAAATCGTCCGATGATGTACCTTGCTTTATCATATGATCACAGAATTGTAGACGGTAAAGAAGCGGTCGGATTCCTTGTAACGATTAAAAACCTGCTTGAAGATCCGGAACAGCTGTTATTGGAAGGATAATTTGAGACAGAAAGTACACCGCCCTTACGAGCGGTGTACTTTTTTATTTGAGAGAAGGGAGAGGCTTTATATGAAAAGCTGTTATCCGCTTGAGATTGAATTTGAATATAATCAAGAATTGCATTCTATCACCCCGGTTCTTCTGCAAGACGACAATGACACGATTTTAATAGACTGCGGATATCCGGGTTTTATAAACCATCTTCAAGATGCTTCTGCCCGGCATCGAATGTCGCTTCATTCACTGACGAAAGTCATTGTGACGCATCACGATATAGACCATATCGGCTCACTTGCTGCCTTACACCGTTTGTACCCGGATATCAGTGTGACAGCACATGAGAGTGAAGCGCCGTATATTGATGGCTCCAAAAAATCATTGCGGCTTGAGCAGGCTGAATCAACGTTTTGTTCATTGCCAGAGGAGGAAAAACCTTATGCAAACCAGTTCATCCGCTCGCTTCAATCAGTCGAAGCGGCTCCCGTTCACCGGACGGTAACTGACGGCGAGCTGCTGCCTTGGTGCGGGGGCATTCGCATTGTAGCCACGCCGGGGCATACGCCCGGCCATATCAGCCTTTATCTGCCTGCCGAAAAAACAATGATCGCTGGTGATGCGGTCGTCATCGAAGACGGCGAGCTGAACCTTGCTAATCCCCGCTACACGTTACATATGGATGATGCGGTCCGTTCCGTGCAGCGAATGCTCGAATACGATATCTGCCATTTGATTTGTTATCATGGAGGTTTATTTAAGGGAAATGCAAAAAAAGCGCTCTTGCGCCTGCTTCGTGATCTGCAGAAAAAAGAAGGATAGGGGCGGCAGCCGCCTATCCTTTTTCAGTTATGAAAGTGGAATCTTTGCCGTTTCATCTTTTCCAGCGCTGTTTTTTTCTTTTTTCTTAGACCAATAAGTGGCGAGAATTGATCCAGATAGATTATGCCACACGCTGAATATCGCACTCGGCACGGCTGAAAGGGGAGAGAAGTGCGCCGTCGCAATTGCTGCGCCCAGCCCGGAGTTTTGCATGCCGACTTCTATCGCAATCGCTTTTTGAGAGGCATAATCCATTCTAAAAAGCTTTGCAGTCAGATAGCCTAACAAATATCCGACACCGTTATGTAAAATGACAACGGAAAAAATCAGTAAACCTGATTGAAGCAGATGCTCACGATTGCCGCTGACAACGGCGGAAACAATGGCTACGATGCCGATGACAGATACGAGAGGAAGCGCGTAAACCGCTTGTGCGACCTGCTTTTTGAAAAACAGCTTCACGATAACGCCAAGGACAATCGGAAGCAATACAGCCTGTATGATCGAAACAAATAACGAACCGAAAGAAACAGGCAGCCACTCTTTGGCAAACAGCATAATCAACACCGGCGTTAAAACCGGGGCGAGCAACGTCGATATCGTGGTGACGGCAATCGACAAAGCCGTATTTCCTTTCGCTAAAAAGGTCATGACATTAGATGCGGTGCCTCCCGGGCAGCACCCGACAAGGACGACGCCGACTGCAATTTCTGCGGGAAGATGGAGCCCAAATGCTAAACCGAAGGCTGCCAGCGGCATAATCGTGAATTGGGCGAACACCCCGATGACAACGTGCCACGGTTTTCTGAATAATTCTTTAAAATCGTCAGCTTGAAGGGTAAGTCCCATCCCAAACATGATAATTCCCAGAAAAATGGTGATATAAGAACTGATCCAAGAAAATAAACCAGGGAAGGAAAACCCTAAGACAGCAAAGACGATAACCCATAGGCCGAAGGTTTGACCCGCAAAACCGCTTATTTTTTTAATCCATTCCATACAGCTCCTTCTGTAACACAAGTATGTCAGCAGTAAATATAACTGACTTTTCTGCACTCTATTATAAATAATATTCTGAATTATTCAATATTAAATTTTAGTTTCTTATGAAAATATTATGTTAACTAATATCTTCTTGACTATTCAGACATATATTCTTACAATGAATCTTTATACTGAATGAATTGGGAGTGCTGAAGTGAAAGAAGCTAATCAATGGTCATCAAAGCTGGGATTTATTTTAGCTACGGCTGGCTCTGCAATCGGCCTTGGCGCAATATGGAAGTTCCCTTACGTAGCGGGAACCAGCGGAGGCGGCGCTTTTCTGCTTATTTTTATTTTATTTACGATTTTAATCGGACTGCCGCTTTTGCTTGGTGAATTTATTATCGGCAGAAAAACACAAAAAAATGCCGTTGAGTCCTATAAGGCTCTTGCGCCGGGTAAAAAATGGCACTGGATCGGCTATCTCGGCATCATCACTTGTTTTATTCTATTATCCTTCTACAGCGTTGTGGGGGGATGGATATTAATCTACATTTTTAAAGGCTTTACAGGCGGTTTATCGCTTTCGTCAGGGTTTGATACGTTGTTTATCGATACCATCTCCAATCCGTACGCAGCGGTTTTCGGCCAGCTTCTGTTTATCGTACTGACGATTTTAGTCGTCGCTAAAGGGGTAAGCAGCGGAATCGAAAAAGTGAGCCAAGTTTTAATGCCGGCGCTTTTTGTTCTTTTTATCCTTTTAATCATCCGATCGGTCACGTTAGACGGATCAATGGAGGGATTAAAATTCTTTTTCATGCCTGATTTTGGGGCGATGAATGCCAATACGGTTTTATATGCGATGGGACAGTCATTTTTCTCTTTGAGCGTCGGTGTTTCCGTTATGGTAACGTATAGTGCTTATCTAGAGAAAGAAGAAAATCTCGTTCAATCCGCTGTATCGGTTACAGTATTAAATGTTCTTGTTGCCGTAATGGCGGGGATTGCGATTTTTCCGGCGGTGTTTTCGTTCGGATTGAAGCCGGATCAAGGTCCGCAGCTTTTATTTAATGTGCTTCCGACTGTCTTTAACCAAATGCCGTTCGGCATAGTATTTTTATTGGCCTTTTTGCTGTTGTTTTTATTCGCGACGTTGACATCTGCTTTCTCCATGCTTGAGATTTTAGTGGCCGTTCTGTCAAAAGGCGATTCAGTAAAAAGAAAACGATATTCTTGGCTCGGCGGGCTTGCGATTTTTGCCGTCGGCGTGCCGTCGGCGCTGTCATACGGGGTATTAAGTGATGTATCCATTTTTCATCGGTCCATTTTTGATGCTGCCGATTTTCTTGTCAGCAACGTTTTAATGCCGTTTGGCGCTCTGATGATTGCCATTTTTGTACCGTTGAAAATTCCGAAGCAGGCGCTGTTTGACGAATTAAAAAGCGGCTCCGATTTAAAACGGAAGTGGTTTGCCGTCTGGCTCATTTTGATTCGATATTTGTCTCCGGTAGCTATCATTATTGTGTTCCTGCATGTGCTTGGCATTTTTTAAACAGAAAGACCCCCGTTGCGATACGGGGGTTTTTCAATAGAGCGGCCACATCACGCGATGCGCCTGCTCGAACCGCTTTTCCGCCTCGCGCCAATCGATGACATTCCACCATTGGTCCACGTAAGCTGCCCGGTCATTTTTGTATTGTAAATAATAGGCGTGCTCCCACACATCAAGCGGAAGCAAAGGAATGACGTCCCACTGGCTGAAGAGCTGATGCTTCTCAGCGGCTAAAATCTCAAGCCGCCCGGAGCGGGGCGCCCATACAAGAATAGCCCAGCCGACTCCTTCCACTTTTTTAGCCGCATGAGAAAATTGCTCCTTGAAGGCAGCATAGCTTCCGAAAGACAAATCGATCATTTGAAACAAAGCTCCCGTCGGCCGCCTTTTTCCGTTTGGATTCATGGAAAACCAAAAGATACTGTGTAAATAATGGCCGGCTCCGTGAAACGCCAATTCCCGTTCCCAATGGGCAATCAAATCGTACTGTTTGGTCTGTCTCGCATTTTTCAGTTCCAGCTCCGCTTTATTTAAGCCGTTAACATAGCTCTGGTGGTGTTTGTCGTGATGCAGCTTCATAATTTCTCTCGATATATACGGCTCCAGCGCAGAATAGCTATAAGGCAGATGAGGCAGGACATGCTTTCCGATCGGAACATAGGCTCTGCGTTCCTCCGTATCCTCTGTCTCAGTAATGTCCCGGTACAGGGCTGATGCCTGTTCGTACCATTCCGCTTCCGTTAATCCGTCATCCTGAAGGGTGTGAAAAATACGGTCAATTTGAGCCGCGAAACGATCGAAGCGCCCTTGCTGAATGACTTGTTCCTTCAGCGTTTCACACCAATTCAGCATTTCCGTCTGATAAGCGTGCCGTTTCATTTGTCCGCCTCCTTTTCAATCTCTTTCATAAAGGTGCTGAGCGTCAGTAAGGAAAACACATACGGGTAACTGTGATACCTGATATAAAACTGCTTCGGCAGTCCGATTCCCGCGGGATATGACAAAGGTGTTCCTTCATAATGATGGTCGTCAATGAGAAAATGAATGCCCTTGATGACAGCCAGATGGTGAGGTCTTTCATATTGGAGCAAGGCTTCCAGCGCCCAGGCCGTTTGCACAACTGTTCCATGGGAAAGCGGAACATATGATTTCACTTCGGCGCTTTTGCACGATTCCCCCCAGCTCCCATCATCGTTTTGAATCGACTTCAGCCAGCGGACGGCTTTTTTTACAGCAGGATGGTTTTGGCTGACACCGCAAGCCTTCATGCCGGTTAGTGCCGCCCATGTGCCGTAAATGTAGCAAACGCCCCATCTGCCGTACCAAGAGCCGTCCTGTTCTTGGTGATCGATCAGCCATTGAACCGCTTTTTCAATTTGGGGATGATCAGAACGAAGGCCGGCTGTTTCCCCTAGACAGCGAAGCACACGCCCGGTCAAGTCGCTTGTCGAAGGATCGACAGCTGCTTCCTCCGCGGATTCAAGCGGCAGCAGGCGGATAAGCGGATGATTTACATTTTTCTCAAAAGCGGAGAAGCCGCCGTCCTTGTTTTGCATGGACAATAGCCAGCTCAGCCCGCGTTCCCACGAAGCGGGATAAAGTTTTCTCGGTATGGCTTTAAGCACGGCGGCTGTATCATCACAATCAGGATTGTTTGTATTGATTCTTGAAAAGCCCCAGCCTCCCGGTTCCGCATGCGGATTGTGAACGGCCCAATCCGCTATTTTCGTGTGCTGGCGTTCACGCAGAAATCGGGCGGCGCATGTTACCATCTGATCATTTTCAGAAATGCCGCTTTTGATGAGCGCATAGTTGAGAAGCGCCGTATCCCATACTGCTGATGTTGAATTTTCTAAGTACGGCGTCCCGTCGCATGTGGTCAATAAAGACTTCGTGCCTGCCAGCGCTTTTCGGATAACAGGGGAGTGGCGTGATACACCGAGAGCAAGCAGGCCGTATACCATGAAAATGGTTGCGCTTGCGTAGCTGTACAATGTGCCGTCTTCCTCAATCCGGTCAAGCATATACGTTTTCGCCGTCCGCAGGCCGAGCTGATGTAAAGCGGCCGGAAGGTGTAACAGACGCTTCCAGTGCGCCAAAAGAGACGATATATCTCTGTCCTGTTCTTGATCGGACCGCAGCCATGAAAACGGATTTTTGGTCATATGCCGGTCCAAATGCCCGAGCGAAGGGACGTTGGGGTTTTTCAACGTGAATCTTTTATTAAGCGTTACAGCCATCGGGACAAAATGGATACGCGCGTATGTACTGAACTGGTAAAAATGAAGCGGAAAGGAAGGGGGAATCACTAAGAAAGATAATGGCAGATGCAGTGCGGGCCATGGATAAAGCCCGCTTGCTGCAAGCACCCACTTTGTCATGAAATGAACGTTTCGCAAGCCGCCTTTTGATATGATAAAGCGCTCTGCCTGAATCATATTCGCATCAGAACGATGGTATAAGCCCGAAGCCAGCATGCCGACATACCCTTGCACTGTTGCCGTCACATTTCCTTCCCGTTCATCCGGATAGTTGGTGAATGTCCCGTCCGGCCGCTGTTTAGCGCGAATGCCTCTTGCAAGTTTTGCAATCAGCTCTTTATCTTTGTCATCAAGGGAGGTGAGAAGGAGGATCAAAAAGGCGTTTGTCAAAATCGGCCCTTCAAAACAAAACGACCATGAGCCGTCCGCATTTTGTTTTTCTCTTAATAGGGCGATGGTTTTCTTTTGGCGGCTTCTGACCTTTTCCTGAATTGTGCTCACACTCGCTCAACTCCTTCAGAAGCATATATATTCATATACACATGACCGCATGACAAAAGAAAGAAACTGCTGGCGGGCAGCAGTTTCTTTTCAAAAAGAGATTAATCTTCCAGATTGATCCATATGCTTTTCACTTCTGTATAATTATTCAATGCGTATGATCCCATTTCACGTCCGAGACCGGATTGCTTATAGCCGCCGAATGGGGAAGCCGCATCAAATACATTATAGCAGTTGACCCAAACGGTTCCGGCTTGAAGACGGTCAGCGATGTAGTGGGCATGCTTGACATTTTCAGTCCAAAGCCCCGCTGCAAGGCCATACTCTGAACGGTTGGCCCGCTCAATGACTTCATCTACCGATTCATACGGGATGGCGGCCAAAACCGGTCCGAAAATTTCTTCTTTGGCAATTGTCATGCTGTCATCCACGTCCGCGAATACGGTCGGGGAGACAAAATAGCCTTCTTCAAATGGGCAGCTGCCGCCTGTCACGGCTTTTGCCCCTTCAGCTTTCCCTTTTTCAATATAAGAAAGCACACGCTCGTGCTGCTCCTCGCTGACGAGCGGGCCGATTTGCGTATCTTTGTGAAGCCCGGCTCCCTGGCGAAGCGACTCGGCATAAGAAACCATTTCGCTGACGACCTCATCATACTTATCTTTATGGATAAAGACACGGGAGCCTGCACAGCATACTTGGCCCTGATTAAACATAACGCCGTTTAATGCGCCCGGGATCGCTTTTTTTAAATTGGCGTCAGGCAAAATGATATTAGGCGATTTTCCGCCAAGCTCAAGCGTCACGCGTTTAATGGTTTTTGCAGCCTTTTCCATAATTTTTTTGCCGATTTCTGTAGAGCCGGTAAAAGCTAGCTTATCGACATCGTCATGGTTAGTCAGCGCTTCTCCAGCAGTCTCTCCGAAACCCGGAACAATATTGATGACGCCGTCAGGGAATCCGGCCTGATCAATTAACTCCGCTAAATACAAAGCTGTCAGCGGTGTCTGCTCGGCTGGTTTTAATACGATCGTGCAGCCTGTGGCAAGGGCGGCGCCCATTTTCCACATTGCCATAAGCAGCGGGAAATTCCAGGGAATGATTTGTCCGACGACGCCTACAGGTTCATGGCGGGTGTAATTAAAATAGGAGCCGGCGACAGGGATCGTCTGCCCGGTTATTTTTGTGGACCAGCCGGCATAGTAGCGCATGTGCTCTATCGCCAGCGGGATATCTCCGTTTGTCGTTTCATTAATCGGTTTTCCGTTATCAAGTGTTTCAAGCTGCGCGAGTTCAGTTTGGTGCTCTTCCATTAAGTCAGCCAGCTTATACATCAGCCTGCTTCTGGAAGCGGCCGGCATTGTCCGCCATTCCCCGCGATCAAAGGCTTTGCGTGCCGCTTTGACTGCACTGTCAACATCCTCTGCCTGTGCTTCATACAAAGTCATCAGCGTCTCGCCGGTTGCCGGATTCGGTGTGACAAAGGTTGATCCTGAAGCACTCGGGACAAACTTTCCGTCAATATAAAGCTTCTTCGTGCCTTGCAAAAATGTTTCCAGCCTTTTTGTGATCTGCATCGTTAAAGAACTCATTCGTAACAAACCTCCCGAAATTTTTTTATGGTCTGTTTTGAGCATCTTGATGTCCGCGCGAAGTAAGCGCATACAGTCATTCTATACTACAGCGCCTTATAAAATCAATTGATAACCGTTATTGCAATTCACAAGAAAAAACGGCTACAATAAGCTTATCGATCAGAAAAGGAGTTTTATACATGATTCATAACAATTGGCGGACAAAAGAAACCGTAAAGAAAGTCAAATGCGTACATACCGATGCGAAAAAATACATTGTCAACCGTGTATTGACCCCGGGAAAAGAGTATGAAGTCAAAAATGAAACAGAAGAATTCATTTTTGTCGTTGATAATACAAATAAGGTCGGGGGATTTTATAAAGAATACTTTGAAGAAATCTAAACCGAATGAATTCATTTTGCCCGAGCCATACTAAAGAAAGACTACACATAAAGGGTGGCTGCAAAATGAAAAAATCAGAGTACGGCAGTAAAAACGAAACGACAGATCAGACAGAACAAGTGCGTCCGGCTGAAGGCACGGACGTCACGCTTGAGCAAATCTCAGATACCTATAAAGAAGGAACAATTGAAGATAAGGATCGGGATGAAACATGAGGAAGCCGCGGCATTTCAGAAGCCGCGGTTTTTTTAATGGGTTTTACCCAAGAATAAGGAAAAAACGCAAAAAACTGACTTTTCGAAAAAAATATCCTTTATTTTGAAACTTTCTCTCCTGTTTACACGTACTACATTATAACAGCATCTCCTGAGCGGAAAAGGTTCCATTTATTGGCGCGTTCTAAAAATGTAATCTGTTCGTAATGGTTTAAATGCCGTCTATGTCGTATTCTTATATAGGGAAAAAGAACTTATTTTTTATTGGAAATGTGATATTACAATAGATAGAAGCAGAAAGTGGGGTTCTTCATTGGGAATTTTTTCTGTTAGCAGATCAACTGACACAAAGAAGCTTGAGGCTTTGCTCGTTGAGGGGGAAAGAATAGAATCAATCTATAAGCTCCGGGTTGACCAGATTTGCTTTACAAATAAGCGGATCATTTTCTTTGATAATAAAATGTTTTCTAAAAAGAAGGTCCGCGTATTTCTTCCATATAAAACGATCGAAAGCTTTGCCATTCAAGAGGCTGGCATGTTTGATCCGGACACCGGACTTTTATTGATGACAAGAAGCAAGACCTTTGAATTAGAATTTGCAAAGGATACGGATTTAAGCGAAGTTCAAGCCGTGCTGACCAAGCATTTATGCAATTAATTTTCACATAAAAGCCATCCGAAATTCACTTTCGGATGGCTTTTTTATTACACGATACTTGTTTTGGCAGAAGTTGAATCAATAAGGTCTGGATCAACAATTGAACTGATCGGGATATAAATAGGAGCCAAATCTCCGTTCTCCTCGCCGAACCCGTAATTAATCTTATTCGATAAAAAATAGTCAATTTGCTGATATGGTCCGATCGTGATAGAAGAACCGCGGTCCATAGCATTTACTTTAAATCCGCCTACATTCACTAAAGCCGGCGAAAACATCATAATGGGCCTCCTTTTCCAGCAGGTATGTTGGCTGGTATTGATTCAAATGAAGAAGGTGAGTCAATTTGATCGCGGTCATCTACTTTGCCGCTTGTTCCAAAAAAGCCGCTTGCATCTCCTAAATTTTGTCCGTATCCTTGATTCTTTTTATCCGAATTTTGCCATTCTGCCAGCAAATTCTGTCCGACATTTACCGCTGAAGCATTTTCAAAGGAATTAATTTTCAACATGAAAATATTAATATTGATATATGGAGTTGGATGAACCACAGGCAAACCTCCTTTACTTTAATACAGGTGTATGCCGTCTTTTTTTACCGTATGCTAAGACAGGGAGGATAAAAATGGACTTCGATAAGATGAAGCAATGGATGGAAATGGCGCAAAACATGTCCGGCGGCGACTTTTGGAAAACAGTCTTCGATGAAGAGCAAATGAAATCTTTTCAAAGCGGTCATTCTCATTTCCCTTTTCAGCAGGGAGACCAGCAAATGAGAAGAAATGAGGATGTTTTTCCTATTATAGATATTGTTGAAACCCATGATGAGCTGCAATATTTGCTATACCTGCCCGGCTATAGAAAACAAGATGTTCAGCTGTTATCCTATGGGGAATATATTTTAGTGAAAGGCACCAGGAAGTCCTTTTTTAATGAACAGGATTTTAAACAGAAGGCTGGAAAATACGGCGATTTTGAAAAAAAGCTGGATCTTCCGCATTCGGTTCAGGGAAACAAGGGTATGCAGGCGGTATTTAAAGACGGAATTTTATATATTTCGATAGATAAACATATGGGAAATGCAAGCCCCATTATTATCGAAGGCTAGTCTTTTTAGCGGTGCTGTCTAATTGATCATAATCATTGATACTAAGGATAGGGAGCACTGTGACAACACAATCTCCGCTCTGTTCACCATATCCCTCATTTCTTTTATTCACAGCTGTTCGTCTTAAAATCATGGAAGAGCCTGTATTAAAAGTTGCTCCGCCGCTCATACCGTTAACTTTTATGTGTTCTAAACTGATAACCGCTGGAAGAAACATCATAATTCACCCCCTCTTTTGTATACCATGTTTATATATTCATGATGAGATGGACATAGAACTTTCCAAGAGTGAACAGGGAAAGAAGTGATTTTCTTTGAAAAAAATGATAAAAGAGTTCTTCAAAAAAATATGCGAAGAAGAATTAGAACGCCTTGAGAAATTAGAAAAACAGCTTGATAAGCTTGAGGATAAATGCCATGCTGAGCCGCAAATGATAGAAGGAGAAAAAACGTATGTCCATATCGAGCACGTCAAAGTGGACAAGATTGAATACAATATCGATTTCGAGAAGCTTAGCATTAACGAGCTGAGCGGTATCTTGAATATAGGCGCCACTTATCATACACCGGATAAGCAGCTGAAAAAAGCTGACGCTGAAGAATTTCAGGACAAACATCAGAAAAATCATTTGAAAGAACAAAGAGATGCAGAAAATAAAACGCCAAATGTCACCATTAGGGCAGGAAAGCATTAAGGTCTCGTGTTTCAGCTTTCTTTTTTGCGGGTATGAAAAGACTATGACAGCCGAAAAGACACGAAAAAGGAGATGATGAATATGTCATTGTCAAAAGAACAGCGAGACTGCCTTTATCATAAATTAATCGATTTAAAAGAAGGGCTCCAAGGAGAGTCAAAGGAAGATCAATCAATGAGTGAAGCAACAGGAGAACTCTCAAACGGTGTAGATAATCACTTAGCTGACCATGGCAGCATCTATCTGGACAGGGTCACAAACCAAACGTTAGATGGAGTGGATCAGAATCTTTTAGATGAGGTAAATTCCGCTCTTGAACGAATGGAAAAGGGAACGTACGGCATATGCGAAAAAACAGGAAAGGAAATCCCTTATGAAAGGCTGGAGGCTGTCCCGTACGCCAGAAGGACAATTGAAGCGCAGGAAGAGGCGGAGGGTGACCTGAAGACTGATGCCCCGTCTTATGAAAGAGAGTTTCATCAGCAGGTGAAAGATCTTTCAAATAAAGAAACCATTGACCAAAAAAGCTCCCAAACATACGAAATCTTGGATCGGGAGCAGGATTCACAATAATCCCGAAAACAGGCACATTCATCATG
>NZ_LSAZ01000023.1 GCF_001584325.1 Bacillus nakamurai
CCATAACCGCCATAGCCCCCGCCGTAACCGCCATAGCCCCCGCCATAGCCTCCGTAACCGCCGTAGCCGTAGCCCGGATATCCTCCAAAGCCCCCGTAACCGCCATAACCGAAGCCCGGATATCCTCCGAAGCCGCCATAGCCCCCGTAACCGTAGCCCGGGTAGCCTCCAAAGCCGCCGCCGCCAAACCCTCCGTAGCCTCCGTAAATCGGTCTTCTTTCATTCATAATTAATCGCTCCTTCACATAGGTTACAGTCTAACTTATGAGAATGGGAGCGAAACGTTTGGGCATCCGCCCATTTTACACAAAATAATAAAATAATCGCTGTACAGAGGTATGTGATACAGGCTCTCCGAATAAACAAATAGGCCGGAACATGTTCCGGCCTTCTGTCTGACTTTATTCGCCTAAATCTACGTTGTGGTAGACCTGCTGCACGTCTTCCAAATCCTCTAATACATCAATAAGCTTTTCAAACTGAGCTTTCGCCTCTTCCGGAAGCTCCACTTCATTTTGCGCCAGCATCGTCAGTTCGGCCACGGTGAATTCTTCAACGCCTGCATTTTTAAACGCCTCCTGCACGGCATGGAACTGGTCAGGCTCAGCATAAACGATGACACTGTCATCCTCTTCTAAAATATCACGGACGTCCACATCAGCTTCCATCAGCAGTTCAAGCGCTTCATCTGCCGATTTGCCCTCAACCCCGATAACAGCCGTCGCATCAAACATGTAAGCAACAGACCCGCTGACACCCATGTTTCCGCCGTTTTTCCCAAACGCAGCCCGCACTTCAGGCGCCGTCCGGTTCACGTTATTCGTCAAAGCGTCAACGATGATCATTGACCCGTTCGGCCCGAAGCCTTCATAACGCAGCTCGTCAAAATTCTCTTCCGAACCGCCCTTCGCCTTTTCAATCGCACGTTCAATGATGTTTTTCGGCACGCTGTACGTCTTAGCGCGCTCCAGCACCACTTTTAACGCTTGGTTTGACTCCGGATCAGGCTCGCCCTGTTTTGCCGCCACATAAATCTCACGGCCGAACTTCGCGTAAATCCGGCTGGTATTCGCGTCTTTTGACGCTTTCTTTTCTTTAATATTGTTCCATTTACGGCCCATTTTGTTCCACTCTCTTTCACAATTTGAATCTGTATGATAAATACTCTTTTTCTATTATACCTCAAGTGGTTTGGTTGTTTCGAGTGTAAGACGTTAGAAAAAGCAGGCAGCAGATTTTCCCTTGTCAAAATTACGGCGGAGCAGCCTGAAAATAAGCGAGCTGAACGTGTCATTACCGAACTCTGACTTTTGTATGTATTGTACAAAACATAACAATTCAGCATACAGGAATTAAGTCGCAAGCCAAAAGATTCATTTTACCTTCATTACCTATTTCCTACACTGCTCATCCGGCAACACGTGGTAAAATTTTGATATCGAACAAAAGAAAGGATATGGTCATGAACGTTTTCGAAGCAACCACCCTGCTTTCCGCCGCAAAGCAGCGGGCGGGCGAATACAAACAACTCCGCAGCCAAATGGCCAGCCTGAAAAAATCGTTCCAAGGCATGGCTGACCTCGGCGACAATGATTTCTCAGGCAAAGGTGCCGACAACATCAAAGCCTTTTTCCAGGACCACGCCGGCATCGCGGACAGCTGGCTCGAACTGATCGACATGAAAATCGCATTTCTCACAAGCCTTTCCGGAAAAGTCGAGGACGCCGGGCTATCCCATTCATATGTGGAAGAATCCTTTTTAGAGCATGAACTCACCCACGCACTGGAAAAGTCAAAAGCGATCATGGAAGAACAGAAAAAAGACATGCGCTCCATCTTAGGAGAAATTCAACACATCATCTCACTCGATCTCTTTTCCACCGAAAACGCAGATCACCAGCTTTCGGCGGCTGACAAAAAAAGAAACGATACGATACATAAACTCGGCAGGCTCGATCACGATTTAACCGCAGAATACACAGAAACCGAAGCAAATGAACATTTCATTCAAGCAGATTTTCAACAACTCCAAAACGCCACAGGCAAAGGAAAAAGCGCCACCCCGATCAACTACAACGCCAAGGCGTACAGGGAAAGCGACATTCATCAGAAAAAAGATGAGATTGCAAGGCACTCGCAGGCTTATCTTGCGATGAAGAAGGAAGAAGCGAGAGAGCGTGAGATTGACAAACTAAAAGAAAGACTCAAAAACTGCGACTATGCGAATGCCGATGAGTTCTACTCAATGGCCAAAACAATCGGTTACAAAAACCTCACAAAAGAACAGCAGCGATACTTTACGCAAATTGAAAACACGCGTGAACTCACTGACGGTTTCAAGGGGGTTGCCGTCGGTCTTTATGATTCAGGCAAAGACGCGGTCACAGGCCTGTGGGATATGATCACAGATCCGGGCGGAACCGTTGAAGCCATTACCGGAGCAGTGGCTCACCCTATCAAAACGTATGAAGCCATTTCAGCCGCAATCGAGGATTCGTATCAAAAAGACATGGTCAACGGTGACACCTATTCACGGTCAAGATGGGTGACATACGCCATAGGCACTGTTGTGACGTCTATCGTCGGAACAAAAGGTGCGGGCGTTATCATGAAAGCTGATGCAGCAGGGAAAGTCACAGCGAAAGTAGGAAAAGCGGGACAAAAACTGAAAGAGGTCTCAATCAAAGATTTATTGCCTTATAATCCCCGGTACGATGTTGTTCCCGTTGGGGGAGTTCCTTATAATGTAGTAAATAGCGCAGGGTTAAAAAATGAACTGTTTATGGCTGCGAAAAGATTACCTGATGAGAGCAGAAAACCATTTATCGGAAGAAACATAAGTGTCCCCTGGATAAATAAAGAAAAATATAATGCTGTTGAGATTGAAGGAAAAGTCAAATCTAAAGGGAAAGTTAAAGATGTTAGTCGAAAAGTGTATACGTTAAAAGACATTGATATCAATCAAAAAAACCGTAAAGGCCAAACAAATCTCCAACTAATGAAACTCGGGAATGCGCCTTTTGCTAAAGATGGTACACAAATAAACCTTCATCATCTAATTCAAGAAGAGCCAGGTACAATGGTTGAAATACCAGAAAGCCTTCATAAAAAATATCATACCATTCTTCATGGTTTAAAAGAAAATGGTGAAAGTTTTAGAAATGACCCCATTCTTGAAACGCAGTATAAAAATTTCAGAAAAAGGTATTGGAAATGGAGAGCAAAACAATTTGAAAATCAGGAGTAAGAGGTGTGTTATATGAATTACTCAAAAATAGAAAAATTTTTCGAAGAAAACAAAGAATATACGATTCTAACCGGAGGAGTCACCGAAGATCAAATCAGTGAAATAGAAGAGAATCTCAACGTGTCACTCCCTGAAAGTTACAAATGGTTTCTAATGACTTACGGTTCAGGTGGAGCTTTTGGAACTATGATACTGGGTTATGATTCTTGTGGAGCTGATGTTGTCGAGCAGACCAATGATTATAGAAAATTTTACGGCCTTGCTGATGGACTCGTTGTCATAGAATATGTAGATGAATTCTCTTATTGTCTTGATACCAATAAAATGACAGATGGCGAATGTCCAGTAGTTTTATGGGATAATAACGATGGGTACGGTCGTACTGTATCTGATAGTTTTTTGGAGTTTTTTATTGAAGAGCTTCATGAATCTAAAGACAACTGGGAAGAAGATGAATAGCAGAATGACTAAAGAAGGCTCTCTTTTTTGAGGGCTTTTTTGTTGCCATGATAACACAGACCACTTGAGGATATTCTCCCCTATCATCCTCGCCATGACGTGGTATCGGCGGGGAGGAGTTCCTTACAACGCAGTCAACAGCAGCAGTTTAGTGAAGCACTACAAGCGTTCGCCTAAGTGGTGCTGCCGAAACCGTACGGAACTTTCTCCACAGGAAGAAGAACACCTGCACTGCCGGTAAGATTAAATACAGTGAGCAATTTAGCAAAATGGAGCAGAAAAAGGGCTTAAATTTTCAGAAGAAGAAAAGAATTTTTAGCACACTATCTCGAACAAAATAATCATTTACTAAACCCAAACTCCTTTTTTAGACTCCTCCCCATCAAAACAGGCAGCATCCAGTAAACAGATGCTGCCTTTTAAATCGTTATGTATAGACAAAAGAGGTCATTTATTTTGTTTTTTAAATATGAAAATAGATATGACGGTAAAGATAACAGCTGTTATGACAATTACCCACAAACTTGACGCCGTACTGATAAAATGGCCGTTTAACTTGTAGACAATGCCATAATGTTTTTCATATTCTTGTATTTGGTCTGCGGTGGCATTTTTAAACACCTTATCAATCGAGTCTGTCATAAACGCTTTTCTGAACAGAACAGCGGTATGGCTGATAGGGAAGTACATAATAATCTTTTGTACAAACGTCGGTACGCCGCCGATCGGCACATACACACCGCACAAAAAACCGATCGCTGTTCCGACAATCGTACTTAGTGTTGAAAAGGCATTTTGTGTGTGAATAAAAAGAGTTAAGAATAAATTAATTGAACTTGAAAGAGCAACCGAAAGAATAATGATGCCCAATACTTCAAGCATGCCGGCACCGCTCAATATGTTGCTGCCTGTAGAAACAAGAAAAATTTCACACCCCAAAAAGGCAATGAAAGAAAAGATCAAGCCGATGACAAACGAATGAATGACATAGCTCAATTGAATTGTCGCTCTCGATAAAGGAGCTGTTAAGAAATCATACGTTCTTTTGCTTTCTTTATCTTTGACCATGATTCCAAATGCACCGAGTGTGGTTGTTACAGCTGTAATGGATAGTAATCCGGCAACCATCCACTCATTCACCATTGCTTTGGAATCATCTGTCGAACCCACCAATACTTTTATGGCATCCAGCTGTGTCTGCTGTAAAAATACCGCGTATAACAGAATGACGATAAATACTGACAAAAGAGAAAGAAGTAAAAGGGTCCGGTCACGGAAGTAGATTTTAATATTTCTGCTGATTAAACTGGATAAAGACTTCATTTACGCGATACTCCCCTTCTGCTCTGACAAAGTGCTCCCTTTTTCTTCGATAATATTGATAAAGACATCATCCATATTCCCTTTAATGACCTCAAAGGATTCTACTTGTCCTTCCAGGCTTTTTAAAATCTCAAAAGCATCGAGAGTGGATTCTAAACGAAGGGAGTAAATCGAGTTTTTTACCGTGTAGGCTAATTGTTTATTTTTAAACCATGCTGTCGGATCAAAGTCCGGTTGAAAAATGATATGCAAACTGTCAAACGCATATTGATCTTTCAGCTGGCTCGGTGTGCCTTCTGCAATCAAGCGGCCTTCTTTAATAACCACTACCTGATCAGCTACAGCGGCTTCCTCCATGTAATGCGTGGTTAAAAAGATGGTCATGTTTGTTTCTTCCTGCAGCCTTTTAATCGCGCTCCAAACAAATACCCTTGTTTGCGGGTCAAGACCTGTGGTAGGCTCATCCAAAAATAAAATGGCCGGTTTATGTATAATAGCTCGGGCGATATCTGCTCTTCTTCTTTGCCCTCCTGATAAATCGCTGTATTTTTTCTCTTTAATGTCATCTAATTTTAAATAATCCGAGACAAACTGATAGTTTTCCTGAACTTGCGTTTTGCTTAAATGATAATATTGCCCGCGATTCATAATATTTTCGTAAACAGTTAATCGTTCGTCCAATATACTCTCTTGAAAAACAACCCCGATTTTCTTGCGGATATGATTATTCTCTTTCCCCTCACCAAGCGTAAAACCGTCAATCACAACTTTTCCGGATGTCTTTTTAATCAACGTACAGAGGATATCAATCGTAGTTGATTTCCCTGCACCGTTTGTCCCCAGAAACGCAAACAGCTCACCTCTTTTCACAGAAAAGGATACCCCTTTAACTGCTTCAAATGATCCATATTTTTTTCGCAGATCTGTTACTGTAATGATTTCTTGTTCTTCTCCCATTCTGTTCACCTCGAAAGTAAGATTACTAAATTATGCTAGATTGATAAGCCTCCGTCAACAGTAATCATTTGTCCAGTAATGTATTTGGATCCATTTTCTGAAAGAAAAAGAGCTAATTCACTTACATCATCTGGGCTGCCTAAATGCTGCATGGGAATCAGGTTCACCAATCGATTTTCATCTAAATTACTAGTCATATCTGATTCTATAAAACCTGGGCAAATGGCATTGACTCTTACATTATACTTAGCCATCTCTTTCGCCAAAGTTTTTGTTAGTCCATTAATTCCGGCTTTTGCTGCACTATAATTGGTCTGGCCTTCAATACCTTTCATACCTGATACAGAAGACATATTAATAATTGAGCCATTACCTTGATTGATCATATATTTTGAGACAAATTTACAACAGTTAAAGGTGCCATTCAAGTTCGTATTGATTACATCTTGCCAGGACCTTTGATTCATAAATGTAATTGTTTTATCTTTATTAATTCCTGCATTATTAATCAAACAGTCTATTCGGCCATGTGTGTCATAAATTTTTTCAATACATTCTTTCACTTGAGTATAATCTCTAACATCGACTTTTACAGCTGTTGTTGTAGGACATTTTTCTTCAATTAATCTAGCCTTTTCAACATTCCCCAAATATGTAAAGTAAACCAAATAATCATTTTGGTGAAATTTTTTAATAATTGATTGTCCTAAATCTCCCGTGCCACCCGTTATAATGACTAGTTTTTTCATAATTTAACCCTCAATTATTCAATGAATTTATTTTTATCATACTATCATTTCCAACTTCATTTGTTTCAATAATTAATGTTTCACCTTTTAACTCTAGAGAGACCATTAATTTTAAGAAACCCGATAATGCATTTGAAGTTCCAATACTTCTAGAAATATTTAAAATATTTACGTCATTAGAAAGATCTCTGCTTTTTAAATAATCAAAAATGATTTTGTCATTACGATTGTTTGACCCATAAATAAGGTTTTTTGTTTGTCCCACTTTTAATTCTTTTTCTAAGTTGAAAATGATCTTGTCTCTATTATCTTCGGTATGTTGGAAGCTGTTAATTTTATCAATGTTAGAATAAGAATCTTCACTTTTTTTTATAATAAACGAAATAGCACCTGTAACCGCGTTAACCTGTTCTTGAAGATTGCCTAAATGGTAGATAGAGCCTTCTTCATTTCCCTCAACAGCTGTCACAATGGCAACATCAATAACATCATTGTTTATATAAGAAGCTGCCATTTTTAAAGCGTCTATTCCAGATAAGTTTCCTGAAATCACAGTAGAATTCAAACCGGTTATGCCATAAACAATGGAAGCCCATCCAGAGATGTTATTTAAAACGGAACTAGAAAATTTAACCGGACTAACAAAGTCTGGAGAGGCTTCATATACATCTGTCATAAAATGATACGCAGCATCCATGGGATTCAAAGTACTGCCTACAAAAACACCTATTCTTTCTGAAGAATACTCACTGTACATACTCCCTGCATCAGCTATTGCCTCACTTATTGAAGCAATAGCTAGATTAGTTGCTTTTGTGAGTGAACGAAGGCCTTTATATTTAATGTACTTTTTTACGTCAAAATTCTCCGGCTCTAATATACCTTTTAATTCCATTTTATTTTTTATGCTTTCAACGCTTATTTTTTCAGAAAGAACTTTACCTCTTCCAATAATATTCATTTTAATACTCATCTCCATTTTTAACAATCGTCTCTGAATTTCTTAAAAATGATGCTGGAATTGGCGCCGCCAAAAGCATATGAATTGTTCATTGCATACTCAATAGGAAATGACCTTTTTCTATTTGGAATGCAATCAACATCACAGTTTTCATCCTTTAGTTCAAAATTTATCGTCGGAGGTGCAATATCCTCTTTTACAGCGTTACAACATACAATTGCTTCCAATAAACTTGCAGCTCCCATAGAATGACCGATCATGGACTTAATTGAACTCATCGGTACTTTTTTATTAAATAATTGATTAACTGCAAAAGACTCCGCCTTATCATTTGCTTGGGTACCTGTCCCATGAGCACTAATGTAATTCACATCGTCAGCCGTAATATTAGCTTTTTCTATGGCCTTTTTCATGGCCTGTATTATTCCGGTTGAATTGGGATGAGGCGCAGTAATATGATAGGCATCGCATGAAACACCATAACCTTTAATTTCTGCCAAAATATTGGCTCCTCTATTTTTGGCGTGCTCTAATTCCTCTAACACTAGGCACCCTGCCCCTTCAGCAACTAGCATACCATCTCTGTGAGCATCAAATGGTTTACATTCTTTTGAGGCAATAGCTTTCAATCTGTTAAACCCATAATAAGCGATAGTCGAGAAAGGATCTTCTCCTGCTGTAAAACAAATGGATTGTTCCCCGCTCCTTATTTTTTCATAACCTTGAATAATCGCATAATTACCTGCAGAACAGGCATTTGCAACAAGCATTGTCTCTCCCTGTAAATTGAATTCTCTGCATGCGTTAGCCAATAATGTATGTAAAAAATCTTGGTCTAAAAGATTTTGGGAACTCGTCTCTCCCAAATGGCGATTATAGTCAGTTGTTTCAATAGCAATTTCACCCATTGTAGTTCCAACATATAAATCTGCCTTCTTATATGTTTCAAGATTCAAGTTAGCACTTTTGATAGCATCATACATACTAGCAATTAATAATTGAGAACCTCTGCCTATAGACTTATGATCATTGACTTTGATATATTCAGAAGCATCAAAATCATGGATTTGCCCTCCAAATTTTGGATCTAATAATTGGAGTCCCTCTTTTTGAATAGGGGTGATACCAGATTCCCCACTCAAACAAGATTCCCAAAAGTCTTTAGAATTAAGGCCTATTGAAGTAATTGCTCCCGTACCTGTTACTACAACTCTTTTCAAATTATTCATCTCCCACAAGCGTAAAGGTCAATTCTCCGAATGCACACCTAACACCGTCTACTTTTACTTCAGCTTTAACAATAGCAGCCTTACTTATTTTCTTTATTATATTTAAAGTAATAATCATCTGATCTCCAGGAACTATAGGCTTCTTAAATTTCACATTTGTGTGATAAAGAAGGGGGAGAGTTTCATCTGATTCACTTGAATGATCATTATGTGAGAACAAAAGAATAGCTGTTTGTGCAATAGCTTCTGTTATATATACTCCTGGGAAGATCTTTTTATTAGGAAAATGCCCTTGGAAACACGGCTCATTTCCAGTAACATTTTTTATAGATGTTATGTTAGTTTCACTAATCTCTATGACTCTATCTACCATCACAAAAGGATATCTTTGCGGTAATATCTCTAAAACATCATCGTGCGACAATAAGTTCATGTTATTTTTCCTTTAGTCTTTCTTCAATAATCAAAATAATATTATTTACTGTTGTAAACTTCTGCAGTTCCTCTTCCGATATTTTTATTTGAAACTCTTTTTCAACACTGGCTAAAATCTCCAAAGCCATCATTGAATCAGCATCTAGTTCTTCTACCAGATCGGTATCATCTTTTATTTCTTCAGGCTCAACCTCAAGAATTTCCGCAATCATTCCGATTAATTTTTCTTTTTTCTCTACGCTTATTAATGTTTCCAGACTCATTTAAATCCATCCCTTTCATTATATATACTCTGAAACATTTACTACCTTTTCACTTACTTTCATCACATCAAGTTTCATAGGACACTGATATGATTTCCCTCTATATAGTTTGAAATCACCAATCTGTGAAAACCCTATTTTTTCATATATTTTTTTTGATTTTTCTCTGCTCTGTAAGAGGAGATGCGTAATTTTTTCAGAGATAATGATATCTTTTACCTTATCAAATAAGAGATTCATTACTTTGCCCTTCATAGAGATCGTACTAGTAAAAGGAGTGTCTAAAACGACTAATCTCATAACCTCTGCACAATTTTCACCTTCTTTCGGGGCTAAGTTGTGCGTTTTTTCAACCTCTAATAATTCATCCTCTTGCTTTACAATTAAGGTCATAAATCCTACTAATAAATGACCTTCATAACATCCAATTTGATATGCATGCTCATCAGATTGATCCTTTAGTAAACCGTCTTTATAGTTTTCAGCAGGTACTGATTTTTCTTGGTCTACAAAAATTTTATATCTCATTGAGTACAGTTCATTTTTTTCTTCTTCTGTTTCTAAAATTTTAACTTCTAGCAAAATTTCCCCTCCTTTAGCGGTTTGTTTTCTGGTGCTTATTCGTTAAATGGAACCATTTCATAAGACATAAAGAATTAAAACAGAAAAATCCGATTATCAGTAGTTAAAGAAATTCTAAGTTTTTAATTTACTGACATGCAGTTTTATTTCATACACTGTCCGCTCCTATAAAGGATTTAACTTTTCAACTGGCGTGTTACTTCATTCAATGCATTTAGATTCATGATATTCTAATGATTAGTTTTCTTAGAAACAGCAGATGTAAACGCCTTCAGGTAATTATATGGGTTCCTGCATAGATTCTGTCTCAATAACCTGTAACTTTGCAGTTGATTACGTCCAGAGCGATAGCTTCTTTTGGAAACAATCTTTTGAATTCGGAATATGTAATCCTCTTCATAATCACCTTTCAGTATTTTATTTTTTCAGCAAACATCATTCCATTAGGTCAAATTACCTTAATATAACCAATATTTTCTTCTCTACTTAAAAATATCAAAATATAGGCATAAGCAAATCCGTATATCCCGCCAACAAATTGGCGGAATCGCGCCTATTTATTGGCGAAAAAACATATAAATATTTTTATACAACTGAATTTATTGATTTATTGATTACAGTCGTAACAGTGAAGATGTATAAACTTTGATCAAGAGAGGAAAATCAACCTTTTAAAGTCATTAAGGTACAAATGCAGCAGGGGAAAAATATGTTTCAGTTAGTAAAAATTCACCATTTTTTCTTCGAGAATATCTAGATTAAAGGGAGAAAAGACGATATACTATCTTAGAAGTGTTGAGTAAAAGGTATGATTTTCAATGCGGCAGACTCTTATTTTGCATTCAGACTCATACCGAATTCAATTTAATCCAAAAGAGCCGAACAACTACATAATAATCGTTCAAAATTGATATAAACACAATTGTTATCTTACTTTGCCTATGGAATGGAGTAAATCAATTGAAAATCAAAGTATTGCTGTTAGATGATCATATAATGGTATTACAGGGTATTAAACAATTATTAGAGCAGGATAAAGATATTGAAGTAGTTGGTGCTTTATCAGAGCCAGCAGATCTTCATAACAAAATTATCTGTACCCGCCCAAATGTCCTGATTATTGATATTAGAATGAAATCTTTCAATGGCATTATTTTAACAAAAACAATTAAGGAAACATTTCCGGAACTCAAGGTAGTTGTTTTGTCAGGATATGATTATGATGAATATATAACAGCAGCCTATAAAGCAGGTGCAAATGCTTATGTAAGGAAGGAAAGTTCAATTAATGAACTGGTCGCTGCTGTAAAACAATCTTACGCGGACAACCGAATATTCCCTACGCTCATTTTAAACCTTGCAGGTGAGAGCCTTACTCAGAAAGAACGAGAAGTGTTGAAGCTAATAGCAGAGGATAAAACAAATATGGAGATCAGTACTGAATTAACGATTAGTAAAAGAACCGTAGAACGTCACATTTCTTCCATTATTCAGAAGCTGGAAGCCAATTCAAGGGTCGGCGCTGTTGTGAACGGAATGAAACAGGGACTATTGAATGTATAAATAGAAGCAGGTCATCCCTCATCGGGACCCTGCTTCTTCTTTTAAAACCAGCTGCGCCACACACTCCACATGATTCGTATGCGGAAACATATCCACCGGCTGCACTTCAAGCGTCGTGTATCCGCCGTCCTCAAGCACCCGCAAATCCCTCGCAAGCGTCCCAGGATTACAAGACACATACACCACCCGCTTCGGCTTCATCTCGATGATCGTCCGCAGGAGCGCTTCGTCGCAGCCTTTTCTTGGCGGGTCGACGACAAGCGTATCGGCCGTGATGCCTTCTTCATACCATTTCGGAATGACGGTTTCCGCTTCTCCGACGGCGAATTCGGCGTTTGTGATGCCGTTTAGCTCAGCGTTGCGTTTGGCGTCTTCAATTGCTTCCGGGACGATTTCTACGCCGTATACTTTTTTCGCCTGCTTCGCTAAGAAGAGAGAAATGGTTCCGATGCCGCAGTAGGCGTCGATGACGGTTTCTTCTCCTTGCAGCTCGGCGTATTCGAGCGCTTTGTCGTAGAGTACTTTTGTCTGTTCCGGGTTGACCTGGTAGAACGATCTGGCGGAGATGGCGAATTTGACGTCTCCGATGAGGTCGTAGATGTATTCTTCGCCCCAGATGACGTTTGTTTCGTTCCCAAAGATCACGTTTGTTTTACTTGGATTGATGTTTTGCACGATGGATTTGACGTGCGGAAATTTGGCCGTGATGTCTTCGATGATCTTCGCCTTGTGCGGGAAGTCGTTTGTTCTGGTGATGAAGACGATCATCATTTCGCCCGTGACGACACCGTATCTGACCATGATGTGGCGGAGCCAGCCTTTGTGGCGTTCTTCATTGTAGGCTTTGACGCCGTATATTGCGCAAATGTCTTTGACGGCTTGGACGGCTTCGTCGTTTTTGGATTGCTGGATGAGGCAGGCGCTCATGTCGATGATGTCATGGCTTCTTTGCTGATAGAACCCTGCGACGAGTCCGCCTTCCCTTTCTCCGACCGGAACCTGTGCTTTGTTTCTGTAATTCCACGGGTCTTCCATGCCGAGTGTCGGGTGCACCGTAACGTTGGACAGATCCAGCTTGCCGATGCGTTCCAGTACGTCTTTAACTTGTTTCTGCTTAAACAACAGCTGGCCTTCGTATGTCATATGCTGAAGCTGGCAGCCGCCGCATTGCTTGTAAATCGGGCACGGGGCGTCCGTTCTGTGCGGGCTTTCTTCTTTCAGCTCCATGAGGCGTCCGAAAGCGAAGCCTTTTTTGACGCGTGTCACTTTGATCTGGGCTTTTTCTTCCGGGAGGGCGTTCGGTACGAAGATCGGGAATCCTTCGACTTTTGCGACGCCTGCTCCTTCGTGTGTCAAGTCTTCGAAGACGACATCATAGTATTCGTTTTTTTCCACTGGCGGTTTGATTTTCATGTTTGTTCACCTCTTCTGTTAAGCAAGAAAAACTTGGCCGTGCAGGGCCAAGTTTTTTAATCATCCAGCTGTTCCGCTTTTTCCTTCGGCATGACGACGTGAATGTGGCGGTACAGATTCACGAATTCGCCCGGCAGCATGCCGCCGTACTCGCCGTCCAGATTCAGCTGCATCTTTTCTGACACATTGACTTTCACGCGGTTCGCTTTTGTATAAATAATGTGCTGATCGTTAATATGATCGCCTCTGAGCGCCATGCTCGCGACTCTGATAAATTCGGCGAGATTGGCTTTCTTTAAAATAATTAAATCAAACATGCCGTCATTCAGGCTGGAATCAGGGGCAAGCTTCTCGAATCCGCCGACCGAGTTGGTCAGCGTCACTAAAAACAGCATGATTTCGCCTTGGAACAGCTTGCCGTCATATTCAATCTCGACCTCTGTCGGACGGAGTGAAGGCAGCATCTCCATTCCTTTTAAATAATAAGCAAGCTGGCCGAGCATTGTTTTCAGTTTGCTTGGCACATCATACGTCAGCTCCGTTAAGCGGCCACCGCCGGCAATATTGATAAAATATTGTCCGTTGACCTGGCCGATGTCAATCGGGCGGGCGACGCCGTTAATGACGGTGTCAGCGGCGTTCAGTATGTTCTCTCTCGGGATGCCGAGCGCTCTGGCGAAGTCATTTGTCGTGCCGACCGGGATGATGCCGAGTGTCGGACGTTTGTCTAAAGGCGCCAGTCCGTTGACGACTTCATTAATCGTTCCGTCTCCGCCGGCGGCGATAATCAGGTCAAACTCCCGCAATGCGGCTTCTTTTGCGGCATGAGTCGCGTCTCCGGCGCATGTGGTGGCATGGGTGGAGGTTTCATAACCGGCTTGTTCAAATTTTTGCAGGACCTGGGCAAGATTTTTCTTAAAAAGCTCCCGTCCAGAAGTTGGATTATATATTATGCGTGCACGTTTCATTATCTCATCATCCTACTTAAGAGTATCCGATCCATTATTAACACTAACAACCTTTAATTATACTATGAGTTGAGAAAATCGCAACAATATGTACAGGATTTGGCAGAAGAAAAAAAGGCCCCGGCTCCGTTTAAGGAGCCAAGGCCCGCTGTCTTACTCTTCTTCTGTTCCAGGTTTTTTCTTACGGAATTTCGCCAATACTTCATATACGATCGGCACAATCAGAAGGGTAAGCAAGGTCGAACTGATTAAACCGCCGATAACGGTGACACCGAGTCCTTTAGAGATGACCTGGCTTCCGCCTTCAAAGCCCAATGCCAATGGAAGCAGGGCGCCGATTGTCGCAATCGCCGTCATCAGAATCGGACGCAATCTCGTAGAGCCGGCTTCAAGCAGCGCTTCTCTCGTTGATAAGCCTTCCGCTTCCTTATGGATGACGCGGTCAATTAAGACAATCGCATTTGTGACGACGATCCCGATCAGCATGAGCATACCGATCATGGCGTTCAGACTGACCGTCTCTCCCGATACATACAGTCCGACTAGTGCGCCGATGACCGTAAACGGAAGCGAGAACAGAATCGCAAACGGCGCCAATGCTCCGCCGAAGGTAATCACAAGAACAAGGTAAACGATCGCAACTGCGGCAAGCATCGCTAAACCGAGTTTCGTAAAGGAATCCGCGATATCTGCAGATACACCGCCGGTATCAATCGATACATTGTCCGGCAGATCCAGCTTGTCAACTTTCTTTTGAACAGCTGCGGATACTTTCGTTACGTTGTCAGACGTGACCTCTGCCGTTACGTCAGCGTATACCTTGCCGTCGCGTCTGGAGACTGTATCTGAAGTCGAGCCGTTTTTCACTTTCGCCACATCGCCGATTTTTACTTCTTGGCCTGCAGGCGATGTGATCGTTTTATCCTCTAATTCTTTCACACTCTTATACTGGTCTTTTTCAGTCTGAATGTTGACGTCAAGCTCTTTGCCGTCTTTTTTCACAGTGGTGAGCGGCGACTGTGACGTTTGTGACATGAGAGCCTGGGAGATTTGCGAAGCCGTTAAGCCGAGCTTGCTGAGCTTCTCCTGGTCAGCCACGAACGTGTACTCATCATATGTGCTGGAAAGGCCTGAATTTACGTTTTTCAGATCCTTTTGCTTTTTCATGATGTCTTCGATGTCCTTAACCGTGCCTTTAATATCAGACTCTGAATCTCCGTACACATAATACGTCAATTCATTGTTGTTGCCCGATGAGCTGAAATTTTGTGTTTTCCATTCGCCGCGGCTGGATGTTTTCTTAATTTCATTTAAGACATTGTCTTTTTCTTTGTCAAAATCAGGCGTGTCCTCCTCGTATTTCACATAGAACAATGCGCCGTTTGAGCTTCCGCCGAGCGGGCTCTGGGAACCTAATGAATATTGAACCGTATCGACATGTTTGCGTTTCAGCAGCAGGTCTTCAGCTTTTTGCGCAGCTTTTTCCGCTTCGCTTTTCGTTTCGCCCGGTTCAGGCGTATATGTGAGCTGCATCGTTTTGTCTGCTCCTGACGGCAGGTAGCTCGCGCCGATCAGCGGTACGAGGAACAAACTTCCGACAAGCATCAGAACCGCGATGATGGATGTAATCCATTTATGGCTTAAAGACCAATTCAGCACATTTTTATAGAAATTGGCCAGTCTGCCGGGCTTATGCTCTTTCGCTTTAACAGGCGCGCCTGTGAGCGATTTTTTGAATAAGCTGTGCGCCAGCATCGGCACCAATGTGATCGAAATCAACAGTGATGCGGCAAGCGCAAAGACGATGGTTAATGCAAACGGCATAAACAATTGCCCGATCTGTCCGCCGACCATGGCAAGCGGCAGGAATACGGCAATCGTAACGATCGTTGAAGACATGATCGGTTTGAACATTTCCTTCGTCGCTTCACGAACCAATTGCTTACCGCGTAAAGGTTCATCTTTAAGCCTCATACGGCGGTAAATATTTTCAATGACGACAATGGAGTCATCGACCACCCGTCCGATGGCGACCGTCATCGCCCCGAGCGTCATAATGTTTAATGTCACATCAAGCTGCTTGAGCACAAGGAGTGCGATCAAGAGTGATAATGGAATGGAAATGATAGAGATCAGCGTTGATTTAATATCTCTTAAGAATAAGAGAATGATCACGACCGCAAAGATCGCGCCGAAAATCGCTTTGCTTAACATCGTGTCCACTGACTCTGTAATCGGCTCTGCCATATCAAGCGTCGAGCTGTACTTGAACCCTTTATGGTCTTTTTTGTATTGCTTCAGTTCATCTTTTATCGCATCGGCCACTTCTACCGTGTTGGCATCATTTGCTTTTACGATGTTGATGCCGATGCTGTCTTTTCCGTTCGTGCGGGAAATGGATTCTGCTTTTTTCACGTCTTTAATATCTGCAATGTCAGAAAGCTTGACTGTCGGCACCTCTGTGCTCGCGCTTTGCTGTGCCTGTTGTGCTGCCTGCGCGCCTGCTGCTGACGATGCGCCTGCTCCGGATGCCGCACTGCTTGATGAGCCTGCAGCTGACGTGACCGGAATTCTCATATCTTTTAAATCTTTAATTGACGTAATATTGCCGTTAACGACAACGGATTTTTCTTTGTTGCCAAACGTGTACAGCCCAAGCGGCGTGTTGACGTCAGAGCCTTGGATCACTTTCTTGACGGTATCTTCATCAAGTCCGTACTCTTTCATTTTTTTGTCTTTGAAAGAGAATTCCACTTGCTCTTCCTGCTGTCCTGAAACTTGTACAGAGGCGACGCCTTGGATTCCTTCAAGTTTAGGGACAAGAGTGTTTTCCACGTTTTTGGTCAGATCTTCAAGCGAGCTCTTATCGCTTGTCACACTGAGCGTCAAAATCGGGAATGAATTCACGCTGAAGCGGGAAATGTCAGGTTTCTTCGCGTCATCAGGAAGGCTGACATTATCCAATGCGTCAGAGACCTCGTTTTTCGCCTTGTCCATATCCTTTTCATAATCATATTCAATCATGACCGATGATACGTTTTCAGAGGAAGTGGACGATACTACGCTTACTCCTTCTAAATTTTGCACGGCCTGTTCAATCGGTTTCGTCACTTCATCCGCAACTTGACTCGGAGCAGCTCCGGGATAAGTCGTATTTACTGAGAGGTAGGGCATGTTTACGTCCGGTATGGATTCCTGCTTCATATTCAGACCGGCATACAGCCCAGCTACAGTAACGATAATCGTCATCAGCCAAACCGCGAATTTATTCTTCAGTACAAAGTTAATAATGTGGTTCATCGTATCCTCCGTTATTTTTTATTGACTGACTGGTCATTCTATATAATACTAAACGGTATAACTCAACATCGTCAACCAAAAAGCCAGTAAATTTTTCTAAATTTTTGAAGGATTAAGGGGAAGCACGTCATGAACGAAAAAAAAGAGAAAATCATAAAAACCGGCATTCGTTTATTTGCCAAAAAAGGATTTTCTTCCACAACCATTCAGGAAATCGCTGTTGAATGCGGAATATCAAAAGGAGCTTTTTATCTCCATTTCAAATCGAAAGAAGACCTTCTTTTGTCAGCATGTGAATATTACATCGGCATGTCTATGGAAGAAGTAAAGAAAATTAAAGCGGAAAATCAACATAAACCGCCTAAGGATGTTTTCAAAAAACAGATTGCCTACCAATTCCAAGAATTCTTAGAGCATAAGGACTTTATCATTCTCTTGCTGAGTGAGAAGATCATTCCTGAAAATCAAAAAGTAAAACAATCCTTTCATGAGGCAAATATTCAATTTAACAAGCTCTACCGGGAGGCTTTGCTGTCGTCTTACGGAGAAAGCATCACACCGTTTTTAGCGGACGCATCCGTTATGGCGCAAGGAATTGTAAGCTCTTATATTCATTTCTTGATTTTTAATGAGAACATGGTGTTTCAGACGGAACAGGTGGCGGAATTTCTGATCCGCAGGATTGATGATCTTGTGATGGGCCTGATTAAGGAGAATCCCGATCCGCTGCTGCCAGAGGACATTTTCACCCAGCCTCCGCCGAATATAGAAGAGCTGTTAAAGGAAATACGAGAGGCAAAAGAGCAGCATGGACTGCCTGAAGATGTCATCGTGTCGCTTGAGGTGATGGAAGAGGAATGCTCAAAGGAAGAACCCCGCAAACCGATTATTAAAGGAATGCTTTCCAATTTAGCCGGCAGCGGCAATGATCAAATTGAGAAATTGCGTTCCTCTATTGAAGCGTATTTCAGCTTGTGATCATAAAAAAAGAGACCGGAGCTTTTCCGGTCTCAATGTCAGCAGCGCCTTCAGCCGGGCGGCTGCTTTTTTATCGTTTCTTGATTTCTTCAAGTAAAATCTTGTTGACCATCGGCGGGTTGGCTTGTCCTTTTGAGGCTTTCATAATCTGCCCGACAAGGAAGCCGATCGCGCGGTCTTTCCCGTTTTTGAAGTCCTCGATGGACTGCGGGTTGCTGTCAAGCGCTTCTGTGACGAGCTTGAGAAGCACACTTTCGTCAGAAATCTGCACGAGGCCTTTTTCTTTGACGATTTTTTCAGCGTCGCCGCCTTTTTCAATTAATTCTTTGAAGACCTTCTTCGCGATTTTAGAAGAAATGGTTCCTTTTTCAATCAATTGAATCATGCCGGCAAGGCCTTCCGGTGTCAGCGCCACATCAGAAAGCTCTTTTTGCTCAGCGTTCAGATAAGCTGACACTTCGCCCATGAGCCAGTTTGATGCCTGCTTTGCTTCGGCGCCTTTTTTGACGGTTTCTTCGAAGAAATCAGCCATTTCTTTTGTAAGCGTCAATACCATGGCATCATATGCAGGCAGTCCGAGCTCTTCGATATAACGCTTGCGGCGTTCGTCCGGAAGCTCAGGAATGCTTGCCTTTACGCGCTCTTTCCATTCGTCATCAATGTAAAGCTCGACAAGGTCAGGCTCCGGGAAGTAGCGGTAATCGTCTGACCCTTCTTTAATCCGCATGAGAATGGTTTTTTTCGTTGCTTCGTCGTAACGGCGTGTTTCCTGCTGAATGATTCCGCCGGAAAGCAGAACCTGCTCCTGGCGTTTTTCTTCGTGCTCAAGCCCTTTTTGAACGAACGCGAAGGAGTTCAGGTTTTTCAGCTCTGTTTTTGTGCCGAATTTCTCTTGGCCGATCGGGCGGAGGGAAATGTTGGCGTCACAGCGCAGTGATCCTTCTTCCATTTTACAGTCGGAAACGCCTGTGTATTGGATAATCGATTTCAGCTTTTCAAGGTATGCGTATGCTTCTTCCGGTGTGCGGATATCCGGCTCAGACACGATTTCGACCAGCGGCGTGCCTTGGCGGTTGAAGTCAACGAGGGAATAGCCGTCGCCTGTATGCGTCAGTTTTCCCGCATCTTCCTCAAGGTGAAGACGGGTGATGCCGATTTTTTTCGTTTTTCCGCCGACTTCGATTTCAATCCAGCCGTTTTCGCCGATCGGCTTGTCAAATTGAGAAATTTGATACGCCTTCGGGTTATCCGGATAGAAATAGTTTTTACGGTCAAACTTCGTATCCGTCGCGATTTCGCAGTTTAAGGCCATTGCGGCTTTCATTGCGAATTCGACTGCCTCTTTGTTTAACACAGGCAATACGCCCGGGTAGCCGAGGTCGATAACGCTTGTTTGGGTATTTGCATCCGCGCCGAATGGCGTCGGAGAGCTTGAGAAAATTTTAGATTTTGTTTTTAACTCCACATGGACTTCTAGTCCGATTACCGTTTCAAAGTTCACTTCATTTCACCCCTTACAGTTCAGGTTTTGCTTTATGATGGTCTGTTGCCTGTTCAAACGCATGAGCGACACGGTACACAGTGCCTTCATCGAAGTGTTTTCCGATGATTTGCAGCCCGAGCGGCAGCCCGTCCGCAAATCCGCACGGCACGCTGATTCCCGGAACACCCGCAAGGTTGACAGGGATCGTTAAAATATCGTTGGCGTACATTGTCAGCGGATCGCTTGTTTTTTCGCCGATTTTAAATGCCGGTGTCGGCGTTGTCGGTCCGACGATGACGTCATATTTCTCAAATACGTCTTCAAAGTCTTTTTTAATGAGCGTGCGCACTTTTTGCGCTTTTTTGTAGTACGCGTCATAGTAGCCTGAGCTGAGCGCAAATGTGCCGAGCATAATACGGCGTTTCACTTCGTTGCCGAAGCCTTCTGAGCGCGTTTGTTTATAAAGGTCGATCAGGTTGTCCGCATTTTCCGTGCGGTATCCGTAGCGGATGCCGTCAAAGCGCGCAAGGTTAGCAGACGCTTCTGAAGAGGACAGCAGGTAATATGTTGCAAGCGCGTATTTGCTGTGCGGAAGAGATACTTCTTCCCATGTCGCGCCGAGATCTTCAAGCACCTTTAAAGCGGCAAGAACGGATTCCTTCGCTTCTTTGCCGACGCCTTCTCCGAGGTATTCTTTCGGAACGGCGATTTTTAAGCCTTTAATATCGCCCGTTAATGAAGAAAGAAAATCTGGCACATCCACATTTGCGCTCGTCGCATCCATTTTGTCAACGCCTGCAATGGCTTGAAGCAAAAATGCGTTGTCTTCTACCGTTCTTGTGATCGGTCCGATTTGGTCTAACGAAGAGGCAAAGGCAACCAAACCGTAACGTGACACGCGTCCGTATGTAGGCTTTAATCCGACGACGCCGCAGAATGAAGCCGGCTGGCGGATGGAGCCGCCCGTGTCAGATCCGAGTGAAAACGGCACTTCGCCCGCTGCAACCGCAGCCGCGGAGCCGCCGCTTGAACCGCCGGGAACCGTATCCAGATTCCAAGGATTTTTCGTGGCTTTGTACGCGGAGTTTTCGGTTGAAGATCCCATCGCGAATTCATCCATGTTCAGCTTCCCGATTGTGACAGCTTCAGCAGCCTGAAGGCGCTCCACAACCGTCGCATCGTAAATAGGGTCAAAGTTTTCAAGAATTTTACTTGAACATGTCGTGCGAAGCCCTTTTGTCACGATGTTGTCCTTGACGCCGATCGGCATTCCGAACAGAAGGCCGTGTTCAGAACGGCTGTCCACCGCTTCATCGAGCTCTTTTGCGTAAGCGCGCGCTTTTTCTTCATCAAGCTGTAAAAACGCCTGCACCTTATCGTCCACGGATGCGATCCGTTTGTAAGATTCATCAACAAGATCAGAAATCTTGATCTCTTTTTTATGTATCATTTGTTTCAGTTCTGTGATTTTGTGATCAAATAATGACATACTGTCTCCCTCCTTTAATCCAGAATTGATGGCACACGGATATAGCCGTCTTTATGATCGGGAGCATTTTTCATAACATCCTCGATCGGAAGGCCTTTACCCGCTTCATCTTCTCTCATTACGTTTTTCATTTTCAGCACGTGGGTTGTCGGCTCCACGTTATCCGTATCCACTTCATTCAGCTCCTCGGCAAACGAGATGATGCTGCCAAGCTGTTCAGTGAACATTTCAGCTTCTTCATCTGTAATGGCAAGTCTCGCCAAATGAGCGACATGCTTTACTTCTTCTATAGAAATTCGTGACATAAGATCCACCTCCGCATAATTCTCCGTTTCGTCATATAATACTGATCATATCAAAAACAAGCCCTCTAAAGCAACAGAACGCCGCCTTCTGAGCCATGATGAAACCTTCTCTATTTTATCCTAAAATGAGGAGAAAGAGAAACGAATTATATATCAGAAAATTTTTACTTTTATAAATTATCGACAGCGCTTTCATCATTAGGCTGTTCTATGTTGACGGGAGATTTTTTCCTGAATGAGCCAAGTTTCAGCAGTTGATTGATCGGGGATACTTTGTTAGGTTAAGTAACCATAGCCTGCACGAAATCGTGCGAACCGCATGTAATGATGACAAAGGCTTACCGCCGGCGCTTGTTCCGGCACTATCAAAATGCAGAGGTGATGTCAAAATTATCAGGAAAGAAGAGAGGGTCCAGAAACGTGAGTATTGAATTAATGATATCTTTAGGAATTTACTTTACTGCCATGCTATTAATCGGCTGGTACGCTTTCAGAAAAACGACGAATATCAATGATTATATGCTGGGCGGAAGAGGACTCGGACCGTTCGTAACGGCGCTGTCGGCAGGAGCCGCTGATATGAGTGCATGGATGCTGATGGGGGTTCCCGGCGCAATGTTCGCAACGGGATTATCAACCTTATGGCTGGCGCTCGGATTGACCATCGGCGCTTATTCAAACTATCTGCTGCTTGCTCCGAGGCTGCGCGCTTACACGGAAGCAGCGGACGATGCAATTACGATACCGGATTTCTTTGATAAACGGTTCCGCCATTCTTCATCACTGCTGAAAATTGTTTCCGCCGTGATTATCATGATCTTTTTCACACTGTATACGTCGTCCGGAATGGTATCCGGGGGCAGGTTGTTTGAATCGGCATTTGGTGCTGATTACAAATTTGGTCTGTTTTTAACGGCCGGTGTTGTTGTGCTTTATACGCTGTTTGGCGGTTTTCTCGCTGTCAGTCTGACTGACTTTGTACAGGGAGCGATCATGTTTGCGGCATTAGTGCTTGTGCCGATCGTTGCTTTTACCCAGCTCGGGAGCGTTTCAACGACGATTGATTCGATCAACGCCGTAGACCCGAAGCTATTGGATATCTTTAAAGGCGCGAGCGTCATTAGCATTATTTCTTATTTGGCATGGGGACTCGGCTATTACGGCCAGCCTCATATCATCGTGCGATTTATGGCGATCAAAGAAGTGAAGGATTTAAAACCGGCCCGCAGAATCGGCATAAGCTGGATGGTCATTTCCGTTCTCGGTTCATTACTGACGGGGATAATAGGTGTTGCGTATTCTCATCACTTCGGAGTTGCCGTAAAAGATCCGGAAACGATTTTCATTATATTTTCTAAAATACTGTTCCATCCGCTGATTACGGGCTTCTTATTGTCCGCGATTTTAGCGGCGATTATGAGTTCCATCTCCTCGCAGCTTTTAGTAACGGCCAGCGCCATTACGGAAGATTTATACCGCGCCTTTTTCAGACGTGAAGCGAGCGATAAAGAATTGGTCATGACCGGCCGCATGTCAGTATTGATCGTGGCCATCATTGCTATCTTGCTTTCCCTGAATCCGAACAGCACGATTCTTGACCTGGTCGGATATGCATGGGCAGGCTTTGGTTCAGCCATCGGGCCAGCGCTTCTGCTCAGTCTGTACTGGAAGCGAATGAATGAGTGGGGAGCGCTAGCGGCGATGATTACCGGAGCCGCAGCCGTTTTAATCTGGATTGCGACGGGCCTTGCCGCTTCAACCGGCATTTACCAAATCATTCCCGGGTTCTTCCTCAGTTTGATTGCCGGTATCGCGGTCAGCCTGCTAACGAAAAAACCGGCGGATGCTTCCTATCAGCTGTTCAGCCGGATGGAAACACTATTAAAAAGCAAAAAATAAGCGAAAGCCGTCAGAACTTATCCCTGACGGCTTTTTTCTTCCGCTCTTGTCCTGCAATAAATACTGTGAGAAAATCATATCAATTTACTATAAAAGAATATGGAGGTGCTGTGGTTTGAGCTGGCCTATCGATCCAGACATTTTATTAAAGTTGGGCATTGCCACGCTGATCGGCATGATTATCGGTCTTGAGCGCGAATTAAAAAATAAACCGCTCGGACTGAAAACATGCATCGTCATTGCTGTCAGCTCTTGTATGCTGACCATTGTCAGCATTAACGCGGCCTATCATTTCCCGAAATATTACCGCATCATGATGGACCCGCTCCGCCTCCCCGCACAAATCATTTCCGGGGTCGGTTTTATCGGCGCCGGGGTGATTTTGCGAAAGAGCAATGATGTCATTTCCGGCCTGACGACATCGGCCATGATCTGGGGCGCGGCCGGGCTTGGCTTGGCAACGGGCGCAGGCTTTTATAAAGAGGCATTCGCGAGCCTCTTGTTCATCTTGATCAGCGTTGAATTCCTGCCGTGGCTTATCAGAAAAATCGGCCCCGACCGCTTGCAGGAAAAAGATATCCGCGTGAGGATGTCTTTGTCTGACAAGGATAAAATGACCGAGATTTTAAAGGAAATGAAAAGCAAACAGATCCGTATCCACTCTGTCCGGATTGATGATTTGCATGAAAAGGAATTTCCGATTATGGAAGTGAAAATCAGAGTCCATAAAAACCGCTACACCACGGACGTGTATTATGATATTAAAGAAATTCAAGGTGTCGTCGGGGTGAAGTGCGATACGTTATAGAGGTCTTCTATCCTGAAGACGTTTGTTTACATTGCTAAACAACGCCGGCCTGATACCAGCCGGCGTTTTTCCTCTTATACTAAGGCAGAGAAATTGAATTCAGTAATCGGTGTTTGTTTTTCTATATCGTTTCTAATAGCTTTCAGCATCTGCAGCTCTTCATCCCCGAGTGAGCCAAGGTCAAACGCCTGATGCAATAAACCGTAAATCAGCATATGGCGCAGACGGAGGAAATCCGGGATTTTTTCAAGCCACGCGGGATCAAGATCGTTTTCTTCCTTGTATCCCTTCATAAAATGAGTCATAAACTCCTCCGTAAATGCAGCCTTGTCTTCATACGGGATGACCGGATACCACAAAATGTTGTAAAGCAAAATACTGATATCATTCACAAACCAATTGTAGCCGATATCATCAAAATCAAATGTAGTGATTTTTCCGTTGTCCCAGTTGAAATTGCCGTGGTGCAAATCGGCGTGCACAAGGCCGTAGTTTTCCGGATTCTTCGGCAATTGCCGCAGTTCTTCCATTAAAGCATCCGCTCGTTCGAATACGAAATGCTGATCTTCGGGCACGTATTTTCTCAGCTTAAGCTGCTCCTCTTCATCCCACTCTTGCCTTTTATATTTCGGGTCGCTCAGGCGGTAGCTTTTCGTCAGCCGATGCATTTTCCCCGTATACTTGCCAAGCTCATAAAACAGAGTCCCGTTCCAATCTGATTCTTCTACTTTATGGCCTGGCGCTTTTTCATAGACTCTTAATAAAAACGCCCCGCCTTTTCCATCCGGCACTTCTTCGACATCTCTGCCATTTAATGAAGGAATCGGCTTTGCTACTGAAAGCCCTCCCTTTGCCAGATGATGAAGCCATTCCATTTCTCCAAGAATATATTCCGGCGTTCTGCGGATCGTATGCGTAATTTTTAAGATATAAGGTTCCTTATCTTTTACAAATTCGTATACGTAGTTTTCCGCGTCCGCGATAAAATGAACCTGATCTTTTGTAAAGCCATATATCTCACCGGCCTTAGCCAGCACGTTATCCTCATCAAAAATTGCTTTGATATCTTTATGCATGCTGATTCACCCTCTTCATATATTTCGATAGTTCCCTGATGGTTTGTCTTTTGCAACATGAGATGAAAAAGAAGGAACCAAACCATATATTATAATTCTTATAAAATCAGATAAAAGTATTTATTTTTCATATTCTCTACTCATTTCCAATTATTCAATTACCCGCATCATAACATAAAAAAATACCCTCTCCAACAGTAATTACAAATGTAACTTGATTGTTATATGTACTATAAAAAAACCCCTGTTCATATTAAATGAACAAGGACATCTTAGTTAATCGTAAATATGGACGGTTGGTTCTTTGTCGCCCGCATTGCGGACGATAAGCGCTTCTTGGCCGTCTGATGAGGTGATGTTGATTTCGACATCGACTGAGCTTTTTGAATAATAATCCATCAGCTCACCCGTTAAGTATTGGGTAAAGGCGATAACTTCGCTCTTTCCGTAAAATTGCATCGGAATTTCGATTTTCATTTTTCTCATTTCATCATTTTCATACATTGCCGTTCCGACCACTCCTGTATAGTTCGGGAAGTAGCTGTCAATGGCATTTTTAAAGCGTTTAAACACCTCTGAATCGTCAGGGTATTTTTGTGCTGTAGCGGTATCTGCCGGATAAAAAACGTATTTTTCTTTTACGTCATCCCAGCTTGAAATGTCGGTTGAGCCGGCTTTGACTTCCGTTTTCGCAATATAATTCCCTGGTACGATCGATGTTTTTGGCGCCTGTTTATAAAGGGCGATGGTAATCGGTACGTTTTTCAGATTATCCATTTTGCGAAGGCGGTTAATGACTTCCTGGGCAATTTGTTCTCCGTGGCTGCGGATCGTTTTGTCGCTGAGTTCTACTTCTTGCTGCGGATCGCCTGTGTTTTCGCGGTAATAGTACACAGAGTTGAGAGCGAGACCGATCATGACGCCGCCAAGCTGAATAGAATTTTTATCTTTTCTCACTAAGTAATCCTGCTCCAGCATAGACGCTAAGTAAATCGGGCTGCTTTCGTTTTTTGATTTTGCCGATCCCGAGCTTGGCAAAGCCGGGTTTAAGCCGAGGTTTTCGAAATTGGCATCATCCTTTTTCGCCTTTTTCAGATCGCTGCCTTCTTTTTTGCGGTCAAGCCAGTTTAATACCGTGTCTTCATCTAAATACTGGCCTTCCTGATAAAGATAATCATCAGTCGGGAAAGTGTCCTGGGCAAGGCGCATCAGCCCCGTCTCGAATTCATCGATATCCAGTCTCGTATTCAGCCGGTCCGCCGTCAGACCGCGGGCTTTTCCGGCTTTGAACGGCAGCACCATTTTATAGTAGGAATCAGAGATATTATATTTCGGTATAATCGCTTTTTCAGAGGACTTTTCCGTTTTTTGCGTAATCTCTTCCTCTTTGTTCCCCCCAAAACTCGGCGTGCAGGCCGACAGCATAAACACTGCCGCTGTCGCCGTTGCCGCCAATGCCAACATCTTTTTCAATAGAAAACACTCCTCTTATTTCTTTAGCTCTCCCAATAACTGTGTTTCATTCCATACTTCGATGTTTAATTCCTGTGCTTTTGTCAGCTTGCTTCCCGCCGCTTCTCCGGCGATAACTAAGTCTGTGTTTTTGCTTACAGATCCCGTCAGCTTTCCGCCGAGCGCTTCGATTTGCGCTTTTGCGTCATTTCTGGACAGCTCTTCAAGCTTTCCTGTCAAAACGATTGTCTTGCCGGCAAAATAAGAGTCGCTGTCCTCTGCTTTTACTTTTTTCGGGCCTTTGTAGAGTGTGTTCACACCGAGCTCTTCCAGTTCATCCAGAAGCTCTAGCATTTCTTCTTTGCGGAAATAAGTGATGAGTGCATCAGCCATTTTTTCGCCGATTTCATCCACTGCAAGCAGCTCTTCTTCCGTGGCTTTTTTCAGATTCTCCAGGCTTTCAAAATGCATGGCGAGCGTTTTGGCTGCTTTTGCGCCGATAAAACGGATGCCGAGGCCGAACAGCAGGCGTTCCAAAGAATTCTCTTTTGATTTTTGGATGGAGCTGATCAGATTGTCGGTTGATTTTTCTCCCATCCGCTCCAGCCGGATAACCTGTTCCTTTGTCAGCTTATATAAATCAGCGACATTGCGGACGAGGTCTTCCCGGAAAAGCTGTGTAATCACCCGTTCTCCGAGCCCGTCAATGTTCATCGCATTGCGTGAGACAAAGTGAATCAAGCCCTCTCTGATTTGCGCCGGGCATTCGGGATTAATGCAGCGCAAAGCGACTTCTCCTTCGATGCGCACAAGCTCACTTTCGCATTCCGGGCAGGCGGTCGGCATATTGAATTCTTTTTCTTCTCCGGTCCGCTGTTCAACTAAGACATTAACGACTTCAGGAATGATGTCGCCCGCTTTTTTAATGACGACTTTATCGAGAATGCGAATATCCTTTTCCTTAATTAAATCTTCGTTATGAAGGGATGCTCTTGAGACCGTTGTTCCGGCAACTTTTACCGGTTCAAGGATGGCGGTCGGCGTAATGACGCCCGTTCTTCCCACATTCAGCTCAATGTCGAGAAGCTTTGTAACGACCTCCTCAGCCGGGAATTTATACGCAATCGCCCAGCGCGGGCTTTTTGCCGTATACCCGAGCTCTTCCTGCTGGTCAAGCGAATCCACCTTGATGACGATGCCGTCAATTTCATACGGCAGCTCGGCTCGTTTCGCCTGCAGCTCTTCAATCATGTCAATTACTTCATCTATTGTCGTGCATTTTTTTCGTTCCTGGTTTGTTTTGAAGCCGATCTCATCGAGAAAATCCAGACCTTGGCTTTGTGTTTCCACACCCATTCCGTCAAGCTCCGCTATACTGTAGACGAAGATGTCGAGATTTCGTTTCGCTGCAATTTTCGGATCAAGCTGTCTGAGTGAGCCGGCAGCTGCATTCCGCGGATTGGCGAACGGCTCCTCATCTTTTTTCAGCCGCTCTTCATTCAGCGCTTCAAACGATTGTTTCGGCATGAAGGCCTCGCCGCGCACTTCGATGGAGAGGTTCCGTTTCATTTTCAGCGGAATATTGCGGATCGTTTTTAAATTCTCCGTGATATCCTCGCCCGTTGTTCCGTCTCCTCTTGTCGCGCCTCTGACGAAATAGCCGTCTTCATAACGGAGAGAAACAGCAAGACCGTCTATTTTCAGCTCCACATTGTATGCGACATCGTCACCGACAGCCTGACGGACACGGCGGTCAAAATCGCGAAGGTCATCATCGTTAAACGCGTTGCCGAGACTGAGCATCGGCGTGCCGTGCTGCACTTTTTGAAATGATTCCAGCACAGCTCCCCCGACCCGCTGTGTGGGCGAGTCGGGCGTTCTGAGATCCGGATGCTCTTGTTCTACGGCAATCAGCTCCTGCATCAGCCTGTCGTACTCGGAATCCGGCACGCTCGGTTCATCTAAGGTGTAATATTCATAGCTATACTGATCGATGGTGCGGCGCAATTCTTCTGCCCGGTGTTTCGCTGTTTCTTTGTCCATCATGTTCTTCCTTTCATCTTCAGGTTACTGCTTTTCAATCGGCGCAAAGGCTGCCAAGAGGCGTTTGACGCCGACGGGGCTCGGGAATGCGATATCCAGTTCCGTGCTTTCGCCTTCCCCTTTTACACTGACAACCGTGCCGGTGCCCCATTTTTTATGGCCGGCTTTATCACCGACAGCCCAGCTGAGCGTGTCGCCGCCTGTTTTATTCGCGTAGGAAACAGGGCGGGAGACCGGACCGCGTTTTGGCTGCATTTTTCTTCCCGGCTGCGTGCGCGGGTTTGTCTTCTTCTCATTTAGGTTCTCCAATAAATCCTCAGGTATTTCCCCAATAAAGCGTGATTCCGGATTCATATTGGTACGCCCGAACAAGGTGCGCATTTTGGCATTGGTTAAATACAGCTCTTCTTCCGCTCTCGTAATGCCCACATACGCGAGCCTGCGCTCTTCCTCCATCTCTGCTTCCTCCATCAGGGAGCGGCTGTGCGGGAAGACGCCTTCCTCAAGGCCCATTAAGAACACCACAGGGAATTCCAGGCCCTTTGCGGCGTGCAGCGTCATTAACGTCACGGCATCTTTACCGCCTGATTCCTCTTCTTTCTGGTCGAGCTGGTCAATATCCGCAATCAGCGCCAGATCTGTCAAAAACGAGACTAATGTTTTGTCTTCGCTTTTTTGCTCAAAGTTTTTCGTGACAGAAAGAAACTCGTCGATATTTTCCAACCGGCTTTGGGCTTCGATTGATTTTTCCGCCTTCAGCATTTCTCTGTATTCTGTTTTATCGAGAATTTCTTCCGTCAGCTCTGTAATCGACAGGTAGTCCTGCATATTCGTCAGATGTTCAATCATCGTGCCGAAGCTGTCTAACGCATTGGCCGCTTTGGCGCTGACACCGATGAAATCAACCTGTTTAATCGCCTGAAACAGCGACATGCCGTTCATCGCCGCATAAGAAGCAATTTTTTCAAGCGATGTGGCGCCGACGCCGCGCTTCGGTACATTGACGATCCGTGTAAAGCTGATGTCATCATCAGGATTTGAGACAAGACGCAGGTACGCGAGAATATCTTTAATTTCTTTCCTGTCGTAGAACTTGGTTCCGCCGACGATATTGTAATTTAATCCGGACTTCAGAAGCGTTTCCTCTATAACACGCGACTGGGCGTTTGTCCGGTATAAAATCGCGATGTCAGAAAGCTTCCGCTTGCCTGAAGTGTAGAGCTCATGAATTTTTCCGGCGACAAATTGGCCTTCGCCGAATTCATTGTCACCCCTGTAATAAGAAAGCTTGATGCCTTCGTCGTTTTCCGTCCACAGGTTTTTCGGCTTGCGGTTTGAGTTGTTTTTGATGACTTCATTCGCCGCGTTCAAAATCCGCTTTGTCGAGCGGTAGTTTTGTTCGAGCAGAATGACGTTTGCGCTCGGGTAATCCTTTTCAAAGGAAAGGATGTTGGCAATGTCCGCCCCCCGCCATCTGTAGATCGACTGGTCGGAGTCACCGACGACGCAAATATTTTCCAGACGTGCTGCAAGCTGTTTGACAAGCAGATATTGCGCTCTGTTCGTATCCTGATACTCATCCACGTGAATGTATTGGAATTTGCGCTGATAAAATTCAAGCACTTCAGGCACACGGTCAAAAAGCTTAATCGTCGTCATGATTAAATCATCGAAATCGAGCGATTGGTTTTTCAACAGTTTTTTCTGATAATCCGTGTATACGTCACTCGTGACTTGATCGTAGTAGCCTCCGGCCGTTTTTGCGAATTCCTCAGGCTCGATCAATTCATTTTTTGCGCTGCTGATTGAGCCGAGGATGCTTCTCGGGTCAAATTTTTTCGGATCGATATTCCGCTCCTTCAAAATCCCTTTAATCACGGAAAGCTGGTCGGCCGTATCAAGGATGGAGAAATTGCGGTTGATCCCGATTCTGTCAATATCACGCCGCAAAATCCGCACGCACATGCTGTGGAATGTGGATATCCAAATATCATCCGCACCGGGTCCGAGGATGCTCTCCACCCGTTCCTTCATTTCTCTGGCCGCTTTATTGGTAAATGTGATCGCCAGAATGTTCCATGGGGCCACGTGTTTTTCCGCCATTAAGTATGCGATTCTGTGCGTCAAAACCCGCGTTTTTCCGCTTCCCGCGCCCGCCATGAGAAGCAGCGGCCCGTCTGTCGTCTTCACCGCTTCCTGCTGAACAGGGTTTAATCCGCTTAATAATTGATTGCTAATATAATTCAAAATCCGTTCACCGCCTATCAAACATATGTTCTATCATAAATCAATTCCGCCCGCTTGGCTACTTTTCCTTTACAGCCCTCACCGTTTTGAGCGCCTGATCGAAATCCTCATATACCGCGTTTCCTACGACAATGACATCCGCATGGCGGCCGAATCGTTCCGCCGTTTCCGCGTCTTTAATGCCGCCTCCGTAAAATAGGACGGACTGGTCCAACACAGCCTTCGTTTTCTTCACCGTGTCTATGTCCGCCAGCATACCGCTGTATTCCAAGTAAAAAATCGGAAGGTGAAGCAAATGCTCCGCGACCCGCGCATAGGCGAGAATATCTTCAGTCTCTATATTTGTATCCGCGTCTGTCAAAGCGGCCGCCTTACAATCCGGGTTAACGATGCAATAGCCCTCCGGCACAATTTCCTCCATTGACATCAGTTCGCCGTATTCCTTCATCGCCTGATGGTGCATGCCGACAATCCAGTCCGCATTTTTGCTGTTGAGCACACTCGGAATGAAATAAAGATCAAAGCCGGGCACAATCGAATCAATGGTTGACACTTCAAGGACGCACGGCACTAAAAAACGCCGCACCTTTGACATAAGCCTCAGCACATTGTCTTCTGTTACGCCGTCGCTGCCTCCGATCACAATGGCGTCGGTCCCTGATTCACAAAGGATTTCAAGCTGTTCATCCGGTAAATCTTTATTCGGATCGAGTTTAAAAACGTGCTTCCACTCGTTAACATCGTACATGCGTTTTCGTTCCTCCATTCGTTTCTTGCCATTTAAACATTATAACAAATTCATTTCGCGCGGAAAAACGGAAAAAGACGTCATTCCCGTTATTCATGAAAAAAGATGCTTTATTCCTGCACATAAAAAACAATCCGTTTATCCCGATTTGAGCAAATGTAAAATGAATGCCCTATTGGTTTGTACGATGCCTACGTTTGAAGGCAGTTAAAATGTGGAATGTCAAAGAGTAAAAAGGCAAGGAGTCTGATCCAGATGGAACAAGCAATCATCGTTCTGATTTGTATATTGATCTTCATTATTTTAGTTCCCGCCGCATTGCTGCTTTGGATATACATAAGGGACGAAAAGCAGGAAGAACACTCAGTGCTTCGGAATTATCCCGTGGCCGGAAAGCTGCGCTATATCTTTGAGAAAATCGGGCCTGAACTTCGGCAATATTTATTCAGCAATGATAATGAGGAACAGCCGTTTTCCAGAAGAGAATACGAGCAGACGGTCATATCCGGAAAGTATAAAAGCAGAATGATGGGCTTCGGTTCAGAAAGGGATTTTGATCAGCCGGGGTATTATATCCGCAACGCCCTTTTTCCGAAACAGAGAGAGGAGCTTCGTATCGGCCAATCTCCTAAGATCGAAACGATGGTGTACCGCATTGACAAGGACAATCTGCTCAAGCGGAATGAGCATCGCGAAAAAATAAAGGCCGATCCTTATTACCTGCATCCGGACGATGTACAGGTCATCGGCAAAGATACATGCCAAAAACCATTTTACGTAAAAGGCTTGATCGGGCAATCGGCGATGAGCTATGGCTCGCTGGGTGACAGGGCGATTACTGCGCTGTCAAAAGGGCTGCACCAGGCCGGCGGCACATGGATGAATACCGGTGAAGGGGGACTGTCAGAGCATCACCTGAAAGGCGGAGCGGATATTATATGCCAAATCGGCCCCGGCCTGTTCGGCGTTCGCACCCAAGACGATGCATTTTCGTGGGAAGAGTTTAAGAAAAAAAGCCAATTGGAGCAAATTAAAGCATTTGAACTGAAGCTGGCGCAAGGGGCAAAAGCGAGAGGCGGTCATATTGACGGCTCAAAAGTTACTGAAGAAATTGCCGCCATCAGAAATGTAAAACCGGGACAATCCATTGACAGCCCCAATCGGTTTAATGAATTCTCAAGCGTCCAGGTCATGCTTGATTTTATCGAAAAAATGCGGGCCGTCGGCCAAAAGCCGGTCGGAATCAAAATCGTGGCGGGCAGCCGAAAAGATTTGGAGGAGCTGATTTCCTGTATGAGTTCGAGCGGCAAGCACCCTGATTTCATTACGATTGACGGCAGTGAAGGCGGAACGGGCGCTTCGTTCCATGAGCTGGCTGATTCCGTCGGGTTGCCGATTTTAACAGGCCTTCCTCTCGTTGACGGGCTGCTGAAGGAGTACGGCATAAGAGATAAGCTGAAAATTTTCGCATCCGGAAAGCTGCTCACCTCAGATAAAATTGCCGTCGCCCTCGCTTTAGGCGCAGACTTTGTCAATATTGCCCGGGGAATGATGTTTTCAGTCGGGTGTATCCGCGCCCAAGTCTGCCACACCAATCATTGTCCCGTCGGTGTTGCAACGACTGATCCTAAGCTGCAGCGCGCGCTCAGCATCGAAGACAAACAGCACCGCGTCTGCAACTACGTACTCTCATTGCGCGAAGGGCTGTTTCACCTCGCTGCGGCAGCAGGCATCAGCTCTCCGATACATTTTACCAATGAGCATATCGTGTACAGGGAAAAAGACGGCAGAATAAAGGAACTGCCAGACCTTATGAAGCAGCACGCATAAAAAAAACCGCCTGCCGTTATCGGCAGAGCGGTTTTTTATGTTGCTGAGGAAGATTCTCCTTTGTTTACACGGTCAAGCGCCATTTCATAAGCGTCGTTTCCGTAATTTAAGCAGCGTTTCACACGGGAAATCGTGGCTGTCGAAGCCCCCGTTTCGCTTTCAATTTTATGATACGTATTTCCTTCGCGGAGCATTCTCGCCACTTCTAAACGCTGCGCCAGCGATTGAATTTCATTAATCGTACAAAGATCATCAAAGAAACGATAGCATTCCTCCAGATCTTTCAGCGATAAAATAGATAGAAATAACTGGTCCAGTTCTTTTCCGCGTAATTTATCGATTTGCATCGTCACACACCTTCTCCTTTACTAATGGAAACTGCATCGAGATCAGGCACGATATTGATCCATGTCTTTCCTGGCACAAACGGAAGAATCTCACCGCCTTTTACGGGCAAAATACGGCCGTCTTTATTTTCCCAGTCTGACTCAATAACATCGCCGTGCTGAAGCAAGAGACCCTTACCCCCTGATTGAATATCGATGTCCCGCCTTCCATCTTTGTCTGTAATGCGATGGCCGGCTTCAACAATAAAAATGTTGTGTATGGCTAAAGGCTTCCCGGTCTCCCGGTCGGTCGCTTTCACACCATCAGAGCTTCTTGTATAAGCATCAGCTTTTTTATCATAATCGTATTCGACAAGATTTGTAACATTTTGTGTTCCATAATCTATCCGAACATTGTAGGTTTCGTTTCCGGGTTTTGCATCTGATGTTTGAAAAGGGAGCGGTTTTGTTTCTCCGTTCAGCTGATATCCCTTTTGTTCCGCAGCCTTTTTTATGTTTTCATAAGACGTATAGGAATTGTGGGGAGGCTTGCTGAAATCGGCTCTCCAAAACAGGCTTCCGTCAAAACCCAAGCCGTTTATATAATCGTAAGCGCCAGATTCCAGCTGCTTTTTCGCACCGGGGCTCCAGCCATGATGGACAAAAATGCTGTTAAACCCGCTGCTGAGCGTGACGAAATATTCGCGCGCGCTCCGCACAGGCCCGACAGTTTCCGGCATCTCGCTTTGGAAAATCGCCAGAAATCTTGTGATCGGCCCCTCCGCAAGCGCCTCAATGACAATATCCGCCTTGGAAAGCCCGGATTGGGGCCTGGCCTTCGGATGGTTGTTCACTGCGACAGCAATCGGACGGCGTTCTGCAAGCTTTCGCTCCGTCTTCAAACCGGTTAATGGAGCTTCCGGCTTTTTCGTCTGCGCCTGATCGGCATCGTTTTGCCGGCAGGCGGCAAGCAGCAAAAACGCAAAACATAACACACAAACGGTTATCCATCTCTTCATATGTCGGCTCCCTGCTCTTTTATATTTTAACGCATTATCGATGGAAAGAGTACAGTTTTTTTCATCACGTCAAATATTCCTCTGGGAGTAATGCGGATATAAGGCAGATGTGTGCCTTGCAGAAAGAGCAGCGTATAGATCGGATCACAAAATTGATAACCGCGCTCCTCAAGCAGTATTCTCAGCTTTTGTTCCTTTTCCAGCACGGCCTCATAATCTTCCGCGGAAGCGCAGCCGTGCAGAGCGAGGGGAATTTCATGCAGAATGTTCCCATTCTCAGCCAGTACGATTCCGCCGCCGATTTCCTTCATGCGTGAGAAAGCAAGCAGGATATCATCCTTATTTTTTCCGGCGGCGATAATATCGCCGGTCGTCGTATAAGAGCTTACAAATCCCTGCACACGATCGGCAAAGCCTTTCAACATCGTGTTGACCCGCCATTTTCCGTGCTTGTCGAGAAGAGTGAGAAAGCACTCATCATGTTCAAAGGAAAGCTGGTCAACGGAGTTATCAATCTCAATCATATACGGCTCCATAATGACCGCATTGCGCATTTTCACTCCCATCGGCATTGAAAACTGTAAATCATCCATCGTCATATCATATGAAAGCTCAAGAGGGACAAGACCGCCCTTTTTCCAGTCTGTTTCTGTAAACGCCTTCATATTTTGGCCGTCTTCTTTTAGCATGATCCCTTTTGATATAACGGTGACCGGGTTCGGATTCATAGGATCCTCCAGAATATTCAATGATGCCAGCCTTCCCGGCCCGACTACGCCGAGATAGTCGTCAATCTGATAATACTTCGCAATATTAAAGGACGCCATATTATAAGCATCAATCGCCGGAACCCCTTCTTCCAAAGCGATTCTGATCAATTCATTCGTCATGCCGCCTCTATAAAAATGAGGCGTCGCGCCGTCCGTTGTATAAAAGAAGTGGTCATAATGGCGGAAGCCTTTTTCATGCAGATCCCGCAAAATCGTTCGCAGATCAGGCCGGATGGATGAATGCCTGAGCGAAACATAGTAGCCTAATTCGAGCCGTTTCATCACTTCATCGCCATTCATGGCCTCGTGATCGCAATCGGCTCCGAACAGCTTCATTTTTGTAAGTGTTTTTTCGGACGCTCCGGGAAAATGCCCTTCGATCCGCTTACGCTGTTTCTTTGTCGCCTGCATGCAGTGCAGCATAAGATCATCACCGTCCATAAGCCGCGGCCATCCCGTTAATTCTCCGCCTTGGATGACATCGGGGTGCTCAATCCACTGCTTTCGGACGTCAAACGAAAGAAGCTGGTCCTCATTCAGCACTTCGGTTTGCAGGTCGTATCTTGACCACCAGAAATATTGAACAGGCTGTTTTTTCAGTTCCTCGAGTATAGTAAGCGCTTTCTTTTTACCGCTGTGCAAAAGGAAGAACAAGTTATCATTAACAAACGTCGTCGTTCCGAATTGAGACACATATTCGGCGAGCGTTTGGGGATTATATATTTGAAAAGGATGTGTATGCGGTTCAATGTAACCTGGCACAATGTATTTTCCTTCACAATTTATGGTATGAATGTGCTCTGCTGCATCAGGAAGCTCATCACCGACATAAACAATTCGGTCTTGGTAAATCCATATGTTTTTTTTCAGCCATTGTTTTAAAAAGGGATTTAAGACGAGAGCATTCCGTAAAAGTAGCGTTGGAAGCAGCTTTGAGTCTACAACATCCGCCTGTGATCTGATGTCTTTATTTTTCCAGTTAAAGGTACGTTCGGACATTCACATACTCTCCTTCGCTTATATTAGACCCATCGTATCACATCCGCAAGATTATCGCACGGCTAAATCGTTACAAATTATTGAAGATGCACGAAAATTTCATTAAAAGGGAGCTGAAAGCATGAAACCGAATATCAGCCTGCTGAACGCCGTTATCCGAATCACTTGCGGCCTTACTATTTTGTCAGCTGCAGCAGCAAAATACACGAGAAAGCCTTGGTGTAAAATGCATCTTTTCTGTATGATGATGGGCGCTATGAAAGCCGCGTCCGGTATGCTGCGTTTCTGTCCGGTCACGTATATGTTCCAAGCCGGGATGACTAACCAAAGTGACAGCGATCATCAAGAAAAATAACAAGTCGTTTTCGGCTTGTTATTTATTTTCTCCTTGTATACAACAGGCCCAAGCGCTCAAACGGCGCAATAATTTGAGCGCGGCTGCCATCGTCATGACATATGAGGCAATAAACGCGGCGCTCGGCCTCTTCAAGAGCACTTCAGGATTGAGCTTGTACACCCACTGGATCAAAAGCACCGCACAAAACACGGCGCCCAGCCATAGCAGCACCCGCACCGGGGTATGGCTTTTTTCATGCAACCTCGCAAAATACCGCGGAATGTGCCCTTCTCTTGACATAGCGTACACCATTCTGGAAAACCCCGCGATATTGGCATGAATCGTGCTGAATGTAATGAACAGCGCCAGACATGCGGTGATGTAAACACCGCTTTTCCTCGCTCCCATAAGCATGTGTTCCGCCCGTTACAAAAGCTGTCATCATGTATAACAGAGCCACACAGGAAGCAGCTGCAAACAGGCTGATCGGGATTTCCCTTTTCGGATTCTTGAACTCTTCTGCAAGCGGCGTAATCATTTCCCAGCCGACAAACTCAATAAACAGGTAACGGCTTTTATCCTCATGGAGCCGAGAAGCTGCAAGCATTACGCCGCCTTTGCCGGGAAGCATCCCGACGTGATTGAAAATCACATAATTACCGGTATGTACAGCTACATAACAAAGATCATGACGGAATCCGTCCATACGCTTGAAGATTTTATCGATGAATGTATGGCTCACGGCAAGCCGACGACTTTGGTTGTCTTATCCTCCTCAGCCTTTCATCGCACTTTTTCGTAAGAAAAACCCCGCAGCTCGGGTGCTGCGGGGTTCTGCTCGCTATCGTTGAGAAGCTTTCAGCGCGCGGGCGCCGATATCATTTCTGAAAAACAAGCCGGGTTTGGCCAGGTTCGAAACGGCGCTGTATACTTTTTCTCTCGCCGCTTCAAATGTATCGGCAAACGCAGTGACATTTACTACCCGGCCGCCGTTTGTGACAAATTGGTCTCCGTCTTTTTTCGTGCCGGCGTGGAAAACAGCGACTCCTGCTTCATTTGCAGCCAGAGAACCGATCAGCGTGCCTTTCGCATAGCTTTCAGGATAGCCCTCGGAAGCAAGGACGACGCTGACCGCGGCCGTATCCTTCCATTTCAAGTCAACGTCCTTCTCCTGAAGCAGATCAAGAAGCACTTGAATGAGGTCAGATTCCATTCTCGGAAGAACGACCTGTGTTTCCGGATCACCGAAGCGGGCGTTAAATTCAATCACTTTTGAACCGTTTTCCGTCAGAATCAGCCCCGCGTACAGCACGCCTGTAAAGGAGCGGCCTTCTTGCACCATGGCTTTTGCCGCAGGCTTAACGATGGTTTCGACGGCGTGCTGCACGATTTCTTCAGAAATGTGAGGAACCGGTGAATAGGCGCCCATACCGCCTGTATTCGGTCCTTTGTCTCCGTCAAACGCGCGTTTATGGTCTTGGGCGATCACCATCGGATAGACGGTTTCCCCTTTGACAAACGACATTAAGGAAAACTCTTCTCCTGCAAGAAAGTCTTCAATGACGACAGACGCGCTCGCCTCGCCAAACTTCTCATCCTCAAGAAAATCGTGCAGGCATTCGATCGCTTCTTCCTCTGTCATCGCAACCGTTACGCCTTTGCCGGCAGCAAGACCGTCCGCTTTAATGACAATCGGCGCGCCTTTTTTCTGAACGTACGTTTTCGCCTCTTCAAAAGACGTAAATGTACCGTACTCGGCTGTCGGAATGCCGTATTTTTTCATTAAGTCTTTTGCAAACTGTTTGCTCCCCTCAATGATCGCCGCTTGTTTTGACGGTCCGAACACCAGCAGGCCGGATTTTTCAAATTCGTCGGCAAGCCCTTCGATTAAAGGGACTTCAGGACCGATAATCGTCAGGCCGACATGATGTTCTTTCGCAAACGCAACGAGACCGGCATGGTCGCTTTCTTCAATGCCGACAAGTGTCGCGCTGTTTGCCATTCCGTCGTTTCCGGGCGCGGCGTACACCGAGTCAACAAGTGGACTTTGCGCCGCTTTCCATGCCAGTGTATGCTCTCTGCCGCCTTTACCGATAATCAATACATTCACGCTTTGTTCATCCCCTTAATGTTTGAAGTGTCTGATGCCTGTGAATACCATGGCAATGCCGTATTCATCCGCTTTTTTGATAGAATCTTCATCACGCACTGAACCGCCCGGCTGGATAATGGCCGTTACGCCCGCTTCAGCCGCTTCTTCGACCGTATCCGGCATCGGGAAAAACGCGTCTGAACCGAGAGCGCTGCCCTTTGCTTTTTCTCCGGCCTGTTCGATGGCGATTTTGGCTGAACCGACACGATTCATCTGTCCCGCTCCTACACCGACGGTCATATGGTCTTTCGCAAGAACGATCGCGTTTGATTTCACGTGTTTTACGACTTTCCAAGCAAGCTTCAGGTCTTCCCACTCTTGCTCGTTCGGCTCTCTTTTTGTCGGAATGCTGATGTCGGCATCATCAAAGCCGTGCACATCTAAATCTTGAATCAAAAGTCCGCCCTGAACGGATGTCAGCTGTTTTTCTTTCTTCCCTGAAGCCGTCACGTCAAGCGTCAGCAGGCGGAGGTTTTTCTTCGCCGTTAATATCTCAAGCGCTTCTTCACTGAAAGAAGGCGCGATAATGATTTCTAGAAAGATGCCGTGAAGGGTCCCAGCCGTCGCCTTATCGACTTCGCGGTTAAGTGCGATAATGCCGCCAAAAATAGATGTTTTGTCAGCCTCATACGCTTTGTTAAACGCTTCTTCGATTGAAGCGCCCGTACCGACTCCGCACGGGTTCATATGTTTAACGGCAACAGCCGCAGGCTCTGTGAATTCACGGACGATTTGAACTGCCGCATCCGCGTCTTTAATGTTGTTGTAAGAAAGCTCTTTGCCGTGAAGCTGTGTTGCAGCCGCAATTGAACCGCTGACCGGAAGTGCGCTTTGGCAGAAAACAGCTTCTTGGTGAGGGTTTTCCCCGTAGCGAAGCGATTGTTTTTTCTCAAATGTGACGGTGAATTGCTCAGGGTCTTTTTCACCGGCTTCGTTTGTTAAATACTCGGCGATTAATGCATCATAGGCTGCAGTATGGCGGAATACTTTAGCCGCCAGCTCGCGTTTTTTCTGAAGGGAGACGCCGCCTTGTTCTTTGATTTCACTGATGACGGGGCTGTAATCGGCCGGATCTACGATAACCGTCACATCCTGATGGTTTTTAGAAGCCGCGCGCAGCATTCCCGGCCCGCCGATATCAATGTTTTCTATCGCTTCTTCATATGTCACGTCTTCTTTTGAAATCGTTTCTTTAAACGGATAAAGGTTGACAACTACGAGATCAATAGGCTTAATGCCGTGTTCATTGATCTGCGCCATATGCTCAGCATTGTCTCTTACGGCAAGAAGCCCGCCGTGAATATTAGGATGAAGTGTTTTTAACCGTCCGTCCATAATTTCAGGAAATCCCGTCACTTCTGAAATGCCGATGACGTCCACACCGTTTTCTTGAAGAAGTCTTTTTGTTCCGCCTGTCGAAATAACCTCGACGCCAAGCTCTGTCAGTTCCTTTACGAAAGGTACGAGATTTGTTTTATCAGAAACACTGATTAATGCGCGTTTGATTGTCATGCCTTTTCACCTCTGTTATTTAGTCCCAGCAGCTGTTTAATAATGCTCGGATACCATTTGTGTTCAAGCTCATGTATCGTTTTTTCCATGTCTTCGAGCGTATCATTTTCCTGTATTTCAAATGCTTTTTGCGCGATGATCGGCCCGGTGTCCATTCCTTCGTCCACGTAATGAATGGTAATGCCGGCAACCTTCACACCAGCCCGATGCGCCTGTCCGACCGCGTCGATGCCCGGAAATGCCGGGAGAAGCGACGGATGAATGTTAATAATTTTGCCGCCGTATGCTTTGAGCAAAGTATCTCCGATCAGCCTCATATAGCCGGCAAGAACGATCAATTCCGCCCCGTGCAGACGAAGCTGTTCGATCATTTCCCGCTCAAAGGCAGCTTTGTTTTCATAAGCTGACGGCTCAAATGCAAATGACGGGATGTTTAGCGCCTCCGCCCTTTCAACCGCTCTGGCCTGAGGCTTGTCTGTCACGAGAAGCGACAGCTCCGCATCCCAATTTTCTTGTTTCAGACGATTGGCAATGGCCTCGAAGTTCGACCCGTTTCCAGAAGCAAATACCGCGAACTTTTTCATGAAAGAGCCGCACCGCCGAAAGCAACGCCTTGCCCCTGCTTCACACGCCCGATTAAATATGCCTTTTCGCCATGCGCTTCAAGCGTTTCGATTACTTCCGTCAAGCTCTCTTCTTTCACAGCCAGGACAAAACCGATGCCCATATTAAAGACGTTGAACATTTCTTCTTCTTTCAGCTTGCCGTGCTCCTGCAAAAACGGAAAAATCGGCGGAATCGGCCAAGAGCCGTGATCAATCTCGGCGCTCAGGCCTTCCGGCAGCATCCGCGGAATATTTTCGATAAAGCCGCCGCCCGTTACATGCGCCATGCCGTCGATTTTGCCGCTTTTTACCGCTGCAAGCACCGGCTTGACATAAATTTTTGTCGGTTCAAGCAGCTCTTCTCCGAGAGGACGTACAAACGGCTCATATACAGAATCCAAATCAAGCTGGGCGTCATCCAGAAGCACTTTTCTCACAAGGGAAAATCCATTGCTGTGAAGGCCGCTTGAAGTGAGTCCGATTAAGAGATGTCCTTCTTCGATCTTTTCGCCGGTGACGATTTCGTCTTTTTCAACAACTCCGACTGAAAAACCGGCAATATCATACTCGTCAGCCGTGTATAAGCCCGGCATTTCCGCCGTCTCACCGCCGACAAGCGCAGAGCCGGACTGCTCGCAGCCGTCTGCCACGCCCTGAACGATCTGCTCAATCTGCACCGGATCAGCCTTGCCGACTGCTAAATAATCAAGAAAAAACAGCGGCTCCGCTCCTGGGGCGAGCACATCGTTTACACACATAGCGACCGCGTCCACGCCGATCGTGTCATGCTTATCCATGGAGAATGCAAGCTTCAGCTTTGTACCGACGCCGTCTGTTCCTGAAATTAATACAGGCTTTTGATACGGCAGCTCTGACAGATCAAACATTCCTCCAAAACCGCCCAGGCTTCCCATCACGCCCAGCCTTTTCGTGCGCTCCACGTGTTTTTTCATTCGTTTGACGGCTTCATATCCGGCTTCGATATCAACGCCGGCGTTTTTATAAGCATCAGACATCCCTATCACTCCTTGTCAATTCGTTTCTCCTTAAAAGGCAGAAAGAGAAAGGCAGCCGGAATTCGCGCTGCCTTTATGCCATTTTCAAAAATTATTTTGTTAACACCGCTTCTTTCACATGAGGAAGCACTGTATCCTGATAAATTTCTGTCGGGTATTTGCCCGTAAAACACGCGAGACATTGTCCGCAGTTGGTGTCTTCAAATTTACGGCCGACCCCTTTTAACAATCCGTCTACGCTTAAGAAAGAAAGTGTGTCGGCACCAATGATTCGGCGGATTTCTTCAACCGAATGGGAGGAAGCGATCAGCTCTTCATGCGTTGATGTATCGATACCGTAGAAGCACGGATGAGCGATCGGCGGTGAACTGATTTTCACATGCACCTCTGTCGCCCCCGCTTCTCTGAGCATCGTGACAATCCGGCGGCTTGTCGTCCCGCGCACGATGGAATCATCAACCATAACGACGCGTTTCCCTTCAACCACTCCGCGTACGGCGGACAGCTTCATTCTGACTCCTTGTTCGCGAAGCGCCTGTGACGGCTGGATAAAGGTTCTGCCGACGTAACGGTTTTTAATGAGGCCGAGCTCGTACGGAATTCCCGTTGCCTCGGCGTAGCCGATTGCCGCTGAAATACTTGAATCAGGCACACCTGTAACGACATCCGCTTCCACCGCCGATTCCTGCGCAAGCATTTTCCCAAGGTTTTTACGCGCGCTGTGCACGTTAATGCCGTCGATATTGCTGTCCGGTCTTGAGAAATAGATATACTCCATGCTGCAGATGGAACGATTAATGTTCATGGAGAAACGTTCAGTCTGCATGCCTTCGTCATTAATTATCAGCATTTCGCCCGGCTCAACGTCACGAAGATATGTCGCACCGACGACATCAAAGGCACACGTTTCTGATGCAACGACATAAGCGTCTCCCAACATTCCGATAGACAGCGGCCTGAGTCCGTTCGGGTCAAGCGCTACAATCATTTCTGTTTCCGTCATGATTAAGAAGGCGTAGGCGCCTTTCAGCATCGACAGAGAATTTTTAATTTGGTCTTTTAATGTAAAATGGCCGCTGCGTTTAATGAGGTGAGCCAGTACTTCCGTATCGGAGGAAGTCTGAAAGATGCTCCCTTGGTTTTCAAGCTGCTGCTTCAATTGTGTGGCGTTGACTAAGTTGCCGTTATGGGCGAGAGCGAGGCTCCCGTTGTTTTGCGAGCGGAACAGGAGCGGCTGGACATTTTCATATCCCCCGCCGCCCGCCGTGGCATAGCGGACGTGGCCGATGGCGCCTTTGCCCTTCACTTTGCTCAGTTCGCCGTTTTGAAATACTTCCGTAATGAGACCTTGGCCTTTGTGCGCTGTCAGCTTTTTGCCGTCGGTCGCCACGATTCCGGCGCCCTCTTGCCCTCTGTGCTGCAGGCTGTGCAGGCCGTAATACGTAATTTGCGGAGCCTCTTCATGCCCCCAGATGCCAAACACACCGCATTCTTCATTTAGGCCTTTGATTTCAGCAAGCATGGAATAGCTCCTTTCCACGCGCGCTCAAGCTCTTTCGTCTGCGCGTGAACCAATTGTCGTCCGTCTTGGCTTTGGATGGTCAAAAGTCCGTCTGCTGTCACTTCACCGATGTGAACGGCATCTGGCACAGCCGCTTCAAACGCCGCCTTGTTTTCTTCCTTCACGGATACAACGAAACGTGATTGAGACTCACTGAATAACAGAGCCGCTTCCTCAAATGCCGTAACGTTTGCGCCGAGGCTGTCTGTCGTCATGACGCTTTCCGCAATCGCAACGCCGAGCCCGCCTTCAGAAACATCATGGGCTGATTGAATCAATCCTTGTTTAATAACGTTCAGAAGCGCTTTTTGGCGTGCCTCTTCTACGGCCAGGTCAATTTCCGGCGCTCTGCCGTAAATCTTGCCTTCCGTCATTTTTTGCAGCTCACTTCCCGCAAACTCCGGTTTTGTTTCGCCGATCACATAGATCAGGTCTCCGGCCGCTTTGAAATGCTGCGTCGTAATATGAGCGATATCTTCGATTAAACCGACCATGCCGATGACAGGTGTCGGGTAGATAGCCGTTCCATTTGATTCATTATAAAGGGATACGTTTCCGCCGATGACAGGTGTGCTGAGTACGTTGCACGCCTCGCTGATCCCGTCGGCCGCTTTTTCAATCTGCCAGAAGATTTCAGGCTTTTCAGGATTCCCGAAGTTCAGGTTATCCGTGACCGCAAGCGGCTCAGCACCGGAACAAACGATATTGCGCGCTGCTTCGGCAACAGCGATTTTTCCGCCGATTTCCGGATCAAGGTATAAATAGCGCGCGTTACAATCGGTCGTCATCGCCAGCGCTTTTTTCGTTCCGCGGATTCTGAGCACACCGGCGTCAGACCCCGGGGCAACTACTGTATTGGTGCGCACCATGTAATCGTATTGGTCGTACACCCACTCTTTGCTGGCAATCGTCGGCTGCTGCAAAAGAGCGATAAGCGTTTCTGTCGCATCCTTCACTTCCGGAGCAGAAACTTCTGTTTGCTGAAACTCACGATAGTATGCAGGTTCACTTGACGGCTTGTGATATACTGGCGCTTCTTCCGCAAGCGCATCAACCGGAAGTTCGCAAACGACCTCTCCGTTATGGCGGAGGCGGAGCATTTTATCATCGGTTACATGGCCGACAGAAACGGCTTCAAGATCATACTTTTCAAAAATATCGACGATTTCCTGCTCACGTCCGCGTTCAATGACGAGAAGCATCCGCTCCTGAGATTCAGAAAGCATCATTTCGTAAGCGGTCATCCCTGTTTCACGCTGTGGAATGAGATCAAGATTCATTTCAATGCCGGAGCCGGCTTTACTTGCCATTTCCGCGCTTGAACTCGTCAAACCGGCCGCTCCCATATCCTGAATGCCGACTAACGCATCGCATTGGATCACTTCAAGGCAGGCTTCAAGCAGAAGTTTCTCCATGAAAGGGTCGCCGACTTGTACCGCAGACCGTTTTTCTTCAGATGAATCTGACATTTCTTCCGAGGCGAATGTGGCGCCGTGAATACCGTCGCGGCCCGTTTTTGCACCGACATACATGACGGTATTGCCGACACCCTTCGCCTGGCCTTTCTTAATATCCTTATGGTCAATTAAACCGACGCACATCGCATTGACAAGCGGATTGCCTTCATAGCTCGCGTCGAATTGCACTTCTCCTCCGACCGTCGGAATACCGATACAGTTTCCGTATCCCGCGATTCCCGCAACTACTTCTTCAAACAAGTACTTCACACGCGGTGAAGTGAGTTCACCAAATCGAAGAGAGTTTAATACAGCAATCGGACGGGCGCCCATTGAGAAGACGTCGCGGATGATACCGCCCACTCCTGTTGCAGCTCCTTGGTAAGGCTCAAGCGCTGACGGGTGGTTATGTGATTCAATTTTAAACACAACCGCCTGATTGTCTCCGATGTCAACGATTCCTGCGCCTTCTCCCGGACCTTGCAGCACGCGTTCGCCGCTCGTCGGGAATTTGCGTAAAATCGGCTTAGAGTTTTTGTAGCTGCAATGCTCAGACCACATGACGGAAAAAATTCCGATTTCTGTGTAGTTTGGCAATCTTCCGATAATAGATTCAATGAGTGCGAACTCGTCATCACTGACACCCATTTGCTGATAGAGTTTCTCTTCTTTAATTTGTTCTTTACTTGGTTCAAGCAGTAGCGACATGAGTTTCCCTCCAATTTTTCACAATAGACTGGAATAATTTAAGACCGTCTGCGCTGCCGAGCAACTCGTCAACCGCGCGTTCAGGGTGAGGCATCATGCCTAATACATTGCCTTTCTCATTCACGACACCCGCGATGCCGCTGACACTTCCGTTAATATCAGATCCGTATGTGAAGGCGATTTGATTGTTTTCTTTTAATGCTTCAAGCGTTTCGTCGTCACAGTAGAAGTTCCCTTCGCCGTGGGCCACCGGAATGGTGATTGATGCACCTTGTTCATAGGAAGAGGTAAACAGCGTTTTCTCATTTTGTACAGCCAATTCAACCGGGCGGCAAATAAATTTTAAATCTTTGTTTCGTCTCATCGCGCCGGGCAGAAGGCCAAGCTCCTGTAAAATCTGAAAACCGTTGCAAACGCCGAGAACCGGTTTTCCTTCGGCCGCCGCTTTTTTGACAGCCGGCATGATGTTTGCGAATCTGGCAATGGCGCCGCATCTTAAATAATCGCCGTAAGAGAATCCGCCCGGGATGAGCACGCCGTCAAATCCGTCAAGGCTTGTTTCCTTGTGCCAAACGTACTCGACTTCCTCGCCCAGTTCGTCCTTTACAGCGTGAAACATATCAATATCGCAGTTAGAGCCGGGTAACACAATCACCGCAAATTTCACTGTGCGACAACCTCCTCAACTTCATATCGGTAGTCTTCAATCACTGTATTGGCGAGCAGTTTTTCGCACATTTCTTTCACAAGCCCGTCAAGATCGCGGTCAGATTTTTCAATCGTCAGCTCCATGTATTTTCCGATGCGCACATCCTGCACTTCATTGTAGGTCATACTGTGCAATGCATGCTGCACCGCGCTCCCTTGCGGATCAAGTACACTTTCTTTTAAGCTGACATATACTTTCACTTTATACATTATGAAATGCCTCCCAGTCTTTTGAAAATCTCTTCGTATGCATCGGTTAAGCTACCTAAATTCCGTCTGAACAAATCTTTATCAAGCTTTTCGTTTGTGTCTTTGTCCCACAGGCGGCACGTATCAGGAGAAATTTCATCTGCTAACAGCACCTGTCCCTCTGCGTCTGCACCGAATTCAAGTTTAAAATCTATTAATCTGACACCGCAGCCGTCAAAAATGTGCTGAAGCTCTTTATTCACCTGTTTTGTAATGGATTTGATCGTTTCCACTTGTTCAGGCGATGCCGCTTTCAGCAGCCAAATATGATCTTCTGTAATGAGCGGATCACCGAGTGCGTCATCTTTGTAGTAAAATTCGATAATCGGCTGAGGAAGTTCTGTTCCTTCCGGGATGCCGAGGCGTTTGGACATGCTTCCGGCCGCAACGTTTCTGACGACGACTTCAAGCGGCACGATACTCACTTTTTTGATGAGCTGTTCCGTTTCTGAGATGCGCTCAACGAAATGGTTGTCGATTCCTTGTGCATGCAGATGTTTGAAAATCAGGCTTGAGATTTCGTTGTTCAAACGGCCTTTCCCGCTGATCTCCGCTTTTTTCTCACCATTAAAGGCTGTGGCGGAATCCTTGTAAACGACGTAGAGTATCTGTTCGTCTTCAGTTTTGTAAATTCGTTTCGCTTTTCCTTCATAAAGAAGGTCATTTTTCACAATATTCACGGAAGTTCTCCTAACCCGAATTTTGGGAATTTTCAATCTATGACGGCTGAAGAAGCCGTCTCCGGCTGGCTTCTTCTATAAACCTAAACGGTCAAAGATCAAGTCGACGTTTTTCAAATGATAATTGTAGTCAAAGCAGTCAGCAATTTGTTCCGGCGTGAGTCGGGAAGTGATTTTTTCCTCCGCTTCGACAAGCTGGCGGAACGGCACTTGTTTTTCCCACGCTTCCATTGCTTTCGGCTGAACCGTGTCATATGCTTCCTCACGAGGCAGACCCGTGTCGATTAAAGCGAGCAGCACGCGCTGAGAGTAGATTAAACCGAGCGTGCGGTCCATGTTGCGTTTCATATTCTCAGGGAATACCGTTAAGTTTTTGACGATATTGCTGAAACGGTTCAGCATGTAGTTCAGTGCAATTGTCGCGTCCGGAAGAATAATCCGTTCTGCTGATGAATGAGAAATATCGCGTTCATGCCATAATGGAACATTTTCATATGCCGTCAGCATGTAGCCGCGGATGACGCGCGCCATGCCTGTCATATTTTCTGAACCGATCGGATTCCGTTTGTGCGGCATGGCCGATGATCCTTTTTGTCCTTTTGCGAAAAACTCTTCCACTTCGCGCGTTTCACTTTTTTGCAGTCCGCGGATTTCAACTGCGAATTTTTCAATGCTTGTCGCGATCAGGGCAAGTGCTGCCATGTAATCCGCATGGCGGTCACGCTGCAGCGTTTGCGTCGAAATCGGCGCCGCTTTCAGTCCGAGCTTCTCACAAACATATTGCTCTACAAACGGATCAATGTTCGCATATGTGCCGACCGCGCCGGAAAGCTTACCGACTTCGATGCCTGCTTTCGCCTGCTTGAAGCGTTCAAGATTGCGTTTCATCTCTTCATGCCAAAGCGCAAGCTTCAGGCCGAATGTTGTCGGCTCAGCGTGTACGCCGTGTGTGCGTCCCATCATTACCGTATATTTATGCTCTTTCGCTTTTTCTTTTATGATGTCAACAAATCTCTCAATGTCCTTGAGCAGAATGTCGTTTGCCTGTTTTAATAGGTAAGAAAGAGCCGTATCCACGACGTCGGTTGAAGTCAGGCCGTAGTGCACCCATTTTCTTTCTTCGCCTAATGATTCAGAAACCGCGCGGGTAAAAGCTACGACGTCATGACGCGTATCCTGCTCGATTTCTAAAATACGGTTAATGTCGAAAGACGCGTTTTCACGCATCACTTTAACGTCTTCTTTCGGAATGACGCCAAGCTCCGCCCAGGCTTCACAGGCTAAAATCTCCACTTCCAGCCATGCTTGATATCTGTTCTCGTCCGTCCAAATCGCGGACATTTCAGGTCTTGAATAACGTTCAATCATTATGCTTGCCCTCCGTCTCTATTCATCCATATATTCGTCACGTCCTGAATCCATTCGTCATCAGGCTCCCGCAAAAACGTGATATGTCCCATTTTGCGGCCTTTTTTAATGTCGTGTTTCCCGTACAGGTAAAGCTTGGCTTCCTTTAAAAGCTCCGTCTTTTCCTCAACCAGTTTCACTTCATCTCCGAGAAGATTCACCATCATTCCGGGTTTTAACAGCTCAGTTTTGCCAAGCGGCAAGCCGCAAACCGCTCTGATATGCTGCTCGAATTGGCTCGTTTCGCAAAGATCAAGCGTATAGTGCCCTGAGTTGTGCGGACGCGGCGCCAATTCATTTATGAGAAGATCTCCTTCTTCCGTCACAAACATTTCCACCGCAAGCAGTCCGACAAGCCCCAAAGTTTCGGCGAGCTGAACGGCGAGCGCCTCTGCCTGCTTTCGAACCGCTTCATCCACCCTCGCAGGCACGATGCTTTGGAACAAAATATTATTGTGGTGAATGTTTTCAGCTGCCGGAAAAGTTGAAATCTCTCCGTGCACTGATCTTGTCACGATGACAGACAGCTCCATTCGGAAAGATACCCAGCTTTCAAGAATGCAGGTTCCGTTCTCTAACAGTGCGGATGCTTCGTCTGCCTGCCCCTCTTCCTTAATGACAAATTGCCCTTTACCGTCATAGCCGCCGCGGCAGGTTTTTAGAACCGCCGGCAGGCCGAGTGACTGAATGGCCTGCTCCAGCTCCGACCGGCTTTTGACGATCCGATAAGGGGCGACTTGGCAGCCGGCTGATTGGATCGCTTTTTTCTCCGTCTCCCGGTTCTGGGTGATGAGCAGAAGCTCGCTTCCCTGCGGAAGATATGCGTTTTCCTTGAGCCAGTTCAGCGCTTCGTAATCAATATTTTCAAATTCATAAGTGATAATGTCACTGATATCGGCCAGCTTCCGAATCGCTCCGCGGTCATTATAAGGGGCGGTAATTTCCACATCGGCGACCTGTCCGCACGGCGAGTCTTTCACAGGATCGACGACAGCCACTTTATATCCCATCTGCTTTGCGGCAACGGCCATCATTTTTCCAAGCTGCCCGCCGCCGATTATGCCGATTACGGCACCCGGGTAGATCGTATGATTAGACAAGCTGATCACTGCTTTCCAGCACCGCTTGTTCAGTGGTGTTTCTTCTCGCCTCTAGTCTTTGCGCAATTTCTTCATCAAATGCCGACAAAATTTGCGCGGCTAACAGACCGGCGTTCACCGCGCCCGCTTTTCCGATGGCTGTCGTCGCGACCGGCACGCCGCCAGGCATCTGCACGATGGACAGAAGTGAATCCAGCCCGTTGAGCGCCTTAGACTGAATCGGCACGCCAATGACCGGCAGTGTCGTTTTCGCCGCCGTCATTCCCGGAAGATGGGCCGCTCCTCCCGCTCCGGCAATGATGACTTTTAAGCCTCTGTCTCTGGCGCTTGCTGCGTATTCAAACATCAAATCAGGCGTCCGGTGAGCGGATACAACCTGTTTTTCGTAAGGGATGTGAAGTTCGTCAAGTATGTCACATGCATGTCTCATTGTCTCCCAGTCGGAGGTGCTTCCCATGATGATTCCTGCTAGCGGCTGCATTCTATTCCCACCTTTTCATGCGTTGTTTTCAGACAAAAAAAGCCCAATTTGCATTGCACTGAGGAAGCAATACAAACCGGGCATGGCGCGTGTATCGTCAGTCGTTCGCTTCTGCGATATCCATGTCAGCTGATTATCACTTTCCTGCATAGTCCGGCCGTTTACGGCAGCCGGGTAGAAACTTATGGGCCATATTCCCAAGATTATATGAGGTCGTGTTTTGATTTCATGTTTATCTTAACAACGGACTTGGATAATGTCAACGACATTATCGAACGATATAAAAATTCTTTCTTTTAATGTTCGTGTTTAGATCAATTTGCCTTCAAATACGATTTTTTTCCCGCAAGGAACGACTTGAATTGATCCATTTTCTTTCTTTTCTGTAAAGATCGGCTCTTCCATGCGCCTGATGGGCATATATCCCTCTTCTTTCATTAAAGTGAGAATGGTATCAATCGTTTCGTGTTCTGTTACTTCAAACCGTTTCTTTTTTGGCTTTGTCATTCCTTAATTCTCCTCTTCTTCACTGCTTTTACCCAGAACCCGCCGTGGATGGTTTTCGGCTCGAAGGCAATGATAAACGCTTTTTCGTCAAGCGTTTTAATCGTATCATACAGCTGAAGCTCATATTTTCTCGGTGTCAGAATCTGCATGGCGGTCCGGTCTCCTTCAAGTCCGCCCGCTACCCAGCTTGTGACACCGTAGCCCTTTTCCCGCAGCTGCCTCGGAAGGTCTAAATCAAGCTCCTTCGTAATGACATTGACCGTAATATACCCGAGCGCAAGTTTTTCTTCAATTTTCATTCCGACGATGACGCCAAGACCGTAGCCGAGAGCGTATGCAATGACGTTTTGAATTTGATTCAGATTGCCGAGCACGAGGCTCAAGCCGGTCACATACACAAGAATCTCAATGGTACTGATGCCTGCTGCCAGATAGCGCTGTCCCTTTAACGTCAGAATCATTCTGATCGTAAAAAAAGATACATATATGATGTTAATAATGAGAATAATGAGAACCATACCTATACTGTTTGATAAGATCGTTTGCATCATTAATCATCCCCCCTCTGATTCAAGAAGCACTCATATTCTGCTGCGAGAAAACGGCAGCGATGCAGCCGTACAAACCTTTCGACAAAAATAGTTTACCCTCTTTTGCCCGTTTTCAAAAGAAAAAAAGCCCGCCTTTTAAAAGGCAGACTTCCATTCTCTTATCAGTGCAGCCGGGGCTTCTTTTTCAAACTCTTTAATGCTTCATATTCCTTTTCAAGCTCACTCAGCGTATAGCCGGCCAGTTCATGGCCCTGGCCATGATAAAAACCTGAGTGAATCAGCTTCGTCTGCAGCAGCTGCTTCTTTCGATTAATGGCTTCGCGCAACAATGGGGCCATCCTCAATCATCCTTTCCGAATCATAAAGATTGATGCCTCTGACGATTTTCTGTTGCTCCTATCATATATCGGCCAGCTCAGCAAAACAACATGTGAAATTAGAAATATTTGTAAACATTGTGACAGACACGTTTCGACTTATAACGGGATAAGCGAGGCCGTGAAGTACTCCGAAATGAGCGGCCATGTCAAGGCTGTAAACACAAGCATCATAAGCGCGGCCGCAAGAATGCAGTACATCACGTCAACCGAAGCCCGTTCAGCCGTTTTGTACAGCATCTGGATAAACTGCACCATGGCCGAAACAGCCAAAAACAGCATAAGGGCTGTAAAAATGACGGTAATCACCGGCAGATTCAGTATGGAGAAAATCATCCACACAATAGAACAGGCAACCGCGGGAACCAACAGTGATCCAAACCCTGCAGCCGCATCACGCATCGTAATTTTTTGTTTCATCATATAACGCGACACAAGCCAGATGGCGCCGGCCGTAACGGCTAAAAAGACGAGCGAGTACAAGAGAACAACGGTAAATCCGTCAAAAAACGTATGATGCCGCTCTCCGAACCCGAGAGGCCTTTGCTGGCTCGCCTTCAGCTGAAACCAATTTCCGATTGAAAAAAAGACACTGAACACAAGCATTGAAATAATAGCATATTTAAAACGGGAGAATCCGTCTTCCCCCACGATTCTCACCGGTGATTGCAAAATACGCAAAGCGAAACGGCAATACCGCTTTACCGCAGCCCATACAGTGCCGAGCTTTTCCGTAAAAGGTGCAGCCGGGCGCCGCTGCTTCTCTTTTTTCTTTTGCTTCTGATGGCGTCCCGCATTTCTGGACATTCTCGACAGCGGTTCTTCATCTATTTTCTGATTCTGTTTTTCTTCTTCAAACGTTTCTTTTCTTTCTTCCGTCATGTCAGCAACTCCTATCAAAAAAATACGGCGGAATCTGTTAAGCAAGAAAATAAAACACTTATATAAGGTACCGAAGCGTCCTTAAACAGTCAAGTGATTCCTTTATTCGGACAACCACATGACGTTTTATTGTATGTAATGGTTTTAAAAAATACGATAAAAAACAAAACCGGCTGGTTACGCAGCCGGTTTTTCCCATTATTTTAAGAAGATAAAGTACAGAATAAAGATGACGAACAGCCCGTACATAATCGGATGAACGCTTTTCCCTTTTCCTTTACAGATCATTGTAATCGGGTAGAAAATAAAGCCGATCGCAATCCCTGTCGCAATGCTGTACGTCAGCGGCATCATAATCATTGTCAAGAATGCCGGCACCGCCACCTCAAATTTATCCCAGGCGATTTTACCGAGCGGCGCCACCATCAGCGCGCCGACAATAATTAAAGCCGGAGCCGTCACATTTGTGGTAACGACGGACAGCAGCGGCGAGAAAAACATCGCAAGCAAAAAGAGAATCCCCGTAACGACAGCTGCGAATCCCGAACGCGCTCCCGCAGCAACGCCTGAGCTTGATTCAACATATGACGTCGTCGTCGATGTGCCGAGCACGGCCCCGATGACGATAGACGTGGAATCTGCAAGAAGCGCTCTTCCCGCGCGCGGAAGTTTATTTTCCTTCATCAGTCCGGCCTGTGTCGCTACAGCCACAAGCGTACCGGCTGTATCAAAGAATCCGACGAACAAGAAGGTTAAAATGACAATCAGCATTTGAACGGAGAAAATGTCCGGCAGGTGCATCCACGCCTGTCCGAAAGTCGGCGCAAGGCTCGGCACGCTGCCGATAATATGTGTCGGAACCGGAATCAAACCGCAGATCATTCCGGCAATGGCCGTCAGAAGCATTCCGATAAAAACACCGCCGTTCACGCGAAGCACCATTAAAATAACGGTCACAATGACGCCGAAAATCGTTAACAGCACAGGCCCGCTGTGAATGTTGCCGATAGAAACAAGAGTGGATGAGTTCGCTTCAATAATGCCGGAGCCCTGTAAGCCGACAAATGTGATAAACAAACCGATTCCCGCGCCTACCGCCAATTTCAGCTCCGGCGGAATCGCATTAATGATCTTTTCACGCAATCCCGTTAAAGAAAGCGCCACGAAAATGATCCCGGAAATCAATACGCCGGACAGCGCCGCCTGCCAGGAAATCCCCATGCCGAGAACGACAGAGAAAGCAAAAAACGCGTTTAATCCCATACCCGGCGCGATCGCAATCGGATACTTTGCTATCAGCCCCATTAAAATACAGCCGGCCGCGGACGCAAGAGCAGTTGCGGTGAAAACCGCCCCCTGATCAATCTTTAATGCTTCCGGAAATCCCTTCACACCGTTTAAAGACAATGTCAGCGGATTGACGAACAGGATGTACGCCATTGACAAAAAGGTCGTTAAACCGCCGATGATTTCATTACGATAGCTTGTCCCCAGCTCATCAAACTGAAAAAATTGCTTCAAGCCAATTGCCTCCTTCTTTCTCTCCTATTTATTCTGCCCGTTATCCGCCAAATAAAAAACGCCCCAAATACATTGGGACGCTTGACTACATACGTTCAGTCTGAATAAATAAGAATTGATTATTTATATCAAACGATTGAGATTGATCCGTAGTCAAGCCATTTACGGTAGCTTGGTAGAAACTTGCGGGCCATATCCCCGCCATTATACGATATCTGCATATTTGATTTCTGAGTCTATTGTATCAATACAATTTTGAAAACTCAATATAAAAAACGAACAATCACGGTAAAAAAATTTAGTTTATTCGTTAATTGACCAAATGATTCCAAAAATGAAGGCGGCAAAACAGCCGCCTTTAGAGAGTTTATTTTTCTGACATTTGCCGGATCGGCACTTCGAATGTGAGATCGTTATTTACCAGCAGATTCATATTGGTTTTTTCAATGTAGAGGGCGTATGAGCCGAGCGAGAAATGGCGTAATGAATACTCTTTATTGTGTGAATCATCCAGTTCAAAAACGGATTCCATTTCACCTTTCTTGAGATTAGTGACTTTCGCCTTATTTCCTTTGAGATAATAGTCTTTCTCATAATCATCTGAAGATGACCAAGCCTTCATCTTTTTCGTGTCGCCCAGACCGATCGTTTCTCCGACATTGATCAGCTGATCTTCATCTGTTTTTTCCGAATCGATACCGGTGAATTGATAATCGACAATGACATGCCTGCCTTCTTGCCTGATTTTATTGATTTTTATACCGACGTGATGATGTTCCGTTTTATAGCTGACCGGCAGTTTTGTTTGCAGAGGTATGATTTCGCTGGTTTCCCTTTCAAATTTCACATGACCCGTAATGAACAGTTTTTTTGCTTTTGGATCAATCGGTTTGCTGAATTGGGTTTGTCCCCGGACTCTTTCATCCCCGTTGGAGAGTTTCTTCCTGTTCCCCAGTTCAATATTGGATAACGTCATTTCATAATGGTTTCCTGCATCATCCGTTGCGTCATAAATGGAAATGGCGTCTTTTTTGGCAATGCCGTGATAGTCAATTGTATATTGCAGAGCAGAACCCATCGTTCCGTTTTCCGCTCGTATATCGAACAGCCGATACAATCCGTTATTCACCATCACATCTTTCGTTCCTTCTAAAAAGGTTGAATGCTGTTTTTTTACTGGTAGGTTAAACCGCCAGTTTCCTGGGATGTCCTTCATCTGTGTAATGACAAGCGGGATCTTGTCACCGTCTTTTAACTTTGAGCCATCTGTGAAAAAACGAAGCTGGCCTCCATACCGTCCATCTTTCAATTTTTTTAAGTCCTGGCTGTCATAATCTACAGCTAAAATATGAAGGCCATCCTTATAATCAACTTGAAATGAAATATAGTCTTCATCGGATTTCAGGTGATCGACGATAAAATTATAAACGAGCTGGCCGCTGTCGTAATATACACTTTTTACTGTCACCGTGATCCCGCGTGATTCCGCTTTCTCGTTCAATTTTGTCACCAAATTGCTTTTAAACAGCGCAGAACCTGCCTTATCCTGAAACAGACTGTAAATTTGTCCGGCAACAGGGATGTTTCCCATAGCCGTATTAACGGAGGGCATGAACAAGCCTGAGGACAGATACAGAAAAAACAAAGCAGCAGCAACCGCGAAGCCGTTTATCAGTTTTCTTCCCCATCTCCGTCTGACGGCGCCTTCTTTTCCGGCACGGACAGCCGCGCTGTGTATCACGTTTTTCAATTCAGCTTTCGGCACGTCAATGTCCTGATACAATTGCTTCATTTGATGCTTTTCCATATTTGTTTATCCTCCTTTTCCAGCTCTTGCTTTAATGCTTTTCTCGCCCTGTGCAGATGCGTTTTTACAGTGCCTTCCGCCATTCCGGTCTGTTCGGCGATCATTGCAATCGAGAAATCTTGAAAATAATAAAGCTGAATGGTCAGCTGTATATGTTCGTCAAGGGTTTCCAGGGCATTTCGAAGGTCTATGTATTCTTCAACGTTCTTGTTCTCCGCACGTGTATCATGCTGCGGTTCAAACGGGATAACGTCCCCCTGCTTTTTCTTCATCGAGAAAATCGTATTGAGAAGAATGCGGATGAGCCACGTTTTAAAATATTTCGGTTCTTTCAGCTGCGCGATGTTGAGAAAAGCCTTATAGGCCGTTTCCTGTACCGCGTCCAGCGTGTCTTCCTTATGATGCAAATAGAGATAAGCTGTTTTATATAAAGTCTCCTGATGAGCTGTGATCAGTTTTTCAAAGGCGGCGGTATTGCCTTTTTTCGCCTTTGTGATCAATCGTACTTCCTTCACCTTATCCACCTCCTATGTTGTTAGATATGAAACACACCAAAACGGTTTCAAAAAGATGACAAGAAAGAAAAAAAACGTCTCTTTTTGTAAGAGACGTTTTTCGGATACTTTATTTATTCCCACTCAATCGTTGCAGGCGGCTTGCTCGTAATGTCATACACGACGCGGTTAATGTGTTTGACTTCATTTACGATTCGTGTTGAGATCACTTCAAGCACATCCCAAGGAATACGCGCCCAATCAGATGTCATGCCGTCGATTGATGTCACGGCGCGGATGCCGATTGTGTAATCGTACGTTCTCGCATCTCCCATGACGCCGACGCTGCGGATGTCAGGAAGAACGGTGAAGTATTGCCAGATGTCGCGTTCGAGGCCGTGGTTCGCCACTTCTTCGCGCAGGATCGCATCTGATTCGCGAACGATTTCAAGTTTTTCCTCGGTCACTTCGCCGAGAACACGGATGCCAAGACCCGGTCCAGGGAACGGCTGGCGCCATACAATGTCATCAGGAATGCCGAGTTCCGTGCCGAGCGCACGCACTTCGTCTTTAAAGAGCGTATTCAGCGGCTCAATCAATTCAAACTGCATGTCTTCAGGAAGCCCGCCGACATTGTGGTGTGATTTGATCGTTTGGGCAGTCGCCGTACCGCTCTCGATAATATCTGTGTAAAGCGTTCCTTGCGCAAGGTAATCGATTCCTTTGAGCTTGTCCGCTTCATCATCAAACACGTAAATAAATTCATTACCGATGATTTTACGTTTTTGCTCCGGATCAGATACACCTTTCAGCTTGTTCAGGAAACGCTCTTGCGCGTCAACTTTAATCACGTTCATGTTAAAGCCTTCGCTGAACGTTTTCATGACGCCTTCCGCTTCGCCTTTACGCAGCAAGCCGTGATCAACGAAGATACAAGTCAGCTGGTCGCCGATCGCTTTATGAATCAAAACGGCTACGACAGAAGAGTCAACTCCGCCGCTCAAAGCGCAAAGCACTTGTTTGTCTCCGACTGTTTCCCGGATTTTTTGCATTTCGATTTCGATAAAGTTTTCCATTGACCATTCGCCTTTACATTCACAAGCGTCGAAGACAAAGTTTTTCAGAAGGTCATTTCCGTATTCTGAATGGCGTACTTCCGGATGGAACTGAACACCGTACCATTTTTTGTCTTTTTTACTCATCGCTGAATTAGGGCAGTGATGGCTTGTCGCGTCTACTGTAAATCCTTCCGGCACTTTCACGACTAAGTCGCCGTGGCTCATCCATACCACTTGCTCTTCAGGAAGTTCTTTGAACAAATCAGGAGTGCCTTGAATGTGAATGTTCGCTTTTCCGTATTCACGCTGGCTGGCTGCTTCCACTTTACCTCCGAGGTAATGAGTCATCAGCTGCATGCCGTAGCAGATACCCAGTACAGGGATATCGAGTTCAAAGATTTTTTCGTCACAGCGGAATGATCCTTCATCATACACACTGTTCGGTCCGCCCGAAAGGATAATTCCTTTTGGATTCATTTCTTTGATTTCTTCAGCTGTCAATGTATGGGGATGCAGCTCGCTATATACACCAAATTCACGGATCCGGCGGGTAATCAGCTGGTTATACTGACTGCCGAAATCAAGAACAAGAATCATTTCATTCACTAACTTCGTCATGGTTGTCACCTAATCTCCTCTAAGTTTTTGACACAGAAAAAAACGGAGGACACACGTTCCGCCCTCTGTCGGCAAGGCTTGTTCGGAGCCCGGTTTTAACGCCCCCGCGCTCCCATTTAACATTCATTTATTCTAACAACAGGAACATATGCGGTCAAGACTATCTTCTTTTAATTATATTTTCCCACAACTGTCTCGATTCATTCCAAAGCTCGGCTGGATTGTCATTGCGGTACAAGACCCGCTCGTAGCGGAGCGTGAGTTCAGACATATCTTCTGTTTCGTATGCAGCGTCTATTCTCGCGGCGAAATCACGCAGCGTTTCACCGTCACCCCTGCCGTATCCTTTTCTTTTCAGCTGGCGGAGCAATGCGGCATATGCGTCAAAAAACGCATCTTCATCTGTACGACGGTTCATCCTGGCGGCTTCAGCAAACGGAATCCATCGCGAACGGAAAATCCAGCCGAGCGCCGCTGCCGCTGCAATAATGATAATAGCCGCGGCATACGGCCAAAGATGTGCCGCCGCTTGTTTATGCAAAGCCGGTTTCGGCGTAAACTTGCGCTTTTCTTGTTCTTTCGGCGCAGCTTCCTTTTTCAGCTTTGTTTCTTCACGCTGCTTCTCGGAAGATTTCTCCGATTTTTCTGATGAGCCGCTGCCGTTTTTTGCAGAACTTTTCATATCTGACGTAAATTCCGTCGGATTGGTGAACCCTTTTGTCGGCTCAAATGTGACCCAGCCCTGATCCGGAAAATAAACCTCAACCCATGAATGGGCGTTGTTATTGGTCACTTCATAAATCGATCCGTTTTGGTTCCCGGCTGCTTTATATTCCCCGGAGGTATACCCCTTCACCCAGCGGGCCGGAATTCCCGCCGATCTCAGCAGCACGGCCATCGCTGAAGAAAAGTTATCGCAATAGCCTCTTTTCGTTTCGAAAAGAAACTGATCGACATAGTCCTGATCCTGTTTCGGAACTGCGACGTCTTGCGTGTTATACGAAAAGGCGGAAGACCCTAAATAATCTTCGATCGCTTTCGCTTTATCAAACATATTATGATGATCGCGCGTCAGCTTCTCTGCGAGTTTCTCCACCCTTTCCGGCAGATTCTCAGGAAGCTGTAAATACCGGTCATTAAATTGATTTTGCTCGCGATTTTGCTTTACTTTCACCTTTCTGAGTTCATTCAGTTTAAAGACCGGCGACTGAAATGTCAGCGTATACCGCCCCATATTCCGAATGTTGCCCACTTGCTCACTGACGGGTGTGATTTGCTCAGTGTTCCCGTTCATTTCAAGCTGGACGGATTGTTTCGGCTTAATCTTGGATAGGCCGATCGGATACATCACATGATTATAGAGGTAATTTTTGTCGATGGACACCTGCGCCGTATAACGCTTTGTCTGTACACTCCGGTCAAACCACAGGTCTTCCACGTTTCCCCTGTCAATTTTATAGGACATGCCTTGATCGGTTTCCACCCAGCCTTTTCCCGTATACGTATCCTTCGTTTCCACGCGGAAGTACGCCCGTTCTTTTCCTTTCCATGTGAATACGGGCGTGTCATCCTGCTGGAAAGGGCCGCCCAGCGTTTCATCATGGTTGCCGTAGCCGATTTTGCTTTCAGCGGCCGGCACTTGATGATGATTGGTGATTTTTTTGAGAAACGGGACGGGATCCGGCCAATTCGGTTCTGATTTCGGAGCGGCCAGGCCGAATACGACAGAAGCACAGATGAAAAGCGCCAGAGGGAAAAACCATTTGGCGATAAACCTTTTCTTAAACGCGATGTTTTCCGTCAGGCGAATGCGCTCCATGTACAAAAGCCCCATCATGAGAAAGCCGATAAAGACAATCCGGATGACGGAATATGTGGCATCATAAGGCGTAAATGTATCAAGCACCGTAATATACGCCACCGTAATGATAAAAAAGAATAAAATTTTCCGCTGATAAATCACCCAGTAATGCAGCAAATACACGAGCAGCCATAAAAGCACAAAAAACAGCAATGTCCGGAAAGACGGGTTCATCTCATTCCATCTTCCGGTTCCGATGTGCCCGGCATTCAGCATCACGTCCTGTAAAAAAGAGCTGAGCCATCCCGGATTCAAAATTGATCCTTTATAAAACAAAATATGAATGCTGATTAATGTAAACAGGATGCAAGACGGCACAGTTACGTACCATCTCATCCGAAAAAATGACATTAGAAATGTCAGGCCGATAAATACAATGAAAAAACCTGTATGTTTTGTATCCGTAAAATTGTGCAGCGGCCTGAGCCATTCCCATAACAATAAAAAAGCGAGAAAATAAAACAGCAGCAAGCTCAGCCTGCTTCCCTGGTTCTCGTCATGCGGCATGCGGCGCGCCACCTCTCTTTCTAAACAACATGAGACACCCGTCCGTCCCTGATCATTTGTACATTGATATTCTTTTGAGCGAAGCGGATAGCGAGTTTCCGTTCCAATTCCGGAAGCGCGGCATTCGTTTCTTTCGCAACGAAAACGGTCATGCTTGCTGAGCCGGCCTCAGCCTGCGCCAGCAGCTCCTCTGAGAGCCTGCCCGTAACGACGGCAATCACGGCCTGCCGCACGCGCCGGTTTGCCAGTTCTTCCCCTAGACGGCTGATCGGATTCGTGTTCACATCAGCGGCTGACGCTAAGTAACGCAGTATATTTCTGAAATGCTGCTCACCTTCCTGAACCGGAAAGACAGTGCGTTCATTACCCAATGGAACAAACCCGGCAAAAGAGCCGCCGATTAAAACTGTATAAAGAAGGGAAGCAGACGCTGACACCGCTGCTTCAAACGAAGGAGACGACTGGCAATCCAAAAACAGGACCAGATTCATGCTCGTTAGCGGTTCAAATTCCTTTGTCATTAATTCATTGCGGCGCGCCGATGTTTTCCAGTCAACCGCAGAAAACCGGTCGCCCGGCTGATAATTTCTGACGCTCGCGGCAACTGTGGAGCGGTGCATATGAAACGGCGCAGCCACACCCGCTCCTTCTTCCTGCCGGGCTGCATACGGCTTGTAACGAAGCTGCGAATACGCCGGATAGACTAAAATCGTATCCGCGATTGTAAAGGACGCCGTTTTTTCCAAAAGCCCGAGAACATCGCCGGTCCGCACTCTTACGGTATGTAAATGATGCTCTCCGCGGGGAACTGGCGACAATTGATAGTGAAGCGTCAGTTTTTTTCGGAACCACGGAAACATAAGCTTTTTGGCATGACGCCTTTCACCAAGCGTTTCCGGCATCACATCTTCAATCACCATATACATCAGCGGAAACGGCAGGCGCCGCTTCAGCGTAACTGTCACGAAAAGTTCGTCTCCCGCAGTTAATTGTGCGGCCGATGCTTCACGCGTCACCTGAAACGCCCGCAGCGGATACAGCGCGAGCAAGCCGGCGTACACTGTAAACGGCAAAAATGCATAAAATAAAAACCAGCTCACAAAGCCGCCCTGAAACATGGCATATGAGAAAACCGCTGCCATCAGCATGATCAGCACGAGCAGCTTCCAGCCATATACCAGCCAATACACTTTCTTTTTCATCAGCGGACCGACGCCCTTTGAACAGGAACTTTCACCGATGACAGGATTTCCTTTATAACCGCTTCCGGCGTTACTTCATTAAATTTCGCCTCAGCATGCAGAATCATCCTGTGCGGCAATGTGTACGGGGCCAGATACTGAATATCGTCAGGAATGACATAATCGCGATTGTGAAGCAGTGCATAAGCCTGCGCCGCTTTCATCAAGGATATGGAACCCCGCGGGCTTACGCCTAAATGCACAGACGGATGCCGGCGTGTCTGCTGGGTGATGCCGACGATGTATGCTTTAACGCCGTCATCCACCTGCACCTGCTCCAAATTTTTTTGCAGGCTGATAAATTGTTCTTTAGAAATAACCGGTTCCATTGTTTCAAGCGGATTTCGACCTTCCTGCAAAGACAAAACTTCAAGCTCCTCCTCGGCAGTCGGATAGCCCATCTTCAGCTTAAATAAAAACCGATCAAGCTGGGCTTCTGGAAGCGGGTATGTCCCTTCATATTCGACCGGGTTTTGAGTAGCCATCACGAAAAACGGCTCAGCCAGCGGCATCGTCTTTCCGTCTATCGTGACACTCCCCTCCTCCATTGCCTCAAGCAAAGAAGATTGCGTTTTCGGAGAGGTTCTGTTAATTTCATCGGCCAGCACGATGTTCCCCATAATAGGGCCGGGGCGATATTCGAATTCCATCGTTTTCGTATTGTAAATAGAGACACCCGTGACATCTGACGGCAGCAGATCCGGGGTGAACTGAATTCTTTTAAAGTCTGCTCCGATCAATTTAGCCAAAGCACGGACCATCATGGTTTTCCCGACTCCCGGCACATCCTCTAACAGCACATGTCCTTTAGCAAGAATGGCGGCCAGACTGAGTATGGCGGCGTCTCTTTTTCCTATGATTACTTTTCCAATATGGTCAACGGCTTTACCCAGCAGCGGATGCAGCTCTTCTTTATAAGCCATTCTTTTCCTCCTAGTCATCTCTCAAATTTCAATTATCGTAACCTAACTTTACCACAAAATATATCCAGTATAAAAAAACGTTCTCAGCAAATTTTTTCCAGTCCCCGACAGTAAAAAAGCTTCCCTGTGAAAGGAAGCTTTTCTGATTCATTTACTAAGCTGCAGAGGCTCCATGTGAACGTGTGAATGGTCAATGGCATGCTCCTCTTTCATTTTTCTTTCTACCTCATTAGCAATATCATGGCTTTCTTTAATATTCAAATCTGGCGATACCTCAATCACCACGTCAACATGGACGGAGCTGCCCAAATACCTTGCTTTAATATCTTTTAAGCGGCTGACGCCCGCAATCTGTTCAATCGTTTTTTTATAATCAGACATATCCTTGACATCAAAGCCGTCCGTTAACGAATGTGAGGACTCCTTGAAAATATCCCAAGCGGTTTTACAAATGATCAAACCGATGATAAACGCAGTGACCGTATCAACCCAGGCCAACTGGAACTGCGACGCGGAAATACCGACAAACGTGCCGATACTGACGAGTGCATCGGATTTATTATCAGCCGCGGCGGCTTGCAGCGCCTGGCTGTTTACCTTTTCAGCCAGCGTTTTTATATAGCGGTGCACGATCAGCATAACAGCGGCGCTGCCCGCCGAAGTCCATGCGGCGATCATATCAGGCGTCTCCTCTTTCACAGAGAAAATAGATTCCGCGGCGCTGAACAGCACCTGCATCCCCACCAGCATCATAATAATAGAAGCAATGAGCGATGCGACGGTTTCCGCCCGAAAATGCCCGTAAGGATGATCTTCGTCTGGAGGTTTTTGAGAGATGCGCAAACCGATGAAAACAGCGGCAGATGCCACAATATCAGTCGTGTTATTTAACCCGTCGGCAAGAAGCGCCTCAGAGTGGAATAAATAACCGATCACAAGCTTTACCGCGGACAATACAGCATATGCGGCAATACTGACAATCGCTCCGGTTTCGCCTTTTTTCAATTCATTATATCTCTCCACTGAAAAAACCTCCTTCCCGTTCACATTTTTTCTTTCATCATCATACAAAGCGATGGCGCAGTGGGTCTATAGAAACATGATTCACTCTCCACAGAAAAATAGTGAGCATAGAACTTTTTTGGATCAACGCAAATTAATTTCTTTTGCAAAAACCATTCTAATACCAATCGTACCAAGGCTTCTTGCCATCGGCCTTTTTTGGAATAAAATACAATTCTCTTAAATGGTCACAATGACAGAAAATTTTTTCTTTTTTCTTCCGGCATTTCAGGCTTGTTCAGCTGCCACACGAAGAAAAATGTTACATTTCCTCACACAATTTCTATTTGTCATATTCATTTATGATAGAATAATACTTGTCGGAATATTCAGCATAAATAAAATCAAAGGAGGCAAAGAATGAACCAGCCTAATTCTTTATCGAAGGGGTTAAAAACCCGGCATATGACGATGATTTCAATCGCCGGCGTGATCGGGGCCGGCTTATTTGTAGGAAGCGGCTCAGTCATTCATTCGACAGGACCGGGAGCCATTGTCTCATACGCATTGGCCGGACTTTTAGTCATTTTTATTATGAGAATGCTCGGGGAAATGTCTTCCGTCAACCCGACAAGCGGTTCGTTTTCACAGTATGCGCATGATGCCATCGGCCCGTGGGCCGGCTATACGATCGGGTGGCTGTATTGGTTTTTCTGGGTCATTGTCATTGCCATTGAAGCCATTGCAGGAGCCGGAATCATTCAGTACTGGTTCCCTGACATTCCGTTATGGCTGACGAGTCTGCTTCTGACTGTCTTATTAACGCTGACAAATATTTATTCAGTCAAATCCTTCGGTGAATTTGAATACTGGCTCTCCTTGATTAAGGTGGCCACCATCGTTGTCTTCTTAATCGTGGGCTTTGCTTTTATTTTCGGAATTGCCCCCGGCAGCAAACCGGTCGGACTGGCCAATCTGACGGGCAATGGCGGATTTTTCCCGCAAGGCATCAGTTCTGTCCTGCTGGGTATCGTCGTCGTCATTTTTTCTTTTATGGGCTCTGAAATTGTTGCGATCGCAGCGGGTGAGACATCAAATCCGGTCGAATCTGTGATGAAAGCAACCCGCTCAGTCGTTTGGCGCATCATCATCTTTTACGTCGGCTCCATTGCAGTTGTCGTGACTTTGCTTCCATGGAATTCAGCCAATATTTTAGAAAGCCCCTTCGTTGCCGTTTTGGGGCATATCGGGGTTCCCGCAGCCGCCCAAATCATGAACTTCATCGTGCTGACAGCGGTTCTGTCCTGCCTGAACTCAGGGCTTTATACCACATCAAGAATGCTTTATTCACTCGCAGAGCGAAACGAGGCGCCTCGCCGCTTTATGAAACTGAGCAAAAGAGGCGTACCCGTTCAAGCCATCATCGCCGGCACCTTTTTCTCTTATATTGCCGTTGTGATGAACTACTTTTCTCCCGACACCGTCTTCTTATTTTTAGTCAATTCATCAGGAGCGATTGCACTGCTCGTTTATCTTGTTATCGCAGTCTCTCAGCTTAAAATGAGAAAGAAAATCGAACAGACCGACCCTGAGTCTTTGAAAATCAAAATGTGGTTTTACCCTTACTTAACCTACCTGACCATCATCGCCATTTGCGGAATTTTATTATCTATGCTGTTTATCAGCTCAATGCGGTCTGAATTTCTTCTGACAGGATTTATTACGTTGATTGTCCTCGTCTCGTACGTATTCCGCAAAAAACAAAAACCGAAAGAGAGCGCTTCCGAAAGCCGTGTTGCGCAATAAACCGAAACACCCGCCTGAAAAAAGGGCGGGTATTTTTTTAACCAACCTGTTTCCGGCGGCATTAACTGTAGTACAGGATTTGAATAAACGATAAGGACAGGATGAATAATGGCACTTGAGAAATTTGCAGATGAACTTCCGATTATCGAAACCTTAAAGCCTCAGAAGCAATCAAACGGCAGCACCTACTATGAAGTTACCATGAAGGAATGCTATCACAAGCTGCACCGCGATCTTCCGCCGACCCGTCTTTGGGGATACAACGGGTTGTTTCCCGGCCCCACAATCGATGTGCAGCAAAATGAAAGCGTGTATGTTAAATGGATGAATAACCTGCCGCCGAGACATTTTCTTCCCATAGATCATACCATCCACCATTCGGAAAGCGGACATTCGGAACCTGATGTCAAAACCGTTGTCCATTTACACGGAGGAGCGACGCCGCCGGACAGCGACGGCTATCCGGAAGCCTGGTTTACCCGGAATTTTGAAGAAACGGGACCGTATTTTGAGAAGGAAATATATCATTATCCAAACAAACAGCGCGGGGCGCTTTTATGGTATCACGACCACGCCATGGCGATCACCAGGCTGAATGTGTACGCCGGGCTTGCCGGCATGTATATCATCCGCGAACAAAAAGAAAAGCGGCTGAAGCTTCCTGAAGGAGAATACGACGTGCCGCTCATGATTCTGGACCGCACATTAAATGACGACGGTTCTCTGTTTTATCCGAGCGGACCGGATCACCCTTCCGAAACGCTGCCGAAACCTTCAATCGTTCCGTTTCTTTGCGGGGAAACCATTCTCGTCAACGGCAAAGCTTGGCCGTACATGGAAGTGGAACCGAGAACATACCGTTTCCGCATCCTTAATGCGTCCAATACAAGAACATTTACGCTCGGACTGAGTAACGGCATCCATTTTATCCAAATCGGTTCTGACGGCGGCCTGCTCCCCCGGTCTGTCAAAACGCAGTCAATCAGCTTAGCACCGGCTGAGCGGTATGACGTGCTCATCGATTTTTCCGCCTTTAATGGAGAAAACATGATCTTAACCAACGGCACCGGCTGCGGAGGCGCTGTAAATCCGGATACCGACGCCAACGTTATGCAATTTCGCGTCACCAAGCCGCTTAAAGGAAAAGACACAAGCCGAAAGCCGAAATATCTTGCCGCCATGCCTGACGTGACAGCCCAAAGAATCCAACGCATCAGAACGCTCAAGCTCACAAACACTCAAGACAAATACGGCCGGCCGGTTCTGACACTCAATAACAAGCGATGGCATGATCCGGTCACAGAAGCGCCGAAACTCGGGACAACAGAAATATGGTCGATTATCAACCCTACACGCGGAACCCATCCGATTCACCTTCACTTGGTTTCCTTTCAAGTGCTTGACCGAAGGCCATTTGACATGGATCGGTATAACGAATTCGGCGATATTGTCTATACAGGACCAGCCATTCCGCCGCCTCCAAGCGAGAAAGGATGGAAAGACACCGTGCAAGCACACGCCGGAGAAGTCATCAGAATCGCGGCGGTTTTCGGCCCGTACAGCGGACGCTACGTCTGGCATTGCCATATTTTAGAGCATGAAGATTACGATATGATGAGGCCGATGGAAATAACCGATCTGCCATAAGCAAAAAGCACCCGCTTTTTCAGCAGGGTGCTTTTGATTTAAAAAAGGAAAAATACGATGGCACTTTTTTGCATATACTGTAATAACAGGAGGTTGCGATGTCCCCCTCAATGGAAATACGGATAGAAAAAGGAATTAGGAGTTTAGGGAAAAGTATGAGACAATGAAAGTGTGCACTAAAATTCATAAGGGAAGAAGTGACTTTATGTCTTACTACAACAAACGTAATCAGGAACCGCTGCCTAAAGAGGATGTAGGTACGTGGGAATGCACGAAAGAGGACTGTAATGGCTGGAGCAGAAAAAACTTTGCCGCCGCCAGTGATACCCCGACATGCCCTCTTTGCGGCAGTAAAATGATCGACGGCGTCCGTTCGTTGGTGAATCTCCAAAACAACAGTCAAACGGCATCAAGTTAGACCTCCCTTTTACGATTCTCAAACATAGAGAAGGCCTCCATGTCATCATATGAGAGGTCTTTGTGTTTTCATTACCTTTTTATGGTACAACGTGAAGAAAAAGGGGTGATTGACGTGAAAAACGATCAGCAGCATAAAGCTCTGAAAGAAAGGTCAAACCAGCAAAAAATCAACCTTGCCGCCCAGTCATTCATCGAAACACTTAACTTCGCCGTCCCGATTCTCCGATTCTTCAAATGGCTCGCCTCAGCCGCAGCCAGCTTTGTTCATTAAAAAACACCCAGCTGGCGCTGAGTGTTTTTTACGTTATTGTATGACAGAAAAGCTGTTGATAATGCCGTTGTCATTCTCCCAGACTTTTTCGCATTTTTTCGTATCCAGATGATAAGCGTAAATGGTGCGAACCTTCGCTTTCCGTCCGGTTTCATCTTTCAGACGCTTGGCTCCTTTGGCCTCCGCCATGAAATAAATGATGCTGCCGTCTTTAGAAAACTGAGGCTGAGCATCGATTAACGGCGTAAAATCCTTCTCATTTGAAATAATCGTTTCATATTTTTTCGTTTTGACGTTCATCAGCCGAATGGACGCTTTTTGTTCCGTCCCTTTTTGTGTATACGATGTAAAAACGAGATTCTTTCCGTCAGGTGACATCGCCACATCACTGATAAACTGTTCAAGACTCGTCAGATTCTCAAGGGCGCCGCTCGTTCCAGCCGCAACATGCACCTTGGCCGGTTCAGGATCTGTCCCCTTTTCATTTGCCTCATCCGTTTTTTTATAGTCCTCTTCCACCGAATAATGCAGAAGCGCAAATGAGTTTTTCTTGCGGTTATAAAAGAAATTGCTGACACTGTCGTCTTTATTATCCGCCGCAGGAAACAAATTTTCATAACGTTTTGTTTTCAAGTCAAAAGACGCGAGGCGAAAGTTATCCTCATCCGCTTTGCCCAGCCGGAAATAAATGTGTGACAGATCCTTTGATAAAAACAAACTGTCTGCGCTCGCCGATCCTTTATACAGTGTGCTCTTTTGTTTCGTCTTTACATCAAGCTTATACAGACGCATCTCATTCTGATCATTATTGCCGACATAATAAAGCACCTGATGAGCGTCATCCAGCGCAAAAGCCGGATACGCCGAGAGTTTTTCCTCGAGCAGCACTCGGTCATCTTCGTAATATTTCGTCAGCAGATCAGTGTCTGTAATGGAAACAAGCAGCTTATCATGCCCGCCGGAAACAACGGCTGCCCCGCCTCCATCGCTTTTTCCTTTCATCAGTAAAACGGCCGCAATCACCGCTGCCGCCGCAACAGCCGCTGCGATGATCCAGATCAATCGTTTTTTATTCATTATGATTCTCTCCGTCAATCAGAAAAAGCAAGAATCAGTCTCCTTGCTTTTTAAGATGGTCTATTTTAATAGCTGTAATGTCCGGCTACTCTTCCTTTGCTTAACGGATATCCCAGCGCTTTGAACGCTTTCGGGCTTACATCCAATACGGCATTCGGCAGACGGCCGACATCATTTTTATATACTGTAATAACCTTTTTCGGTTTTGCTTTCGCATAAGCTCTGATTTTTGTTCCGTTTCTCGGAACGTCAAATCCTAATTTTGTCGCACAATCCCAATGTCCCAGTTTTTTACCGGAAGATCCTTTTTTGCCGACTCCATTATACCACGTAATATTTCCGCTCACTTTTTTAGCACTTGCATCAGAGGAGTAACTGATCGCTCCCAGCGTACTTCCTGCTAAAATCAAAATGGCTAAGAATAACTTCTTCAAGCTTTCGTCCTCCTGACATGTTTTCTACTAGGCAAAATTATACACCAAGAAGACTGTTATAATATTTCAATCACTTTACATGTTCATTACAGCTTAGAAGGGAGTCAGGCACACAAATATGACACAATTTCCTGCACTATATAATTCCATGGTAAATTATACTACAAAATTTAAATCATTAGAGGTATAATATTCCTAGAGTATTTCTGCATTCAATATGGACTTTTATAAGGCCTATTGATATTTGCGTAATATGATATATTTTGAGAAATCAGGCTTTAGGAAACACTTTATTCCATTCATCACGGTTCATATTGATCATGTACCTATACTCGTTTCTATCAGACTAGGAGTGATAATCAATGAAAGCGGCAAGATGGCACAATCAAAAAGACATTCGAATCGAAAACATTGATGAACCTAAAGCAGAACCGGGAAAAGTCAAAATCAAAGTCAAATGGTGCGGAATTTGCGGAAGCGACCTTCATGAATATCTGGGAGGCCCTATCTTTATTCCGGTCGGCAAACCGCATCCATTAACAAACGAAACAGCGCCTGTCACAATGGGCCATGAATTCTCAGGTGAAGTCGTTGAAGTCGGAGAGGGCGTCAAAAATTACAGCATCGGCGACCGTGTTGTCGTTGAGCCGATTTTTGCCACGCACGGGCACCAGGGAGCCTACAACCTTGATGAGCAAATGGGCTTTTTAGGATTAGCCGGAGGAGGCGGCGGATTTTCTGAATATGTCTCCGTCGACGAAGAATTGCTGTTTAAGCTTCCTGAAGAACTTTCTTATGAACAAGGCGCTCTTGTTGAGCCTTCAGCGGTTGCCCTTTACGCCGTCCGTCAAAGTAAATTAAAAGCGGGCGACACGGCTGCCGTTTTTGGCTGCGGACCGATCGGGCTGCTTGTCATTGAAGCTCTGAAGGCAGCGGGCGCTACAGATATTTACGCGGTGGAACTCTCACCTGAACGCCAAGAAAAAGCAAAAGAACTCGGCGCCATCATCATTGACCCGTCAAAAACGGATGATGTCGTCGAAGAAATCGCGAAACGCACAAACGGCGGCGTTGATGTTTCTTATGAAGTAACAGGCGTCCCTGTTGTTCTCCGCCAAGCGATTCAATCAACAAGCATCGCGGGTGAAACAGTCATCGTCAGCATCTGGGAAAAAGGAGCGGAAATCCATCCGAACGATATCGTCATAAAAGAGCGGACCGTCAAAGGCATTATCGGCTACCGTGACATTTTCCCTGCCGTCCTTTCTCTCATGAAAGAAGGCTACTTCTCAGCAGATAAACTCGTTACTAAAAAAATCGTTCTTGACGATTTGATAGAAGAAGGCTTCGGTGCGTTAATTAAAGAGAAAAATCAAGTGAAAATCTTAGTTAAACCAAACTGAGTTTTCTCACGATGAAAGAGCAATTGCTCTGCCGCAAAACCGAATACACAGACAAAACCCAAAAGAGCCGTTTCAAGGCTCTTTTTTTTTATCTCTCCCCGCTTCCTTCGTTTTTCTTTTAAAAATGATGCCATCTGGGCAAACTATTTTTCACACTGTCCCGTCTATCCTAAGGTAACAGCCTATGATACGTATTTTCGAAAAAGGAGCCCTTTATAGCAATGAACAACGAAACAGCCAAAGCGTCGCTTGTCACGTGCATAACTGAACGCAAGGAAGACTTTTACCGGTTGGCCTACAGTTATGTAAAAAATCAAGATGACGCGTTAGATATTGTACAGGAATCGATTCAAAAAGCGCTGTCGTCTGTCGATTCCGTCCGAAATCCCGATACGATTAAAAGTTGGTTTTATAAAATTTTAGTGCGTACTGCCATTGATTTTCTCCGCAAGCAGAAAAAACTTAAAGTGATGCACGACGAAACGATCGAGTTTTTAAGCCGCGGAAAGGAAGATCACTACAAAGACACGGACCTTCATGAAGCGCTTGAAGATTTGCCGCACCAATATAAAACAATCATTATTCTGCGTTTCTTTGAAGACTTGAAATTAGAAGAAATCGCAGAAGTTACGGGGGAAAACATTAATACCGTCAAAACACGCCTATACAGAGGCCTGAAGCTCATGCGCATTCATTTGACGAAGGAGGATCTTTCTTAATGGCAAAGAGATTAGAACAATTAAGAGAAGAGTATAAAAATGTGCCCATTCCTAAAGAGCTGGACAGCATTGTCGAAAAAGCCCTTCAGCATAGACCGAAAAAGAAACGAATCATCATGTGGCCGACAGCCGCGGCAGTGGCAGCGGCTGTATTATTCACCGCCATTGTCAATATCAATCCTTGTGCAGCGCAAGCCATGTCAAAGATCCCAGTCATCGGCAAAGTCGTCCAAGCCATCACATTCGTCGAAATAAAAGAAGAAAAAGATCAATCAAGCATTCATGTGAAAACGCCAGCTCTGTCCGGCCTTTCCAATCACGAGCTTGAAAACAGCATCAACCAAAAATATTTGAAAGAAAGCAAGCAGCTATATCAGGAATTTATGAAGGCGACATCCAAAAAAAATAAAGAAAAATGGCATCTCAACGTCTACAGCAATTACGAGACAGTGACAGATACGCCCGATCTTATTTCAATTCACCGTGTTATACAGTTGTACGGTAACACCCAAAGCCGTTATATCACCATTGACAAAAAAAATGAAAGCTTGCTTACATTAAAAAGCTTATTTAAAGATGACCGGTATATTAAAGTCATTAGCCAAAATATTAAAGAACAAATGAAAAAGCAAATGAAGGAGGATCCGGATAAAACCTATTGGTTCACCGATGAAGATATAGCTCCCTTCAAAAAAATTCATGCTGATCAAAACTTCTACATTACAGAGCATCACAAACTCGTCATTTCATTTGACAAATATGAAGTGGCACCCGGCTATATGGGCGTTACAAAGTTTGAAATTCCGACTTCCGTTATCTCAAACCTGCTCGTCGGAAACCGCTACATCCGGTAATAAAGAAAAAATCCATGATTCCCTCAGATCATGGATTTTTTCTGTCCGGCCTCCTTTTTCCCCATTGGTAACAGCCAATTGATATGGGGGCCCTTTTCACTATATAGACGCTATACATGGACAAAAAAGTTTAAGACATTCAACACATTTCATTTATTTTTCCTGAAACAAAATCCCCACCCGTTTGCGTCTATTAACGGAATGAATGGAAAACTGTACAGAATTCTGCCATGAACATCCGCACAACAGCGAATAACCGCACACATTATTGGAGGAATACCATGTTAGACAAGACACAACATCGCCGCTATATCCCCGGACTGGACGGACTTCGGGCTTTTGCCGTACTGGCAGTTATCGCTTATCATCTAAACTTCAATTGGGCCGACGGCGGCTTCATTGGCGTTGATATCTTTTTTGTTTTATCAGGCTATTTAATTACATCGATCATATTGCCTGCGCAAGGAAATGACATCACCCTGGATTTTCGCGATTTTTGGGTGCGCCGGATTCGGCGGCTTCTGCCGGCGGCTTACCTCATGATCATCACAACTGTTATATGGGTCGTATTGTTCAACCAGGAGCTTCTGCATACAGTACGCGGAGATGCGGTCTCCTCTCTCTTTTACATAAGCAATTGGTGGTTTATTTTCCACAAGCTTTCCTATTTTGACAGCTTCGGTTCTCCTTCTCCGTTAAAAAACCTTTGGTCACTGGCCATTGAAGAACAGTTTTATATCATATGGCCTTTCATCCTGCTTGCGGGAATGTATATATGTAAAACACGGGCCCGGCTTGCGGCCGCGGTTATGTTCCTCGCGTTATGCTCAGCCGTTATGATGAGTATCATGTATGTGCCGGGCGGAGATCCGAGCCGTGTCTACTACGGGACCGATACACGTTCATTTGAGCTGCTCATCGGATGCTCGTTAGCCCTTGTGTGGCCGATGAAACGACTGTCATCGAAACGGCTGCCGAGCAGCTTGAAACATAGCCTGCGCGGCACCGAGCTTGCCGCTTTTGCCGTGTTACTGGTTTGTTTCGTTTCCGTTGATGAATATGAGCCCTTCCTTTACAGGGGCGGCATGCTTTTGATCAGCATCACCGCAGCCGTCCTCATAGCATGTGTATGCCATCCAAGCAGTTTTTTAGGACATGTGCTCTCATGGAAGCCTCTGCGCTGGATCGGAACGAGATCATACGGCATTTATCTCTGGCATTATCCCGTTATCGTGTTAAGCACACCTGTGCAAGAAATCGGAAATCCGGTGTATTGGCATGACGCTATTAAGATTGCCGCAACGTTTATACTGGCCGAGCTTTCCTATCATTTTCTTGAAAAGCCGATTCGCACGGACGGCTTCAGGCCATTTTTCCGCCGGGTTTTTCTGAACAGATTTCTGGAATGGAAAACGGCCTCTGTCATCAGCAGGATGTCGATGGGCCTCATTCTTGCCGCCATCCTCATTTTTGCGGGCGGACTGTCCGGATTAGTCGAGGGAAAAAAACAGCCGCAATGGACATATTCGCAAAGCGCCCAAGAAACAAACGCGGATTCAGATCAGCCGCAAGACCATGATAAACCGGCAGCGGGTGAAAAGAAAAAGAAAGACGAGAAACCGAAAACAGCTTCAGCACAAGACAAGAAAGAAACAAAAAGAAAAACAGATGCAAGCGCGCACGAAGAAAAAAAGAAGCACTCATCTCAGCAGGCAGCGAATCAAAAGCCGGCCCACTCTGATAAAGAAGTGTTAGCTATAGGAGATTCCGTTATGCTGGACATCGCAGCAAGTCTCCGGAAGTCTGTTCCCCATGTCACGATCGACGGGAAGGTGGGAAGACAAGTCTCCCAAGCGCTTCAGCTGACATCGGAATACGCGTCATTTAATCAACTGGGTAAAAATGTAATCATTGAGTTAGGAACGAACGGCTATTTCACAAACAGCCAAATTGAAGAACTGCTTAACTCCTTCTCAAAAGCCCATATCTACCTCGTTAATACACGCGTGCCGCGGCAGTGGGAAAGCAAGGTGAACGAGTCATTGCGCCAGCAGGCAAACGCCCGCCAAAATATTACGTTAGTGGATTGGCATTCTGAAGCCCTTCGGCACCCGGAATATTTCACTCCTGACGGTGTACATTTGGTGCCTAAAGGAGCCGAAGCATTAACCGCTCTTATCGTCCAAGCAATGAAATAATTACAGCCAAAAAAGAGGCCCTCTAAGAGCCTCTTTTTTGTATTCCATTATACGAGCTTATGGCCGCAATTCGGGCAGAAATTCGCTTCGCCCGTTTTTGTGCCGCAGTTCGGACAGAAATTCGGCTTAGCCGCACCTTCCGATCCATTTGAAGGAGCTGCCGTCTGATTCTGCTGGTTTTGATTTTGCTGTGACTGGTTCTGCTGATTTTGGTTCATTTGGTTCATCATTTGATTCGCCATATTCATTCCCATCATCATACCGGCCATATCAGAGGCAGCGCCGCTTCCGCTCATTTTTCCGGACGCCATTCCGTCTGTCATGGAAATCTGCTGGTACCGATTCACATCGCCCACCATGCCGTAAGAAGCATTTTTCGTTATCATATCCTGAACTTCCTGCGGATAGTTAAAGCTCATAATATTGAAACCCGTGATCGACATGCCGTCTCCGATAAGCTGCATATCCAAGTCTTCCTGAATCCCTTTCCCGATCTCAAAGGAATTCGATTGCAGATTAAACATGTCTTTTCCTTCTCTTGTGATCCATTTCATCAGAAGCTGATCAAGAATAGACGTTATCCGTATTTTAATGTCTTCCACTAAGTAGCTGTCTTTGACACCGGCAATTTTATCAATCAAGCCAATGTAATCGATGACCTTAAAGTTAAATGTTCCGTTTGCCCGGATCGGCATGCCCCCCGGCATTCCCGCCGCCGGAATGTTAATGGCGTTTTTCGTGCCCCACTTCACGGTGAATTCCTTCGTGTTGACAAATAACACCTCGGCCCGCATTCCGCTGTTAAAACCAAATTTAAACCCTTTTAACGTCGATAGAAACGGGATGATTTCAGATTCAATATCATAATCGCCGTCATCACGGAAGATCCCTTCAATCTTGCCGTTATATAAAAAGATGGCATCTTGGCCGGCCCGAATGATCAGCCGGCTCCCCTTTTTGATTTCACGGTTGTTCCATTTATAGAAAACCATATCATCTCTAAACTCTTCCCATTCCACAACATTCGCTAACTGATTTCTGAAAAAGCCCATGTATGATCAATTCCTTTACGTATGATTTAAAAACTTCCTTTGCTGCCGCTGTAAGAGGTGCCGCCCCTTGTGACTCCGCCGCTGCTGTCATTATCTTTATCAGACGGCTTTCTTTCTCTTGTGACGGTCGTTCTGATATACGTGTCATGCTGGTTCAGCACTTCAGACGTGTCGTGATTCATATACGTGCTGCCGGTGACGGTGACCTTGCCGCCGGAATTGTACACCATCACAGTAACGGCAATCCCCGCAACCGCCGCGGCGACAATCAGCTGAAACCACCATTTAAACAACAGGCTGTCAGACTGGTCTCCGGGGCTTTTCCCCATATCTTTATAGGACATCTTCATATACGTTTGAAACGCCTTATCATAATGCCCGGCTGAAATGTCCGAGGAAATTGTATTCCTGATCGTATTCAGCCTGCTGCTGTCCAAATACTTCTCCGCCTTTTGATACCCGGAGATAAAGACTTCCCTATCCTTCATATCGATGGTCAATATCGCCGCGCTGCCGTGAAAATGGCTGTCATAAAAATCTCCGGCGTATTGCGCAATGTCCTTACCGTCCGTTCCGTTTACGGTGAGGATGATAAAATCAGTTTTCCGTTTTGCGCCCAGCTTGCCTGCCAATGCCTCAAGCTTCCCGGTTTCTTCTTTCGTTAAAAGATTAGCATTGTCATAGACATATTGCTTCTGCCCGGAAGCTTCTGCCGATGTATGTACTGCAAAAGAGAGAAGCAGCAAAAAAACGAAGCAAACGAGAAACGCTTTTCCGATATATGTTCTCATCAAAAACCGCCTCCTATCATCAGTGAGACGAGTCTTAAAGCTAAAAACGTCCCGGCGGCAATTCCGCCGAACCACGCAGCCACTTTTCCGGAGCTGATCGGCGGTTTGCCGACCACCTTGCCGGTCTGTCCGTTCATCGCAAAAATGTGCTCAGTCCGCTCATAATCGTAACTGACCATCCATACCGGAAGCAGCACATAAAAGCTGTTCATTTTGTTTGTGTCAATATCTTCATCCGTAATATCGACCGTTGTATAACCGGAGAAGGTGGATCTTACATAAGAATCAATATAATGGCTGATTTTATCCTTCGCCCGCGGCAACAGATCGTCATCGGTATAATTATATTTTTCCGCTATATACCCTGCTAAATAAGCTGTATTGAACTCCTTCAGCCCACTATAGGAATACGGCTCCAATTTGTCCATCAATTCATCATTCATTTTTTCTGAAGCGTCAACCGGAATCTTGAGATAATCAAGGTTGATATCACGGAACGCGTTGAAATACTCCGTCTCCGTAACCCGGTATTCCCCATCATCATAATGATGCACTCTCGTACAAACGGCGTTGACTTGCACCTTGCTGTTTAAGTCAAACATCCAAAACGGGACATACATGCCGGTGATATTCTTCACCCGATCGGCTGACATAAAACCTTTCGGCGTCAGACGGCCGTTTCTGCACCATTTTTTAAATGCGCTCATCGCCTCGTCCTTGCTGATTGTAAAAGGAATGACCATCGTGGGCGCAAGATTTCCCGATAAACGGTCGGCAAGAACGGCGGCTCCTCCGCAAAACCCGCACGTTGTGGCGGTCGTTTCCGCCTCCGTCATTAACACGGCCCCGCAGTTCTCACAGCGATACTCATTCGCTTCATGTTCGGAAAATCTCGTCGTAATATATTCTTTTGGCAAGCTTTCTATCTGATCCTGTCTGCCGCAGCTGTGGCAGGTTAACTTGCCTGATGTACTGTCAAAGACCATATCATCGCCGCAGTTCGGACATTTATAAGAAATGATCATCTCTGTCTTCTCTCACTTTCGCTTTATATCGGACAAAGCTGCAGCCCTGCTAAGCTGCAGCCTTTTCTTTATTGGTCTTTACTAAAAAGCATTTTCTGCTTCAGCGCCGCCAGCTCATCATCCACACTGCTGGAATTGCTGTCGTATTTCGCCGTCAGCTCGTCAATATCATCTTTCGGAGACGCATTCAGCTCCGCCATTGCATTTGCCTGATCAAGCGCTCGGTTCACCTTATCTTCCATTCTCCCGAAAGCTGACATCGATTGGCTCGTATTTGAAACGGAGGCCCCCAGTTTATTCATTCTCTCCTGTGTTTTCGCCACAGACCACTTCGCTTTGATGGCGTTTCTGCGCGACTCAAGCTCACCGATATCAGAAACAAGCTTGTCATGCATGTTCCGCATTTGAGACGCATTGGAAGAAGCGATCTGATAAGCCGTTTGCAGCTCAGACAGTCTTGATTCAACAGAGGTTTTCCTTTCCAGAAACGTCCTCGCATCCGCTTCATTGCCGGCCTGTAAAGCCTTCATCGCATAGCTTTCCATCTTCTCCGCATCAGCCTGGCACTCTGTTAATGCTCTTTTCGCCCGCTGCTCCTCAGCCATAACAGAAGCCGTCTCCGCCTTTACTTTTCCTAAATCGCTGTTTAAGTTCCGCAAATATTGATCAACCATTTTTTCAGGGTTTTCCGCTTTATCTAACAAAGCATTGATATTGCTCGACATGATATCTTTAAATCTCCCCAAAACACTCATATTCTCATTTCCTCCCAAATAAATAGTAACAAGTTCACAGTTACTTATACTGTTTTTTTCAGAAAAGGTTTCATTTTTTCTTGCATTCATGTATAAATATATGACAATAGTCTTACTTATTCAATTTATGCCGCCGCACATCCCTCATCACCAAAAACAGCGAAAACAAAATATAAATAAACAAACAAACCATTAAACCGCTCACAAACGGATAATGCTTCGCAGAATAAATAAAGAAATCAAGCTGCGAAATCTGTTCAGGACTTGTAATCGTATCCGTCCCGTTCAGCAGCTTTGAAAATTTAGCCGTATAATTCCAATCAAACGAATCAGAAACAAGCTCACTCCCCTGATACCAATTCACAACAGCAAGACAGAAAAAACAAAAAACAGAAAACGCACATTGCACGATAAGAAATATACTTTTCATTGAAATCCTCCACGGTTTGTTATCTTATGTATCATTTTTCCGGCCATATGATAAATGACGGCAGTAAAGGAAACTTGGTTTTACTGACAGCTCATAAAAAGTTTATTGGATGTACTTCACATTGGTTCAATTTAATGGATACCTTTATAAAGTATATCGTAAAAAAGAACGGGTTCAGATGAAAATCCCTCAAAGTAAATAAAGAGGATGCTTCCCAAAGTCCAGTGACTTTCAAGAAACATCCTTAATGTTTTACAAAGAAACTTCAACCTCTTTCATACTGGGCAGTGCATTAATCGCTCCAATTTTAGTGCATACAACAGCTCCCACCTTATTGGCAAATGACACAAAATCACGCAGCTTCGCAAAATCAGCATCGGCAGTTTGAATCTCATCCGTATGTGCCAGTTGATACAGCGCCTCGCCGACAAAAGCGTCTCCCGCTCCTGTTGAGTCAATTGATGTAACCGGAATGCTTGGAATGATTTCATTATCTTTTCCATTCGAAAGAAGAGTTCCGCTTTTTCCAAGTGTCACAGCAACAATGTCAGCTCCGATCTCATGGAGGATCGCAACGTCCTCTTTATGATAACGTCTTTTTAATGCCTTGTTTTTTCTCTTTTCAGGCGAATCCGCTCCCGCACAGTAAAGAAACTAACTAGATTCAAAACGAGGCTCACCGCCGCATAGATCTGGAATCCAAACGCCTGATTTTCCCCTCCAATGGCAGCCGCAAGCGACGTCGCCCAGGAAATAGATAAAAGAATTCCGACATAAACCAAAATCATCCGGGGTGTTGTGAGAACCGTTCGTTCCACCAAAGAATTAATCATTCGTCCCGTTAAGCTATTCACCCGAATCGTCTGCATAATAAAGGACATCCTAAGCAGAATATACGTAATGTATGCATATACCATATTCCCCAAGGTCTAACTTAGAAAGAGCAATCTCACGCTGTTCCTTAGACAATACAGAATAGGCCAACTTAAGTTTTACAGTTGGCCTATAATTATATAGATTTTGTTTCTTCCAAAACGAATTTATCTCAACTCGTCACCCAAAGGTACAATGACTTCATCTAATGCCTTCCTCCACTGACGCTTCATTTCGGGTCCGTATTTCAACCTCTTTGCATCAGGATTGACAGCTTTGTATTTTTCAAATTCCATACTGTCGATAATTCGTCCGATATTCGGAATAGTCTCCGTTCCGATGACATATTGAATGGAAGAGATATGTAGTTCACCTTCATCTACAAACCAAGTGTTTGCAAACTCTTTAATCGTCTGATTATGTTCTTTCGTAAAGAAATCCCTTTTCACTGTGAGAATATCTTCATCTGCGTCTACTTTTTCCATATCAATGGCATTTAGTATCTCACGATATACACCTTTAACAATTTCTGATTTTTCCAGCTTTTGAAGTACACTTTCAATCTCATCACGGATATTCTGATTATTGGCGGAGTACGTTTCCAATAGCCGATCAATATAGGTTGAGTCAACATCGTACATTTTAATTGCATTTTCCCCATAGAACTCAATGTCTGAGAAATCTAATTCTGATTCACCATTGTCCTCTTCAGTTATAAGTGAACCCTTGATCGTGTTATAAATCCCTATATATTCTTCCAAAGTTTGCACCTGTTCTTGAAGCGCCTTTGATGTCTCCATCTCGTCATTGTATTCATCGTACGTCACTAGCGCTTCATAAGAATTGTTTAACTCTTGGAACGCCTTCACAAATTTAATCCGCTCTTCAAGAGGCGAGTTCTCATCAATATCAATTGGATTCGGAACGAGCGTTCTCACATCTTGATGCGCATGTTTAAAACGTTTTTTCGATTCCTGATAAGTAGGATAAACGAGATCAACTTCCTCTTGTGCCTGTGAATATAGCTTTGTAGCATCCTTTACATGCAGCTCCATTGTTGAAGGTTTACGGAATGTGACGATTAAACCTTTTGTTTTTCCGGGATAAGTACGATTGGTTCTTGAAAAAGCTTGAATTAAATTGGCATAAGTTAATTCTCGATCCACAAATAACGTTTGAATTGTTGGTGCATCAAATCCCGTCAGTAAGCGATCTACGACAATGACCAGATCAATTTGTTTTCCAAATTCTTTATACTCTCCCTTTTTACGAGCCAAGCGATTATTAATATCGCCGTTATACCGTTCAATATCTTCCAGCGACCAAGCTGTATGATAATATTCGTTATAATCCCTAATAATCTCTTTCATATCTTCTTGACTTTGCGCCGCTTTGTTATCATTCTCTTGAATTGAATATGTGATTGCAATTCTCGGGAAATTCGAATCTTCAATCGTGCGTCCCGTTCGAATTGGATTCTCAGCAAACTCTTTCGTCATCCATTCTGGCTCTTTCGTCATTTCCTTAATTGCCCGATAATAGCGTTTCGCCATTTCGATCGAATTTGTTGTTAAAATAGCTGATTTTTGCGGCCGACCGTTTTGAAAATCAAATTTTGTATAAGCATTGTCCGGTCTTAGAATCTTACGAATGACTTTTTGAATATGCTCATCACTTTCATAAGAAGATGTTTTAATATATGATTCCTTTTCTATGCCATCCATTTGGTCAATGATGTTATTTATTTCATCCGCAGTAGCATTCGCGTATTTTTCATTATGGCTCAGCTGTTCGAAAATATGATTATTTAATGAAGTTAGATCAATCGTATCTTCATGTTCTACTTGGAACCCTAAAACAGCCCCATCATCTAAGGCATTTTTAATGGTATAAGTGTGCAAAAGTTCTCCATATTGATCACGAGTAGTACGAGCCAATTGACCTTGTGCCTTTTTCTTATTGTCATTAAATATCGGTGTACCTGTGAACCCAAACCAAGTTGAATTTGGAAAGAAACGTTTCATCTCTTTCATTCCTTCTGCACTTAACGCACGATGGCATTCATCCACGACAAAGACAATATGCTGCCCCAGCAGTTTTTTATAGCGCTGTGTGCCGCTTTGCTCCTCTTGCTTTTGTGCATATTCCAAAGCTTTTTCTAATTTTTGCCGAGTCGTAATGATGACGGTGTTAGAATTTGCATCAGAAAGAAGCATAGTACCTAACTCCTGCGCGCTTCCAGTACCGACAATCAGACTGTTAGATTTGGCGGTGCCAGAAGAAATGCCGGTATTATACTCGGAGGCAAATTTGGTGAATTCTGTCGTCGTTTGGTTATCAAGGTCTTTGCGGTCGATGAGCATAATGGTACGATCTATACCTGGTTTGCGCGCTAATAACTTTGTAGAAACAAAACTTGTCAGCGTTTTTCCTGAACCGGTCGCATGCCAAACAAAGCCGGATTGATGTTTCATAGCAGATGTAAACAAGGCTTCAATCGCATGAATTTGATACGGTTTTAACACCACTAAAGCTTTGCTGTCCTGGTCTTCACTTACAATCGTATAATTGGCGATCAATCGATGCGCATCCGGAATGTTTAACACTTGTTTCACAAATTCGTAGAGATTTTCTACTTTTCGATTGTCCGTCGTCCGCCAGCTAAAGACTAATTTCTTATGCATGTCTTTTGGCATTGCATTGGCAAAGTAGCGTGTCGTTTGTTCGTTGGAAATGACAAATAACTGAAGAGTAGAAAAGATATTATTTCGAAACATCCCTTCTTCTGCGTATTTCTTAATCTGATGATAAGCTTGGAATACACCGTCTTTGGCAGTCGCCTTTTTCAATTCAATTTGAACAATAGGCAAACCGTTAATTAAAAGTGTTACGTCAAATCGGCGGTCACGGCCATCAACATCAGCCTTTTGCTTCGCAATCTGATGAACGACTTCGTATGTAGAGATACCGCCTCCAATATCTTGATTGGAATACAGCACCAACGACATGGAACCTAGTGAGACATCTTCACGTTCAATCGTAATCCGAGCAATTCCATTTTCCCCTTTGAGCCATCTAGCAGCATCAAAGGGTGTCTGTGTTTTCGATAATAACTCTGTCTTTATCGTGTCAAACTCTTTATCAGAAATTGGATGTTCCCCAATTTCTGATAAGTTATTTTGCGTGATTTTTTGGCGCAAGTTCTTCCATAGGTCTTCTTCAGATTTTAAATCAGGACGATAATTCCACTGATTGTGCCCTTCCCCTAACACTTCGATTAGTCGACGTTCTACTTCAGCTTCATCTTTATGCTGTATCGTTGTCATGTTTTCCCCCTCTTTATTCGTTAGACAAACATCTTTTGCAAGAATGCTTTTTTCGTTTCTTTTAAGGTATCTAATTCACGTTGATGGAGAGCGATCGTGTCGTCTAGTTTTTTGAAGAAGTTGCCGATTTTGAATTGTTCTTTTAAAGATGGTACAAGTAGATCCATTCCCCTTAGTCTTTTTCCGGATATTTCTAAAAAAGTTGATCCTGATGCATGTTTTAATGCAAATTCTTTTATCTTATATCCTATTGAATAAACAAAATAAATATCATAGTCATTATTTATTACTAAAGATTGAAAACCTTGATTTGTAGCCCCATCTTTCTTTAAGATAGCCATATCTCCTATACCAGCCCGAGAGGTGAATAAAATAGTTTTATTCGCAGGCAGTACTTTTGCAGAACTCTTTTTTAATCCAAGTGAAGTTATTTTTCTTTGGCTACCGGTAGCATACGTCTTTTTTCCAATTTCTACAGGCGAATACCAATCAATATCACCATCCCAGTATTCTGGAACATTAGTACGCGGTGTCCCCCCACCAATAATTTCAGCCACTTCATTCAACTTACGCTCTTCCCAATCTCCAGTAAATCCCGGGAACCGAACTTCCGGCACGGACTCCCCTTCTTTTGGAAACATTTTTTGCAAGAATCCCTGTTTTGTTTGTTTGAGGGTGGTTAGTTCTTTCTGATGAAGAGCTATCGTGTCGTCTAGTTGTTTGAAAAATTCCCCTATCTTCACTTGTTCATCTTTATTGGTAGGTAATGGTATGATTAAATCTTTTACTATAGAACCTGATAAATTTCCTTGTCCACCTTGCAAATAGGTATTAATAATTGTACTTTTTTGTTTCTTAAGCCATTGAGTAATAAAGTATGAATCATCATCGAATTTAGGTTTTATTGCTAATATCGCTTGATTAATAGCACCATGCATTTTTGATATACCAACTTCACCGCTAGTTGCACCATACAAAGCATACAGGATGTCACCTTCTTCCACCATTTTAGCTGATGAGTTATTTAATCCATCTTCTGTTATGAATAGTTCAGTGCTTTTTGAATTAATCTCTGCAGACCTGATAAAAGGAATGCTTCCACCATAATATAATTTATTTCCTACACTTGGTGTTCCACCCGAATAAGATTCAGTGAAATCCCCCAATTTACGCTGTTCCCAATCTCCACTAAACCTTGAAAACCGCACCTCTGGTGTACGCTTATTTCCCACGATTAAACACCTCTAATGCACCCTTAATCCAGTCAGCATTTTCTTCATCATATTGTAATGAAGAAATCATTTCATACAAGCTAGTCTCTAGTTCCGCTTTTTCTTTTCGAATGTCTTTGATAGTTGAGCCAATCGCAGCCATATCCACAGGTTCTTCTTCTTCAAAGGTATCTACATATCGAGGAATATTCAAATTGAAATCATTCTCTTTGATTTCCTCAAAGGTAGCGAGGTGGGCATATTTCTCGACATCTTCTCGCTTCTTATACGTTTCGACAATCCTATCAATGTGTTCTTTAGAAAGTTTATTTTGATTCTTTCCTTTCACAAACTCTTTACTTGCATCAATGAATAACACATCACGAGTGCTGCGATTTTTCTTCAAGATGATGACTGTTGTTGGAATCGACGTTCCAAAGAATAAGTTTGCCGGCATGCCGATTACGGCATCAATACTGCCATCTTCTAATAGTTTCTTACGGATTACACCTTCTGCCGCTCCACGGAACAGAACTCCATGTGGTAAAACGATGGCCATTGTTCCCGAATCTTTCAAATGGTAGAACCCATGTAAAAGAAAAGCAAAGTCTGCTTTTGATTTTGGCGCTAACTTTCCGTAACGATTGAAACGTGAATCATCTAAGAATGTAGCATCTGCAGACCATTTTGCAGAGTAAGGCGGATTCATAAGAACAGCATCAAAAGTATAAGGCTCATCTGTCGGCCAATCTTTGTTCAATGTATCCCCATTGCGTAAACGCATATCTTCTTTATTAACACCATGCAAGATTAAGTTCATCTTCGCTAGATTAAAAGTTGTTGTGTTTAGTTCTTGCCCATGATATTTCACACTATCTGGATAATGAATATAGTTTCGAATATTCAACATTAAAGAACCAGATCCCATCGTGGGGTCAAATACGCTAAACAATTTTTTGTCTTCTTGACCGATGGCGGCAATACGCGCCATCATGTCAGATACTTGATGAGGTGTGTAAAATTCTCCCGCTTTCTTACCAGCTTCTGAGGCAAATTGACCAATTAAGTACTCATAGGCATCCCCAATCACATCTCCATCGTGACTGATTACATCGACATCATTTAGTTTCTTCAGTACTTCTGTTATCGTAATGTTTCGCTGTTGATCATCTGATCCCAGTTTTTTTGATGTCAAATCCACATCATCAAACAACCCGTTGAATTGGTCATATTTCGTAGACAAATCGATAAAAGCTTTATTCAAGTCATTCAGCTGAAACGTGTTTTGTGCCGCTTGTTTCGCTAATACATTGAACAAATGATCTGGTTCAATATCATAGCCTAATGTATCCACTAACGTTTCAATCAAGTCATTTTTTATCTCTTCATCTGCTAATAAATCCCGGTACAATTGCGTTTGTTTTTCTTGTGTGTTGTATTCTTCTAGCGATTCATCTGCTATTTCAACTACTTTTTCTAATAACTTATCAGACAAGTATTTGTAAAAGATCAATCCCAATAAGTAGTTTTTGTATTCTGATGCATCCATTTTGCTTCGCAAGTTGTCTGCGGCGCTAAATAATTTTGAGTGTAATTCAGCCATGTTGTGTTCCTCACTTTTTCTATTGTTGGTCTAATCTCTTTAATGCTTCTAAATAAAGTTGCTCTTCAAGTTCCGCTTGTTTCTTTGCCAAAGCTTGCCGCTTTCTCAAAAAGAAATAAGCTTTTCCAATCGTTCGTTGCTTCTCAATACTTGGTAACTTAATTTCCAACTCTTTTAATATCGCTGGTGTCAATTTTGGTACAGTACTTCCTTGCATGGAAATCGCCATTTGCTTTTTCATTGCGTGCGATTCATTTAACGCATAACATAAATACCTACTATCCAAATCATCATGTTCAATCATGAGTTTTGCAAAGTTTTGGTTGATGATCTTCCCATGATGTAAGTCACTCACGATCCCAGCCTTGGAACTGACAAAGCTGAAAACAACATCTCCGGCACTGCTCAAATAACTTTCTTTATGAGTTGACTGTCCAGCCTCAAAACTAGCTTGTGAGTCCAGAAACGAACCATTTAAATCATTCATTAAATCCTCATATGTATAAGCAATTAATGTAAGGTCATTTTTCTCGCTGCCTCTAGAAAGGTTTCTCCCTATTTTAACCGTTACAATATCTTCAAGTCGCATATCCCGCCCTCTTCAAAAAGGTATTTCTTTAAAATTACTCAATAACACTTGTGATCATATCACTCAGAAAAAAGTTCGTCAACAATGTTTATGTACTTTTAAAGAATTACACAAAATATTCAAATGGATTCTAAATCATAAAGAAAACTCAGCAAATAAGACAGAATGACAAAAATAAAAGAGACCTCCCGTAAATTCAGTGAACTTACGAAAGGTCTCTATAACCTCTGATACTTTTTAGGTCTTCTTAGAATGAAAACTAGTAAAAGTTAGCATAACCTTTTGAATACCTATATATCAAGGGCTCGGGGGCAGATTACATCATGCCGCCCATAGATCAATCACTTTCAAGAACATACATTCCTATTCATTTAGGAAATTCGATATTAGTTTTTTCGCTCGATTGTCCCCATATCTCTCATTAATATTCATATTTGAATTTATAAAGTGTGACCAATTGTGTGACCAAAATAGCTAATTGAATAAACCGTCTGATCAGGAACAAGCCTCTTCGTTGAAATCAGAACCTGAGTTCGTTTATACTCCCGTTAGGAGTTGATTCACAATGACCGATTTTGAACGGAAAGTGTATCGGATTATTTTTAATATGACCCACTTCGGGAAAAATCCCTCCATAGAACAATTGAAAAGGAAAACCGGGAAAGACGAACAGGCAATACGTGTTGCTGTGAAAAGTTTGATGAGACAGCGCATTTTGAAGTGGGATAAGAAAAAAGAAAAGTGGATTTTCCTAACTGTACGTTGACAATTTCATATATAAATAGTATAATAAAATTAACAGAACTCACACGCCTCTTAACAATGCGGACCACGGTGAGTCTTTTTTATATCTAAAGGATGGAAAATAATGACAACACCTCAACCGATCAAAGTATTCAATACACATAGTGAGCAATTAGAAAAATTTAAAAAACGAGGTCTTTTTATCGAAGACGAGCCTCTAGCTTTAAAAACACTAACAAGAATAAATTATTATAGACTAACGGGTTATATGCTTTCGATGAAAGACGGGGACAAATTTTATGAAGATGCTTCTTTTAATAAGGCTTTAAGACATTATGAATTTGATACTAAATTAAGACGATTACTTTTAAAAGCTACTGAATATATTGAAATTGTATTAAGATCTCAATTAGCTTATAAATTTTCTGAGAAGTATGACGGTTTGGGATACAAAGATTCAAAAAATTTTTACGATGAGGAGAAGCACAAAAAATTCCTTGATATTATAGAGAGAAAAATCACTGAGAGCAAAGAGTTATTTGTTCTTCATCATAAAAATACTTATGATAATCAACTGCCATTGTGGGTAGCGATTGAATTATTTTCGATGGGCATGTTATCAAAATTCTTTAAAAATATGATTACATCTGACAAAAGAGAGTTATCTCTTAACTACTACGGAGTTAATCATTCGTATTTAGGAAACTGGTTATATTGTTTAACAAACATAAGAAACATATCTGCCCATTATTCGAGATTATACAATAAAAACTTTCATTTTTCCGTAAAGCTGTATAAGGAAGTGAAATTGAATCGAAAAAAATTAGTTTCTGTATTCTATATCTTGAAGAAAATGTTACCTCTTGATGAATGGAGAAGGTTTCTTGATAGTTTTCTTGTTTTAACAGAAGAGTATGGCGACGTAATAGAAATGCATCATATGGGTTTCTATGATAATTGGAAAGAATATATTAATTGATCCCCCACCGAAATGGGGGATTTTATTTATTTTAAGAGTGATTCAAGTTTTGCTTTCGTCTTCGGCCCGTAAATGCCATCAGCAGTTAACCCGTTCATTAATTGGAATCGTTCAACCGCATTTGCCGTTTTCGGGCCATATGCGCCGTCAATTCCGAAGTTCTTTGCACTCTTATCCGGGTAGTAATGAAGAGCCGCCAGCGCCGTTTGAATCTGTTTTACTCTCTCCCCTCGGGTCAATGGGCTTGTGACTTTAAAAATACCGGAAGGCAGTGGGAACGATTTCTTGCCGCTGGATGAAGATCCGGCCGATCCAGTCAACTTTAATACTTGGCCGACTTTGATCAGGTTCGGGTTCTGGATGCCGTTCAAGCTTTGCAGGGTTGCCATGCTTACGCCTGTTTTCTGTGCAATTACAGAAAGAGCATCACCTTTTTTCACGGTGTACGTCGCCGTGCCGCTGGCCTTTGTATCTGTTTTCGCAGGCGAAGATGCTTTTTTACCGCCGAGACGTTCTAATTCTGCAGCAATGGCCGCCTTTACTTTATCCCATCGTCCTTCTGATAAGATACGATGCGGGCAGTATTTTCCGTTCCAGTCCTGATGCTTTCTGATTCTATCAATACCCCATCCGCGTTCTTTAAGAAGCTGCGCCACAAACTTAATAGCCAACGCCTCCGCTGCCTTATATCGTGGACCTCCTGACTTACTGTAGCAGATTTCCACCCCGATAGACTTACGATTCCCGGTTCCGTTTGTACCGTCGCCAGAATGCCAAGCATTACGGTCCAGAGGAATTCCCTGAATAACTTCTTTATCATCGACGGCAAAATGATAGCTTGTTGACTCAGGATTTCCCGCCATAAAGCTGATTTCATTGGCGGCGCATGCGTCATTTGCCGTGTTGTGAATGGTGATATACTCCGGAGTCATCGGGTTCGGACATTTCAGGCTGTATTCGTCACTTGGAACTAATCTCTTTTTAACTGCAATTGTCATGAAAAATCTCTCCTATTCTGTTTTTGTATTCAAAAAAGCAGCCAGATTAACCAGCTGCTTGATCGTCTTTTTCTTTTGTCTGATCGTTGTCGCTTTCGATTACGTGAAGCCGTTCAGTGATGACGGCCGGAATCTTAACACCGATCTGCGCCAAATTCTCCGTGATAGAAAGGCCCTCGTTTGCGATATAAAAAAGAACGGTCCCAAAGGTCAGGACACCGTTCAAATTTGTTATCGTATCAATAATGTTGGCGACGATGACCACCATAAAACTGAGCATCTTACGAACATATCCAAACCATGCGCTTCGGCTCCGGAGTTGCTTCATTTTCCACGCTTTGATAATGCCGGTGATGACATCCAGGATGCTGAGGATCAGAAGTAAATCAAGGTATTTCACCTCCCCGAAAAGATATGTTCTTGCGATCTGTAAGCTTTCAAAATTCATCCACACATGTATTCCCTCCATTTTATCACCTCCTTCGAGGCAAAATAAAAACACCCTCTCAGGTGTTAACAGATGAAAATTCTATTTATTTTTCGTCTTTTCTTTCTCGAGTTCTTTTTTTAGAATTGTTATTTCTTCATTTGCTTGCTTTAATTTATTTTCCGTATATGAATGAAGAGCTTTAGAATCAGCTAACTTATTATAGAGATCACCAATATCTCCACCCAAAGCATTACATTTTAGCGCCAAAAGCTCACACTGTTCTTTTAATTTTTCCGAGCTCAATTCACTGTTCATCTTCTATAGAAACTCCCCTCTGTTTGGCTGTTATTTCATCATATTCCGCTTGGGTAATCCATCCTACTGATACTGCCAAATTCATTTGCTTGGTCGTAACAGTCCCTTTGCCCCAACACCTATCAAAATACTTATAAGAGTTGCTTTTATTCATTTTTGTAATACTCCCTTTAAAGCAAGCTCTTCAAACAGTTGATTGACAAGTATTTGTGTTAACTCAATATCTGATTTAGTATCGTCTTCACCTGAAGATCCCTTTATGATATGGGGTGTTAATTCTTTCAAAACTCATCAGCCCTTTCACCTGATTGATATTCATTATTAGAAGCAGCACCTTCTGCAATTTGTATTTGAAAGTATTTAGGCAGCTCTTTTAAATCCTCATTTGTTGATACAGGGAAGTCGTCACTTTTAGTAAATGAAACCCCGTACGTGTTGCCATCTGGTTCCACATAAAATTCGAGCAATGTCCAGAAAAGCCTCTCGGGTTTGACACCATTAATACCAACGTCTTCATTACCCTCAATATTCTTGATCAGATAATACTCAAAATCACTTTTATTTTCTTCTCCTTCTAATATCATTAATTTATATAGAGAAAGAGTATCTTCGCTTTCCAATGAAAAGTAAACCGCATCCATTTGAGTAACAGTTTCGTTTGCCTGTCCACTATTTAAAATCAATTTGAAGTTTGATACAGTTACCGCCCCGGCATCTTCTTCAATTTTTAAACCTTTCATTTTTATGTCATCAGCTCTATAGTTGACCATACCCAACATATGAAGCGCCTCCCTACCTTGGTTCGTAAATATACAGAATCATTAACCTACCGACACTCTGACCTTCTACATTAACCGTTCCAGTGCCACGAACTCTAAAAGAGATAGTTGCTGATTTATCTCCATTTAAGGTCATGCTGGGCACACCGCATGTCACGCAGTCTGAATAACTCCCGTAAGCTTGTACTGTAGCGAAAAAAATGTTTTCAACATCTGTTCCAATACTTAGAGTTCCATCACCATAAGCAGTGCTCCCGCTGCCTTTATTTATATTGAAATTGTCCCAATAATGAACCCTGAGGATCGCATTGCTTTGTAAGCCTCCCCTTACATCAGTTACAGCGCTGCTGAGGGTCAAGCCAAGAGCTTGGGAAGATAGTTTCAGTTCATTCCCAGCCTGCAAACGAACGTTATAAGGCAAATACACCGAATCGCCGTAATAACCCATATAATTTCCATCGCCGGGTAAGGTATCATCTCTGTCAATTTTGAACATTTGCTTTGCAGTGGCATCCCCTTGATATTGCCACACTTCAAACCCAAAGCGTTCATTCTCAGAACCAGCCTTATCCGGACCCCTCCCGGTAAATATTGCAACATTTCCCCATTTCGTAGTGCTATCATTCGAGTTTTCCACAACAATTTTAGGCACATTTGTATCGTTTGGTGTTGCTCCTGACCAATTTGCAAAATAGGTCGATCTTAATTCTAATCTCCCGTCCCACTTTCCATCAGCATTAGGTGATCCACCTATAATTGTTTTTCTATCTACAAAATCTGCATTTAAGAAAGGGGCGCTGTCAGTTCCACTTATTTGTTTCGCTAATGTCAGATAATCCTTCGACCCCATTAACCCAATTCCCCGTTTTGATGTATTGCCAGACTTCCAAACAGGCGTCAAAGAGCCTATTATATCGTAGTTAGGTTTAAGGTCATCAGTACCTGGATCGTAAAACAATAGATTATAGTTATACATTTGTATCGTTTTTCTGCCGTTTAATTCAGACGTAATAGTGCCGTCTTTCAGCTCGATCGTATCCCCGGAATCATTTTCACTTCGAACGATGACACCTGAGAGAATACCACCTTTGATCTTGTCGGCTACCAGACTATTAATTTTTGCATTCGTGATAGCTCCGTTCGCCACATTCAATGTATCAATAGCAGCAGTACCAATTTTTGCATTTGTAATTGATAAATCCTCTATATGATTCGTACCAATACGAACTGTGGCCGCTGAATACTGGTTAGTGAAATCACTCGGTGTACCTTTAGTATTCAAAGCTCGAATGCGATAATACCAAACCTGATCAACCTCGGCGTCATGAACGCAACCACCGTCTTTTCCTCGCCATATCAAAGTAGCGCTAGACGGAACAAAACCATTCATCTGAGACGCATAAACTTCGTATGCAGCAATGTAAGAGTAAGGTTCGAAATCCCATGAAAGAGCTACTTTTGAAAAAAGCCCTTTCGCTTGAACATTTGTCGGAACAGGTGGTTTTATGTCTGGGAAATTTTCATCGGTTATTATTATATTTTTACCAATATTATTTAAGGAGTCTTCAATTTTATCCAGCCGCGTGTCTGGTTCATAAGCAGAAAGAAATTGCCCGATTTCCACTACACAGGTATTATCTGGATCAGTTATGTCGTATTCCATCGAAATAACCCGCTGCGATGTCTCAATTGGGATAGCGAAGTTTCGATCAATTGCTATCGTAGTATCTCCCAATTCCACATGCTCATGTTCATATCCCGGAATGTTTTGAAGCAGTTGGACCGACAACTCATAATTAACTTCTATTTTTGATGCTGTGGTTATTAAGTAGTCATATGTTGCTTTTAAAAGCTCTTCTGGGTCTGTTATATCCTCGTTGTTGTATTCGCCTTCTCTGTGTATTAAAACGTCATTTTTAAGCCGGCCCAGCTGTTTTAATAAATCCGGATCACCAACCCATTCCTGGCCTAAAGGCTTGTCGACCGGATCACCTTTTGATTTTTTCCATTCTACTTCCGCAAAGTCAATAAAACGGGAATAACCGCCCGTTTCTTCTCCGTCATCATCAGTAGATGCAATAGATGCCCCGTATCCCCAAAGGGCTGTTACTGGATAGCTGATGACAGTTCGACGAATATTTATCGTATCCTTGTCAATCTCAAAGCGCTTGCCGCTGTCCTTACCACGTCGAGGAAGTATTTTTATGATTCTTCTCGTGACCTTATTCCCGTCAAATTCTATAGTGTCCTGAAGCTCGCCGCCCCATATATTGATTACGTCAGCAATACAATCCAGCGCTGATTTCTTATAAAAGGTAGTTGAATTTACTCCAAGTTCAACTTTTACCTCAGCCACCCACCTTGACCGGGAAAGGACATTATCCAGTACAAACTGCGCAGTTTTGTTAGTGGGGCGGAAATCTTTGACTCTGGTTTCAGCAAGCTCCATCATGGCCGCTTCACACGTAACCAGAGTGTTTGTTTCCCCTTCTTCGTCTGTATCATCCAATTCCTTGATGACAAACAGACGCAAGATGCCATCCTTATCCTTGAACACTACTTGATTCTCTTGAAAAAGGAATCTTGCGTCAGGATGGGAAGCATCTGCTACAAAAGAAAAAGAAGAACCCTTGTTAAGTTCTTCTTTATATTTTGCATCCCAGAACATGCAGGTTTCTTGTCCGTGGCTGGACAGCACTGTCAATAATTCATCATCGGGTGAAAGTATATACATGTCAGCCATGGCCGGACCTCCTTACAAATATGCCTCATTAAATTTGATATTGCTCTTATGACTGAATTTGATTTTCACTGGCGTCTTGGGCGGCAGCTGAAACCAATCCGATTGAATTTGAAGTGCTGGCATGATCAACTTACCGCTACATGTTACCTTTCTTTTCGCTGAATCAATTATGAGAGTGTCGCCAGCGATGAAATCATACAGCAGCTTGATTGTTTTCGATACAGACCCATCAGCATTTAAAAGAGCCACCTCGTAGGAAGTGGCTTTCTCATCAAAAACGCATTCGATTATTGGCTCTATGGCTGCATAACCCGGATTGGTGATAGTTTGAATTCCTGAATTAAATTCAAAATCCTTTGCCGGACCGTATTTTTTTGGATCAGGACAGATAAAAGTCAATGTTGCAGTCTGAAAGCCTCCCTGCTCTTCGCCTTCTGAAATGCTTTCAAAGACAGCATTATAGACTCTGTCAGGCTCATCGTGAAAAATTAACGGCTTAGGCTCTTCAGTGTGCAGAATAAAAGTCAATTCCTCCTGCTTTTTCTTCAGCTCTTCTTCACTGCTGAAGGCGAAAAGGACCTCAATGGTTATGACTCTTACAGGAATTCTTGTGTTGCGCAGGAAACCGCCGGGGCGATTCCCGATAGTGGCTGTATTCACTTCTCTTCCTGTCACTCCCCGGCCGCCCGTGGACTTCACATAAAAGAAGGGTGATATATCAATGCTATCAAACGTGATTTTCCATTGGTTAGGCAGCAGTTCCTGATAATTAATCAATTAAATCTCACCCTCCTTGCGTTCGATCTTCTTTGTGCGTCTGTGACTGGCTTTTCTACTCCTTGACCGACCTTCTTGCTGTCCATCTCAACCACAATCATTCTGTCAGGCAATTCAAGGTTCCGGATGTCCGCGCTCAATTCTTTTCTAACAGTGCCAAGTTCACCGCTAGAAATGGAAGTGTCATATTCAAAATTCATATCCTCTTGCTGAATAGTCATAGCATCACTGACGGCTCCCATGGCTTTCTGGACAGTGCCGATACCGTTCTGAATCCCGACAGCGATACCAGCAGGAACCATGATACCGACCTGATCCCGCATCAATCTGGACGGGGAATGGATTTTCAATTTCTTCTTAATGGTTTTCTCAATTGTTGAGGCGATGGAATTTGCTTCTTTCGCAAGCTCGCCCTTCATGTTTTTCATTCCGGAAATAATGCCAGCCATTGTATTTGACCCGATGGCTTTCCCGCTTTTCTTCAGAGAACCAAGCTGTTTCACATCCACTGTAAGCTCCCCAATTTTGCGGAGATAGTCATTTTTCAAAAGCGCCAGTTCTTTATTTGCAGCCGATCGCAATTCACTTATTTTCTTCGTTGTCTCGTTCTTCAGCCCGGTTAATTCTTGAGCAGCCTGGTCGCTGGCAAGCTTGTGTTTCTCTTTCCACAGACGGACATACTCGCTTAATTCCGAGTCTGTCATGCGGGAAATCGCATTAATCTGATCAGCTGATCCGACACCCATTTCTCTCAATTCATCTGTGAATGCCTTCGGTGCCCGGCTGGCTATTTTTGAAATGTCAGTGTTGAACGTTTTGATTTTGTCCAGCTGTTTTTTTAGATTTGCAGTCAGCTTGGAGCCGTTCACTTTTTCACTTGAAACATTATCAAATAGACCGATAGCGTTGTAAATCGCGTCCGTTCGGTCTTGCAGTTCCTTTTTATAGGCATCGTTGGCCGCCTTAATATCGGCAGTCAGTTTATCATTCACTTTTTTAAATTTTGAAAGATAAGTGTTATTCGCGGAAAGAACTCCCTTGTTAAGCTTGTCAGCCGCTTTCTTTTCAGCTTCCTTCTGCTTTCTGGCCTTATCAGCCATCGCTTTTTGTGTCTGATAGATTTCCCGTTGAACCTTTATTTGCTGGTCCGAAGTCAGCTTGTTCTTCTTATTGATTTTTTGAAGCGTTTTAACATAGGTATTCCCGCTGATTTTCCCTGTATCGTATTTCGTCTCGGCTTTCTTAATCTGATCTGATACTTTCTTGGTGTACGCCAGTTTCGCCTTCGCTTCCTTGCGCTGCTGCTCTTTCAGAAGCTTCTTCTGTTTATCAGAGGCACTTTTGGATGCCTGATATATCTCACGCTGGATTTTTCGGTTTTGCTCACTGGTCAGCTTGTTTTGCTTCTGAATCTTTTGCAATGTTTTGATGTACGTATCAGCGCCCATTTTCTTGGTGTCATACTTCACTTCAGCGTTCTTAATTTTGTTGGATACCTTTACTTCAGCAGCTTTTTGAGCCGCTTTTGCTGCTTTCGCTGCGGCCGCTTTTACTTTGGCCTGCGATTTATCAATACCAGCCGCCATACCAGTGCCGACATGATAACCAACTTGGTCACGCATTACCCTTGACGGGGAATGGATTCCCAGAAGTTTTTTCATGCCGTTAGGAATAGCATTTGCCATTGATTTCACTTTGCTCGCTAATGCCCCCGCCATGCCGCTGATGCCATTTATTAATCCTTGGATGATGTTGCGGCCAATGGACTTGAGGTTGATTCCTCTAAAAAACTTCATGACACCATTCCAAATGCTGACGATGCGTTCTTTAGTTGCTTGGATACGGTTTACGATCTGCGCTTTCATGTAGCTGAACGCTGTAGAAGCCGCGCTTTTTATGCCGTTCCATATGGACATCACTCTGCTCTTCACTGTATTCCAAAGGCTTATCACTCTGTCTCTCGTCGCTACAATTCTATTGACGATTTGTGCCCGCATGTAGTTGAAGGTTGTTACAGCAGCACTTTTTAAAGCGTTCCAGACAGATGTCACTGCTGTTTTAATTCCATTCCAAACCGTTGTAAAGACTTTTTTCAATCCGTTAAGGAGACTGGTAAAGAATTTTTTTAATCCATTCCAGACAGATTTTCCGACTGATACAATGCCGTTCCATGTTGAAGTAGCAAATGACTTAATGCCATTCCAAACCGTTGTGAATGCAGTTTTCATCCCATTCCAGACTGATGTAAAGAATGTTTTCAAGCCATTCCAAGTGGATTTACCTACACTAATAATTCCGTTCCACACAGTTGAGGCGAAGGATTTTATCGCATTCCAGACCGTAGTGAAAATGGTTTTGTAAAGATTGAATTCCCATTTGAAGAAAGCAGACAGGCCGGTCCAGATGGTTTTTGCCGCCGATACAATCCCATTCCATACGGTAGAGAAGAACGACGTTATTGCGTTCCATGTTGCTGTTGCCGCTGTTTTGATGCCTTCCCATACAGATTGGAGCCACTGAGATATGACGCCCCAAACTTGAAGGGTATACTGCTTGACCTTGTCCCAATTGGCAATAATGAGGACAACCAAGGCAATAACAGCCGCAGAAATCCAAGCGATAGGCCCCATTGCAATGATCCATGATGCTGCCATACGCGCCGCATTTGCCGCCGCTTGAGCCGCGAGGATGACAAGACGTTTCCCGAATAAGATCATTTGCTTAATTCCGGCCGCTAACATCGTCACAAATGAACTGATTTTAGCCGCAGTCCATGCCGCTGCCATGCGGGTCGCCTGAGCAACAGACTGTGCTGCTAAAACGGTCATTCTTGCAATGAAAAGACCCATCTGCTTAATGCCGTTTGTCAGCATTGTAATGAAAGAGCTAATTTTCATCGCAGTCCATGCGGCTGCTGTACGGGTAGCACTCGCAATTGATTGGGCCGCCATTACGGCCATATTCTTGATCCATAAACCCATTTGAACAATGCCGCGCTTCAGAGCAGAAATAAACGCCGATATTTTCATGGCCGTCCATGATGCCGCCATTTTCACAGCATTTGCAGTGGATTGGGCTGCCATAACTGTGTATTTCGCAATGAATTGCCCCATAGTGACAATTGCTGATTTTAATTGGGTAATCAACCCGACAGTTCTGATCCCGGATACCGCAGAACCAAAGCTGCGCAAATATTGAGCTGCAGTCATAAAATCTTTAAGACCGTTTGTTACAGCGCTGACCGCCACTATTGCCGGAACGATAGCCCTTAAAGCACCGATTAATGAAATCCCTGCTGCAATGAATTTCCCGATTGCCGGGTTTGCTTCCATGGCCGCATTAGTAAATTTCAGAAATCCGTTTACGTTTTCCAGTATCGTTTTACCAAGTGGAGCCATGCCGACAAGCAGATTAATGATAGTCTTCGCGATCTGCCCCAATGTGCTCCATACTGTAGGGCCGTTGGTTTTGATATAGTCAATGAACGATTGAAATTCTTTTGTTTTCGTAACGCTGCCAGCCCACTCATTAAACCGCTTTGTCATACCTACCAGCGATGTCATCATGTCTTGAGACATAGGAGCGAATCCAGTAAACAGCTTTGTCAGGCCGCCCGAAAAGTTTCTGATAATCTGCAGCAGTTTCGGGCCGTTGGTTTTTGTATACTCCACGAAAGCCTGAAATTTCTTTGAAGAACCCAAGTTCGCTGACCATTTCACCCATGATTGGGTCATTCCTTCGATGGATTTTGTCATGCTCTTTCCAGCCGGCCCGAATGCTACGATCAGATTGAAAACTGTCCGTAAGACGTTCCCGGCAGATCGGCTGAATGAAGCAAACGCCCCTGGAGCTTCTTTGTTCAGATAGGAAATGAATCTCTGCATGTCCGGAGCTTTAAAAGCCTTGTCCATGCTTTTCGCCAGTCCCACGCCCTCTTTCGCCAGTCCGTCAAACATTGGAATGAGTGAGTTAAGCGCGAGTTTGAACGTATTTAGAGACATACCGAATGTTTTTAAGATCGGCTTTTGAACCATCGTACCGATGTCCCGCCAATTGTCTTTAAAGTCTTCGAGGTTCTTTAAAGCCTCTCTCTCTTCTTTTCCAAGAGATTTTTGCAGATTATTGATCTGTTTCATGATTTTAGCGCGCTCTTTTGCGCTTGTTGCATTGTCCAGCTTCTCCTGCAGCTTTGAAAGGTCTTCGGATGCTTTGAATACACCGCTTATTGAAGTGATAGCAAGGGCGCCGAATGCCGCCGCACCTGTTCCCGCTGTTGCAAATGCACTGGTTAACCCCATAACCCCGCCGGCTGCCACTCCGAGCATAGGGCCCAATGAGCCGATTGCCCCGACGATACTTGCAAGTGCTGGCGAGATTGCAGGAAGTAAGGCCGTTAGTGCCCCGGCAATTGAATGACCGATTACAGTAGAAACAGAATTAGTAATTTTGGCAAGCCTGTTCATTGACGTTTCAAACCGATCAATCCGGGCCTCTATACTAATCCATACTTTACGCGGTAAAGATGAAAGCGCCGCACGTGCAGTTGCTACGGAACGCATTAAAGCAGCCGTGTTTCCGTTTATGACTGTAGTAATTCTGTTTGGTAGCGAAGCCAGGGCTGAACGTACAGCAGCAACGCCACGGATGACGGGAGACGTTGCCGCATTAAATGTAGTAGTCACGTTATGAGAGACAGAAGATATTGCTGATCTCGCTACAGCGACAGCGCGCCCTAAAGGAGTAGGATTCCCGTCTATCGTCGTTGTGATCCTGTTTGCAACGGCCGACAGCCCTGCTTTAGCACGCGCCAGTGCCGAAGATAACGGACGAATATTTCCCATTAATTCAGTTGTTACGGTTTGGGGAATCTGCCGTAATCTTTGCTTCGCCCAATTGATAGCCCGTTTTAAAGGGTCTGAATCGGCATCTAAATCAACCCGCGTGCGTTCGTGCCGATGGACGAAGTTGTCTATTTGTTGTGATGCCTGCCGTACTCTTGCCTGAAAGCTTGCAATTTCAGCGTCAATCTCTACTGTGTGATGATCAGCCATCCGGCGCATTATATCGTTGACACGATCCATACTGCGATTGAATTTTCGTGTCTGTGCTTCAACTATAGCTGTCAGTCTTTCGATCATTCCCTCACCCCATTCCTTGACCAAATTTTGCAAAGTGGTTGCGGATTGTATCATTAAACCGCTGAACCCCTTCGGCTCGTTTGCCGAGCTTGTTTACGTCTGACTTGCGCCATTTGTCATTATCACCAGTAATATTGCGCTCCAATTGGCGTCTGGCCTTCCTCGCATCAAACATTTTCGTTTCTTTGGGGCGCTTCTCATTCATGGCGTAACGGTGGAACATGGCGTTTCTTGCCATGAGCTCCAATTCGTCTATTTCTCGCAACTTGGCCCCTTTGAGTAAAAGTTTGTACTCGTTAGGAGTCCATGACATGATTAAATCCACATCATAAACCCCAAGCCAATGTGCGGAATTCGTAATTATTTGGTCATAGTCGATCCCGTTCTCTCTTTGTACGCATCTTTCATCATCTTCAGGACTTCCTTGCCGTTCTCTTCGTCCTCCAGCCGTTTCGCTTCCATCTCCGGTGTTTCGTTCGGCGCTGGTTTCTTCCCTTTGTTCATTTTCTCCATCATCTTCCATCGTTGACGGATCACGCCTTTGAAAAAACCCGCTGAGTCCAGTGTCGTGAATGCTTCATTGATCATCTTGTCAATTGCATCGCCTGTTTCGTCTTCATCAATGATTTTCATGATTGCTTCTTCAATAGCCTCAGTTGATGGCTTTTCTTTCTTCAAGTAAGCCAACGCACAATCCCAAAAAGCAGAAAGATAAGAAGCCTCTTCATTCAGCAGACTCATATAAATGTTCATTGTGCCGCCTTTGCCATTTTCTTCATCAGTTGAGTATTTTTCATTCGCCAATCTGTCAAAAGCAAAGTCGCAGCGTGATTTGTATTCTTTATCTCCGATAGTTAAGTAAGCCATTTATAAAACCTCCGATTATTTTTGTATGTTAAAAAGAGCCCGGGAAACCCGGACCCTATGTTTGCTTTTCTGTTCGAATCGTAAAATTAGCCGATCTGTCCGATTCCCCAGCCGAATTCACTGCCGACACATTAAAAATGTAGGCAGTATCCGGGTTCAGGTTAGGGTTCGACGTATACGAGTTCTTTGAGACAGTCGCTATTTTTGCATAAAACCTGTAAATGTTGTAAGAGGTCGCCCCTTTCACCGCATCCCATGTAAAACTCACTTGATTTGATGTGACGCTTTTCGCAGTTATATTGCGGGGTACTTTAGGGCGTAACTGCTTGTGTTTGTGTGACAATCTCAGTCATTGAAGACTCGCCCGCATCGTTCACAGCAGAGACGTTGACCGTCAGTTTTGTATCGGCCGCAATTCCTGTCAAGGTGTGGGATGTGCCTGTGACAGTTGCGTCCAGTTGCTTGCTCGCTCCCCTGTAGACCTTATAAGAAGTTGCCCCATCTACCGCATCCCATTTCACAGTCACGCTGTCAGCCGTAGCCGTGAACGATAGATTTTGGGGCGCCTTAGGGCGTAGTCGTACCGCCGAATTCCTCAAATTTAGTAGCACCTGCGGAGGATTCAATGGCTTTCAACACATCGTCCGGCAGAGGCGGCAACTCGCCTTTGAATGTTTTCCCGAGCACAGGCAGAGTTATTGATACTTCAACAAACCCATCCTGCGGCTGACTGAATTCCAAGCTTTCAATAATTGCATGACCATAGACAGCATCATGCTTATCATTTTTATTTTTGTTTTTATTGGCTTTCCAGACCTTAATTGCCTTTTCGTTATCATAAGCCTCTTCAATCGCTTCCTGTCCCGGATCTGTCACAGCAGCATAATAAGTCAGCTCAAAGCTTTCATTTTTTGTGCCGTAACCGACAATACGTCCTGATTTTGTAGATTCATCCAGCGTATCCTGTTCTTTTGTATGTGACCCTTCTGTTTGGAAGGCGATGAACAGCCCATTTGTCCCTTTTGCATCAATCGGCTGTACGAAATAAATCTCATCTTTACCATTCAATAATTCCGGCATTTCCTTCATCCTCTCAATTGTTTATTGTGAAGCGCATTCTGAGAATGCCGTGACGCGTGTACCCGTCTATGTCGGTAATCACCTGCATGCTGCGCATTTCAGAACGGCATAATAAAAAGCCCTCTATTTCTAGGGGCCTGTTTGTCAATGCTTGAAGCATGAGGCTCAGAATCTCCATTGCTTCTTTCTTGCCGTTGTATCCTGACCAACAGTGTAAAACGACGTTGATTTCTTCACCGTTGGACGTCTTGGTTTCAAATGGGGATACATCATCATCGCCCATTGTCACATAAGGCTTCTGCTGATCTTTCGGGACTGCATCAAAGACGCCCGTGACGCGCCCGTTCAGCTCTTCATCTGTTGATAGCCTCTTAAATAAAGCAGCCTGCAACGGCCACAGGGCAGATCGCATGATGACAGCTCCTTTCTATCACATTTGACTGGCGAAATACCGCATACCTTCATCCACCGCTGGATTCCAGAACGGCTGCGCCCGCATTCCTCGGGTGACCACCCATCTATTAAGCTTGGTGTCATAATAAACCCACGGTGTCTGCCGGCCGCCGCCTTCCTCTGCATAGATTCCAGTTCCATATTCCACATATACGGCATAATCGGCACCAACAGAAATAACGGCCCGTAGGCCGCCCTCTTGGTAGTCGATTTCAATTGAATTTTTCAGGTTCCCCCCGTCTATCGCGGCGGTCGGAGCATTCAGAACAGCATGGCTGTAAATCAGCTCGGCCGTGTCTGTGACAAGCTGCTTAATATCGTCTATGACCCGATTTCTGAACTCGCTCGTGGCTCTTTGCATCTGCCTGACCCATCTACCGCTCACCTCAGCCATTGCCCTTCAGCACCCCCGTAACCTGACATTTCAAATTCATAATCTCATGCATGCCGCCCTGGTCGATCGGATCTGATTTGAGAGTCAGCACCTTGTTTTCGTAGATGATCCGCATTGTCTTCTCAATATCATTGCGATACGGGAAATACACATTGCAATCAACCGGGTTCTGAAGCTGCTGAGCCTGATAATATTCCCGGGACGTAACCCCGCCGACAAAGGCCGCTGTCGTGATGTAATCAGTAAATTTTTCAACATAGCCCCCACCGCCGTCCGACACCTTTTCCAACCGCTGAAACGTGACGACATGCGGGAATTCTTCATAGATCATCGGAATGCCTTTCTGTATGGGTACAGGTTCTTAATTATGTCTTGCGGGAATTCCGTGTTATACGAATATGATACATCCCCCATACTTCTCCCAGACAGACCAGACGGCGTCATATTGTATTCAGTCGCTTCCGCAACAAACATTTTCACACCAGCGGGCAGCGCTTTTGGATCAAAAGTATTTTTGCATTTGTCTGCGGCAACCTCAATTAAAATAGGGACAATCTCTGATAAATAAGCGTCATGCTTATCAGTGGTTATCCCTATCATTCGTTTTACTTGTTGGATGTCCATTGGATCACCCTTTCAATTTTTCGAGAAGTGTTTCCCGTTTCATGTTGAAATAGCCAGGAATCCTTTTTTCTTTTGCTTGTTGTTTAAGCTGATCTAAAGACATGCTCTCGTAATTCATTTTTTTCAACCGTCGCATTCTATTAAAAGAAGCCAGACCCATGAAGACCAGCCCCCTTACAGCTTGTGTTTGAATGCAACCATCCGGATGTTTTTAGGCTCGTAAACACGTTTCCAGTTGGACGGATCGGCTAATTCCGCATTCGTTGGTGCAAGTCCAGCAACATTGTTTTTTACGAAGCGCACGCCGCGTGGATGCAAAAGGAAGTGTTGACGATTAATGAGAATGTCTTCACCTTGCAAACTGTCGCGGTCTACTTCGGTAGGTGTTGGTGCCGCTCCGTTCCCGAGACCGATTGCTCCCGCACCAAATAAATACGAAGTATATACTTTTCCACCTTCTTCAAGGGTTTCAACAGGCATGCTGTCATCCACAATAACCCGCTTTTCTTGGTAGAATGGAATTTTTGCAGCCGCCTCTGAATCCTTCACAAATTCAATAAGGTTCTGCTTCTTCATTTCCGCATAAGTATTTGAGTGAACGCCGATTGCAGTCAATTTATTCTCAGCATCTCCCATCACATGGGTTGCATCAATGAATGTTTCACCATTGAAAACACCATCTGACAAAGTAGAAATATCAAGAATATTGTCTTTCATCGTTGGTGAAGCGAACACGCCTTTCAACTCTGCTAAAAGTGTTGCTTGTCTGCGTCGTGCCCAATAGCTTGCCACAAGCGCAGCGATCGCGGCCATTGGATCACTACCAGCCAATGATTTTGCCAATTCATTTGCTCCCCATGCTTTACCACGAAGCAAAAGCACCGCCTCATCAAAATCTGATGTGATTTTTTCAGGTGTAAGAGGTGTTTTATCTGATAAAACTTCGTCTTCCCCTTCTAAATCATCCCAAAAAGGCATTTGAATAGTTGTACCGCCTGAAGAGGCTAAACGATCCAATTCCGGATTATTTGAGATAATTCCGCTCTGTTGTAATGCCGATAATTCGGCTGTCCTTTGAATTACATATGGGTTAAAAACCTCTGGAACGATAACGTCCGCTATTTTAGTTGTTGCCATTGTCATTTCTCCTTTATTTTAAATTAAGCTGATGTTCCCGGATCGCCTTTGTCACCTTTTGGACCTTGAGGACCCGCCGGGCCTTGTGGTCCTGTATCTCCTTTTGGCCCCTGCGGACCTGCTGGGCCTCTATCACCTTTAGGGCCTCTTTCTCCCGCTGGCAGATTCACATTGCGAAGAAAACGCGGAATGCGTTTTTTCATACCTTCACACCTCCATTACTGCGCCTCTTTTTGCAAACGCATCGCTAATTCTGGATTTTCTCTAAAAAGGCGCCCTTGCTCAGTCAGGTTCAACGTTTCTTTCTTAAAAGGATTTGCAGGCGTCTGCGTTCCGGATTGACCGGATACATGCGGCTGCCTACCTGCTAAAGACGGAGTGCTTTTTTGATCTTCCTCAAAAAGATAGCTGTCGCTTTCCCTGAGAGCCGTTAGCTGTTCATCAAGACCAATTACCTTGCCGTCAGTTAATTTCAAGCCATCAAGATTTAAATTGGCTTTAACAGCCTTGATGTTTTTTGACTTCGCATCACGCAATGCTGATTCAATCGCGAAATCAAAAGCCTGCTGATCTAATTTTTGCTGGTATTCAGCAGCAGTCTTCTGGTTTTCTTCTTGGAGACTTTCAATTGCCGCCTGAAGCTCTTCGTTACCTTTAGCCTGTTTCTGCAAAGTGTTCAATTGCTGGTCCCGCTCGTCAAGCTGGCTTTTCAAGTCCTTCTTCTCATTGTTGACTGCATCAAAACGCTCCTTTGGAAACCATTGGCCGTTACTGACAATATCAATCTTTTGATCTCCGGCTTTTTCGATCACCTGAGCGTATAAATCGTCTCCGAGCAATTCTTTTAAACTCATTTCATTCTCTCCTTTGATGTTTTTTTGCGTGTCCACCTCACGCACAGGATTTGCGTTTGTTTTTGCTCTAAACCTTTAAAACGAGCAGACAAAAAAGCCTTTTAACGTCATGCTCAGGACAAATAGAAATCAAACGAGTTACCCTTTTGTTGAGTTGTTGATTTTAGTAGTTGTGATGCCGGGATCAGTTATAAACCGTTTTGCAATTCATTCAGAAACAGTATCTGCATCCAAATTAATAACCGTCTGTTTTTCTTCAGCAATTAATTCTAAAGAAGCAAGAGTTTCAGCATCAATGTCGATATGTTCAGTTGTAAAACTAATTGTGCATTCATTAAATTTTTCCGTTGACATATGCAGCGATAAGTCTGTTATTAAGCTAGGTTCTTGGCCATCAATCAATATGTCATAATCACTGATCTTTAGCGAATGCATAGAAGGAGATTCAAGCTTTTTTCTTCCCTCTTCATTTAGCTTGATTTCAAGTTTAGCCACTCATCATTTCCCCTTTTCCTCAATGGATTTGTACCATTCTTCATATGTTTGATATGGGATTGTCTGGCCTGCCCCGCTGCCGCCTTCCCTTGCCCTTCTCGTATCCGGTAGGACGCCGTTCACTTTAAACGCAATTGTGCAACGGCAGTTTATGTCGTCTTTCGCATTATTCATATGCCCCGGAGCCGGGCCGACACCGCCGTAAATTGATTTGAACAGCCCATTGCGTTCTATTGTTTTCCCGTCCAGCTTCCTGTGACCGGATCGTGTTTTAAGATCAAGGGTAGCATTCCACATCTTTTCAAGGTTGCTCCGTTTTGAGGCCTTCTCAGCGCTTTCCATTCTCGCCGAGACTTGTACCCTATGAGCTTCTGTCCTCGCCACGTCACGGGCTTTCCTGCGCGCAAATTCGGTCGCTCTTTCAATGCGGCGGGCAATCTTTGAAAAATCCTCCCCAGCCTGAATACCTTGAGCAATTGAAATCTGTATTTGCCGGACATAGTCATCCCTGTGGCGCTTATACAAGGCCGAGAGAGTTAATTCAGCTATTGGGTTTAATATGGCCTGTTTGATTACTTCGGCTGTAGGAATACTGAACCCTAAATCAACTGCAGCTTCCATCTCATACAAATAGGAAGAGCGCATGTAATTCTCAAGGAATTGTTTAGCCGCCAATGCCTCAACGATTGTGAGAATGGTTTTGAATGCTTTACTGGATTCCTCAGTCATACGCACCATTTCTTTTTTGAACCGATTGTATTTATTCATATCAGCCATGGATAACTGACCGTCTCTGCTGTATTTCGCATATAGAACCGCGATTTGTTCATTTATTTCTTTCAGGCGCTGAGCAAAAACGACATCGATCTTTTTCGCATCCTCAGTGATCATGTCATCCAGATACTTATCAATATCATTTTGGTTCATCTTCGTCGTCACCGCCTGTTGTATCCGTTGGAATATCTCTCAACGGTGGCATGCTTTTTCTGTACTCCTCTTCCTCATCTTTTATCCTCTTCATTTCAGCTTCTACATCATCAACCCAAGGATGGTGAGCCAATCGTGTTTCTTTGCTTATATCGTTGCTCTGGTTGCCCATCTGCACCTCTTCAAGTTCATTGGTCATACGTGAGCGATTAAATGTCATTTGTAAAAGCGTGTGATCGTATTCTCCTTGGTCAGTCATCCTCAAATATTCAGTAAAAAACCAAAAGAAGGCATGCAAAGCCGGACGGAATTTCCTCTCAGCTTCATTTGCCTTCAGATCAAGTAAGGAATATAGGTTTTTAATTGCAACGTTCGTCGGAGAACTACCTACCTTGTCAGGGTTATTATTAACTCCCTGCCCGAAACGGTATATATTTTCCTCAAGTCGGTCAAGGTGAGAATTGGCACTATCCATCGGAATTTCAGCAGTTTTCATGTTGAATCCGCCACCTTCACCAACGGCAACTGCTTTATAATGGCGTATGTTTGTCACAAACTCAGATAAATCATCTGAATAATTTATCAGTTCGTAAATAATATCTTGCATTTCATCAAAGGTATTTGCGTTGTTTGAAATGTTGCTGTTGTACTGATCAATTAAATCCTTGTAAAAAACGAGATCGCTGACGCCTTCTTCATTGTTCTTGAACTCGATTAAGGGTACTTTTCCCCATCCATATCCGGCATTCCCTAAATAAAAATGACTCTCCGGGTTTCGTTCGTAGTCAAAATCAAGGATAAGAGCGCCATCGTACATGACGTAGTAGAACGTCTGCTGATCTGTATACACTTCGACCTTACGAGTGTATTCATCATCAATGTTTTTGACATCGTAATACCTGATAGCATATAGGAGCTTCCGCTTTTTCGTGGTATCGTATACCGCGATGACTTCTTCAGCAGGAATCCGTATAAAATCAAATTTCCCGTCTTCATCAACAAACGGATGGAGCCATTCACTGCCCTTATTACTAGCGTTTTTCAAAAGCTCATTCATTACGTCATCAAAATCTTCGTTTACAAAGTCGTTGACCAGCTCCAAGAACTTTGAATCTTCAGCATTAAAAGTGATGGGCTTCCCGACCAGGTATTGCACTTTCTGTTGGACCAGCAGCTTGTGCCAGTTATGAGAAATACGGTTATTAGGCTTTTCCGTATCTATTTTGCGGACACCTTTTTCATAAAAATAGCGCAGTTTCTTTTTTATATCAGCCTGATTCATATAATATGCGACACCCTCAAGCATCCGGTCACGCTCTAATTCGTGTTTGTCAATCATCTTCTGAATAACAGTAGTGTCCGGCAGAGTATCTGATGTTTCTGAACTGTCCTCAATGATTTTCAGCAGCTCTTCTGTGTGTGTTGGTGTCATTGGATACAATGGAAATCAGCTCCTTTCCTTTCATCTTGTCATGACCCGTACGCCCGGTCGCTTCATATCCCGCTCAAAAGCATAACGAGTAGCGTCTATAGTGTGGTTGTCAGCGTCCTCAAGCCGCGCTTTTGGATTGCCGTCTCTATCAGTCTGATAGTCAATATTTTCGAACTCGCGAGCAATATTAGGCGTTCTCAATGGATCAATGATAATGGCGTCTAAATCATCAAGCCATTCCTCGCCATATTCAACTGAGTCAGGACCTTTTTTAGCGCCTGTAATGCGCCGGATGCCATGATCTATTTTTAATTCATCAATACTTTTAGGTTCGGCACTGTCAGCAGTAATCTCTTGACTCTCATATCCTTTTGATCTGATCCATTTTGCCAGCTCTCTATTGGAAACCTTTTGATCATAAAGCTCATCAATCGCATAGATGCTGTTACGCTTCTTGTCATAGTGCCACCTGACATAAGCGAGAGGATCAGGACCATATCCAAAGTCAACGCCCTGCCGGATGTTGTCGAACGAGCGAACCATTTCATCAGTAATACAGCCGTTTTCGATTTTCAAATTATCAAATGGCACAACACCACTCCCTAACGCTTCGCCGAGATACTCATGGCGATATTTGTTTTCATTCTTCCGTTTTACTTCCTCAGCCTCGTCTATGAAGTCCTTCGATAAAAACGGGTTGTCTTTATAAGTCGAATGATTTACATATGTGTTCTTCGGCAGGCTGCTTGAATTAAAAATTTTATTTACCCAGCTCTGTTTTCTTTTCGGCGGGTTGTACGAATAAAAGAAAATGTATCGGGAGCCTTTCGGTAATTCAGCACGGAGAACTGACTTTTCAATAATGGAAATTTCCTCTTCTGTTTTAAATTCGGCCAGTTCTTCTATCCACATGCCAGCAACAGGAAACTTGCTCACCTTCAATGATTTGATTTTGGTTACATCGTCGCCCCCGCGGAAAATGATGCTGTTTCCTCTTGGAATATACGTCAGCTTTAATGGCGATTTACTCACTTTCCAGAGGTGGCCGACTTCAAGCATGTCGATAGCTTCTTTCAGTTGTTCAAAAACTGATTCCTCTATCGTTCTGTACACACGCCGGATGACCAGGAATGTAATCGGCATCATCATCATTAAAAGAATGATCCACATGGCAATGTGCGTTGATTTAGCTGAACCCCGGCCGCCTTTAAAGACGTATTTCAATTTGTCACCCTTTTTGATTTCCCGCCAAGCTGCCAAGAAATGAGGCGTAAATATCTCTGAGAACTTTATTTGCTTCATTCTTCGACATCACCTGAATCATCAATGAACTGAACAGCAAATTCGCCCGTCATATCGACTTTCTCAGTCCACATACCGTGCCGTTTACCGAGCAGTTCAGCCGCTTTCACCCGATCCTTTAGATACGGGTCTTTATCCTCTAATTCCTGAGCACCTTCTCCAATGCCAACGGGAATCTGCTCAGTCTTCTCACCCCGCATCACTGCCGTTAAGAATTCAAGAATCTCGTCTTGTGAAGCTACCCTTTCCGCATCCTTTTCAGCAAGCCGCTCTTTAATATAGGATTTGATGTCAGGTTTCGTCAGGTTCTCTTGACCAATTGATTTAGCTGTCTTTTGGCTGTAACCCGCTTTTCTAGCCGCTTCCGTCGCATTACCAAGCTCAATATAAAAGTCGGCAAAGCGCTTCTGTTTCTCTGTCAATTTCATAGCATATCACCTGCACCTCCTCAAATATTCTCTCTAAACCAAGCCCACACTCAGAGGCTGTCAGCCGCCAATTGTTTTATCTGAGATTCACTGGACCCGGTTTACAGAGAACATAAAAAGCGCCCCCGTGAATTGTCGAACGAAAGTGTCTTTCATAAATAGGTGGCAACCGTAAGACGAAAATATTGATTTTTTCGCTTTTAACTATTGTACGTATTATTTATACGTGTTATAATATTATTGAAGGGAGGGAAACATGAAGTCTTCAAGAGAAATCATAAAGATACTTACCAAAGATGGGTGGTACTTAAAACGAGTAGTCGGGAGTCATCATCACTTCCAACACCCAACTAAACCGGGAACAGTAACAGTCCCACATCCCAAAAAGGACTTCAAACCCGGAACATTAAATTCAATACTTAAACAGGCGGGGCTTAAATAGCCCCTCTTGTAAGGAGGTTTTATATATATGGGGAAATATCTATTTCCAGCGATTTTTGATTCAGGTGAAGACGGAAGCGAAGGCTATACGATTACATTTCCGGATCTACCTGGCTGTATTTCTGAAGGCGATGACTTAGAAAATGCAATGAGCATGGCTAAAGATGTGCTTGAGGGCTTTTTGTACGGCATGGAAGAAGACGGGGAAGAAATCCCTTCACCATCCAATCCAAGTGAGCTTGATGTACCGAAGACCGGTTTTGTTGTCATGGTACACGCGTGGACTGACATCGTGCGTGATGAAATGGAGAACAAAGCTGTCAAAAAGACTTTAACTGTGCCTAAATGGCTTGCCGAGGCAGCAGAGAAAGAAGGCGTAAACTTTTCGCAGCTTCTTCAATTCGCCTTACGTGAACGCCTTGGTCTGAATAAAAAATCATCATAAGAAAAAGCCTATTCACGCTAAACAGAATAGGCTGTGTTCTGCTCTATTTTTCATTTTCAATCGGGAACGTTCAATATTCTTTTGAACTGTTCCTTTTTTTATATCCAGCAGCTGGGCGATCTCTTCGAAAGACATGTTTTGCACAGTGTGCATGATGAAAATGTCCTTCTCTCTTTCAGTAAGGGCAGAAAGGGCATCAGCGATTCTTTCCTTATCCCAATCACTTACCTCTCCCTCAGCTTCTTGAATGATTGCATATTCTTCCGGCAGCGCATCAATTAAGCGCGGATCAGCAAGAATCGTCCTTTGGTATGCGTCTCTTCTGTCAGCACCTCGGCGGGCGCCGGGCTGTCTTCCGTTCTGCAACCATTCAAGAGTGTACTGGATGTCACTGATCATGCTACTGATAATCTTTTTGTCGTTGATCTGTTCAGCCGTCAGATTGACTTCCGCTGTATCTTTGTAGAGCCGATACATTTTTCTTGTTTCTCTTAAAGCCCGTTTGTATTCAATGATTAAATCTTGCATTCTGATTCCTCCCTTTATTTGCGCTTAAATGCGCCGCCCTTGCCTCGTTTAAGTCTTTGCATGTCTTGCCCCATCATTTGCCGCCAAAAGCGTTCAGATCGCTCCTGCGTGTTTTTATTGGGCTTTTTCTTTTCCTGCTTCATGTCATCCCTCCGTTCAAATAAAAAACGGACACCAATCAGAGCACAGTAATTCTGTGCAATGATCAGTGTCCGCAGGCTTTCCGTCTTGGACTTATTCAGTTAAAGCAGCACATATGTAGCAATGTTGCCGATGATTGCTGCGATACAAATTGCAGTTAAGTGATTTCTCAGCTGTGAATCCTTTTCTTCTCCTACAACGCCCATAAGAGAGACTATAAGAACCAGCAGCAGAACTATTTTAAAAGCTATTAACACTCGTCTTCCCTCTTCTCCATATACTTATCAATATCTTGAAAAAACGCCGCAGCCGTGAATGCAATGATTGCTCCTATTAACGTGATGTTCGCTTTCATGTCTGGGCGGTAATCGTACTGGAAATAAAACCAGAATCCTAACCCTATCAGCAGAAAAACTATTCTCAGCGCCATCGAATCCCCCTATTTAATATAAAATTTCGCTGATTCAAACGTACCGATATAGTTCCGCTTGCCGGAATCAGAATAGCAGTCAAGCTGGATGACATAGGTTCCCTTCCCGGTCTTATTCCTGATCGTTTTCACGTTGAATGATTTCAAAGGCGTTGCCGTTTTGAAGCTGCCCCGCTGTACCAGATTCGTATCAGTCAGCCCGCCGCCGCTGCGCTTTTTGTAAACCCCAGCCGTGTAGTAAAGAGTGCTTGATCCTTTCTTCTCGGCTTTCCAGTCCACAGTCGAGGCGTTGGCCGTATAAGTTGTGGCGTCCGTAAACACCCGGGCGCTGTACCCGGATTCATTTTGCCAGCCGGACCATGCTGCGGAAGCCGACGGTGCAACGGCCGCGGCTCCCGTAAGTAATACTGCTGATAGAATGATTGATTTGAATAGTTTTTTCATAATTATTCATCCCCCTTATAATTTTTGAATCATCCAACATCAATGTACGTTTTGTTAAATGGCGTTTTTCTCAACAATTTCAAACTCAACCCAAATATCTTTTAATGGAATCGTCATTGTATTTTCATTTCTTATTACGTTGTTTTCAATTGCATAGGGTATGCCAGCGTCAAAAATAACCAGTTCATTATCGTCAATCATATTTTCTAGCAGAATCACATATTTCACACTTCGCACCCTCCTTCTTCCGCCTCATCGAATTCACAAGCGTTTGAATCTCTTTGGAAAGCCTTTCAGCCTCTTTTGCGCCTTGATCTATCACATTGAGCCTGTTCGGTTTCCTGAAAATCACTGCGTCGTGCATGACGACATTCACCTGCTCGCTCAAATCATCCAAAAGTTTACAAAGTTGAATTTGTTTATTGCTTAACTTCACAGGGAGTCTTTTACTCATTCGGCGCCGCCCTCCTTCACAACATAATCCTTTAAAATCGCTCTATTCAATTCATCAGCGGACATGCTGTTGAGTGGCTCAAAAAGTCCGTCCCATGGTGTCAGATCGCCTATTTTAATAACAAAATGTGTCCCCAAAAATAGAAGTCGCGCAAATTCCTTCTTGTCTCCCTTGGTTAACTTCTCCACTCTTGCGGGGTCGGCATCAGCCATTTTCAAATAATGTTTCATCCCCTCCTCAATCGCCCACGCCTGTGCCTTCGTGACTTCCACCTTATCGCTTTGTTTGATTGTAATTTTCGCTTCTGTATGGTTCATCAATACCCCTCCTGCTGCCGCTGATGATTGACGGCGTTTTTGTCCATGTAAGCTGCTTCAATCTGTTCCAAAGTGAATCCGAAACCAATAGTTCCAATACTCAAGAACAAGCCCCATGCCACCATGAAACTGGTCTTTTTGTGTCTTTTGTCTTTGGTCATATAAGAATTTAATAGCACCCATTTCATTTCTAAAAACACACCTGACAAACCGCCTTCAAATCCATTTTTCTTCATTTCATTAAAGGCTTCTTCTGGTAGACTCATAGCGTCTTCCCAGCCTTTTTTAACGGCTATTGAAAGGAAAAAGTGTAGGCAGTCCACGTATTCTTCAAGAAGTGGGTTCTGGCAAATGTGCGGTGTCTCGATTAATTGGCACAATTTGCAGTGATTTCTTGGCTCCCGGTCATTACTCCAATGCTTGAACCAGCGTCCTTCATTCGCAAATTCAGCTAATTCAGTATCCAGAGCGACATAAGTGTTTGGTACCAAGTCCTGCCCCTCAAGCCCCTTTTCTTTGATGATCCGATCATCAAGCTCCTTTTGCATTTCGAACATTTTTTGTAGATTCATTCCGCTTCCTCCCCTGGAAAAATATCAATGTTCACTTCTTCCTCCAAAGTCCAGTAATCCGTGATATTTGGTTTGTTCAGTGCGCCCTCTAAAATCAATTGAATTTTTTGTATGACATCGTCTGATATATTGGCTTTTGCTTTTTCGTAAAAGCCTTCATACATATCCTCGTCCACATCGTCGAGATACCTGTCAATCATCAGATCAACGTTTGGCTTCCATTCCCGGCGCTCAATAATGAACCATCTGTCCTCATGATGTGGTTCTCCACCTTCAATTTCAGCTTTCACTTCGTCTACTGTATAGAGAAGCGAAAGGTTGTTAGAAGCAGCGATCTCCATTTCGCCAGGTAGTTCAGACAGTTTCATTGCAGGTTGTTTTAAGTTGATTTTCATTTTCTGTTCCCCCTATTTCCGCCCGCCGACGGTATTTTGTAGAAATTCATGCACATGACACATAAGCAGCATGCCGCCTTTTTCCGGTCCGTGCTTTTCACGGAAGACAGTCAATGCTTGTTCGAAAGCCTGCCTGTAATCCTGTTTCACGCTATTTCCTCCTCAGCGCCCATGACGCGGCCACAATGCGGGCAGCAGGCACCTGCGCGGATTTCTAAATCAAGTTTTTTATAATCGCAGTCCGGGCAATGGTATTCGATCATGGCCGGGCCTCCAAACTGAACAATGATTGCTGAAAGTAGCTTTGTTCAGCAGCTACCGGGTTAATCCATAACACTTCTTGGCGTTTGGCCCCGGCTTCCGCTGATACTTCCCGTATCTCTCTTTTCCAGTGCTTGAGTCGGTCATCATAAAGTGGATGAGCGTAGCCGGACAAGAGTACGGGTCCAGGATGCTTGTCTAATGTCTCAAGCAACTCAACATGATCATCAATCGTCATTTCATGTTTGTAATGCCGTTTGGTCCGCGTTTCGATGATGTAAGGCGGGTCTGCGTAAACAAGCACTTCTTTCCGTTTATATCTTTCAAGCAGCTGGACAGCTGGCTGGTGTTCGATTTGTGCTTCTTTCAGTCGCTTGGCGACTAACAATATCTTTGCCGACAGTTTGCCCCACTCTTTAGCCGTGTCAGGGCCGTTACTACTGATCAAGCTCCGCCAGCCTGTCCGGTCACTTGTTTTTGCTCCTATGGCCTGCCAGCAACGAATAAGAAAACGACGGGCGTCCTCTAATTCATTGCCTGATTCAGAATCATAGGATGCGTAATATTCTTCACGGGATAACGGCGTCCATTCAATTAATCTCGCAAGCTCTTCCGGCTGATCCCGAATGACTTTGAAAAGATTGACCACGCTGCTATCCAGATCATTGATTGTTTCGATGGTCGAGGGCTGTTTGTTAAAAAACAATGCTCCGGATCCAAAGAAAGGTTCAACGTAAGTTTTATGCTCGGGCATATGGCTGATGATCCAGTCTGTCATTGACCATTTACTGCCCGGATAGTGTAAAATCCGCGGGAATCCCATACCTTAACCCCCGATCAAATTCGGCAGGACAGAGATAGTGACGAAGAAGAGCGCCACGCATGCCCCGACCAGCCAGATATTAGTTTTATCCCGTTTAGCGATAATGGTATGGTCGCCGATCATTTTCAGATCATCAGACCGAGCGACCAGCGTCGGGATGTAATCCGGGTGAACTTTTAAAAGCTCGGCCGCCTGCTCGACGGTCATTGCTTCGTCTTTCGTGGCCTTCACGTTCCGTTGCAGTTCTACTTGTAATGGCATCATATTGTATTCCCCCTTATACGGCCGATACTGAAATTGTCTGCTCTACGCTTATACTCACTGGTTTTCTGTAAAATTGTTCACCATCACTAACAATTGATGTTTTCCTCGCTTTGTCGTATAAGATTGGAAATTTTTCAACTGATGAAGCAGGAACTAGCCCCCATACTTTCCATTCATCCATTGAACTCTCAAGATCCTCGACCTCGTAATGACAACCCTCCCAAAATTCCTGTTCTAACCATTTGTCTAATTGCAAGGAATCTTCAAATATATAGGTTTCGTCATATTCATCTTCATGGAAAACAAAGAAATATTCGTACCAAGCGCCATCACCATTGGATTTAACAAAATCAACAAACGCCTTCCAGTTACTTTTTAGGCCACCATGATCAACATGTTTCACTTTCATTCCGTAGCCCCCTCCAATTCCTCCACTTCGTCCTCCAATGCTTCAACTCTGTCCTCCAATTCCTCCACTTCGTCCTCCAATGCTTCAACTCTGTCCTCCAATGCTTCAACTCTGTCCTCCAATTCCTCCACTTCGTCCTCTAAATTGCTGTTTTCAAATTCTAAATCTCTTATTTCCTCTTCCTGAGCCTCGACTTTTAATTTTAGTTCTTCGTTTTCCGCCCGCAGCTTCTGAATCTCTTCCTGAGCCTGCCGGAACTGATTGACCGTGATTTCCTGCTGACGCTCGTTTTCTTCAATGATGGCCTGCTGTTTTTCAGCCAGTTCAGTTCGATCAATCAGAAAATCAATATGCTCTTTAGTCATCCAGTATTGATCTTCCGACTTAGCATTTTGGTAGCCTTTTAATTTTGAAATACGCCCTTTAATTTCCTGTAATTTATCCATGCCGTTCCTCCCCCGCAGGGGAAACCCCTGCTATTTGAATTTATGGCCGATCTCGTAATCACAACGAGCCAGGCCGCCTTTTATTGTTTGAATGATTGTTTTACCGTGTTCCGGGGCGTCCATTAAATGAGCAGTCCCTTCAGTGCCATCTAAAACGATGATGCGGACTTTCCCCGGCTCGATGTTTTGCTGAATAGTTGTGTCATAGTTTTTTATTTCTGTTGGCTTGTTCACTCTGGCCGCCCCCTGTGCTATGATAGAAGTACCAGTTCATATCAAAGGCACTGAGGCGCAGCTTCGGTGCTTTTTTCGTTTTACGACGGCAGCCGCATTGTTACGCCAGCTGACGGCTTTAATTCCTCGCGGTAAATGATCGGATGCTTTTCGATGTATGCCGCCAACTGCTCCAGCGTCATTTTCCATTTCTTAACTGGTCCTGGCTTGTAGTGGTTGATTTTTTCTTGCATAGCGATAACCTCCTGAATTGATTTTGGGTATTTCTGAACCTCCAAGATTTTTACAATCCGCTCCCATGCGGCTGGCGCATCGTTTGTAATCGGAACAGAGCGTCATGCAGGCCATGAGCTTATCTTCTTCCTGAACCCATAACGGCCGATCGTCTGCGATTACCACGTTTTGCAGTGGTCTTCCCCGCCTTCCTTTTGAGTTTTTTCAGCTCGTCCAGCTCAATGAAGCCGAGTGCCTTATCTAGCGCCAGCACCTTGAGTGGCGTATCATATCGGCGCTCATACAGCTTGCGTTTGATGGCAAATTCCTTTGTTTCCACACCTTTGATGTCAATGACCTCGATGCTGCCATCCAAGTTATGAACCTCGAAGTCTGCAATATATTCAATCTTCCGAAAAGTTTTGCCGTTCTTTTTGAATGCCTCTTGCAGCAGGAACCGTGGCTGCAGCTTAAAATCTTTGATTTGCTTGCTCACCTTGAGCCATTTCAATTGCTCATAGTATTTGGCTTCGGCCCGGCTATCGAACGTAATGCCGTCCACCTGCGTTTTCCTGGCGCCGTACTTATTCGTTTGCATGTGATGCCTCCCCTATCCTGATTAGTAGTATAAGAGGGAGGAATGTGCATTTTATAAAACGCATTCCGCCAACTGTAAGGATTTCAAAACCGATATTCCAATTTAGTAGTTGGCATCATTCTGCTGACTCCCGAATAGCCGCGGTGATTGTTTGTTTTGTTTGGATAATCAACGCTTTTAATTCTTCGAAGTTGTTCGCCTGCCCCGTCAAGATTTCCATGTTTAGGATTCGATTACATGCAGACTCTAAATCCTTGAAATATCCAACTGGCTTGTACCCGACCTCGCCTGACGGATTGCCCTCTTTATCCTGCTTTTGAAATTCGATGCTCAAGATAACGTTCATTGGATCAGATGTAATTCTGTATTTACCGATGTCTAAATTCATTCTGCTGCCTCCAAAAGCTCAGGATTTTCATAAATGTTGCCGATGACTTCTAAATCAACATGAGCTACAAATACAGTAGTCAAACCTCGCTTTATTCGTTTGAATCTAAAACCTGGTACCTTTTTTGTCCAATAGATTCCGTCTGAAGCGTGTTCAGCCACTTCTTCCTGCCACAGGACTTCTAATAGCTCATTTGATGTTCTACGGTGATTCCTTACAATGTCTCCCTCATAAATCTCCCGACCGTTTTTGTCCTTTAACCCGGTGTATTGCATGATACTTCCAAATAATCCTGTTATATCCGCATTCCCGTAATAAAACTTCCCATCAAAACCAATTGCATTTAAAGGGCTGTAATCCATTTTTTTGAGTGGATCATTCCAAGCCCGAAACTTGATTTCTCTCATTCTGATACCTCCATATCTATTGCTTTGACTATTACCTTATCGGCCTGTTCCCGCGTGCCGTCGTTACCTCCCGTCAATTTGTTCCCATTGCTGAATCTGTTTTTCCTTGTACGGCGCTGTGAGGATGATGGCTGGTAGCAGGATAACCGCTTTAAGCACTGTGCATCAGCTCCATTTGTTTGATTTTTTCCTCAAGCACCCGGATCGCCGGGGTAAGGTCCTGGCCGTACGTTTGTTCAGCAGGCCCGAACACGTACATGCCGCCGGATGCTGTGAAACTTGCCTGTTTATCCATTTCTCAACCCTGCCAATCTATGATTTAATAGCATCCTGTCTCCCTCAATGACCACAACATAGTCGGCACACATTTCATAAAGCCGGGTGCCGAGCGCCTCGTCTATCTTTACGATTTGCTCGATATTCAATTCACTTGAGATCAAGACTGGTTTATGGTTCAGATAGCGATAGTTGATGACAGAGTACGTTTGCTCGACCTGCCAATCAGTGGCCCGTGGCTTCCCGTTCAGAGGCTTGAACAGATCATCTATAAACAAGACTTCAACTTCTTTCATTCGCTTGAGCTTTTCTTCTAGCTTGTCAAAATCATCTTTCAGGTCGTTGAATCCTTCGACGTATGGGAAATACTGAACAGCGATATTTTTCGATTTGATCAGCTTGTTTGAGATTGCAGTAAGCAAATGCGTTTTGCCCGCCCCCGGCTGCCCGAGAAGGGCAATGCTGTTGTTGCGAGTACCGCGAATGTTATCGAATTCCTTGTAATATTCGACTGCTGTATCATAGGTGACTTTTACCATTGCTGGCTTGCCCTCGGTTATGAAATTCTTGAATTGTAATCTTTCAAATTCCGGGGTAATATCACTGGAGTTCATTAATTTCCGGATGCGACGGCGCTCGATGCACCCACATCGTACCCATATTTCATAGCCGTCCTTGTTTTCGATATAGCCGAGTTCGTCTTTGCAAGTGGGGCAATCATATTCAACCTTTTCTTCTGAGGCGGCCAACTTGTCCGCCGAAAATTGAGCCGACCTTTCCTGAAGTTCTTTCATGACTGCCGCCATCGCCTCGTCCGTACTTTGTGTTCTGTTGTTTGTTGGCATACTGCTGTTTCTCCTTTCGCTTCTGGCTTAACGGGTTGGATAGAATCGCTTCAATGTAATTCAGCCCCACATTGCTTCCCTTGTTTCTAAAAGCCAATTTCATAGCCTCCATGACCTGCTCTTCGCCGTAATCTTCCACCATATAGCCGAGCCGTTGAACCTCCATTGGGCCAATGGTACGGGCTGTTCTGTTTTCGAATAGTTCAAATGCGTTTTTCATTTTTTCGTCAACCTCCTGCTGTGCTTCTGGCGTTTTCTCGCTCGGCGCATCCGGCTTGTCGCTCTCGGGTTCCTCTTTACAGACCGTGTTTTCAAAAGAAATCAGCTTGTATTTCCCGGCCTTTCTCCCCTGCGGCTCATATTCAATTCGTTTGAGATCAATCAGTATTTTCCGGTGTTTTATCAGTGTGGCTTCAGTGACTTCGATTTTTGCTTGAAGAGTGGTGTTGGAAGTGGTGAACCACTCCCGCCACCCGGTTTTGTTGTTAATGTGCATCAGATGAAACCACAATGCTTGAGTTGTTGCAGACAACGGATTCGTTTCTATCCAGGTCATGAACCCGTTTAGTTCTTTCAGGTAATTCATGGCTCACCTACTTCCTTTCACACAGTGCTGTCATGCCGCTGATGCGGACTAAACGCAAGCCCGGTTCATTTGTTCGGATATACCCCTTAACATACTCACGGAACAGTTGCGCCCCGTTAGGCGCCCCTTCTGTCATCCACTTGTAACAGAAGGGTATGCCAACCTTAATCAAATGGCTGGTCATTTTTGCTAATGTCTACAGGCTGACCGTCAAAGGGATCAGTATCCTGCACGCTTGGTTTTTCGTTCGGCTGTTCAGGTTCACTCAGAAACTGATTGCCGCCTAAATCTAAAACGTTTTCGTCATATACAGACTGGGCTTCTGCTGTTA
>NZ_LSAZ01000024.1 GCF_001584325.1 Bacillus nakamurai
TTACGAAGCGTTAGAGAGCAAGATCGGAGCACCTTACTATGGCAAAAAAGCTGAAAAGCTGAATGGATGTGCAGAATACCTTTCGTTTAAAAGAGATCCGGAGACGGACAAACTAAAGTTGTATCAAGCTCATTTTTGTAAAGTGAGGTTGTGCCCGATGTGTGCATGGCGCAGGTCTTTAAAAATTGCTTATCACAATAAATTGATCGTAGAAGAAGCCAATCGTCAGTATGGCTGCGGATGGATTTTTCTCACGTTGACAGTTCGAAATGTTAAGGGTGACGGTCTGAAGCCTGCGATTTCGGACATGATGAAAGGATTCAATCGGCTGATGAAATATAAAAGAGTTGATAAAGTGACTCTTGGTTATTTTAGAGCTTTAGAGATAACGAAAAATCATGAAGAAGATACATATCATCCGCATTTTCATGTGTTGTTGCCAGTGAAGAAAAGCTATTTTACTCATAACTACATTAAGCAGTCTGAGTGGACAAGCTTATGGAAAAAGGCGATGAAATTGGATTACACTCCAATTGTCGATATTCGTCGAGTGAAAGGTAAAGCCAAGATTGATGCTGAGCAGATTGAGAGCGATGTGCGAGAAGCAATGATGGAGCAGAAAGCTGTTCTTGAAATTTCTAAGTATCCCGTCAAGGATACAGATGTTGTCCGCGGAAATAAGGTGACAGAGGATAATCTGAATACAGTTTATTTTTTGGATGATGCACTGGCTGCTCGTAGGTTGATTGGGTACGGTGGAATATTGAAGGATATTCATAAGGAATTGAACCTTGGTGATGCAGAGGACGGCGATCTTGTCAAGATTGAGGAAGACGATGACGAGGTAGCAAACGGCGCATTTGAGGTCATGGCTTATTGGCATCCCGGCATCAAGAATTACATAATCAAGTAAGAAAAGCAGGCCACGCGGCCTGCTTTTCTTACTAAGGTAAATGTTTTTTTAACTTTTTGTCCCATCCTGTAAAGACCATTATTGCTGTTATTGGTAACCCTAATACCATAACAAAAATCAAAGATACATTTTTAGATGGACCTAAGATTAAATAAATAAATAACATTATAGCCGCAAGGCCAATATAACTTTTTAAAAATGCCATCAGTGAGTTTTTATTCATAATCTCACCCCATTTTAAATTATTTTACTATCGTGTATTTTATTTGTGCTGAATAGGACGTATGATAATTTTTATAATCAGTTATTGTTATTTTTAATCTCTTGCCTTTTTTTGCAGCATTTATAACTTCTTTTTGATAAACAGCATTAGAACTTAATTGAACTGCTAATGCAGAAGCCCATCCAGCAACTCCACCCCATTTAGTAGCAACAGCTAAAATGGCAATTTTTAGATTACTGTTACCTTTTATTGCTTTCATATTATTAGCCAAATTTTTAGTTTGAGCTTTTGATAAAGTATAAGACCCTACTACAACTCTCTTTTCTGCTGCATGAGCAACATTACTTGATTTATTAAATCCCAAAAAACTTGTTGATCCTAACAAAGGTGGGGCAACCAATAAAGCTACCAACATAATCTTCACTAAAAAACTTAATTTCTTCTTTTTCATAATCATAGCATTCTCTCCTTAACTTTCATACTCTTAAAAAACATCCTTTCCTGCAATTAAATGGGCCCACTTAAATATAAATTCTTTTGTAAAGATATGGGTATATTTCGATAAAAAATTAAGCGAAAATTAAGAAAGGTATGGTACTTAGTGTGTGAAATACAGATATATCAACGTCTCAATATCATTTTGATGGGAAGACAGTTTTAAAAATAGAGAAAGTAGATGCGTGTTGCCGCAGCATACTTTCAGACATTGAAAATTTGACACAAGGAACAAAATGTTCATGGTGTGAATGCTGTGGGAGCAGCAAGGGTTTTCCGGTTTCCTGCCGATCTCTCATCGGTGGAAAAATCGGGTCGGCGGACAGCCGACAAGTGGCACGACCTTTCGATGCGATAGCAAGAATGAGAGAGCCACCAGCACCGCAGGTCGCACGTCCAAATTGAATCCGTAGGAACAATTTGGTGTAGTGCGTTACACCAAAGTTACACCAAAGGATAAACTTTGTGTTACCATAACCCCTAAACAGTGGTCTGAATCGGGGGTTTTTTTCATGGCAAATTATGCAGTCATCAGGATGGAAAAATACAAGAAAGATAGACTGAATGGAACGCAAAAACACAATCAGCGGGAGTTTCAAAAAAGCAAAAATGAAAACATTGATCGTAGCCGGTCGCATCTCAATTATGATCTTATTAACGGTCAACCGATTAGCTACGCACAGGCGGTTCGTGAAAAAATTGAGGGCAGGGTCAAACGGAAAGTGCGGGATGATGCAGTCCTGGTGAGCGAGTTTTTGATTACGGCCAGTCCTGACTACATGAACGGATTGAGCGAGACGGAGCAGCGGCGCTACTTTGAAGCGGCGGCTGATCATCTGAAAGAGAAATACAGTGCGGAAAATATGCTGTATGCCACGGTACATATGGACGAAGCGACCCCGCATATGCACGTGGGGATTGTGCCGATCACCGAGGACGGCCGGCTTTCTGCTAAAGATTTTTTTAACGGAAAACTGAAGATGAAAGCCATTCAGGATGATTTTCACCGGCATATGGTGAAAAGCGGTTTTGACGTGGAGCGGGGTGAACCAAGTGAAAAAAAGCATGAAAATGTTCACCAGTACAAAATCAACCAAAGGAAAGCGGAACTGGAACAGCTGAATGCCGAAATCGCTTTGAAGGAAAAACGGAAAGCGGAACTGGAACAGCAGAACAGAGCGGTTGAATCAGTGGTCTCCGTCAAAAAAGAAGCGCTGATGGCCAAAACGGAAGAGCGGCGGCTCCCGACCGTTGAGTATGAAAAAGCCGGTCTTTTCAAAAGAGACAAAGTGACTGTGCCGCAGCATGAACTGGAAAATTTGTATGCTTATGCGGAAGACCAAGGGAAAACGGCGGCGCAGCTGTCACGGCAATTGGAAGCGGAAACGGAAGAGAAGGAACGGTGGAAGTCCATAGCCGGCCAAGAAAAGGAACGGGCAGATTCGAAAGATAAGATGCTCTCGGATCTGCAGGCGACTATGAACGAGGAGGTCGAAAAAGCAAAAAGGGGGATGCGGCGGAAGCTGACTAAAGAATTTACAGAAGAGCAGCGTGAAGATCTCCGCCGGGAAGTGCAAGAAGAATTGTCGGCTCTGAAAACAGAAAACAGCGAGCTGAGAGCGGAGAATAATGATTTGAAGCGGCTGACGCTGTCTCTGAGCGCTCAGAAAGACAATGAGGTCAAAAAGCACGATGAAACGAAAAAAAGCCTTAAAGCGGAAAGAGGCAGGTATGGTGAGCTGCTGAACTTCGCCCAAGAGCAGAATAAGGATTTTCAGTCGCTGAACGAGGAAAACAAGACGCTAAGAGAGCGGGTGGCCGTACTGGAACAGTGGAAAGACAAAATGGTGCAGTGGGCTAAAGAAAAGTTGCCAAGGGTGCGGAAATTAGCGGCATCGTTTTTCCGTACGGCTGGAATGCCTAGAGAAGCGAATAAATACAAGGACAATGAATTAGAGCGGTGACTGTTGGTGGTATTAGCTGTTCTTCCAAAATTGCCACCACTTTTTTTGTTTAGTGGCTGCGATCATTCTTTGTGTCTCCAGCGACTCCCGTAATGCGGCAGTGAGTGTCTCGTGCCTTTCTTGCTGTCTTTTTTCGAATTGTTCCATCCGTTCTGCCATGTGGCGGTTGAATTCTTCCTGTCGCTTCATGAATTCAACCAAAGGATTGTCCTGTAGCGATGTAGCGGTATCCGATATGGTCAGTTTTGAACGATATAGGCTTGCTATATGCTTTACCGTTTCGTCGAGTGAGTGTCCATTGATCTTAGTCATTGTACATAGATACTCTAGAGCCTTTACATCATCTTCGCTATAGAGTCGCCATCCTTTGGAATCTTTATTGAAGGAATACCCTTGACCTTCAAGCATACTTGAATATTTTCGTACAGTCACAGGCTCTATACCAAGACGCTTTGCAACGTCCTTTGACGATAATTTAACTCCCATATCCATATTGAATCACCTCTTAAAAAATGATTCGCTATGAAATAAGCAAAGCCTTCTATATTTTAAGGGATTGTTGTTATTAGGAATCCAAATAACTTTAAATCATTAAATGATTGAACAATTAAATTAAAGGTGTTAAAATGAAGATACAAGAAATATTGAAGGGGTGTTAGCTGTGAAAAAAGTGGCAGCGCCAATTATTAAACAGCATGTTAAAGCATTATTAAAATCTAATCCTAATAAAGATTTCAAACTGCAAGAGATTAAAGAATACGTTCAAGATAAAGAGGGAGAGACTTTTTCTTCAGGAAGTTTCAGTGGTGCTATGTTGTCTTTGGTTAAAGAGGATGGGGACATTGTTAACTCTTCTAGAGGTGTTTATCGTTACAACGCTGTTGATAAAAGAACTGAAATCAATAATGTTTTAGAAGAGGCTATCAATTCACTTGAATCAATTGCTATGGTGAATATTTTAGAATTAAATGACGAGGAAATTTCTATTCTTAGATCAATACCTAACATGAAAGAACAAATAAAACGTTTAATGATTTAAACAATTAAAAAAGGCAAAAAAAATACATGAGCCTTTAACCGAAGTGGTTAAGTTAACTTATTTACGTTATTAATTTATATCACAAAGGTTTTAAAAAAAGTACCTCAATATGTTTTTGAGTAAGTATGAAAAGGAATGTAGATCGTTAATTTCAGAGGATGAAGAAGCGAGTGTATCATCGGTTTCCTAAACTAAGATTGGGAAGTAAGCTTTTAGGGAGTGGTGCGCCCTTGGCGTGAGTCAACGGTAACCGGACCGTAGGGAGGATTAAGGAGTTGACTCGCTCAGCGCCACCCGAACCCTTTCAGCACTCAAACAAACCCGTTTGTTTGACGCCAACCGGCGAGGGAGTCCCCCGAAGATTCGGGGGGTTGGGGGGATTGATTATTGGCATCCAACGGCCATCCGTTGGTGGGTTTGGGCAAAGCCCAAGAACTTGACTAGTGAATTGGGACTAAGTTACTCTTGAAGGAGAAAAAAGATCGGGAAAAATAATTGGTGAGAGAAGGGAGCGGCAGCGATAGCGACCGGATCGAATCCAACCGAATAGCCCCCCCATGCTAACAGGGGGGGAGTAATCGTAAGTTTTAAGCGGAATCCAAATGTGATTCCGTTTTTTATTTCAAGTATTTGTTGTGTAATAACGAGATTCCTACCTCGGGAATATTATCGTTGCGGCATGTCGAAAATTTTCCGCAACAAAGTTATCAATCCTTCTCTTATGCTACCATTTTCATAAAAAGGATTAAACTGGAGGGGGACGAGTTTTATGAGTGCCATTCCGTCTGCTACTGTGGGGGTTAAAATTAATGATTGGCATGAGTATATAAACAGATTTGATGCAAAAAACGCTGAAAAGTGCAAAGCAGAAGTAGAAAAAATGATTGAGGAAATGGAAGAAGATCAAGATTTATTACTGTATTATCAGCTGATCAGTTTTAGACATGATTTGATGATGGACTATCTTTTCCCGTCAGATTCTTCTAAAAAGTTGGAAACTTGGGAGTATTTAAGAAGATCCGAAGGGACCGGACAAAAGTTAACGAAGCTGCTGAAATACTATGATCATTTGTTTAGAGGAATGTACGAATTTAGAAATGGGGATTACGTAGCGGCCATCAATCATTATCAAAAGGCAGAAGCTAAGATTGCAAGGGTCACTGATGAAATAGAGAAAGCGGAATTTTATTTTAAGATGGCTGAGGTTTTTTATCATATGAAACAGACTCACGTTTCTATGTATTATGTGAAAATGGCTTATGATAAATATAAGAAGTATCCTACATACAAAGTAAATATGATCAAATGTCTTTTTGTTATTGCAGGGAACTATGATGATTTGAATAATCATAAAAAAGCCTTGGTGCATTTACAAATAGCTTTAGAAATGGCTGAAGAGGTTGGCAATGAACTGATGCAGACATTTGCATATTTAAATATGGGGAACAGCTATAATCGTTTGCAAAGCCCAATGGCCATTCCTTTGTATCATCAAGCCATTAAGCTCGCAAAAAAAGCAGGGGCTAAAGAAATCATCCAAGCCTACTACGATTTGTCCCTTATTCACTTTCAGAATGGTGAAATAATTGAGGGAAGGGATTTCTTTAAAAAGGCAGTGAGGGAAGCTGAAGCTTTCGAAAATGAATTTTACATGAAATTGTTAAATGTACTGAAAGCATTATTTATTGATACTGCTAATAGGCAAAATGTAAAAAATGCATTGTACGGACTAAAGACCGAAAAAGGCTATCCATACTTTGAAGAGCTAGCTTTAGTGTCTGCAGAATTCTATACTAAGAAGAGGCGCATGGAAGATTCTATATACTTTTACAATGAAATGGTGTGCGCTCAAAGACAAATTCAGAGGAGTGATTCTCATTATGAAATTTAAAAGTCTTTTTGCTGCTGTCCTCATCTTGGGTCTGTTAGCCGGTGCAGGTTATTCTGTTTCTCATGGGGAAATTTCGGTTGCTTCTCGAAATGCAACGTAAAGAAAATTTAAGGCCTGAATGGGGCGGACTCTTAGAGTCTGCTTTTTTTAATGCAAAAAATCATTTTAAAGCCTTTTACAGACGTTTTATCATGTTCCCCTTATAAAAGGAGGCGTTTTATATTAAAAGCACGCAGAAACGAATCTGAGCGTTCTGAGAGCGATTTTAGGTATACCGATTAGCTGTTGATGTTTTTTTTGAACCGGCTTCAGAGGAGCGGTAGCGGAGTGCCCACTTATGCACTTGGTCAAAAGGTGCTCGTTTTTTTCGCACCGGCGAAATAAATAATGCTACGCATTGAACCATGACTGGAATGTGTTGACTGCGTGTTGATAGAAAAGGCCATGTGTTGACTGTGTGGAGGTTCATGTGTTGGTCAGGTGGAGACGTGCGGCTTTTTAAAGTTATTGAATATCTAAAATAATGCGCGGCTGCAGGGCCGATTTTTCGAAAAAAAATCTCCCCCTACGGGGGAAGAATGGTTTTGATCTTAGGTTTTGGTTTTTAAAAAAAGACCGGCAATTCTGCCGGCCTTTTTTACGATTTTGACGGAGTCGAAATCGGGTCTTTTCTTATCTTGATACTATATAGAAACACCAAGATTTTTTAAAATCAGTTCAAAGCCTTGTGTGTCAAGGATTTGAGGTGTTTTTGACATGTAGAAACTCCTTCTGCTATTATTGAGTTACCACACTTAACAATAGAATGCTAGATTACTAGCTCAGAAGGAGTTTTTCATTTTGTATTCAACTGAAAATGATTATATCATTCTCGAAGACAAAACCGCAACAGGTAAAAAGCGGGATTGGAAGGGAAAAAAGAGACGGA
>NZ_LSAZ01000025.1 GCF_001584325.1 Bacillus nakamurai
TAGGACGCCGCCAAGCTTTTATTTTTTTTCTACCGTGTTTTTGTTTATGAAGCTTATATTATTCCGCAGTAGCTCAGTGGTAGAGCTATCGGCTGTTAACCGATCGGTCGTAGGTTCGAGTCCTACCTGCGGAGCCATTGCTTCCATAGCTCAGCAGGTAGAGCACTTCCATGGTAAGGAAGAGGTCAGCGGTTCGAGCCCGCTTGGAAGCTTATCTAAATACGTTGATCTGACGCAGTTTCCGCGAGTTATGGAACTGTTATTTTTTTTGTCTAAAATTGATTGGGGCCCCCCTTTTTAAATGGCCCTTGTTTTCTAATGTTTGGTGCAAATTATATTGAATCAGCGAATAAGGACCAGAATGGAGCAGGCTTTTATATAAAGATAAAGCCTGCTTTATTTTGTTGGATCGTTATGATCTAGCTTTAGAAATGTGATGGCTGATTTTCTGTCGTTAGATTCAGTACCCAAGCGGAATGCATCCACTCTGAAAGTTATAGTATCGGTTCCTAAAGTCTTGCCCTTTTGGAAGCTTTGAATGAGGCAGCACAATAAACTTCATTATGAACCTTTCTTCCTTATCTGCGGATAATTCAACACCATCTTGAATGGAAACAGACATTGTATCATCTTTGTAAAATTCCTGAACACCATCTAATATATCTTTACAAAAAAGTTCCTGCATAAAACCATCAAATAGTTCTTGGGGAACTTTTGTGTTCTGGTGTTGTGTTTGTTTAGCAGCTTCTACTGTGGTAGAGCTTAACGAAAAACCTAAGATCACGATAATAAATATTTTTTTAACTGAAATCATCTCCTTTTCACTTACGATTTACTTTTTTACATTTTTTATTACTTCAGTAATGATTTAATTTTGCTTATGAAGAGAGTGTACAAGAAGACTTATTGCTGTCAGAAGATGGCCCGGTGTTCAAGCCGGGCCTGCCGGTTGCAATACGAGCGCTCGCCATTGCTGTTTTAATTGTGCCAGTGTTCTGTTAGCGAAGTGAAGCCGGATAGGGAATACCTCATAGTTTGTTACAAGGTAGATTATTTCGCGAGAAGATATTACCGGAACAAACATTCTCTTTTTGCTTGAAACAGAACAAGTGTTCCTGTGAAATGATAATAAAGATGGAGGGGACACAGAATGAAATCATTATTGAATCGTTCATTAAATGAAAAATCAGTTTTAGACATGATTTACATGAAAAATGATGGGACTGTTTCAAAGAGGGCAATCATCGTTCATCAGTTAAAACAGCAGTATGTTCGTGCGTTTTGTTTCTCAAGCAGGCAAACAAAAACATTCAGGATAGACAATATTCTCGCTGTAGCTCCTTCCTGTTATAAAAGAGGGATCAGCAGCTATGCCTAGTATTACCAAAAGACAAGACCATGTTTTGCGGACGATATCAACTTTTATTAATCAGTACGGAGTGGTCCTGACTCATAGATCATTGATGGAGGAACTCGGTTTGTGTCCACAAGCTCGGTGAAAGGTCTGCTGGACAAGCTAAAAGAAAAAATTGCGTAACGTGGCAGAAAGGACTGCCGCGCACAATCAGGTTATTGAAGGGGCCCTAAATAATTAAAAAACATGATGGAGAAGTGGACGAACAGGATTATTCGTTTCCATTTATATAAACTGTATTGACTTTTAATGAAACCCTGATATAATAACTTTTGTCATAAAGAACTGTATTAGTTTTTTTGGTGAGCTTTTCCATAGTTAGGATGGATATGTGGATAGTGCAGCTTGGGAGCTTAACTGGATGACATGACAGTTATCCGTTTAATGGAGCTGTTGTTTTTATTTTAATGGATTATTTTAATACACTTGCGGAAGTAGTTCAGTGGTAGAACACCACCTTGCCAAGGTGGGGGTCGCGGGTTCGAATCCCGTCTTCCGCTCCAATTATTGTTCTTATGACATGAAATATTTGCGCCCGTAGCTCAATTGGATAGAGCGTTTGACTACGGATCAAAAGGTTAGGGGTTCGACTCCTCTCGGGCGCGCCATAATTTTATTTAATTCGGGAAGTAGCTCAGCTTGGTAGAGCACATGGTTTGGGACCATGGGGTCGCAGGTTCGAATCCTGTCTTCCCGACCATCTTTTTATAGTCAATGTGATATGACTGGTTTAAACTCTTTCTATTTTTTAAAAAAATACTTGCTTTATAGAGAGAAAGCATGGTATATTATTATTCGTCGCTGATGAACAGCTGACAACAAAATGCTTCAAAAACAACATGAAAAAAGTTGTTGACATGAATGAAGCGAAATGATACTATAATAAAGCTGCTTCAATAAGCGGCGATGATCTTTGAAAAC
>NZ_LSAZ01000026.1 GCF_001584325.1 Bacillus nakamurai
AGGACGCCGCCAAGCAATCTTTAACCCAGCTCATCATGAGCTGGGTTTTTATTTTGCGATCAAAAAACAATACAAACACCGAAATGCCGCAGACCCCATATACTAATTGCAAACTTCAAAAAGGTCTAAATTGTGTATACAATCATTGGCTTAGGGGAAGGCTATTCATACGGAGGTGGGCATGATGAATGAGACGTCCAGCCATGGAGAAACATGTATTGTGTGTGAAACCAAAAAAAGCAGAGGTATCCATATTTATACGAAGTTTATATGTTTAGAGTGTGAGAAAAAAGTAGTTTCCACTTCAACCTCTGACCCTGACTATGAATTTTACGTCAGAAAACTGAAAAGCCTTCATACACCGACATTATATTCCTAACCCTGAAAAGGGTCTTTTTTTTGCATAAATTTAAAGGGTTTCTTTCACTTTTTATAAAGGAACTGATACGATAAGAAGATGAACTTGTTTAGAAATGGAATGTAATAGATAATACTGATAGAAGTGAATAAATAGGAGTCGATCATGCATGAAACCATTTATTCAATTTATGAAATGGACCCTGGGCGGCAGCGCCGCGTTTGTTATCGTCGGGACTTCAAGCTTTTTTATATGGCATCAGCCTTTTCTATATTCGTTCTTATACGGAACAGCTGGCGGGGCAATCGTATGTGCAGGCGGCCTGTGGAATACAAAGCGTCTCTTTTTAAGAAAACATCAGCTGACAAGAAAAGAATATGCCTACATCAAGGAAAATCTTGAAGAAGCAAAAGATAAAATCATCCGTTTGCGTAAAGCGCTATTTCGGTCTAAGAGTATTCAAATGCTGAAGCAAAATGCGGAAATACTGAGGATTGTCAGGCGAATATATATACTCACCAAACAGGAACCGAAGCGTTTTTATCAGGCGGAACGTTTCTATTATCAGACGCTTGATTATGTGGTTGAATTAACAGAAAAATACGGCCTGCTATCATCACAGCCGCGGAAAAATAAAGATTTGTCCATGTCCTTGAGCGAAACGAGAATCACCCTTGCAGAGCTGACCAAACGGCTGGAAGAGGATCTTCATGAAATCATGAAAGAAGACATAGATGAATTACACTTTGAATTAGATATGGCAAAGCATTCGCTGAGAAAATAAGAAAGGGGGAAGAAAATGGGCAAAGACCGTTCGGATGAACACAACGGTGAGAATGATCAGACGAATATAAGGCTTGCAGATACAATGCGTGAGGAAAACAGAGAAGCAGCACTTCAGCTGGCAGAAAAATTAGACCCCAAGAATATGCAAAGCATCGTTTTATTTGGTTCACAAGCACAATCCAATCTCCTGAATTTTTCTCACACTATGATAGAGCATGTGCAAAGAAAAGATATCGGAGAGATTGGCCACATATTAAGCGATCTGATGCAAAAGCTTGATCAAGTAAACCCTGACGACCTGCAAGAGAAGAAGCAAGGGTTTCTCGCCCGTATGTTCGGAAGGGTATCAAGCTCTGTGCAGGAAGTGCTTTCGAAATACCAAAAGACCAGTGTGCAGATTGACCGAATCAGCAAAAAACTGGAGCACTCTAAAAAACACGCTGATGAGTGATAATAAGCTGTTAGAGCAGCTGTATGAACAAAATAAAGAATACTTTTCCGCATTAAATATGTATATAGCTGCGGGAGAATTGAAATTAGAAGAGCTAAAAACAAAGGTGATTCCCGAATTATCAAGAAAAGCTGAATCAAGTGAACACAATCAAATGGCTGTACAGGAAGTAAATGATCTTATTCAATTTACTGAGCGGTTAGATAAGAGAATTCATGATCTGCTTCTGAGCAGGCAGATTACGATTCAGAGCGCGCCGCAAATCCGTTTGATTCAAAACACAAATCAAGCGCTGGCAGAGAAAATCCAGTCCTCGATCGTAACGGCGATTCCGCTATGGAAAAACCAAGTCGCCATCGCATTAACGCTTTTGAAGCAGCGCAGTGCGGCAGACGCACAGAAGAAGGTCTCAGACACTACGAATGAATTGCTGCTGAAAAACGCCGAGCTTCTCAAGACCAATACGATTGAAACAGCAAAAGCCAATGAACGCGGTCTCGTTGAGGTAGACACACTCAAAAGGGTGCAAGAAAGCTTAATCAGTACACTGGAAGAAACAATATCCATTCAGGAAGAAGGAAGAATTAAGCGCAGGCGGGCTGAGGAAGAGCTGGCGGTAATGGAAGGCGATTTAAAGGAAAAATTGCTGAATATGAAATCCGGCCGGGAAAACAGCTAGCTGGCAAAAAGTCTTAGCTTTAAGTTGTATCACAGGCACGATATAATAAGTATGATAGTCAAAGGATTTGTTTAAAATGGACACACCTTTATATACAGCGCTGATTGAGCATGCGCACAGAAATACGCATTCTTTTCATGTTCCGGGACATCACAATGGAGATGTCTTTTTTGATGAAGCTAAATCTGTTTATCAATCTCTTTTATCGATAGATATGACTGAGATCACGGGGCTTGATGATCTCCACCATCCGACGGGAGTCATAAAAGAAGCGCAGGATTTGGTGAGCCGGCTTTATGGCTCAAGGGAAAGTTTCTTTCTCGTCAATGGGACGACAGCCGGCAATTTAGCAATGATTTTAGCGGTTTGTGAGCCGGGAGAGCCTATCCTGATCCAGCGAAATTGTCATAAGTCCGTATTTCATGCGGTGGCAATGGGCGGAGCTAAGCCGGTATATATAGCGCCGGAGGTTGATGAGGGCATGCACGTGCCGGCTCATGTGCCTCTTTCAGTAATTGAAAAAGCGTTAGCGGACTACCCGAATGCGAAAGGGCTTGTCCTTACAAATCCTACTTATTATGGGCATTCTGCCGATCTGACGGCAGCGATCAAAGCAGCTCATTCATATGGAGTTCCTGTTCTTGTTGATGAGGCGCATGGCGCTCACTTAGTGTTAGGTGAACCGTTTCCGCCCTCGTCATTGGCAATGGGAGCGGATGCCGTCGTTCATTCCGCTCATAAAACCCTTCCGGCCATGACGATGGGGTCTTACTTTCATTTGAACAGCAGCCGCATTGACAGAGACAGGCTGGTATATTATTTAAGCAGTTTACAAAGCAGCAGCCCCTCATATCCGATTATGGCGTCTTTAGATACGGCACGCGCTTATGTGCAGGATATCGCTGAAAACGGGACACTGCCTGCTCATATGCAGCACATTGACCAAATTAAACAAACGTTTGCTTCAATTCCTTATATTGAAGTGATCAATCCATCAGGAAATGGGCTGCGGCAGGACCCGTTAAAACTGACGCTCCGCTCAAAGCTCGGACATTCAGGCTATTCGTTACAAAGGATATTGGAAAGCTCAGGGGTGTTTGTTGAACTGGCGGACGAATATCAGGTTTTGCTCGTATTGCCATTAGGCGGCCGGCGAAAGATAGAACCGGAAACCGTAAGAATCATACATCAAATGCTGGAGAATACACCGCCTGATAAACGGCCGGAAGCTGTAAAGTGGACATTTCCATCCATCACTACACTCGATTATCCAAAAAGCGAGATCAGCCGATTCAAAAAAGAGTTCGTTGATATGGATAAGGCGGCCGGACGCTTACATGCAGCGGATATCATTCCGTACCCGCCGGGGATTCCCCTTGTCATGGACGGAGAAAGAATAACAGAAGAAAGCATACAGAAGCTATCTCGTTTAATCGGTATGAATGCGCATATTCAAGGCCGGTTAAAGGAGAAACAATTACTTGTTTATATAGAAGAGGAGAAATCATGAGCGGCTTATTTATTACATTCGAAGGACCTGAAGGAGCGGGAAAAACGACAGTGCTTCAGGAAATAAAAGAAATCCTATCAACAGAGGGGCTTCCCGTAACGTCGACAAGAGAACCTGGCGGCATTGAAATTGCCGAACAGATTCGGGAAGTTATTTTAAATAAAAACAATACGTTAATGGATTCTAAGACGGAGGCATTGCTTTACGCGGCTGCCAGAAGACAGCATTTAGTCGAAAAAGTACAGCCCGCTTTGGAAGAAGGCCGTATTGTTCTGTGTGATCGCTTCATAGACAGCTCGCTGGCTTATCAAGGCTATGCGAGAGGGCTTGGGATTGATGAGGTTCTTTCCATCAATCAATTTGCAATCGGAGATACCATGCCGGACATCACCATCTATTTTTCCATTGAGCCGGAGGAAGGGCTGAAACGGATTAAGGCAAATCAGTCACGGGAAAAGAATCGTCTCGACCTCGAAGCTTTACAGTTTCACACTCAAGTAAGAGAAGGATACCAAAAGGTGATGGAGCGTTTTCCGGAAAGATTTCATTCAATAGATGCTTCCCAGACAAAGGACCGCGTCATACAGGACGTACTGAATGTGATAAATGAAGCACTGAAAAAAATTCAGTTGTGACCTGATTCTCATAAGTTGATATAATAAATGTAACTACACAATGTTGTTTCCAACCTAAAGGGGGCCTTTAAGATGAAATTAATAGTGGCAGTGGTACAGGATCAGGACAGCAACAGGCTTTTGAAAGTATTAACCGACCACAACTTCAGGGTGACGAAGCTTGCGACGACAGGCGGCTTTCTTAAATCAGGCAACACAACGTTTATGATTGGGGTAGAAGATATCCGGGTCAATAAAGCGCTTAGCCTCATTAAAGAAAATGGCTGTAAACGCGACCAGATGATTGCACCGGTTTCCCCGATGGGCGGGAATGCAGATTCCTACGTCCCTTATCCTGTCGAAGTGGAAGTCGGCGGAGCGACGGTATTTGTCCTTCCGGTCGATGAATTTCATCAATTTTAAGGATATGAAGCTGTGAAAATAAATTCTGACTTACGTACCTTTATAGAAAAAAAGCAGCAGCCTGCCTTCAAATCTGCAGAGCTGTCCGGAACGTTCAAAAGCTCAATGGACAGCCAAAACAGCAAGCTGAAATTTGACCAGCTGAGCAGGTTCTTAACGGATATAGAAACATTCGGTAAAAGACTGACGAAGTCGAGGAACTTCAAAGACTTAGCGAAATTTAAAGGGTTGGTAAAACGCTTTGTAAAAGAGGCCGTTGACAGCGGTTTATCCCACGAAACGGAGAAAAGCTTTGACCTTTACGGAAACAGCAGAACGCTGGGGCTTGTGAAAGAAATTGATGAAAAACTGCTTCAGCTGACTGAAGAGATGTTAGATCAGGAAAAACCGGCAATTGATTTGCTGGATCGAATTGGAGAAATAAAAGGTTTATTGATTAACCTTTACACATAGAGAGTGATACAATGGCAATATCATGGAAAGAAATGACCGAGCAGCAGCCAAGAGTGATGAGGCTTTTGCACAATAGCATTGAAAAGAAAAGGCTTTCTCATGCGTATCTGTTTGAAGGAAAAAAAGGAACGGGCAAACTGGATGCCGCATTGCTTCTCGCGAAAAGCTTTTTTTGCCTTGAAGACGGGACTGAGCCTTGCGGGGAGTGCCGGAACTGTAAGCGTATCGATTCCGGAAACCACCCTGACCTGCATCTGGTTCAGCCCGACGGGTTATCCATCAAAAAGGCCCAAATCCAATCGCTGCAGGAGGAATTCTCTAAAACAGGACTGGAATCGCACAAAAAACTGTACATTGTATCCCATGCGGATCAAATGACAACAAACGCAGCCAACAGCCTGTTGAAATTTTTAGAGGAGCCGAATCAAGATACCATCGCAATTCTTATCACCGAGCAGCTGCACAGAATGCTGGATACGATCATTTCGAGATGCCAGGTTCTTTCGTTTCAGCCGCTGCAGCCGAAAGCGATAGAAGAAAGACTCGTTCAGCAGGAAGTAACCCCTCATATGGCGAGACTTTTAGCAAATATGACGAATAATATAGCGGAAGCAGTCGAATTAAGTCGAAATGATGAGTTTGCAGAGTCAAGAGCGAAAGTGATAAAATTGTATGAAGTCTTACATCAGCGGAAAGGACATGCCTTTTTCTTCATTCAGGATCAGTGGGTGCCCTTTTTCAAAGAAAAAACCCATCAAGAAATGGGTCTTGATATGCTCTTATTGATATACCGTGATGTACTATCCATCCAAATTGGAAATGAAGATAAACTGATTTATCAAGACTTATTCCAATCAATAAAACAGCATGCGCTGCAATCTACACAACAAAGCGTTACGAACCAAATTCTCGCTGTTTTAGAAGCAAAAAAACGGCTTCATTCAAATGTGAATGTGCAGGGATTAATGGAGCACTTGGTGTTAACGTTGCAGGAGGGATAAGCTTGTACAACGTAATTGGCGTCCGCTTTAAAAAAGCGGGGAAAATTTATTATTTTGATCCGAACGGATTTGATATAGAACAAGACAGCTGCGTCATTGTCGAAACCGTCCGAGGTGTCGAGTACGGGCAGGTTGTCATTGCAAATAAACAAGTGGACGAGCATGATGTCGTGCTCCCGCTTCGGAAAGTCATACGCGTCGCAGATGAACGCGATCTTCTCATTGTAGAAGAAAACAAACAAGAGGCGTTATCCGCTTTTGAAGTCTGCCAGAAGAAAGTGGCCGAACACGGCTTAGATATGAAATTGGTTGATGTAGAGTTTACATTTGACCGCAATAAAGTGATTTTTTACTTCACAGCCGACGGTCGGGTCGATTTCAGAGAACTTGTAAAAGACTTGGCTTCTATCTTTAAAACAAGAATAGAATTGCGCCAAATCGGGGTAAGAGACGAGGCGAAAATGCTCGGCGGCATCGGTCCGTGCGGGAGAATGCTTTGCTGCTCTACGTTCCTCGGTGATTTTGAGCCGGTATCCATCAAAATGGCAAAGGATCAAAACTTATCACTGAACCCTACGAAAATTTCCGGTCTCTGCGGACGTCTGATGTGCTGTTTAAAATACGAGAATGATGAGTATGAGACAGCAAAAGAACAGCTGCCGGATTTAGGCGAAACGATTACGACGGCAAACGGCCCTGCAAAGGTTGTCGGTCTTAATATTCTGGAACGGGTGCTTCAGGTGGAACTGAAGAACCGTGAAAAAGTGATAGAATATACTTGGGAAGAGCTCTTGGAAGAGGGCGTCGTATCCGCACAAACCACAGATTAACGAGGTGTGGAACCTTGGATAAAAAAGAGTTATTTGATACAGTCATTAACCTTGAGGAACAAATCGGTTCGCTGTACCGTCAGCTGGGTGATTTGAAGCAGCATATCGGCGAAATGATTGAAGAGAATCACCATTTGCAGCTTGAGAACAAACATTTGCGCAAACGGCTTGATGACACGACAGAGCAAATAGAGAAATTCAAAGCCGATCAGAAAGAATCAAAAACACAGAAGACAGAGCAATCGGATATAGGAGAAGGGTACGATAACTTGGCCCGGCTGTATCAAGAAGGCTTTCATATTTGCAACGTCCACTATGGAAGCGTCCGCAAGGGAGATTGTCTTTTTTGTCTGTCATTCTTAAATAAAAAATAAGGAAAAAGGCTTCCGCTGATAACGGAAGCCTTTTTCAGAGAGTGCCGAAAGGATAAGATTATGATTTCATTACGTGATGATGAGAGATTGGATTATTTATTAGCTGAAGATATGAAAATTGTGCAAAGCCCGACCGTATTTGCTTTTTCATTAGATGCCGTGCTGTTATCGAAATTTGCATACGTTCCGATACAAAAAGGAAAAATGGTTGATCTATGTACAGGGAACGGAATTGTGCCTCTTTTGCTCAGTACGAGATCAAAGGCAGATATCATCGGGGTTGAAATTCAGGAGCGACTGTATGATATGGCGCTCCGAAGCGTGGAATACAACGGGCTGGAAAATCAGATCAGCCTCATTCATGATGATCTGAAAAATATGCCCGAAAGACTCGGGCATAATAAATATGATGTAGTCACTTGCAATCCGCCTTATTTTAAAACACCGAAGCAGGCTGAGCAAAACTTAAACGAACACCTTAGAATCGCAAGGCATGAAATTCATTGCACGCTCGAAGATGTGATTTCTGTCAGCAGCAAGCTGTTGAAGCAGGGCGGAAAAGCGGCTCTTGTCCATCGGCCTGGAAGGTTATTGGAAATTTTCGAATTGATGAAAGCTTATCAAATTGAACCGAAGCGGGTCCAGTTTATTTATCCGAAACAAGGGAAAGAAGCGAATACCATTTTGGTAGAGGGCATTAAGGGCGGCCGTCCCGATCTGAAAATCCTTCCTCCGCTGTTTGTGTATGATGAAAATAATGAATATACGAAAGAGATCCGCACGATTTTGTATGGAGACAAATAGTCATTTCTTTTATGTGCTGCTGTGCAATGACAACAGCCTTTATGCCGGTTATACAAATGACTTGCAAAAACGCCTGAAAACGCACAACGACGGGAAGGGCGCAAAGTACACGAGAGCAAGAAGGCCGGTAACATTATTCCATGCGGAATCATTTGAAACAAAACGGGAAGCGATGCAGGCGGAGTATCGCTTTAAGAGACTGACCCGAAAGAAAAAAGAACAATATATAGAAGAAAAACAAAAGCAGCAAGGAGGCTGTATATGTTACGACGCCAAATGAGCTTTAACGGAAAGTCTGATATGGGGATTCTTTACCTTGTTCCTACACCGATAGGAAACTTGGAAGACATGACATTTCGTGCGGTGGACACTCTGAAATCGGCCGATGTCATTGCTGCCGAAGATACGAGGCAGACGAAAAAACTGTGCCATGTCTATGAGATAGAGACATCTCTCGTCAGTTATCATGAACATAATAAAGAAAGCAGCGGCCATAAAATCATGGAATGGCTGAAATCCGGTAAGAACGTCGCGCTTGTCAGCGATGCGGGAATGCCTACGATATCTGACCCGGGGGCTGAGATCGTAAGAGATTTTACCCGGATCGGCGGATATGTTGTTCCGCTTCCGGGAGCCAATGCAGCGTTAACTGCGCTGACGGCGTCCGGCATCGTGCCGCAGCCTTTTTTCTTTTACGGGTTCTTAAACAGACAGAAGAAAGAAAAGAAGAAAGAGCTCGAAATCCTTAAAAAACGGCAGGAAACAATGATTTTTTATGAAGCGCCGCATAGATTGAAAGAAACATTAACTGCGATGCATGCCGTTCTGGGGAACAGAGAAATCGCCGTAACAAGGGAATTAACGAAAAAATACGAGGAATTTATAAGGGGGACGATCGCAGAGGTCATCGAATGGGCGAATGAAGATCAAATTCGCGGTGAATTCTGTCTCGTTGTCGAAGGCAATCAAGCGGTTGAACCGGATGAGGAAGATAAGCCGTGGTGGGAGGATCTTTCTGAAAAGGAACATGTGGAACATTACATGAATGAAGGAGCTTCTTCTAAAGAGGCCATTAAACAAACAGCAGTTGATCGGAACGTGCCGAAGCGGGAGATCTATGATGCATATCACATTAAATAACGAAAAAACCGTTCTTGTGTCGTAACAAGAACGGTTTTTGTAAGAAAGAGCTTATTTTTGGTTTTGAAGCTGGTTTTGAATTTCAGAGATGATTTGCTCAGCGCCTTCTTTGCTAAGCACAAGCTTACCGCCGGCAAGTTTAAGGTTATCATCAGAAACTTCACCAGTTACTTGGCAAGTCATGTTTGGTTTATATTTTTTAAGGATGATTTTTTCATCATCAACATAAATTTCAAGAGCGTCTTTTTCTGCGATGCCAAGTGTACGGCGAAGTTCGATAGGAATAACTACGCGTCCAAGTTCATCAACTTTACGTACGATACCAGTAGATTTCATTAACAGTCTCCTCCCGAGAGATAATTATTTGTAAATTATAATTTTCTTCGTCATTATTCGACAAATTCCTTACATTCCTAGCATAACAAGGTTTCCAATAATCGTCAATCATTTTGTTTGCTATTGTTTGTAAGAATTAGTTCTTATAGTAAGTAAAGCCTTGGAAATCCTGAAATAACGGGCTTTTTAACTGCTTTAACCAACCTATTATCCTACTGAAAATCCTTTTAAATCAAGACTTTCGAACCAAGGTGTTTTATATTAGTAGATTATATACGACAAAATTCGACATGTTAAGACTTTTTTTAATTTCAATTTAAATTTTTAATTTTATTTATTCTTTTAAGCCCCGCACGTATATATCCTTGATCTTAAAGGCTAAGATGGTATCATAGATTAAGAATAAAAATAAAATAACTCATTCAATATGATTTGCACTTATTGCCGCTCTCGTCCTTTGGGCGTGAGCTTTTCGACATTCTGATTGGGAGGTTGCAACATGCCGCAAGAAAATAATACTTTTTATATTACGACTCCGATTTATTATCCAAGCGGAAAATTACATATCGGACATGCGTATACCACTGTGGCCGGCGATGCAATGGCGCGGTACAAGCGTTTGAAGGGCTTCGATGTGCGCTATTTAACCGGAACGGATGAACACGGGCAAAAAATTCAGCAGAAAGCAGAGGAGGAGAACATCACTCCTCAGGCATATGTAGACCGTGCGGTTGCTGAGATTCAAAAACTATGGAAGCAGCTCGACATTTCTCACGATGATTTTATCCGGACAACAGAAAGCCGGCATAAAGTGATTATTGAGAAAGTGTTTCAACAGCTTCTTGATAATGGCGATATTTACTTGGATGAATATGAGGGCTGGTACAGCATTCCGGATGAAACGTTTTATACAGAAACACAGCTTGTGGATGTGGAACGGAATGATAAGGGCGAAGTCATCGGAGGCAAAAGCCCGGACAGCGGCCACCCTGTAGAATTAATCAAAGAGGAATCATATTTCTTCCGTATGGGAAAATATGCAGATCGCCTGCTGAAGTTTTATGAGGAGAATCCTTCCTTTATCCAGCCTGAATCACGTAAAAATGAAATGATTAACAACTTCATTAAGCCGGGCCTTGAGGATTTAGCCGTTTCCAGAACAACGTTTGACTGGGGCGTAAAAGTTCCGGGGAATCCAAAGCATGTCGTGTATGTATGGATTGACGCGCTGTTCAACTATATTACAGCGCTCGGATACGATACGGAAAATGATGAGCTGTACAAAAAATACTGGCCGGCTGACGTTCATCTTGTGGGTAAGGAAATTGTCCGCTTCCATACAATTTATTGGCCGATTATGCTGATGGCATTGGATCTGCCGCTGCCTAAGCAAGTATTCGCGCACGGCTGGCTGCTGATGAAAGACGGTAAAATGTCGAAATCAAAAGGTAATGTCGTTGATCCTGTGACGTTAATTGAACGATACGGCTTAGATGCACTGCGTTATTACCTTCTTCGCGAAGTGCCGTTCGGTTCAGACGGCGTCTTTACACCAGAAGGCTTCGTAGAGCGTATCAATTATGACTTGGCAAATGACTTAGGAAACCTCTTAAATCGTACAGTCGCAATGATTAATAAATATTTTGACGGTCAGATCGGATCTTATGAAGGAAACGTCACCGATTTCGACCGGGAGCTTTCTTCAGTAGCAGAAGAAACAGTGAAATCTTATGAAAATGCAATGGAAAACATGGAGTTTTCAGTAGCATTGTCAACATTATGGCAGTTGATCAGCCGTACAAATAAATACATTGATGAAACAGCGCCGTGGGTCCTTGCAAAGGATCCGGAAAAAGAAAAAGAATTGCAATCTGTGATGTACCACTTAGCTGAGTCATTGCGTATTTCGGCAGTGCTGCTTCAGCCTTTCTTGACAAAAACGCCGGAAAAAATGTTTGCCCAGCTCGGTATAGAAGATCAGTCTCTTAAAGCATGGGAGAGCATTACAGCATTTGGCCAATTAAAGAATACGAAAGTGCAAAAAGGTGAGCCGTTATTCCCTCGTCTTGAAGCAGAGGAAGAAGTGGCTTACATCAAACAAAAAATGCAAGGGACCGCTCCTGCGAAAGAAGAAAAGTCAGAAGAGCTGCAGGAAGTTGACCGCCTTCCTGAAATAACAATTGATCAATTTATGGATACAGAACTTCGAGTGGCAGAAGTCTTGTCCGCAGAACCGGTGAAAAAAGCAGATCGGTTGCTGAAATTGGAAATTGATCTCGGTTTTGAAAAGCGCCAGGTTGTATCAGGAATCGCAAAGCATTATACACCGGAACAGCTTGTCGGAATGAAGATCATTTGTGTAACCAATTTAAAACCGGTAAAACTGAGAGGCGAGCTTTCTCAAGGAATGATACTTGCTGGAGAATCGGACGGTGTTCTCAAAGTCGTATCGGTTGACCAGTCATTACCGAAAGGCACTAGAATTAAATAAACAGGTACAAAAGGTGTTTCACGTGTAACATTCCGTCGAACACCTTTTGTTTTTCAACAAGAAAGGAGTTTTTTTGATGCTATTTGATACTCATGCACATTTAAACGCCGAGCAATTCGACACGGATCTAGAAGAGGTAATCGAACGTGCAAAGTCTGAACAGGTTGAACGGATAGTAGTAGTCGGATTCGACAGACCGACAATCACCCGGGCAATGGAACTGATTGAGGAATATGATTTTATTTATGCCGCTGTCGGCTGGCACCCTGTAGATGCTATTGATATGACAGATGAAGATTTGGCTTGGATAAAGGAACTGTCCTCTCATGAAAAAGTGGTGGCAATCGGAGAAATGGGACTCGATTATCACTGGGATAAATCACCGAAGGATATTCAAAAAGAAGTGTTCAGAAAGCAAATTGCCCTTGCGAAGGAAGTGGATCTTCCTATCATCATCCATAACCGCGATGCGACTGAGGATGTCGTAACAATTCTGAAGGAGGAGGGCGCTGAACAAGTAGGCGGAATTATGCACTGCTTTACGGGAAGCACAGAAGTTGCACAGCAATGCATGGATATGAATTTCTATATTTCATTCGGCGGCCCGGTTACCTTTAAAAATGCGAAGAAGCCGAAAGAGGTGGCAAAGGAAATTCCGAATGATCGTTTGCTGATTGAAACAGATTGTCCTTTCTTAACGCCGCATCCTTTCCGAGGCAAAAGAAATGAGCCGAGCTATGTGAAATATGTCGCAGAACAGCTCGCGGAATTAAAAGGGATGACGTATGAAGAGATTGCGTCCATTACCACGGAAAATGCAAAAAGACTTTTCCGCATGAACTGACAGAATGTGCTGTCGTAAGCTGTAAAGGCTTGTCCGATTCAGAGGATATGTAAAACAGTTCTACAAGCTTCCTTCTTCTCATAGGATAGGTTGTCGATATGTCTCTCTTCCTTTTTTTGCTGTGTTTTTGCATAATGAGGAATACGCTGAAGGTTTTTGATCTTCAAGATGGGAGGGTTGACAGCATTTTCGATACTCTATATAATCTCTCCGAGGAGAAGGAGGCGTTTTTCATCACACAAAAAATGAAAAAACTGTTTTCCGTAAAGCTTGGCAAAAGTAAGGTCATTCTCATTGCTGCTTTTCTGCTGTTGGCAGGAACCGGGACTGCATACGGAGCTCATGAGCTCTCAAAACAATCAGTCTCAATTTCAATTAACGGCAAGAAAAAACATATACGCACACATGCAAAGACCGTCGGGGAACTTCTGGAAACTTTGGATATACAGACAAGAGATGAAGATCAGGTCGCCCCGTCTAAGCAAACGAAACTGACAGACAACATGAATGTCGTGTATGAAGCTGCAAAACAGATCCGGCTTACAAGAGGCGGAGAAGAAAAGACTTTATGGTCAACGGCAAAAACAGTCGGCGCATTTCTAGACGAACAGCATACACCTGTGAATCAGCACGATAGAATAGATCCAGTATCAGATACAAAAGTCAAAAACGGCATGAAAGTCACGATAGATCCGGCTTTTCAGGTCACTGTAAACGATGCGGGAAAGAAAAAGAAAATATGGACGACTTCGACTACGGTCGCTGACTTTTTAACACAGCATAAGATGGACATGAAAGACGAAGATAAAGTAAAGCCGGCATTAGATCAAAAATTGACGAAAGATAGAGCTGGCATACAGATTACTCGTATCAAAAAAGTCACCGATGTAGTTGAGGAAACAATAGCGTATCATGTGAAAGAAAAAGAAGACGCGTCTCTCGAGAGAGGGAAAGAAAAGATCGTTCAAAAAGGAAAAGAAGGCAAGCTCAAAAAACATTTTCATGTTGTAAAAGAAAATGGAAAAGAAGTATCGAGAAAGCTTGTCAAAGAAGAAACATCTGAAAAAAGCAAAGATCAAATCATTGCTGTCGGCACAAAACCGAACAGTCCCAGAATTGAACAGCTCAGTGCGCCAAGCAGGGCGGATTCAAGCCGAAATGAATCATCCGGTAAAGTGCTTACTGTGTCTTCCACTGCTTATACCGCAAGCTGCAGCGGCTGTTCCGGCCAAACGGCTACAGGCGTTAACCTGACGAGCAATCCGAATGCCAAAGTCATCGCGGTAGATCCAAGCGTGATTCCGCTCGGCACTAGAGTCCACGTAGACGGATACGGGGATGCAGTGGCCGCTGATACAGGTTCGGCCATTAAAGGAAAACGGATTGATGTCTTTTTCCCGGAAAAGTCTTCAGCTTACCGTTGGGGAAAGAAACAAGTCACCATTAAAATTTTAAATTGATTCCGATTCATTCAGAGGGTTTTGCGCCCTCTGTTTTTTTCGTTATAATAGGTAAAGTGTATTTTCAGTAAATTAGACGACAAACATAAGGGAAAGTTTCGTTTTGGATATAAAAAGTTTTCTTTGGAGGAAGTAATGAAAATTAAAGAAATCATCGTAGTCGAGGGACGTGATGACACTGCGCGCATTAAACTTGCCGTTGATGCGGACACGATCGAGACGAACGGATCAGCAATCGGAGACCAAGTCATCAAGCAGATTCGGTTAGCGCAGGAAACGAGAGGGGTCATTATTTTGACGGACCCGGATTTTCCGGGTGAAAAAATCCGCAAAACGATCTCTGAAGCGGTGCCCGGCTGTAAACACGCATTTTTGCCCAAACATCTTGCCAAGCCTAAAAACAAGCGAGGGATTGGCGTTGAACATGCATCTATTGAGAGCATCAGAGCGTGTCTGGAAAACGTGCACGAAGAGATGGAGGCAAAGCCGAGTGAGATTTCTGCCGAAGATTTAATACAGGCCGGGCTTATCGGCGGCGCGGCGGCAAAAAAACGCCGCGAACGTTTGGGCGACATGCTGAAAATCGGCTATACAAACGGCAAGCAGCTTCAAAAGCGGCTGCAAATGTTTCAAATTAAGAGAAATGATTTTATAGATGCGCTCGATGCTATGATGCAGGAGGAACAGAATGAACAATAAAGATATAGCGACACCCATCAGAACGAAGGAAATTCTGAAAAAGTACGGATTCTCTTTTAAAAAGAGCCTGGGACAGAATTTCTTAATTGATACAAATATATTGGACAGAATCGTGGATCATGCCGAAATTACTGATCGGACCGGAGTCATTGAAATAGGCCCTGGTATCGGCGCGCTGACAGAGCAGCTCGCCAAACGGGCGAAAAAGGTCGTCGCTTTTGAAATAGATCAGCGTCTGCTGCCCATTCTTAATGATACGTTGTCTCCGTATGATAATGTAACGATCATCCATCAAGACGTTCTGAAGGCGGATGTCAAGTCCGTCATTGAAGAGCAATTCCAAGACTGTGATGAAATCATGGTGACGGCGAATCTTCCGTACTATGTGACCACACCGATCATTATGAAGCTCTTAGAGGAACATCTTCCTTTGAAAGGGATTGTCGTGATGCTTCAAAAAGAGGTGGCTGAACGTATGGCCGCTGATCCGTCTTCAAAGGAATACGGTTCGCTTTCAATCGCGGTTCAGTTTTATACGGAGGCTAAAACCGTCATGACGGTGCCGAAAACGGTGTTTGTGCCTCAGCCTAATGTCGATTCCGCGGTCATCCGGCTACTGCTTCGTGACGGCCCGGCCGTTGATGTCGAGAATGAAGCGTTTTTCTTTCAGCTGATTAAAGCAAGCTTTGCCCAGCGCCGTAAAACACTGCTGAACAACCTTGTGAACAATCTTCCCGGCGGAAAAGAGAAGAAATCACAAATTGAAGAAGTCCTTCAACAAACAAATATTGACGGAAAACGCCGCGGCGAAGCCTTGTCTATTGAAGAGTTCGCAGCGCTGTCCAACGGATTGTATAAAGCCCTTTTCTAAGAGGGCTTTTTGTTTTGCGTCACCACTTGGACTGCCGCCACATAGGCTAGAGAAGAACCTTATTCATTCAACTGCAAGAAAAGCTTGAAGCTTCAAGCGCCGCAGCGGAAAGAGGTGCTTTTTATAAGGCTTTCTTTCATGATGAGGCTTAGTCTATTTGTGGAGTGGGTAACGTGCAATTTCAAATAGGGGATATGGTAGCCAGAAAATCCTATCAAATGGATGTTTTATTTCGCATTATTGGCATAGAGCAAACAAGCAAAGGAAATTCAATTGCTATCCTGCATGGTGACGAAGTCAGATTGATTGCGGATGCTGATTTTTCTGATTTGGAGCCTGTGAGAAAAGACGAACAGGTGATGAGAAAACAGAAAGATGAAAGCAGGATGAATGAATCTCTCGAGCTGCTCCGCCAGGATTATAAGCTGCTTCGGGAAAAACAGGAGTATTACGTGACGAATCAATATCAGCATCAGGAGCACTACTTTCATATGCCGGGCAAGGTATTGCATCTGGATGGCGATGAAGCTTATTTGAAAAAGTGCCTGAATGTGTATAAAAAGATCGGGGTCCCGGTCTACGGGATTCATTGCCATGAGAAAAAAATGTCGGCATCGATTGATGAATTGCTCGACAAATACCGACCTGACATTTTAGTCATTACGGGCCACGACGCTTATTCTAAGCATAAGGGCGGGATTAACGATTTAAGTGCGTACAGACACTCAAAGCACTTTGTCGAAACCGTTCATAAAGCGAGACAAAAGGTGCCTCATTTGGATCACCTGGTGATTTTTGCGGGCGCCTGCCAATCCCATTTCGAGTCTTTGATCAGAGCGGGCGCAAATTTTGCAAGCTCGCCGTCGCGCGTGAATATCCACGCGCTTGATCCGGTGTACATTGTCGCAAAAATCAGCTTTACTCCGTTTATGGAACGGATCAATGTGTGGGATGTCCTGAGAAATACACTCACAAGAGAAAAAGGGATGGGAGGGATTGAAACGAAGGGCGTGCTGAGAGTCGGTATGCCGTATAAATCAAATTAACAAGAGAAAAACCCGCATATGTTTCGCTATGCGGGTTAATTATTTTACATAATGATACATAAATTACCGGAACTTGTGAAAAATAACGTAGGAATCAATAGAATTTTGTCAAAATAATTTTGTTGACAATAGCTTATTAACGTTGATATAATTTAAATTTTGTTTGACAAAATTGGGCTCTTGTTGTACAATAAATGTAGTGAGGTGGATGCAATGGCGAAGACGTTGTCCGACATAAAAAGATCGCTTGATGGGAATTTAGGTAAACGGCTTACGTTAAAAGCAAACGGCGGCCGCCGAAAAACGATTGAGCGTTCGGGCATTTTAGCTGAGACGTACCCTTCTGTTTTTGTGATACAACTAGATCAAGACGAGAACTCGTTTGAAAGAGTTTCATACAGTTATGCTGATATTCTGACTGAGACTGTTGAATTAACATTCAATGATGATGCAGCAAGCTCAGTAGCATTTTAATGGGCAGTGAACCTTTGTTTACTGCTTTTTGTTTTGCCTTCGATCAGCTCTTCTAATTATTCCCTCGAAAGTTTCAGCCGATTAAAACGGAAGCTATAGATGTCACATGTTTTATCGTGGCGTGCACGAATGGTAACCAATTTCTATAAAGGGGTTGTTTCGTTTGGGCAGACGTCGTGGAGTTATGTCAGATGAGTTCAAATATGAGCTGGCTAAGGATCTTGGTTTTTACGATACAGTAAAAAATGAAGGATGGGGAGGCATTCGGGCACGTGATGCCGGTAATATGGTAAAGCGCGCAATCGAAATTGCCGAACAGCAGATGGCGGCTCAGAACCAAAATAACCGATAATGCAGTGGCCCGGGGGACAATCCGTTCCCCGGTTTTTTTATATATGGCTGTCAGGGAATTGCGTCATTTTCTGATAAGTACCTCCTGGTCTCCAAATGTGATACAATGTTCATACTTATGTTTAGATGGAGAAGTAGGTGAAAGCTATGCGTATTTTAGAAAAAGCGCCGGCCAAAATCAATCTGTCCCTCGATGTTACGAACAAACGCCCGGATGGTTATCATGAAGTGGAAATGATCATGACGACAATTGATTTGGCAGATCGGATTGAACTGACAGAGCTGCCTGAAAACACAATTAGGGTTGCATCACACAACCGCTTTGTTCCCGATGATCAAAGAAATCTGGCTTATCAGGCAGCCAAACTGCTTAAAGACAGGTACAAAGTCAAAAAGGGCGTTTCCATTATGATCACGAAGGTGATTCCGGTAGCGGCAGGACTGGCCGGCGGAAGCAGCGATGCGGCGGCCGCGCTCAGAGGACTGAACAAGCTTTGGGATTTGAAGCTTTCTGTTGAAGAGCTTGCGGAGCTGGGAGCTGAAATCGGTTCGGACGTATCCTTTTGCGTATACGGAGGCACAGCCCTTGCAACCGGACGCGGAGAAAAGATTAAACATATCAGCGCTCCGCCTCATTGCTGGGTCGTCTTGGCAAAGCCCACGATCGGTGTATCGACAGCTGAAGTCTATCGGCGATTAAACTTACAACAGGTTCGTCATCCCGACGTGCAGGCCATGATCGATGCAATTGAAGAAAAAAGCTTCCAAAAGGTATGCAGCCAGTTAGGAAACGTATTGGAGTCAGTTACGCTCAACCTGCATCCCGAGGTCGCCATGATTAAAAATCAAATGAAACGCTTCGGCGCTGATGCAGTGTTAATGAGCGGCAGCGGACCGACTGTTTTCGGATTGGTACAATACGAATCAAAAGTGCAGCGGATTTATAACGGGTTAAGAGGTTTCTGTGATCAGGTTTACGCAGTGAGGATGATCGGCGAACAGAATGCTCTTGATTAAATCCGTATATTAAGTTATATTATTTTTAAATTATTCGGATTTTGGGGGTAAGTTCATGAAGTTTCGTCGCAGCGGCAGATTGGTGGACTTAACAAATTATTTGTTAACCCATCCGCATGAATTAATACCGTTGACGTTTTTCTCAGAACGGTATCAATCAGCAAAGTCATCAATCAGTGAAGATTTAACGATTATTAAACAAACCTTTGAACAGCAAGGCATTGGGACGTTGCTTACAGTGCCGGGAGCTGCCGGAGGCGTCAAATACATCCCGAAAGTTAAGCAGGCTGAAGCAGAAGAGTTTATACAGGAGCTTGGACAGTCATTAGTGAATCCTGAGCGTATCCTTCCGGGCGGTTATGTATATTTAACGGATATCTTAGGCAAACCTTCTGTCCTGTCGAATGTAGGCAAGCTTTTTGCTTCCGTATTTGCGGACCGGGATATTGATGTGGTGATGACCGTTGCGACAAAAGGAATCCCTCTTGCTTACGCAGCGGCCAGTTATCTTAACGTACCCGTAGTGATCGTGCGAAAAGATAATAAAGTGACGGAAGGCTCTACAGTGAGCATTAATTATGTGTCAGGGTCGTCTAACCGCATTCAGACGATGTCACTGGCGAAAAGAAGTTTGAAAACGGGTTCAAACGTATTAATCATCGATGATTTTATGAAAGCCGGCGGCACGATTAACGGCATGATTAACCTGCTCGATGAATTTAATGCGAACGTGGCGGGTATAGGCGTCTTGGTTGAAGCTGAGGGAGTGGACGAACGGCTTGTCGACGAATACATGTCACTGCTCACTCTTTCAACCATTAACATGAAAGACAAATCAATTGAGATTCAAAACGGCAATTTTCTGCGATTTTTTAAAGAACAGCATTTAAAGAATGGGGAGACAGAAAAATGACAAAAGCAATCCACACGAAATACGCGCCGGCGGCAATCGGGCCATATTCACAAGGAATGATCGTAAATAATATGTTTTACAGCTCAGGCCAGATTCCTCTTACTGCAGAGGGAGAAATGGTAAACGGTGATATCCAAGAGCAAACGCATCAAGTGTTCAGCAATTTAAAGGCTGTTTTGAAAGAAGCAGGCGCTTCTCTTGAGACGGTTGTAAAAGCAACGGTGTTTATTGCTGATATGGAGCAGTTTGCGGAAGTGAATGAAGTGTACGGACAATATTTTGATGTACATAAGCCGGCAAGGTCTTGTGTGGAAGTTGCAAGACTGCCGAAAGACGCTCTCGTTGAAATCGAAGTCATCGCGTTAGTGAAATAATGATCGTCAGAAAGTGGTTCCGGGTCCCGGAATCACTTTTTTTATGCAGTATATGATTTCCAAAAATATTTTATCACCTATTTGTGTATGTATATCCTATATTTTCAAAAAAATTTTCGAAACATGCAGGATTTTAAAAAGAATCGTGGAATTGTTAGACTAATGCTTTTATATAGGGAAAAGGTGGTGAACTACTGTGGAAGTTACTGACGTAAGATTACGCCGCGTGAATACCGATGGTCGCATGAGAGCGATTGCATCCATCACGCTGGATCACGAATTTGTTGTACATGATATTCGTGTGATTGATGGAAACAATGGTCTTTTCGTTGCGATGCCGAGTAAACGCACCCCTGATGGAGAATTCCGCGATATTGCTCATCCTATTAATTCCAGCACGCGGGGCAAGATCCAGGATGCTGTTTTAAATGAGTATCATCGTTTGGGTGACTCTGAAGCATTAGAATATGAAGAAGCTGGAGCTTCTTAAAAATAACAAAATGCAAGGACTGCTGACAAAGGCTGAAAAATGGCCTTTTCCGGCAGTCCTTTTTTATATCTGATTTTTCAAACATAAAGCGATTACATAGAAAATTCTTGCACTTTTTGATGCCTCCTTGAAATCAACAGCTATTTAGGATATATTTTTCTATGGATAAAAGGGATATTGGAGGCCATTAAATGGATAAGCGGTTTGCAGTCATTTTAGCTGCCGGACAAGGAACGAGAATGAAATCGAAACTTTACAAAGTCCTTCATCCGGTATGCGGAAAGCCTATGGTAGAGCACGTCGCTGACGAAGCTCTGAAATTATCTTTAGCGAAGCTTGTCACCATTGTAGGACACGGCGCCGAAGATGTGAAAAAGCAGCTCGGACATAAAAGCGATTATGCCCTTCAAGCAGAACAGCTCGGTACGGCTCATGCTGTAAAGCAGGCAAAATCATTTCTTCATGGTGAAAAAGGCGTCACGATCGTCATTTGCGGTGATACTCCTCTTCTGACGGCGGAGACAATGGAAGCCATGCTGAAGGAACATACAAAAAAAGGTGCAAAAGCCACGGTCTTAACAGCAGTTGCCGATGATCCGGCCGGATACGGCAGAATCATTCGCAATAAAAACGGCGCCGTTCAAAAAATCGTGGAGCATAAGGATGCTTCGGAACAAGAACGTCTTGTGAAAGAAATCAACACGGGAACGTACTGTTTTGATAACGAGGCTCTTTTTCGTGTCATAGAGCAGGTTTCGAATGAAAATGCCCAAGGCGAGTATTATCTGCCTGATGTCATCGAAATCCTGAAAGATGAAGGCGAAACTGTTGCCGCTTACCAGACTGGTAACTTCCAAGAGACGCTCGGAGTGAATGATAGAGTCGCTCTTTCTCAAGCTGAGATGTATATGAAAGAGCGGATCAACAAACGGCATATGCAGAACGGAGTCACTTTAATTGATCCGATGAATACTTACATTTCGGCTGAAGCCATCATCGGACAAGATACAGTTATATATCCCGGAACTGTTTTGAAGGGACAAGTTGAAATCGGTGAAGAATGTGTCATCGGCCCTCATACTGAGATAGAGGACAGCTCAATCGGCAGCCGCACGTTGATTAAACAGTCCGTTGTCAATCGAAGCAAAGTTGGGAATGATGTCAATATCGGTCCTTTTGCTCACATCAGACCAGATTCGGCAATCGGAAATGAAGTGAAGATCGGAAACTTTGTGGAAATCAAGAAAACACAATTCGGCGATCGAAGCAAGGCATCCCATTTAAGCTACGTCGGTGATGCTGAAGTAGGCGCGGATGTGAATCTCGGCTGCGGCTCCATCACAGTCAATTATGATGGGAAGAAGAAATATTTAACGAAAATTGAAGACGGCGCTTTTATAGGCTGCAACTCCAATTTGGTTGCTCCTGTTACTGTAGGAGAAGGTGCGTACGTCGCTGCGGGCTCAACCGTAACAGAAGATGTGCCGGGCGAAGCGCTTGCTATCGCCAGAGCGAGACAAGTCAACAAAGAAGATTATGTGAAAAATATTCATAAAAATTAATCCTAAAATCGGAGGTTTACCATGTCTAACCAATACGGAGATAAGAATTTAAAGATTTTTTCTTTGAATTCAAATCCAGAGCTTGCAAAAGAAATCGCGGATAATGTAGGGGTTCAATTAGGAAAGTGCTCTGTTACAAGATTTAGTGACGGAGAGGTCCAAATCAACATAGAAGAAAGCATTCGCGGCTGTGATTGCTATATCATTCAGTCTACAAGTGCGCCGGTCAACGAGCACATTATGGAACTGTTAATCATGGTTGACGCTTTGAAACGCGCTTCTGCTAAAACGATTAATATTGTCATTCCATACTACGGCTATGCACGTCAGGACAGAAAAGCAAGATCACGTGAACCGATCACGGCAAAACTTTTTGCAAACCTGCTTGAAACAGCGGGTGCGACACGTGTGATTGCGCTTGATTTGCATGCGCCGCAAATTCAAGGATTCTTTGATATTCCGATTGACCACTTAATGGGTGTTCCGATTTTAGGCCATTACTTTGAAGGCAAAGACCTTAAAGATATCGTCATTGTTTCTCCTGACCACGGCGGTGTGACGCGCGCCCGTAAGCTTGCGGACCGTCTGAAAGCGCCGATCGCGATTATCGATAAACGCCGTCCTAGACCGAATGAGGTTGAAGTGATGAATATCGTTGGTAACGTAGAAGGAAAAACAGCGATTCTGATTGATGACATCATTGATACAGCCGGCACAATTACACTTGCCGCAAACGCATTGGTTGAAAACGGAGCTGCGGAAGTTTATGCTTGCTGTACGCATCCTGTATTGTCAGGCCCTGCCGTTGAACGGATCAACAACTCTAAAATCAAGGAGCTTGTCGTGACGAACAGCATTAAGCTTCCTGACGAGAAAAAAATCGAGCGCTTCAAGCAGCTTTCTGTCGGACCGCTGTTGGCAGAAGCCATCATCCGCGTTCACGAGAAGCAATCTGTCAGCTATTTATTCAGCTAAACCGATCTTTTAAGGTTTAAATCCTGGATATTGTGGGTATTGTTCTAATAGGACGATAAAACGATAATTAGGATGGTGCTGAATATGGCAACTTTAAAAGCAAACGAAAGAACAGATTTTAAACGTTCGACGCTTCGGAAAATCCGTCATTCAGGACATGTTCCGGGGATTATATACGGTAAAGAAACAACGAACACACCTGTCTCCTTAGACAGTGTCCAATTGCGTAAAACATTGCGGGACGAAGGGAAAAACGCGATTATCACAATTGATGTCAATGGAAATCAGCAATCAGTCATGCTGACTGAGCTTCAGACAGACCCGCTCAAAAACGAGTTGACGCACGCCGATTTTCAAGTCGTAAATATGAGTGAAGAGCTTGAGGCTGAAGTGCCGATTCAGCTGACGGGAGAGGCAAAAGGAGTCAAGGACGGAGGCATCATCCAGCAGCCGCTGCATGAACTTTCGATTAAGGCTAGGCCGAAAGACATCCCTCAGACAATCAATGTTGATATTTCAGGACTTGAGATGAATGACGTTTTGACGATTGCGGACCTAACCGCTGACGGCGCCTATACGTTTATAAACGAGCCGGAAGAGGTCGTGGCGTCCATCCTTCCTCCTAAGCAAGAAGCATTCGAAGAGGATGCAGAACCAGCGCCTAAGGACGAATCCGAAGGAGAAAATCAATAAGTGCTTTAAGACGTAACCCGCCCGCGGTTACGTCTTTTGTGCTAGAATGAGAAGAATTACAGCCATGTTTTAAGGGAGGATTTGCGATGCTTGTGATAGCCGGTCTGGGAAATCCGGGAAAGAACTATGAAAACACAAGACATAATGTCGGCTTTATGGCCATTGATCAGCTTGCAAAGGAATGGAATATTGAACTGAACAAAACGAAATTCAACGGGCTTTACGGAACGGGCTTTGTTTCCGGAAAAAAAGTTCTACTTGTTAAACCGCTTACATATATGAATTTATCAGGGGAATGTTTGCGCCCGTTAATGGATTATTATGAAGCGGAGAATGAAGATCTGAAGGTCATTTACGATGATCTCGATCTGCCGACGGGTAAAATCCGGCTGCGGACGAAGGGGAGCGCAGGCGGCCATAACGGCATCAAATCCCTGATTCAGCACCTCGGAACCCCCGAATTTGACCGCATCAGAATCGGAATCGGCCGTCCCGTCAATGGCATGAAAGTGGTTGATTACGTGTTAGGGGCCTTTTCGAAAGAAGAAGCGCCGTTTATCAATGAAGCCATTTCAAAATCAGTTAAAGCCTGTGATGCTTCCTTAACGAAACCGTTTTTAGAAGTTATGAACGAATTTAATGCAAATGTATAAGATACATAATGGGAGACCATACTAGGGAAAAATGATTTTTTACATCAGGAGGTCCAATGTATGGCTTTGCATTATTTCTGCCGCCATTGCGGTGTTAAAGTAGGAAGCCTGGAATATTCGGTGGTGCCGACTCAGTCACTTGGATTTCAGCACTTAACAAATGAGGAAAGAAACGATATGATTTCATATAAAGACAATGGAGATGTCCATGTTCTTACAATTTGTGAAGACTGCCAAGAAGCGCTGGAGCGTAACCCGCAGTATCATGAACACCACACATTTATTCAATAAGAAGCTTTGGTGTAGATTCTAGACCAAAGCGTTTTTCTGTTCTTGCAGAAAACAGAGAGGAGGGGCCCATATGGACAATATTCAAACCTTTATAAAAGAAAGCGATGATTTTAACTCCATTGTTAACGGTTTACACGAGGGGCTGAAGGAACAGCTGCTTGCGGGTCTGTCAGGTTCCGCACGTTCTGTTTTTACCTCCGCCCTGGCACAGGAAACGAAAAAGCCGATCTTTTTTATCACCCATAATTTATACCAGGCACAAAAAGTGACAGAAGACCTAACGGCGCTTCTCGGGGACCAGTCTGTTTTTTTGTACCCCGTTAACGAACTGATTTCTTCAGAAATCGCAGTGGCGAGTCCTGAATTGCGGGCTCAGCGGCTCGATGTCATTAATAGATTAACAAATGGTGAAGCGCCGATTGTCGTAGCGCCCGTCGCTGCCGTAAGAAGAATGCTTCCGCCAAAAGAGCTTTGGAAAAGAAGTCAATTGGTCATCACCCTTGGAGATGATATAGAGCCGGATCAGCTTTCTGCACGCCTTGTACAGGTGGGGTATGAACGATCCGATATGGTTTCTGCACCCGGTGAATTCAGTATTCGCGGCGGAATTATCGACATTTATCCGCTGACATCGGAGCATCCGGTGAGAATTGAATTGTTTGATACAGAGGTTGACTCTATCAGAAGCTTTAACTCTGATGACCAAAGATCAATTGAGACGCTTAAAACCGTCACAATCGGTCCCGCCAAGGAACTGATCATCAGAGCGGAAGAAAAAGCCCGTGCGATCGAGAAATTGGATCAAGGGCTTGCCGAAAGCCTGAAAAAGTTAAAGCAGGACAAACAAAAAGAAATGCTGCACTTGAATATCTCTCATGATAAAGAGCGATTATCTACGGGACAGACTGACCAAGAGCTGGTCAAGTATCTCTCTTATTTTTACGAAAAGCCTGCTAGTTTGCTAGATTATACGCCGTCAGACACGATTTTAGTGTTAGACGAGGTCAGCCGTATCCATGAGATGGAGGAGCAGCTGCAAAAAGAAGAGGCCGAGTTCATGACGAATCTGCTGGAGGAAGGAAAAATTCTGCATGACATCAATTTATCCTTCAGCTTCCAGCACCTTATGTCTGAAAAACGGCGGCCGACGCTGTACTTTTCGTTATTTTTGCGACATGTGCAGCATACAAGCCCGCAGAATATCGTGAATGTGACAAGCAGGCAAATGCAGAATTTCCACGGACAGATGAACGTACTCGCCGGTGAAATGGAACGCTTTAAGAAATCAAATTTTACTGTCGTCTTTTTAGGAGCAAATAAAGACAGAACGGACAGATTGGCTTCCGTGCTGGCTGATTATGAAATTGAAGCGGCTAAAACGGACAGCACTAAAGCACTTGTCCAAGGACAGGTTTATGTGATGGAGGGCGAGCTGCAATCAGGTTTTGAACTGCCGCTGATGAAGCTGGCCGTCATTACGGAAGAAGAGCTGTTCAAAAACCGCATCAAAAAGAAACCGAGAAAACAGAAGCTGACAAATGCAGAGCGGATCAAAAGCTATTCTGAACTCCAGGTCGGAGACTATGTCGTCCACATCAACCACGGAATCGGTAAGTATTTAGGCATTGAAACGCTTGAAATCAAAGGGATCCATAAAGATTATCTGAACATCCATTACCAGGGCAGCGATAAGCTGTATGTGCCGGTAGAACAGATCGATCAGGTTCAGAAATATGTCGGATCTGAAGGGAAAGAACCGAAGCTCTATAAACTCGGCGGCAGCGAATGGAAACGGGTGAAGAAAAAAGTCGAAACATCCGTTCAGGACATTGCCGACGATTTGATTAAGCTTTATGCGGAACGAGAAGCAAGCAAAGGCTATGCTTTCTCTCCTGATCATGAAATGCAGCGGCAGTTCGAGTCCGCTTTCCCTTATCAGGAAACAGAAGATCAGCTCCGCTCCATTCAGGAGATCAAAAAGGATATGGAAAGAGAGCGCCCGATGGATCGTTTGCTTTGCGGCGATGTCGGTTACGGGAAAACAGAGGTAGCCATCCGTGCCGCATTTAAAGCGATTGCCGACGGGAAGCAGGTGGCGCTGCTCGTGCCGACAACCATACTGGCTCAGCAGCATTACGAAACCATTATGGAAAGATTCCAGGACTACCCGATCAACATCGGCCTTCTCAGCAGATTCAGAACGAGAAAAGAAGCGAATGAAACGATCAAGGGTCTGAAAAACGGAACGGTTGATATCGTCATCGGAACCCACAGGCTCTTATCAAAAGATGTTGTCTACAAGGATCTCGGTCTGCTTATTATTGATGAGGAGCAGCGCTTCGGTGTCACACATAAGGAAAAAATCAAACAGATCAAAGCCAATGTCGATGTATTAACACTCACAGCGACGCCTATCCCGCGTACACTTCATATGTCCATGCTCGGAGTAAGGGACTTATCTGTCATTGAAACACCGCCTGAAAACCGTTTCCCTGTACAGACGTATGTGGTTGAATACAACGGCGCGCTTGTAAGAGAAGCGATTGAGAGGGAGCTGGCACGCGGAGGCCAAGTTTATTTCTTGTACAACCGTGTTGATGATATCGAGCGGAAAGCTGATGAGATTTCCATGCTTGTTCCTGATGCGAAAGTGGCATACGCCCACGGGAAAATGACCGAAAATGAATTGGAAAGCGTCATGCTTAATTTTCTCGAAGGGGAATCGGATGTCTTGGTCAGCACGACCATTATTGAGACAGGCGTAGATATTCCAAACGTTAATACATTAATTGTGTTTGACGGCGATAAAATGGGGCTGTCTCAGCTGTATCAGCTCAGAGGACGGGTCGGACGCTCCAATCGGGTCGCTTATGCCTATTTCACGTACCGCAGAGACAAAGTCCTTACTGAAGTGGCGGAAAAACGGCTTCAAGCGATTAAAGAATTTACGGAGCTTGGCTCAGGATTCAAAATTGCCATGCGTGACTTGACGATCAGGGGAGCTGGTAATCTTCTCGGCGCCCAGCAGCACGGCTTTATCGATTCAGTCGGGTTTGACTTGTATTCACAAATGCTGAAAGAAGCGATTGAAGAGCGAAAAGGCGATACGCCGAGAAGCGAGCAGTTCGAAACGGAAATCGACATCGAACTTGACGCTTACATTCCTGAACACTATATCCAAGACGGCAAACAGAAGATTGACATGTATAAGCGCTTTAGATCAGTCGCGACAATTGAGGAGAAAAACGAGCTTCAAGACGAAATGATCGACCGGTTCGGCACCTATCCGAAAGAAGTGGAACTTCTGTTTACAGTCGCTGAGATGAAGGTGTACGGAAAGTATGAACGCGTCGAACTCATTAAACAGGATAAAGACGCAGTCAGATTTATCATTTCTGAAGAAGCCAGTGCAGAAATTGACGGACAAAAACTTTTCGAGCTCGGCAATAAATACGGCAGACAAATCGGACTGGGAATGGAAGGGAAAAAACTGAAAATCTCAGTGCAGACGAAAGGCCGCAAAACGGAAGAGTGGCTCGATACAGTGCTCGGCATGCTCAAAGGCCTGCAAGACGTGAAAAAACAAACAATCGCATCTTCATAAAAATTGTTACTCTCTGGTGTATATTACATTTGATGTGTCGGATACTAATTTCAAGCGAGTGGCGGAAGCTACATAAAGTAGAAAGCTTTAGTACTTTCCCTTAAATATCATCACATGAAAGAGAGGCACCAGAGAGATGAAAGCTACAGGTATTGTACGTCGTATTGATGATCTGGGACGGGTCGTCATCCCTAAAGAAATTCGGAGAACATTGCGAATCAGGGAAGGAGACCCGCTTGAGATATTTGTTGATCGCGACGGAGAAGTTATTTTGAAAAAGTATTCTCCAATCAGTGAGCTGGGTGATTTTGCGAAGGAATATGCAGACGCACTTTATGACAGTCTCGGCCATTCCGTTTTGATTTGCGACCGTGACACATATATTGCCGTCTCAGGCAGTTCGAAAAAAGAATTTCTGAATAAAGCAATCAGCGACTTGCTGGAAAAAACGATGGATCAGCGCAGCTCCGTAATAGAGAGCGATGTGAAATCGGCGCAGCTTGTGAATGACATTGATGAAGACATGAGCTCTTATACGATAGCTCCTATCGTAGCAAATGGCGATCCCATCGGAGCCGTGGTCATTTTTTCAAAAGAACAAGCCTTAGGCGAAGTCGAGCATAAAGCGGTAGAAACGGCAGCCAGTTTTTTGGCGAGACAGATGGAACAGTAGGTCTTATTACCATTATTGAAATAAGCAACGTGGAAAGAACAGCTCAGGGACATGCGCTGTTCTTTTTCATATGTGCTCCAAAATCGGTTCCCGCCGTTAGGATTGTGATATAATAAGCTCGTTTTTATAGTTCGTATTTTTCTGCGGCTGGAAGGAGCTTTTGGATGAACGATTCAGTTGACGCCAAACGGCAATGGGCGTGGCAAGGGGCTTTTGTGCTGGTCATTGCGGGCATCGTTACAAAAATATTGAGCGCCGTGTACAGAGTCCCTTTTCAGAATATTGTCGGTGACGTCGGATTTTACATTTATCAGCAGGTATACCCGTTTTTGGGTATCGCAGTCATGCTTTCAACATCCGGTTTTCCGGTGATCATATCGAAATTAATGAATGACTATAGCGATCATAAACAAAAAATACTGAAAATTTCAGCTCTGTATGTCATGGCAGCGGGCATCATTCTTTTTGTGCTGATGTATGCGGGAGCGGCCCCGTTAGCCGATTTTATGGGTGACGCCCGCCTTGTGATGCTGATACGCGTCGCATCATTTGCTTTTTTGCTGTTTCCGTTTGCCGCGCTTTTGAGGGGCTATTTCCAAGGTGTGCACGACATGCTGCCGTCTGCCTTATCACAGATTACAGAACAGCTGCTGCGTGTGGCGGTGCTTCTCGGATTATCCTTCTGGCTGCTGAAAAAGGGCCGCTCACTGTACGCGGCGGGAGCGGGAGCGGCCTCGGGATCAATTGCCGGAAGCCTTGCGGCGCTATGTGTATTGGCTGTTTTTTGGTACAAAAGAAAGGAAACAAAGAAGGACAGCGGCGAGATCGGGACAGGCGTTATTATAAAGAAGCTGCTGCTGTATTCCATCACCATTTGCGTCAGCAGTGTATTATTGCTTTTGATTCAGCTTGTTGACGCCCTGAACTTATATTCACTGCTGTCAGATGGCACAGAGAGCCACGGCGCCAAACAGCTGAAAGGGATTTATGATCGGGGACAGCCGCTTCTTCAGCTGGGAACCGTGTTTGCCGTCAGCATCGCTGCTTCCCTGGTTCCATCCATATCAAAAGCGGTCAATGAAAAGAAGCCGTTTATCATAAAAGAAAAAGCAACATCTGCCGTCAAGCTCTGCCTTGCAGTGGGAATCGGCGCTTCAGCAGGTCTCTTTTGTATTTTAGAACCGGTTAATATTATGCTGTTTCAGAACAGTGAGGGAACGCCTGCCTTACAAATCTTCAGTTTGTCCATCTTTTTTGCATCAATCGCGCTGACTACAGCTGCCATTCTTCAAGGGGCGGGACATACCATTTTCCCCGCGGTATCAGTTTGTGCAGGAGGGGTGCTGAAATGGCTGCTGAATGTTTTGCTAGTCCCAAGCTGGGGTATTGCAGGAGCGGCGCTTGCGACCGTTCTGGCATTTGCCGCCGTTGCGGGCCTCAATCTGCATCGGATTAGAAAAAAAGGCTGGCTGACCAAAATAGGCGGCGTCATCGCCCGGCTGCTGTGGTGCGGTCTCTTGATGATAGTCTTACTGCTCGTCTATTTGAAACTCTGGCAGAGCGTTGTTCCCGACAGCAGGGCCGGAGCGGTATGTGAGAGCTTATCGGCATCAGCAATCGGGGGGCTTTTGTTTATCTATTGTATGATAAGAATGAAGATTTTTACGGACGAAGAGCTGAGCAGCGTTCCTTTTGGCAATACATTAAGTAGATTAAAAACGAGGAGAGAAAAACATGGCAGGTAACATTACAGTCGTCGGTCTTGGCGCCGGAGACATGGACCAGTTAACAGTAGGCGTACATAAACTGCTGACTCGGGCGGAGGCTCTTTATCTGAGAACGAAAGACCACCCTGTAGTAAAAGAGTTAGAGCAAGAGACCGCGGCCCGGATCCATTTCTTTGATGATATTTATGAAAAACACGATCAATTCGAAGCCGTTTACGAAGAGATCACAGACATTCTTTTTGAAAAGGCGAAGCATGAAGATGTCGTCTACGCAGTACCGGGCCATCCGTTTGTCGCAGAGAAAACGGTTCAGCTATTGTTTGAACGGCAAGAAGAAAAACAGATAACCGTACACACCGCCGGAGGGCAAAGCTTTCTGGATGCGACATTTAACGCCCTGCATATTGACCCGATTGAGGGGCTGCAATTTGCAGATGCGGCAACGATGAGTCCCGATGAGCTTGAGCTGCGCCATCATCTGATTATTTGCCAGGTCTATGACCAAATGACCGCCTCAGACGTGAAGCTGACGCTGATGGAGAAGCTGCCTGATGACTATGAGGTAGTGATCGTGACCGCAGCGGGAAGCAAGGAAGAGGATATAAGAAAGGTTCCTTTATTCGAGCTTGACCGCAGTGTCGGCATAAATAATTTAACAAGTGTGTATGTTCCGCCGATTAAAAAAGAGGAACTCCTCTACCAAGAATTCTCTGCATTCCGAAGAATTATCCGAGAGCTTCGCGGGCCGAACGGCTGTCCGTGGGATCAAAAGCAGACACATCAGTCTTTAAAACAATATATGATCGAGGAATGCTACGAGCTGCTTGAGGCCATTGACGAAGAAGACACGGATCATATCATAGAAGAACTTGGAGACGTATTGCTTCAGGTCATGCTGCACGCCCAAATCGGAGAAGACGAGGGATACTTCTCAATAGATGATGTCCTGAGAGACATCAGCGCGAAAATGGTCAGAAGGCACCCGCACGTGTTTAAAGATGTTAAGGTTCAGGATGAAAATGACGTCGTTGCCAATTGGGAAGAAATCAAAAAGGCAGAAAAGCAAACAACATCCGCGTCATTGCTGGATTCTGTACCGAAAACCCTGCCTTCCCTCTCAAAAGCCGCCAAGCTTCAGAAAAAAGCGGCCAAAGTCGGGTTTGACTGGAAGCGGGTTCAAGATATGTGGGACAAAGTGAATGAAGAGATCAAGGAATTTTCTGCGGAGGCTTCCGATGAATCTTTGGACGGACTGAGCTTGAAAGCTGAATTCGGCGATGTTTTATTTGCATTGGTCAATATCGGCCGATACTATAAAATTGAACCGGAAGAAGCGCTTGCGATGACAAACGACAAATTCCGCAGGCGGTTTGCTTATATTGAAAAAACAGCCGCATCAAAGGGACTGGAGCTGACAGAAATGTCACTTGAGGATATGGACAAACTGTGGAATGAAGCCAAAGAAACGGAGAGGAGATCCTAGTATGAGACTTGATAAATTTTTAAAAGTATCCAGATTAATTAAACGCCGCACATTGGCAAAAGAAGTCGCCGATCAGGGGAGAATCACCATTAACGGAAATCAGGCAAAAGCCAGCTCTGACGTAAAAGCGGGAGACGAACTGAAGGTCCGTTTCGGTCAAAAGCTTGTTACTGTAAAAGTAAATGAACTGAAAGAAACGACGAAAAAAGAGGAAGCCGCAGGCATGTACACGATCGTCAAAGAAGAAAAACTCGGCGAGTAGGCTTGTTCTAAACCAAGCTCCCGCCTCATACAATGCAGTAATAATGCTAAAAGTATCGAGGATATGGGGGCTGAATAGATGAATTCATATTATGAGCAAAAAGGTTCTTCTTCTGTTCCGGAACAGCATGACGTGACAATGAAAGGCAGAAAGCATTTAGACATTTCGGGCGTCAAGCATGTAGAAAGTTTTGACAACGAAGAGTTTTTGCTGGAAACGGTTATGGGTATGCTTTCGGTCAGAGGCGAGAATCTGCAAATGAAAAATCTTGATGTGGAAAAGGGAATTGTGTCCATAAAAGGCAGGGTGTTTGACCTTGTATATTTAGACGAGCAGCAAGGGGATAAAGCTAAAGGATTTTTTAGCAAGTTGTTTAAATGACGCTGACGACACAATTTTATACGATGCTGGCAATGGCCGGTATGGGCGCCTGGCTCGGAGCGTCACTTGATACATACAGGCTTTTTGTCATTCGCGCCAAAACAGCCAGGTGGCTGTTATTTATCCACGATATTCTCTTTTGGATTGTACAAGGGCTGCTGTTTTTCTACGTGCTGCTTAATGTAAATGAGGGAGAACTCCGGATATACATTTTTTTAGCTGTATTATTGGGCATTGCGACGTACCAAAGCCTTTGTAAACGAATGTATATAAAAATACTGAAATTCACCATTCATCTTGCGGTTTCTCTTTATCAATTTGCAAAAAAGCTCATTCAGAACGTGCTGTTTCGTCCGGTTGTTGGGCTGTTTAAGCTGGTGATCGGACTGGCTGCGTTTCTTTCTTTATACTCTTACCGAATGATTGCTTTTTTCGTATTATGTCTTTATAAGATCATGAAATTCTTGTTATATCCGCTGTATTTCCTGTTAAAACAAATATTGAAACTTCTTCCTGAAAAGTGGCGTCTTACTTTCAAACGATATTTTCAAAAGGGTGCAGGATTTTTAAAACAGAGCAAGAAACTATTCATAACAATCAGATCGACCATTATACGTATTTTGAAAAGGTGAAAGGAGGACCGTCTGGTTTGAATCTATCTAGGGAACGAACAATAACTGAAATTCAAAACGACTATAAAGAGCAGGTAGAGCGGCAATCTCAGCTTATGAAAAGAAGGCGAAAAGGGCTGTTCAGACGGTTGATTGTATTCGGCGCCCTTGTGTTGTTAACGGCTATTGTCTTAGCAAGTTCTCTTTGGTCACAAACCTCTTCCCTTAGCGCAAACGAAGAAAAGAAAGCACAGCTGGAAAAAGAAATCAAAGGATTGAAAACAAAACAAGCAGATTTAAAAGATGAAATTACCAAATTAAAGGATGAGGATTACGTCACAGAGCTTGCCAGAAGAGACTTGTTTATGTCAGGAAATGGTGAAATTCTCTTCAATGTAGAGAAGAAGAGCAAGTAGCCTTGTTGACACTTAAATTTTTATTTAGGTATAATTAAACAAACGATCTTTTTATAAGCCTAAGGAGGAGCACTTTTTTTATGTCGATTGAAGTTGGCAGCAAGTTGCAAGGGAAAATAACAGGTATTACAAATTTCGGAGCGTTTGTTGAATTGCCTGGAGGCTCAACCGGTCTCGTTCATATCAGTGAGGTAGCCGATAATTATGTGAAAGACATTAACGAACATTTAAAAGTCGGCGATCAAGTTGAAGTGAAAGTCATCAACGTTGAAAAAGACGGGAAAATTGGTTTATCAATCAAAAAAGCTAAAGACCGTCCGCAAGCCAGACCTAGAAATGATTTCCGTCCGAAAGAATCTTTTGAACAGAAAATGAACAAGTTTCTTAAAGATAGCGAAGATCGCTTATCATCTTTAAAACGAAACACGGAATCAAAACGTGGAGGGCGCGGAGCAAGAAGAGGATAACTTGCTGCTTTCTATAAATACATGGGGCATCCGTCTATCCCAGCGGGTGCTTTTTTTGTATGCTCCTTTACGCAGTCTGAAAATTAAAACTTTAAACTTTCTGTTGACGGAATTAAGAAACCTTTGTATTATATAACTTGTGCTTATAAGCACTTATATGGCGGTGTAGCTCAGCTGGCTAGAGCGTACGGTTCATACCCGTGAGGTCGGGGGTTCGATCCCCTCCGCCGCTACCATATTTGTTAGGCCCGTTGGTCAAGCGGTTAAGACACCGCCCTTTCACGGCGGTAACACGGGTTCGAATCCCGTACGGGTCATCAAGCGAATCGGCTTCTGCTCTAGAAGCCGATTTTTTCATATTTAGACAACTTTTTGAGAAATGTCGGAGGAAATACGAGAGGAAAGGGGAACAAGGGAGAAAGCGTCGAAGAGTTCTTTGAAATCGTTACCTTCTTTTGACAAAATCCTATCTGTGCTTTCATTTATAATGACTAGCAACGAATAAAACAGGTGGGGGATGAGAGCAATGGAAAAAGCAGAAAGAAGAGTGAACGGGCCGATGGCCGGACAAGCTTTGGAAAAACTTCAATCGTTTTTTGAAAAGGCGGCTAAGCTCACAGTCCATCAAGCGCATTCACTTTTTTTCTATAAGGGTTTTATTTATGTCGTGATCGGCTTTTTACTCGGACGGGCTTTCATATTATCTGAGGTTCTTCCTTTTGCGCTGCCGTTCTTCGGGGCGATGCTTTTGATCAGAAGAGATAAAGCTTTCTATGCTTGTCTGTCTTTACTGGCAGGCGCACTGACCATTTCGCCGAAGCATTCTTTAATGATCCTGACAGCTTTAATCGTCTTCTCTCTTTTTTCAAAAATCGGCACCTTCATAATGCAGGATCGGGTAAAAATGCTGCCGATCGTAGTGTTTTTCTCTATGGCAGCGGCCAGAATCGGATTTGTATATGCCGAAAACGGAGGCTTTACAACCTATGATTACGTGATGGCTGTAGTCGAAGCTGGCTTGGCCTTTATTTTGACATTAATCTTTCTGCAAAGTCTTCCGATTTTTACAATAAAGAAAGTCAAACAATCTTTAAAAATAGAAGAAATCATTTGTTTTATGATCTTAATCGCCTCTGTACTGACGGGGCTTGCAGGTGTCTCGTTTCAAGGAATGCAGGCTGAACATATCCTGGCCCGCTATGTCGTGCTGAGTTTCTCTTTTGTCGGAGGGGCAAGCATCGGCTGTACCGTAGGTGTCGTGACGGGGCTGATCCTCGGGCTTGCCAATATCGGGAATCTTTATCAAATGAGTCTGCTTGCTTTTTCCGGTCTTCTTGGCGGGCTGCTGAAGGAAGGCAAAAAAGTCGGTGCAGCAGTCGGATTGGTGATCGGTTCGCTTCTCATTTCTTTATATGGAGAAGGATCGGCCGGATTAATGACCACCCTCTACGAATCTCTGATTGCCGTTGCGCTGTTTTTACTTACTCCGCAGTCCATTACGAAAAAGGTGGCGCGATACATACCGGGCACTGCTGAGCACATTCAGGAGCAGCAGCAGTACGCGAGAAAAATCAGAGATGTCACTGCGCAGAAAGTGGACCAATTCTCCAATGTGTTCCATGCCTTGTCCGAGAGCTTCGCTACGTTTCATCAGACGTCTTCTGATGAACAGACTGATGATGGAGAAATTGATCTCTTTTTAAGCAAAATTACAGAGCATTCCTGCCAATCTTGCTATAAAAAAAGCAAGTGCTGGGTTCAGAACTTTGATAAAACATATGATTTAATGAAACAAGTTATGCATGAAACGGAGAAAAAACAATACACATCGAACCGCAGGCTGAAAAAGGAGTTTCAGCAGCACTGTTCGAAATCAAGACAAGTTGAAGAGCTGATTGAGGACGAGCTTGCCCACCATCATGCCCATCTGACCCTGAAGAGAAAGGTTCAGGACAGCAGAAGGCTTGTTGCAGAACAGTTATTAGGCGTTTCTGAAGTAATGGCTGACTTTTCTCGGGAAATAAAACGGGAAAGGGAACAGCATTTTATTCAGGAAGAGCAAATGATTGAGGCGCTCCAGCATTTCGGAATTGAGATCCAGCATGTGGAGATATACAGCTTGGAGCAGGGGAACATTGATATTGAAATGACCATTCCGTTCAGCGGAGGCCATGGCGAGAGTGAGAAAATTATCGCCCCTATGCTGTCTGATATTCTCGAGGAGCAGATTCTCGTGAAAAGCGAACAGCACTCAAATCATCCGAATGGCTACAGTCATGTCGCGTTCGGTTCGACCAAGTCTTACCGGGTGTCGACAGGTGCGGCTCACGCGGCAAAAGGCGGCGGCCTTGTCTCCGGCGACAGCTACAGCATGATGGAGCTGGGGGCAAGAAAGTATGCGGCCGCGATCAGCGACGGCATGGGAAATGGAGCGAGGGCTCATTATGAGAGCAATGAGACCATCAAACTGCTCGAAAAGATCCTTGAATCAGGTATAGATGAAAAAATAGCGATCAAAACCATCAACAGTATTTTGTCTTTACGGACGACAGACGAAATTTACTCGACTCTCGATCTCTCTATTATTGATCTCCAGGACGCAAGCTGTAAGTTTCTGAAGGTCGGCTCAACGCCAAGTTTTATTAAGCGGGGAGATCAGGTCATTAAAGTGCAGGCCAGCAATCTGCCGATAGGCATTATTAATGAATTTGATGTGGAGGTCGTGAGTGAACAGTTAAAAGCGGGTGACCTGCTCGTGATGATGAGTGACGGAATATTTGAAGGGCCGAAGCATGTCGAGAATCATGATCTGTGGATGAAACGGAAAATGAAAGGGTTAAAAACAGAGGACCCGCAGGAAATCGCCGATTTAATGATGGAGGAAGTCATCAGAACACGCGCGGGCCAAATTGAGGATGATATGACAGTTGTGGTCATTCGGATTGATCACAATACGCCGAAATGGGCCTCCATTCCGGTGCCGGCTGTTTTCCAAAATAAAAAGGAGATTTCATAATCCCTTCGTATAAATCATTTCCCTTCTGGCGAAGATGTGACTAATCGTATCACCGGGAGGAATGTATGTGAATAAGGGACATTTAAATCAAGTTCTGCTGATTACAGATGGCTGCTCCAATCACGGCGAAGACCCGATCGCTATGGCGGCTTTTGCCAAGGAGCAGGGAATTACGGTGAATGTCATTGGAATTATGGAAGAAAACGCAATTGATCAAGAGGCAATGAAGGAAGTCGAAGGCATCGCAATGGCTGGAGGCGGCGTTCATCAAGTTGTTTATGCATCTCAATTGTCTCAGACGGTCCAAATGGTTACTAAAAAAGCGATGACCCAAACTCTCCAAGGTGTTGTCAATCAAGAGCTTAAACAAATCTTAGGAAAAAACGTTGAGATGGAGGAGCTTTCTCCGGAAAAACGCGGCGAAGTAATGGAAGTGGTCGATGAACTCGGGGAAACGGTTCATTTACAAGTGCTTGTTCTTGTTGATACGAGTGCGAGCATGGCGCCGAAGCTCCCGACAGTGAAGGAAGCGCTGATCGATCTTTCAATCAGTCTCAATTCCCGGGCGGGACATAATGAATTTGCTATGTGTATATTTCCCGGGAAAAGCCAAGAAGTTGAACTTGTACTGAATTGGACGCCGAAGCTTGAATCGCTTTCCGCACTCTTTGCGAAGCTGTCGACTGGCGGTATAACGCCTACCGGCCCTGCTATTAGAGAAGCGACGCAGCAATTTGAGAAAATCCGCTCAAGAAGGAGCATGTTGGCAGATGATGAACGACGCTTTAACGAGTTTGGTATGTAGTCTGACACCGGGAATGGCGATTCAGGGAAAATGGAACGGCAGATCCTACAGATTGCTCAGACAGCTTGGTAAAGGGGCTAACGGAATTGTATATTTGGCAGAAGCATCAGACGGACATGTCGCTTTAAAAGTAAGCGACGACAGCATGTCTGTTACCTCTGAAGTGAATGTCTTAAAATCCTTTTCAAAGGCCCGGTCGCAAACGATGGGGCCTTCTTTTTTTGATGCAGATGACGCGTTCATACCTCAATTGAAAAAAAGTGTATCTTTTTACGTGATGGAATACATAGAAGGCCCGCTTCTTCCGCAATATATCAGCAGTAAGGGCATGGAATGGATTCCGGTGCTGATGGTGCAGCTTCTTTCAAGCTTATCCGTTCTTCACCAGCAAGGATGGGTCTTTGGCGACCTCAAGCCGGAAAACCTCATTGTAACCGGCCCTCCGGCTGCTATTCGCTGCATAGATGTGGGCGGGACGACAAAACAGGGAAGAGCCATTAAAGAGTATACAGAGTTTTACGATAGAGGGTATTGGGGGTATGGTACAAGAAAAGCAGAACCATCCTATGACCTGTTTGCCGTTGCAATGATCATGATTCACTGTGTGCAAAAAAAAGAATATAAAAAGACAAGTCAGCCAAAAGAACAGCTCCGTTCCATTATTGAAGGCCATCCGTTTTTGAATAAGTATAAGAAGGTTCTGTTTTCTGCTTTAAACGGTCAATATTCGTCTGCCGAAGCCATGAAGCATGACATATTAACGGCGGGCCAAAGCTCCGGGAGCAGAAAAAAAGCCGCCCCGCAGCCAAAGCAGCAGCGGGTTAAACCGCGCCAAGGCACAGTCGCGCAGACACGATATAAGCCCAAACAGAAATCAGCAAAATCGAATGGCTTGTTTGAAACACTGCTTATTTTGATCAGCGTTCTTGCCCTTTATTTTGCTTACATCGTCTTTTTTCTGATCTAGCGGGATCAGGGGTGAACAGCCATGCTTCTTCTTTGCTTGAAGGGATTGAAAGTGATAGGATATGTATATCTTTAAAAAACCTGCTCACCGTGAGGAGGACATTGTGAAAAGCGTGAAAGACTTTTTTAAAAACTATCATCTTCAGGCAGAGGGAGAAACCATCATTGCAGGCGTCTCCGGAGGCCCTGATTCAATGGCGCTTCTCAGTTTGCTGAACAAGCACTTCGGGCGGTCTTCTGTTATCATTGCGGCGCATGTCGACCATCAGTTCAGGGGAGCTGAATCTGAAGAGGATATGAGGTTTGTGCAGGCATATTGCGAAGCGGAACACATCATCTGCGAAACGATACAGATTGATGTCACTGCATATGCAAAGAAGTATAAGCTGAATAAGCAGGCTGCCGCGCGTGAATGCAGATATCAGTTTTTCAAAGAACTGATGGCTAAGCATCAAGCGAAGTATTTAGCGCTGGCCCATCATGGTGATGACCAAATCGAAACCATGCTCATGAGGCTTGCTAAAGGGGCGCTTGGGGCCGGGCTTCTGGGAATGCGGCCCGTCCGCGCATTTGAATCCGGTTTTCTGATCAGGCCTTTTCTTTCTATATCGAAGGATGATATTCTCGAATATTGCCGTCAAGAAGGGCTGAGCTACAGAACGGATGAGAGCAACACAAAAGATGATTATACAAGAAACAGATTCAGAAAGACCGTGCTCCCTTTTTTAAAACAAGAATCACCTGACGTTCACAAAATGTTTCAAAAGGTAAGTGAAGCTCTGACAGAAGATGAGCAATACTTGCAGTCATTAACGAAAGAACGAATGAATAAGGTTATTACAAGCAAGTCTGACACATCAGTTGAAATCAATTCCTCTCTATTGCTTGCCCTTCCGATACCTTTACAAAGAAGAGGAGTTCAACTAATATTAAACTATCTTTATGAAAACGTTCCATCAACGTTTTCCGCCCGCCATATTCACCAGTTTCTCGAATGGGCTGAAAACGGCAGCGCCTCGGGAGTGCTTGACTTTCCGAAAGGGCTGAGGGTGGTCAAATCATACCAGACATGTTTGTTTACATTTGAACAATGGCAATGTGAAAAAGTTCCCTTTGAGCTGCAGCTGCACGGAGCTGAAGGCGAGACGGCTGTTCTCCCCAACGGCTTTTTGATTGAGGTCGCAGATGATGCCGATCCTCATCTCGAAAATGGGAATGCTGTTTTTATGACAAGCAGGAATAAGGTGCAATTTCCTTTAACTATCCGGACGAGAAGAACCGGAGATCGCATAAAACTTAAAGGGATGAATGGCTCAAAAAAGGTAAAGGATATATTTATTGATGAAAAATTGCCTCTGCAAGATCGGAATGAATGGCCGATTGTAACGGATGCAAGCGGTGAAATTATCTGGCTGCCTGGCTTGAAAAAATCCATCTTTGAAGATCTTGTGATTTCAAACAGTGACCGCATTGTATTACAATATAGACAGCATGAAAAGTGTAGGGGGCAAGCATTAACATGAAACAAGATATTGAAACAGTGCTGATCTCAGAAGAAGAGATCCAGCAGAAAGTAAAAGCGCTTGGAGAGCAATTAACAAGCGAGTACAGCGATAAGTTTCCGTTAGCGATCGGTGTGTTAAAGGGAGCTCTTCCTTTTATGGCGGATCTTTTGAAACATATTGATACATATTTGGAAATGGACTTCATGGATGTATCAAGCTACGGAAATTCCACGGTTTCTTCCGGAGAAGTAAAAATCATAAAAGATTTGGATACATCTGTAGAAGGCCGGGACATCTTAATCATTGAAGATATTATCGACAGTGGGTTAACCTTGAGCTATCTCGTAGAACTCTTCCGATATCGTAAAGCGAAATCAATTAAGATTGTTACCCTTTTGGATAAACCAAGCGGCAGAAAAGCGGACATTAAAGCCGACTTTGTGGGCTTTGAAGTTCCTGACGCGTTTGTTGTGGGTTACGGACTTGATTATGCCGAACGCTATCGCAATCTGCCTTACATCGGAGTCTTAAAACCGGCGATTTATGAAAGCTGATTGGCTGCCTGCTTCCGAGATGGTTATCAGTTGTATTGGAATGATTTTCTATGGTACTATTGAACATAGTTGTGCTTACTGTGGGAGGAGGTAAGGAATGAATCGGGTCTTCCGTAATACCATTTTTTATTTACTTATTTTATTAGTAGTAATCGGGGTTGTGAGTTACTTCCAGACCTCAAACCCGAAAACAGAAAATATGTCGTACAGTACGTTTATCAAGAACCTCGATGAAGGTAAAGTTGAAAGCGTATCGGTTCAGCCTGTCAGAGGTGTTTATGAGGTCAAAGGACAGCTGAAAAAATACGACAAAGATCAGTACTTTTTAACACATGTTCCTGAAGGAAAGGGAGCAGACCAGATATTTAATGCGATTAAAAAGACGGACGTAAAGGTTGATCCCGCACAGGAAACAAGCGGATGGGTGACGTTCTTAACGACCATCATTCCATTTGTCATCATCTTTATTCTGTTTTTCTTCCTGCTCAATCAAGCTCAGGGCGGCGGAAGCCGTGTCATGAACTTTGGAAAGAGCAAAGCGAAACTGTACACGGAAGAGAAGAAACGCGTGAAGTTTAAGGATGTAGCCGGAGCGGATGAGGAGAAGCAGGAACTTGTAGAAGTTGTTGAGTTTCTGAAAGATCCCCGCAAATTTGCCGAGCTTGGTGCAAGAATCCCTAAAGGTGTTCTCTTAGTAGGACCTCCGGGTACCGGTAAGACTTTGCTTGCGAGAGCCTCTGCCGGCGAAGCAGGCGTTCCTTTCTTCAGCATCAGCGGATCTGACTTCGTTGAAATGTTTGTCGGTGTCGGTGCTTCCCGTGTGCGTGATTTATTTGAGAACGCGAAAAAGAACGCGCCTTGCCTGATCTTCATCGATGAGATCGACGCAGTGGGCCGTCAGCGGGGAGCGGGTCTTGGCGGCGGACACGATGAACGTGAACAGACGCTGAACCAGCTTCTTGTAGAGATGGACGGTTTCAGTGCGAACGAAGGAATCATTATTATCGCTGCGACAAACCGTGCGGATATTCTGGACCCTGCATTGCTCCGTCCGGGACGTTTTGACCGTCAGATTACGGTAGACCGTCCGGATGTCATCGGCCGTGAAGCCGTATTGCAGGTCCATGCGAGAAACAAACCGCTTGATGAAACGGTGAACTTAAAAGCGATCGCTTCAAGAACACCGGGCTTCTCAGGTGCCGATTTAGAAAACCTGCTTAACGAAGCAGCACTCGTTGCTGCCCGCCAAAACAAGAAAAAAATTGATATGCGCGACATTGATGAAGCGACAGACCGCGTCATTGCGGGGCCTGCGAAGAAGAGCCGCGTCATTTCGAAAAAAGAACGCAATATCGTGGCTTACCACGAAGGCGGCCATACCGTTATCGGACTTGTATTAGACGAAGCCGATATGGTTCACAAAGTAACGATCGTTCCGAGGGGTCAAGCAGGAGGATACGCGGTTATGCTTCCTAGAGAAGACCGTTACTTCCAGACAAAACCTGAACTTCTTGATAAAATTGTCGGTCTCTTGGGCGGACGCGTTGCCGAGGAAATTGTCTTCGGCGAGGCCAGCACTGGAGCTCACAATGACTTCCAGCGGGCAACGAATATTGCCAGAAGAATGGTGACAGAGTTCGGTATGTCTGAAAAACTCGGACCGCTTCAATTCGGTCAATCTCAAGGCGGTCAAGTATTCCTGGGCCGGGATTTCAATAACGAGCAAAACTACAGTGATCAAATCGCTTACGAAATCGATCAGGAAATTCAGCGCATCATTAAAGAATGTTATGAGCGTGCGAAAACGATCCTGACTGAAAACCGTGATAAACTTGAATTGATCGCCCAAACATTGCTTGAAGTTGAAACGTTAGATGCAGAACAAATCAAGCATCTTGTGGATCACGGAAAACTCCCTGAGCGCAATTTCTCAGATGACCATCTCAAAAAAGATGATGTGAAAGTTAACATTCTGTCTAAAACAGAAGATGAAAAGAAGGACGACTCTAAAGAATAGATCGCTTTCTGATATGAAAACCGCCGGCATATACCGGCGGTTTTTTTACTGGTCTCGTTTTGTTTACAAAAGAGCCGGTGATCGTGTATGGTATTGTAGAATGTTGAAAAAGTAATGATAAGAAACTATTCAAAAGTGGTGATAGAGGTTGTTACTGGTTATAGATGTGGGGAACACCAACACCGTGATTGGTGTATATCATGATGGGGAATTAGAATATCATTGGCGTATAGAGACGAGCAGGCATAAAACAGAGGACGAGTTCGGAATGCTGCTTCGCTCCTTATTCGAACATGTCGGCCTGATGTTTGAACAGATCGAAGGGATTATTATCTCATCCGTTGTTCCGCCGATTATGTTTTCTTTAGAAAGAATGTGTACAAAATACTTTCATATCGATCCGCAAATTGTCGGTCCCGGTATGAAAACAGGTTTAAATATAAAATATGACAACCCTAAAGAAGTAGGGGCAGACCGCATCGTCAACGCTGTTGCGGCGATTCAGCTGTACGGAAGTCCGCTCATTGTAGTCGATTTTGGAACTGCGACAACGTATTGCTATATTGATGAAAACAAACAATACATGGGCGGAGCCATCGCGCCGGGCATTACGATTTCGACTGAAGCGCTGTACTCGCGCGCGGCCAAGCTCCCGAGAATCGAAATAGCGCGTCCGGACAATATTATCGGGAAAAACACGGTAAGCGCAATGCAATCCGGCATTTTGTTCGGTTACGTCGGACAAGTTGAAGGCATCGTAAAACGGATGAAATGGCAGGCTAAACAAGAGCCGAAAGTCATCGCTACCGGCGGTCTTGCGCCATTAATCGCAAAAGAATCAGATTGTATAGACATTGTTGACCCGTTTCTGACTCTGAAAGGATTAGAAATTATTTATGAACGAAATCGTGTGGGTCATGTATAGGAGGTAACTATGGATTATTTAATTAAAGCAATCGCATTTGACGGTAAAGTACGGGCTTATGCGGCCCGAACAACGGATATGGTAAACGAAGCGCAAAGACGGCATGACACATGGCCGACCGCTTCAGCGGCTTTAGGCCGGACGATGACGGCTTCTCTTATGCTCGGAGCCATGTTAAAAGGAGAAGATAAACTGACAGTAAAGGTAGAAGGCGGCGGACCGATCGGAGCCATTGTCGCTGATGCAAATGCAAAAGGCGAAGTCAGAGCATACGTATCAAATCCTCACGTTCATTTTGACCTTAATGAACAAGGTAAGCTGGATGTCAGACGCGCCGTCGGAACAGACGGGACGCTGAGTGTCGTAAAAGACTTAGGACTGCGCGAATTCTTTACGGGGCAAGTGGAGATTGTGTCAGGCGAACTTGGTGATGACTTTACGTATTACCTCGTTTCATCAGAGCAAGTGCCATCATCTGTCGGTGTAGGGGTGCTCGTGAACCCTGACAATACCATTCTGGCAGCGGGCGGGTTCATTCTTCAGCTTCTGCCGGGAACCGATGAGGAGACCATTTCAACAATCGAACAGCGCTTGTCCCAGGTCGAACCGATCTCAAAATTAATTCAAAAAGGCCTGACACCGGAAGAAATTTTAGAAGAAGTATTAGGACAAAAACCGGAAGTTCTTGAAACAATGCCGGTCAAATTTCACTGTTCTTGTTCCAAAGAACGTTTTCAAACAGCCATTTTAGGACTAGGCAAAAAAGAAATTCAAGATATGATAGAAGAAGACGGAAAAGCCGAAGCGGTTTGCCATTTTTGTAATGAGAATTATTTATTTACAAAAGAAGAACTGGAAGAGCTTCGTGACGAAACAACCCGCTAGCTCTTTAGCGGGTTGTTTTAATTTAAAAAAGGGATGGGGTAGAATTTGAAATCAAGAACGATATGGACCATTATTGTAGGAGCGCTTTTAGTGGGCTGCACAGTTGTCGCGTACACCTTAACAAAATCCCAAGCAGCAGGATCTTCTCAAGAATCAATCGCATCAATTGGGGATAAGAGCATCACGAGACAAGAGTGGATGAAAAAAATGGAGGACCAATACGGAAAATCAACACTAGAAGACATGATTAACACCGAAGTGGTAGAAGAGCTTGCGAAAAAGAACAAACTCACAGTATCAAACAGCGAACTTGAACGCGAATTCCTTTTAATAAAAGCCGTCAATAATTCATTTTATGAAGACGATCATGTAACGGAAAAGGAATGGAAAGACCAGATTCGCTACAACATTCTGCTGGAAGAGCTGTTAACGAAGGACATCGATATCTCGGATAAAGAAATGCAATCATTCTATAATAAAAATAAAGAACTGTACCAATTTGATGATTCCTACAGAATCAGGCACATCGTCGTAAAGAGCGAGAAAGAGGCTGAACGGGTGCTGGCTGATTTGAAGGGCGGTTCAAGTTTTGAAGCCGTCGCCGCAGAACGCTCAACAGACAGATATACATCCCAATACGGCGGAGATCTCGGTTTTGTAACGGAAAACCAGGACAATATCCCGCCCGCTTATATTACAGAAGCGAAAAATCTTAAAGAAAACGAATGGTCCTCTGAACCGATCAAAGTTTCTGCCGGTTATGCCGTCATTCAGCTGAAAGAAAAGCTCAAAGCGAGAACTTTCTCATACAATGAAGTAAAGAGCCAAATCAGAAGGCAAATCGCTATGGATCAATTAGGTGACAAAGCGACAGTCAAAACGTTGTGGAAAGAGGCTGGAGTCTCCTGGTTTTATGAGGATAAAAGAACTAAATGATTGACAAAAAATTTTGAAATTGATAAGTTGTATACATAATACCAATAAATTTAGTCGGAAATTGAGGTGTCCAAGATGGTGCGTATTGCAAATTCTATTACTGAATTAATCGGAAATACTCCAATTGTAAAATTAAATCGTCTGACGGACGAAAACAGTGCAGACGTATATCTGAAGCTTGAATACATGAATCCGGGCAGCAGCGTAAAAGACCGAATCGGAGTTGCGATGATCGAAGCCGCTGAAAAAGAAGGCAAATTAAAAGCGGGAGACACGATTATTGAGCCGACAAGCGGAAATACAGGAATCGGGCTTGCGATGGTTGCAGCGGCAAAAGGCTTAAAGGCGATTCTCGTAATGCCTGACACGATGAGTATGGAGCGCCGCAATCTTCTGCGCGCATACGGAGCGGAGCTTGTGCTTACTCCCGGCGCAGAGGGAATGAAGGGTGCCATTAAAAAAGCAGAAGAGCTTGCGAAGGAGCACGGCTATTTTGTGCCTCAGCAGTTTAACAATGCGGCAAATCCTGAAATCCACCGTCAAACGACAGGAAAAGAAATTGTAGAACAGTTTGGAGACGACCAGCTTGATGCGTTCGTTGCCGGGATCGGTACAGGCGGAACCATTACAGGAGCAGGCGAAGTGCTGAAAAAAGCATACCCGTCCATCAAGATCTACGCAGTAGAGCCGGCTGATTCACCGGTGCTTTCCGGCGGAAAACCGGGTCCGCACAAAATTCAGGGAATCGGAGCGGGCTTTGTGCCGGAAACATTAAATACAGAAATTTATGATCAAATCATTCCTGTACAAAACGAGGATGCATTTGAATATGCCCGCAGAACCGCAAAAGAAGAAGGGATCCTCGGCGGTATTTCTTCCGGGGCAGCGATTTACGCCGCTCTGGAAATTGCGAAAAAATTGGGGAAAGGCAAAAAAGTGCTTGCCATCATCCCGAGTAACGGAGAACGCTACTTAAGCACGCCGCTTTATCAGTTTGAATAGAAAAACACACGCGCGGCTCCCGGTTATCCGGGAGTTTTTTTTGTCCGAAGTATCTTAAATCCAAAAATCGCTTCGAATCTTATGGTTGGAAGAGAAATTCACTTTTTTCACTCACGTGATTGCTTTAAAATAAAATTAAGAGAAAACGAAGCAGAGGATTGATACGATGGCACAACGCAGACCGGCAGGAAGAAAAATACCTTTTAAAAAACAAGATTTCTTACAACAATATGAAAACCTTGCGAAATTGAGAAAGCGGCATGTTTTGCTCGAAAGTGCGAGAGGGGGAAGGTTCAGCATAGCCGGTCTAGATCCGATTGCGTCTGTAAAAGGGAAAGACGGGATTACGACGATTAAGCATAAAGGGGAAACGCTGTTTAAAGAAGGTGACCCGCTGCGTGCCTTTCACAGCTGGTTTCAGACACTGGGAACTGAAACTAAAGAAGAATTCCCTGATTTTCAAGGCGGAGCGATCGGTTTTATAAGCTACGACTATGCCCGATATATAGAGCATTTTAAAATGCTTTCCTTAGATGATCTGGAAACGCCTGATATCTACTTTCTCGTATTTGATGATGTCGCTGTTTTTGACCACATGGAGGAAGCGTTATGGCTCATTACCCATACTGAAGATGGAGATGAGGAGCTGACCGAAGCAAAGCTTACCGAGTTAGAGCAAATGTGGCGGTCCCGCCAGACTGAAAATGTGCCTAACCAGGCACTGAAGCAAGGCGGAGACGGATCATACGCCTCTCCGTTTACCGAAGAAGGATTCTCGCAAGCAGTAGAAAAAATTAAGCAATATATCGGGAGCGGGGATGTGTTTCAGGTTAATTTGTCCATTCGTCAGTCTCAGCCCCTCTCAGCCCATCCTTATGAGGTGTATAAGCACTTAAGAGACGTTAATCCGTCACCTTATATGGCGTACCTGGAGACACCGGGCTTTCAAGTGATATGCGGATCGCCTGAACTATTGGTGACGAAAAAAGGGAAGAAGCTCGAAACGAGGCCGATCGCAGGCACGCGTTCCAGAGGAAAAGATGACGCTGAAGACAAGGCGCTGGCTGACGAGTTAATTCATAATGAAAAAGAACGCGCGGAACACGTCATGCTTGTGGATCTGGAACGAAATGATCTCGGGCGTGTATCCCGCTACGGCTCCGTTCGTGTGAACGAGTTTATGGCGATAGAAAAGTACTCCCATGTCATGCATATCGTGTCAAATGTACAGGGAGAACTGCAGGACGGATATGACGCGGTGGACATCATTCACGCGGTTTTCCCCGGCGGCACGATCACGGGAGCGCCTAAGGTTAGAACGATGGAAATTATAGAAGAGCTTGAGCCGACAAGACGAGGGCTTTATACTGGTTCTATAGGATGGTTCGGGTTTAACGGAGATTTGCAGTTTAACATCGTGATCCGGACGATCTATGCATCAGGAGGACATGCTTTTATGCAGTCCGGCGCAGGAGTGGTCATTGATTCGGTTCCTAAGCATGAATATAAGGAATCGTTCAAAAAAGCTTTTGCGATGAAAAAAGCGTTAGAGCTGAGTGAAGAAGAGACAAAAATCAGATGAGGTGAGCAGAGATGATATTAATGATTGACAACTACGATTCATTTACTTATAACTTGGTTCAGTATTTAGGGGAGCTTGGGGAAGAGCTGATCGTCAGGCGGAATGATGAGATGACGATCGAGCAAATCGAAGAGCTGGCACCGGATTTCTTAATGATTTCACCGGGGCCGTGCAGCCCTGATGAGGCGGGGATCAGCCTTGAAGCCATCAAACATTTTGCAGGGAGCATCCCTATTTTCGGAGTCTGCCTCGGACATCAGTCAATCGCCCAGGTTTTCGGCGGCGACGTCGTCAGAGCGGAACGGCTTATGCACGGTAAAACATCAGAAATCATGCATGACGGGGAGACGATATTTAAAGGCCTGCAAAATCCATTGGTCGCCACCCGTTACCATTCGCTTATCGTCAAAGCGGAAACATTGCCTAGCTGTTTTACGGTATCCGCGGAGACTAAAGAGGGAGAAATTATGGCAATCCGCCATAATGAGCTGCCTATCGAAGGCGTTCAATTTCACCCTGAATCGATCATGACCTCCTTCGGAAAGGAAATGCTCAGAAACTTTATTGAGACGCACCGCAAGAAGGAAGTGACGGTGTGATTATATATTTGAATGGTCAATATATAGAGGAGAAAGAGGCAGTGCTTTCTCCTTTTGACCATGGTTATCTGTACGGAATCGGCGTGTTCGAGACTTTCAGGCTCTACGGAGGCCGGCCTTTTCTGCTGGACGGCCACATCGGCAGGCTTAAACGGGCGCTTCGTGACGTGCAGATTGCATATGACGTCAGCAGGCAGGAACTGCTTGATATGCTGGATAAGCTTTTGCTTTTGAATGACATAAAGGACGGCAGCGCCCGGGTCAGGCTGAACATTTCAGCCGGTATCAGTGATAAAGGCTTTGCCGCTCAAACCTATGAAAAGCCGACAGTCCTTTGTTTTGTCCACCCGCTGAACCCTGAAACACTGCCTGTTCAAAAAGAAGGCAAGCTCCTCTCAATTCGGAGGAATACGCCTGAAGGATCACTTCGGTTAAAATCCCATCACTACTTAAATAATATGTACGCCAAACAGGAAATTGGCAATGACCCCAAATATGAAGGGATTTTCTTGACTGAAGAAGGGGATGTCGCAGAGGGCATTGTTTCCAATGTCTTTTGGCGTAAAGAAAACACGGTGTATACACCTTCCTTGGACACAGGCATACTTGACGGTGTGACAAGGCAATTTGTGATCGGTGAAATGAAACGGCAGGGAACAGAAGTCATCGAAGGCCGATTCCCTTTTCAATCTATGCTTGAAGCGGATGAGGCGTGGATGACAAACTCTGTTCTTGAGATTATTCCGTTTTCTAAAATAGAAGAAGCACAGTTTCCGGGAGTGAGCGGAGAGACAGTACAATTTCTCCAGAAGCTGTATCAGCAAGACATAAACAAAATGAACTTACAGAAGGAGGAACAAAATGGCGCAGCAAACGATTGAACAGCCCAAACTGATTCATACAAAAAAAGGCATTCTGTCTTATAAAGAGAAGACGCTCGTTATGGGGATATTAAACGTAACGCCTGACTCCTTCTCTGACGGCGGTAAATACGACAGTACGGAAACAGCTCTCGTGCATGCGGTGAAAATGGCCGAGGAAGGCGCTCATATCATCGATATCGGCGGTGAATCGACCAGACCGGGCGCATCATTTGTTTCTGTTGATGAAGAATTGTCACGGGTGATTCCGGCGATTGAACGGATTACAAACGAATTGGACGTTCCGATTTCTATCGATACGTACAAAGCTTCTGTGGCAGATGAAGCTGTAAAAGCAGGAGCCTCCATTATTAATGATATCTGGGGGGCAAAGGGCGACCCTGACATGGCGTCAGTAGCCGCCGCCCATGGCGTTCCGATTATCTTAATGCACAACCGGCAGGAGAGAAACTATAACGACCTTATTCCAGATATGCTTGCCGACTTGATGGAAAGCGTAAAGATCGCGGCGGAAGCTGGTGTTGAAGATAAAAATATCATCCTTGATCCGGGGATTGGATTTGCGAAATCATACGAGGACAACCTGGTCGTCATGAATCAGCTTGAACTGTTCAGCAACTTGGGCTATCCGCTGCTTCTCGCTACTTCAAGAAAAAGATTCATCGGCCGTGTGCTTGATCTTCCTCCTGAGGAGCGTGCTGAGGGGACGGGAGCGACAGTTTGTCTTGGCATTCAGAAGGGCTCTGACATTGTCAGAGTGCACGATGTAAAACAAATCGCAAGGATGACGAAGATGATGGATGCTATGTTGAATAAAGGGGGCGTACATCATGGATAAAGTATATGTAGAAGGTATGGAGTTTTACGGATACCACGGTGTATTTGAGGAAGAAAACAAATTGGGACAGCGTTTCAAGGTAGATCTTACAGCTGAACTCGATTTGAGCAAAGCGGGACAAACTGACGATCTGGCTTATACCATTAATTATGCGGAGCTTTACAGCGTCTGCAGGGAAATCGTAGAGGGCAAACCTGTCAATCTGGTGGAGACGCTTGCGGAACGGATTGCGGACACTGTCCTCAAGAAGTTTGACCCGGTGCAACAATGTACGGTAAAAGTCATTAAACCCGATCCCCCGATTCCTGGCCATTATAAATCGGTAGCGATTGAAATGACGAGAAAGAAATCATGAACAATACAGCATATATCGGCCTCGGATCAAATATAGGCGACCGCGAACGCTATTTGCGGCAAGCAGTGGCAATGCTCGCGCAGCATCAGCATGTAACGGTGACGAAGGTGTCCTCAATATACGAAACAGACCCGGTCGGATACGAGGACCAAGATCAGTTTCTCAATATGGCGGTTGAAGTCAATACCTCTCTGTCTCCTTTTGAACTTCTGGAGCTGACACAAAACATCGAAGCCGAATTAGGCAGAACGAGAGAAGTCCGCTGGGGACCGCGAACGGCAGACCTTGACATTTTGCTGTATAATCGTGAAAATATTGAAACAGAGCAGCTGATTGTTCCGCATCCGAGAATGTATGAGCGCTTATTTGTCCTTGCGCCATTAAAAGAAATATGTCCGCAAGCTGACAATATAACAATAAGCGCTGAAACAAAACAAGAAGGTGTAAGAGTATGGAAGCAGAAATCTGGGGTAGACGAATTCGTGCATTCAGAAAGCTGAAAGGGTATACTCAAGAAGGGTTTGCAAAAGCAATAGGTATATCAGTTTCCATTCTCGGCGAGATTGAACGCGGAAACCGTTTGCCGTCAGCTGCGGTCATTCGTGACGCGGCTGATGCTTTAAATATAAGCGCGGAGGAATTGGCTCCGCCGGAAAATAAACGAAAGGAGGACAAATAATGTTTAAAATCGGTGATATTCAATTGAAAAACAGAGTGGTTCTTGCCCCGATGGCAGGAGTCTGCAACGCCGCATTCAGGCTGACCGTTAAAGAATTCGGAGCGGGTCTGGTATGTGCGGAAATGGTAAGTGACAAAGCCATCCTGTACAACAATGCAAAAACAATGGGAATGCTCTATATAGAGGAAAGAGAAAAACCACTCAGCCTTCAGATTTTCGGAGGAGAGAAAGAAACCCTTGTGGAAGCGGCTAAGTTTGTAGATCAAAATACGACTGCTGATATTATTGATATTAACATGGGTTGTCCAGTTCCAAAGATTACAAAATGCGATGCGGGAGCGAAATGGCTCCTGGATCCGAACAAAATTTATGAAATGGTATCTGCTGTGGTTGATGCCGTTGACAAGCCTGTCACAGTGAAGATGAGAATGGGATGGGACGAAGATCACATCTATGCGGTGAAAAACGCTCAAGCCGTTGAACGGGCAGGCGGAAAAGCTGTCGCTCTGCACGGCCGTACAAGAGTGCAAATGTACGAAGGCACTGCGAACTGGGATATCATTAAAGAAGTGAAGCAGTCCGTCTCTATTCCTGTTATCGGAAACGGTGATGTCAAAACGCCTCAGGACGCCCAACGCATGCTTGATGAAACCGGCGTTGACGGCGTAATGATCGGCCGCGCGGCACTCGGAAATCCGTGGATGATTTACCGTACGGTTCAGTATCTTGAAACAGGTGAATTAAAAGATGAACCGCAAGTTCGCGAAAAAATGTCAGTATGTAAACTGCATCTGGACCGTCTGATCAAATTAAAAGGCGAGAACGTGGCAGTCAGAGAAATGAGAAAACACGCTGCCTGGTATCTGAAAGGCGTCAGAGGCAATGCGAAGGTCCGCAACGAAATCAACCATTGTGAGACGCGTGAAGAACTTGTACAGCTTTTAGATGCATTTACGGCTGAAGTAGAGGCAAAAGAGCTTCAAGATGCAAAAGTAGGATAATATCCACCTCTATTTGCTGCTCACTGCCAGCTTTCCGCTGGCAGTTTTTCTGCTTTTTTCATGAAATCAAAATGTAACGGAGTGATACCAATGAGTCAAGAAGAGCAAAATCATGAGGAATTGAACGACCAGCTGCAAGTCAGACGCGATAAAATGAACCAATTGAGAGAAAACGGCATTGATCCTTTCGGTGAACGTTTCGAAAGAACACATCAATCTCAACAAATCATTGAAGCCTATCAAGAGCTTTCTAAAGAAGAGCTGGAAGAAAAAGCGATTGAAGTCACTATTGCAGGCCGCATGATGACTAAGCGCGGAAAAGGGAAAGCCGGCTTTGCGCATCTGCAGGACTTAGAAGGACAGATCCAGATTTACGTAAGAAAAGACAGTGTCGGCGACGAACAATACGAAATCTTCAAGTCTTCAGACCTCGGTGACGTAGTCGGAATCACAGGAAAGGTCTTCAAAACAAATGTAGGCGAGCTTTCTGTCAAAGCCACATCTTTTGTACTGCTGACAAAAGCGCTGCGTCCGCTGCCTGATAAATACCATGGATTAAAAGACGTTGAACAGCGCTACCGCCAACGCTATCTTGATCTCATCGTGAACCCTGACAGCAAACAGACCTTTATCACACGCAGCAAAATCATCCAAGCGATGAGAAGATACTTAGATGACCACGGATACTTAGAAGTTGAAACGCCAACGATGCACAGCATACCGGGGGGAGCATCCGCACGCCCGTTCATTACTCACCATAATGCGCTGGACATGCCTCTTTATATGCGTATTGCGATTGAACTTCATTTGAAACGCCTGATCGTCGGCGGTTTAGAAAAAGTCTACGAAATCGGACGCGTGTTCCGTAACGAGGGTGTCTCTACTCGTCATAACCCTGAATTCACCATGATCGAGCTGTATGAAGCATACGCTGATTATAAAGATATCATGAGCCTGACAGAGAACCTTGTCGCTCATATTGCGCAAGAAGTGCTTGGAAGCACCACTATCCAATACGGCGAGGAGCAAATTGACCTGAAACCGGAATGGAAAAGAATCCATATGGTAGACGCCGTGAAAGAAGCGACCGGTGTGGATTTCTGGAATGAAATGACGGTGGAAGAAGCACGCGGCCACGCAAAAGAACACGGTGTGGAAATTACGAACACAATGACAGTCGGCCATATCATTAATGAATTCTTCGAACAAAAAATTGAAGAAACACTAATCCAGCCGACATTTATTTACGGCCACCCGGTAGAAATCTCTCCTCTTGCTAAGAAAAATCCTGAGGACCCTCGCTTCACAGACCGTTTTGAGCTGTTTATCGTAGGCCGTGAGCACGCCAACGCATTTACAGAGCTGAATGACCCTATCGATCAGAGAGAGCGGTTTGAAGCGCAATTAAAAGAAAGAGAAGAGGGAAATGACGAAGCGCATATGATGGACGAAGACTTCGTTGAAGCTCTTGAGTACGGCATGCCGCCGACCGGAGGATTGGGCATCGGCATTGACCGTCTTGTCATGCTCTTAACAAATGCTCCGTCTATCAGAGATGTTTTATTATTCCCTCAAATGAGACACCGTTAATAAAAGAGATGCGCCGTTTCTGCCGTACTGCAGTGCGGCGCTTTTTGAAAATCTTACATCCCGAAAACTTTTTTGGTTTTCTTTCAAAAAAACTATTGCACTATTATTTATGGGATGGTATATTATTATTCGTTGCCGCTAAAACAAGGCGCTGACGAAAAAAAGAAATTCAAAAAGTTGTTGACTTCAAGAGATTGATAAGATATAATAATAAAGTCGCTTGAACGAAAGACAGGATGATCTTTGAAA